>NZ_CP033361.1:1707500-1710000 GCF_013170725.1 Mesorhizobium erdmanii | reverse complement strand
GGCTATGTCGTCATAAAGCTGTTCGAGCTCGGTTTCCGCTCTGGGGTGGAAGACAATCCGGCACTCCATCCCCTACTTGGCTTTCGCCTGCTTCGCACCCTGCTTCGAACGATGACGCGCCTCCAGCCTGGAAAAGACCGTTTCAGCGGGAACACCCTTCGCCGGATCCCGTTGAAGCTCGGCCAGGCGCGCCGGAATTTCCTGGCGCAACCACTTTTCCCGCTCCGCCTCGAAATCCTCGAGCATGCGCAGGCCGGCGCGGACAACCTCGCTGGCATTGTTGTAGCGACCTGATTCGAGCTGCTTCCTGATGAAGCTCTCATAGTGGTCGTTCAGGGCGTAGTTGGGCATGGGCGATCTCTGGAAGGAATGAGGGAGGCACCGAGGAGAATATAGCAATAGATGTCATCCATTGCCAGCATCGACCGATTCGGCGGCGCTCTGCCCGTGATTCGAATTGCCCCGCGGACAGGCCTCAAGCACCTGCTTCGGTATAACGAGATATCGCCACGGCCCCGATAGCTCCGGCGCAATCGAAGATCGAATCAGGCAATTGATGGCTGCGGCGATCTGTTCTCATCCCGGCGGGGCGGTGAGCACCGAAGCCGGCTGAGAAGGAGGCCGACCGGCCAGTTCATTTCGCATTTTGGTTACGGCTGCCCCGACTCGGCTTCGCCGTTGGCTTTTGTTCCGAGAGGGTCGATTTTTGGTTTGGCTTGAGCTGGTGCGGACTTGATGATCTGGGGCGCCAGCATTGATAGCCTTCGGTTGGCCCACAAAACGCAAAACGGCCCGCCTGGTATGATCCAGGCGGGCTGTTTTTGATTTGGTTGCGGGGACAGGATTTGATTTTGTCCCGCTGCGTCGGCTTTGCCTGCTTGCGGGCCCCTGATGCAGGTTAAAATCGCCGGGCCACGACAGCAAAATACAAAAGAGCCCGCACGAGGCGGGCTCTTTTGTATTTGGTTGCGGGGACAGGATTTGAACCTGTGACCTTCAGGTTATGAGCCTGACGAGCTACCGGGCTGCTCCACCCCGCGTTACCCGCGGTCGCCGAAGGCGACTGCGATACCCCTAAGCAAGCGTTTGCTTGCTGATCTAAGCAAGCGTTTGCTTGCTGATCTGAGCAAGCGTTTGCTTGCTTTGGACGTAAGCCGAGACCTTGGACAGGATGGCCTACAGATAGGTATATTGCTCACCAAATGAAAGGGCCGCTTGCGCGGCCCGAGATCCCTTGGCGGGCCTTGTCGTGCAGAGAAGATTTCATCACATCGACCCAAAAATCGGCTTTGATTTTTGGAAAGTACGATGTGACCCATAAAACGTGCGTTTGGCAGACCTGGCAGCGACCTACTCTCCCGCGTCTTGAGACGAAGTACCATCAGCGCTGGAGCGTTTCACGGCCGAGTTCGGAATGGGATCGGGTGCAGCCGCTCCGCCATAACCACCAGGTCGGCAAAACGCACGTTGTTCGAGAAGCTGGGTTAGGGATTAGGCAGTAGGCAATAGTGAGCAGAGATGCTGCTCACTATCGGCTGTGCTGTTTGCCCGTCTTTCCGTGCCAAGGCGACATCTACAGTTGGCTTTCGGGCGAGAGCCCGCAAGCGCGACTGCGCGTCGCCGGTTTTCCGGCGCCCTCGCGGAGCGTCCGGCCGAAGGCCGATACGACGCGTGAGCGCTGATTGAACCATCGTGTTTCACGATGGGCATAAGGAATGAGAACGATCAAGCCGATCGAACTATTAGTACCGGTAAGCTTCAAGCGTTGCCGCTCTTCCACACCCGGCCTATCAACGTGGTCGTCTTCCACGGTTCTCAGGGAATACTCGTTTTAAGGTGGGTTTCCCGCTTAGATGCCTTCAGCGGTTATCCCGTCCGGATATAGCTACCCTGCTATGCGGCTGGCGCCACAACAGGTCCACCAGAGATCCGTCCATCCCGGTCCTCTCGTACTAGGGACAGATCCTTTCAATATTCCTACACCCACGGCAGATAGGGACCGAACTGTCTCACGACGTTCTGAACCCAACTCACGTACCGCTTTAAATGGCGAACAGCCATACCCTTGGGACCTGCTCCAGCCCCAGGATGCGATGAGTCGACATCGAGGTGCCAAACAACCCCGTCGATATGGACTCTTGGGGGTCATCAGCCTGTTATCCCCGGCGTACCTTTTATCCGTTGAGCGATGGCCCTTCCACGCGGGACCACCGGATCACTATGACCGACTTTCGTCTCTGCTCGACTTGTCAGTCTCGCAGTCAGGCAGGCTTATGCCATTGCACTCAGCGAACGATTTCCGACCGTTCTGAGCCCACCATCGCGCGCCTCCGTTACTCTTTAGGAGGCGACCGCCCCAGTCAAACTACCCACCATACATTGTCCCGGACCCGGATAACGGGCCGCGGTTAGACATCCATAGTAATAAGGGTGGTATTTCAAGGGTGGCTCCACCTGAGCTGGCGCCCAGGTTTCAAAGCCTACCACCTATCCTACACAT
>NZ_CP033361.1:0-1702500 GCF_013170725.1 Mesorhizobium erdmanii | reverse complement strand
TAGAGAAGGCACGCCACCCTCCTTGCAAAGGGCTCTATAAGAGAAGTGCGCGTGGGGAATTCGACCGGGGCCTGAGGCTTCGTTGACTTAACCTGCCGTGACAGGCAAATGTCATGGCCACAACAAAAGCGACAAGCCGTTCCGCCCGGGGAAGAAGCAGCCTTTCTGGATGCCAGACACGGAAGATGTCATAGCCGAACTCGGCAATGAGCCGCCGCTTATCGCGGACGGCCGCAGCGGCCCGCCCGATCGGCGCGAGGTCTCTGCGCGCTGGCTGTCGGGCACGTTCCTGACCGGCGTGACGTCGAGCGTGCTGATGGGCGTGGCGCTGTTCGCCGCCCTGGACGGGCGCCAGCAACTGGCGACCCCACCCGAAATCGCGGAACTGATCGGCCTTGCCAGCAATGGCGATTCTGGCGAGGTGGCCAAGACGACCAGGCTGGTGGCGCCGCGTCAGATCGCCAAGGCCAAGGATCGCCGTCGCATGGAAGTGTCGATGGTCACCAAGGTCGGTGACCGCGATGTCATCCACACCATGCCTTTCGTGCAGATCAAGATGGCGCTCGCCGCCGGCCACACCACCAGCCGGCCCTACCCGCCTTTCGACCCGATGCAGGTGTTCGGCAACGACGGCGACGATACCCCGGCGCAACCGGCGACGGCCTCCGCTGCCTCCGGCCAGATCTATGGCGCCAAGGTCGAAAGCGAGATGAGCCTGAAGACCGTCGATTTCCCCGTCGAGACAGCCTCCTTTGACGAAAAGAGCGACCTGTCCGCCGACGAGGTGGAAAAAGTGGTGCGCGAAGCCGGCACCGACCTCAGCGACGGCGCCGTGCAGGTCGCTTCACTCCATTATGTCGACCCGCAGCGATTCGGCGAAGCGTTCGCCGAGAGCATGGCCGGCTCCTATGACGTGAAGATCGTGCCTGAAAACGTCTCGGTTTCACCTCGCGCTGCCACTGACGACCAGGCGCCGGCTTTCGCCGAAGAAATCATTCCCTTCACCAAGGACACCGATCTCACCGAAGCCTTCGCCGATTCGGGCTACACGGGTGACGACGCCACCGGCATGGCCGAAGCCATCGCCAAGCTGTTGAACGCGCCGACGCTCAAGGCCGGAACGGTGCTGCGTGTTGGTCTGGAAGTGCACGGCGATGCCGCAAAGGTCGTGCGCACCAGCGTCTATGACAAGACCACGCATATCGTCACCATCGCGCTCGACGACCGCGGCCAATATGTGCCCGCGCAGGAGCCGGACCCGAATCCCGAACTTTTGACGGCGTTCGACGATTCGTCGGCACCCGTGGTGGTGCGTGGCAACCTGCCCAATGTCTATGACGGCATCTACCGCACCGCCTATTCCTACGGCATGTCCAAGGCGATGACCCAGCGGCTGATCAAGCTCTTGGCCTCCGATGTCGACTTCCAGTCCCGCCTCAATCCGGCCGACCGCCTCGAAGTGCTGTTCTCGCAGCCCGATGGCGACGACCAGACCTCGGACGATTCCGAGCTTCTGTACGTCTCGGCGACCTTCGGCGGCACGACGCGCAACTTCTACCGCTTCCAGATGCAAGATGGCAGCTCGGACTATTTCGACGAGAACGGTTCGAGCGCCCAGCAATTCCTGCTGCGCAACCCCTTGCCCAACGGCAGGTTCACCTCCGGGTTTGGCGCTCGAAAGCATCCGATCCTGGGCTATGTCCGCATGCACACCGGCACGGACTGGGCGGCCCCCATCGGCACCCCGATCATTGCCGCCGGCAACGGCGTCATCGAAAAAGCCGGCTGGGCCGGGGGCTACGGCAAACAGATAATGATCCGCCATGCCAATGGCTACGAGACATCCTATAACCATCAGAGCGCATTCGCCAAAGGCATTGCCGTCGGCGTGCGCGTCCGCCAAGGCCAGGTTATCGGTTACCTCGGTCAAACGGGCCTCTCCACCGGACCGCATCTTCACTACGAGCTGATCGTCAACGGCACCAAGGTTGATTCGATGCGTGTCCGCCTGCCGGTCGGCAAGGTGCTGAAAGGCGACGACCTCGTTGCCTTCAAGCGCGAACGCGAGCGCATCGACGATCTGCTGAAGCAGGAAGATGGCAACTCGCTGAAGGTCGCCAGCGCCAAGATCGACGGCTGAACCTCTACCGATCCGGCAGGGGCGAATCAATTTCTCGGCGACGCCGCCAGGGCAGTGCCTGACCCGGAACGGTAATCCAGGCGATGATCGCTGCAACCAGGCAGAGCACGGCGGTCGTCAAGGATACGGCCGAAAAAGCCATGTCGCTGGCAGCAAGCCGCGTTGCTTCAAGTTCGGGCGGCAGGCCTGTCGATACAGGTTCGCCAAAACCCGGAATGCCCGGCCTGATGCTGGCGTCGAGCATCCTTGAATAGACCCAGGTGGCAAGCGATCCCATTGCCGCCACCGCGATCAGGCCGCCAATACGCGAGACGGCATTGTTGATGCCGGAGGCGGCCCCCGTATCCTTGTCTTCCACCGCCGTCATGATCGCCGTCGACAGTGGTGAGACGACCAGGGCCATGCCGAGCCCCATCAACGCCATCAGCGGAAATGTTCCGGTCCAGAAATGGTGGATGCCGGCATGGCTGAGCAGGGCAAGTCCGGCGAAGGCGAAAGCCACGACCAGGCTGCCGCAAGAGATCGGGAAACGCGGTCCGATCCGGTCCGACAATTGGCCGACCGGTCCTGACAGGAGCGCGATCGATGCCGACAGCGGCAGGAAGATGAAGCCGACCTCGGCCGTGCTCAATCCCCAGCCTGCAATCAGCAGCATCGGCAGATAGAACAGATTGGCCGAAAGCGCGAAATAGAGGAAGAAAGTCGCCACATTGGCGCCGGCGAAAGCCCCGATACGAAACAGGCTGAGGTCGATCATCGGCTCGCGCCGCCGTTGCTCGAACAGGATGAAGACGACAAGCAGCACGGCGCCGGCGGCGATGCTCGGCCCCGCCATGTGGCCCTCGCCACTGGAACTCATCGAAGTCAGCCCATAGGCGAGCGCGCCGAAGGCCAGCGTCGCCAACGCCCCACCGCCAAGATCTAGGCTGCGTTTTTCCGTCGGCGCATCGGCCGGAACCTTGAAGAGCAGGAGATAGATGGAGATCAGGCCAAGCGGCAAGTTGACGGCAAAGATCGCCCGCCAGATACCGCCGCCGAAAGCTGAAAGTACCAAACCGCCGAGCACGGGGCCAAGCGCGGTGGTCAGTGCCGAGGCAGCGGCCCAGATGCCGATCGCCCGGCCGCGTTCTTTTTTCGGATAGGCCTTGGCGATGATGGCGAGGCTGCCCGGCACCATGATCGCCGCGCCTATGCCCTGGAGTGCGCGAAACGCGATCAGGACGACAGCATTCGGCGCCAGCGCACAGGCGAGCGAGGCTGCGACGAACAGCATAATGCCGGCCACGAAGGCGCGGCGCAGCCCGAACCGGTCGCCAGCGGCGCCGCCGGCGAGGATCAGCGCCGACAGCGTCAGCGCATAGCCATTGGAAATCCACTGCGCCTCGGCAAGACTGGCGCCGAGATCGATCCGGATCGCGGGCATGGCGATGGCCAGGATGGACCCATCGATAAAGCCGAGCGCCGAGGCCAGGATCGCCGCGATCAACACGTAACGTCGCTGCGATTGCGAACAGAACGTCCCGTTGGTCGCGGTTATGGAAATAGCGGCTTCGTCAGAGGATTGCATGAGCTTGCTTAGACCGTTGGCATAGGCTCAACAACAAGCCAGCAAGTCGATCTCGTTAAAACCAGATAGAACTGGCCACAAGGTCAGGGTCGCGCCGGCTCGTTGGTCGTGCAGCTGGTCTATGCCGCTGCACTGCGCGGCTCATTGCTGCGCAACGTCATCGGCTGAAGGTCCGCCAACGAATTCCACGGTAACGCCTGGCGAGACCAGCTTGGCCAGTTCGCGCGCGTCCCAGTTGGTCAGGCGCACGCAGCCATGGCTTTCGGTCTTGCCGATCTTCGACGGCTCGGGCGTTCCGTGGATGCCGTAGGTCGGCTTGTCCAAGGCGATCCAGACCGATCCGACAGGTCCGTTGGGGCCTGGCGGAATGGTCAGAATCTTGTCGTTCTGGCCCTGCTTGAAGTTGATGTTGGGGTTGTAGGTGTAGTTCGGGTCGAGTGCGATGCGTGACACGGCGTGGATGCCGGTGGGCGACGGTGTATCGGCCGAGCCGATGGTTGCGGGATAGGCCGCGACCAGCTTGCCGCCCGCATCGTAGGCGTACACTTCCTTCTTGGTCTTGTCGGCGACGATGCGCGCGACCGGCGTCGACACCAGCTTGCCGAAATTGGCGACCTTGATGATCGTGCCGGGGCTGTTGAAGTCGAGGCCCTTGTTGATCGACTTCAGATAGTTCTCATCCATGTGGAAGCGCTCCGCCAGCGCCTCGGTAACAGAGGTGTAGCACATGCAGTTGAGCTGCGCCTTCTGGCTGTAGTCTTCCGGGATCGAGGCGACATAGGGTCCGGCTGCGTCCTCGGCTGTGATCGTGTAGTTGGCAAAGGGGTCACCGCCGGACTGCGAAAGAGCCGCCTGAATGCCGGCCGAATCGGTCGACTTCAAATTGCTGCCGTTAATCTCATTGTAGGCAGCGAGCGCCTTGTCGACATTCGAGCCAAAGCGGCCGTCGATGACGCCGGGCGAAGCACCGCCCCGGTCGAGTAGCACCTGCAGTGCCGCGACATCTTGGCGTGCTCCCAGCGCCAGCGACGGATCGACCGTGGTCTTGCCCATCTTGGGCGGCAGTCCTGCCTGGTCGGAGGGCGCGGCCTGTTCCGTCGGAGCCGACGGCTGCATAGGGTCTATCGAGGCCTCGTTGAGCGGCTGACGCTTGATGCTGCCCGGCTTTGCCGGCGGCCGCGCATCGGGATAAGTATTGTCGTAAGTGCCGTCGTCCTGCGGCGCCGGCGGAAAGGACTCCACCGAATTGTCGCCATTGGCGTCATATTCGTCGGCCGGCGGCGGGATGACCCGGCCCTCCTCTTCCAGCTGCTTGCGACGGAACCGAGCCATGTCTTCCGGATCGTCGAGATAGTAGCGATCATCACCGCTGGGGGCACGGCCCAACTCGCGCAGCCTTGTCTCGCGGCGCAGCGCGCGGCGGTCGAGCCGTGTTTGCGGCGGCTGGATGGCGATGACCTTGCCGGTATCGGCATCGACGATGACGCGGTTGCCGCGGGCGTCGTAGTAGATGTCCAGATTTCCATCCTGGGCAACGAGAATGCCGCCATTATCGGCAGCGCGGACAACCCTTGTCGCGTTGTCCTGTGTCGGCGAGGCAAGCGCGGCAAAAGGCACAAACCCGGTGGCAAGCGCCGTAAGGGCAAAGATCGTGCGGAACATCGTGGCCAAACTCTCCGGTCCGTAATTGCCGCCGTCCGGCATTATTGTCCAGCGAACCCATTCGCCAGCAAACCATTTACCCTACCATATGGTTCCAACATGAACCGGGCATGAAGATGGCGGTTTTCCGGCATGTCGACGAATAGCTAGTTTGCGGCGAAACCCAATTCCCTCCGCGCCTGTTTGGTCAGCTTCAGGGCGACAAGGCGATGGCTCTCGCGCAGATAGTCCTTCAGCGCGGCATCATCCATGCTCTGGCTTGTCCGACGCTGGATCCATTTCATCCCACGCGAGGCCAGGTAGGGCGCCGGCCGCAGCCCGGGCTGCTCCTTGAGCACATCATAGGCAATATCGGAACATTTGAAGGTGACGAAGAGCTGCTCGCCCTGGTCCCAGCCGCCGATGGCGAACACCTTGGTCCCGACCTTCCAGACGTGGGCGCCGCCCCACTGCACGACGTGGTTTGTCGCGGCCAGCGAGGCGCAGAAGCTGTTGTAGTCGTCCAGCGTCATTCGCCCCCCATCATTGCTATGAAAACGCCGCGCGTCCGGGATGGACGCGCGGCATCCTTGTTTTTATGCATGTCGTTCACCCAAACCGAGTTCAGTTTTGGGCGACATATATTGATCAGGCCGCAGCCTCGGTCGCGACGACCGTCGGCTTCGAGCGGAAGTTCAGCCGGTCGGAACCGGACGTGACCTTGACGGTCGAGCCATCGAGGATCTCGCCGAGCAGAATCTTCTCGGCCAGCGGATCCTGCAGTTCCTTTTGCATCACCCGCTTCAGCGGCCGCGCGCCATAGGCCGGGTCGTAACCCTTGGCCGCGAGCCACTCGATCGCCTCATGATCCAGCGACAGCGCGATCTTGCGATCGACAAGCAGGCTTTCCAGCCGTTTGAGCTGAATTTCGACGATGCGGTCCATGTCCTTGCGGCGCAGCCGGTGGAACAGGATCACCTCATCGACGCGGTTGAGGAACTCCGGCCGGAACGATGCCTTGACCACATTCATCACCTCGTCGCGCACGGCGTCGACATCCTGGTCCTCGCCGAGATTGACCAGATATTCGGCGCCGAGGTTCGACGTCATTATGATCAGCGTGTTGCGGAAATCGACCGTACGGCCCTGCCCGTCGGTGAGCCGGCCGTCATCGAGCACCTGCAAGAGCACGTTGAAGACATCGGGATGTGCCTTCTCGATCTCGTCGAACAGCACGACCTGATAGGGCCGGCGCCGCACCGCTTCGGTCAGCGCGCCGCCCTCCTCATATCCGACATAGCCGGGAGGCGCGCCGATCAGCCGGGCGACCGAGTGCTTCTCCATGAATTCCGACATGTCGATGCGCACCATGGCGCTGTCGTCGTCGAACAGGAAGCTTGCCAGCGCCTTGGTCAGTTCGGTCTTGCCGACGCCCGTCGGCCCGAGGAAGATGAACGAGCCGATCGGCCGGTTCGGATCCTGCAGACCGGCACGGGCGCGCCGCACCGCCTTTGAAACGGCCTGCACTGCCTCGCCCTGGCCGACGACGCGTTTGCCGATCTCGTCTTCCATGCGCAGCAACTTGTCGCGCTCGCCCTGCAGCATCTTGTCGACCGGAATGCCGGTCCAGCGCGAGACGATATGGGCGACGTGGTCGGGGGTGACCACTTCCTCGACCATGCCGGCCTTGCCATCCTGGGCCTCGGCTTCCTTGAGCTTCTTTTCCAGTTCCGGGATCTTGCCATAGGCAAGCTCGCCGGCGCGCTGGAACTCACCCTTGCGCTGGGCAATGGCCAGTTCGTTGCGCGCCTCGTCGAGCTGCCTCTTCAGATCGGCGGCGAGCCCGAGCTTCTGCTTCTCGGCCTGCCATTTCGAAGTGATCTCAGCCGATTCCTCTTCGAGGCCGACAAGTTCTTTCTCGAGCCGTGCGAGCCGGTCCTTCGAGGCATCATCCGTCTCGACCTTCAGCGCTTCGCGCTCGATCTTGAGCTGCATGATGCGGCGGTCGATCTCGTCCAGCGCCTCGGGCTTGGAATCGACCTGCATCCTGAGCCGCGACGCGGCTTCGTCGACCAGGTCGATCGCCTTGTCCGGCAGAAAACGGTCGGCGATGTAGCGGTTGGACAGCGTCGCCGCCGCCACCAGCGCCGAATCCGAGATACGCACCTTGTGGTGCTGCTCGTACTTTTCCTTCAGGCCTCGCAGGATCGAGACCGTGTCCTCCACCGTCGGCTCGTCGACGAAGACGGGCTGGAAGCGGCGGGCCAGGGCGGGATCCTTCTCGACATGTTTTCTGTACTCATCAAGCGTGGTCGCGCCGACGCAGTGCAGTTCGCCGCGCGCAAGCGCCGGCTTCAACAGGTTCGACGCATCCATTGCACCATCCGCCTTGCCGGCACCGACCAGCGTGTGCATCTCGTCGATGAACAGGATGATGTTGCCGTTGGCCGAGGTGACTTCCGAGAGCACGGCCTTCAGCCGCTCCTCGAACTCGCCGCGATATTTGGCGCCGGCGATCAGCGCCCCCATGTCGAGCGCCATCAGCTGCTTGTCCTTCAGCGATTCCGGCACGTCGCCATTGACGATGCGCAGCGCCAAGCCTTCGGCGATCGCCGTCTTGCCGACACCCGGCTCGCCGATGAGCACCGGATTGTTCTTGGTGCGGCGCGACAGCACCTGGATGGTGCGGCGAATCTCGTCGTCGCGGCCGATGACCGGATCGAGCTTGCCGGCGCGGGCGTCGGCCGTGAGGTCACGCGCGTACTTCTTCAGCGCGTCATAGCCCTGCTCGGCGCTCGCCGAATCGGCGGTGCGGCCCTTGCGGACATCATTGATGACCTGATTCAGCGCCTGTGCGGTGACACCTGCCTTGGCCAGGATATCGGCGGTCTTTGCCGACTTCTCCATGGTGAGCGCCTGCAACAGCCGCTCGACGGTGACGAAGCTGTCGCCGGCCTTCTTGGCCAGTTCCTCGGCGGTCGAGAACACCTTGGCCAACGGCTGTGCCAGATAGAGCTGGCCATTGCCGCCCTCCACCTTCGGCATCGCCTCGAGGGCGGTCTCGACACCGAGCTTGACGTCGCGGACGTTGCCGCCGGCGCGTTCGATCAGCGACGCGGCAAGGCCCTCATCATCGTCGACGAGCACCTTCAAAATATGTTCGGGAGTGAATTGCTGGTGATTGCGGGAGAGCGCCATCGTCTGCGCGGACTGGATGAAGCCGCGCACGCGCTCGGAGTACTTCTCAAGGTTCATATCTGTCTCCTTCCGTCACCGGCCCGCTTTGCGGCACCGGATCAGATTGCGGTGACGGACCCGCCCATTCGAGCCGGATCCTGTTCAGCCGAGATATGGTGCATGGACCATTCCGTCTCAAGACGCCTTGATATTGGTCAATGCATAATATTCCACGTCAGCCCAAACGGAAACGGCGGAGATTTCTCCCCGCCGTTCAACGCCTTGAAATGCTGTTCGATCAGTTGTCGATGTCGACAATCACCGGCTCCGCATTGCCGCTGTCGGCCGGGGTCGCTGCCACCTCGCCGGCATTCGCATTGTCGTTACCGCCGTCGACCTGGTCAATATTGGCGCGCGGACGGCGCGGACGCCGGGGGCGACGGGCAGCACCGCTCTCGGCAGCCGCCTCGTTAAGCTCGGCCTGGGCGGCAAGAGCCGCCGGCGAAAAACCCCCGAACAGCGGAGCCGGCTCGGCCGCCGCAACGGTCTCGACCGGCGTACCGGGATCGCCCTGCAACTCTGCCTGTACCGGGGCCTCGCTGCGCTGCTGCTGGCCGCCTTGTTCCGCGGAAGAACCGTAGTCGCGCTGGCCGTTCTGGCCATAGCCGCCATTGGGACGGCGATCGCGGTGGCGCCCGCCATTGTTGTCGCGGCCGCCATTGTTGCGCCCATTATTGTCGCGCCCGCCACTGTCGCGCCCGCCACTGTCGCGATTGTCGCGACCGTTTTCGCGGTTGAGCGCAACCTCGGCCGGCATGCCTTCGATCACCGGCTGCGGCCCGGCGCCATGGTTGATCACCGGAATTTGTGGGTCGGAAACGGTGTTGCCGCTGTTGCCCGCCCCGCTGTTGCCGGCATTGTCGAAATCGTCGCGATCCTCATCGCCGTCATCGTCGAAATCGTCGCGATTCTGCTGCGTGTTCTGGATCGGCATCTGCGCCTGCGCGGCTGCTATGATGCGATTGTAGTGTTCGGCGTGCTGGAGATAGTTCTCCGCCATCACCCGGTCGCCGGAGCTTTGCGCGTCACGGGCCAGAGTGGCGTATTTTTCGGCGATCTGCTGAGCCGATCCGCGGATCTTCACGTCCGGGCCGTTGCTCTCGTAGTTGCGCGTCAGGGGATTCGGCCCCTTGCGGTTGTTGTTGTTATTATTGTTGTTGCCACCGCCGCCGCCATTGTTGTTGCGACCGCGCATGCGCCTGTTCTGCTGTTGTGGCCTCATTCGACTCTCTTCATCTTGAAATTTTCGAAAACTCGTCACGAACGGAGGCGCTCATGCAGCCAGCCGTTTCGTTTCTTCACCGGCGTTCGCCCGCATCAATTGCGTTGGCGCCACGTGCCATCCTGTTCCGGTTACATCACTTGCCGGACGATTCCCGCACGAAGCTTGGGCGTCGTTTGCGCAAGAAGGCAGCTATTTCCAAGGAGGACCGAATCGCTAAGAGCACTGCCTGCTTCGTCTCATCCGGTTGAGGCGACCCTAGCCGCATTCCCTGGTATTGCCAAGCGGTTTTTTCGCACTGCGTCAAGGCTTATCCCCTTTGAAAGACAAGAACCCTGTCGTTTCCGCCGAGATCACGCATGGCAACGGCCGATGCGTAACCAGCCGCCTTGAATATATCCGTAACCTCATTGCGTTGCGTGTAGCCGATCTCGACCGCAATCCTGCTTTCGGCCTCTAGAAACCGTGCCGCCTCGGCGGCAATGATCCTGTAGGGGTTCAGCCCATCCACGCCGCCATCCAGGGCAAGACGTGGATCGAAATCGCGGACCTCGTCCTGCAGATTTCCAATGTCTGTTGATGGTATGTAGGGAGGGTTTGCGGCAATTACATGGTATCGGCCGGAAACTTTTTCGAACCAGTCCGACCGGACTGTGGTGAGCCGGTCGCCGAGCCCGAGCCGCCCGGCATTGCGGGCCGCCGTAGCCAGCGCGCCGGCGGAAATGTCGACGCCGGTGGCGGTCGCGGCCGGCACCGCACTCAGCAAAGCCAGGGCGATGGCACCCGTCCCGGTGCCGAGATCAAGGATACGGCATACGCCCTCCCGCGCGGCAGTCGTCTTGACGAAGGGCAGGATCGCCTCGACGAGCGTCTCGGTGTCCGGCCGCGGTTCCAGCGTGTCCGGTGACAACGACAGGTGCAGACCGTAAAATTCGCGATAGCCGAGGATGCGATGCACCGGTTCGCCGCCGGCTCGCCGTGTCAGGGCGGCATCGATCGCGGCGATGGCGTTCCTGTCGATGTTGCGTTCGGGCTCGGCAATGGCCTGCGTGCGCGTCGTGGCGGAAAAATGTTCGACGATCAGCCGGGCATCGAGCTCCGGATCATCGACAGCTGCCGACGTCAGCCTGGCCCGCGCCTCGCGCAGCAGAAGCCCCAGCGTATCAGGCAGCTTGTCAGCCATCCAGGCCGATATCGGCCAGCAGCTTCGACTGATGATCGGCGATCAGCGCGTCGATGATCTCGTCGAGTTCACCCATCATCACCCGGTCGAGCTTGTAGAGCGTCAAGTTGATGCGGTGGTCTGTGACGCGGCCCTGCGGGAAATTGTAGGTGCGGATGCGCTCCGAGCGGTCGCCCGAGCCGACCTGCGACTTGCGTGATTCGGAACGTTCCTCATCCGCCTTGCTGCGCTCCAGATCATAGAGCCGGGCGCGCAAGATCTGCATCGCCTTCGCCCGGTTCTGGTGCTGTGACTTCTCCGCCTGCACCACCATGATGCCGGTCGGCAAATGGGTGATACGGACGGCCGAATCAGTAGTGTTGACATGCTGACCGCCGGAGCCGGAGGCGCGCATCGTGTCGATGCGGATGTCTTCGGCCCGGATCTCGATATCGACCTCTTCGGCCTCTGGCAGCACGGCGACGGTGGCCGCGGACGTGTGGATGCGCCCGCTCGCCTCGGTCGCCGGCACGCGTTGCACCCGATGCACGCCGGATTCGAATTTCAGATGGGCAAAGACCCCCCTGCCGGAAATGGTGGCGATGATTTCCTTGAAACCGCCGGCATCGCCGTCACTGGCCGACACTGTCTCGAACCGCCAGCCGCGTCCGGCGGCATAGCGCTCATACATGCGAAACAGGTCGCCGGCGAAAAGCGCGGCCTCATCGCCGCCGGTACCGGCGCGGATTTCGAGGATGGCGTTCTTGTCGTCGGCGGCATCCCTGGGCAGAAGCAGGACCTGGATGTCCTTCTGCAGCGCCTCGATACGCTCCTCCACACCGGGCAGATCCGCCTCGGCGAGCGCCCGCATCTCGGCATCGGTACCCTTGTCGGCAAGCATCGCCTCGAGGTCAGCCTGCTCATGCTCGGCCGAGCGCATTTCCCGAACCTTGCCCACCATGTCCTGCAGCTCGGCATATTCCGATGCCATTTTCACATAGGCATCCGGCGCCGGGCCGGCCGACATCTGCGCTTCGAGCATCTCGAAACGCTTGACGACTTGATCCATACGATCGCGGGGCAAATTGACCATGACGGGGGCGCTACAACGGGATCGAGCGGTCGTCGGCGAAGGCCTGGAGCAGCGCCCGCATCGGCAGCCCCTGCGCCGGCGCCATCAGGTTGTCGTCGAAAAACGCCGTCAGTTCATCCAGAGGCAGTTCCGTCAGCATCGCCTTGACCGGTCCGATCGAGGCCGGCGACATCGAGATCGAGCGGAAGCCGAGACCGATCAGCGCCATGGCCGAGATCGGCTTGCCGGCGAGTTCGCCGCACAGCGTCACCGGAGTGTGGTTGCGCGCGCCGGCATCGGCGATCTGCTTGAGCACGCGCAGGAACGGCGCCGACAGCGTGTCGAAGCGGTTGGCCAGCTGCGTGTTGCCGCGATCGACCGCCATGACGAACTGGAAAAGATCGTTCGAGCCGACCGAAACGAAATCGACCGCCTTCATCAACTCGTCGAGCTGGAACAGCAGCGACGGCACTTCCAGCATGGCGCCGAGCTTGAGGCTGGTCGGCAGATGATGGGCAAAGCGCGACAGATGCCGCACCTCGCGGTCGATGATTTCCCGCGCTTGCGCAATCTCGCCGAGCTCGGTCACCATCGGCAGCATCAGCTTGAGCTCGCGCCCGCCGCTGGCCTTCAGCAAAGCGCGGATCTGGGTGCGCAGCAGCCCCGGCCGGTCGAGCGTCAGCCGGATCGCCCGCCAGCCAAGCGCCGGATTCTCTTCCTGGATGGCGCCCTTGAAATAGGGGAGCACCTTGTCGCCGCCGATGTCGATGGTGCGGAAGGTGACCGGTTTGCCGCGCGCCGCCTCAAGCACGTCGCGGTAGAGTTTTTCCTGCGCCTCGGCGCGCGGAAAGGTCGAGGCGACCATGAACTGCAATTCGGTGCGGAACAGGCCGATGCCGGCTGCGCCAGCCTCGGCAAGCTGCGGCAGGTCGACGGCAAGCCCGGCATTCATCAGGAGGTCGACCTGAACGCCGTCCCGGGTCATCGACGGCTTCTTGCGCAGCTCGCGGTAGACCTCTTGCCGGCGGGCACGGAACCGTACCTTTTCGGCATAGGCGGCTTCGAGATCCGACTGCGGCCGCAGATGGATCGTGCCTTCCTCGCCGTCGACGATGATGGCATCGCCGTTTTCCGCCATGGAAACGGCGCCTTTCATCTGGCCGGCGACCGGAATGCCCATGGCGCGCGCGACGATGACGACGTGGCTGGTGGCCGCACCGTCCTCAAGCACCAGTCCGCGCAATTTGTCCCGGGGATAATCGAGCAGTTCGGCCGCGCCCATCGAGCGGGCGACGATGATGGCATCCTTCGGCAGCGAGGCCGCGACGTCCTCCGGCCCGCGCCCCATCAGCTGGCGCAGCAGCCGGTTGGCGAGGTCGTCGAAATCGCTCATCCGCTCGCGCAGATAGGGATCGGTCATGTGCAGCATGCGGGCGCGCATGTCGCTTTGCACCTTTTCCACCGCGGCCTCTGCGGTCAGGCCGTTGCGGATTGCCTCTTCAAGGCGCCGCACCCAGCCACGGTCGTTGGCGAACATGCGGTAGGCTTCCAGCACCTGGCGATGCTCGCCCTCGAAGGCGACGTCGCGGCGCTCCAGCATGTCGTCGATAGAGAGCCGGAGCGAACCGAGCGAGCCATCGAGGCGACGCACCTCCTCCTCGCTGTCCTCATTGAACAGATTGGTGACGACGATGCGCGGCTCGTGCAGCACGACATGGCCAAGCCCGACACCATCGTTGAACGACAGGCCGGTGAAGCTGACGGGCCGGCGCAGGTCGAGTTCGAGGCCCGGCCGGGTCAGCCGCGCCAGATCGCCGGTGGCGATCATCTCGGCGATGACCATCGCCGTGGTCTCCAGTGCCTCGACCTCGTCGTCGCGGTAATGGCGCATGGTCTTGTTCTGCACGACCAGGACGCCCAGCGTGCGCCCTGCTCTCAGCACCGGCACGCCAAGGAAGGAATTGTAGATCTCCTCTCCGGTCTCCGGCAGATAGGCGAAAGCCGGATGTTCCTGCGCATTGGACAGGTTGAGCGGCCGCGCGCTAGCGGCGATCGTTCCGACAAGGCCTTGTCCCAGCCGCAGCTGCGCCAAGTGGACGGCGTTCGGGTTCAGACCTTCGGTGGCGTAGAGCTCGAGCACCGAATCGGCGCGCAGCACATAGAGCGAGCACACCTCGGCGACCATGTTGGAGGCGATGTCGCGCACGATCCGGTCAAGCCGCTCCTGCGGCTCCAGCGGCTCTTGCATGAGCTCGCGGAGCCGTTTCAGCAAAACGCGCGGGCCACTGGCCTGGTCACGCATCGCGGCTTCTTCTCCAATGAAACACTTGCCGGCGCAGTTTCCGCCGCTGTCGGCACGCGCGCAACAACTGATTCAGTCTTGCTACTGCTTATCCAGACCGTAGACGGAATGCAAAGTGCGAACTGCCAGTTCGGTGTACGGACCGTCGATCAGTATCGAAATCTTGATCTCGGAGGTGGTGATGGCGCGAATGTTGATCGCCTTGTCGGCCAGCGCTTTGAAGGCGGTCGCCGCGACACCGGCATGGCTCCTCATGCCGATGCCGATGACCGAAACCTTCGACATGCCGGCTTCGGACTGCACGACATCGTAGCCGACATCCGCCTTGATGCGCTGGAGCACGGCCAACGCCTTGTCGACGTCACCGGACGGCACGGTGAAGGTCATATCGGTGAGCTTGCCGTCCTCGGAGATATTCTGGACGATCATGTCGACATTGATGTTGGCCTCGGCCAGCGGTCCGAAGATGCCGGCGGCGACGCCTGGGCGATCGCCGACGCGGCGCAGCGAAATCTGGGCCTCGTCCTTGGCGTAGGCAATTCCGGTGACGACCTGCTGTTCCACGATCTCTTCCTCGTCGCAAATGAGCGTTCCCGGAGGATTGAGCAAATCCCCCATTCCGGGCGCGTCGGGATCGTCGAAGGACGACCGCACGAAGGTACGCACCCTGTGCACCATGGCAAGCTCGACCGAACGCACCTGCAAAACCTTGGCGCCGAGCGAAGCCATTTCAAGCATTTCCTCGAACGAGATCTTGGCCAGCCGCCGCGCCTTCGGCTCGATGCGCGGATCGGTTGTGTAGACCCCGTCGACGTCGGTGTAGATGTCGCAGCGATCGGCCTTGACCGCCGCGGCGATGGCCACCGCACTTGTGTCCGAGCCGCCGCGACCGAGCGTGGCGATGCGATTGTCGGGGCCGATGCCCTGGAAGCCGGCGATGACGGCCACCTGACCCTCGCCGAAGCGCTTGATCAGGAATGCGCCGTCAATGTCGAGGATGCGCGCCGCGCCATGTGCATTGTCGGTCTTGATCGGGATTTGCCAGCCCTGCCAGGAGCGGGCATGCACGCCCATGTTCTGCAAGGTGATCGCCAACAGGCCGGCGGTGACCTGTTCGCCCGAAGCAACCACCGCGTCATATTCGCGTGCGTCGTGCATCGGCGAGGCCTCGCGCGTCCAGGCGACCAGTTCGTTGGTCTTGCCGGCCATCGCCGAAACCACCACCGCCACCTCATGGCCGGCGTCGACCTCGCGTTTGACGTGACGCGCCACATTGCGGATGCGGGCGATGTCGGCGACGGAGGTCCCGCCGAATTTCATCACGATACGCGCCATGGAAGCGAAATGCCTTTGACTGAAGCCACTCCCTGCCAAGAACGGGGAGCCGAAAGCGGAGGAAAGCGCCCGGCTGACGCCGGCCGCTGAATGCGCGGCCTCCTTAGCCAAATGCTTTCGGTTTCGCAAGGCTGGCGGCAATATGCCGGCTTCAACAAGATGGCATATTGCCTTGGGGGACGGCGCCGCTTACCAAATGCTGCCCGCGGGGGAATTGCTTTTGGTCCGGCATAACAGATGATTGCTCGTCTTCGGCGCGCTATGCGATTGCAATCGCTGCCGCTTGTCGTCGGTTTCGCCGTGCTGGCTCTGATCGTCGGCACCCGCGCCCTGCTGGTCGAAGGACAGCGGGCCAACCGTGCCGCCGCTCGCGAGACGATCGAGTATCAGGAACAGCTTTCCGGGCTGCTTTCATTGGCGCAGGATGCCGAGGCCGGCCAGCGCGGCTACCTGCTGACTGGCGAGACATCCTACCTCGAGCCGTACCAGAAGGCTGTCGATGCGATCCCGGGGCAACTAGCCCGCATCGACGCCATGACGCCACCCAATGATCAGCTTGCCCCACAGATCAGCCACATCAAGGACGCGCTTTCCCAAAAGCAGGCCGAATTGTCCGAAACGATCGCGCTCTACGACAAGGGCGATGCGACGAAGGCGCTGGAACTCGTCCGAGGCGGCCAGGGCAAGGCGGCCATGGACGAGATCCGTGCCAGCATGGACACGATCCGGCGCATCGGCGCCGCCGACATCGCCGCGCGCGACGAACACACGGACAAGGTCGAGGCCTGGCTGCGCATCGCTTCGCTGGCGGCGCTTATCGCGATCTTCCTGCTCGGCGCCTACACGATCCGCCAATCCCGCCGTCGCTTTCGCGAGGTCGCCGCCGCCCAGGAAGAGCTGATGCGCAAGAACATCGAGCTCGGCAGCGAGATCGACACGCGTGAAAAGGCCGAATCCCAGATCCGCCAGATGCAGAAAATGGAGGCGGTCGGGCAACTGACCGGTGGCATCGCCCACGATTTCAACAACATGCTGGCGGTCATCCTCAGTGCCATGAACCTTGCCCAGCGCAAATTGAAGCGCGGCGAGAATGACATCGAGAAGTTCATCGAGGCCGCGACGGACGCGGCCAGCCGTGCCGCCAATTTGACCTCGCGGTTGCTTGCCTTTTCCCGTCTGCAGCCGCTGGCGCCTCAGGTGGTCGACACCAACCGGCTGGTCACCGGCATGTCCGACCTTCTGCACCGGGCGCTCGGCGAAGGCGTCCGCATCGAAACGGTGCTGGCGGGCGGCCTTTGGAAAACCCACGCCGATCCCAGCCAGATCGAGAACGCGATCCTCAACCTGGCCGTCAATGCCCGCGACGCCATGGACAATGAGGGCAAGCTGACCATCGAGACCGCCAACAGCCATCTCGACGAGGCCTATGCCGCGACCCATGCCGAAGTCACATCAGGCCAGTATGTGATGATCGCGGTGACCGACACCGGCACCGGCATGTCGCCCGACATCATCGCCAAGGCCTTCGAACCCTTCTTCACGACCAAGCCGGTGAACAAGGGCACGGGACTTGGGCTGAGCCAGGTGTTCGGCTTCGTCAAGCAGTCGGGCGGTCACGTCAAGATCTACTCCGAACCGGGCCAAGGCACGACGATCCGGATCTATCTGCCCCGTTTCTTCGGCCCGGAGGAGCCGGCGACGTCAGCCGGACGTGGCAAGAGTACCGCCAACGTCACCGAGACGATCCTCGTCGTCGAGGACGACGCCCGCGTGCGGGCCGCCACCACGGACGCCATGCGCGAACTCGGCTACACGGTCATCCACGTCGAAAGCGGCGAGGAGGCGCTGCAGAAACTGGCCGCGACCCCTGACATCGCCCTGCTTTTCACCGACATCGTCATGCCGGTGATGAACGGCCGCAAGCTCGCCGAGGAAGCGGTGGCGCGCCAGCCTGGTCTGAAGGTCGTCTTCACCACCGGCTTCACCAGGAATGCCGTCGTCCACAACGGCGTGCTCGACCATGACGTGCACTTCCTGGCCAAGCCCTTCACCATCGAGCAGCTCGGGGCCAAGCTACGCGAAGCGCTTGACGTGAAATAGGCTGCGCGTTCAGGTCAGCCGGTCTCTTTGTCACCCTGGAAAATTGTTGCCTTGACATTCCCTCCCCCACGCCCGACTTCCTAGCGTTCGAGGAGACCAATCCATGCCAGAAGCCCGACGATCGACGATCGATGCCGGAGAAGTGGAACGCTTTTCCGCCCTTGCCGCCGAGTGGTGGAACCCGAACGGCAAGTTCCGGCCGCTGCACAAATTCAATCCAGTCCGACTTTCCTATATCCGCGACCAGATAGCGACGCGCTTCGGCCGTGATCCGCGCGCGGCGCGGCCTTTCGAAGGCCTGCGCATCCTCGACATCGGCTGCGGCGGCGGCCTGTTGTGCGAGCCGATGGCGCGACTTGGCGCCGACGTCGTGGGAGCGGATGCCTCGGAAACAAACATCGAAGTGGCAAAACTGCACGCGGCCGAAGGCAATGTGAGCATAGACTACCGCGCCACGACGGCCGAGGACCTCGCTGACGCCGGCGAGACATTCGACGTCATCCTCAACATGGAAGTGGTCGAGCATGTCGCCGACATCGACCTGTTCGTCGCTATATGCGGGCAGATGGTCCGGCCCGGCGGCATCATGTTCGTGGCTACCATCAACCGCACGCTGAAGGCGCTCGGCCTGGCCATCATCGGCGCCGAATACGTGCTGCGCTGGCTGCCGCGCGGCACCCACCAGTTCGGCAAGCTGGTGCGCCCGGAAGAACTCGAGAAAGCCCTCGGCGGCGCCGGCCTGACGACCATCGACCGCACCGGCGTCTCCTACAATCCGCTCGCCGATCGCTGGGCGCGATCGAAGGACATGGACGTCAACTACATGGTGCTGGCGGAAAAGGGCTCTGTCTGATCCTGTTGAACTGTTCAGAAGTCGAGCAATCGACAGTTGCTACGCCTTCTGGCTTTGCGCCCTGGTGGTGATGAAGACGCCGGCGGTGATGATGATGGCGCCCGCCCAGGTCCGCAGTTGATAGTGTTCGCCAAGGAAGATGGTGCCGGCAAAGAGCCCGACCGCGGCCGCCACATAGCCGATCTGGCTGAGATAGACCGGGCCGCCGACCGCCTGCAGCCGGAAGAAGAACGCGAACATCGCCGACGCCGATGCGACCTGCGCGACGACGACCATCGGCACTCCGCCGAGCGGCGCGAAAGCCTTGAGGCCGAACAGGGCAAGAATACCGATGAACAACAGCGTTGCCGACGCCAGATGGCTGCCGACGGCGAGCTCGATCGGACCGGTGCCATCAGGCCAGTCGACGGTGCGGTAGATATTACCCGCGGCAAGGCTGACCGGGATCAGCAGCCCCATCACCACCCAGAACAGATCGGCCGGCTGGCCAGCCTCGCCGCGCGTCACCGCCACCATAATGGCGCCGACGAAGCCGACGGCGATGCCGATGACGCCCAGCATGTTGGGGCGCCGCACACGCAGCAGGATCGAGAACACCAGCGTGATGACTGGCGACAGCGTGAACATGATGCCCGTATAGCCGGCGCCAAGGTGCGGAATGGCCGAGAACATCAAGAGATTGGGGACGGCATAGGACACGGCGGCCGTGACGAAGAAATAGCGCAGCTTGTGCGCGGAGAGCCGGATCCGTTCGCCGCGTGCCAGGAGCACGCATAGAAGCACGCCGCCGGCGCCCAACGAGATGACGAAGGCCCAGACCGTGGCTGGGACGCCCGCGGCCGTGGCCAGTTTGCCGAAGGGCAGCGTCAGGCCGAGCAGGCCGCCGGTGACGACCAGCAGGCCGAGCGCCGAATCCCAAAGATATTTCATCCGATGTCCCGTCACGCCATTCGAAATTGGAACTTGCGGCGCTTGGCCGGTTCTGTATCTTCAGTTAAGATAACGAAGAGATTCTTAACGTCAAGATATTTAACGGTGAGATAGATGGATCGCGCGGCAAAAGCGATCGAGCAGTGGAAACGGGAGCGGCCGGACCTTGATGTCTCGCCGATGGCGGTGCTCGGCCGATTGAACGAAGCATCCTCCCTGATCGCACGTGACCGCCTCGCCCCGCTGTTTGCCCGTTTCGCACTGCAGGCCGGCGAATTCGATGTGCTGGCGACTCTGCGACGCTCCGGGTCGCCTTACGCGCTGACGCCGACCGCACTTTATGAAGCGACGATGGTGACATCGGGCGCCATGACAAACCGGCTCGACCGGTTGGAAAAGGCCGGATTGATCCTGCGCGGCCCGCACCCCAACGACAGGCGCGGGATTGTCGTGCAGTTGACTGAAAAGGGGCTGGCCCTGATCGACGAGGCTGTCACCGCCCATGTCGCCAACGAGCACGAAATCCTCGCGTCCTTGACGTCGGCGGAACGGGAGACGCTGGCCAGTCTGCTGGAGAAACTGATTGGCAGCGTAAGCTGATCGCTCAGTTGCGGTCGTCCGGGAACACCGGGATCGGCATGAACTCCACGCCGTCATCGGCCAGGCTCTTGGCCTCGTCCAGCGTCGCCTCGCCATAGATGCCGCGCGCATCGGTTTCGCCGAAGTGGATTTTTCGCGCTTCCTCGGCGAACTTGTCGCCGACATAGTCGGCATTCTCGCGCACCTTCTCGGCCATCGCCTTCAGCTGCGCCAGGGCCTGTTTCTGCGCCTCTCCCATGGCAAGCGCTATGGTCTCCTGCTTGCGCGCCGTCGAAACGGCGGGCGCCATCAGGGCCTTCTCTACCTTGTGCGAGCCGCAACTCGGGCAATCGACAAAGCCACGCTTCTTCTGAATGTCGAAATCGTCGTTGCTGCGAAACCAGCCCTCGAATTCGTGCTCGTTCTCGCAGGTCAGGGAAAAGCGGATCAAGAGGCGGCACCCCTGAGGCGCGGCGCGTCCACTCCATCGGTATTGACGGTGAAATCCCGCGCATTTTTGAGGTTCGGGATCTTCTTGCGCGCCGCAAGCGACTGCGCCGGATCGATCTCGGCGACAATCACGCCGGGCTCGTCATGCGCGGCTTCGGCGATGATGCGTCCCCACGGATCGACGATCAGCGAATGCCCGAAAGTCTCGCGGCCGTCCTCATGCACGCCGCCTTGCGCGGCCGCAATGACATAAGCGCCGTTCTCGATGGCGCGGGCCCTCAGCAGCACATGCCAGTGCGCCTCGCCGGTCTGACGGGTGAAGGCGGCGGGCACGGTCAAGACATCGGCCCTGGCCAACGCCTCGGCACGGAACAATTGGGGGAACCGCAGATCGTAGCAGACCGCAAAGCCCAGCTTCGCGCCCGCAACCCCGGTCACGACGGCCTCGGTGCCGGGTTCGTAGGCCGCGGATTCGCGCCAGCTCTCGCCATTGTCGAGATCGACGTCGAACATGTGGATCTTGTCATAGGTGGCGAGCACGGCACCGTCCGGACCGAACAGCAGTGCCCGATTGGCAAGCTTGCCGTCGGCGCGCAGGATGGCGGTCGAGCCGATATGCAGGAAGACGCCGAGTTCCCCTGCCAGTCGGCGCGCGGTGGCGACGATGATGTCCTTGTCCTCGGAGGTGAAGGAGGCGGCGCGCGCTTGTTTGTCGCGGATCAGCGCACCGGTCATTTCCGGCGTCTGGATGTAGGTCGCGCCCTGGGCGGCCGCGTCACGCAACAGCCGTTCTAGATCGACCGCATTGCGTTCCGGGCTTTCGCCTGAACGCATCTGGACCGCGGCGGCCTTGAAAACACCCATCGTCACACCCTCAGATTGCCGAGCCGTTGGCGAGCAGTTTGTCCAGCCGGCCTTCGGCCTCCAGATCATGGAGGTCGTCGCAGCCGCCGACATGCGTGTCACCTATGAAAATCTGCGGAAAGGTCGTGCGTCCGTGAGCGCGCGACATCATCTCCTGGCGCAATTCCGGCGAAAACGATGCATCATGCTCGGTATAGGCGACGCCTTTGCGCTCCAAGAGCCGCTTGGCCGCCGTGCAGTAACCGCACATCATGCGCGTATAGATCGTGACATCGACCATGACGAATTTCCGTTTGCGTTGCCGACTTATATAGTCGCGGACTCGTCCGCCCGGAAGTCCCCCGGTAACACACGCGCAAAGGTCAGTACGTCGACCGCGGCCGCACCTCCCCTTTTCAACGCCTTGGTCGCCGCGCGCACCGTGGCGCCCGTGGTGTAGACGTCGTCGATCAGAAGCACCCTGCGCCCGGCGATCTCGATTTCCGCTTCGGCAGGCACGCGGAAGGCGGCCCGCACGTTCTCCTCGCGCTGCTGCCGCTCCAGTCCGACCTGCTGACGGGTGAGCTTCACGCGCCGCATCGCGGAAGGCGCGAAGGACAGGCCGCTCAGCTCGCAAACCGCACGAGCCAGTTCCGCCGACTGGTTGAAACGCCGCCTGAAAAAGCGTCGCCAGTGCAGCGGCACCGGCACCACCACATCGGCCTCGGCGATGAGATCGGCGCCGGCGCGCACCATCCAGCGCGCCATCCACGGCGCCAGGTCGGTGCGATCCTGGTATTTCAGCCCTTGCACCATCTGGCGGGCGACGCCGGAATAGGCCACGGCTGCACGCGCCCGCTCGAAGGGCGGCGGATCGGCGATCGCCTCGGCCGACAGAAAGCCTTCGCCCATATGGTGAGTGAACGGCGTGCCCATCACCGGGCACCAGGGCCGTTCCAGGAGCCGCAGCTTCGGCCAGCAGGCGCCGCACAGCACGCCGGGCTGCGAGACATGACGGCGGCAACCGGCACAGACGGGCGGAAACAAGATGCGCGCCGGCCAGGCCAGGGCTGACCGGGCTGCCGAGCGGGCGAGGTTCCTGATCTCGATGGACTTGATCTCCGGCATCGGATCGGCCACGTGGATGGTTCTCCGCGCCACCATACCAATTGTTTCAAGGCGCGGACAAACAAGGACGCGCCCGTTGCAGCCCATTATGGATACCTCTTTGTGGCTGGCGCACAAGCGGCGCGCACTCGCCCAGCCGCTCGACGGCGCCGATTTCCTGATGGACCGTGCCGCCGATGACCTTGCCGACCGGCTGGGCGCCGTCGAGCGCCGGTTCGGCAAGGCGGCGGTGCTGTTTTGCCAGACACCGGCCGCGGCCGGCGTGCTCGCGGCGAGCGGCAAGGTGACGGATATCGTCCGCGTCGAGACCGACGCGGCCTTCCTGAATGGTGCCGCCGGCTTGATCGCGCCGCTGGAAACCGTGCCCTTCGAGCCGCAAAGCCTCGATCTGGCGGTGTCGCTGCTGTCGCTGCAGGCGATGAACGACATTCCCGGCATGCTGATCCAGATCCGCCGCGCACTGCGGCCGGACGGGCTGTTCCTTGGTGCCTTTGCCGGCGCCGGCACGCTCGGTGAGTTGCGCGAAAGCCTGCTTGCGGCCGAGACCGAGCTTTACGGCGGCGTCAGCCCGCGCGTCATCCCCTTCACCGACGTGCGCGATGCCGGCGCGCTGCTGCAGCGCGCCGGTCTCGCTCTGCCGGTCGCCGACGTCGAGACCGTGACGGTGCGCTATGCCAATCTGTTTGCCCTCATGGCCGATCTGCGCGCCATGGGTGAAACCAGCGCGCTCGCCGATCGCAGCCGGCGGCCGGGCACACGCGGGCTGTTTGCCCGTGCCGCTGAAATCTACGCCGAGCGGTTTTCCGACCCCGACGGTCGGATCCGGGCAAGTTTCTCGATGGTCTGGATGTCCGGCTGGGCCCCCGATGCGTCGCAGCAGAAACCGCTGAAGCCCGGTTCAGCCAAGGTTTCGCTGAAGACGATCCTGGAAGGGTCCGACGAACACTGAACGGCCGTCGAGATTGTGCTCAAGGCGCAGCGAATGCGTTCGCAAGCCTGCTGGTGTTGTCGCTGAACAGCCATGTGATCGAATTGAAGACCTGGCCGATGCCGCCGATGATCGTCAGCGACAACACGCAGACGATCAGGGCGTATTCGACCGCCGTCGCGCCGGTCTCGTCCTTCAGAAAACGCAGCAGCACTGTTTTCATAGCCCTCGATCCCTCTTGCCAGGACCTTACCGCCGATCTGTTAAGAAAGGTTAATGGCAAAGCCTTAACAGGCGGTGAAGCCGCCGCCTTTTCGCAAATATCTTAACCATGTCAGCAGTCGCCGCTGGTCCTCCCGTCGGATCCGATGATGCAGACCGCACCGGGCTGTGCCTGCAGCACGCTGCGCCGAACCGTATAGGTGCTGCGATGACTGATCGAGCCGGTGGCCGTCATGTCGAGGCCGGGAAAATCGTTGCGCGCCGATTGCGAGCGCGTCTGGCTGTCGAGGAAAGGGGTGGCGATCAACGCCAGCGCCACCGCGGCCGACCCGAACAGCAGCGTGATGCGCAGGATGCCCATGCCCGCATCGGCGGCACGGAAGCCGCGGTCGGGCCGGATCGAATCCCAATCCCTGTCCAGGCTCATACTATCGCTCCCCAGCAAATCGGCGACATGGCCGCGAAACCACGGCCATCCATCAATTTTTCATGATCAGATAAATCTTCCATTAACGCTGGCTGATATGGACCGGGAGCCGGTCCTCAGAGCAATTCAAGGAAAGTGTGAAGCGGTTTTCCCGGGAGAAGCGCATAGCGCTTCCCCTTGGGAATGCGTCAAAAAATAGTCAAAGCAGGTCGATGAGGAACGGGATCAGCGGCGCGTCGGCCGGCGGCATCGGATAGCCGCGCATCTCTTTCGGCCGCACCCATTTCAGCGCCTGCCCTTCCAGAGGCTGGGCAATGCCGCGGAAGCGGCGACAGACGAACAGCGGCATCAGGAGATGGAAGTCGTCATAGGAATGGCTGGCGAAGGTAAGTGGCGCGAGGCACGGGATCTCGGTCTCGATGCCGATCTCCTCGTGCAGTTCACGGATGATGCATTGTTCCGGCGTTTCGCCGGGCTCGACCTTGCCACCGGGAAATTCCCACAGGCCGGCGAGTTGCTTGCCCTCGGGCCGCTGCGCCAGGAGCACGCGACCGTCGGCGTCGACCAGCGCACAAGCGGCGACCAGGAGCAGGCGCTTGCCGGTTTTCGTCAGGTCGTCGACTTCACTCATGACCGGGCGGCCGGCGATAGTGATAGCGGTAGACTTCCTCGAAGCCGAGCGACCGATAGAGCGCCAGCGCCGGCATATTGCCGGCCTCGACCTGCAGCCAGGCTTCCCGCGCGCCGCGCAGCCGCGCCCATTTCAGCGCCGACAGGATCAGGTTGCGGCCGTGGCCCTTATTGCGGGCCGATTTGTCGGTGGCGACCTCGAACAGGCCGGCGAGATCGCCATCATGCACGCAGATCAGCGTCGCCAGCGCCTCGGCTCCATCTTCTAGCGCGAACAACCCGGCCTCCGGCTGGATGGCGCCGATGATCTCCGACAGGCCTGGCCGCAGCGACACGTCCGAGCCGCTGACCTTGAGCGACGCGCCGATGAAGCGGCTGATGTCCTTGAGCGGAATCTGGTCCATGGCGGCATCGAGCTGGGCATCGGCCAGCGGCAGCCGCATGACCAGCGATTCGTCGAACCGGCTCCAGCCCTCCTTGTCGAGATGACTGGCCAGATCGGGACCCGACAGTGGTGACATGCGGAACGTCAGCGGCCTGCCATACGCATCGAAACGTCGGCTGGCCCGGCCGATACGGTCGGCCATGTGCTGGGTGTCGCCGGGATCGAGCGGGTTGACCGAATTCAGCCGCTTGGCCGGATGGCCGGCCGTCAGCCGCACCACCCAGGTGCCGTCATAGTGGACGGCGGCCGCCGGCCAGGCGCGAAAGCCGGCCGCCTCGTAGCGGCGCACGATCGCGAGCATGCTTGCCGGATGCCTGGAAGCCAAAACCGTCAGCTCCGGTAGTCGCCGTTGATGGCGACATATTCCTTGGTGAGGTCGCAGGTCCACACCGTCGCCTTGCCGCGACCGATGCCGATATCGGCGCGAATGCGGATATCGTCGCGTTTCATGTAGGCCGAAGTCTTTTCTTCCGAATAGGCCGGATCGCGTTCGCCCTCATGTGCCAGCCGGTTGTCGCCGAACCAGATCGACAGCCGGTCGCGGTCGGCGGGCTCGCCGGCCTTGCCGACGGCCATGACGACGCGGCCCCAATTGGCGTCCTCGCCGGCGACCGCCGTCTTGACCAGCGGCGAATTGGCGATCGACAGGGCGATACGCTTGGCCGAGCGGGCCGATTTGGCGCCAGTGACGGTGACTTCGACCTGCTTGCGGGCGCCCTCGCCGTCGCGCACCACTTGCAGCGCCAGCGACTTCAGCACCTTGCCTAGCGCCCGGCGGAACTGGCCAAGGCGGGCATCTTTCGGGTCGGTTATCTCAGGCGCACCGCGCTTCGCGGCCTTGCCGGTGGCGAAGATGAGCAGCGTGTCGCTGGTCGAGGTGTCGCTGTCGACGGTGACCGCGTTGAAGGTCTTGGCCGTGCCGCGCGACAACAGGTCCTGCAGTACGGGGGCCGCGATCGGCGCGTCGGTAGCAACGAAGGACAGCATCGTCGCCATGTCGGGCGCGATCATGCCCGCGCCCTTGGAGATGCCGTTGATGGTGACGTCGGTGTCGCCAAGCTTGACCGTCTGCGTCGCCACTTTCGGATAGGTATCCGTGGTCATGATGGCCTTCGCCGCCTCTGTCCACAGATCGGGCTTGCCGTCGCTGACCAGCCCGCCGAGCAGATGGCTGAACTTGGTCGTGTCGAGCGGCTCGCCGATGACGCCGGTCGAGGCCAGGAAAACCTCACCTGGCGTGCAGCCGGCCGCCTTGGCCGCCGCCTCGCCCGTCAGCGCGGTGGATTCGCGGCCCTTCTTGCCCGTGAAGGCATTGGCGTTGCCGGAATTGACGACCAGCACCCGCGCCTTGCCGGCGGCAAGGTTCTGCCGGCAGAAATCGACCGGCGCCGAGGGACATTTCGACTTGGTGAACACGCCGGCGACCGTGGTGCCGGCATCGAAGACCATGGCCAGCAGGTCGGTGCGGTTCTTGTACTTTATCCCGGCTTCGGCGGTGGCGATGCGCACCCCTTCGATGACGGGCATCTTGGGGTATTTCTTCGGCGCGAGCGGCGAAATCGTCGTGGACATGGGGACCTCGGGCGGGAAAATCGCAAAGGGAAGGCCGGTTTGCCCGATACGGGGCGCCGGCGCAAGGGCGTTTTCGCCGCGCCTGCCGGGCGGTGGACCAAGCCGGATTAAGCCTGCATTTCAAATCCGTTGGCGTCGCCAGGGCCTGTGGCGCTATGATCGTGCCCATGGGCAGGCTTGCGATCCTCGCGTGGGCGTTTCTGGGTCTTCTTCTGTTGCGCGCCGACGCTGAGCCGGCGCGGCGCGTGGCGCTCGTCATCGGCAACGGAACCTATGCCGAGGCCGGCACGCTGGCCAATCCGGTCAACGATGCGCTCGATATCGCCGATAAGCTGCGTTCCATCGGTTTCGAGGTCATCGAAGGCAATGATCTCGGCAAGCGCGAGCTTGAACGCAGCATCGGCGAGTTCTCCGATGCGCTCGAAGGTGCTGGCGTCGGCCTCTTCTATTATGCCGGCCACGGCCTGCAGGTCGACGGGCGCAATTACATCGTACCGGTCGACGCCAGGCTCGACATGCCGGTTAAGCTGCAGCTCGAAGCGGTGCCGATCGACGAAGTCCTCGACATCATGGAACAGCAGACCAAGGTCAGCCTGGTGTTTCTCGACGCCTGCCGCAACAACCCGTTTGCCCGCAGTCTAAGCCGCACCGCCACCACGCGCTCGGCGACGGCGCTCGCCGGCCTGGCGCAGTTCGATTCGACGCGCGGCTCGTTCATCGCTTTCTCGACGGCGCCGGGCGCCGTCGCCATGGACGGCACCGGGCGCAACTCGCCTTTTGCCGCCGCCCTCTTGCGGCACATCGCCGAGCCCGGCCAGAGCATCAACGACATGATGATCGCGGTGCGCCGCGACGTGGTTTCGCAAACCCACGAAGGCCAACGCCCCTGGGAGCAGGGGTCGCTGCTCGAACGCTTCGAATTCGTCCCAGGTGATGGGCCTGCCCCGGAGCCCAAGGCGACGGCCGAGCCGGCGCCGGCCTCGCAGGTCGCGGCGCTGGAACGCTCGGTGGGAGACGACAAGGCCTCGATCGAAAAATTCCTGCGCCGGGACTACCTGACGCCGGACACCAAAGCCATGGGCGAGACCGTCAGGCGGATCTACGGCTCGTCGGCCACCATTTTCGGCACACGCTACGACGCCGATGCCATCGTCAAGGTGAAGACCGACTGGTTCGCGCAATGGGTCTCGTGGTCGCTCGGGCTGGAACCGGGCAGCCTGGAGATCACCCCGCATAGCGCGGACCGCGCCGATGCCGCCTTTGCCATGCGCTATGACTATGTGCCGAAGGACAAGGCGTCGGCGCGGCTGACCGGCAAGGCGCGGGTCACGCTCGGGCTGGTCAAGGCCGAGGACGGCTGGCGCATCGAATCCGAAACCTCGCAAGCAATGCAATGACGCGTTGATCCGGGCGCGAATTCACGCGCTTTCGCGCGACATGAACTCGGCCGCGAAACAGAGCAGCGCTGCAACCGGCAGCGCCAGGCCGATCCAGGACACCGGCGGCCAGCCGCCTTGCGCGTAGGCCCAACCGCCGACGCCCGAGCCGATCGCACCGGCGATGAAGAATGTCGCCATGTAAAGCCCGTTCAGGCGGCTGCGATGCGCGGCGCCGAGCGCGAACAGGTCGCGATAGCCGAGGACAAGGTTGGTCTGCACCCCGAAGTCGAGCACGATGGCGGCCGCGACCAGCAACGCCAGCGAAAGCGGCGAACCGCTGCGGGCGATGTGGGTTATGAGAAACGCCACGGCGACGCACAGCATGGCAAAGACGGTCGCCGGCCGGCTCCATCCGCGGTCGGCAACCCTTCCCGCGAGCGGCGCGGCGATCGCGCCGGCGACGCCGGCCAGCGCGAACAAGCCGATGCCGCTCTGCGTCAAGCCATAATCAGGCCCGGCCAGCAGCAGCGGCGTCGTCGTCCAGAACAGGCTGAAAGCCGCGAACAGGAACGCCTGATAAAGCGCCCGGCGTCTCAGCACCGGCGTCGTGCGCGCAATGTCGACCATGGACGACAAAAGCGCGCCGTAGCTCAGACGTGCGGTCGGCACGCGCCTGGGCAGCGCAAACCGCAGCACCACGATCAGCAGGATCATGACAGTGCAGGAGGTGAAGTAGACCACATGCCAGGACGACAGCGCGGTGATGAAGCTGGAGAACGGGCGTGACAGCATTATCCCCAGCAACAACCCCACCGAGACATTGCCGACCACGCGGCCACGCCTGGCTTCCGGTGCCAGGTGCGCAGCATAGGGGATAAGGCTCTGCACCGCGACCGAGCCCAGGCCGACAAACAGCATCGCGGCCAGAAAGGCCGCCGGCCGCGTTGAAATCGCCGCGCCCAGTAGGCCAAGCGTTGCAACGGCGAGTATGCCAAGCACCAGCCTGCGATTCTCCATAAGGTCGCCAAGCGGCACGATAAAGAGCAGGCCTACCCCGTAGCCGATCTGAGCCATCGTAACGATCAGGCCCGCCGCATATGGCGGCAGGCCAAGCTCGGCACCGATCGGGCCGATCAAGGGCTGCGCGTAATAGATGTTGGCAACGATCAGCCCGCAGGCGGCCGCCAGCAAGAAGGTCATCCAATTCGAGATTGTCGTCTCGGCGGGGGCTGAGCCGGATGCGATAACGGTCGTCATGGCGATACCCATCGGAACGGAACGTTTCGTTGAATAGAACGAACCGTTCCGTTTCGTCAAGCGATGATGTATGAACATCTCTTGGCATCGGCACATTTTGCGGCCAGATGGCTTATTGGCGTCCGCTGGGATGCTGCAAAGGAACGCGCGCTTTTCCCGGGCGGGACAGGCGAACAGTTGCCGGCAGGTTGTCGTTTCAGCCGGGACGAGCAACCGCTTTGGGAGGAACGGTTAATGGGCGAAATCGCCGATCCTGCACGCAAATCGATTGGCGCCCGGCGCAATCCCGACAGCGCCGATGCGATTTTGGAGGCTGCCGAAGCCGTGCTGATCGAGGCCGGTTATGCCGGTTTCTCGATCGAGGCGGTAGCGCGGCGTGCGCGCGCCGGCAAGCCGACCATCTATCGCTGGTGGCCGAGCAAGGCGGCCCTGCTGCTGGAGGTCTATCAGCGCCAGAAGCGCGTCGACATCCCCGATACCGAGAGCCTGGAAGAGGATCTCGTCGGCTTCCTGATCAACCTGTTCACGCACTGGCGCGAGACATCATCGGGCAGCGTGTTCAGGTCGCTGATCGCCGAGGCACAATCGGATGAAACCGCCGCAGCAGCCCTTGCCGGCTATGCCGGGGGGCGCCGCAGCCACACCGGCCAGATCATCGAACGCGCCAAGGCACGGGGAGAGATCGCCGGCGATATCGACCCGGCCGTGGTCGCCGACCTCGTCGCTTCCTATGCCTGGCGGCATCTGTTGATCAACCGGCTCGACGAGCCCGAGGCGGCGATACGCAAGATGGTCCGCTATCTCCTCCAAGGCATAGAAGCGCGCGGCGGACAGCGGTAGGGCAATTCCAGGAAAAGTGTGTAACGGTTTTCCCGGGAGAAGCGCATAGCGCTTCCCCTTGGGAATTGCTTAAAAACAGGGAGTTAGAGCGGTTCGGCGATTCCATCAAACGCTGAACCGCTCTGGGGCGGCCAACAAAAAGGGCGCGGCAACCCTTGGCTGCCGCGCCCTTTCCTTGAAAAAATCGTCCAGGCTTACTTGCCGGCTTCCATCGTATCGACGGCCTGCTTCAGCTTGGCGTCCGGAATCTCAACCTTGGCGCCGGCGCGCAGCGACTTGACCAGGGCGAAATACTTGTCGCGGATGACAGCCTGCTTGGCCTGGTCCTTGACCTCGTCGAAGGCCGGCGGCTGCTTGGCGCGCTTGTCCTCGAGCTTGATGACATGCCAGCCGAACTGCGACTGCACCGGCTGCTCGGTGTACTTGCCGACCTCGAGCGCGAAGGCTGCCTTGTCGAACTCCGGCACCATCTGGCCAGGTCCGAACCAGCCGAGGTCGCCGCCATTGGACTTGCCCGAGGGATCGCTGGTGTGTTCGTTGGCGAGCTTCTGGAAATCGGCGCCGCCGTCGAGCTGCTTGATGATCGCCTCGGCCTCTTCCTTCGTCTTCACGAGGATGTGACGGGCATGCACTTCGTTGACCGGCGGGGTGTTGGCGATTTCCTGGTCGTAGCGGGCGCGGATCTCGGCGTCGGTGACTTTGTCGACGACGCCCTTCTCGACCATCTCGCCATGCAGCGCGCGCTGCTGCAGGAAGGCCATGCGACGCTGGAAGTCGGGGTCCTTGTCGAGGCCGTCGGTAACGGCCTTGGCGGCCATGACGCGGATCTCGATGGCGGCCGAAAGGGCCGCGGCGCGGCGCTGTTCGGGCGGCAGCTGCGCGAATTGCTGCGACAGTTCGCCTTCGGCAAGCACCAGATCGGCTTCTGTCAGCGGTTGGCCGTTGACCGTGGCGACCACCGCGTTCGGATCGACCGGCGCTGCCGCGGGGGCCGCCGCGGCATCGGCCGGAGCAGCAGGAGCGGTTTCCTGCGCCATGACGGGCGACAGGCAAAGAGCCGACAGGCCGAAGGCCAGACCAAGGCTGGCAAGCGACGCACGGCGGAACAACAAGGGCATAAGGATGACTCCGGTGAAGGATTGTAAGGAGGGGTGGCTTCCAGATCAGCCAGATTGTGGCGGAATTTGGCGCGACCGGCAGGGCCAGCGCGGCGTTGACATCAGTTGAGCCCCCTCTTATCTGTCCAACGACTTTGCGTCCAGAACCGTTTTCCGGGCGCTTTTTGTGTTTGCCCGCATTCAGGCGGTGCGTTCACGCGGATTTGATGGGGCCGGCCGGCGCCTGTCTCAAGATTGAGAATTCTATCGAAAGGGCCATTGGATGGTCAGTCTCGGCGGTCTCGCCCGTAAGGTTTTCGGTTCCTCTAACGACCGTCGGGTCAAATCGACCCGGCCCCGTGTCGAGGCGATCAACGCCATGGAAAACGAGATGCGGGCGCTCTCCGACGCCGAACTCGCCGGGCGCACGGAAAAATTCCGCCAGGATATCGCCAACGGCGCCAGCCTTGACGACCTGCTGATCCCGGCCTTCGCCACCGCCCGCGAGGCGGCACGCCGCGTGCTCGGCATGCGCCCCTTCGACGTCCAGTTGATCGGCGGCATGGTGCTGCACAATGGCGGCATCGCCGAGATGCGTACCGGCGAGGGCAAGACCCTGGTCGCGACGCTGCCGGTCTATCTCAACGCTCTCGCCGGCAAGGGCGTCCACGTCGTCACCGTCAACGACTATCTCGCCACCCGCGACTCAGAATGGATGGGTCGCGTCTACAAATTCCTCGGCCTCTCGGTCGGCGTCATCGTCCACGGTCTTTCCGACGAGGAACGCAGCGCCGCCTACGCGGCCGACGTCACCTATGCCACCAACAACGAGCTCGGCTTCGACTATCTGCGCGACAACATGAAGTACGAGCGCGCCCAGATGGTGCAGCGCGGCCACAATTACGCGATCGTCGACGAAGTCGATTCCATCCTGGTCGACGAGGCGCGCACGCCGCTGATCATTTCGGGTCCGCTCGAGGACCGCTCGGAAATGTACAACACCATCGACACCTTCATCATCCAGCTGCAGCCGCAGGATTACGAGATCGACGAGAAGCAGAAGACATCGATCTTCACCGAGGAAGGCACCGAAAAGCTGGAGAACCTGCTGCGCGATGCCGGCCTGCTCAAGGGCGAGTCGCTCTACGACGTCGAGAACGTCGCCATCGTCCACCACGTCAACAATGCGCTGAAAGCGCACCGGCTGTTCCAGCGCGACAAGGACTATATCGTGCGCAACGGCGAGATCGTCATCATCGACGAGTTCACCGGCCGCATGATGCCCGGCCGCCGCTATTCCGAAGGCCTGCACCAGGCGCTGGAAGCCAAGGAGCATGTGGCGATCCAGCCGGAGAACCAGACACTCGCCTCCGTCACCTTCCAGAACTACTTCCGCCTCTACAAGAAGCTGTCCGGCATGACCGGTACGGCGCTGACCGAGGCCGAGGAATTCGGCAATATCTATGGCCTCGAAGTCACCGAGATCCCGACCAATTTGCCGGTCATCCGCAAGGACGAGGACGACGAGGTCTACCGGACGGTCGAGGAGAAGTACAAGGCGATCGTCAAGGAGATCCGCGAGGCCAGCGCCAAGGGTCAGCCGACGCTGGTTGGCACCACCTCGATCGAGAAGTCCGAGCAATTGGCGGAGCGCCTGCGCAAGGAAGGCTTCAAGGATTTCGAGGTACTGAACGCCCGCCACCACGAGCGTGAGGCGGCTATCGTCGCCCAGGCCGGCAAGCCCGGCGCCATCACCATCGCCACCAACATGGCCGGCCGCGGCACCGACATCAAGCTCGGCGGCAATGCCGAGATGCGCATCGCCGACGAACTGGGCGACATGCCCGCGGGGCCCGAGCGAGAGGCGCGCGAGAAGGAAATCAACGCCGACATCGAGCGCCTGAAGGAAAAGGCGCTCGCCGCCGGCGGCCTCTACGTGCTCGCCACCGAGCGTCACGAATCGCGCCGTATCGACAACCAGCTCAGAGGCCGCTCCGGCCGCCAGGGCGACCCCGGCCGCTCGAAATTCTTCCTGTCGCTGCAGGACGATCTGATGCGCATCTTCGGCTCCGAGCGCATGGACGGCATGTTACAGAAGCTCGGCCTCAAGGAAGACGAGGCGATCATCCACCCATGGATCAACAAGGCGCTGGAAAAGGCGCAGAAGAAGGTCGAGGCGCGCAACTTCGACATCCGCAAGAACCTGTTGAAATATGACGACGTCTCCAACGACCAGCGCAAGGTGGTGTTCGAGCAGCGCATCGAGCTGATGGACGGCGAAGGCCTGTCGGAGACCATCGCCGAAATGCGCGAGGGCGTCATCGACGAGATCGTCGCCAAGGCCATTCCCGAAAACGCCTATGCCGAGCAATGGGACGTCGCCGGCCTGAAGGCCGAGGTCACCGAATTCCTCAATCTCGACCTCCCGGTCGAGGACTGGGTCAAGGAAGAAGGCATCGCCGAGGACGACATTCGCGAGCGCATCACGCAGGCCGCCGACGCCGCCGCCAAGGAGCGCGCCGATCGCTTCGGTCCCGAGGTGATGACCTATGTCGAACGCTCCGTCGTGCTGCAGACGCTCGACCATCTGTGGCGCGAGCACATCGTCAATCTCGACCATCTGCGCTCGGTCGTCGGTTTCCGCGGCTACGCCCAGCGCGATCCGCTGCAGGAGTACAAGAGCGAGGCCTTCGAGCTGTTCCAGGCGATGCTCGGCAATCTGCGTCAGGCTGTCACCGCGCAGCTGATGCGCGTCGAGCTGGTCCGCCAGGCCGCCGAAGCCCCGCCTCCGGAAGCACCCGACATGTTCGGCACGCACATTGACGGCACCACCGGCGAGAACGATTTCGAAGGCGGCGAAACGGCCCTTCTGGTGCGCCAGGATCAAAACGTCATCGTCGCCCCCGAAGACCGCGACCCGAACAACCAGGCCACCTGGGGCAAGGTCGGCCGCAACGAAGCCTGCCCCTGCGGCTCCGGCAAGAAATACAAGCACTGCCACGGCGCTTTCGCGTAAAGGCGTAGCGCTCTTCTTTCTCCCCGGTCCAAGGGGGTGAGGCGTGGTCCGCGCAGCGGACGAAAAACCAATTGCTTGGCTTTTCGAATAACGAACCCCCGGAGCGATAGCGAAGGGTTGGTGCCCCAAGGGCGGATGAGGGGCGGCGCTACTTTCAAGATTCCGCCTATTTCGCTCTAATCGTATCGCCGTTGGTGTCCGCAACACGGCGGATCTGGGAAAGCGGTTTCTTGGCTTCACCCACTTAGGCGCCTGCCGGCCCTCCGCTATGGCTCCGGGCGTTCGTCGCTCGAAAAGCCAAATCGTTGGCTGTTCGTCCGCTGCGCGGACTGCTCCTCACCCAACCGTTTCTTAAGGTGTCTCCGCTACACCAAAGCCTGAAAAAGAGGCGGAAAACGGAGAATATTCGGGGTGCGCTTCTCCGCGGCCACGACAGCCGGGCGGTTCCTGCCGCAGCGTTTGGCGCTGCGCGTGGAGCCGTTGCTTGGCCGCATCGACGCCGTGCTTTTCACCGCCGATGAACGCGGCGAGGCCGGCCGCATGTCGGTCATCGCCTTCTCCATCCGCATCGTCAGCGCAGTCATCGCCTTCATCAGCCAGGTGCTGATGGCGCGCTGGATCGGCTCGTTCGAATACGGCATCTTCGTGCTTGTCTGGGTGACGATGGTCATCGTCGGCAATCTCGCCTGCCTCGGCTTCCATACCTCGGTCATCCGTTTCATTCCCGAATATCGCGAGCGCGGCCTGATGGACGAGCTGCGCGGCATCGTCGTGGCCAGCCGCCTGTTCGTGCTGATCGCCTCGACGTCCATCGCCGGGCTCGGCGCGCTGGGCGTCTGGCTGGCGGCGCCATGGATCGAGAACTACTACGTGATACCGTTCATCCTCGGCGTCATCTGCCTGCCTATGATCGCGGTGTCGGATCTGTTGCAAGGCCAGGCGCGCGCCAATTCATGGGCGCTGTTCGCCCTGTCGCCAACCTACCTGATCCGGCCCGTCCTCATCCTGCTGTTCATGGCGCTGATGCTCCGTGCCGGCTACGCCGCCGATGCCAGGACGGCGATCTTCGCCTCGATCGCCGCCACCTATGTCACCACGTTGGCACAGCTGATCGGCGTCACGCACCGCATGGAAAGGCAGATTCCGGCCGGACCGATGAAGGTGCATTTCGCGCAATGGTTCATCGTCTCGCTGCCGATCTTCCTGGTCGAAGGCTTCTTCTTCCTGCTCACCAATGCCGACGTGCTGATGGTCGGCGCCTACATGGATCCGAATGACGTGGCCGTCTATTTCGCCACGGTCAAGACGCTGGCGCTGGTGCATTTCGTCTATTTCGCCGTCAAGGCCGGCGTTGCCCAGCGCTATGCGCAGTTCACCCATGGCGAGCCGGAAAAACTCGCCGCCTTTGCCCGCGAGACCGTGTCGTGGACCTTCTGGCCTTCGCTGCTGATGGCGCTGCTGGTGCTGGTGCTTGGCGAACCCATGCTGGTGCTGTTCGGCCCGGAATTCACGTCGGGCTATCCACTGCTGTTCCTGCTCGTCTTCGGCGTCGTGGCGCGCGCCGCCGTCGGTCCATGCGAAAGCCTGCTGACCATGAGCGGGAACCAGAACATCTGCGCCGCCGTCTATGCCATGACACTGGCCTTCAACATCGGCCTCAACGTGGTGCTGATCCCGATGTTCGGCCTGTGGGGCGCGGCCATGGCCACCGCCTTTGCCATGATCTTCGAGGCGAGCGCCCTGTCCTTCACGGTGTGGCGCAAGCTCGGCATCGTCATGGCGATCTTCGTGCCAGCCAAAGGAGCCGCCTGATGGCCGCCATCCCATTGCTCGAGGAAACCAGCGGCGGCACCGCCGGCGCCATGGTGTCCGGCCTTGCCGGACTGGCGCGCGACCCCGACCCCGCCCATATCGAAATCCTCGCCAACAACCGGCCCGAGCGCAAGCTTGCCATCTATCCGGCGTCCGCCGGCTTCGACCTGGTCGAGGAACTGGACTATCTCTGCGCCCGCACGATCGAGCCCAACGTCTTCTTCAACCCGCGCTTCCTGGCGCCGGCCATGCCCCGGCTGGAGGATCGCGAGGTGCGGCTGGCGGTGATCCGCGACGGCGACGAATACCGCAACCGGCTGCGCCTGCTGGTGCCGATTTCGGTGGAGCGCCCGGTGGTGCCGCTCGGCGTACCGGTGATGCGCACCTGGGCAAGCCCGTTCGGTCCGCTCGGCACGCCGCTCATCGACCGCGACGATCCGGTCGGGGTCGTCGAGGATTTCTTCTCGATGTTGTCACGCCCACACCTCAAGTTGCCGAAAGTGTTCGTCCTGCCCGACATCAGATTGGATGGTCCCGTGGCGAGCCTGATCGGCACAGTCGCCGAGACCCGTGGCTTGACGCTGGTCCCGACCAGCCAGACGATGCGCCCGGTTCTTGAGAGCCAGGCCGATGGCGACGACTATCTGAAGGCTTCGCTGCGCTCGCACCATTATCGCGAGTTCCGGCGCCTGAAGCGCCGCCTTGCCGACCTCGGCAGGCTGGAGCATCTGGTGGCGCGCGGTCCGGAAGAAATCCGCCATGCCATCGAAGGCTTCCTGACGCTGGAAGCGTCCGGCTGGAAAGGCCGCGAGCGCACCGCCATGGCGATCGACCGCTTCCGCGCCGCCTTTGCCCGCGAGGCCGTGCACCGGCTCGCCGAGCAGGACATGTGCCGCATCCATTCGCTGACGCTCGACGGCCGCACCATCGCCTGCCTGATCGTCTTCGTCGAGGCCGGCGTCGCCTATACCTGGAAGACGGCCTATGACGAGACGCTGGCTGCCTATTCGCCCGGCACGCTGCTGATGATCGAGGTCACCAGGCAGCATCTCGACGATCCCAACATCATGATGACCGATTCCTGCGCGGTGCCGGACCATCCGGTGATGAGCAGGCTGTGGAGCGAACGCAAGCCGATCGGCACGTTGGTGATCGGGCTGACGCCGGACGCCGACCGCCTGGCGCGGCAAGCCGCCTCGCAGCTGCATCTCTACCGCGAGACCCGGAACATAGCCCGCCTGCTGCGCAACCGCATGAAGAGTTTGTTGCGGCGGCGATAATCCATGATCCGGAACGACCGCGACAGCATAGGCAGCCGACGTCACGCGGCTCACGGCAATCGCAAAACTCCACAAATCGGCGCGCGGCTTTGCCCGTACCGGTGTGACGTATGAGGCAGGAATGATCGCACGGCACAGGTTCAGTTTCGCGAGCGCCGCTGTCGCAGTTTGGGCCCTGTCGGCTCCCTTGTCGGCAGCGAACGCCGCCAATGGGTCGGTCTTCCTCGAAGACAAGACCTGGACCGAACTGCGCGATCTTGTCGGCGCCGGCACGACCACGATCATTGTCCCGATAGGCGGCACCGAACAGAGCGGTCCTGCCATGGCCTTGGGCAAGCACAATGTACGGGTCAGATTCCTGGCTGGAAAGATCGCCAGCCAGTTGGGCAACGCCCTGGTTGCCCCGGTGATCTCCTATGTGCCGGAAGGGAGCATCGATCCGCCGACCGCCCATATGCGGTTTCCTGGAACGATCACCATCAGCGACAAGACCTTCGAGCAGCTGCTCGAATCCGCGGCCCGCAGCTTCAAGCTCCACGGCTTCACGACCATCGTCCTGATCGGCGACCATGGCGGCTATCAAGCCGATGAGAGCCATGTTGCCGATCGCTTGAATGCCGAATGGCGCAAAACCCCGGTCCGGGTCTTTGCGGCGCGCGAATACTACCAGATCACCCAGGGCGCCTACATCGACAAGCTTTTGTCGGCCGGCGCGACGCGGCCGGAGATCGGGACGCATGCCGGCCTGGCCGACACATCGCTCATGCTTGCCATCGATCCCTCCATGGTGCGCAAGGACCGGCTCGCGGCCACGCCGAAGCTCGATGCCAGCGACGGCGTCTATGGTGGCGACCCGGCACGATCATCGGCCGAGTTTGGCCAGATCGGCGTGGATCTGATCGTCAATGGCACGACCGAAGCAATCCGCGGATTCATCGCAAAGCAGCCGCCCAAATGATCAAGACATACTGGTGTTTCACGAGCTTCTGCGCGCCGCTCGTGTTGTCGCTCGCGCTCTTGTCGGCGCCGGCCTCGGCTGGCTCATGCCCAGAGGATTGCAGCGAGCCGCCGGCTTATCGCCATCCCGTCAACATCTACAGCCAGACGACGGCCGATCATCTGAGCCCGGCTACCGCCGGCGCGTTGCCGCGCGTCTATGTGCCAAACCGTTCGTCCAACAGCGTATCTGTCATCGACACGACGACGCTGAAGGAAGTGGATAGGTTCACTGTCGGGATAAGACCCCAGCACGTCGTTCCGTCCTGGGATTTGAAGACGCTCTGGGTCGCCAACAACGCCAGCGGCACCAGCAAGGGCAGCGTGACACCCATCGACCCCAAGACAGCCAAGGCGGGTCACGAAATTCCGGTCGATGACCCCTACAACATATACTTCATGCCAGATGGAAGTTCGGCGATCATTGTCGATGAAGCCTACCAGCGGCTCGACCTGCGCGATCCGCAGAGCATGGCGCTGAAATCAACCATCCCGACGCCAACCTGCCCGGGCATCAATCACGCCGACTTTTCCCCCGACAACGCCTATGCCATCTTCACCTGCGAATATGGCGCCGGCGGCCTTCTGAAGGTCGACCTGAAAAATCAGAAGGTGCTCGGCCACCTCGCACTGTCGAAGATGGGCATGCCGCAGGACGTCAGGCTCTCCCCCGACGGCAAGGTCTTCTATGTCGCCGACATGATGAACGACGGCGTGTTCCTGATCGACGGAGACAGCTTTTCCGAGATCGGCTTCATCGCCACCGGCATCGGCACGCATGGATTTGTCGTCAGCCGTGACGCAACGAAGCTCTACGTTTCCAACCGCGGCTCGCACAAGATGGAGCAAGGCCGTGCAAAGGGGCCCGGCAGCGTGACCGTCATCGATTTCGCCACCCGTTCGGTCGTTGCGCAATGGCCCATACCGGGTGGCGGCAGTCCCGACATGGGAAATGTCAGCGCCGACGGCAAGCAATTATGGCTGTCCGGCCGCTTCGACAGCGAGGTCTACATGATCGACACCATTTCGGGCGCTGTCACGAAGATCCCGGTTGGCGTCGAGCCTCATGGACTGACGGTCTGGCCTCAGCCCGGCAGATACTCGCAGGGTCATACCGGCAACATGCGGTAGGGCGGCATTTCACCACGAGGCCTGCCTCGAACGCGTGTCGCAGCCGGTTGCGGAAAAGGCCTGCCGCAGCCCTAGGCAAGTGCGCGATATTTACGACGTCAGCGAGTGGCTCGCCATCCGAAGCTCGGAGAGCGAAGGGTGGTGCCCCTAGCCGGGATCGAACCAGCACTCCTTGCGGAACTCGATTTTGAGTCGAGCGCGTCTACCAATTCCGCCATAGGGGCTCAGGCCGGACGGCCTGGATGGGCGCGGACTATACGGTTGGAGGCCTGTTCGTCAACTGGCCAATTCTCAGTTGCCCCGGCTGCGACCAATCTTCGCCTTTTGATTTGGTGACAGTGCTGCCATTGTGCAGCGCGGAAAATCTTTCTAGACAGGCGGCGCATGCTTTTGCCTCGGGCATCTGCGGACTTTTGGGCGACACGCATAGGAGAGCCGATGCTTCGCGGACTGTATGACTGGACCCTGTCGCTGGCGGCGCGCAAATCCGCGGAATGGTGGCTGGCCTTCATCGCTTTCGTTGAAAGCTCGGTGTTTTTCATACCGGCCGACGTCCTGTTCCTGCCCATGGCGTTGGCGCGCCCCGAACGTGCCTATCGCTACGCGCTGACCGCCACTGTTGCGTCCGTTCTGGGCGGCATTGCCGGCTGGCTGATCGGCTACTATGCCTATGACGCGATAGCACGGCCTATCCTGGAGCACTTCGGCGGCATTGCCACTTTCGAGAAGTGGCAGTCGTCCGGCACCGGGCTGATGCTGGTGCTGCTCGTAACATCCGGCGCTGCGCACCTGCCGCCGATCAAGGTGGTCACTATTCTGGCCGGGGCGCTTCACGTCAATCTTGTTGTCTTCGTCGTCTCGGCCATCTTGGCGCGCGGTGCCCGCTTCCTGCTGCTGGCCTGGCTGCTGCGCCGCTATGGCGAATCGATCCGGGAGTTCATCGAAAAGCGCTTGGGATTGATTGTCGGGGCCGGCGCCGCTGCCCTGATTTTGCTCTATATTCTCGTCAGATACGCATTTTAGGCGGCCGACGAATTCAACGGACAAAAGAACCATGACAGCGACCATGACTGCCGACACCGGACGCCAGCGAACGCGGGCAGCTTTGTTTCTCGCGGTCGCGATGGCCGCGACCGTCGGTTCGGCGCTCGGCTTCCAGTACATTGGCGGCTATATCCCTTGCCACCTCTGCCTGGAACAGCGCACTCCCTACTATGTCGGCGCGCCTTTGATGGTGCTGGCGGTGATTGCCTCGATGCTGCGCGCGCCGGCCTGGCTGACGCGCGGCCTGCTGGCTGTCGGCGGCCTGTTGATGCTCTACGGCCTCTATCTCGGCGTCTACCATTCCGGTGTCGAATGGCAGTGGTGGGCCGGGCCGACCGACTGTACGGCGGGCGCCGGGCCGGTCGATACCGGCGGCAAGGGCGTTCTCGACGCGCTCGACAAATTTGTGCCGCCCTCCTGCGACAAGGCCGCCCTGCGCATACTGGGCCTGTCGCTGGCCGGCTGGAACGCCATCGCCAGCCTTATACTGGCGGCCGTCGCCTTCCGCGGCGCGCTGGCCCGTGATTGAATCGGCGCGGCGCAGAGTTCGTCCAGAAATTCGGCAGCCAGAAATTCGGAAGGCCGAGTCGAATGGCGCGGCTTTCGAGAACTGGAGCGGAGCGTACTGAAGTACGTGAGCTCGGTTCTACTGCGACGCAGTAGAACCGAAAGCGCAGAAAGCCGCGTCAGGCGGCCAGCATGGCGAATTTGTGCCGAACTCTATGGTTCGAGTTCGACGTCCCAGTATAGATAATCCATCCAGCTTTCATGCAGATGGTTGGGCGGGAACAGCCGGCCATTGTTGTGCAGGTCATGCACGGTCGGCTGGTACGGCTTCTGCAGCGGCCACATCTTGGCATGCGCCGGCATCATGCCGCCCTTCCTCAAATTGCAGGGCGAGCAGGCGGCAACGACATTCTCCCAGGTCGTGGCGCCGCCGCGATGGCGGGGAATGACATGATCGAAGGTAAGATCTTCGGGCGTGCCGCAATACTGGCACTGAAAGCGGTCGCGCAGGAAGACGTTGAAGCGGGTGAACGCCGGGTGCCTGGACGGCTTCACATAGGCCTTCAGGCTGACCACGCTCGGCAGCTTCATCGAGAAGGTCGGCGAGGACACCGCGTGCTCGTATTCGGCGACGATGTTCACCCGGTCGAGGAACACCGCCTTGATGGCGTCCTGCCAGGACCAGAGCGACAAGGGGTAATAGCTGAGCGGACGGTAATCCGCATTCAGCACCAGTGCTGGAAGCCCATCCGGAGATACGGCAACCGTCACGTGTTTACCTCCTTGGTTCTAGACCCGAACGGCGCGGATACTGTAAGCCCGACATGACAGGGATGTGAAGCGGATTGTCGTTTGCCCGAAGCGTCAAAAACCCTCGATTTTTATGCTTTTTTGCGGATTCAGGACGGCGGCGCGGCGTCCCTGCCCCTGGTTTCGCGATAATAGGACCAGAAAAGCCGCGATGCGACACCTCGCCACGGGCTCCATGATTCGGCCAGGGCGATCAGTGTTTTCTCCGGCGGACGCGGATCTATGCCGAGCGCATGGCCGACCGCGCTCTGCAGCGCGACATCGCGCGCCGGGAAAATGTCGGGGTGCCCGGCGGCGAACAGAAGGTACACTTCCGCCGTCCAGGGGCCGATACCCGGCACGGCCGTCATCGTCGTGATCGCCTCGGTTGCATCGAGCGAACACAAATGATTGAGGTCGAGCCCGTCGGCCACGGCCTGGGCAACCGCCATCAGGCCGCGCTGCTTGGGTCGCGACAGGCCGGCCTCGCGAAAAGTGTCCTCGCCGGCGGCCAGGATCGCCTGCGGCGTCAGCGGGTCGACGAGCTTCGTCAGCCGGCCGAAAATGGCATCGGCGCTGGCCCGGGAGACCTGCTGCGAGACGATGATCGAGGCCAGGCTCCTGAACCCCGGCTCGGATAGCCTGAGCGGCACTTCGCCGGCCACGCCGCGCACCTTTTCCAGGCGCGGATCGATGATGCAAAGCGCATCGAGCCCGCGCGCAATGTCGTCCAGTGTCGCGATGCGTTGCATGATATCCTTGTCCGCGAATGTGCCGCAAAGTAGCAACGGTCAAAACCGCAGCACAACCCGATTGCCGCTCGAGACATGACGCTCCTGACATTCCGCTTCGCGCCCAGCCCCAATGGCGACCTGCATCTCGGCCACGCCTATTCGGCGCTGCTCAACCAGAAGCTGGCAAGGGCCGGCGGCGGCCGCCTGCTGCTGCGTATCGAGGATATCGACATGGCGCGCTGCACGCCGCAATTCGAGGCCGGCGTGCTCGCCGATCTGAAATGGCTGGGCCTTGATTGGGAACAGCCGGTGCGCCGCCAGTCCGAGCATTTTGGCGAGTACCAGGCGGTGCTTCAGCAGTTGATCGGCGAGGAACTGGTCTATCCCGCCTTCATGAGCCGTGGCGACATCAGGGCTTTCATCACCGGCAGCGAAAAGCGCGGGCGCGACTGGCCGCGCGATCCCGACGGCGTGCCGCTCTACCCCCCGTCCGACAAGGCGCTGCCGATGAAGGAACGCAAACGGCGCATCGCCGATAACGAACCCTTCGCCTGGCGGCTCGATACCGATGCTGTCATGGCGCGTGTCGGCAGGGATCTCGCATGGGCAGAATTCACCGACGAGACGCTATCGGCGACGCGTTCGGTCGAGGCCCGTCCGCGGGACTGGGGCGATGTGATCGTGGCGCGCCGCGACATCCCGACCAGCTACCACCTCGCCGTCGTCATGGACGATGCGCTGCAAGGCATCAGCCATGTCGTGCGCGGCCAGGATCTGTTTTCCGCCACCGGCGTGCAGCGCCTGCTGCAGGAAGTGCTTGGCCTGCCGCGGCCCGCCTACTTCCACCATCGGCTCATCCTCGGGCCTGACGGCCGAAAACTGTCGAAGAGCCTTGGCGACACCGGACTTGCCACGCTGCGCCGAGCCGGCGCGACACCTGACGACATCAGGCGGATGATTGGCCTCTGATCCGGCTAAATTCCGGGAAAAACACGGGGGGCCTTCACCAGCGATTGAATTCCCGTGATGCATGGATCAATCGTTTCATTTTGCGCGCCCGGCTGAACCGGACTAGAGCAACGCCACGGTCAGGTCTCACCAGCGTCGCGGTTTCCGGAAAATGCACAGCATCAAGCGGTTCATCCCCGCCACCTTCGTTGTCCTGTGGGCGACCGGCTTCATCGGCGCGCGCTACGCCATGCCTTGGGCGGAGCCGTTCACCTTCCTTGCCGCGCGTTTCGTCATCGCCGCTATCCTGCTGGCCGTACTGATGCTGGTGCTGGGGTCGAAGCGGGCCACCCGCGAGGAGGCGCTGCACGCCACCGGCGCCGGCGTGCTGATGCACGGCGTCTATCTCGGTGCCGTCTTCTGGGCCATCCACAGGGGCATGCCGGCCGGGTTTTCAGCGCTGATCGTCGGCCTGCAGCCGCTGATCACAGCGGTACTTGCCGGCAAGTTCCTGGGCGAGGCCATCCTGCCACGCCATTGGCTTGGCCTTGGCATCGGCCTGATCGGCATCGTCATCGTCGTGTGGCCAAAGCTCGGGGCGCTTGGCGGCGGCGTCACTACGGCGACGCTGACCGCCTCGCTGGTCTCGGTGCTCGGCATGAGCGCCGGCACCATCTGGCAGAAGCGCTTTGCCTCCGGCGGCGACCTCGTGGCGGCTACCATGTGGCAATATGTCGGCGGCGCCGCGCTGATGATCCTGGCCGCGCTCGCCTTCGAAACGCACACCGTCGTCATCAACGGCGAACTGATCTTCGCCATGGCCTGGCTGGTGCTGGTGCTGTCGCTCGGCGCCATCTTCCTGTTGATGGTGATGATCCGCGACGGCGAAATGTCGAAAGTCGCTTCGCTGTTCTACCTGGTGCCGGCGGTGACGGCGATCATCGCCTGGGCCTTGTTCGACGAGCACCTCAACGCGCTGCAGATTGTCGGCATGGCGATCACCACCTTCGGCGTCGGCCTGGCAACGGCGCGGCAGGCAAAGAGAGAGTTGCGAAGTTAACAGCCATTTCTGGCGCCGCTATCGCCTCACCCAACCCGCGCACGTGCCTCCAGATAGCGGCTGATCGCGGCGTTGAGCTCGCCGCCGAGGATGAAGATCGCCGAGACGATGTAGAGGAAAACCACCGCGATCATGATCGAAGCGAGACCGGCATAGGTCGTCACATAGGACGAGAAATGGTCGAGATAGGTGGCGAACATCGTCGAGCCGACAAGCCATGCGGCCAGTGTGAAGATGATGCCCGGCACCAGCGAGACGAAGCGGCGCTTGCCGGCCGGCAGCCAGTAATGCACGGCAAACAACCCGCCGATGATGACGGCAGAGGCGATGACGTAACGCCACAGCGTGATCGTGCCCGTATAGGGCTTGATCCATTCGAAATGGGCTTCCGCCAACCGCGCCAGCAAGGGTGCGAACACCAAAAGCACGCTGATCGCCAGGAACCCGGCCGTCGCGATCAGCACGAAGAAGATGCTCTGCACCCGGCGGTAGATGATGCCGCGCGTTTCGGTGACCCGATAGGCGCGGTTGAGCGAGGTGCGCAGCGCCTCGATGCCGTTTGATGCGAAGTAAGCGGCCAGCAGCACGCCGTAGGTCAAAAGGTCGGTGCGCCGTACCGTCAGCACGTTCAGCACCTCGTGCGCGATCGGCTTGGCGATCTGGTCCGGCCAGGTGTCGAAGACCAGGTGCACCGCCGTGTCGGCGAAGGCCTGGGCGCCGAGGAAGCTGCCCAGCGTCGTGGCGAAGATCAGGAACGGAAACAGCGCCATCAGCGAGGTGATAGCCAGATGGCTGGCCATCGCCCAGCCGTCGTCGGTGTTGAAATGACCGAGCGCGTCGTAGAGCACGCGGCGCAGGGCGACAATATTCCGCAGCAAGAACCCGCGCTCCCTTCGATTGTCTCGACGCCGCGAATATGGGAAGTGAATGCGGCAAATGGCAACCCTTCATCAAACCACGAATTCGCCAGCGACAGAGTTGCGCACCATCATCGTCACCGGTGCGTCCTCCGGCATAGGCGCCTATTGCGCCCGGGCGCTCAAGTCGGAAGGCTGGCGGGTGTTCGCGACGGCGCGCAAGCCGGAAGACATCGCCGCGCTCGAAGCGGACGGTATCGAGGCATTCTACCTCGACTACAGCGAACCGGACTCCATCGCCGCTTTGGTGACTTCGGTGCTCGACCGCACGGACGGAAGGCTTGGCGCGCTCTTCAACAACGGCGCCTACGCTCAGGCCGGCGCGGTCGAGGACCTCTCGGTGGCCGCGTTGAAAGAGCAATTCGAGGTCAATTTCTTCGGCTGGCACGACCTGACCCGCCGGCTGGTGCCGGTGATGCGCCGCCAGGGCCATGGCCGTCTCGTCCATTGCTCGTCGATCCTTGGCCTGGTGCCGGTGCGCTTTCGCGGCGCCTATTCGGCATCGAAGCATGCGCTCGAGGCGCTGATGCTCTGCCAGCGCCAGGAACTGGAAGGCAGCGGCGTCCATGTTTCGCTGATCGAACCGGGGCCGGTAAAATCGAAGATCGCCAGCAACGGCCTGCCCTGGTTCCTGAAAAACATCGACATCGAGAATTCCGTGCACCGCGCCGACTATACCGCGCAATTGGAACGGCTGCGCGCCGGCGGCAGCCAATCGGCGCTGAAGCCTGGACCGGAAGTGGTCCACAAGGTTCTGCGACATGCACTTCTGTCGCGGCGCCCGCGCCCGCACTATGTGGTAACGGTGCCGGCCAAGATCGGCGCGGCGCTCAAACGCTTCCTGCCGGCATCGATACTCTACCGCCTGATGGCCAAGCGCGCCTGAACGCGAAACAACTGGAAACGCAACAATGGCAACCGTCTTCAACATCCTCGCCATTCTGGTCATGGCCGCCGTGGTGATCGTGCTGATCCGAGGCCTGATCAACATGATGCGTGGCGGTTCCGGCGTCACCTCGAACAAGCTGATGCAGGCGCGCGTCATGCTGCAGGCCGTGGCGCTGGTGCTGATCCTGCTGGCCGTGTATTTCACGCGCAAGTAAGGATATCGGCGGCGGGGGAGACGACGTGGTCAAGCTCAACAAGATCTACACCCGCACCGGCGACGATGGCACGACGGGTCTCGGCACCGGCGAAAGGCGGCTGAAATCCGACCTGCGGGTGGATGCCTACGGCACGGTCGACGAAGCCAACGCCTGCATCGGCATGGCGCGCGTGCACACGGCAGCCAGCCACCCGGCGATCGATGCCATGCTGTCGCGCATCCAGAACGATCTCTTCGACCTCGGCGCCGACCTCGCCGTGCCCGATGACGGCAAGCCGCTCGGCTATGAGCCGCTGCGTATCGTGGCCGTGCAGACCGACCGCGTCGAGAAGGACATCGACCTCCTCAACAAGGACCTCCAACCGCTCAGATCCTTCGTGCTCAACGGCGGCACGGCGGCGGCGGCGGCACTGCATCTCGCCCGCACTGTGGCACGGCGGGCCGAACGGCTGATGGTGGCGCTCGCCCAGAATCCGGGTGAACATGTCAACCAGGACGGGCTGAAATACATCAACCGCGTCTCGGATTTCCTGTTTGTCGCCGCCCGGGCGGTCAATGACAATGGAAATGCCGACGTGCTATGGGTTCCCGGCAAGAACCGCTGAACGGATCGAAAAGCGGAGGGGGCCGGCGACCGATGTTCATCCCGCTTTACGACACCAACAGGCTGCGCCATATCCGCCTGCAATATGTGACAATCGGCCTGATCGTGCTCAACGCGCTGGTCTATTGCGCCACCGCACTCGGTGGCGAGAATTTCACCAATGCGGCGGTGCTTGGCCTCGGCTTCATTCCATCGGTCGTTCACAACACGGCCGAGCTTGACCCTCGCTTCGTCGTCATCCCGGAAAGCCTGAGCTACCTAACCTATTCCTTCCTGCATGCCGACATCCTCCATCTCGGCGGCAACATGCTGTTCCTGTGGGTGTTCGGCGACAATGTCGAGGACGCGCTCGGTCACGTCCGCTATCTGATCTTCTATCTCCTGTGTGCGGTCGCCGGCGCTGCCTTCCAAGGGCTCGTCGCCTGGGATTCGCAAGTGCCCCTGATCGGCGCCTCCGGCGCCATCGCCGGCGTCGTCGTCGCCTATCTCATCCTCTATCCCAGGGTGAAGGTCTGGGTGCTGGCCTTTGCCCGCATCCCTTTGCGCATTCCGGCGTTCATCCCGCTCATCCTGTGGGTGCTGTTCCAGGTCGTCATGTTCGCAACCGGTGGCGAGGACCAGATTTCCTGGGCCTGCCACATCGGCGGCATCATCGCCGGTGCGGTGCTGGTGCTTGTCCTGCGCAGCCGTGGCGTGCCGCTTTTTGCCGCCGCCGACGAGGATGCCGTGGTTCCCACCCCAGACCAGCCGCCGGTTGCCGCCGAACCGGCGGCGCCCGAGCCGCCGGCCACCGCGGCGCGCTGGGGCCGGGGAAACCCTTCTGGCTCAAACTGAACCGATTTGAGGCGCTTGCAGCGTATTGACGTCAGGGATTGCCCCAACTACGGAAACGTCTCCGTCTGAGCCCAAGGTTGTTAAGGAGCAGCCCAAGGCGAGCAAAGACCAGAATTTCCATCCGGCCGGAATTCCGTCTGGCCGGAATTCCGTCAGGAATGTCGGCTTTCGACAACTCAGAAAGGGCGCAAGCTGTTATAGCGCGCCCAACTAGCGTGAAGAGGTGACAGGCAAATGAAAATCCTTGTGCCCGTGAAGCGGGTTGTGGATGCGAACGTGAAGGTTCGCGTGAAGGCTGATGGTTCGGCGGTGGAACTCGCCAACGTCAAGATGGCGATGAACCCGTTCGACGAGATCGCGGTCGAAGAGGCGATCCGTCTCAAGGAAGCCGGCAAGGCAGAGGAAATCATCGTCGTCTCTATCGGCCCGCAGCAGGCGCAGGAAACCTTGCGCACCGCGCTCGCCATGGGCGCCGACCGCGCCATCCTGGTCAAGACCGACGAACAGACCGAGCCGCTCGGCGTCGCCAAGGTGTTGAAGGGTGTTGTCGAAGCCGAACAGCCCGGCCTCGTCATTCTCGGCAAGCAGGCGATCGACGACGATTCGAACCAGACCGGCCAGATGCTGGCGGCGCTGCTCGGCTGGGCGCAAGGCACCTTCGCTTCCAAGGTGGTGATCGACGGCGACAAGGCCAAAGTGACGCGTGAAGTCGATGGCGGCTTGCAGACGGTGGAACTGAAGATGCCGGTGATCGTCACCGCCGACCTTCGCCTCAACCAGCCGCGCTATGCCTCGCTGCCCAACATCATGAAGGCCAAGAAGAAGCAGCTCGACGAGAAATCGCCCGCCGACTACGGCGCCGACGTCAAGCCGCGCCTCAAGGTCATCAAGACCGAGGAGCCGAGCGGCCGCAAGGCGGGCGTCAAGGTCAAGAGCGTCGCCGAACTGGTCGACAAGCTCAAGAACGAAGCCGGCGTGCTCTGAGATCGGAAGGAACAGATAAAATGGCAATTCTCCTCATCGCCGAACACGACAACGCCAGCCTTTCCGACCAGACCGCCAAGGCGCTTTCGGCCGCCCTGCAGATCGGCTCGGACGTGCATGTGCTGGTGGCCGGCAAGGGCGCCAAGGGTGCAGCGGATGCCGCAGCCAAGCTCAAGGGCGTCACCAAGGTGCTGCTCGCCGAAGCCGACGAACTCGCTGAGCGCCTCGCCGAACCGACGGCCGCACTGGTCGTGTCGCTGGCCGGCGGCTATGATACCATCATTGCGCCGGCGACCTCGTCGGGCAAGAACGTCGCGCCACGCGTCGCGGCCCTGCTCGATGTCGCGCAGGTCTCCGAGATCATCGAAGTGGTCTCGCCCGACACGTTCAAGCGGCCGATCTATGCCGGCAACGCCATCCAGACCGTGCAGTCGACCGACGCCAAGAAGGTCATCACCGTGCGCACCGCCTCTTTCCAGGCAGCGCCCGAGGGCGGCTCGGCAGCGGTCGAGACCGTCAAGGCGGCGGCCAATCCCGGCCTCTCGACCTTTGTCGAGAACAAGCTCTCGGAGACGGACCGCCCGGAACTGACCTCGGCCAAGATCATCATTTCGGGTGGGCGCGCGCTCGGCTCCTCGGAGAAGTTCCAGGAGGTCATCCTGCCCGTCGCCGACAAGCTCGGCGCGGCGGTCGGCGCTTCGCGCGCGGCGGTCGATGCCGGCTACGCTCCGAACGACTGGCAGGTCGGCCAGACCGGCAAGGTCGTCGCTCCCGATCTCTACATCGCGGTCGGCATATCCGGCGCCATCCAGCACCTCGCCGGCATGAAGGACTCCAAGGTCATCGTCGCCATCAACAAGGATGAAGAGGCGCCGATTTTCCAGGTTGCCGACTACGGCCTCGTCGGCGATCTCTTCGTCGTCCTGCCGGAGTTGCAGAAGGCGCTTTGACGCTGTCTGGCAAAGCGTATTAAATGCCTGGGGTGGGGTAGACGAAGTCGCCCCGCCCTTTTAGTTTGCACCGCACAAAAAGCAGGCCGCAAAGGCGTTTTTCGACGGGATCGGTGTAATGAGCAAGATCGAGACGATCGGCATCATCGGCGCGGGGCAGATGGGTGGGGGTATCGCCCACGTCTCCGCGCTTTCGGGCTACAAGGTGCTCATCTACGACATTTCGCCCGACCGTATCGAGAAGGGCATCGCCACCATCAGCGGCAACATGGCCCGCCAGGTTGGGTCCGGCAAGCTTGACGAGAAGCTGCGCAACGAGGCGATGGGGCGCATTGCCTCGGCACCGGCGATGGCTGATCTGGCCGGCGCCGATCTGGTGATCGAGGCGGCGACGGAAGACGAGACGGTCAAGCGCAAGATCTACGCGCAGCTCTGTCCGCAGCTCAATCCCGAAGCCATACTTGCGACCAACACCTCGTCGATCTCGATCACGCGGCTCGCGGCGCAGACCGACCGGCCGGAGCGCTTCATCGGCATACATTTCATGAACCCGGTGCCGCTGATGAAGCTGGTCGAACTGGTGCGCGGCATCGCCACCGAGGACCAGACCTTCGAGGCGGCCAAGACCTATGTGAAGCAGCTCGACAAGACGATCACGGTCTCGGAGGATTTCCCGGCCTTCATCGTCAACCGCATCTTGCTGCCGATGATCAACGAAGCGATCTACACGCTCTATGAGGGCGTCGGCTCGGTCGACGCCATCGACACCGCCATGCGGCTCGGCGCTAACCATCCGATGGGACCGCTGCAGCTGGCGGATTTCATCGGCCTGGATACCTGCCTGTCGATCATGCAGGTGCTGCATGACGGCCTGTCGGATTCGAAGTACCGCCCCTGCCCGCTGCTGGTGAAATATGTTGAAGCCGGCTGGCTCGGCCGCAAGACCGGGCGCGGCTTCTACGACTATCGCGGCGAGCATCCCGTTCCGACGCGCTGAGCCAGACGATCCTTGTCCGGCCCGGCGCTCACGACGCGGCCGCTAGCGGCCGTTCCGACCTGTCGTCTGTGATCATCCCGTCCGGCGCCACGCAAACGCATCCCCGGCCAGAGGCCTTGGCTGCATAGCAGGCGGCGTCGGCCCTTGCGATGATCTCGTCCGCCTCGCCGCAATCGGAATTGATGGCCGCCAGCCCGATGCTGGCGCCGATCGCGTGCGGCCGGCCATCCCACGTGAAGTTCAGTCCGGCTATCGCATCGATGATCGAGCGTGCCGCGATCCTGGCGCTGGCGGTCGAGCCCGATTTCAGGATGACCGCGAATTCGTCGCCGCCCAGGCGCGCGACGATGTCCTCAGGCCCAAGCACGCCGCGCACAGCCTCGGCGACTCGCTTGAGCAAGGCGTCTCCCGCGGCGTGACCACCCGTGTCGTTGACCAGCTTGAAATGATCGAGGTCGACGAACATGAATTGACGCCCGCTGCTGCCGGTCGCGGTAGCATCCTTGCGCGCCTGATCGACCATCTCCTCCATCGTACGGATGAAACTGGAGCGATTGGCAAGGCCGGTCAGCGCATCATGCGCGGCGGCGTGGGCCAGTTGCCGCTGCAGGGCGCGCGCATCGGTAAAATCCTGGAAGACGATGACCAGCCCGCAGAACTCGTGGCGCTCGTTCATGATCGGCGACACGACCTGGCGGATGCTGCAGCGTGTGTCGTCGCGGCGGATCAACACGGCGCGGCTATTCTGGTCGGAGGGCACCTCCGCGCCGATCGCCGGCCGGCTCACGCCGATCCTGTGACCCGTCTCTTCGTCGACCGCCCAATAGACATGGCCGAGCGTCTTGCCGAGAGCCGCCTCCCCGGAAACGCCGGTCAGCTTCTCGGCAACCGGGTTCATGAAGGTGACGCGGTTGGCCGCATCGGTGCAGATAACGGCGTCGCCGATCGACTGCAGCGTCACCCGGAGCCGCTCCTTCTCGTCGGCCAGCATCGCCGCCGACACCGTCAGGCGCTCCTCGGTCTCCTTGCGCCGAGTGATGTCGGTCAAGCTGCCGATGGCCCTGATCAGACGCCCGTCCCCGTCGCGCTCGATGGCCTTGCCGCGGTCGAGAATCCAGATCCAGCGGCCATCCTTGTGACGCATCCTGAACTCGGCTTCGAAAAAATCGGTCTTCCCGGCAAGGTGCTCGTGATCAGCGTCGGCGACGGCCTCGCGATCGTCGGGATGGATCATCGTCAGCCAATGGTCGGGATCGCCATTAAGTTCGCCGTCCTCATAACCCAGCATCTTGACCCACGTCGACGAGTAGGTCGTGCCACCCCTTCGCATATCGAGGTCCCAGACGCCCTGGCCGGCGCCGGCGAGTGCGAAGTTCCAGCGCGTCTCCGCCTCGGCGATGCGAGCCTCGGCCTGCTTGCGCGCGTCGATGTCCTCGATCTGAGAGACCAGGTAGAGCGGACGCCCGTTTTTGTCGTCACGAATGACCGAGCCGGCGAGATGCGACCAGACGGGTGTACCGTCCTTCTTGAGGTAACGCTTTTCGAATTGGAAGGCGTCGACCGTGCCCGCTTCGATGCCTTCCATGGTTTCCCGCCCGATGTGCAGGTCGTCAGGATGGGTGATCTGGAGAAAGGTCAGCGCCTCGATCTCTCCACGGCTGTAGCCAAGCATCGAGGCGAAGGCCGGATTGGTTTCCATAATGCGCCCGTCCAGCCCGACAATGGCGATGCCGATCGCCGAATCCTGCATGGCCCGGCGGAAGCGCTGCTCGCTCCGCGCGATCTGCCGCCGGTCGTCCGAGATGCGAACGACAAACAGGCCGGCGAGGAGAAGCGCGCCCGCTGTCACAACTACCGACACTTGAAGACAAAGTCTGAGCGCTTCCGCGCCAAGGTCCAGCCTCGACAGCACAAGCAAGGCCGACACCACGCCAATACCGGCCACAAACAGTGCCAGCGCTGCACGCCTGTAGGGTCCCGGCCCAATCATTCCACGCAAAGTCACGATCCGTGCCACCCCCGTGGGCAATCGCTTTTCCCGTTAAAACCCTGAAGGATCGATTTTAAGGAAAGGTTGCCCCCGGAGCTCTGGCGACAGGGATAACCGGCAAACAATTGCCGGCATGATTAAGGATCGGTGTGCATGGGGCCGTGGTCGCGGATAGGCTGCTACCAGCGCACGAAAAACCGCCCGCCGAGCGCGCCAAGCAGAGCAAGTGCCGCAATCGCGATCGTGTACCAGGTGGCGACGAAGAGTGGCGAATCGTCGAAACAGTGCGCGGCATAGAAGGTCGCCGCCAGTCCGCCGGCAAGCAGACCGGCGACCGCGCCGGCAAGCACGGGCCGCGTTGGTGCACCGTAGCGCAACATCCACAGGAAGATGGCCAGCGGGCCGATGCCGATCAGCGGGATGAAGCCCATGCAGATCATCATGTTGGAGCCGACCATGCGCGTGCCCCACAACGCCTCCGGCACCATGAACAGCTCCAGCACCACCGCCACGGCCACCAGCAGCGGCGCGGCCAGCATCCATGCCATCGCCCGGCCTGTCGAGGCACCTGGCGTGGACAAGGCCCGGATCGAGGCGAAGGCGCTGACGGCCAGCACGATGGTGAAAACGAACTTGGCGAGGAAGCGTATCGTGTGCGCGGCGACCATGAAGTCGGGGCGCGGGCCGATCGTCAGCACGAAGACGATCGCCGCCATGACGATGGCAGCGCCGGCGGCCAGCCACCAGGCCGAGCGCAATGGCATCGCCTTGCTGCTTGCATCGGCGTCAAGCGCCTTGATGAGATCCTCGGTCCTCATGTCATTCCCGTCCAACTCGACCCTGCCCGAATCGCCTGGCTATCGCGGCAAGCCCGCGATGCAGCGACACACGCACAGCCGTCTCGCTGATGCCGAACTTCGCCGCCGTCTCGCCGATCGAGCGGCCCTCCACCGATACGGCCGAGACCACGGAACGCTGGGCCGGCGGCAGCCCGTCCAGGGCCCTGTTGATGTCGCGCTCGCTGACGGTTTCGGTTTCCGGCTCGGCAAAGGTCTCGGCGATATCGTCGACATCGATCTCGATGCGCCGTCCGCGCCGCCGGAACGCATCGATCAGCTTGAAGCGGGCGATCGCATAGACCCACGGCAGCACCGGCGCATCCTGGCGCCAGGTATGCCGTTTCACATGAATGGCCAGCAAGGTTTCCTGCACGACATCCTCGGGATCGACTCCGCCTTGCACGATCTTGCGCCGGATAAAGCCGCGCATCAGCGCGGCAATCCGATGCAGAAAGTCGGCATAGGCCTTTTCATCTCCGGCGATCGCGGCCCGCAACAGCCGGGAAAGCTCGGCCTCGTCCTTGCCGCTCACAAGAGTTCACTCCCCCGATTTCGTGCCTCGGCACTGATTTGTTACGTGGCCGGCGAAATAATGTCCAAGGCAAAGTACCGGCAAATCAAGAAAGTTTGAGGGGGCGCGCCTGACGTCGGCGCGTCATCTGCTTTGATTGCCCGTATCCGTCGACGCCTTGGCTCCCAGGACAGTGTCCTTGAACAAGCTGAAGCCCTTGCGCACCGTCAGCTTGACCCGTCGCCTGCGGTACTTTGTGCGCAGGCGGCCGAGAAGGTGCAGATGAGCCCTGTCGATGTCAGGATGGGATACGCGGTCTTGCGCATGCGGGAGACGCATCAAGGCATCGGCATGCATGTTGGCGTAAGGCAACGAATCGTACGAATCGAAAATGGTCGGCGGATAGTTCAGCACGGTTGGGTTGGTATTGATCTCGAACACCTGGATGCGCGCATCGACGATGGTGTAATCAATACGGCCGTAGGAAATCGCAGCCTTTTCGAAAATGGGCATCAACTCGGCCGCGTGCGGGTTGTCACGAACATAGGCCGCATGCTCTGCCAGATGCGCTCCCGCCATCCCCTTGCCTGGATCCTTGATGAACCAGTCCCGGCTGGCGAAGCAGTGCTGCGCATAGCTGTGGTCACCGGCGCGATAGGCGGCGTATTTCCGGTAATACCCGTCGCGAAGAGGCTTCGATTCAAATTCCACCACCATCGGACGCACAAAGCGCGCGGCGCCCAGATTGGCGATCTCGACTCGGAGTTGTTCCGGGGTATTCAACAGCCTTGGCGTTTTGTACGTCGCGCCTGCCTCGTCGCGCAGAAACACAGGAAAACGCAATTCGTCAGGCAGCTTTTCCGGTCGGTACACGTTGAAGCGGTTGCTGCCGTCGGCGTAGAGCAAACGCAGCAGGTCGAACCGCTGGAGGGTCTTTGCCGGGTGATTGAGCTGCACAATATCAGGTTGCCCTATCCTCAATTGTTCGCTGAGTTCGGCGCTCGACTGTATCTCGGATTGGCTCAGGCGATCCAAATCGGTCCAGATGACAGTAGCACTGGATATCGCCAGCAGGTGATTCCTCTCTTCATAAGGAACAATGCGGACAAAATCCTGGAGGTCGCGCCGGAAATAGATGAGCAGACTTGCGAGCGTGTTGGCATGTAGGCGATGGCATAAATAGAAAATCACTGGACACCCTCCCCATGGACTCACTAGCAGCTAACGTAAATCATTCAACGGCGGATTGGTGAGGCCGCATTCTACGATGGGACCTGTCATTTTTCGTCAGCTCGTTGAAAATGATATTCCAGACATGGCCGCGATGGAGGCGGCGGCTTGGGGGCCTCTCGGCGCCAGCCAAGAAACGATCAGGCGCCGTCTTTCCTTGGGACATACAACGATCATCGCCGTGGCCGAACATCTCGTTGCCGGCGCTATCGGTTTCGTGGAGACCAGCCAGGACCCTCACGACAGGGAAGAATTCCCGAAGACCTTCTCCGCTTATTCTTCGCTAGCCCGGACCGGACCGGCCAGATCGCTCTACGTTTACAACCTTGGTTTGCGGCCTGACTTTCGCGGCACCGACATGGCACGCCGCCTCTTGTCGCAACTGACCGAGCACGGCCGTCGGGTTGGAGCCCGCTGGCTGGTCGGCGATGGGCGATGTCCGTCCTATGCGGGAGCCCAGGACGATTTCCCCGACAAGGTTCGGCCGAATCCAGCGTTTCGCCGGACCATCGACCATTGGCATCGGACCGGCGTGACGCCCGCGGTCGAGGCTCTAACGAGGGACCCGCTGCTGCGGTTCTACAGGCGCGTTCTGCAGTGCGAATTCCTTCACTTGGCGCCCGATTTTCTGCCGCAGGACATCAGTTCTGGCGGGTTTCGCGTCATCTTTGCCGTTGATCTCGCCCCATGACGATCCAGCCCGATCTTTTCGATCCTTTCGCCCTTGGCAGCGATCCTTTTCCTGAATTCGCTCGTCGTCGGACAGAGGGTGGCGCCAGTTGGGGCAAGCCTCCCTATCCGGAGGTCGGCGTGGCCTTGTACGTGTTCAGCCACGCTCTCGTATCCGAGGCCTTGAAACACCCCTTTTTGTTGCAGGCACCTCCAGGCACCTACCAGGAGGTCAGGCAGAAGATCAGCGCCAATCCGGCGTTGGATTTGTTGACACGCTCGATGCTTCTGTCCGACCCGCCGCGACACATGCATCTGCGGCGTCCCCTGGCTGGCTCCCTGACGTTTTCCGCCGGCAAAGGGCTGTTCAACCAGCTCATGCCCAAGGCATCGGAGCTGACCCGGGCAGCGGCGGGCAAGCCTTGGTTCGACGCGATTCGCGACATAGGCTTGCCGCTATCGTTTTCGGGCCTTGAACAGATCCTCGGCATCGACATCGACGATCCCTGGCTGATCGGAAGCGACGCCCAGCGCATGGCCAAGGCCCTGGATATCCGCACCGGGAATGTCGACAACGACGCCAATGAGGCCTGCCGCCGGCTGGAGGCATGGGCGTCGCAAGCCATCGAGGGAGGCGGCGTGCGCCCAAACGGCATTTCGGCCCAGATGCTCGCCGAGGTTGAGGCTGGTCGCTGGCGCAGAGACGACGCCATTGCGAACATCGTCTTCCTGCTCTTTGCCGGACAAGCCACTGTGGTCGATACCTTTGGCAATGCGCTGGCCGCACTGGCAGAGGCCCCGGACCAATTGTCGTTGCTCGAAGGCGGGACTGTCGGCTGGTCGGCTGCAGCGGAGGAACTGCTTCGTTTTTGTGCGCCGGTGCATTTTGCCGGGGCCCGCATTGCCGCGCAGGACCTGGAGATCGGCGGCGCGACCATCGCGGCTGGCCAAGCGGTCGTACCGGTGCTGGCGAGCGCCAACCGGGATGTTTCGGTTTTCCCGGCCGGCGACCGCCTCGACCTGCGCTCGGGTGTTTCATCTGCGCTGGCATTCGGCACCGGGCTTCACGCCTGCCTTGGTCAGCACGTTGCGCGGGCAGAGTTGGCTGTCCTTCTGGAAGCCCTGTTTACAGAAGCCAGCGGCTGGCGTCTGGATATCCCGAATGTCGTCCGGCGTGATTCCGTCCTTTTCTACGGCCTGGAAACCGCGCCGATGATCCGGGCGGCAGGTCTGCCAGCGATCTGAAGCACGCGGTTATTGCATCGCCATCACGAGGAATTGTTGGTCCGGCACGGGGGCTTGTGCCCTCGCGACCGATTGTAGCAGATCATAAATGTTGACTACCATGCTCAGGTATCGATAGGAGAGCCCTGCCAACCTTAAACCAAGGACGACGCCATGAAACACGCTCTTTCCGCCCTTGCCGGTGCTACCGCACTGGCAATCAGCCTGATCACCGCGCCGGCGATGGCAGAAGATGCCGACATCATCGTCTACAACGCGCAACATGAGAGCCTAGCCAAGGAATGGGCCGAAGGGTTCACCAAGGAAACCGGCATCAAGGTCACCTTGCGCAATGGCGGCGACAGCGACTTCTCCAACCAGATCGTCGCCGAAGGCGCGGCCTCGCCCGCCGACGTGTTCCTGACCGAGAATTCACCGGCCATGGTGCTGGTCGAGAATGCCGGCCTGTTCGCGCCGGTCGATGCCGACACGCTGGCTCAGGTGCCGCACGACTATCAGGCAGCCAGCGGCAAATGGGTGGGCGTCGCAGCGCGCAGCACCGTATTCGCCTACAACAAGTCCAAGCTGAGCGCCGACAAGCTGCCCAAGTCGCTGCTCGATCTCGCCGATCCGAGCTGGAAGGGCCGCTGGGCCGCCTCGCCTTCGGGCGCCGACTTCCAGGCCATCGTCAGCGCGCTGCTGCAGCTCAAGGGTGAGGCGGCGACGGCGGACTGGCTGAACGCGATGAAGACCAATTTCACCGCTTACAAGGGCAACAGCACTGTCATGAAGGCGGTCAATGCCGGCGAGATCGAAGGCGGCGTGATCTACCACTATTACTACTTCGGCGATCAGGCCAAGACCGGCGAGAACAGCAAGAACGTCGCGCTGCACTATTTCAAGAACCAGGATCCGGGCGCGTTCGTCTCGGTCTCGGGTGGTGGCGTGCTCGCCTCGAGCAAGCATCCGAAGGAAGCCCAGGCCTTCCTGAAGTGGGTGACCGGCAAGGGCGGCCAGGATGTGCTGAAGAACGGAAACTCCTTCGAATACGCCGTCGGCAAGGGTGCCGAATCCAACCCGAAGCTGGTGCCGCTCGCCGACCTGCAGGCGCCGAAGGTCGACGCCGCGACGCTGAACTCCAAGAAGGTCACCGACCTGATGACGGCAGCCGGCTTGCTTTAGTTGCCGTTCGTCCTAATAAGGGCAACCGACCGTGCTCCCGCGGGACTTTACCTTCCGCGGGAGCGTTTTGTTTTCGAGATGGCATCGTCGATGACGACACGCTGCATTCCTGACCGTCGCCCGTGGTCCCTTGATTGCCGGCACCTCGCCGCGGCCGCGGGACGTCCGAGCTGATGCAGTCCGCGGTCGATCTTGCGGGCTCGGGCTTGCCACCGAGGATGCGCCGAAGGCCACGGCGACGGGCGGCACGCTGGCTTGTCCTTGCCGCCGTCTTCGTCTCGCTGCTCGCGCTTTTGCCGCTCGCCTTCATCGTCTGGATCGCGGTGCAGACCGGCTGGGAGACGGTCTCGGCGTTGGTCTTCCGGCCGCGTGTTGGGGAACTGCTGGTCAACACCACGCTGCTGGTGTTGCTGACCGTCCCGATCGCCATCGTCCTGTCTGTCGCGCTGGCCTGGCTGACCGAGCGCAGCGACCTGCCCGGCGCCAGGCTGTGGGCCTGGCTGTGCGTGGCGCCGCTAGCCATTCCCGCTTTCGTGCACTCCTATGCATGGATCACCATGGTGCCCGGGCTGCACGGCCTGTGGGCCGGCGTCCTGGTGTCCGTCATCGCTTATTTCCCGTTTCTCTATCTGCCCATTTCGGCGGCGCTGCGTCGCCTTGACCCGGCTCTCGAGGACGCGGCCGCGGCCCTTGGCCTTGGGCCGTGGCGCGTGTTCTGGCGTGTCGTGGTGCCGCAGCTCAGGCTCGCCATCTGCGGCGGCTCGCTGCTGGTCGGGCTGCATCTGCTGGCCGAATATGGCCTCTACGTCTTCATCCGCTTCGACACCTTCACCACCGCGATCGTCGACCAGTTCCAGTCGACCTTCAACGGGCCGGCCGCCAACATGCTGGCCGGTGTCCTGGTGACCTGCTGCTTCGTGCTTCTGGGCCTCGAAGTCCTGGTGCGCGGCGAGGAACGCTATGCCCGTGTCGGCTCCGGCGCGGCACGCCAACAGCCGCGCACAAGCCTCGGCCATGCCACCATCCCGAGCCTGCTCTTGCTTGTCGTTACCACGCTGCTGGCGCTCGGCGTGCCGTTCGTCACCATCGGCCGCTGGCTCGTCGCCGGCGGCGCCGAGGTCTGGCGCCTCAACGAGATTGGCCTGGCACTCGGCCAGACCCTGTTCCTGGCGCTTGCCGGAGCACTGCTTGCCACCGTCGCCGCCATGCCGATGGCCTGGATCTCGATCCGCGCGCCGGGACCCTTGCAGCGCCTGCTGGAGGGTTGCAACTACATCGTCGGCTCGCTACCGGGTGTCGTCATCGCGCTGGCGCTGGTCACTATCACCGTGCGCATTGCGCTTCCGCTCTATCAGACGCTGTTCACCATCCTGGTCGCCTATGCCCTCATGTTCCTGCCACGTGCCCTTGTCAGCCTGCGCGCCTCGATCGCCCAGGCTCCGGTCGAGCTCGAGCGCGCCGCGTCCAGCCTCGGCCGACGCCCGCTCAACGCGCTGTGGTCGACGACCATCCGCTTGTCGGCGCCCGGTGCCGCGGCCGGCATGGCGCTGGTGGCGCTCGGCATCATGAACGAACTGACCGCGACCCAGATGCTGGCGCCGAACGGCACCCGCACGCTGGCGATGGCGTTCTGGTCCTACAGCGGCGAGATCGATTACGCCTCGGCCGCCCCTTACGCCTTCATCATGGTGGCGATATCGCTGCCGCTGACCTGGCTGCTCTATGTCCAGTCGAAACGGATGGCCGGACGATGAGCTCTCTCGAAATCCGCGGCCTGCACAAGCATTATGGTCCGGTCGCCGCACTGGCCGGCGTCGACCTCGATGTCGCTAGCGGCAGCCGCACCGCCATCGTCGGCCCCTCCGGCTGCGGCAAGACCACCTTGCTGCGGCTGATCGCCGGCTTCGAGGCGCCGGACGAAGGCCGCATCGTGCTCGACGGCGAGGTGCTGGCCAATGGCGGCACGGCTGTCCCGGCGCATCGCCGCGGCATCGGCGTTGTGGCGCAGGACGGCGCCCTGTTCCCGCATCTGACCATATCGGACAATATCGGTTTCGGCCTGGGCCGCGGCGAGGACAAGCGCACCGAGCGCATCATCGAACTCGCCTATATCGTTGGACTGGACAAAGCGATCCTCAAGCGCCGCCCGCACGAGCTTTCAGGCGGCCAGCAGCAGCGCGTCGCGCTCGCTCGCGCCATGGCGATGAAGCCGCGGCTGATGCTGCTCGACGAGCCGTTCTCCGCGCTCGACACCGGACTGCGCGCCTCGATGCGTAAAGCGGTGGCCGAACTTCTGGAGGCGGCCGGCATCACCACCATCCTGGTGACGCACGACCAGGCCGAAGCACTGTCCTTCGCCGCCCAGGTGGCGGTGATGAGAGAAGGCAAATTCTCGCAGGTCGGCACGCCGCGCGATCTCTACCTCAAGCCGAAGGACAGGATGATCGCCGAGTTCCTCGGCGACGCCATCATCCTGCCGGCGAGCATCTCGGGCGGCTTCGCCAACTCGCCGCTCGGCCGCATCGCCGTCGATACCAGTGACATCCGCGACGTCGCCCGCATCATGCTGCGGCCGGAGCAGATTGCGCTGAAGAGAACATCGCGCGAAGGCATGTCGGGCACATCAGACATGCTGTTTGGCGAAGTGACGGAATCGGAATTCGCCGGTTCGACATGCACGATCGCGGTGCGCCTGCTGAACAATGCCGACCCACCGGACGCCGCGGCGATCGGCAACAAGCCGCTGATCCTGCGCAAATCCGGCATGGACGCGCCGTCGGTCGGCGAGATCGTGCGGCTCACCGTGTCGGGAAAGGCGCATGTGTTCGCCTAAGGTCTGGCGCTGCGGCGCCCGGCATGCGGTAGCGAGATGCGATTTCCGGATTCAACTAAGCAGCTCGGCCGCTGATCAATGACGCCTGAAAAATCAGAGTGCCGGCTCGGGTACGGAGGCCTTGAAGACATCGAGACGGCTTCCGGTCTCCGACGAGAAGAAATGCATGTCTTCGGGCAAGATCTTCAACCCGATGGTGCTGCCGGGCTCGGGGTGGACCGCCTCCGACGTCATCACCGAAAACGGCGCGCCGTCGAGATCGACATAGATGACCCGCCCCGCGCCCAGTTCCTCGACCAGGTCGACGGTGGCCTTGAGGGCTCCCGCCGTACCTGATTTCACCAGCCTGACGGCTTCCGGCCGGATACCCATCGCGACCTTGGTGCCGACCGGCAGGCCGGCGCGCGCCATGGCCAGGCGCCGGCTGCCGCCGAGCAGCGACAGCCCGTCGAGCTCGACCGTGCCTTCGAGCATGTTCATGGCCGGTGCGCCGACAAAGGTGGCGACGAAGCGGCTCGCCGGGCGGGTGTAGATTTCACCTGGCGTGCCGACCTGCTCGACCTTTCCGCCGTTCATGATCACCAGCCGGTCGGCGAGCGTCATCGCCTCGACCTGGTCATGGGTGACGAAGACCGAAGTGGCGTTCAGCCGGCGATGCAGCTTGCGGATTTCCGAGCGCATCTGCACGCGCAGCTTGGCGTCGAGATTGGACAGCGGCTCGTCGAACAGGAACACCTTTGGCTCGCGGATCATGGCGCGGCCCATGGCGACGCGTTGCCGTTGGCCGCCGGAAAGCGCCATCGGCTTGCGGTCGAGCAGATGTTCGAGCTCCAACGTGCGGGCGACCGCCTGGATGCGCTGATTGCGCTCGGCCGCGGGAATACCGGCGACCTTGAGCGAGTAGCCGATGTTCTGCGCCACGCTCATATGCGGATAGAGCGCGTAGTTCTGGAAAACCATGGCGCAGCCGCGCTCGCGCGGTTCCAGTTTGTTGACGACGAGGCCGTCGATGGCGATCGTGCCGTCGGAGATCTCCTCCAGCCCGGCGATCATGCGCAACAACGTGGACTTGCCGCAGCCGGACGGCCCCAGGATGACGACGAATTCGCCCGAGGCGAAGTCGAGGTCGACACCGTGCACGACCTGCGTCTTGGCGTAGTTCTTCTTGACGCCGCGAATGGTGATGGAGGCCATTTTTTTGTCTCCTGTTATTTCTCGGTGGCGATCAGGCCACGCACGATCCAGCGTTGCATGAGCACCACGACAAGCAGCGGCGGCAGCATGACGATCAGCGTCCCGGCCATGGCAATGTGCCATTCCGGAGTGCCGCCGACATTGGGGATCAGCTGTTTGAGCTCCGTCACCGCCATCGCGTGCGACTGGTCGGTGGTGATGAGCAGCGGCCACAGATACTGGTTCCAGGCCCACAGGAACATGATGGTCCCGAGCGCCGCCATGTTGTTGCGCGACAGCGGAAGAAGAACATCGATGAAGAAGCGCAGCGGCCCTGCGCCGTCCATACGCGCTGCTTCGGTCAGTTCATCCGGCACGGTGAGGAAGAACTGGCGGTACAGAAAGGTCCCGGTCGCGGTGGCGACCAGCGGCAGTATCAGGCCGGGGTAGGAATTAAGCAGCCCGAGGTTGAGCGAGACCTGCACGCCCGACAGCTTTTCGATCAGCCAGCTGAAGCCTGTCACGTCGAGGATGGCCTGGTAGGGCGACAGCACGTTGGCGACGACCGCATAGGTCGGCACGATGCGCACTTCCAGCGGCAGCATGAGGGTGACGAAGATCAGCCAGAAGATAAACATCCGGCCAGGAAAGCGGAAATAGACGATCGCGAAGGCGGTGAGCGCCGAAATGATCACTTTGCCGGCCGCCACGCCGCCGGCGACGATGAAGCTGTTGAGCAGCTTGGGGCCGAGACCGGCCGTTACCCACGCCGTCTTGATGTTGACCCAGAAGTCGCTACCCGGCAGCAGCGACATCGGCACATCGTTGACATCCCTCAGGTTGTGCGACGCGGCGATGGCGACGACCGCGAACGGCGCGACGCAGAAGACAAAACCGACGAACAAAATCAAATGCGTGAAGAAATTGAGGAATGGGGTGCGCTCTACCATGTCATCCTCACCCGTAATGCACGCGCCGCTCGATGAAGCGGAACTGGAAGATGGTGAGGACGATGATGAGCAGCATCAGGATGATGCTCTGCGCGGCGGCGCCCGAATAATCCAAACCTTTGAAGCCGTCGGAATAGATCTTGTAGACCATCAGATTGGTTGCATTAGCCGGGCCGCCTGACGTCATGATGTCGACGATGCCGAAGGAATCCTGGAAGCTTTCGGTGATGTTGATGACCAAAAGGAAGAAGATGGTCGGCGTGATCAGCGGGAACTGGATGTCCCAGAAACGCCTGATGACGCCCGAACCGTCCATTGCGGCGGCCTCGATCAGCGAGCGGGGTATGGCCTGGAACGCGGCCAGGAAGAAAATGAAGTTGTAGCCGACATATTTCCACGAGAAGGCGACGATGATCGACGCCATGGCATCCGCGCCATCGAGACCCGGATCCCATATCCCCGGCCACATCCGGTTGATGACGGAAAGGAACCCCGCCTCCGGCGCTAGAATGAAGCGGAACGCCAGCGCCAGCGCCGGTGCGGCGATGCCGTAGGGCCAGATCAGCACCACGCGATAAAGGCGCGAGCCAGCGAGTTGCCGATCGGTCAAGGCGGCGAGCACGAGCGCGATGAACATCGCAAGCCCGGTGCTGATCCCGGCAAAGACGAGGCTGGCGGTTATCGAATTCCAGTAGTCGGCGTTGGCCAGGATCGAGCGGAAATTGTCGAGCCCGACCCAGATGTTGCCTCCGCCCCAGGGCTGCTGCAGCGTCAGCGACCAATAGACCGCTTGGCCCGCCGGCCAGTAGAAGAACGTGAAGATCAGGAGGAGCTGCGGCACCGCGAACAGGATGCCGATCGTCCAACTGCTGAAAGTGACGCGTTTTTCCATCGGTCCGCCGATGCCGCCGAGCGGCCAGTCACGTTTGCATTAAATACGCGAAACAACCGCCCGTCGACTCGAAGCACAGGAGTCGGCGGGCGGCCTGAAAATTTCCAGCGATCAGGGCAAGGTCTTGCCTGGATAGGTCTGCTGGAACCGGTCGAGGATGGCGTCGCCATTCTTGACCAGCGTGTCGAGGCCTTCCTGAACGCTGACCTTGTTGGCGAAGATCGCCTGCATCTGCGTGCCGAACTCGGCGCGGATCTGGGTGAAGTTACCCAGCCGGATGCCGCGGGTGATTTCGGTCGGCTCGGACGCGGTCAGGCTGGCGATGGCGACTTCGCGACCTTTGTAGGGAGCCTTGTCGTAGAAGCCCTGGCCTTTCATGTAATCGAAGCCCGACTTCGTCACCGGAATGTAGCCGGTATTGGTCGACCAGAACAAGGCGGTCTTCGGATCATGGATGAAGTTCAAGAAGGCCGCCGCGCCCTTGTATTCGGCATCCGACTTGCCGGAAAGCACCCACAGCGAAGCGCCGCCGACCAGCGAATTCTTGCGCTCCGTGCCGGCATAGACCGGCAGTTCGGCGACATCCCAGTTCATGCCTTCCTTCTGCGTCCTGCCGACCGTGCCATGGTCGCCGACCGAGGTCAGGATGACCTGGCACGTTCCCGAGGCGAAGGCCTGGACCATGTCCTGGCCGAGATCCTTGGACTTGATCTTGATGAGGCCGGCGTCATACCATTTCTTGAGATCGGTGACGTACTGGACGAACTTGGTCTTGTTGACTTCGAGACGCGCGTCGAGGCCGTCATAGCCATTGTTCTTGGTGGCGATCGGCTGGTTGTGGAGCGCCGAGAACTGTTCCATCAGCTGCCAGCTTTCGTTGGCCGAGATGTTGATGGCCATCGGGCATTCGTAGCCGGCGTCCTTCATTGCCTTGAGGTCGGCGCCGACATCTTCCCAGGTCTTCGGCGCCTCCGTCTTGCCGATCTTGGCGAAGGCGTCCTTGTTCCAGTACATCAGCGGGGTCGACGAGTTGAACGGGAAGGACAGCATCTCGCCCTTCGACGTCGCGTAATAGCGCGCGATGCCGGGGAAATAGTCGGCGTAGTCGATCTTGTAGCCGTTTTCTTCCATCAGTTTGTCGGCAGGCTTGTAGGCACCCGACAGCATCATCGTGGCGGTGCCGACATCATAGACCTGGACGACGGTCGGCTGCTTGCCGGCGCGGAAGGCGGCGATCGTGTTCTGCAGCGTGGCGTCGTAATTGCCCTGGCTGGTGCAGACGACCTCGTAGTCCTTCTGCGAGGCGTTGAAGTTCTTGCACATCGTGTCGACGACGCGGGCGAGGTCGCCCGAAAGGCCGAACCAGAAATCGAATTTTACCGGTTCCGCAAAGGCAGGCATCGCGAGCGCGGTGCTAAGCGCGCCGGCCGCAAGGGCAGCAAAGCCCCGCTTGATCATGGTCATGGTTTCCCTCTTGAGTGGCTGTTGACAAGGGTCTTGCGCAAGTCCTTGCCGGCTCTCTTAGAGAAGGTATGTGACAGTTCTGTTGTGGCCCTCCGACCTTTGCACAGCTGCTCGCTCCTCTCCCTCGGCGGCTTGGCCGGCATCAAAATTCATACCGGCATCTCAGCCAGCTAGGGCGGCTGGCGAGCAGGTAAAGACCGTGGGCCTCCACAATTACACGGCTAAGGGGAACCGCGGGTAACGCAGCTGACGCACGTGTCCACCACCGACAGGCTAGCGAGACGCGGAGAACCCGGCGCGCTAGAAATCGCCGGCTCGGCAGTCCGAGTTCGGATCATGAGGAGACACTTGGGGAGTTGAAATTCCTGAATGCCGAAGCCTGCGAGATCGGCCAAGGCTACTATCTCGGCAAGCCGGCGCCGATCGAAGCGTTCGACGATCTGACCGGCCACGGCAAGCGTGCCCTGATACACGCCTCCGAGCACCACGACGGCGGCCTCGTACTGCTCAAGTCAAGCGCGCGTTCGGCCTAACTTACGATCCGAGTGCCGTCTCGACCAGCCGCCTGGCGTCGGGCCCAGACCATTCGGCCGGGCCATTCATATGAGCGATCAGGCAGCCTTCGCCGTCAATCAGCATGGTGACGGGAAGGCCGAGCGCCAGGCCTCGCGCCTTAAGGTCGTTGAACAGCGCCACGGTCGAATCCCGGTAGTAGCCGAGCGCCTGGACGCCAGTGTCCTTGAGGAATTTCTTCGGCTTCACATCGTCGCCGGCATCGACATTGACGGCGACAACCTGAAAGGCGTCGCTGCCTTTCTCCTTCTGCAGCGCGTCGAGCGCCGGCATTTCGGCACGGCACGGCGCGCACCATGTCGCCCAGAGGTTGAGCAGCACCGTCTTGCCGGCATGGTCGGCAATCGTCATCGGCCTGCCGTCCGGACCATTGAAGGCAAGGCTCTTCATCGATTGCGGCGGATCGGCGGGCAGAAGTGCCGCGACCTCGCCAGTGGCGGCAGCCGCAACCTTCTTGGCGCGGTTGCTCTTGGCGGCGCAGGCGACGTCGTCCTTGCTGTCGCCGACGGCGACCTGGGCCGGTGCATTGTTGCCAGACCTGCTCTCGCTGACATATACCGCGACCGCGCCGGCCAGCGCTCCCACCACCAGGGCGGCGAGGATCAGGCGCGGGGCCGGGAAAAATCTGTTTCCGTCTGCCATGTTCTCAAAACTGCTCCGAAGCACGGGTTTTATAGCGATGAGCGACAAGAAGACCAGCAACCAGATGTGGGGCGGACGATTTGCCTCGGGTCCGGCCGCGATCATGGAAGCGATCAACGCGTCGATCTCGTTCGACCGCAAACTTTATGCGCAAGATATAAGGGGTTCGATCGCGCATAGCGAAATGTTGGCTGAGACGGGCATTATTTCAGCGGCCGATCAAGAAAAAATCGCTCACGGCCTGAACACGATCCTGAAAGAGATCGAGGCCGGCAGCTTCGAGTTTTCAACGAAGCTGGAAGACATTCACATGAATGTCGAGGCTCGCCTGGCCGACCTGATCGGCCCGGCCGCCGGCCGCCTGCACACCGCGCGTTCGCGCAACGACCAGGTGGCGGTCGATTTGAGGCTCTGGGTCAAGGACGAGTGCTTTCGCGTCGCCGAGGCGCTGAAGGGCCTGATCGCGGCGCTGCTGGAGCGGGCCGAGGAGCACGCGGCGACCGTCATGCCGGGCTTTACCCATATGCAGGCGGCGCAGCCGGTGACCTTCGGCCATCACTGTATGGCTTATGTCGAGATGTTTTCGCGCGACCTGTCGCGCGTGCGCGACGCGATCGAACGCATGGACGAGAGCCCGCTGGGTGCGGCGGCCCTGGCCGGCACCAGCTTCCCGATCGACCGCCACAAAACCGCCAGGGCGCTCGGCTTCCGCGAGCCTATGCGCAATTCGCTGGACAGCGTCTCCGATCGCGATTTCGCGCTCGAGTTCCTCGGCATGGCCGCGATCTGCGCCACGCATCTGTCTCGGTTGGCCGAAGAGATCATCATCTGGTCGACGCCGCAATTCGGCTTCATCAGGCTGTCGGATAGCTTCTCCACCGGCTCCTCGATCATGCCGCAGAAGAAGAACCCCGACGCCGCCGAACTGGTGCGTGGCAAGACCGGCCGCGTCAACGGCCATCTGGTCGGCCTCCTGACGGTGATGAAGGGCATGCCTTTGACCTATGGCAAGGACATGCAGGAAGACAAGGAATCCGTCTTCGACGCCGCCGAGACGCTCGACCTGATGCTGGCGGCGATGACCGGCATGGTCTCGGACATGACGGTGAACGCAGCCGCGATGAAGAAGGCCGCCGGCTCCGGTCACGCCACCGCGACCGACCTCGCCGACTGGCTGGTGCGCACGCTCGGCCTGCCCTTCCGCGAGGCGCATCATGTTACCGGTCGCGCCGTGGCGCTTGCCGAGGAGAAGAAGGTGAGCCTGGAGAAGCTTTCGCTGGAGGACCTGCGGTCGATCAATCCCGGCATCACGACGGACATATTCTCGGTGCTGGCGGTGCAGAACTCGGTCAAAAGCCGCACCAGCTTCGGCGGCACGGCGCCGTCGGAAGTGAGGAAGCAGATCCGCTATTGGAAAAAGCGCATCGCAAAGGCGTGATTTCGGATATTGCGATAGCAATATCCCGGCTGTTGCGATTGCAATGGCCCGGACATTACGGCTGCACTATCCCGGATAGTGCAATCGGCGATATCCCGGGGTGCAATACGCCGAGAACTCGGCTAAAAGCGGCGGCTGACAAAATGTTTCGCACGGATGGATCGATGACCGGAAGCAGGATTTTGGTGACGCTGACGCTGCTGGCGGCAATGGCCGCCGTGACCGCCTGCGGCCGCAAGGCTGGTCTCGACACCCCCTATGAAGCCGCCGAACAGGCCCGCAAGGACGCCGAGAAGGCCAAACAGCCACTGCCGCCGGAACCGGAAAAACCGGTCAAGGACAAGAAGTTCTTCCTCGACCCGCTGATCTAGAACCGGTCGGGCCGGGTTTGGTCTTCTGAGCCCCCGTCTCGTCGCGCTCCAACTTCCGGAACCACTCTCGTGAACCATTTCGACTACCGCGACGGTGTGCTGCACGCCGAGGACGTGGCAATACCCGATATCGCCGCCCAGGTCGGCACGCCGTTCTACTGCTATTCGACCGCCACCTTGACCCGGCACTACCGCGTCTTCGCCCAGGCCTTTGCCGGGCTGGACGCACTGGTCTGCTACGCCATGAAGGCCAACTCCAACCAGGCCGTGCTGCGGACCCTGGCCAGGCTCGGCGCCGGCGCCGACGTGGTCTCGGAAGGCGAATTGCGCCGGGCCTTGGCCGCCGGCGTCCCGGCCGGCAAGATCCTGTTCTCCGGCGTCGGCAAGACCGCGCGCGAGATGGATTTCGCCCTTGAGGCCGGCATTCTTTGCTTTAACGTCGAGTCGGAACCCGAACTCGAGCTGCTGTCGGCGCGTGCCGTGGCACTGGGCAAGGTGGCGCCGATCTCGCTGCGGATCAATCCCGATGTCGACGCCAAGACCCACAAGAAGATCTCCACCGGCAAGGCCGAGAACAAGTTCGGCATTCCGTGGCAGCGCGCGCGGCAGGTCTATGCCCGAGCGGCAACACTTCCGGGCATCAAGGTCACCGGCATCGATACCCATATAGGCAGCCAGATCACCGAGCTGCAGCCTTTCGACGACGCCTTTGCCCTGCTGGTCGATCTGGTCGGCGCGCTGCGCGCCGATGGCCATGCCATCGATCATATCGACCTCGGCGGCGGGCTGGGCATTCCGTACCGCGTCGACAACAATCCGCCACCTTTGCCCGACGCCTATGCCCAGATCGTCAGGAAGCATGTCACCAAGCTCGGGCTGAAGGTGATGTTCGAACCGGGCCGGCTGATCGTTGGCAATGCCGGCATTCTCGTCTCGGAAGTGATTTTCGTGAAGGAAGGCGACGCCAAGAATTTTCTGGTCGTCGACGCCGCCATGAACGACCTGATCCGGCCGACCCTCTACGATGCCTTCCACGACATCAAGCCGGTCGTGCAGCCACCCGCCGACACGCCGCGCATGATGGTCGACGTGGTCGGCCAGGTCTGCGAGACCGGCGATTATCTCGGCCTCGACCGCGACCTGCCCAGGCTGAAGGCCGGCGATCTCGTCGCCGTTTCCACGGCCGGCGCCTATGGCGCCGTGCAGGCTGGCACCTACAACACCCGCCTGCTGGTGCCCGAGGTGCTGGTCGACGGCGACCGTTTCCATATCGTGCGCCCGCGCCTGACCTATGACGATCTGATCGGGCTGGATTCGGTACCGGACTGGCTGGCATAAGGCTGGCATCGCAAGACCAGGAGCAAACCATGTCGCAGCGCATTACCGTCACACGCGAACGCATCGCCGCGATGGAACCGCGCATCCGCCCCTATATCCGACACACGCCGGTGCTGCGCGTCGACATGGCCGATTTCGACCGCCCGCCGCTGGCGGTCGACCTGAAGCTCGAATGCCTGCAGCATTCCGGCTCGTTCAAGGCGCGCGGCGCCTTCACAAATCTGCTCGAGCGGCCCGTTCCCGCGTCTGGCGTCGTGGCCGCGTCCGGCGGCAACCATGGCGCCGCCGTCGCCTACGCCGCCATGCGGCTTGGCCACAAGGCGACCATCTTCGTTCCCGAAGTGAGCCCGCAGGCCAAGCTGGACCGCATCCGCTCCTATGGCGCCGACCTCGTTGTCGGCGGCGCCCGCTATGCCGAGGCGCTGGCCGCCAGCGAACGTTTCGCCGAGGAAACCGGCGCCTTGCAGATCCACGCCTTCAACCAGGAGGAAACGCTGGTCGGCCAGGGCACGCTCGGCCTCGAAATCGAGAAGGACTTGCCTGAGATCGATACGCTGCTGGTCGCCGTCGGCGGTGGCGGCCTGATCGGCGGCATCGCGGCCTGGTATGCCGGTCGCATCCGCATCGTCGCCATCGAGCCGGAGGGCGCGCCGACACTTCACCGGGCCTTCGAGGCCGGTCACCCCGTCGACGCGCCGGCCGAAGGCATCGCCGCCGATTCGCTGGCGCCGAAGCGCGTCGGCGAAATGATGTTTCCGATCGCCGAGGCCTTCGTCGAACGCTCCATCCTGGTCAGCGACGACGACATCATCGCTGCCCAGAAGGCGCTGTGGAACCGGGTGCGCATCATCTCCGAGCCGGGCGGTGCTGCCGCCTTCGCCGCGATCCTGTCCGGCCGCTATGCGCCGGTGGCTGGCGAACGCGTCGCCGTGCTGGTCTGTGGTGCCAACGCCAACCCCGCTAATTTCTGATTGCAACCATAGCGGCGGGCTTCACGTTTTTTGAAAGCGCCTCGCCTTTGCCGTGTTTGCTGGTATTCTTCGAGTCGTGAGGATCGGGCTATCCCGCCTGAGTCCAGGAAGGGCCGATGACGCAACGACCCACCTCTAGTGATCGCGGTCTCGCCGGGCGCCTGGCCTTGAGCCGGCTGGCGACGCGGGTCTCGATGATGATCGAGCGCGGCTGGCCGCTGCTGCTGCCGCTGGTCATTGTCGCCAGCCTGTTCCTGAGCATCTCCTGGTTTGGCGTTTTTTCCCGGCTGCCGGATATGGCGCGCATCGGCCTTGTCGCCGGGTTCGGACTGGCGGCAGTGGCGGCGCTCTATCCGCTGCGCTTCTTCCGTATGCCTGGAGCCTCCGAGGTCGATCGCCGCATCGAGGCCGCCAACGAGCTGCTGCACAGCCCCGTGCTGGTGCAGGCCGACCGGCCAAGCGGCCGGGAAAGCAGCTTCTCGCAAGCGCTGTGGCGCGAACATCAGAAGCGCATGGCCGCAAAGCTCGACAGCCTCGGCCCCGACCTGCCGCGCACACGAGTGCCGGAGCGCGACCCCTGGGGGCTGCGCGCGGTGGCCGCGCTGCTGCTCGTCACTGCCTTCGCCTTCTCCTTCGGGCCGGCGGGCGGCAGGATGGTCGACGGCTTCAGCGCGCATGGCACGCACGATGCCGTGCCGCCGCGCATCGACGCCTGGGTGACGCCGCCGGCCTACACCGGCAAGCCGCCGATCTTTCTGACCGCCGACGCCAACCAGGCGACGCCAACGTTTCATGTGCCCGAGGGCAGCGATGTCTCCTTGCGCGTCACCGGAGGTTCGGGCGATGAGACGCTTGCCTATGCCGACAAGGATGGCAATGCGCGCGCTATCGACCCTACCGCGCCGCAGGCCGCCGCCAAGCCGGCCGCAAGCCCCGCATCGCCCGCGAAGGTACGCCAGTTCACCGGCAAGCTGACCGGCGACGGCACGCTGACACTGCAATCGGGCGAGGACCAGCTCGGCCGCTGGGCCTTCGCCGTGATCCCGGACAAGCCGCCGCAGATCCGTTTCGTCGGTGAGCCCAAGCGAGCCGCCAACGGCGCCTTCGAACTCAACTACCAGATCGACGACGACTATGGCGCCGCCAACGCCAAGGCGGTCTTCGAACTGGCCGATCCGCAGCCGCCGGGCGCGCATCCGCTCTACGGCCCGCCCGAAATGCCGCTGACGCTGCCGCGCCGCGGCGGCAAGTCGAACGCCGCCAAGACCACCAAGGACCTGACAGAGCATGTCTGGGCCGGCAGCAGCATCAAGTTGACGCTTGTCGCCACCGATGACGCCGGCCACACCGCCTCGAGCGAAACCAAGACGCTTGTCATGCCCGAGCGGCCGTTCGCCAACCCGCTGGCGCGGGCTGTGATCGAACAGCGCCGCCTGCTGGCGCTCGACGCCAATGCCAGGCCACGCGTGCTCGACCTGATCGACGCCATCACGCTGCGGCCCGAAGACACGTTCGACAACATGTCCCACTACCTCGCCATCATGAGCGCGCGCAGCCGGCTGAAGCTGGCGGCGAACGACGATCAGCTGCGCGGCGAGGTCGCCTATCTCTGGGAAATCGCGCTCGGCATCGAAGAGGGCAACCTGTCGGCCGCCGAAAAGCGGCTGCGCCAGGCCCAGCAGGCGCTGCAGGACGCCATCAAGAACGGCGCCAGCGACCAGGAAATCGAGAAGGCGATGAAGGAACTGCGCGAGGCGATGAACCAGTTCCTGCAGGAATTCGCCGGACGCGCCAAGCAAAACCCGAATGCGCCGCAGATGCAGCAGAACGGCCAGGAACTGCGCCAGAGCGACATCGACCGGATGATGGACCAGATCGAGAATCTGGCGAAGTCGGGCGACCGCGACAAGGCACAGCAATTGCTGTCGCAGCTGCAGGACATGATGAACAATCTCCAGGCCGGCCGTCAGCAGCAAGGCGGTGAGCAGGACAGCCAGATGCGCCAGCAGATGGACAAGCTCGGCGAGATCCTGAGGCGCCAGCAGGAGATGATGAACGACACCTTCCGCATGGACCAGATGCAGCGGGGCGAGCGCCAGCGCGGCCAGAACCGTGACGAGCAGCTCGGCCAGGGTGGTGGCGAGGACCAGGACAAGCCGGGCGTTGGCCAGGACCGCGATCCTGTCGCCAGGCAAAAGCCGATGACGCCGCAGGAATTCGCCGAGGCAATGAAGCAGTTGCAGGAAGGCCAGGGCCAGTTGAAGAGCGATCTCGAGAAGCTGAAGAAGAGCCTCGAAGGCATGGGCATGGAGCCGAATGAAGGATTTGGCGAAGCCGGCAAATCCATGGGCAGCGCCGAGCAGGCGCTCGGCGAAGGCCAGGGCGACGAGGCCACCGGCCACCAGGGCCGGGCACTGGAAGCGCTGCGCAAGGGCGCCAAGGACATGATGAAGCAGATGCAGGCCATGCAGGGCGATCAGGGCGGCAGCCAGGAAGGCGGACGTCAGCAGAATGCCGACCGTGACCCGCTCGGCCGGCCGCGTGCCAGCCAGGGACCGGACTTCGGCGATTCGGTGAAAGTACCCGACGAGATCGACGTCCAGCGCGCCCGCCAGATCCTGGAAGCGATCCGCAAACGGCTTGGCAATGCGCTCAGCCCCGATATCGAGCGCAGCTACCTGGAGCGGCTGCTGGAGCTGAAGTAGCAACGGCGAGCGCAGCCGGCCGCATTTGCGCGAATTCCTTGGCCAGCCCTACCTGTTGACGAAAGCGTCGCGGATCGCCTCCTGCATGCCGTCAATCGCCTCGCCCGAGGCATTCGGGTTGCGGTGCATGACCACATTCGAGGCATCGATGTCGCCGAAGCCGTCGGCCGCGGTCAGTTCGCGGCAGTCCGCCGGAATGTTGCTGCGCGAGATCGGTGCGATCGCCAGGCCCGAGGTGACGGCAAGCTTCAGGCCGCCGGTGGTGTCGCTGGAATAGGCGACACGATAGGCGAGCCCACGCTGTTCCAGCGACTTGATGGCGAAGTCCTTGCACCAGCTGACCCGGTTGTAGAGCGCGATCGGGACCGGGCGTTCCTCATGCATGTGATGCAGGTTAGACGTCACCCAGACGGTCGGATCGTGCATCAGCACTTCGCCGCCGGAAGGATCCTGCCATTCGAACACCACGCACAGATCAAGCTCGCCGGCGGCGAGCGCCGCGATCTGCGCCTCGGAATGCGCGTAGCGCACCGTGACCTCGACCTTGGTGTGGCGCTTGGAAAATGCGCCCAGCGCCCGCGACAGGATGGCGTGGCCATACTCCTCGGGAATGCCGATGCGCACCGGTCCGCCGAGCGGCGCCGCCGACATCGACGCCGCCGTCTCGTCGAGCAGCGCGACGATGCGGCGAGCGTTGACGATGAGTTCGCCGCCACGCCGCGTCAGCGCGACGCCGCGTGAGCCGCGCTCGAACAGGCTGTCACCGACCAGCTCTTCCAGCTTCTTCATCTGCATTGACACGGCCGACTGGGTACGGCCGGCCTGCTCGGCCGCCCTGGTGAAATTGCCGGCCTCGGCAATCGCGACGAAGGTGCGCAGGAGGTCGCTGTCGAGAGTTGGTCGCATGGTGCCAGCCATAAGAAAATCTGATTGCAGCTATCATTCCAATTCGTTTGCAACATGTCAAACACCGGACGATAGTTGTCCTACCCATTGGATAGGCGGCTGCGATTTCGGCCGCGGACCAATAAAGAGTCCTCACTCGTACCCGCTGCCCGAAACGGTGGCGGGTTCTTTTTACCCCGCAGGCGGCAGCTTCGGATCATGCGCGCAGGAGCCGGAACCCAGATGCAGAATAGGATGGTGCGCGGCATCCTGAGCCTGTGCCTGGGTGTGCTGGTGTTCTCGCTGCAGGACCCGCTCGTCAAAGCCGTGTCAAGCGGTTACCCGGTGACCGAGGTGATGGCGATCCGCTCGATCGTCGCCTTGCCGATTCTGATCGTCCTCGTCCACGCCGATGTCGGCTTGCGCGCAATCCTGTCGAAGCGGTTCGGCCTGCTGACGATACGCGCTTTCATCCAGTTCACCTCCTACACGGTTTATTATCTGGCCATCGCAGCGCTGCCGCTGGCCGACGCGGTGGCGCTTTATTTCATGGCGCCGCTGTTCATCATGGCACTGGCCGGACCCTATCTCGGCGAGCGCGTGTCCTGGCGGACGCTGGCGACCGTGCTGATCGGGCTGTTCGGCGTCATCGTCATGGTGCGCCCCGGCGCCGGCCTGTTCGACTGGGCGGCGCTGCTGTCGCTAGGTTCGGCAGCGCTCTACGGATTCTCGCAACTGATGGCCCGCAAGATCGGCGATACCGAATCGTCCACCGTCATGGCCTTTTACCAGAACGGTGCTTATCTCGTTGGCGCAGCCGTCGTTGCCGGCACATTCCACCTTGCCGGCATAACCCACGCCGTTCACCCGAGCGTCGAATTCCTGGTGCGGCCATGGATATGGCCGACGCTGCCGGATTTCCTCAAGATGGCCGCCTGCGGTTTCGTCGCCTCGGCCGGCATGATCCTTTTGTCGCAGGGCTACAGGCTGGCGCCGGCCAACCGGGTCGCCACCTTCGAATACACCGGCATCCTGTGGTCGCCGCTGTGGGGTTTCCTGTTCTTCGCCGAGGTGCCCAGGTCGACCACGGTCATCGGTGCGGCGCTGATCATCGGCGCCGGCCTGCTGGCGCTCAACACGGCACGGCGCAAGAGCGCGGCGCCGGTGCTTGCAACCGCCGATCCGGTGTGATCAGGCGAAGCAGATCAGCGCCCGTTCGACGCGCGAGCGGATTTCGGCCAGCGTGAAGGGCTTTTGCACGACATCGAGGATGATGCCGTTCAACTCCTCGGCGCGCTCGCGTTGGTCGGCATAGCCGGTCATCAGCATGATCTTAATTGCCGGGAAAAGGGCGGCCGCCGCGATCGCCATCTCGATGCCGTCCATCTCCGGCATGCGGATGTCGGAGACGACGAGATCGTAGCCGCCGCTCGCGGCGCGGATCAGCGCCAGGCCTTGAGCGCCGTCGGCGGCGATATCGATTGCATGGCCGGCGCGTTCCAGCGCGCGGGCAGCGAGGGTGCGGACGGACTCATCGTCCTCGACGATCAGAAGCTTTGCCATGGCCGGCAATTTGGCCGCGAAAAGTTGATGTTTCCTGAAAGGACCCACCGGCCGACCGGCCTAATTTTTCCATGGCGTTAAGGCCTTCTTCAGACCTCGTCGGCAGGCGGCGGTGGCCTCACGCATCGCCTTTCACGACGCCGACGAACGGCAATTCACGAAAGGCGTGCGCGACATCCATGCCATAGCCGACAACGAAATAATCGGGGCAGTCGAAGCCGACATAATCGGCGGTGAGCGCGGTCTGGCGGCGCATGCGCTTGTCGAGCAGCACGGCAATGGAACAGCTTCTCGCGCCGCGCGACAGCATCAGGTCGCGGGTGAAGGTCAGCGTCTTGCCCGATTCCAGAATGTCGTCGATCAGCAGCACGTCGCGGCCGGCAACCTCATTGTCGATGTCGCGCAGCACCCTCACCTCGCCGCTGGTGGTGCCGGCGCCATAGCTGGAGATGAAGATGAACTCGACCTCGGGCGACAGGCCGACATCATGCATGGCGCGGATAAGGTCGGCGGCGAAGATGAACGAGCCCTTCAGCACCGAAATCACCAAGAGATCATGATAGTCGTGCCCGGCGATCTCCTTGGCGAGTTCGAGATTACGCCGTGCGATCGCTGATGCCGAAAACAGGACTTCGATGTCCTTGTCGCGTACGATTGGCATTGTGGTCTTCCCCGGTGATCGCCTAGTCAGCGAAAGTAACCAAAACGGTCTTTACGCCGTTCTTAGGCACGTCGAGCCGGCTGGCAAAGCCGAATCTTTCGCCCGATGCCAGCGAATGGCCGGATGTCCCCAACGTATAGCGGGTCGTGCGGCCGTCATTGCCTGTCACCCGGATTTCGAGTGGCGGCATTGTCGCCGGCGCGATCCCGTCATTGGCCGCCTCGCCATCGACGAACAGCACTGGATTCGCCCCCGAGGCGCCGACGCGCGAGGTGACGCCTGAAATCGTCAACGCCGACGCTTGCGCCCCGGAAAGGAACGGTGCCTGGCGCATCAGCGCATGCCCGCCGGAGACCCAGAAGGCGGCCAACGCGGCACCAATTCCGGCGATCCAGAAGATCGGCCCGCCGCGCGCGGCCCGCGGCCGTTCCGCCGGCGTTTCCGGCTTGCGCAACATGTCCATGCCCTCGATGGGCGGCGTGACGATCAAGCGCGGCTGTGGCGAAACGTTTTCAACCGGTGGGATCGGCCGCGAGATCACCACATAGTCCGCGTCGACGATATCGGCCGCCGGGCCGCGCACGATCCGGTCCGCCACGGCGATTGCCGGGGGATCGGTCATGATTTCGCCGGAAACCGGGCGCGCGGTTCGTTCGTCAGCCATCAAGGCCCCGTTATTGCGCGTGTTCGCTTTTCGTTTCTTTTGCGTAAACACAAATGGTTAACGCTTCCCCACCGGAGCCCTCTTGAAGAGCCGAAAGAACCCAGGAATTAACCGCCGGTTAACCATGCCGGCCGATGGTCTTCTTCCAGAACAGGCTGGCTCGCCGCCACCCGGAATCTCAGGTCGTCGAAATTGATTCGCTTCGAAAATGTCGGCCTCCGCTATGGCATGGGTCCGGAAATCCTCCGCGACATTTCCTTGCATATACCGGAGCGCTCCTTCCAGTTCCTGAGCGGACCTTCGGGCGCCGGCAAGACGACGTTGCTGCGCCTTTTGTTCATGTCGCTCAAACCGACGCGCGGGCTGATCACGATTTTCGGCAAGGACCGCTCGCGCATCTCGCGCACCGAATTGCCGCATCTGCGGCGCCGCATCGGCGTGGTGTTTCAGGATTTTCGCCTGCTCGACCACATGACCACCTATGAGAATGTCGCGCTGCCGCTGCGGGTGCGCGGGCGCGAGGAAACGAGCTACCGCACCGATGTCACCGAGCTGTTGAAATGGGTGGGGCTGGGCGAGCGCATGCATGTGCTGCCGCCGGTCCTGTCGGGCGGCGAGAAGCAGCGCGCCGCCATCGCGCGTGCCTTGATCGAGCAGCCGGAGATCCTGCTGGCCGACGAACCGACCGGCAATGTCGATCCTCCGCTGGCGCGGCGCCTGCTGCGGCTGTTCATCGAGCTCAATCGTCTCGGCACCGCCGTGGTGATCGCCACGCACGACCTCGGCCTGATGGAACAGGTCGACGCGCGCCGCATGATCCTGGCCGGCGGAAGGCTGGACATCTATGACTGAGCTGTCCGCCGAACACCTTGACGAGCAGGACGCCGAGGCGGCCGAGGCAAGGCCACGCGCCCAGCGTCGGATGGCGCCGATCGTGCCGGCGCAGAACATCGCCGGCCGGGCACTCGTCCTGGTCATCGCCATCATGACTTTCCTGTCCTGCCTGACCTTCGGCGCGGTGACGCTGGTGCGCGACACCGCTTCGGTCTGGGAGAACCAGATCTCGCGCGAGGCGACGATCCAGATCAAGCCGGCCGACGGCCTCGACATGGAGGCAGCCCTAACCCAGGCCTCGCAGATCGCCGGCGAATTCGCCGGTGTGAAGTCGACGAGGATCATCGATCGCGAGGCGACCGCCAGGCTCTTGGAGCCATGGCTGGGTTCGGGCCTCAACATCGACGAACTGCCGGTGCCGCGCCTGATCATCGTTACCATCGACGAGAACAGCCCGCCCGACTTCGCCGCCATGCGCGCCGCCATCACGCCGAAGCTGCCTAGCGCGTCGCTCGACGATCACCGCACCTGGGTCGACCGGCTGGTGGCCATGGCCCGCACCACGGTGACCATAGGCATCGCCGTGCTGGCGCTGATGCTGTCGGCCACGGTGCTGACCGTTGTCTTCGCCACCCGTGGCGCCATGGCTGGCAACGGTCACATCATCGAGGTGCTGCATTTCGTCGGCGCCGAGGCGACCTTCATCGCACGCGAATTCCGCCGCCATTTCCTGGTCACCGGCATGAAGGGCGCCGCCGCCGGCGGGGCTGCGGCGGTGCTGGTCTTCATCGTCTTTTCCTGGTGGTCGTCGCGCAACATGGCAACGCCGCAAGCCGATCAGGCAACCGCTTTGTTCGGCAATTTCGCCATCGGCTCGGCAGGTTATCTCGGCGTCGTCCTGATGGTGCTGGTGATCGGCGCGCTGACGGCGGCAACCTCACATGCCACCGTCGTCGCCTATCTCAGCGACATCGACGTTCGCCAGCCCGACGCATGAAAAGGGCGCATGCTTTGGCGGGAATGGAAGAAGGGTGATCACGGATGGAGAAACGGCGTAACGCAAAGTGCGTCTTTTACCTACCAAAGGCCGCATTTCGGGATTAACCATATGGCTATGGACGTGCGGGACTCGACCGGGACGGCTGGGCAGATGCCAGTGGTGGTTGCTCGTTTGCGCGACCGCAGCCCAGTTAGCCGTTTAAGGACCGCGCTGCGCATATCCGCGCTCTCTCTCCTCGTTCTTGTCATGTTGTTCGCCGGCGGCTTCGGCTGGTTCGCCAACAAGGTCGCCCATCTGACCACGCCCGCCAATCCGGCCAAGGCCGATGCCATTATCGTGCTGACCGGCGGCCAGTCCCGCCTCGATGCGGCGATGGATCTGCTGGCGTCAGGCAAGGGCGAGCGGCTGTTGATCAGCGGCGTACATCCTTCCGCCAGCCGGCGCCAGCTGCAGGCCGCGACCGGTGGCGACAAGAAGCTGTTTTCCTGCTGCGTCGACATCGACCGCGCCGCGCTCGACACGATCGGCAATGCCGAGGAAAGCGCCAAATGGGTCGAAAGCCATGCTTATGGCACGGTGATCCTGGTCACCAACAACTACCACATGCCGCGCAGCCTGCTGGAAATGGGCCGGTTGCTGCATGGCGCCAAGCTGGAACCCTATCCAGTGGTCAACTCCAATCTCGACAATGGCGGCTGGCTGACCAAGCCACGGGCCTTGCGGGTACTGTTCACCGAATACGCCAAATACTTGCTGGCGCTGGCGCGCGGCATCGTACCGATGAAACCGACCCCTGACGGCATCGCACTGGCCGAGACGGCGGCCGGCGGCTGAGCCCCCGGCGAGACCCCGTCATTCCTCGTCTGTCCCCTTCGACGCGGCTTTCAGGCGTAAAACCTCCTGCTCCAGCTGTTGAATGCGCCGGTCCCGCTCGCCAAGCGCCGCCGCCACGTCGGCAGCCTCGAAGCGCTGCGGGATGTGTTGCGGGCAGTTGGCATCCCAGGCCGAGACGGTAAACAGGATGACCTGTTCGGGCCGTGCCTTGTAATCCCGCGGCATCAGCTTCGCCATCAGCTCGGCATCATTCTCGACGACGCGGGCCGTGCCCCAGATCTTGATGCGCTGGCGCAGCATGTAGTCGATCAGGAACAGGAAGGCTTGCGGATTGTCGGCCAGGTTGCCCTGCGTGATGAACTGCCTATTGCCGGAGAAATCGGCAAAGCCGATCGTCTTTTCATCCAGCACCTTGAGAAACCCGGCGGGGCCGCCGCGATGCTGGATATAGGGCTGGCCATCGCTGTTGGCCGTCGACAGGAAGGCGCTCGTCTGCAGCGCGATAAAAGCGGCAAGGTCCGGCGTGATGACAGCCTGCCAGCCGCCGCGCTCCTCGACGCGGGCATAGGACTGGCGCGAGCCCTTGCGCGCCTGGATCGCCTTGACGGTCGGCGTGAAGGCGACGTCGCTGGTGAAAGCATGCGCGTTCATCGAAAGCCTCCTTAATTCGAGCCGGCCTCCAGCAATTCCAGGAAAAGTGTGTAACGGTTTTCCGTCCGGAATTGCGTAAAAACAAAGAGTTAGAGCGGTTCGGCGATTCCATCAAACGCTGAACCGGTCTAAAGTCCGAGCTCCGACAATATTGGGTGATCGTCCGGGCGGCGCCCGAGCGGCCAATGATATTTCCGCTCGGCTTCCGCGATCGGCAGGTCGTTGATGCTGGCGATGCGCAGGCGCATCAGCCCGTGCTCGTCGAACTCCCAGTTCTCATTGCCGTAGCTGCGGAACCAGGAGCCGGAGTCATCGTGCCATTCATAGGCGAAGCGCACGGCGATGCGGTTGCCGTGGAAGGCCCAGACCTCCTTGATCAGCCGGTAGTCTAGCTCCCGGCTCCATTTACGCGTCAGGAAGGCCTGGATGGCTTCGCGGCCTTGCAGGAATTCGGCGCGGTTGCGCCAGCGGCTGTCGGTCGTATAGGCGAGCGCGACCCGTGCCGGATCACGCGAATTCCACGCATCCTCGGCCATGCGCGCCTTCTGCGCGGCTGTTTCGGCGGTGAAGGGCGGTAGCGGCGGGCGACTTTCAGACATGGGAATCCTCTGTGGCATGACGGGTGGGGACCGGCGGCACCGCCAGCCCCTTTCCGGATTCAGGCAGCATCGCGGGCAGAAACAACCGGAAAATCGATCTCGGTCTGGGCAACCTCGTTGATATAGTTGGTCCAGACGTTGAGGGCGACATGCTGGACGATCTCGATGATCTCCCCATCATCGTAGCCCGCCAGCCTGACGGCAGAGAGATCCCCGTCGCCGACATGCCCACGGCTTTGCGCAACCCGGGCGGCAAAATGCACAGCCGCGGCCGCCTTGGGGTCCGTGGAGCCACCATGGCGATTGGCCATGATCTCGGCTTCGTCGAGCCTCGCGAGGTTCTTGCCCAGGTAGGTGTGCGCGGAAAGACAGTAATTGCAGCCATTGATCTCGGCGATGGCCAACGCAATGCGCTCGCGTGTCGACGCCGGCAACCGGCCCTTGGCCAGCGCCCCCGACATGCCCAGATAGCCTCCGAGCGCGGCCGGACTGTTGGCGACCATTCGAAACAGGTTCGGCACGGCACCGAGCTGTTTTTCAACCGCCTGCAGCAGGGGCTGCGCTGCGGCGGGAGCAGCGGCAATGGACGATGGTGTGGCGATGCGGGACATGACGACTTCCTTGTTGATGTGCACGGCTTATATGCATCCTTCCATCTGATGGATGTAGATGCCATATTTGCAATCAACCTTTCCAATTTCCGGAAGAAGTTATGGATCGCCTGGAAGCCATGTCCCTTTTCATCGCGGCGGCGGAAGACGGCAGTCTTTCAGCCGCCGCACGCCGTTGCGGCATTCCGCTGGCCACAGTCAGCCGCAAGGTCTCCGAACTGGAACGGCATCTCAAGACACGCCTGCTGAACCGCTCGACACGGCGGCTGACGCTTACCGATGCCGGCGACGCCTACCTTGCCGCCTGCCGCCGCATTCTCGACGAGGTCGGCGAGGCCGAACGCATCGCCGGCGGGGAATACAGCGCTCCCACGGGTGAGCTGATCATCACTGCGCCGATTGTCTTTGGCCGCCTTCATGTGCTGCCGGTCGTCACTGCCTTCCTCGCCGCGTACCCGCAGGTGGATATCCGCCTGACGCTCGGCGACAGGATAGCTCAATTGGCCGAGGACCATATCGACCTCGCCGTCCGCATCGGCCGGTTGCCGGATTCGCGCATGGTCGCCATCAAGGTCGGCTCGATTGGTCATGTCGTGTGCGCAAGTCCGGCCTATCTGGCGGACCGGGGCACTCCGAAAAGCCCGGGAGATCTCGCGACGCACAGCTGCATCACTTTCGAGGGCCTCAGTTCTCTCGCCACCTGGACCTTCGCGGTGGACAAGGCCGACTTTGCCGTGCCGGTCCGCTCGAGGCTCCGCGTCAACACTGCCGAGGCGGCGATCGACGCGGCAATCGCCGAGGTCGGGTTGACGCGGGTGCTCTCCTACCAGGTCGTCGCCGCTGTGCGGTCAGAAGCGCTGCGTCCCGTGCTCAGGGATTTCGAACCCGAGCCTTGGCCGGTAAACCTGGTGCATGCGGGCCAGGGCCGGTTGCCGGTGAAACTTCGCGCCTTCCTCGACTTCGCCGCGCCGCGCCTCAGGGAACGTCTGGCGCAGGCGACCTGGCAGGAATGAGCCGCATCGCGGTGTTTCCTTTTTGCGCCCGCTTGGTGTAACCAACGCACACTTCCTCACCGGACCTCCCCCATGCTCTATGTCAGATCGCTGGCGTTCAACTTCGTCTTCTACGTCAATCTGATCGTCCAGATGATCCTCTGGACCCCCTATTATTTCCTGTCGCCCCGTCACCGCGCCTGGTTCGTACCGAAATTCTGGTCGCGCAGCTGCATGTGGCTCTATGACAAGATCGCCGGCACCAGGAGCGACATCACCGGGCAGGAAAACCTGCCCGAGGGCTCCTTCATCCTGGCGCCCAAGCACCAGTCGTTCTGGGACGCGATTGCGTTCTTCCCCTTCCTTCAGGATCCGCTCTACATCCTCAAGCGCGAGTTGACCTGGATCCCGTTCTTCGGCTGGTACATCATGAAGATGCGCATGATCCCGGTTCATCGCGGCAGCCGCTCCAAGGCCTTGAAGGCGGTGGTCGCGGCGACCAAGGAAGAGATGGCGCGCAACCCACGCCAGCTGATTATCTATCCCGAGGGCACGCGCCGCGCGCCGGGCGACGAGCCGGCCTACAAATACGGCATCGTCGAAATCTATACGCAGCTTGGCGTTCCGGTGGTGCCTGTGGCCCATGTCGCCGGCCTCTATTGGCCGCGCCGCAAATTCCTGCGCTATCCCGGCACCATCAAGGCGCGCTTCCTGCAGCCGATTCCGCCGGGCCTCGGCAAGGAGGAATTCATGGCGCGGCTGATCGGCGAAACCGAAGCCGCCTGCGATCAGATGCTCGTCGAGGCATCGCGCGCGCCCAACCCGCCGGCGCTGCCGCCGACGGCGGTGAAACGGTTGCGGGAGCTCGGCGCGAAGGCCTGAAGGTCCTCCTGCAGGCAATCAGCCATAGACAGCCAGCACCGTGGTCAGCACCAGCGTCGCGGCGAACACCAGGTTGATGATCCGCGACGCGACGGGCCTGCGCAGGAAGCGCGCGAGCGCGGCGCCGGCCAGCAGCCACAAGGCGTGGATGACAAGGATCATCGCGGCGAGCACCGCCAGCTTCAGCCAGAGGCCGGGTTCGGCACCGCCCTGTTTCGACGAGGCGCCGGCGAACACGGCGGCGATCGCCACATAGGCCTTGGGGTTGGCGACAGCCAGAAGAAACCCGGCCAGCCAGGTCGGGCGCGAAGCGTCGGCGGCGCCCGCCGCGAGCGGGGGCGCCGTGGCGATCCTGAAGGCGAGATAGAGAATGTAGGCCGCGGACGCGACAACCAGCACCGGCGCCAGCCTCGGCATCGAGGAAAGCGCCGCCGTGATCCCGGTCGCCACAACCAGCAGCACCGCGATCGTGCCAAGAACGACCCCCCAGGCATAGCGCAGCGAATCGCGCAGGCCGAAGGCGGCGCCAACGGCGGTGACGCTTATCGTTGCCGGCCCCGGACTACCCATGACAACGATCGAGGCCAACACCAGCGCGAGCAGCGGTCGCCAAAGCTCCGGCTGCGAGAGAAGCGGCTCACTCATTGCACACCCTGTCTTGCCTTGAGCGCAGGACGCTAAGGCAAGACAGGGTGGGTGGTCTTGGACGTTCGTGCGAGTCGAGCTGGCCGAAGCCTCAGCCGCTCGCTCTGTCGAGCTCGGCCATGTCGTCGGCGGTCAGTTTCAGCGACGCCGCCTTGATCAGGCTGTCCATCTGGCTGGGCTTGGTGGCGCTGGCGATCGGCGCGGTGACGCCGGGCCGCGCAATGACCCAGGCAAGCGCAACCTCGGCCTGTTTGGCCGAATGCCTGGCGGATACCGCGTCAAGGGCGGCGAGAATACGCATGCCCCGCGCATTGAGGTAGTCTTTCACCCCGCCTCCGCGCTCGCTTTGGCCAAGATCGGCCTCGCTGCGGTATTTGCCGCTCAGAAAACCCTTGGCCAGGCTGAAATAGGTGATGACGCCGATGTCCTCGGCCACGCACAGATCGCGCAGCGGCCCATCGAAGGAGGAGCGGTCGTAAAGATTATATTCCGGCTGCAGCACCTCGTAGCGAGGCAGGCCGCGCAGGCTTGCCACGTCGAGCGCGGCGCGCAGCTGGCCGGCGTCGAGGTTCGAGCAGCCGACATGACGGACCTTGCCCTTGGCGAGCAGTTTCTCGTAGGCCCCGAGCGTTTCCTCGTATGGCGTCGTCGGGTCCGGCCAGTGCGACAGATAGAGATCGATGACATCGGTCTGCAGCCGCTTCAGGGAGGCGTCGACGGCCTTTTCGATATAGGCGGCTGACAGGTCCTTGTGGCCTTGCCCCATATCAGAGCCGACCTTGGTGATCACCACGACCTTGTCGCGGTTGCCACGATCTTTCATCCAGTTGCCGATGATGGTCTCCGATTCGCCGCCCTTGTTGCCCGGCACCCAGCGCGAATAGGCGTCGGCCGTGTCGATGGCGTCGAGGCCGCCTGCGACGAAGCGATCGAGCAGGTCAAACGAGGTTTTCTCGTCGGCGGTCCAGCCGAACACATTGCCGCCCAGGACCAGCGGCGCGATGGAAAGGTCGGTGCGACCGAGACGGCGTTTCTGCAAGACTGATCTCCGTGATGATTTGGGGCCGGGCGCAGGACGCCCGCTCGCTGGGTTCGGACCCTAACCTAGGTCTTGCCGCATCGAGGTCAAAGGCCTGGCGGCCTTTTCCGCAGAGCCAGCGCTTCACAAAGGTGCTATCCCCCGCGCCACCCCCTCCAGCCAATGGTCGCGGATGCCGAGTGCTTCCAGATGTTTCAGCGTGCTGAGCACATAGTCCTCGTTGTTGCCGGATTGGCCGACCGCGCCGCGCACCATTGCTGCCGCATCCGCCGCGTCCAGCGCCCCGGCATATTGCTCATGCTTGCGGTCGACGATGTAGGCCACCGCCTCGACCGCCGCGCCACCATCGAGGCGGACCTTGAGCGTGCGCTCGAGATAGACTGATGTGACGAGCTCACGCTCGCGCAGATAGGCGATGACCTCGTCGCGCAATTCGCCCGGCACGCGGAAGGCAAGGCCGACGCAGGAGCCGCCATGGTCGAGGCCGAGCACCAGTCCGGGCCGCTGGCGCGTGCCGCGATGCACGAAGGAATAGACACAGAGCGAGCGGCGGTAGCCGTGCAGATGGGCGCGCCGTGTCTCGACATGCGCGAAACCCGGCCGCCAGATCAGCGAACCGTAACCAAACACCCAAAAATCGCCCATATCGCCGCGCCTGATTGCAAAAAGAATGGCAACACCGCACCGGAAACCGGTGTTTTTTCCGCTCGTCTCTGTCTACCTAGTGTTGTCGGAATCGAAGGTCCGTCCACCAATACCCATGCGTTAATGAGAGCCAAAGCATGACGTCAAGTGACGAACGCCAACCAAAGTCCCGCCGCGGCCTGTTCTGGCTCGTGGCGTTCATCGTTGTGCTGTTCGCCATTTACAGCGCCGGCTGGTTCTACCTGGCCAACAGGGTCAGGACAGAAGCCGACAAGGCGGTTGCCACGCTCAACAAGAGCGGCATCCAGGCCGGCTGCGCCAATCTCCAGGTCAGTGGTTATCCCCTGAGCTTTGCCGTGTCTTGCGACAATCTGGCGTATGAGGACGATGCCAGGAATATCGCGGCCTCGGCCGGCTCCTTCAATGCCGTCGCCCAGATCATCCAGCCTTTGTCGCCCGTCGCCGATCTGCGCGGTCCGCTCAGAACCTCGGTCCCCGGCATGGTGCCGCTGTGGATCGACTGGGACAACCTGCAGGCCAACGTCAAACTGTCATGGCCGCTACCACGGCGCATTGCGCTGCAGGCGGACGGCCTGTCGGGCCAGACCGATCCGGCCGACGACACCGATCCGGTGGAGTTGTTCAGCGCCGGCAAGGCATCAGGCCAGCTGCAGCCGAACGGCGGGGATATCGACTATGTCGGCAGCTTCACCGATCTGGAGATCGACCCAGACGCGATCGGCGGGCGCGTGCTGCCGGCGCTCGATGCCGGCGGCGACGCCACGCTGAAGAATGGTGTGGCGCTGATTGGGACGCAGGTGAAGAGCCTGCGCGGCCAAAAGGTCGAGATCCGCAACCTCGATCTGTCCTCGGGCACGGCGCGGGTCACCGTTTCCGGGCCGTTGTCGGTCGATACGGAAGGCCTGGTCGATGCCGACCTGATGATCCGGATCAAGGATCCCAAAGCCGTGGCGACCATCCTGGCCGGTGCCATACCCGAGCAGAAGAATGCAATCGAGCAGGGTTTTGCCGCGCTGGCCATGCTCGGCAGCGAACCGTCGATGCCGCTCAAAGTGATCAAGGGCAAGGCCTCGCTCGGTTTCATCCCGCTCGGCAAGATCAAGCCGGTTCAATAGCGCGGCCATGGCAAGACCAGCGAGGCTCCTGAGTGTCGGCGCGCTGACGCTGGACACCATCCTGCGTGTCGAGACGTTGCCCACGCATCAGGGAAAATTCATTGCGGCCGACGGTGTCCAGATCGCCTCGGGCATGGCCACCAGTGCTGCCTGCGCCGCACATCGCCTTGGCGCCGACGTGTCGCTGTGGGCGAGCGTCGGCGATGACACAGTCGGCGATCAGCTGATTGCCGGCATCGAGGCTGAGGGTGTCGATTGCAGCCACGTGCGTCGCGTCAGTGGCGCCCGTTCGGCACTGGCCTCGATCCTTGTCGACGCCCATGGCGAGCGCATCATCGTGCCTTTCTACGACAGCCTGGCACAGGCCGATCCCGGGACTTTGCCTTTCACGGACATCGCTGTGTTCGATGCCGTGCTGGTCGACGTGCGCTGGCCGGGTGCCGCGGCGCTAGCCCTGAAGGCGGCGCGCGCCGCCGGTCGGCCGGCGATCCTCGATGCCGACACAGCACCGCTGGCGGTGCTGGAGCAGCTGTTGCCGCTGGCCTCGCACATCGTCGCCTCCGAGCCGGCGGTCCGCATCGTATGCGGCCACGCGCTGGATCTGCAGACCGCATGCACCGACATGGCTTCCCGCACCGACGCATTCGTCGCGGTCACCGGCGGCGCGGCAGGCACATGGTGGTTCGATCGCAGCGCCGGATCATCCCGCCATGTCGCGGCACCAAATATCAAGGCGGTCGACACACTGGCGGCGGGCGATGTCTTTCACGGCGCCTTTGCCGTCGGACTTGCGGAAGCCATGCCGGTCGAGCAGGCTTTGCGCTTTGCCAGTGCCGCCGCCGCGCTCAAATGCCTGCGCTTCGGCGGCAGGCTCGGCGCACCGGACCGCGCCGAGACGCTGGCGATGGTCGCGGCGACCTGGCTTGCAACAGCCTAGCTCTTCGCCGGGTGCTCGACCGCCTGCCGGCCGAAATCCGGCGCATCGATATCCTGGCCGGCCTCGATGATCGAGCGGCGTACGGCGCGGGTGCGGGTGAACAGGTCGAACAGCTTGTCGCCGTCGCCCCAGCGGATCGCGCGCTGCAGGAACGCCAGGTCTTCCGAAAACCGCGCCAGCATTTCGAGGATGGCGTCCTTGTTGTGCAGGCACACGTCCCGCCACATGGTCGGGTCGGAGGCTGCCAGACGCGTGAAGTCGCGAAAGCCGGAGGCGGAATATTTGATGACTTCGGTCTTGGTCACCGATTCCAGATCGTCGGCTGTGCCAACGATGTTGTAGGCGATGATGTGCGGCAGGTGCGAGACGATGGCGAGCGTCATGTCGTGATGCTGCGGGTCCATCGTGTCGATGTTGGCGCCGCAGCGGCGCCAGAATTCCGACAGCCTTTCCAGCGCCTCCGGATCGGTGTCCGGCAGAGGCGTGAAGATGCACCAGCGATTGTCGAACAGATCGGCAAAGCCGGCATCCGGTCCGGATTTTTCCGTACCGGCCAGCGGATGTCCGGGGATGAAATGGACGCCGCCAGGCACATGCGGCTGCATTTGCGCGATGACCGAGGCCTTTGTCGAGCCGACATCGGTAAGAATCGCACCCTGCTTCAGCGCCGGGGCGATTTCCTGCGCCACCGCCCCCGATGAGCCGACCGGCACCGAGACGATGACCAGATCGGCGTCGCGAGCCGCTTCCTTCGCATCCGTCGTGTAGGACGAGCCCAGTCCAAGCTCCCGCGCCCGCGCCAGCGTCGCGGCGCTGCGGGTGGAGATGGCCACGTGGCCTGCCAGGCCTTCGCGGCGGATGACGCGGGCCAGCGACGAGCCGATCAGGCCGATGCCGACCAGCGCGATCTTTTCAAACATCGGTGATGTCATGGTGCGGCTTTCGGGCGTTCTAGCTTTTCAGGAATGTCGTCAGCGCGGCGACGACGCCGCGATTGGCCTCTTCGGTGCCGACGGTCATGCGCAGCGCGTTGGGGAAACCGTAGCCAGAAACGCGCCGCAATATATAGCCGCGCGCCGTCAGGTAATCGTCTGCCGCCGCCGCCGAATGCTTCTGGTCGTTGGGAAAATGGATGAGCAGGAAATTGCCGACGCTCGGCGTCACCCGCAATCCGAGCCCGGTCATCTCCGCGCTCAGCCAGGCAAGCCAGGTCTCGTTATGCGCCACGCTACGCTCGACATGGGCCCGGTCGCGGATCGCGGCGATACCGGCCTCGATCGCCGTCGCATTGACGTTGAAGGGACCGCGTACGCGGTTGATGGCGTCGACGATGTGCATGGGTCCGTACATCCAGCCGATCCGCGCCCCGCCGAGGCCGATCTTGGAGAAGGTGCGGGTCATGACCACATTCTCGGCGCTGCCGGCCAGTTCGATGCCGGCTTCATAATCGTTGCGGCGGACATATTCGGCATAGGCCGCGTCGAGCACCAGGAGCACGTTGCGGGGCAGGCCGGCATGCAGGCGGCGCACCTCCTGGAACGGCACATAGGTGCCGGTCGGATTGTTGGGATTTGCGAGAAACACGATTTTCGTACGCGGCGTGACGGCGGCCAGGATCGCATCGATATCGGCGCGCTCGTCGGTCTCCTTGACCACAACCGGCACCGCGCCTGCCGACTGTATGTAGATCTTGTAGACCATGAAGGCGTGTTCGGTGAACACGGCCTCGTCGCCAGGGGCGAGATAGGTCTGAGCCAGAAGACCGAGGATCTCGTCGGAACCGTTGGAACAGATGATGTTCTGCGCATTGAGGCCATGCACCTCGGCGATCGCCTCGCGCAGCCGCCTGGCGGTGCCATCGGGATAGATGTCGAGCTTTCCAGCAATCTCCCGCGCGGCCTCGATCGCCTTCGGTGACGGACCGAGCGGATTCTCGTTCGACGACAGCTTGTAGACCTTGGCGACGCCGGCCGGCGCCGTGCTCTTGCCGGGCACATAGGCGTCGATGTCCATGATGCCCGCGCGCGGGGTTGGACGTGCCTGATCCGGTGTCTGTGTCATTTTCCGTAAAATCCGTCGAAATGCCCCCATCTGGAGGCCGCAGCGGAAATACAAGCCATGGGCGGCAATGTCGAGAGGTGGCAGTGGGGCCAGCAGACGGCATTGACGACGGAGCGGACGAGTTCTAGAAGAACAATGACAGTCCCGTGGTGATTTGGCCGGTCGGCTTGCAGCCACGTTAAACAATTCGCTAAAGGGCCGTTTGCGTGACGTAACCGGCTTTGCGAATGGCAATGCCGGTTTTTTTATTGTCCGCTGCCGGCCGGACGACGCATCGGCGGGCGATCTGTCGGCTGATACGATGCAGCAAGTGAGACGAGAATGGCCGCTCCGCGTGCAGGAAAGACCAACAACGAGGCCGACCAGCCGTCGAGCCCGGTGTTGCGCTTCGGGCGCGACAAGCCGCTCAAGCTCGACGCCGGCACGCTTCTGTCGCCGTTCCAGATCGCCTACCAGACCTATGGCACGCTGAACGATGCCCGCTCCAATGCCATCCTCGTCTGCCACGCATTGACCGGTGACCAGCATGTCGCCAGCACCAACCCGGTGACCGGCAAACCGGGCTGGTGGGAAGTGCTGATCGGCCCCGGCAGGATCATCGACACCAACCGTTTCTTCGTCATCTGCTCCAACGTCATCGGCGGCTGCCTCGGCTCCACCGGGCCGGCCTCGACCAACCCCGCCACCGGCAAGCCCTATGGGCTCGACCTGCCGGTCATCACCATCCGTGACATGGTGCGCGCGCAGCAGATGCTGATCGACCATTTCGGCATCGAGAAACTGTTTTGCGTGCTCGGTGGCTCGATGGGCGGCATGCAGGTGCTGGAATGGGCGTCGAGCTACCCCGAGCGCGTCTTTTCGGCGCTGCCGATTGCCACCGGCGCCCGCCATTCCTCACAGAACATCGCCTTCCACGAGGTCGGCCGACAAGCCGTCATGGCCGATCCGGACTGGCATGGCGGCAAATATTTCGAGCACGGCAAGCGCCCGGAAAAGGGCCTGGCGGTGGCCCGCATGGCTGCCCACATCACCTACCTTTCCGAGGCCGCCCTGCACCGCAAATTCGGCCGCAATCTGCAGGACCGCGACCACCTGACTTTCGGCTTCGACGCCGACTTCCAGATCGAGAGCTATCTGCGCCATCAGGGCATGACCTTCGTCGACCGCTTCGACGCCAACTCCTACCTCTACATGACGCGGTCGATGGACTATTTCGATCTCGCCGCCGACCATGGCGGCAGGCTGGCGGACGCCTTTGCCGGCACCAAGACCCGTTTCTGCCTGGTGTCGTTCACATCGGACTGGCTGTTTCCGACCGAAGAAAGCCGCTCCATCGTGCATGCGCTCAACGCCGCCGGCGCATCGGTATCCTTCGTCGAGATCGAGACCGACCGCGGCCACGACGCCTTCCTGCTTGACGAGCCGGAACTGTTTGCCGCCATCAAGGGCTTCATCGGCTCGGCGGCTCGCGCCAGGGGGCTGAGCGCATGACCCGGGAAAGTCGCGGACTTGTCCGTCCAGGATCACGCCCCATCCAGGAGGCGACATCATGAGTGTCAACGGCAGCCAGCGCGTCGATCTCGAGGTCGTCGCCAACCTCATCCCACCGCAGTCGCGCGTGCTCGACGTCGGGTCGGGCGACGGTTCATTGCTCGAATTGCTTCAGGAGACCAAGCAGGTCGACGGCCGCGGGCTTGAATTGTCGCAGCGTGGCGTCAACGAATGCGTTGCGCGCGGCCTCTCGGTCATCCAGGGCGACGCCGACAAGGATCTCGAATTCTATCCCGACAAGGGTTTTGACTTCGTCGTCCTGTCACAGACCTTGCAGGCCACCCGCAATCCGAAGCTGGTACTCGACGAACTGCTCCGGATCGGCAATCGGGCAATCGTGTCCTTCCCCAATTTCGGCCATTGGCGGGTGCGCCTGTCGCTGTTCGTCAACGGCCGCATGCCGGTAACGAAGGACCTGCCCTATTCCTGGTACGACACGCCCAACATCCATTTCTGCACCATCCGCGATTTCGTCAATCTGTGCGAGGAACTCGGCGCGACGGTGGAAAAGGCAACCGCGCTCGATGCCGCCGGCCAGAAGATCGGCCTGTCCATGCCCTGGTGGTTCTGGAACTTCTTCGGCCAGCAGGCGGTGTTCCTGCTGAAGCGATAGGCGCATCGGCCAACCTATCGCAGAACATCCGTCGCCTTGTGCGGATGCTCGACGCCGTCGACCATGATGACGACGGAGTCCGAGTTATCGGTGCGCAGCGAGAGGATCGCCTGATACGCGGGCGACCCATACCAGCCGCGCATCCGTCGCCGATCGGGGAACTCGATGATGATCAGATGACCCGGCCATTCGTTCTCGACCGCCTCGACATCGCCGCCATGGACGAGGAAGCGGCCGCCGAAAGGTTCCAGCGTGGCATCGATCCTGTGCAGATATTCGACGATCTGCGGACCCATCGTGACTTGGCGCATATGGGCAACGGCGTAGGCGGTCATGACGCAACTCCTTTGTCGATCGAAGCCGATTTACCGGCTCGATGGACGCAATGTGCCAGGGGACAGGAGGGAGTGCGATTACGCGAGAGGTAATGGAAAAGGCGCGACAGCAACCCGCACGAAGACACGCGACCGCACGGAGTTCGGCCCGCAGCGGTGTTGCCATCGAGTCACGGAACGGCGAATTCATCGTCTTCGCGAGATGGGAACCCTGGTCGAAAGCATGACATCAGGACATGTCTTCTGTAGCGTCTCGTATCTGAGCCGAGACGTGAAAAGGGATGGTTGTATCCGTCCGGTCACTGTAAAAAATCGAAGCCGCCTAGCCGGGGATTGAGCCGATACGACGTGTCCGACAACGCAGACACCCCTCCCCTCATCACGGTCGTCACGCCGACGCATAACAGGCGCGAGACGCTGTTGCGCGCCGTGCAAAGCGTGCTTTCCCAGAGCCTACGGCGGCTTGAGCACATTGTCGTCGATGATGGCTCGACCGACGGCACCGGTGCGGCGCTGGCCCGCATTCATGACCCACGGCTGGTCTATATCGGCGCGAAATGGCGCGGCGCCAACGCCGCCAGGAATGCCGGCATCGAGCGGGCGAGCGCGCCTATCGTAACATTTCTTGATTCCGACGATGTCTACCTGCCACACCGGCTCGAACGGACCTTGGCCTGGTTCGAGGACAATCCCGCACTTCAGGTGCTGCTCTCCTCATACGTTTCCCTGAAAGGAAATCGAACCACCAATTGTGTCAACCGCACCGCCTTTCTGAGCCCGCCCATGCTGGAGCGCGCGGTGTTTGTGCAGACAGCTTTCGTCGCCGGTTCGGCGATAACGGCTCGTCGCGAGGCCTTGTTGGCCATAGGCGGCTATGACAGCGACATCAACCGGATGCAGGACCGGGAGTTGCTGCTGCGTCTCGCCGCACGCTTCGGCGCGCAATTGTCCGGCGACATCGACTGGACGAAGCACAATTCGCAGAACTCGATCTCGAGCCGCCGGGGCGGTTATATCGAAGCCTATGCGAGCCTGATGGCCAAACATCCGGATATCGCCCGCCGCTATCCGCACATCCCGCCTTTCATGATCGCGCGGCAGATCCTCGCCGATCTTCTCAACGGCCGTATACCTCAGGCATTTGCCGGATACATGACCAACCGCTCATCGTCAGCGCTCGGCTATTCCCTGCCGGAGCTGGTCAATGGCTATGTCTGTGGCCGACGCACGCGTCGCGACCTCTACAATGAAGTTCGCGGCTAACGCTCATAGCTGCGCTGAAGAGAACCCTTTCAGATTGCTCCAGGGTTAGAGCCGCGCCGGCGTGACCGCCGGCGGCTCACCGGTCGAGTTCGGGGAAATAGGGATCCGACAGGAACCGCCTGTCGCGTTCGCCCCGCAGACAGTCGATCGGCGCGTCGGCGTCGACGGGTATGGCCCTGGCCTTGTCCTGGACGCCGCTCACTTCGAGGATCAGCTTGCGCCGGATGGCGGTTGAAAATTCGGCAGCCGCGTGGATCGGCAGCACGAAGGAACCAGGACCACCGGTCACGCACTGCGCATAGTACTGGTCGAGATGGCTGAAGGTCGGCGACGGATTGATCAGGATCGGCAGGCCGTTGACGACGATGCCTTTGGCGGTTGCCGCATCGCGCATCGCGGTGACCGGCGGCCCAATATTGTTCGGACCATCGCCCGATATGTCGATGACGCTGCGTTCGCCCTTGAAATTCGTCCCGTCGAACAGCCCGGCGCCGAAGGCAAGAGCCGTGGAAATCGAGGTGCCGCGAAAACTCCAGAACGGCCGCGCCGCCACCTTGTCGGCGAAGCTGTTGGCGCTCTCGGCGCTGTCGATGATCTGCCAGCCGATGATCGCGTCATCGCGCACCGTGCCGGCCCATTCGAAATAGGCGATGGCGATGCGGCCCGTATTGCCGGATCGGACAGCCTGGATGAAGTCGGTATGCCGCAACGCCTCGACATAACCGGCGCGTTGCAGGGCAGATTCCTTCTCGTCCATCGACAGCGAGATATCGACCGCCAGCACCAGTTCGACGTCGACAGCCAGCGCCTCCGATGGCGACGCAACGGGCATTGGCTGGGTACAGGCAAGACAGGCAAGCAGGCGCAGGGCATCGAGCATCGCCACCGCCAAGGTTCGCTTCTCCGGGAAATCTTCCTTTGCGATCGCGGCAAAATAAAGCTCGCCGCGACAGTACGCGAAAACGGCCCTATTTCTTGCGGCGGGCGGCAGCCGGCGGCGGATCGATGGCGCCGGCCCGGACGCGGGCGGGCTTCAGCGCCTGAGCATCGGAATCCTTCACGATCGTCAGGCCGCGCGGAAAGAACTGAGGGTTGTGCTGGCCGCGTCCGATGTTGATGATCGTAGCGCCCTTCAGATGCTTCTCCAGCATCGACAGCACGCGCCGCAGCGAGGGCCCGTCGAACGCATCCATGGCTTCGTCGATGATTACCCATTTCGGCTGCCGCAATGCGAGCCTGGCCACGCCCAGCAAACGCTGTTCGTCATCGCCCAATTCATGGTCCCAGCGCCCGACACGGTCGAGCGAGGACGACAGCCGCTCGAGACCAACCTCGGCCAGCACCGCCGCAATATCGGCATCGGTCGCCGGCGCATGCCCGTTGGCGTGATTGAGCACTTCGCGCAAGGTGCCGGCCGGCAAATACGGGACGTGCGGCACGAAGATGAGGGTTTCTCCCGCCGGCAGGCCTATGGTTCCGCTGCCCCACGGCCAAAGCCCGGCAATGGCGCGGAAGAACAGCGTCTTGCCGGCGCCCGGCTCTCCGGTGATCATAACGCGTTCGCCAGCTCGAATCTCGACATGCTTGTCGGAGAGTTTCGTGCAGCCCTCGGGCGAAGCCACATGAAGCGTCTCGAAGGTCAGGCTGCCATTGGCGTTTTGATCGAAGGTGATGCGCTTTTCGGTGTCGTGCAGCACATCTGTTTCATTGAGCGCGATGCGGAAATCGGCAACGCGCATCAGCGTGGCCCGCCAATCGGCGATGCTGCCGATATTGTTGATGAACCAGCGCAACGAAGAGTGGACCTGGTTGAAGGCGCCGACCGCCATCATCAACCCGCCGAAGCTGATATCGCCCGAGAAATAGACAGGCGAGGCGACCAGGATCGGCGCCACGACGGTGATCCAGCCATAGGTATCGGTCACCCAGGACAGATTGATCTGGGCTGTGTAGATGCGTCGCATGGCGCCCAGCACCGTACCGAGGTCGAGCTCAAGCCGTCGCCGGGCATCATCCTCGCCATGATAGAGCGCGATGGCATCGACATTCTCGTTGACCCGCACCATCGAGGAGCGCAGCTCCGCCTCTCGTGTGTAGCGGTCACTGTTCAGGCTGATCAGCGGTCGTCCGACCAGCCAGCTCAGCCACGAGGCGGTGCCGGCATAGAGGAACGCGGCCCAGACCATGTAGCCCGGTATGGCCAGCGCCCAGCCATTGACGTGGAAGACGAAACCCGAAGACAGCTCCCACAGCACGCCGACGAAGGACACGAGCAGGATGAGCGACTGCAAGAGCCCGACGCCGAGGTCCGTCGACAGATCAGACAGATGCGCCGCATCCTGCTGCATGCGCTGGTCGGGATTGACGCCGATGGCACCGGCATTGGCCAGCCGGAAGGCGCGCGCCGGCCGCATCCACTGGTCGATCAGGTCCAGCGTCAGCGCCTCGCGCAGCTTCAGCCGGATCATCTGGTTGAGCCAGGTCTGGCCGATATTGAGCACCAGAAGTCCGCCGGCGATCATCGCAAAGACGAGGAGCTGGTGCAGGAAGGCCGCCATGTCGCGGCGCGCTAGCGCATCGTAGAAGGGCTGGTTCCAACGGTTGAGCAGGACCTGGCCGATCGACGTCGCGATGATGACGGCCATGATGCCGACCGATGTCCACAGCAGCCACTTGCGAACCGGCGAGCCCACCAGCGCTTGTTTGATCGTCGTCACCTGATCGCGCAGGCTGCTGGCCACAGCGACCGGCTGAACGGTGGCCTGATTGTCCAATTGATCAGCCATATCAGAGGTCCTTGCGTTCAGGTGCGATGCTGAACCGGATGAAGAGAGCCGACCGCCGCTGCCGGTCAACCAGTCCGCGAGAGAGATAGGTCGGAAAAATGCCGCGCGAGCAAGGTTACCACCTTGATCACGAAGGTTTCACTTGGCGAGCCGGTGCGGTCGCGCCTCCGGCCTCGGCCCGACGTCCGAGCCGCGTCGCGCCGTGTGGCGACAGCACAGGCACGAAAACGCGGCGCGAGGCGCGCTGGGCGACCGGCACGCCTTGATACAGCCGCTTTTGGGCCTCGACGACGATGACGCCGGAAAAGATCGGCCACAGCCGCCGGCCTGCACGTTCCAGCACATTGTGGAAGCGCATCATGAAGCGCCGCCGCGATGGCGGGAAGAACAGGGCGTCGGACCATGCGGCAGGCGTGAAATTCGCCTCGCGCAGCAGCTCCGTCAATTGCCCGCGCGAAAACGGCCGGCCATTGCCGAACGGCGTATGCTCGAAGCGCGCCCAGACACCGCGCCGGTTGGGCACGACGATGACGACGCGGCCCGCGGGCGACAGCACCCGCCAGATCTCGTTCAGCGTCTCGCGCGGATTTTCGACATGTTCGAGTGAATGGACGAGCAACATGCGGTCGATGCAGGAATCGACCAGCGGCAGTTCCTCGTCGAAGACCAGCGCCGTCGACGTCGGCCCTGTCGCCGGCCAGACCACGGCGCCCTGCGTCGCCGGCATGAAAGCGAAGACCCGCTCGGCGTCGGTGCCGAAACGCTCCAGCCAGGGCAAGGTATAGCCGAGACCAACCAGCCGTTCATTGGGGACAGTGGCCCATATCGACGACAGCGCCATGGTGATCGAGCGCTCGGCGAACCGGCCGAGCGTTGTCGAATAGAAGGAGCGAAGGTCGACGATGTCGGAATGCATTTCAGGGATGTAGCCGCGATACCGGCAGGTTTCAACAAAAGCGCTCCACTGTGGCCGACATCCAGGAGTGACATTTGTCATCGCCAGGATGACATCCACGCGCCGACGCCCTATGTCTGCGGCAACTAATGGAGAGATGTGATGGCGGTCGAAATCGAACAGTTCATGTGCCGCAGCGACAATTTCGGCGTGCTGGTGCACGATCCCAAAAGCGGACAGACCGCGATCATCGACGCCCCTGAGGAAGCGCCGATCCTGGCCGCGCTCAAGCGCACCGGCTGGACGCCGACAATGATCCTGACCACGCATCATCATATGGACCATGTCGAGGCCAATCTGGCGCTCAAGGAGCGCTTCAAGCTGCGCATCGTCGGCCCGGAGGCGGAAAAGGCCAAGATCCCCGGCATCGACGAAACCGTCGAAGAGGGCTCCGTCCTTCATCTCGGCGACGAGCGCATCGAAGTGATCGCCACCCCCGGCCATACCGCCGGCCACGTTTCCTATCATCTGCCCGCGTCGAAAGTAGCGTTCACCGCCGACACGCTGTTCGCGCTGGGATGTGGGCGGCTGTTCGAATGCAAGCCGCCGGTGATGTACGAATCGCTGAAGAAGCTTGCAGCCCTTCCCGCCGAGACGGTGATTTATTGTGGCCATGAATACACACTCGCCAACGCTCGTTTCGCGCTTAGCGTCGACCCGACCAATTCGGCATTGAAGGAACGCTCCGCCAGGATCGAGGCGCTGCGCGCCGACAACAAGCCGACGCTGCCGACGACGATCGGCGAGGAATTGTCGACCAATCCTTTCCTGCGCTGGCACGATCCGGCGATCCGCAAGCATCTCGGCATGGAAAAGGCCGGGGATGCCGAGGTGTTCGCCGAGATCCGCAAGCGCAAGGACAATTTTTGAGCGTGCGGGCCTTCGACCGATGACCAGTTCAGCAGAAATCATCGCGACACTCGGACTGAAACCGCATCCCGAAGGCGGCTGGTACGCGCAAACCTTCCGCGACGAAGCCGGCGGTCCGCGCGGCCATTCGACCGCCATCTACTTTCTGCTGGAGGAGCATCAGCTTTCGGCCTGGCATCGGGTCAGGGACGCCGCCGAAGTCTGGCATTTCCATGCAGGCGCGCCACTGGCGCTGTCGATGTGGGAAGACGGCAGCGCCGTCATAGAGCAGGTGCTGGGCATCGATCTGGCCGGGGGCGAACGGCCGCAGATCATCGTGCCGGCCGGCTGGTGGCAATCGGCTCGTAGCCTCGGCGAATGGACGCTGGTTGGCTGCACGGTCGCGCCGGGTTTTGAGTTCGCCGCCTTCGAACTGGCCGAGCCAGCATGGACTCCTACCCCAGCAGGAAACCCAGCGTAATCGCCAGCTGGGCGGCGTAATACAAGACCCAGACGGCAAAACGCATCCAGCCGCGATGCGGCGAGATGGCCGCCACCAGGAACTTTTCCGTGGCGAGCAGCCCGTCCGATGCCATGAACAGCACGGCGCCGCCGATAACCCAGGTGCTGTTGGTGGTCAGCGCCGCCATGCCCATCGCCAGGATCGCCACGACATAACAGGCGATCGGGATACGCAGGCTGGGGCCGACGCGACGCCACAGCGCAGCGAGCATGACGATGACAAACACCGCCAATGCCAGCGCGATCGCCCCGCGCCAGGATTCGGCGCCAAGCAATCCGAGACCGCCGCCAACATGCAGGAACAGCACGATGTAGACGATGTGAGCGACGAGAAAACTCGCCAGTCCGCCGAGAAACGCCTTTTCGCCGTCGCGCGACAGGAAGGCGTCGCCAATGGCGCTGAGCGCAAGGGCGACGACCAGCAACAGCGGGCCGCCTTGCAGTGCTGAAAGCACGGCAAGCATCGCCACCGCGAGCGTCTTTGCCGCCGAGCGGGCAAGCGTTGGCGGCATGCCCAGCGTGAAGGCATAGATCACCGCCGCCACCAACGAAAAGGTCAGCGTCGCATTGGCATTGGCGTCGATGCCGCCGGCAAACGGCATGGTCATGCCCGGGCTCCGCCTTCGGATGCCCCGCCTTCGGCTGTTGTCGGCTTGCGCTGGAACAGCGACTTCGCCGCAAGGGCCGCGCCACCGGTGATGAGCACACAGGCGGCTAGAATGCGCAGCGACGGCTCGGCGACGCCGGCCGCGATCAGCACCAGCGTCGACAAAAGCGGCGCCGCATAGCTTGCCGCACCCAGCACCTGGATGTTGCCGCGCTTGACGCCGATGTCCCAGGCGTAGAAGGCGGCGCCCACCGGCATCAGGCCAAGGCCGAGCACCGCCAGCCACTGGCCGGTGCTTTCAGGCAGCACGGTTTGCTCCAGCGCCAGATGGCAGACAAGTGACAGCACGGCGGTCGCCGCGCAGAACCAGGTGACGATGCTGGTCGGCACCGACGGGAAGCGCCGCGACAAAAGCGAATAGGATGACCACAGCACCGCGCAGACGGCGGCCATGGCGTAGCCGAAGGCGTAGCGCGCATCGAAGGCCAGCCCGCCGCCCTTGGTGACGATCAGCACTGTTCCCGCAAGACCGAGCAGCGCGCCGACGACATGGTTCCAGGCCAGTTTTTCGCCTGGCATCAGCGCCGAGCCGAGCACGATCAGCAACGGCCACAGATAGGCGATCAGGCTCGCCTCGACCGCCGGCGCGTTGCGCAAAGCGGTGAAATAGAAGAAGTGGTAGCCGAACAGGCCGGCAATGCCGATCAACCACACTTGCGGCGGTATCTTCTGGCTTTTGTCGGCGGCCGGCATGAACAGCCGCGCGACAAGCCCGACGCCGGTGCCGATCGAGAAGGTGATCGCCGACAACAGGAACGGCGGCACTTTGCCCGAAGCATCCGTGAGCAGCGCCAAAAGCGCCCACATGGCGACCGCCGAAAAGCCGATCAGTGTTGCGCGCGCCATGCCCTCTCCCGTGGCGCGCCCAATTCCCGGGGGCAGGCCTATTGTACCGCTTCGAAACGCCCGGCGCTGATGGTCAAGGTGCCGATCTGCGTTCCAACCGTGGCGTGGATCGGCGCATATACCCCGGTTTGGCCGAGCGGTGCAAACGTCACCATCATGCGGCTTTTGTTCTCGAGATAGTTGAGCGCCTTGCGGCCCTTGCGATAGCCCGCCACCGGCTCAAAGCCCATCCGGCAGGTGATGGTGTCGCCTTTGTAGCCCGGCACCGAGATCGTGCCTTTCGAATCGTAGGCCAGCGTCAGGTCGGCCCGCATCTCGCCATCGTAGAATTTCACCGTGCGGCCGCAGACCTGGTCGAGACTGTCGGCATGGATGACGGTGGCGGCCATCGGATCGAGCACCGATGCCAGGTCGCCGGCACCGATCGGCACCCAATTGTTGGGATCGCGCTTGCCCGGCGCCGGAATGACCTGCGTCGAGGTCACCCCGCCATTGGTGAAGCGGATGTCGATCGCGGACACCTTCTTGCCGGAGGTATAGTCGGCGCGGAACGCCTGCGGCACCATCTTCTGGCCCGAAATCGTGCCCTTGGATGAGATCGTGCCCCGCGTGTCATCGAACAGTTTGGCCAGCCCCGCTGACTTGACGGTGCCTTCGATGGCATAGACGCCGTTCTCGTAGTGGCTGGAAAAGGTCGATCTTGCGATCGAGAGGCCAAGGAACGACACCGTGTATTCGCCCTTGAAAGACTGCGGCGAGGCCGCCGATGCGGCGGACGGCAAGGCGATGGCAAGCGCGGCAACGAGCGCGTGAGGCAAACGAGGCATGGCGGGATCGGATCCTTGATTTTCGGCCGGAGCGGGCGACTCCGGTCTGGCATGTCCCTATGAGACTGCTTATAGGATGAAATCCGGCCTTAATATGAAATGCCGAGCGCTTCCGTGGCGAAGCCGGAGCTTGACGCATCGGTGAAATGCAACTATGGAACGCCAACTTTTTCCATAAGGCCGCCTGACCAGAACCGCGCGCCACCCGGCGTGGGCACAAGGGTTTGGCAGGTCCCGAGAGAATTGAAGGTTAGAATTATGTCCCGCACCTGCGAACTCACTGCCAAGGCAGTCATGACCGGCAACAATGTGAGCCACGCCAACAACAAAACCAAGCGTCGCTTCCTGCCGAACCTCGTCAATGTGACGCTGATCTCGGAAGCGCTGAACCAGAATGTGCGCCTGCGCATCTCGGCCAACGCGCTGCGTTCGGTCGAACATCGCGGCGGTCTCGACGCTTTCCTGGCCAAGGCCGACGTCAAGGAACTGTCGCAGCGCGCGCGTCTGCTGAAGAAGCAGATCGCCAAGAAGATCGCCGAGCAGGCGGCCGCTTAATTCTTTCAGGCGGGGGACAACCGCCCCGGCCAACTTCTAGTCGGCCGCCGGCCAACTTGCTGTTGGCCTGTGAGCATCGGATCGAAGCCGCGAAGCGGTTCTCGGGTCCGATGCCCCGAACAAAGCGAGCGTGATCCGGTTTCGGCAAAATGCTCCTCTGGTTCCATTACCCAGGATAAAAAAATGAGTTCCTTCTCGCGATATTTGCCCTTCGTGGCCGCCATGGCGCTTGTCGTCGTGGCATCGAACATCCTCGTGCAGTTCCCGATGCAGGGCCAGATCGGCGGCCTGTCGCTGGCCGACCTGCTCACCTGGGGCGCGTTCACCTATCCCTTCTCCTTCCTGGTCACCGACCTTGCCAACCGCCGCTACGGGCCTGCCGTGGCGCGCCGGATCGTCTTTGTCGGCTTCATGACGGCAGTGGTCTGCTCGATCCTGGTGCCGCCCTTCCTGTTTCGCCACGGCCTGATCGAATTCGAGACGGCGGCCGACCGGCTGGTGCGCATCGCCGCCGCGTCCGGTGCAGCCTTCCTGTCCGCGCAACTGCTCGACGTCACCGTGTTCAACCGGCTGCGCCGGCAGAGCTGGTGGCGGGCGCCGATCGTCGGCACGCTGGTCGGCTCGGTGTTCGACACGATGGTCTTCTTCACCGTCGCTTTCTCGGCCGCTTTCGCCTTTGCCGGCCCGAACGACAGCTTCGCGCTCGAAACGGCGCCGCTGATGGGCGTCTTCCATATCGACGCCATGCGTTGGGTTTCCTGGGCATTCGGGGACCTCAGCGTGAAGCTGATCATCGCCGTGGTCGCACTCATCCCCTACCGGCTGCTTGCCGCCCGCTGGAGCCAGCCGGCAGTCATGGCTTAGACCATGATCCCGAACCGAAGGTCCGCGTCAGCGAAACCTGGTCTCCGGTTTTGGGATGAGATCATGGTCGGGCAAAGATCATGATCCCCTGGGTCCAGCTTGATTCGGCCAAGACCCCGGACGGTGCGCAGGAGCTGCGCCTCAAGCGGCGCGGCGCCGAATTCTCGATCATGCTCGGCACCAACGAGCTGATGAACAGCCGCCTCAGCGGCTCCGAGGAAGCGTTGGCGAAACTGTCCTGCCAGAGGGTTGCGGGCCATCGGCGGCCTAGGGTCCTGATCGGCGGCCTTGGCATGGGCTTCACCTTGCGCGCCGCCTTGGCAGAACTCGGCAACGACGCCAGCATCGTCGTCGCGGAACTGGTGCCGGCGGTCGTCGCCTGGGCACGCGGCCCGATGGCGGAGGTGTTTGGCGGTTGCCTCGACGATCCCCGCGTCACCATCCGGGAGACCGATGTCGGGCACTTGATACGATCCGAGCCCGCGGCCTGGGACGCCATCCTGCTCGATGTCGACAATGGCCCGGAAGGCATCGTCCACAAGGGCAACGATGCCCTTTACAGCCTCGCTGGCCTCGCCGCCGCGCGCGCGGCCTTGAAATCGGGCGGCGTGCTGGCAGTGTGGTCGCAAGGACCGGATGCCGGCTTCACACGACGGCTGAAGCAGGCCGGTTTCACGGTCGAGGAGGTCAACACGCGCGCCAACGGCAAGCGTGGCGCGCGTCATGTCATCTGGATAGCGGTCAACGGCTCGCGGACGTGACGAGCAGGCCCCCGCCATTCAATCCTGATGCAGGATGAATTCCAGATAGAGGTTGCGCTGCAGGATCGAGTGGTTGTCGTCGGAGATCAGCGACACCATCAGCGCGCCGTCGTCGCGGGTCCAGACGTCGAGCCCTTCCATATTGTCGATCTGGTAGCCCATGTCGGCGTCCAGCAGCACCGGTCCGTCAGCGACGGCGCCCTTCTCGACACTCTCGCCATAGATGCGCCGCAGCCGCATCTTGAGGCCACCAGCCATGGTGAAACTGCGCTCCAGCAGCAACAGGTCGCCATCGGGCAGGAAGGCGCCATCGGTGATGTCGAAATCGCCGTTGCGCTTGACGGTAAAGACGCCCTTGTGCGGACCTTCGATGATGGCGGCATAGATGTTGCCTGATTTGTCGAGGCTCTTTTCCGAGACCACGACAAGACCACCCTGGTGCTGGCCGTTGGCATTGGCATGGGTAACGGTCTCGAAGCCGCGATTTTGGCGCAGCTCGCGTGCCGGCACCAGGAAATCCAGCTGCTTGAATGGCGCCTTCATGTTGGCCGGATCGATCCGGAACTGGGCGACGCGGTGGTTGCGCTCGAAACCGACCGTGGCGACGCCATCCTTGACGGCGAGGCCTTCGGCGTCGACTTCCCATTTCTCGTCGATCGGCTGGCCGCTCTGGTCGACCATTTGCTGCATGCGGAAGTTCTGGACGGCCACGGGCCGCCTGTCGACGTCGCGCGCCACCGTGCCGAAGAACCAGTAGCCGGTGTCGGCCACGCCGATGAAATCGCTGCCCGCTTTCAGGAAGCGAAAGGCCGACAGCGCACCGAAATCACGCGATTTCGAGGTCATTTCCAGCCCGCCGACGAATTCGAGCGGACCGAACTGCTTCTCTTCATGTCCGATCTTGAATTGGCTTATCGGCCGCGCCGACACCTCGACCGGCTCGACTGCGGCCGGCCCGGCGGCAATCGCCGGCGAAAAGGCCACGCCGGCGAGCGCGCTAGCGGCAAGGACCGTTCGCCGAAACGCAGCCCGCGAAAAGATCATCCGGCGCGCCGCATGCCGCCGCGCCGCGTGTCGCGGGCGCTTTCCTCGGCAAACAGCGAAGCCAGTTGCTCGGTCATGGCGCCGGCCAGTTCCTCGGCATCGACGATGGTAACGGCGCGCCTGTAATAGCGCGTGACGTCATGCCCGATGCCGATCGCCAGCAGTTCCACCGGCGAGCGCGTCTCGATCAGCTCGATGACGGCGCGCAGATGGCGTTCGAGATAGTTGCCCGGATTCACAGAAAGCGTCGAATCGTCGACCGGCGCGCCGTCCGAGATCATCATCAGGATCTTGCGCTGTTCCGGCCGGGCGATCAGCCGGTTGTGCGCCCACAGCAGCGCCTCGCCGTCGATGTTTTCCTTGAGCAGGCCTTCGCGCATCATCAGGCCGAGATTGCGCCGGGCGCGGCGCCACGGATGGTCGGCGGACTTGTAGATGATGTGGCGCAGATCGTTGAGGCGGCCGGGGTTCGGCGGCTTGCCGTCCTTCAGCCACTTCTCGCGCGCCTGGCCGCCCTTCCAGGCCCGCGTGGTGAAGCCGAGGATCTCGACCGAGACGCCGCAGCGCTCCAGCGTGCGCGCAAGGATGTCGGCGCAGGTCGCGGCCACCGTGATCGGTCGGCCGCGCATCGAGCCCGAATTGTCGAGCACCAGCGTCACCACCGTGTCGCGGAATTTTGTGTCGCGCTCCTGCTTGAAGGACAGCGGCTGCATCGGATCGATGACGACGCGCACCAGCCGCGCCGGATCGAGATAGCCCTCTTCCAGGTCGAAATCCCAGGAACGGTTCTGCTGCGCCATCAGCCGGCGCTGCAGCCGGTTGGCCAGCCGCCCGACGACACCGGACAGATTGGCCAGCTGCTTGTCGAGGAACGCGCGCAGCCGGTCGAGTTCTTCTTCCTCGCACAATTCCTCGGCGCCGACCGTCTCGTCGAAGGCCGTGGTGTAGACCTTGTAGTCGATTTCCTTCGGCAGATTGGCGAAGGGATTGTCGTTGCGGCGCGCCTCGCCGGGCGTCTCGGCATCCGCATCGTCATCGTCGGACAGGTCGTCGGCGGTGGCGTCGGACGCCTCCGTCTCGGACGATTGTTCGTCATCGGCCGAAGCCTCGGCATCCTCGGACTGCGACTGCTCGGAGCCGGAATCCTCTTCGCCGCCCTCCTCGCTCTGCTCCTCGCCTTGCGGCTGGTTGTCGTCATTGTCCTCGGAATCTTCGGTTTCCTGGTCGTCGCCAAGTTCCTCGGCCATCTCCATGGAGGCGAGCATGTCGCGCACGACGCGGGCGAAGGCCTGCTGGTCGTCGAGCTTGGCCGACAGCCCGTCGAGGTCGGCCTTGGCCTTCTCCTCGACCCAGGGCCGCCAGAGTTCGACCAGCCGCTCGCCGCTCTTCGGCACCGGCCGGCCGGTCAGCTTCTCGCGCACCATCAGCGCCAGCGCTTCCTCGATCGGCGCGTCTGCCTTGTCCTTGACGTCGACCAGATTGGCCTTGGCGTATTTGTCCTCCAGCATCGAGCCGATATTGTCGGCGACGCCTTGCATGGCGCGGCTGCCGATCGCCTCGACGCGGGCCTGCTCGACGGCGTCATAGATGGCGCGGGCCGCCTTGCCTTCCGGCGCCAGCTTGGTGTGGATGCGTTGATCGTGACAGGCGCGCTTCAGCGCCATGGAATCGCCGAGGCCGCGGGTGATGGCGATGTCGGTTTTCGACGCCTTCTTCGGCAATTCGGGCAAACGCGCGCGGCTGCCGGCGAGTGCCGGCCTGTCCTTGGCGAAACCGACTTCCATGTCCTTGTCGCCGGCAATGGCGCGCATGCAGACGGTGACGGCGCGCTTGAAGCTGTCCGCTTCAGACCCCGTCTTCGACTTGTTGCGCGTATTGTCGCCCGGACCCGCCATCGAGGCTCTGCTTAGCCCAGCACCACGTTGGCCGCACTCTCCGGCAGATCCTCGCCAAAGGCACGCTGGTAGAACTCGGCCACCACCGAGCGCTCGAGCTCGTCGCACTTGTTGAGGAAGGTCAGCCGGAATGCCATGCCGATGTTGCCGAAGATCTCGGCATTCTCGGCCCACGTGATGACGGTACGCGGGCTCATCACGGTCGACAGATCGCCATTGATGAAGGCCGAGCGCGTCATGTCGGCGACGCGCACCATCTTGTTGACGATGTCCTTGCCCTTGCCGTCGCGATAGTGCTTGGCCTTGGCCAGCACGATGTTCACCTCATTGTCGTGCGGCAGATAGTTCAGCGTGGTGACGATCGACCAGCGATCCATCTGCGCCTGGTTGATCTGCTGCGTGCCGTGATAGAGGCCGGTGGTGTCGCCGAGGCCGACCGTGTTGGCGGTCGAGAACAGCCGGAACGCCGGATGCGGACGGATCACCCGGCTCTGGTCGAGCAGCGTCAGCCGGCCCGAGGATTCCAGCACGCGCTGGATGACGAACATCACGTCCGGGCGGCCGGCATCATACTCGTCGAAGCACAGCGCGACATTGTGCTGGTAGGCCCAGGGCAGGATGCCGTCGCGGAATTCAGTGATCTGCAGCCCGTCCTTGACGACGATCGCGTCCTTGCCGACGAGATCGATACGGCTGACATGGCTGTCGAGGTTGACGCGCACGCAGGGCCAGTTGAGGCGGGCGGCGACCTGTTCGATATGGGTCGACTTGCCGGTGCCGTGATAGCCCGACACCATGACGCGGCGGTTGTATGCAAAGCCGGCGAGGATCGCCAGCGTCGTCGCCTTGTCGAACAGATAGTCCGGATCGATATCGGGCACATGTTCCGATGTTACCGAATAGGCCGGCACCACCATCTTGGAGTCGAAGCCGAATTTTTCCTTCACCGACACCGTCGTGTCGGGCAAGTTGGCGATATCGCGATCGACCTTGTTCATATCTCTCAACGTCTCCACGGGCGAAACATCCCGTTTCGCCGGCAATCGATTTTGTTCGGGGGCGGTCTTAGAGCCTTTTCCAACCTTATGAAAGTTGGAAAACGACACGAACCGTAGGGTCGCTCAGCACAGGCCCGCCTGTTTGAGCACGCGATAGGCTTGCAGCACATCGCGGAACCGGTCTTCCGAACCTCTATCGCCACCATTCGCATCCGGATGGTGACGCTTCACCAATTCCTTATAGCGCGCCTTGATGTCCTTGCCAGTCGCCTTTGTATCAAGGCCAAGCGTTTCCAGCGCCTTGGCCTCAAGCGGCTTCGCCTTGCGCTCGCGAGCCTCGCGCGGATCCTTCGGTCCCTTGAACAGGTCGAACGGGTCGCGCATGCGGTTGTAATAGCCGGCGCGGCCCGAGCGCATCTGCGCCATATCGGGCGACGAACGCGTCGAGGCGCCGTTGACGCCCATCTTCCAGGTCGGCCGGTGGCCGGTCATGGCTTCCTTCTGGAAGCGCGCGACCTCGGTGTCCGGCACGCCGGAGAAATAATTGAAGCCCTTGTTGTACTCGCGCACATGGTCGAAGCAGAAGCGGAAATACTCGCCCTCCTTCATGCGCCCGACCGGCGCGCGGTGCGTGCCGGCTTCCTTGCAGCCGTCCCACTGACAGATTGGCGAATGCGACTTCACCTCCGCGTCCTTGTCGGGGCGGACGCGAATCTTCTCGAAATATTTGGGATACGGCTTCATCTCACCCATTTATGGGGCGTTCGCAGATGCGAAACAAGAATTGACATTTTCACGATCATCGCCCTAACCGCTGAATCGCGGCATAAAGCAGGCGAATGACGGATTTTGTTGCGCGGCAGCGGCCTCTTGTGAAACCGGTTTCCGGTTTTTACCCAAGCGCGCCAGCCATATGTGGTGAACGGAGACGGCTATGTCCATACAGGCGACCATGGAAGACAAGCTCAACAAGGCATTTTCGCCGGAGCGGCTGGTCATCATCAACGAAAGCCATCTCCACGCCGGCCATCATCATCACGGCTCCGACCATCACGGCGCCTATGACGGCACCGGCGAGACGCATTTTCGCGTCCGCATCGTCTCTGCCGCCTTTGCCGGCATGAGCCGCATCGACCGCCACCGCGCCGTCAACGAACTGCTAGCCGACGAATTGAAGGCCGGCGTGCACGCGCTGGCGATCGAGCCGGCGGCGCCGGGCGAACAGACGCGCTGGTAGCTCAGACCCCCACGGCGCTATCCGGAGCCTTCAGATCACCGCCTCGATCAGGAACGGCCCGCGCCGCGACAAAGCGCTGTCCAGCAGTGCGTCGAAGCGCTCGCAAGTGTCGGCGCGGGCCGCTTCCACGCCCATGCCCTTGGCCAGCGACACCCAGTCCAGCGCCGGATGGTCGAGGTCGAGCATGCGCCTGGCGTTCTCGCCGATCGCATTGACGCCGACATTGCGCATCTCGCCATGCAGGATCGCATAGGTGCGGTTGGAAAAGACGATCGTCACCACGTCGAGATCTTCCCGCGCCTGCGTCCACAGCCCCTGCACCGTGTACATGCCGCTGCCATCGGCCTCGAGATTGATCACCTTGCGGTCCGGACAGGCGATCGCCGCACCGGTTGCCATCGGAATGCCGCCGCCGATCGATCCGCCCGTACCCATCATGTAATCATGCGGCGCGGCAAAGGCCGACAGCGCGAAGAAACGCCGCGCCGAGGTGACCGCTTCGTCGCAGACGATCGCATTGTCCGGCAGTTTTCGCGCCACCGACAGCGCGATGGCGTCTTCCGTCAGTCCGCCGCTCGGCGTTGGCTCATCCGGGAAAGCGGTCGCGAATAGCGTTGGTTGAGACGGTCTGACGCCGAGCTCGTCGCGAAGCGCCTCCAGCGCCGCATGCAGGTCCTGGCCATGGGCGGCGAGCGTCAGCACCTGGCAGTCTTCGCGGACGAGCCTGCCCGGTTTTCCCGGATAGGCGAAGAAGGCGACCGGCTCGTTGCCGCCGACCAGCACCAGCACATCGATATCCCGCAGGACCGCTATTGCCGCATCGATCGGATAAGGGATGCGGGTCGGCGCGACACGACCGCGCCCGCGCTGCATGCGGGCGATCAGAACCTCGCTGAACAGGCGGACATCGCTGCCTGTCGAAATCTGCCCGGCGATCTCAAGCGGATCGGCGCGCGCCGCCCGCCCGCGAAGGACCATTCCGACACGGCCCGGAGCGGCACGGATCGCAGCAGCAATCTCGCGCACGGCATCCATGTCGATCGCCGGCGGCGGCGCAAGGACGACCTTGCCCGGTGCGGCCGGGTCGGCGCCACCCCAGGCGGCATCCGCCGGCAGGATCAGCGTCGTGACGCCGGGCGGCGTCAGCGAGGCGCGAAAGGCCGCCTCCGTGGCCCGCTGGACATCGTCGGGTCCTGCGATGCGGCGAACCCAGTTCGACATCGGCGCTGCAAGGCCCTCTATGTCGCTGGTGAGCGGCGCGTCGAGCGGCAGATGATAGGAAGCATGGTCCCCGACGATGTTGATCATCGGTGTCCTTGCACGGCGCGCGTTGTGCATGTTCGCCAGACCGTTGGCCAGACCCGGGCCGGTATGCAGCAAAGTCGCGGCCGGGCGGTCGGTCATGCGCGCATAGCCGTCCGCCGCACCCGTCACCACGCCTTCGAACAGGCCGAGCATGCAGCGCATTTGAGGTTTGCGGTCGAGCGCGGCAACGAAATGCATTTCGGAGGTGCCGGGGTTGGCGAAGCACACCGTCACATCATTGGCCAGCAGCACGTCGCACAGGACATCGGCGCCATTCATGCAATTTTCTCCCATTCACGAGGAGCAATTGCACCCAGTGACGCTTACACGGCAATATCCCGCCGCCGCTTTTAGCCTGATCCAGGCAACGGGCGAGCGGACGGCGGCGGGATCAACCGACCGTCGATTTCAGGAATGTCAGCGCGGCAGCAGTCAGCGCGTCGCCATCCCTGCCGAAATCGCGGTTGATCGACATATGCGTATAGGCACTACCGTCGAACAGGGTGACTTTGGTACCGGCGGCGCGCAGGCGCTCGGCAAAGGCTTTGGATTCCTCGCCACGGCCTTCGGCGCGCGAATAGGCGATGAAGGTCGGCGGATGTTGGCGGCCGTCGACATAGCTGGCCGGCGAAAGCGCGGCCCATTGCGACGGATCGGAAAAGACCCGTGCATAGGCCCGCACCATGCCGCCATTTTTTTGAAGCGCCGGGAGATCATAGGCCCTGGTATCGTCGAGCAGCAGCCCGGCGACGCCGGGCAATCCACCGCGCAGGCCGGTCAAGGCGATGAGATGGCAGCCGGCCGAATGGCCCATGCCGACGATGCGCTTTGGGTCACCGCCATGCCCGGCGATGTTGGCTCTGACATAGGCATAGGCCTTTTCCACATCGGCGGCCTGGGTGGCGACATCGGCCTGCGGCAACATGCGGTAGTCGATCGAGACGAAGCAGAAGCCGTTGGCAAGCAGGAAGGCCGGCTTGGCGCCGACCTGGCTGCGTTTGCCGAACTCCCAGGCGCCGCCATGGACGAAGAAGACGACAGGCAGGTCTTTCGCGCCGTCCGGCGCGTAGATGTCGAGCTTGGCCGGCCCGTAGTCGAAGGTTTTGGCCGATGGCGACGACTGCCGTGCAAACGCCGCGGCTGGCAGCAAAGCCGCCATCGAAACCAGAAGCAGGGTTCGCCGATCGATCATCATCTTCTCCTGACCGCCCGGCGCAAAATGCACCGGGACGCCGCGAAGTTCCAATGAACGATTGGTAACGTCGCCCAGGTGGCGTCAGGCGACCGGCCTGATCCTCAACCGGGCAATCCGGTTCTTGTCGCGCTTCATGACGATGAAGCGCTTGCCGTGGAAGGTAAAAGCTTGCTTCTCATCGGGGATCGACTGTGCCTCGTGGATGACGAGGCCGGCGATGGTGGTCGCTTCCTCGTCCGGCAGGTTCCAGTCGAGCGCCCGGTTGAGGTCGCGGATCGGCACATTGCCGTCGACGACGACGGAGCCGTCGGCTTCCTGCTTGACGCCCTGGATGTCGATATCGTGCTCGTCGGCGATTTCGCCGACGATCTCCTCGATGATGTCCTCCAGCGTCACCAGCCCCTCGACCTCGCCATACTCGTCGACGACGATGGCGAAATGCGTCTTGCGGCGCAGGAAGGCGTTGAGCTGTTCCTGCAAGGTCGTGGTGTCGGGTACGAACCAGGGTTTCGAGGCGATCTTCATCACGTCGATCCTGGAAAAGTCGTTGCCGACTTCGTTCAGCGCCCGCAGCAGATCCTTGGCGTGCAGCACGCCGACGATGTTGTCGAGCGAGCCCTTCCACAGCGGCATGCGTGTGTGCGGGCTCTGCAGGATCTCGCGCACCACCGCCTCCGGCGCGTTGTCGGCATTGACCGAGCGCATGTTGGTGCGATGGACCATGATATCGGAGACTTCGAGCTCTTCGAGATCGAACAGGCCGCCGATACGGTCGCGGTCCTCGCGCACCACCTGGCCGTCGCGGCGGAAATCGTCGACGGCGCCGCGCAGTTCGTCCTGGCTCGAGCGCTGCGGCTCGATGCGCGACAGCTCGTAGCCGAACATGGCGAGAAGGCGCGTGCGCACCGCAACGATCAGCAGGATGAGGATGGCAAGGACGGCAACGACGATCCAGCCCATCTCGTTGTCCATCTCAGCCGGCTTTCCGGCTGACTGGATGGCTCTCCCTGAGGAACGACAGCACTTCCGAAGCCGGAACGTCCTTGGCGATGAAGGCTTGGCCGACGCCACGCGTCAGGATGAAGGTCAGTGCGCCGCGCGATACCTTCTTGTCCTGGGTGATGAAGGCAAGCAGCGCTTCGGCATCGGGCAAGTCGCCCGGAATATCGGACATCCGCCATGGCAGGCCTACGGCGCTGAGATGCGCCTCGACCCGCGCCGCGTCGTCGGGACTGGCCAGATTGAGCCGCGAGGAGAAACGATGAGCCAGCGCCATGCCGATGGCGACGCCTTCGCCATGGACGAGCCGGGCGCCGTCATACTGCGTGGCGGCTTCGAGAGCATGACCGAATGTGTGGCCGAGATTGAGCAGCGCGCGGTCGCCGGTCTCGAACTCGTCGCGCGCAACGACATCGGCCTTGGCGCGGCAGGCTTCGGCGATCGCCTGTGCCCTCTCCGGCCCGCCGGCGAACACCTTTTCCCAGTTCGCTTCCAGCCAAGCGAACAAGTCCGGCCGGTCGATCAACCCGTATTTGGCGAGTTCGGCATAGCCGGCGCGGAATTCGCGGACCGGCAGCGTGTCGAGCACTTCCGTGTCGGCCAGCACCAGCTTGGGCTGCAGGAAGACACCGACCAGATTCTTGCCGCGCGGGCTGTTGATGCCGGTCTTGCCGCCGACCGAGGAATCGACCTGCGCCAGCAGCGAGGTCGGGATCTGCACGAAATTCATGCCGCGCCGCACGATGCCGGCGGCAAAACCGGTGAGATCGCCGATGACGCCGCCGCCAAGCGCGATGACGACGTCGCCGCGCTCCAGCCTGGCCGCCAGAATGCCATCCACCACCGCCTCGAGATGGGCAAAGCTCTTGGTCTTCTCGCCCGGCGGCATGGTGATGACGGTTGGCTGGATGCCACCCTTCTCGAGCCCGGCCTTCAACGTGTCGAGATGCGCGGCGGCGACATTCTCGTCGGTGACGACAGCGGCGCGCGTACCGGGCAGCCGGCGTGAAATCTCCTCACCCGCGCGCAACAGCAGGCCGGAACCGATCAATATGTCGTAGGCGCGGTCGCCAAGGCCGACCTCGACGGTGACGGGCTGATCAGTGCTCACGATTCAACCCCGCCCGTCGCTGCGATTTCATCGATGCCGAAATGCCGGCACAGCGCGTCGAGCACCTCGGCGGCGATGACCTCCTTGCGGTCGTCGCGGGTCGGCACGGTGACATCCGATGTCGCATAGACCGGATAACGCTCGCCCATCAGCCGCTCCAGCACGGCGCGGGGGTCGGCGCTCTTCAGCAGCGGCCGGTTTTGCTTCTTGGAAACCCGGTCCATGAGAAGGTCGAGCTCGGCCTTCAGCCACACCGAGACGCCGTGCGCGGCGATGGCCTCCCGTGTCTGCGCGTTCATGAAGGCGCCGCCGCCGGTCGACAGCACTTGCGGGCCATTTTCCAGCACGCGCAGGATGACGCGCTGTTCCAGCGCCCTGAACTCGGTCTCGCCATAGCGCTCGAACAGCTCCGGCACGGTCATGCGCGAGACGCTCTCGATCTCCTGGTCGCTGTCGACGAAGGGCAGCGACAGCATGGTCGCCACCTTGCGGCCGATTGCCGTCTTGCCAGCGCCCATCAGGCCGACAAAGACGATGGACCGGCTGCCCAGCCGGCCAAGCAGCGCGGCGTGGGTCTCGCCTGGAGGATTTGCCTGGTGCGCGTTCATCAGCTGTTTCTAGAGCAATTCCAGGAAAAGTGTAAAAACCAGAGAGATAGAGCGGTTCAGCGTCCCTTGAAACGATAAGCCGCCCTTGGCCCCCTTTGCCGGCGTATCGACATGAAAAGCCGGTTTGCGTCAAGCGCGCCGAGCACAGGCAAGCCTATCTCGGCCGAGATACGCCTGCATCAGAAGTTGCTAACAGGCCTCCGCTTCTTCCTTGAATTGGCCGAATTGGCGTCCCATAAGGGGACAGGGTTTGGAAACGCAGAACAAGAAGACGGGCGAAAATTGATGCCGACACTGTTTCGCTTTGTCGTCACCCTCGCGATTCTGGCCGGCATTGCCTATGGTACGATGTTCGCGCTGGTGATGTTCGTCGAGCCGAAGAAAGCCGAGATGAGCGTGCGCATCCCGCCCGAAAAGCTGAATCCCAAGAAAAACTGAATCCTCAGGAAAACTGACCGATAGGCAATGAACAGCGCCGCCCGCATCGAAGCCTTCCTGGAAATGATGAGCGCCGAGCGCGGTGCTGCCGAAAACACGCTTTCCTCCTATCGCCGCGACCTCGAAGACGCTTCGATCGGGATCGCGGGCGGGCTGGCCGGTGCGGCCGCCGCCGATATTCGCGCCTATCTCGATGACATCGCCGCGCGTGGCTTCGCGCCGACCTCGCAGGCGCGCAAATTGTCGGCGATCCGCCAGTTCTTCAAATTCCTCTACGCCGAGGGCCTGCGCGCCGACGACCCGACCGGCACTCTGGACAGCCCGAAAAAGGGCCGCCCCTTGCCCAAGACGATGAGTGAGGCCGACACCGGCCGACTGATCGACCGCGCCGCGCGGGAAGCCGGCGATGCCGGGCTTGGTCACGACGACAGACTGGCCGCTCTTCGCCTGCATGCGCTGGTCGAGGTGCTCTACGCCACCGGCCTGCGCGTTTCCGAACTGGTCGGCCTGCCGGTAAAGGTGGCGCAGCGCGACGACCGTTTCTTCATGGTGCGCGGCAAGGGCGACAAGGAGCGCATGGTGCCGCTGTCGGCCAAGGCGCGCACGGCAATGCGCGCCTGGCTTGCCGCCAGGGCCGGAGTGCCCGCCTTCGCGGACAGCCCGTTTCTGTTTCCCGCGGCGTCGGACAGCGGCTATCTCTCGCGCCAGGTCTTCGCCCGTGACCTGAAAGGGCTGGCGGCACGGGCCGGCATCGCCTCGGCGAAGATATCGCCGCATGTGCTGCGCCATGCTTTCGCGAGCCACCTGCTGCAGAACGGCGCCGATCTCAGGGCGGTACAGCAGTTGCTTGGCCATGCCGACATATCGACGACACAGATTTACACCCATGTGCTGGAGGAGCGGCTGGTGCGGCTGGTCAACGATCATCATCCGCTTGCCGACTAGGCCTCATATCGCTATGTGAGGACGACATTTCACCGCCCGGAGCCTTGGATTCAACGGTTCCGAAGTCCTTGCCTTCCGACGTATCGGTCCGCTCAAGCATGTACAATTACCTCGATTTCGAAAAGCCGGTGCAGGATCTCGAGCTCAAGATCCTCGAGCTCAAGAAGCTTGCCGAGAACGGCGAGGCGGTCGACGTCGCCGATGAGATCACCCGGCTCGAAAAGCGGTCGCGCGACGCGCTGCGCGATCTCTACAAGGCGCTGACGCCCTGGCAGAAGGTGCAGGTGGCGCGCCACTCCGACAGGCCGCACTGCGTCGACTACATCAAGGGCCTGTTCAGCGACTTCACACCGCTCGCCGGCGACCGCAATTTCGGCGAGGATCAGGCGATCGTCGGCGGTTTCGCCCGCTTCCGCGGCGAGCCGGTGGCGATCCTCGGCCAGGAAAAGGGCTCGGACACGGCGAGCCGCCTGAAGCACAATTTCGGCTCGGTGCGCCCCGAGGGCTACCGCAAGGCCGTGCGGCTGATGGAGCTTGCCGACCGCTTCAAGATCCCGCTGCTGACACTGGTCGACACGGCGGGCGCCTATCCCGGCGTCGGCGCCGAGGAGCGCGGCCAGGCCGAAGCCATTGCCCGCTCGACCTCGGCCTGCCTTGCACTGAAAGTGCCGTCGATCTCGGTGGTCATCGGCGAAGGCGGTTCAGGTGGCGCCATCGCGATCGCCACCGCCAACCGCGTCTATATGCTCGAACACGCCATCTATTCGGTGATCTCGCCGGAAGGAGCGGCCTCGATCCTGTGGCGCGACACCACGCGCTCCAAGGACGCGGCGACCAACATGAAGATCACCGCGCAGGATCTTCTCGAACTGAAGGTCATCGACGCCATCATCCCCGAGCCGATGGGCGGCGCCCAGCGCGCCCCCGAAACGGTGATTGCCGCGACCGGCGACCTCATCGCCAAGACGATGAAGGATTTCGCCGGCGCCAACACCGATTTCCGCGAACAGCGCCGCGAGAAATATCTGGCGATGGGCCGCAGCCTCTGACCTTCTCCTGCGGCGGAACAGAGCCGTCAGAGGACCACGCCCACGGCAATATGGCGGCAATGAGTAATTTCGCCACAAAAATGCCGTCGCATTCGGCTCAATGAAATTGGCTGAAGGCGTTGGCCGAGGCTTGCGGTAAGGAATTTTCAAGGTTAACGGGCTTACGGTCCGTGGATGTTCAGCATGCGGGTTCGGCTGTTGCGAAGCCATTGGCCCGAAAGAAGAGACATAGCCGTATCCATGTTTGCCAAGCTTGCCCGCACCGGAACCCTCGTCGCCTCGATAGCGATCGCCGGCTGCAATGATTCGTCGATGAAGGACTTTGCCCCGGAGGCCAACAAGCCGCTGCCGGACAAGATCCTCGCCGACATGAGAGCCAAGGGGATGGTTCGCACCTCGTCGGTGATGGCGCGCATCTTCAAGGAAGAGGGCAAGCTCGAAATCTGGAAGGCCAAGACCAATGGCCGCTACGATATGGTGGCGAGCTACGACATCTGCAAATGGTCGGGCAAGCTGGGCCCCAAATACACCGAAGGCGACCGCCAGGCGCCCGAGGGGTTCTACACGGTCCGTCCGGCGCAGATGAATCCGCGCTCGAATTACCATCTATCCTTCAACATCGGCTTTCCAAACGCCTATGACCGTGCCAACGGCCGCACCGGCCAGAACCTGATGGTGCATGGCGCCTGTTCGTCCTCGGGTTGCTATTCGATGACCGACGCGCAGATCGAACAGATCTATGCCTTCGGCCGCGACGCCTTCCAGGGCGGTCAGACCGAGTTCCAGGTCGAGGCCTTTCCGTTCCGCATGACCGCCGCCAACATGGCGCGCTACCGCAACGACCCGAACTACGAGTTCTGGAAGATGCTGAAGGTCGGCTACGACAATTTCGAGGTCACCAAGGTACCGCCGAAGGTCGATGTCTGCGAGAAGCGCTACGTCTTCAACCAGGTCGCCGCCGACGGCCAGACCTTCGATCCGACCGGCCCCTGCCCGGCGACCACGCAGCCGGATTCGCTGAAGAGCGCCTACAACGCCTATCAGAGCACCTATGATGCCGCCTTCAACAGCGCGCTCAAGGCCAGCGTGCCGCCGCCCAAGCCGACCATTGCGGGCATCAAGGAAGCCAGCATCGTTTCCGACTGGTCGAAGCGCCGGGCGCGCGGCGAGCGGGTACCGATCGAGCCGCCGTCGCTCAACAATGATGGCTCGGTGAGCGAGACGGCACGCATGGGCCGCATCGATTCGCCGGCGGGGCGCAAGATGGCTGCACTCGACGCCGAGAAAGCCGCCAAGCAGAAGGCCGAGGAGCAGAGGCTGGCCGCCATAGAGGCCGCCAAGCAAGCCAAGGAAGCCGCCAAGGCACAGGCGCTAGCCGAAAAGGAGGCCGCGAAGGCGCAAGCCGTGGCTGCGAAGGAAGCGGCCAAGGCCGCCAAGGAAGCCCCGGTCGCCACCGCCACCATCGCCGCTCCCAGCGAGGCCACACCGGAGGCCGAAACGCAGGCGGCTAGCGCCGATGAGAGCCGGGTGACGAAGCTGAAGAACAAGCTGCTCGGCATGTTCGGCGGCTGATCCCAATCTTGGCTGCGGACACCGCTATTTACGACCTCAAGGGCCTGAACTGCCCGCTTCCCGTGCTGAAGGCGAAGAAGCGCCTGGCCGGGATGAAGCCGGGCAGCCGGCTGTGGCTCGAGACCACCGACCCTCTGGCTGTCATCGATATTCCCGCCTTCTGCGCGGATACCGGCCACCAGCTCATTGAAACGGCGGCGATGTCAGGCGGCCATCGCTTCCTGGTCGAACGCGGCGGACAAGGGTCGTAAGGACTACCGCCCGGCGATCGCCAGCGGATTGTTTTCCAGCGCCGCCCGGTCGGGCGTATCGACCGACGGCCGGTTGGTGAAGGCGGCGAACAGCCGGCGCACATAGTCCTCGGGCATATCGAGCGTGATCAGCACCAGCCGCGTGCCGCGCTGGCCGTCCGGCCAGGCCGGCAGCCTCGCCGGCGGATGCAGGATCTTCTGCACGCCGTGGATGACCAGCGGGCGTGATGGATCTTCCCGAAGTTCGATCACGCCCTTCATGCGCAGCAGGTGCTCGCCATGCGTCGAACGCAGCAGATCGAGAAACATTTCTATGGCTGAAAACGGCACCGGGCCGTCATGGACCAGCGAATAGGAGCGCACGCGCTGATCGTGGCGATGGCCATGACTGTGATAGTGGCCATGGTTATGCCCGTGCTCATGACCGTCATGGTGATGGTGGTGATCATGCGCCGCCTCGCCGAGCCAGCGCCGCACGTCGGCGGATTTGGTGGCGGGATTGTAGAGGCCGCAATCAAACAGCGCCGCTACGCCTGTCCTGGAGCTGCCGGCATCGAGCAGTTCGGCACCCGGATTGATCTGCCGCAGGCGGGCCCGCAGCGTTTCGAGATCGCCGGCATCGGTGACCATGTCGGCCTTGCTCAGCACGATGCGGTCGGCGACCGCGGCCTGCTTGACCGCCTCGACATGAGCGTCGAGCGTGGCGTTGCCGTTGACCGCGTCGACAAGCGTGATGACGCCGTCGAGCCGGAATGCCTGGACAAGGGCCGGATGCGCCATGATCGACTGCAGCACCGGCGCCGGGTCGGCCAGCCCGGTGGTCTCGACGACGACGCGGGCAAGCCGGGCGATACGGCCCGTCTGCAGCCGGTCGACCAGGTCGGCCAGCGTATCGACCAGTTCGCCGCGCACCGTGCAGCACAGGCAGCCGTCCGAAAGCTGGATGATGCCGTCGGAGGCCTGCTCGACCAGCAGATGGTCGATCGCCACCTCGCCGAACTCGTTGATAATGACAGCCGTATCGGCCAGCGCTGGGTCCTTCAGCAGCCGGTTGAGCAGTGTCGTCTTGCCGGCGCCGAGGAAGCCGGTCAGCACCGAGACAGGGATCGGGAAGCCGCTCATCAGGTTAGTTCGCGACCTTGACCGGTTGATCGCCTTGCGCGGCGGAACCGGCAACGGCCGGACCGGCGCCGGTTGGCGCCGGCCGGTCCGGCCGCCAGCTCGGGATCGGCACGTCGGCATATTCCTGGCCGCCTTGCTCGAGCATTGCCTTCGGCGCCGGACCGGTGGCGCCGCCGAGACCGACGGCAACCAGCGTCGGCGCATGGTCGAGCTTCTCCTGATAGGGCGATTTCGGCACGTCCTTGGCGGCGGCCGCCGGTGGCGCCTCGGACTGCTCCTCCGGCGTCTTCTTCTTGCAGACCTCGTCATGCATGTCGTTGGGCGAGACCGTATCGCCATAGGGCGCCAGCGTCGCGACGGTTGCCGGGCCGGCGGCGGGCGTGTCGAACCCCTGGTCGAGCAGCTTTGCCGCGGTCTCGGCACGGCTGACCGCCGACTTCTCGCCAAGCACGACCGCGACCAGCGTGCGGCCGTTGCGCGTCGCCGAACCGATCATGTTGAAGCCGGAAGGGCAGACAAAGCCCGTCTTCATGCCGTCGGCGCCGGGGTAGCGGCCGATCAGCAGATTGTAATTCGGGATGGCCTTCTTGCCGACGGCAAGCCCTTCGATGGAGAACCACGGCGCATATTGCGGGAACTCGCGGCGGATCGCCATCACCAGGACCGAAAGGTCACGCGCCGTCGTGTACTGGTCCGGCGAGTAAAGGCCGTTCGGGTTGACGAAATGGGTGCCGTTCATGCCCAGTCGCGCCGCCTCGGCGTTCATCCTTTCGGCGAAGGCGGCTTGCGAGCCGCCGACATTCTCGCCGACCGCCATGGCGATGTCATTGGCCGATTTGACCAGCATCATCTTCAGCGCATTGTCGAGCCGCATCACCGAGCCAGGTTTGAAACCCATCTTGCTTGGCGGTTCGCCGGCGGAATGCTTGGTCACCTTGATCGGCGAATCGAGCTGGACTTCACCGGCCGCGATCGCCCGGAAGGTCACATAGGCGGTCATCAGCTTGCTGAGCGAGGCCGGATACCAGCGTTTGAAGGCATCCTGATGCTGCAGGATCTGGCCGTTCTTCAGGTCGAAGACAACCACCGGATTGGCCAGCGCCGACCCTGCCAGGACCGCCAGCATGATTGCGCCAGCGGGTAATAGTTTGAGGAAATGCCTGTGCCGCATGATCAAATCCGAAATCGCCTCTTGCCGTAGTCGCCTCTGGCTCCGTAAGATTTCGTTACGTGACCGCCAGCATAATGAGTCCGACCCTCAAAAACGGACCGCATTGGTGCGGTGCTATTTACCCTATGTGACGCCAACATGGCAAAGTGCCTGACAATCACAATCGCAAAAGACCGGCCACAATTGCAAAAGCCCGGCCACAATTGCAAAACACCAGGCTGAAGCCGGCTGCTCAAACCACGAAATGGAACCATCATGCCAATCCTGAACCGCGCCGCTGAAATGCAGGACGAAGTTGCCGGCTGGCGCCAGCATCTGCATCAGACGCCGGAGCTGAACTTCGATGTCTTCAAGACGGCGGCTTTCGTCACCGAAAAGCTGAAAGAGTTCGGTTGCGATGACGTGGTCACCGGCCTCGGCAAGACCGGCGTCGTCGGCATCATCCGCGGCCGCCAGGGCCAAGGCGCCACCATCGGCCTGCGCGCCGACATGGATGCTCTGCCGCTCAACGAGATCACCGGCAAGCCCTATGCGTCGACCGTTCCCGGCAAGATGCATGCCTGCGGCCATGACGGCCATACGGCGATGCTTTTGGGTGCCGCGAAATACCTCGCCGAGACGCGCAATTTCGCGGGCTCCGTGGCTGTGATCTTCCAGCCGGCCGAGGAAGGCGGCGGCGGCGGCAACGAGATGGTCAAGGACGGCATGATGGAGCGCTTCGACATCTCAAAAGTGTTCGGCATGCACAACATGCCTGGCCTGCCTGTCGGCCAGTTCGCCATCCGCCCGGGCCCGATCATGGCGGCGACGGCCGAGTTCACCATCACCGTGAAAGGCAGGGGCGGTCATGCCGCGATGCCGCATGGGACGATCGACCCCATCGTCATCACCAGCCAGTTGGTCGGCGCTTTGCAGACGATCGCCTCGCGCAGCACCGATCCGGTCGAGGCCGTGGTGGTCTCCGTGACCAAGTTCCATGCCGGCGACGCCTACAACATCATTCCCGAATCGGCCGAGATCGCCGGCACCGTGCGCACCTTGCGCAAGGAGATCGCCAAGAAATCCGAAGAGCGCATCCGCACCATCTGCGACGGGCTGGCAACAGCCTTCGGCGCCAGGATCGAAGTCGACTACCAGGCCAATTACCCCGTGACCTTCAATCATGCGGACGAGACGGTCTTTGCCAGCGACGTCGCGGCCAATGTCGCCGGTGACGCCCATGTCCACCGCGGCATCCAGCCGGTGATGGGCGGCGAGGACTTCTCCTACATGCTGGAAGCCCGCCCCGGCGCCTTCATCTTCATCGGCAATGGCGACACTGCCGGTCTGCACAACCCGGCCTATGATTTCAACGACGAGGCCATCCCGCACGGCATGAGCTATTGGGTGAAACTGGCCGAAACCGCGCTGGCCGCCTGACGCCAGAAGCGCAAAGGGTCGGCCGATTTGCCTGCGGCCGGCCTCTTGGCGAAACGATCCGAAGCGGCTATGTGTCGGGCCGCGTGGTCCCGTAGCTCAGTAGGATAGAGCGGCAGATTCCTAATCTGTAGGTCACAGGTTCGATTCCTGTCGGGATCACCAGTCATCCGACGATGGCGAACAGGCGCATTCTTTGCGGTAGAGCACTGGGAATTTCGGCTGGCCTACTCGCTCGGCGCCCATTTGAAGTGATCGCCATCCTTCTCGATGTAGCCGACACCCGGGAACGGGAAGTGCGGCGCAAAGATCATTTCATGGTCCTTGGCCAACGCGGCCAGCGTCGTGGCCCTGTTCTGCTCCGCTTCCGGCTTGTCGCCGTCGAAAGCCACGGCCCAGTCCGGCTTGACGAGAGAGAGGATCGAGCTGTGCACGGTATCGCCGATATCGAACAGGCGTTCTTTTCCGGATTTGATCTGATAGCCGACATGGCCAGGAGTGTGACCCTTGAGCGCCACCGAGATGATGCCGGGGGCGACCTGGGCGCCGGCCTTGAACGGTTTGACGTGTCCCGCAATGACCTTGACGATGTCGGCCACCCCCTCGTTGGACTTGGCGAAATTCCACTCCACGTCCGACATGCGTATCGTGGCATTGGGAAAGGCCAGCTTTCCGTCCTTGACCAGTCCTCCGATATGGTCGGGGTGAGAATGGGTGATCAAGATTTCATTGACGTCACCGGGTTTGACGCCGGCCTTGGCCAGGCTGTCCTGCAGCGCGCCGCCGACGCCGGTGTCGATCAGGACGACGCTCGTCTTCGATTTCACCAGCAAGGCATCGACGCTCAGGGTTATCGCATCGGTCGGTGCCCCCGCTGCCTTGAGCACATCGCCGACTTCCGCGGGGCTGTGGTCGAGGCCGAAGGTCTTGCCATCATTGGGTTTGACGAACTGAGCATCGTGCAGAGCGACGATATCGAGCTTGCCGAGTTTGAACGACTTGGCATCCGGCTGCTGTGCCGGCATCTGCGCCATTGCCAGCCCCTGATGGAAAACCACCAATGCAGTCATGGCCATCAGCCTGGCCGTGGAATTGAACTTGACCATCCAGACTATCCTTTCACTGCGGGAGTGCGACCGTACAGGACTATTCGAAATGCGACAGGTAGTTTGGGAACCGGTCCGATCACAAATGCACTAGCGGATATAGGTCCCGAGCATGGTCCGGCAACAGCAGGTCGCTGCTGATCTCCGCCTCCTGAGATGACTGCATGGGTTGGCACAGCGCATAGGCCTTCGCCAGCGCCACCTCGGCATCCCTTTGCGCCTGCTTCTTCATGATTGCCTCGGCCTTACCAATGACACAGTCGAAGTAGGCATCATCGTCATCCGCGCGAGTCATGTCTGTCATGGCAATCGTGGCGAGTACCGCGATGGCAATAAGCGTCATCAGACGCACCGGCATCCGGACCTCCGACCCGCCCGAATCCCGCCCTGCCGCTGTTGCCGGCTGACTGACCAGTCCGACAACCAGCGCGACATAACCGATCTGCAACAGAATCGCGCTTGTAACGGCCCATGCAAGGGCAGCCCATGGCGAACCCGTCTTGAGATAGGCCGAGATGGCTACGGACGCTGACGTTGCAATCATACCGATGAGGAACTGAGGAAAGTACATCGCTGCCGCCACGGTGGATCAAGACGGCCTCATGGCCGCGTCGCCACAGCAGCAAATGTCGTGCCAGACTTCCTGACCCATTACGGTGCATCTGGTGATTGCGCGGGATCACCAAAACCTACGTGGCAAAAAGCCCGCCACGACGATCCGGGGCAGGCTTCCACGTCTCAAATATGGTCAGCCTGGCGTCAGGCCACCCGGACCACAAAATGCTTGGTCACCGGCTCGATGATCTTCCAGGTTCCCTTGAAATCGGCTTCGACCACGAAGGCGTCACCGGGACCCACTTCGACAGGTGTGCCGCCGTCGGGGGTGATGATGATGCGGCCGGCGATCATGTGTACGAACTCATAATCGGTATAGGTCGCATGATAGGTGCCGGGGGACGCCCGCCAGGTGCCGGACATCACCTTGCCATCCTCGGTCGTGTGCTGGACGGCGGTTTGCATGGTCGGATGGCCCTCGACCACGATCCAGCCAGGCAGGTCGCCGGCTTCCGCGTGCTCGACCGCGCCAAATTTGAGGATCGTCTTGTTCGTCATGCCGGGCTCCTTCTGCTTCATGTGCCGCGGAGGTCGGATAGCCGATGCGCATGACGGGAGCAATGCATGTGCGATGAGAACCGGCAGCGTTTTGCCCGCGTCGGGCTCTACGGCTTGTGGCGCGCCGAGACGAGTTCGGCCTTGCGCCGCGCCGTCTCCAGCCCGAGGCCGATGAAGGCGCGCGCGTGCTTGGCGAGCGCCATGTTGTCGGTCCACAGATTGCGCCAGATGGCGGTCTTCTTCGACAGGTTCTCGTCGACGATCTCCGACGAAAAGGATTCGAAGCTGAGGTCCTCGTCATAACCGATGGCCGTCAGCGCATCGAATATCGCGGCGAAATCGATATTACCGGTACCTAGGAAGCCGCGATGGCTCTCGCCGATATGGACATAGCCGATCTTGCCCGCGGCATGGCGGATGGCCAGCCCGACATCGGCCTCCTCGATGTTCATGTGAAACGTGTCGAGATGCAGGAAGATGTTGTCCGAGCCTGTGTCCTCGATGAAGGCCAGCCCTTGCGCTGATGTGTTGAGCAGAGTGCTTTCGAAGCGGTTGACGATCTCGAGATTGAGCGTGACGCCGGCCGCCTTGGCCGTCTCGGCGACCTTGGCCAGCGTGGCAGCGCTGCGGTTCCATTGATCGCGCGTCGGCGCCTCGGTCTGCAGGCCATGGCTGGTCGACAGGATGCCACCGACTTTCTGGCCGCCCAGGTCGCGCGTCAGCGCGATGGTCTGGTTGAGGATATCGACGCCGCGCGCCGCGATCGCCTTGTCGGCGCTCGATATGTCGCCATCCGCGGGCAGTCCGATGCTGATCGCCACGCCAAGGCCGAGATCGGCTATGCGTTTGGCAAGCCCGCCAATATCGACATTGGCGGGGTCGAGATAGGAGAATTCGATCAGGTCGAATCCGGCCTCCCTGGTGTTGGCCAGCGTGCGTTCGAGCTCGCTTTGCGCCGAACTCGCCGACCAGACGAAAGAATGGATTCCGATGCGCGACATGATCGTCTCCGGTTTACGGAAGAGGAAAAGACAGGCGCGGCCGGGTGGACCGGCCGCGCCTCTATAGGATGGATCAACGAGCGGCGGTCCAGCCCTTGTAGTCCTTCAGGTTCTCGGCGGTGATCAGCTTGGGATCGAGCAGCACAGTCGCCTCGGCCGGCTTCTTGCCGGCCAGCAATTCGGCCGCCATCGTCAGCGACTGCCCGGCCATCACATAGGGATCCTGCGAGGCCGAGGCCTTGATCATCGATTTGCCGGACGACAGCTCTTTCTCGATGTCGGGCGCGCCGTCCACGGCGGTGAAGATGAACTCCGAACGGTTGAGCTGCTTGGCGGCGAGCTGCGCGCCGATCGCCGTCGGATCGTTGATGGCGAACACCGCGTCGATCTTGTCGAAGCGGGTCAGCAGCGACTGGAACACCTTCAGGCCGCCATCGCGCGAGCCTTCGGCGTTCTGGTCGTCGGAGAGGACCTTGATGTCGGGATGCTGCGCAAGCACGTTCTTGCAGCCCTTGACCCGCTCCAGGATCGACGACGATGCCGGGCCGTTGAGGATGACGTAGTCGCCCTTGCCGCCGGTGTGGTCGACCAGGTACTGGCAGGCCTCTTCGCCGGCCTTGACGTTGTTGGTCATCACGGTGACGTCGGCGCCCGGCGCCGAGACGTCGAAGGCGGCGACGATGATGCCGGCGGCCTGGGCCTTCTTCACCGCCGGCGCGATCGCCTTGGCGTCGACCGCGTTGAGCATGATCACGTCGACGCCGGCGGCGATGAAGGAATCGACCTGCGACACCTGCTTGTTGAGGTCATAGTCGGCCGACACAGACGTCACCTCGACCTTCGGATTGATCTTCTTGGCCGCGTCCTCGATGCCCTTGATGGTGGCGACGAAGAAGGGGTTGCCAAGCAGGCCGACCGAGATGCCGACCTTGTTGAGGTCCTTGGCCGATGCCGGCGCGATGGCGACGGCCGCCAACGCGGCGCCGCAGAGCAGTTTGGTGATGGTCTTCATTACGCTTACTTCCTCCAATTGCCCCGCGCCTCTCACGGTGCGTTACACAAGCCGGTCGTTGATGCCGGCGACCAGGTCACTCACGTTCTTGCTCCGGCCTGGAGCCGGTAGCGGTCGAGGGCGACCGCCACGATGATGACCAATCCCTTGATGATGTACTGCCAGATGTCCGAGACGCCGGCCAAGATGAGCCCGTTGGACAACACCGCGATGATCAGGCCGCCGATCAGCGTGCCCCAGATCGAGCCGACGCCGCCGACAAAGCTGGTGCCGCCGAGGATGACGGCGGCGATGGCGTCGAGCTCGTAGGACTGGCCGAGTTGCAGGCCGTTGGCGGCGTAAAGCCTTGCCGCCGACATGGCGCCGCCGAGGCCGGCAAGCAGGCCGGAAACGCCATAGACGAAGAGCAGCACCAGCGGCACCTTTATGCCGGTCAGCCGCGCCGCTTCGGCATTGCCGCCGACGGCATAGATCCAGGTGCCGAGCACGCTGCGCTTGAGCACCAGCCAGGACAAGACGACCACCGACAGCGCGATGATGACCAGCCACGGAATGCCGAACAGCGAGCCGTTGCCGATGAAGTCGAACGGCAGGTCCGAATTGAACACCGTCGTATCCTGCCCGAGCAGGCGGGCAATGCCGCGCACGGCCGTCAGCGAGCCCAGCGTGACGATGAAGGGCGGTAGCCTGATATAGGCGACGAGCAGCCCGTTGATGAGGCCGAAGCCAAGGCCGACCAGGATCGCCGCCGGCACGCCCAGCAGGCCCCAGTCGGGCACCAGCGACACGATCACCGCCACCATCGCCGAGGCGGCGAGGATGGAGCCGACCGACAGGTCGATGCCGCCGGTCAGGATGACGAAGGTCATGCCGGCGGCGAGCACGATGTTGATCGACGATTGCTGGGTGACGATGAGCAGGTTGGTCTCGGTGAGGAAGCGCGGATTGATGAACTGGAAGCCGGCCGCCAGCAGCACCAGCACCGGCAGCATGCCGAGCGCCGCGAAGGCGGTACGCAGCCGCCGGCTCCTGACCGTCGCCTGATCCACGCTCGTCGTCGTTTTGTCGGTCATCCCTGGGCCGCTCCCGTCGCAAGTTCCATGATCGCTTCCTGACGCAGCGGGGCGCCCCCGGACGCCGTCACCTCACCGGCTATGGCGCCGTCGCGCATCACCAGAACGCGGTCGGCGACACCGATCACCTCGGGCAGTTCGCTGGAGATCATCAGGATGGCGATGCCGCTGTTGGCGAGATTGTCGATCAGCCGGTAGATTTCCGACTTGGCGCCGACATCGACGCCGCGCGTCGGCTCGTCGAGGATGACGACCTTCGGTTTGGTCTCGAGCAGCCGGGCGAGCAGCACCTTCTGCTGGTTGCCGCCCGACAGCGAACCGGCATTGGCCTGCGCCGAGCCGGTGCGGATCGATAGATCGGCGATGGCTTTCGCCGCGCGCTTGTCGGCCATGGTGAAATCGCGAAATCCGCCGGTCCGTGCATCCCTGCCCAGCACACCCATGCTGATGTTGTCGGAAATCGACATATCGAGGAACAGACCGAGTTCCTTGCGGTCCTCGGTGAGGTAGGCGATGCCGGCGTCGAGCGCCTCGCGCGGCGAGCCGATCGAGATCGGTTTGCCGTCGAGTTCCAGCGTGCCGGCGCTACGCCTGTCCGCGCCGAAGATCAGCCTGGCGAGTTCGGTGCGGCCTGAACCGACGAGGCCCGCCAGGGCGAGCACTTCGCCATGATAGAGGTCGAACGAACAGTTCTTCAGCAGGCGCCCGTCGGACATGCCGCGCACCGAGAGCGCGACCGTGCGCTTCCCGTCCGGCGGGCGATGGTCCTTCTTGTAGAAGGCGGAGAGGTCGCGGCCGACCATCATCGACACCAGCCGCGACGCGTTGAGGTCGGCGCGCTCCAGCGTGCCGACATAGCCGCTGTCGCGCAGCACGCTGACGCGGTCGGCGAGCTGGTAGACCTCTTCCATGCGATGGCTGATGTAGATGATGGCGATGCCTTGCGCCTTAAGCGTCGCGATCACCTCGAACAGCCGGTCGGTCTCGCGTGACGTCAGCGACGTCGTCGGCTCGTCCATGACGATGATGCGCGCATTGGTCGACAGCGCACGCGCGATCTCGACCAGCTGGCGCTCACCGAGCGACAGGCTTGAGACCAGGGTCCGCGCCGAGAAGGAGACGCCGAGCCGGCCGACGATCTCGCTGGCGCGCCGGCTGCATTGCTCGCGGTCGACGATGCCGAAGCGCCGCGGCTCGTTGCCGAGGAAGATGTTCTGCGCCACCGTCAGATTGGGCGCCAGCGACAGCTCTTGATAGATCACCGCGATGCCCGCGGCGCGCGCCTTGATCGGATCGCCGGTCGCGGCGGGCATGCCATCGATCAGGATTTCGCCGCCGGCATCCGGCCGATAGGCGCCCGACAGTACCTTCATCAGCGTCGACTTGCCTGCACCATTCTCGCCCATCAGCGCGTGCAGCTCGCCGGCATGGACGCTGAGCGAGACATCGTGCAGGGCGCGGACCGCGCCGAAGGTCTTGGAGATGTGACGCATCTCCAGCACCGGCTGGCGGATCGCTGACATCTGTGCCGTCGCGCTCATCGTGCGCCACCCGCCGCTTTGACGCCGCCACCCTGCCCGGCAACACGATCGCGCCAGGCGTCGCGGTAGCCGGCAAGGCCGGTAAAGCGCGTCGCCCGCACCGGCTCCGGCGCCTCGGCGGCGAATTCGCGCCCGACGCACTCGAAGGCGAGCGCCGCGGCGCCCGTGGCGCTGCCCTCCAGCGTGGCGCCTTGCAGAAAGGCCTGGGCGGGACGCAGCTCAGCCAACAACCCGGCGAGCAACCCGCCAGCATTCAGCCCGCCATCGACGATCACGGTGTTTTGCGAATGGATCAGGTCGAGGCAGAGATCGACCATCAGCGCGACGTAAAGCAGTGCCATCGCCGCACGCTCCCCCGCGCTCGGTGTGCCGCCGATGATTTCGCCGCGGTGGCCTGACATCGGCCCTCCCGGCGCAAAGCTCGGCAGCGCCATGAAACCGGCGTCGATCGCCTGCTGTATCGAGCCAGGAGCGATCGCGCCTTGCCAGCCGCCGCTGATATCAGCGAATTCGCGTCCGCCCATGAAGCGGATGGTCGGCACCGGGCCTCCGTCGACGTCGACATTGACCAGCATGTCGCGCCCGCGATCGAGCGCCTCCAGCGGGCAGTCGGGATTGAGCACGATGACCCAGGTGCCGGTCGACACCACCGTCAGCGGGCCAAGCGCCTGGCGGCGATAGGCATGCAGCGCCGCATTCGAATCGTGGACACCGTTATGGATGGCGATCGGCCGCGCCACGCCGCCAAGCTGCCGTTCGCCGACCACGGCGCCGGCGCGCGCGAAGGCCGGCATCTGGCCACGCCAATCTTGAGCGTCGACCAAGGAGGAAAAGTCTCGTGCGCGCGGCGCCCACAAATGCGAATGGCAGCCGAGATAGGACACTTCGCTGACCGGCCTGCCGCCGAGGCGCCAGCTCCAGTACTGGGGATAGCCGAGGATCGATGTCGCGGCCGCGAACGCGTCGGGATCGACCTCCTGCAGCCACAGCATGTGACAGCCATAGTTGAAGCCGAGCGGCAGGCGGGGCGAGAACGTCTCGGCGAAATCCGGAATGAGGCGGTCGATCCGCGCCGCGATTTCGGGTGGCGGTTCCTGCTCGTAGTCGAGGATCGGATGCGTCAGCGCCGTCTCATTCACGAGAGCGAAGGTGCAACCATGGCCAGATACCATGACGCCTTCCACGCCATGGTCTTCGACGGCATTGGCGACGGCATCCAGCGCCCAATCATGAAGGGCAGCCTCGTCGAGCACGCTGAACCCGTTCTGGCGCGTCCATTGCGGCTGGGTCCGGCGCTCGTCGAGGATGCGTCCGTCCTGGCCGAAGACGAACAGCTTCGAATTCGTCTTACCGAAATCGAGCACCGCGACTTTCACGGAACCGCTCCCGGAGTGGATGCGATCCGCACCATGACACCAGCATCCTCAAGCATGCGCGCATCGGCATCGGAAAGACCGTCGTCGGTTACCAACGTGCCGATGCGCGACAGCGGCAGCGCAACATTGCGCGCGTGGATCGACAGTTTGCGGCTGTCGGCCAGCACCACGATCTGGTCGGCGCAGAGGCTGAGGTCGACGATGGAACGCACAAGCAATGGATGCGATTCCAGCACTCCCTCCTGGTTGAGGCCTTGCGCGCCGAGAAAGAATTTCGAGGCATAGAACGGCGTCGCCTGGATCGGCGAGTGGATGATGCCGGGCTCGCGATGCAGGTCGCCACCGGCAACCGTCAGGCTGCAATGGCCATGGTCGCTGAGATAGGCCGCGAGCGGCATCGAGTTGGTGTAGAGCCGGATGTTGCGCTCGGCGAGCTTGACGCCGAGGTGGAAGCAGGTCGAGCCGCCATGGACGATGACCGCGTCGCCATCGCGCACCATGGTTGCCGCGAAGGCCGCGATCTGCCGCTTGGCCTCGACCGCGAGGTCACGGTTTTCGTCATAGGGCCGCGCATAGGCCACGCCCGCATGGGAAGCGCCATCGAGCGCCGAGATGCCGCCATAGACCTTGCGCGCCTCGCCGGCCTCGTCGATCCGGTCGATATCGCGCCGCACCGTCGCCGCTGAGACGCCAAGCCGCTCCTGCAACTCGCGCACCGAGGCGAACGGGCGGTCCCGCAACAGTTCGACGATCTGACGCTGGCGGCCGGACTCGCTCACCTTCTTCCTCCCTATGCCATTTTCCCATGCAATTGGCGCAACTTACTCAACATTAGTCAGATTGCAAGCCAGTTTTGATGATAGTAGATCACTGTTGACGTAAGTCGATCGTATCTGCGATATCACCGCCAACGGCGGCCCGTGCGACGGGATTTCGTGCAGCGTGGAAGGAAAGGCGCCATGGCAACCCAAGCTGACGTGCAGGAACTGGCAGCCTTGCGGGCGCTTTCGGCGGCCATTGGCGGCGACCCGCATATGACGCAGGCGGCAGGCGGCAACACCTCGCTCAAGGCCGGCGACACGCTGTGGATCAAGGCGTCGGGCACCTGGCTGAAGGATGCGCTCACCGACGACATTATGGTGCCGGTGGCGATGGCGCCGCTGCTCGACGCGGTCGAACGGCGCGATCCGGCCGCCGACAAGCCGCAGGCCTTTGCCATCGATGAACTCAACCCGCGCGGCCTGCGCCCGTCGATCGAGACCACAGTGCATGCCTTGATGCCGCAGCGCGTGGTTTTGCATGTGCATTGCGTCGACACGATTTCGCTTGCCGTACAGGCGGATGGCGAGGCCGAGGCCGCCAGGCGGCTCGGCGGCATCGAATGGGCCTATGTGCCGTATTTCCGGCCGGGCCTGCCGCTTGCCCGTGGCATTGCCGAAAAACTACGGCCTGGTGTCGACGTTTTGATCCTTGGCAATCACGGGCTGGTCGTTGCCGCCGAAACCGTCGCGGAGGCCGAGCGCCTGCTCCGCCGCGTCCGCTCGCTGCTGGCCCGGCCGGCGCGCTTTACCGCCGCGCCCGACATCGCTGCCTTGACGACGCTTGCCGGCGACACCGTCTACCGGTTGCCGGCCGATGTCGAAGCCCATGCGGTGGCGCTCGATCCCGAAAGCCGCCGCATGGCCGAGGCCGGCAGCCTCTATCCGGACCATGTCATCTTCCTCGGCCAGGGTTCCGTCGTGGCGAGGCCGGGCAAGGATGCGGCCGCCGTCACCGCGCGGCTCGGCGCGGCGCCGACCGCGATCCTGTTCCCCGGCGCCGGCGTGCTGATGCGCGGGGACGCAAATGCCGGCGCCGACGCCATGCAGCGTTGCCTCGCCGACGTGACCGCACGCGTCGATGTCGCGGCCCGATTGAATTATCTCACTGCGGCCGAGATTGACGAACTGGTCAATTGGGACGCCGAGCAGTATCGCCAGAAGCTCAATGCCAAGGGCGGCTAGCAAAGGACTCTACACATGATGCCCCTTGTCATCGGCATCGACATCGGTACGTCCGGGGCGCGCGCCGTCGCCATGCGCCCGGACTTTTCGATCGCCGGCCAGTCCGCGGTCCGCCTCGACAGATTCGGCCGGAATCCCCGCGACCCATCGGTCTGGTGGCTGACGGTCCAGGCGGCTCTGACGGAGCTGCTTTCCAGCATCGACAGCGCGGCGGTCCGCGCCATCGCGGTCGACGGCACGTCCGGAACGCTGCTGCCGGTCGACGCCGCCGGGCGGCCCCTGGCCGAACCGCTGATGTACAACGACAAGGTCGTGGACACCGACATGCTGGCCGCCATCGCGCGCGAGGCGCCGGAAGCGAGCGCCGCTCACGGCGCGACTTCCGGCCTTGCCAAGGCCCTGCGGTTCCAGCACCTGCCCGGCATCGCCGCCGTGCTGCACCAGGCCGACTGGATCGCCGCGAACCTGTCCGGTCGTTTCGACGTCAGCGACGAGAACAATGCGCTGAAGACGGGCTATGACGTCGAGGCCCGCCGCTGGCCGGACTGGATCGCGGCCTCCGGCATGCGCATGGACCTGCTTCCCGATGTCGTCGAGCCGGGCGATGTCACCGGCAGGCTCACCGCGACCGCCGCGCAACTGTTTGGCCTGCCGCGCGACGTGGCCGTCGTCGCCGGCACCACCGATGGCTGCGCCTCGTTCCTGGCGACCGGTGCCACGGCCGCCGGCGACGGTGTCACGGCGCTCGGATCCTCGCTCACCATCAAGATCCTGTCCGACCGGCCGATCTCGGCGCCGCGCTTCGGCATCTACAGCCATCGCCTTGGCGACGCCTGGCTGGCGGGCGGCGCGTCGAATTCCGGCGGAAAAGTGCTGGCGCAGCACTTTCCGCTGGCGCGGATCATCGAACTCAGCGCCATGATCGATCCCACGACCGAAACCGGGCTCGACTATTATCCGCTAGGCGCGGCTGGCGAGCGCTTCCCGATCGCCGATCCGACCCTGCCGCCGCGCCTTACACCGAGGCCGGCTGACGACGCCGACTACCTCAAGGCGATGCTCGAAGGCATGGCGGCGATCGAAGCGCTCGGCTACCGCAGGCTGGCCGACCTCGGCGCGCCGGCGCTGACATCGGTCAGGAGCGTCGGTGGCGGCGCGGCGAATGCCGCCTGGACCGCAATCCGGCAGCGCAAGCTCGGCGTCGATTTCCTGCCCACACTTTCCGACGAGGCGGCCGCTGGCACGGCGCGGCTGGCGCTGAAGGGCGCAAACAAAGCGGGACTGCCATGACTGCGAAAGCCATAGAGCGCCTCGACGGCATCGGGCCGCTGGCCGAGCGCTACCGGGTCTTCCTGCTCGACCAGTTCGGCGTGCTGCACGACGGCCAGGCTCCCTATCCCGGAGCGGTGGAGGCATTGTCGGCGCTGAAGCGCGCCGGCAAGACGGTGGTGCTGATCTCAAATTCCGGCAAGCGCGCCAAGCCCAACGAGGACCGCCTGCTGAAACTCGGCTTCGCCGCCGGCAGTTGGGACCATTTTGTCTCCTCCGGCGAGGTGGCGTGGCGATCCTTCAATGACATGGCGGCATCGGGAAAGCTCAGTCCAGGGACAAAATGCCTGCTGATCAGCCGCGACGGCGACCGCACGGCGATCGAAGGCCTGCCCTTCATGCTGACGGAAGCCGGCGACGACGCTGAACTGGTGCTGATCTCGGCCAGCGAGGGCGACCGTTACGATCTCGACCACTATCGTCGGCTGCTTGCCCCGGCTGCGGCGCGAAAGGTGCCGTGCTTCTGCACCAATCCTGACAGGATCATGCTGACGGCGGTCGGACCCCGCTTCGGCGCCGGCGAGATCGCCGATCTTTACGAAGACCTCGGCGGCGGCGTCACCCGCATCGGCAAACCCTATCCGGCGATCTTCGAGGCGGCGCTTGCGCTCGCCGGCAAGCCGGACCGCGGCAGCGTGGTCTGCGTCGGCGACAGCGTCGAACATGACATAGCAGGCGGAAACGTCGCCGGCATCGCCACGGCGCTGGTTCTCAGCGGGATATTGGCTGAGACACCGGATCTCGCCGCCGTCTTCGACGAGCAGCAGGCCTGGCCCGATTACATCACGGGTTCGTTCAGCTTCCGCTGACCGCCTCGAGCATGCGCCTGGCACTTTCCTCGTCGGTGATCAGGATCGTCGGCGCGATCAGGTTCATGGCTCCGAGCAGCGCCTCCGTCTTCTCCTCGCCACCGGAAGTGAGAATGCGGATCGGCGCCTTGCGCAGGCGGTCGACATCCACCGACATCACATGGCTGTTGACAGGATGATCGACCAGATCGCCATTGCGGTCGAAGAAATGGAACAGAAGATCGCCGACGGCGCCACGCGCAAGCAGGGCCTCGCGATCCGCCTCCTTGAGAAAGCCGCCGCGCGAGAAAGTGGTCGCTGAAGCGATACCGCCGACGCTGAGCAGTACGGCATCAAGCGCGTCGGCCATTTCAAATATCTCCTGCAGGCCGCAACGCTCGACCAGGGCGATCTTGGTCTCGACGCTGTCGACGACGGCCGGCGTCGGCATCAGATAGCCGTCACCCTGGAAGATCTGCGCGAAGCGCCAGGCGAACTCGGCTGGATTGACCCGGCGCGCGACGCCGACACCGCCAAGCAGCGAGATCACACTGAAGTCGGCCAGCGACTTGGCGCTGATATACGGCAAAGTGTGGAACAGCGTCACGCCCCAGCCGACCCCGACCCGCATGCCGGATTTCATCGCGTCGGACAGGTACATGCCGGTCTTGGCTGCGATCGCCGGGATCGGATCGGCATTGGCGGCGGTAAGCGGCGCCACCAGCGCCTGCTGCAGGCCGAAGGTTCTTTCGAGCGCGCGCTCGAGCCGCACGATCTCCAGGAGCTCGCTCTCGATGGTGATCTTCACCTCGTTGCGCGAACGCGCTTCCGCCAGCATGCGCACGATAGTGACGCGGCCGACGCCGAGCACGTCGGCGATCTCGTTCTGCGTCATCTGCTCGACGAAATACATCCAGGCGGCGCGGATCCTGAGACGATCCGTGCGACTCTCGTTGACGACCTGTTCGGTCGCCTCGGACCCCGCCCGCCCTTCGTCGGCCCGCCCCTCTCCGGTTTGTCGTCGCCTGGCCAAATCATCCCTCCCCGCGGCGGCGGACGAGCGTGCCGTCGCCGATTCTGCATGCTGGTCTAATATCGCCTATTGATCTACCAATCGATAGGAACAATGTAGAGTCGGTGGCCGGCCGCTTGCCGGCGGCCTCCACGGCACTTTCGAGGCGATCCGCGATGCTCCGACAAATCTCCGAAGACGTCCGCGTCAACCTGAAGGACCGGTTGCGGGAAGTCCGCGACATCATTCGCCAGAGCCGCCATGACGGCAGCGGCGACGCCAGCATTTTGCGCGAAGCGACCAGCCACCTGCCGCCGTTTCCGGGCAAGGGCATCGAAGGCCTGCTCAGCCATGCCGCCAGCGCCGTCGACGAAGCGCTGTCGATCGCCGAATCCTTTGTTCCACATGAGCGCCCGATCAAGGTGGACGGCACGACGGTAAAAGGCCTCGGCACCTATTTCCCGGCCGGTGACGAAGAGCGGCAGCTGAGCGCCGAGCGCCTGTTCCGGCGCGACATGTACTATCTGACCAAGGCCGTGCTTGCCGGGCTGAAGATCGACAATGCCCGCATCCACGAGGCTGACTTTGCCGCCGTCCATGCCACGATGCGCAAGCGCCATGGCGATCTCCTGGCTGCGTTGACCGCACCGGGCGCCGGCCTGCAGGCGATCGCGGCCACCTGCGCGGCGCTGCTGGTCGCGTTGCTCAACCAGCGTCCGGTCCGCTTTGGCGACGCCGCGTCGGAAACGACGGCCGGTGGTGGCCGGGCGCCCGACATGAGCTGTCTGGCGCCGGTGGTTTTGGCTTGCGGGCTGGCGACCACCGGCCGCGACGGCGCGCCGGAACCAGACATGCTGGAGATAGCGATCCTGGCTGCCGATATCCGCTACGACCGCATCGCGCAGGCCTGCGCAAAGGCGAGCCCGGTCGCTGAACTGACACCGGTCTTCGCCACCTTGCTCGCGCATTTGCCGTAAGTTTCAGCAACTGTCGCCGGGGTCTAGTCCCCGGCTGTCATGGCCATGATCATCTTCTTGGCGCGCTGGATCGAGGCCGGGCTCATCGATAGCTCGGTCAGGCCCATCTCGATGAACCTCGCAATCAGATCCGGACGGCCCGCCGCCTCACCGCACATGCCGACCATGATGCCGGCGGCGACGCCGGCTTTGGCCGTCAACTCGATAGCTGACATGACAGCCGGATTGGTGACGTCGTTGAGCTTGGCCACGGTCGGATTGAGCCGGTCCGCGGCCATGATGTACTGGGTCAGATCGTTGGTGCCGATCGAGAAGAAGGCCACCTGCTTGGCCAGTGCCGGGGCAATCAGCACGGCGGCCGGGGTTTCGATCATCACGCCGAGATCGAACGTGGCGTAAGGCATGCCTTCGGCCTTGAGTTCGGCGGCGCATTCATCGACCAGTGCGCGGGTCCGCGTGACTTCGGAAATATCGGACACCATCGGCAGCATCACCTTGATGTTGCCGTGCACGGCCGCCCTCAGCAGCGCCCTGAGCTGACGCTTGAAGATATCGGGCCGGTCGAGACACATGCGAATGCCGCGCCAGCCAAGGAAGGGGTTCTCCTCGTCGGGGAACTCGATGCCGGCAATCGGCTTGTCACCGCCGATGTCGAGCGTGCGCACGATGACCGGGTAGGGCGCGAAGGCCTTGGCCAACGCCGCATAGGTCTCGGCCTGCATGTCCTCCGATGGAAGATGCATGTGCCGCATGAACAGAAGCTCGGTGCGGAACAGGCCGACACCCATGGCCCCTGCCTCCTGCGCCGCCTCGATTTCCTCCAGCGAGCCGATATTGGCGGCGACCTCGATCACCTTGCCGTCGGCTCGCTTCGGTGTCACCGTCTTGAAGGCGGTCAGGCCGGCACGCTCCTTCGCCGCCGCCTCGACACGCCCGGCGTAGTCGGCGCGCGTCGCCGCGTCGGGGTCGATGATCACATGGCCGGTATTGCCGTCGAGCGCCACGTCGCGCGCCGTGCGCAAGGCGTTGACCTGGTCGCCGAGGCCCAGCACCGCCGGGATGCCGTGCGAGCGGGCGATGATGGCGATGTGCGAAGTGGCGCCGCCATGGCCGCAAATCACGCCGCCGATGCGTTTCAGCGGCGCGCGCGCCAGATCCCAGGCGCCGATATCGTCGGCGATGAGGATGGCTCCTTCGGGGATGTTTTCGAGGCTGACGTCGTCCTGGCCCAGCAGCACCAGGCAGATCTGCCGTCCGACGGCATGGACGTCGTCCGCCCGCGCATTGAGGTAATGATCGTCGACGGCGCTGAAATCGGCGGCGATGGTGGAGGCGGCGGTGATGACGGCCGAAACCGCGTCATTGCCGCCCATGATTGCTTTTTCGGCCTCGCCGGTCAGGCTGTCGTCAGCTGCGATATCCCTGAGCGCGGCGACGATGCCGCGGTCTCCGGCCGACAGGCTGTCTTGCGCCAGGGCCCGGTCCATGCGCGTCTGGACGGCGGCGACGGCGGCACGGAACCTGTCGATCTCGCCAGCGATCTCGTCAGCCTGCAGCAAGCGACCCTGTCCGGCGATCTCGGGCGGGAAATGCGCGAAGGCGGGCCCGATGGCCACGCCCTCGCTGGCCGCGACGCCGCGCAGGCCATTTGCTTCGCCGGCAGGCGCTGACTGGAGCACTGATGCGGGCGCCGCTTCCTGCCCGGCACCGTTCGCCGGGTTTTGTGGCTCGGCTTCGTCGTCGAGGCCCGCCTTGGGATTCTCGAGATAGCCTATCAGCGCTTCGATCGCCTCGATGGCATCGGCGCCGTTGGCCCTTACGGTGACTTCCTGGTTTTCCTTGACAGCCAGCAGCATCAGCTTGACGGAGCTCTTGGCGCTGACCGCCTTGCCGTCCTTGACCAGTTCGACATCCGATTCGAAGCCCTTGGCGAGCTTGACGAAGCGCGTGGCGGGACGGGCGTGCAAACCTTCATGCACTCTGACGATGGTCGAGCGTTCCATGGCAAATACTCTGCTTTTTTAGGCGCTAAGACCAGATGGGGTCGCGGCGCTGGGCGCGTTGCGCTTCAAGTTCTTTGTTTGGATGTCGTTGTCCCAAAACCGCTATGCACTTTTGGGCGACATACATCTTTCTTTATGGATGTCGTTACCCCAAAACCGTTACGCACTTTTGGGCGACATCCATTTGTGCTGTCAGGCGGCTATGGTGATGATTACGTCCGTCTTCAGGGCGGACACGAGCGCCTGGGCATCGACTTGCGATGCGCAGATTTCACCCGGCCTCTCGGCCTCGGCAGCGCCGTTGAACGAAATGACGACATGGCCCATTTCGAGGACCTTGCTCCAGGCGCTGGAGCCGACCGCCGTTATGACGGCTGAAACCGGGCCGATGGTGATCGAAGCGCCCCTGGCGGGCGCTCCGTCACTTGGTCCCTGCTCCGTCCTGTGCAGCACGGAGACTTCGGCAAGCTCGGGCGGCGAGCCATCCGCGAACAGGATGACCACGCCCCCTTCGGCAAGGTCCGCCACTTCGGGTCCGATTGCAGTGACCCGTGTCTTGAGAAGAACCGACATATGGCGAACCTCGTTGTTGTTGGTGTTTTAAAACACGATCAGGCTGACGACCCAGGCGATCAGCACTGAGACCGGGCCCATGATCTGGCGGCTGATGAGCACCGCCGGGACACCGATTTCGATCGTCTTCGGCTTGGCTTCGCCAAGCGCCAGGCCGACCGGCACGAAGTCGCAGCCCACCTGGGTATTGTAGGCAAACAGCGCCGGCAGGGCCATCGCCGGCGAAATCGTGCCGTTGGCGATCTGCGGGCCGATGATGGCGACGCCGATGACCTGCGCGATGACGGCGCCTGGTCCCAGGATGGGCGACAGGAACGGCAGGCCGCAGATGGCCGAGATGATCAGCAGGCCGACGATGTTGTTGGCCAGCGGACCCATCGGCTGGGCAAGCACGTCGCCGATACCGGTGTAGAGGATCAGGCCGATGAGCATGGTCACGAAGGCCATGAACGGCAGCACGTTGCGCACCACCTGGTCGATCGTGCGGCGGCCGGAATTGAAGAAGATACCGACCACCCGGCCCATAACGCGGCCGATCGAGCTGATCAGGCCGATGAGCCCGCCTTCGCTCGGCAGCGGCTGTGGCGCCGCGGTTGCATTGTTGTTGCTTGAACTCATCGATGCTGCTCCCCCCGCAGTGGTGACCGCCTCGGATCCGTCCGCCATTGTGACGTTGGCCGGCTTCACGCCCGAAACGTAGATGTCCTCGGTGATGAACTGGGCGAGCGGCCCAGCCTGGCCGACCGGCGTCAGATTGACGGTCGGAATGCGCTTGCGCGGATAGACGCCGCAGCGTGCGGTGCCGCCGCAGTCGACGACGACCACCGCCATCTCGCCTTCGACCGGCGGCGCCTTGAAGCCGTCGACGGCCGTCGCGCCGGTCATGTCGGCGATGAGCTGGGCGACTGGATGGATGCCGCCGCCGGTGACGGAGACGACCTTGTCGCGCTGCGCGGTCGGCTCGATGACGAGCGGGCCGCCCCAGCCTGTGTTGCCCCGGGAGATTTTTACGGCTTTGAATGTCTTGGCCATGATGTCCTCCCCGCCCTTACAGCTCGACGCCCTGGCGGCGTGCCATGATGGTGGTGATGCGCTCGGTCAGCATGCCCTTGAGCAGGATGACGACGAGGCCGACAATGGCGTACCAGATCGCCACTTTGACATGATAACCGGCGACGACGACACCCTTCTTCTCTAGCTCGAGCAGAGCCACGAGAATGCCGCCCCAGACGAAATATTCGCCGGGATTGATGTGCGGGAACAGGCCAAGCGGCGGATGCACGTAGGACACGGCCGCGTCATAGAAGGCCGGCTTGTGCTTTTCTTCCAGGAACGATCCGAACGTATAGGCCATCGGATTGGTGAGGAAGAACACCGCCAGCAACGGCAGCAGCGTATAGCGGGTCAAGGCAATCCTGCCGGCGCCGCGCGCAAGGCCATGCACGCGCTCTTCGCCGACCAGTTCGGTGACCGCGTAGAAGGCGGTCATCAGCACCACAAGCGTGGGAATGATGCCGGTGACGAAGCCTGCGAACACTTCGCCGCCCTTCTGGAAGATGCCGATGAAGTACTTGCCGATAGCGGTCAGCCAGCCGAGCTGCTCTTCCTGCTGGACGTCCTTCAGCTTCTCCTTGAACTGATCGACGGTGATGGGTCCGCTGTCAGCTTGCGCAAGGACAACGAGATGATCGGAAGCATGCTCGACGGCGAGCTTGCCATGCAAAGCAGCATCCGAGACCATGGCACCTGCGACATGCAGATTGTGCACGGCCATGTCGGCATGCTGCGCCAACAACGAAAATACAGACATTTCTCCTCCTTATGCCGCCCGCCGGTTATCCCAGTCGGTGCGCGGCGTCCTCTAGAGCATGATGCCGAAAAGTGTGAAACGGCTTTCGGACGACATCATGCTCTAACCCTTTGATTTAGAGGCGGATTCAGATTTCAGATCAATTTGATCTGAAATCATCCGACTCTAGGCCCTTGCTACGTTCAAACCGGATAGACCCGGCTTCTTCCCCGGCTCCGACCGTGCTTTGTCGATCTGTTCGATCGCCCGCTTCACGGCCTCGGCCACACCGGGTTCCCCCTCCCCCATGATCGCAGGGTTGGACCGGAGTCGATCGAGGGGAACACCCTCGAATTCTTCATGTCTCTTGAACTTGGTGAAGACGGAACGGCCGCTCATCACCATAACGCGGCGCACGATCAGGTCAGGCGTCACCACGACGAGCGCGATGGTGCCCTTGGCCAGCCGGCCGCGAAAATTACCGGCTCCGACGAAGCCATCCTTGTACTGGTCGGTGACGCCGCGGAAGACGTCCGAATAGTGCCGCATCTGCAGCCAGACGCCGAGCGACTGCAGCGCCCAGACAATAACCAGCAGAAGCAGTCCCCACTGCCAAATCGCCATTCGGTTCTCCTCCCGAAGCCTCTGTTGAAGCCCACCTTGGACCGGCGCGCGACAACAGCAAAGTGAGAACATTTGTTTCCGAGAATGTCAATATGTATGATATTGGCGTTGGTGTCGGTCATCCACAGGGCCGTCGGCCGATTTCGGCGGCGCCACGGCTGTGCTAGCCTGTCGCCAAACGGGATGCATGCAATGGAATTGCCCTTCAGGGATGAATTGGCCCTTATGCCCGACCTGCGCCACCGGTTGCGGCAGTTGCGCTGGTTCCGCGCCACTTTCCGCGGCAGCGCCAAGGTCGTCTCGGATACATTCGGCGTGCGTTTCGAGATCGACGAGGCGAAGCTGACAAGGGCGTTTCTCGACTGGGTCGAAGTCATGGAGGCGCAGAAGCGCTTTGCCGCGATAGACCGCGCCGACTTCATCGTCTTTGCCGCCGGCCTCGTGCTGCGCGAGCTGATCAAGCAGGCGCCGGCCCGGGAAATCTCCGGCCTGGCCCAGCTGACCGAGACAAACGAGAATGTCGGCACGCTTGAAATCATCCGTTTCTGGCCGGAAGGCTTCCTCTACACCAACTACTGCGTCTCGGTGATTTCGGCGATCTACGAGCAGGAGTTCGGCGCGGCGCCAAGCATCGACAAATGCGCCGACGATCTGCGCACCTGGTGGTCCTATCGAGAGAACGTTACCGAAATGCCGGCCTACGCCGTGGCTTTCCTCGACCGCTTCCTCGGTGCGGAACCGAACTGGCTCACGCCGGACCGCGCACAGTCCCGGCAAGCCATGCAGCGGGCGTTGGGATCCTCCCGCGCCAGCGATGCGCTGCGCCAGCTTTGACTGCGCCGCCGCGCGTTCAACCGCTCTCGACACATCGCGCTATTGAACATTTGACTTTTTGCCGATAGCGATGTGCGGAATTTTTCCCGGAGAAGCCCGTGGCGCGACCAAGGCCTGTCATTTTCGATTGCGACGGTGTTCTCGTCGACAGCGAGCCGCTGGCCGCCAGGGCCTATGAGCGCGTCTACGAAAAGCACGGCATGCCCGGCGTCCATGGCGGTATCATCGCCCAGTGCGTCGGCATGAAGCAGTCCGACATCATCGTCAGGATCAGGGAGTTGACCGGCCACCAGTTTCCAGCGGCGGCCGACGGCGACATCTGGGCCGAGACCAAGGTGCTGTTCACCGAGGAATTGCAGCCGACGCCTGGGATCGCCGCGTTTCTGGAGACGCTTGTCGGTGACCGCTGCGTCGCCTCGTCATCGTCGGTCGAACGCATAAACCACAGCCTTGCCGTCACCGGGCTGGCGCATTTCTTCGGCGATGCGATCTACAGCTCCTCGATGGTCAAGAACGGCAAGCCGGCGCCAGACATCTTCCTGTTCGCCGCCGCCAAAATGGGCGTAAACCCGGCCGACTGCATCGTCATCGAGGATTCGCCCTTCGGCATCCAGGGCGCGGTTGCCGCCGGCATGACGGCGATCGGCTACACCGGCGGCGGCCACACCTACGCCGAACATGCCGCGCGGTTGACGGCGGCCGGCGCCGATTTCGTCTGCGCCGACTGGCATGAAGTCAGCCGGCAATTGTCCACGCTCGGCGTGCCGGCGTAGACTAGTACGGGCTGGGCAATTTAAGACCGGCCCATTCGCTGGGCGGAATCACTGCCCCCACACGGAAGTTGAGGGAGAGCACCCTCGTCGCATCGGTGTCGACCTCGCACCGGAAGCTCAAATGATACCATGTGGTTGTCGTGCTGAAAGCGACATCCGACCCATCAACTATATTGCCCGACTTCAGCGGAACTTTTGGCCACTGATAAGGAAAATAGGAGCCTTCCACCAGTTGCTGTTGCAACTCGCTGGCGCAAAGTAAGGAAGCACGCTCATTGCGAGGCACGCCGCCCATCGAAGTCGTGGCCAGCGCATCGCCGGTAGCGTCCTGCGAGTAAAGCCTGCGAGCACCCGGAAGACCCGAACCGTTCCGAGATGCGGACTTCGAGGCCTTCGAGGGGCTGGGCTTCGGCGCTTTGGCGGGTTTGGGCTTCGGCGCTTCGGCCGATGGGGGAAGCTCGATCTCGCCATCGGCAGCCGGCACCGCGCCCTCTTGCTTGGCGGCGTCGAGCGCCGCCTGCTTGTCCGCATCCTGCGTGGGCTTCGCCTCCGTCGGCTGGGTTACCGGCGTCTCGTCGGCCTTGGTTGGATCTGCCCGCCGTTCGGTATTCGGCTGCGTGACGGGCTGATTGTCTGCCGGCTTCGGCTCGACGGGCGGCTTCGAAATGTCATCCTTGGCCGGCGACGGCGAACCGTCCTGAGCGCTGGCTCCATCCAGGGATTTCCTCGGACCGGTGTCCTTGTCGCCGAACTGAAAAACTGGTTTCAGGACCTCGACTGGCGGCGGCTTCCGCGCCTGCTTTTCCGGTGGAGGCGGCTTTTCAACTTTCTGCTCGGCTGGTTTTTCTACTTTTTGCTCTAGTGGCTTTGGCGGCGGCGCAGGGACAGGTTTCGGCTTAGGCTGATCGGGCGGAGGCACGAGCGCGACATTGACTGGCTGCTCCTCCTGCGGCTGCTGGGGAGGCACGGACAGGCCATACACCAGGAGCGCCGCGACGAGCACGTGCAGGATCAGCGATGCGGGAATGCCCCACAACGGATTCCGACGCCGTTCTTGTGCCTCGTCCTTCATCCCGACCGATGTGGAATGAAATAGCGGCAGCTTCAAGCATGGGCATTGGATTTCCGGAATTTCGCCGCTGACAGCTTGTCGACTTGGATCGTTGTATCCCGGGAGGCAATTGTACGAACCCGGCCTGCCCGGCCTAATTCAGTGGCCACCGAGTTAATTTACGTCCCGCCCATTCGCCGGGCGGAATCAATGACCCGACGCGAAAGTTGAAGGACAGCACCCTCGTCGCATTGTCGTCGACCTCGCACCGGAAATTCAGATTATACCATTGCGTTCTGGTGCTGAAGGCGGCCTGCGGCGGGTTGAGGACATTGCCTGCGTCCAGCGGGTTATTTGGCACCCATTTGATGGCATAGTCGGCACTCTGCAATTCCTGGCTCAAAACGTTGCCGCAAAGGTTGGCCACGCGCTGAGGGCGCGGCACGTTCTCCATGGAGCTTGCGGCCAGCGCATCGCCGGTAGCGCCTTGCGAGTAAAGTTTTCGAACACCCGGAAGGCCGGAATAGATCGGCGATCCTGCTGCGGCAGTGTTCGCGGGACTTGACTTCCCTGCCTTGCCGCTTGGGGCCTTGAAGGCCCGCGCGGATTTGAAATTCATCGTCTTTGCAGGTTTCGGCTTTGCTTTTTCGGCAGAGGGCGGCGGTGCTGGCTTGTCGCCGGTCTCAGTTGCCAAAGGCTTTGGCGCCACGACCGCTTGCTTCTCGTCGGTTTGTGGCGCCACCTCCTGTTTGTCCGGCTTCTGTTTGTCAGTATCCTCAGTTGGCTGCCCCTCCTCGTTTTCCGGAGGTTTGACGTCCGGCGGGGCGGTTACCGGCTTCTCCTGAGCCTTGGTGGAATCTGGCTGTTGCTCGGGACCTCCAGCCGGAGCGGACTGGTTCGGCACGGTTTTGGGTTCGACCGGCGGCTTCGCGGCCTCATCCTTGACCGGCGACGGCGCATTGGCTTGAGCGCTGCCTCCGTCGAGAGATTTCTCGGGCCCCGTATCCTTCTCGCCATACTGAAAAACGCGCTTCAGAACCGGAGCGTTCTCCGGCTTTGGCGGCGGCTCGGGCGGCTTTTCGACCTTGGACTCCGGCGGCTTTTCGGCTTTGGCTACCTTTGGCGGCGGCGGCGGAACAGGTTTCGGCTTCGGCTGATCGGGCGGAGGCACGATCGCGACATTGACCGGCTGCTCCTCCTGCTGCCGTTGCGGAGGCTTGGCCAAACCGTAGACGAGGGCCGCCACGATGAGGGCATGCAGGATCAGCGATGCGGGAATGCCCCACAACAGATTCCGACGCTGTTCTCCTGTCTCGCCCTTCATCCCTTCCGATGTGGAATGAAATAGCGGCAGCTTCAAGCATAAGCACTCAACTGGCGCAAACTCGCCGCTGACAGCTTGGTGATCGCGGGAAGATCAGGGCGAAATCCCACCCAGAAACTGTTCGTCGAGCCGCGTTTCGCCAAACCAGTTCAGCCGGTTGATGCCGACGAAGCCGGCATCGATCGTCTCGTTTTCGTCGCCCGGCTGACTTGCATGGGCCCGACCTCGCGGCACGGTGATAACCGTGCGATCACCGTCGCTTTCCATCACCTTGGCGGTGCGGCCGATCTTGTCACGGCCGATGCGCGGCTGTCGGATTTCGGCGGGCAAGGCGGTCGGCAGGTTGACACTGAGCCAATGACCCTCCGTCGCCCAGTCGGCGCGCGATTGCCACAGCGAAGCGATCAGCGCGCCGAGCCATTGGTCGTCGCCATCGCCGAAATCGGGATTCTTCACACGCGAGAAGCCGATTGCCGGGACGCCCCAGAAGGTTGCCTCCCGGGCAATGCCGAGCGTGCCGGAATAGGCCAGGTCCTCGGCGACATTGCGGCCGTCATTGACGCCCGCCAGCACCAGATCCGGCTTCTTCGCCTCGGCGAACAGCCACGTCATCGCGCTCACCACGCAATCAGCCGGGGTGCCGGAGCACGAATACCAGTTCGTCCTGACGCGCCACATTGTCAAAGGCCTGGCGATCGTCAGCGACGAGCCGGCGGCGGTGCGCTTGCCGTCGGGCGCCACCACCCAGACATCGTCGCTCAGGCCGGCGACGGCGTTGACGAGGCGGGCAAGCCCCGGCGCTTCGATGCCGTCATCGTTACAGATCAGGATTCTCATTGTTGCTTCCTTGCGGCACTGTGATGCGCTGGCCTGTACGGCATTGCGTGCGCAGCGACGGGATGTGGTTTTTGAGGTCAGCGAGAAGATCGGTGGGGCAGGAATGTCCCAGCGCATCGGGCCGCCCTGCCTTCTCCCAGATGTCGATATTGCCGGACAGGGTCGGATGGGTGGGCATGCGTACCCAGTCGGCCCGGCCGGCCCTGTGCAGGAGATCGCCCGGAGAACCCGCCGGCAGATGCCCGGTGAGCAGCACCGCAAATCCGGCCTGGTCCGCGCGCGGCAACAGCCGCGATGACGGGCCGGCCTCGCCCATGCCGTCATCGGCCAGCAACGGCAGCGGCGGCAAGGGATCGGCATCGGCCCAGTCGGCGGCACTTGCCAGGCGGGAACGCAAGAGTTCGGAAACATCAGGCAGAAAGGCCCCAGTCGCGCCAATCTGCGCTTCCAGGGACGAACGCATGCCGGCATGGATGGCGAAGGGCCCCGGCAGAGCCGCGATCAATTCGAGCGACCGCCCCGACAACGGCGTCGGTAGCAGACATCCTTGCGGATGCCTCGCCACCCATTCGGAAATTTCGCGAGCCCGAGCCGCCCCCGGCACCGGATCGGCGCCATAGGACGCATCGAAGACCAGAAGATCGCAGTGCGGGATCGTGTCCATGACGAACACATTGCTGTCCGGCACCACGTCGGCCGTATAGACGACGCGGCTTTTCCCATCATCGACGGCGAACCAGACGCCGCCCACGACATGCCCAGACCGTCCGGTCCTGACCGTGAGATTGCCGGTCCGCAGCGTGTCGCCGGGTTCGAAGATCTCGATACGATGGTCCGGAACCGGAAAGCGCCTGAAATCATCCGGTTCGGCATAGGCGGCAAGCGTGGCCGGCGCCTCTGCGCGGGTCTCGGCCGTCATGAATATCGGACCGGCATAACCGCGCGACAACAGCCAGCTCAGCGCGCCGATATGATCCTCATGCGCGTGCGAGACAAGCAGCGCATCGATATCGTCGACCGGCCCGTCGAGCGCCGGATAATATTCCGCCCCGGCGGCGCCGACCTTGATGCCGACATCGAGCAGGATACGGTTATTAACGCTGTTGACGGCGAGACTGGTGCGGCCCTTTTCGCCAAAACCGCCGAGCAGGTCGAGCATCATCACGATGCCGTCCCCGCCGGGATCAGCCAGCCGGACTTTATGCGCAGCCGCGCCTGGGCTCCGCTGTCCAAGACGACCGGATCGGGCTGTTCGAAATGCAAGGTCAGGTCAGGACCAGCCGCAGGGGCGAATTCGATGCGCGCGCCACCGCCTTGGTAAATCACCCGCTTGACGAGACCGTCGAAGCCTGGGCCGTCCGGCGAGACGTCGAGATCGGCCGACCGGCAGCAGATCTTCGCGCCGGCGCGCGGTCGCTCCCCGGGCCGGCAGCGGACCACCAGTTCGGTTCCGAGAACCCTGACCTTGCAATGTCCGCCTTCTTCGCCGGTCAGGACATCCGCCGGGAGCAAAATTCCTTGCGAGATGAAGGAGGCAACCATCTCATTTGCCGGCTCATGGTAGAGTTCGCGCGGCGTCGCCAGCTGCGCCAGGCGACCATGGTCCATCACCGCGATGCGATCGGCCAGCGCCATCGCCTCGGCCTGATCGTGGGTAATGTAGACGATGGTCGTGCCGGTGCGCTTGTGGAAAGCGGAGAATTCATCCTCCATCGAGGCCCTGAGGTGGACATCGAGATTGGCGAGCGGCTCGTCGAACAGCACCAGTGAGGGCGCGGCGACAAGGCATCGCGCCAGGGCCACGCGCTGACGCTGGCCGCCGGAGAGATTGGCAGGCCTGCGCTCTCCCAGCCCCTGCAGATTGACCAGGGCGAGCGCGTCTTCCACCTTCTGGCGCGCCACCGCCTTGTCGAGCTTCGCCACCTTCAGCGAATAGCCAATATTCTCGGCCACCGTCATATGCGGCCACAGGGCGTAATTCTGGAAGACGATACCGACGCGCCGCTTTTCCGGCGCCACGCTGCCGCCGCTGTTGGACACGACATCGCTGCCGATGCGGATTTCGCCCGAGGTCACTTTCTCGAAACCGGCGACGAGGCGCAACAACGTCGTCTTGCCGCAACCCGAAGGCCCGAGCACGGCAAGGAACTCGCCGTCGGCGACATCGATCGACACGTCCTTGACCGCATCGAAATCGGCGAAGCTTTTGGTCACATGGTCCAGGCTCAATCGCGCCATGGCAGAACTCCGCTCGGAAGGTAGGGGGCAAGCAGATTGGTCACCAGCATCAGCACAAAGGTGACGGCGACCGTGATCACCGACATCGCCGCCGCGTAGTTGGAATCGCCGCCCTGCTCGAAGGAAAACATCACAACGCCGATGGTTTCCGAGCCCGACGACCACAACAGCGCCGAGACAGTGAGCTCGCTGAGCGCCGTCATGAAGATCAAAAGTCCGCCGGCGATCGCCGCCGGCGCCACCAGCGGAAAGACGATGGTGCGCAGGCGCGTGAACAGCCCGGCCCCCGCCACCTGCGCGGCCTCTTCCAGCGCCCGGTCAATCTGGTGATAGCCGCTGATGGTCGGCCGCAGCGCCAGCACCAGGAAACGGGCGAGGTAGGCGTAAAGGATGATCCAGACCGTGTTGTAGAGCTGGATGCCGGTGAGCGGGATCGGGCGCAGGAAAAGCAGGAGCGAGGCGATCGCCAGCACCACGCCGGGCAAGGCATAGGGCAGCTCGACCGACAGGTTGAGCAGCCGCACCCACCGCTGCTTGCCCCAGGCGATGAGATAGCCGACCGGCACGGCGACGACGACCGCGAAGAAGGCGGCGGCGATCGACAGCCAGAAGCTGTTGAAGAAGGCGCGGTTGGCGGCATCGTGCTCGAACAGCACGAAACGGTAATTGTCGAGCGTCGCCGTCTTGGCGGTCAGCGCGATGCCGTAGCCCGGGACCAGCGACGTCAGCACCAGCCCGAACAACGGCAGGAACAGCACCAGCACGATCAGCAGCCACATGCCGGCCTGTACAACCGCGCGCCAGCGGCCGAGCTCATAGGGTTCGGCCGGCAGCGATGTCGAGGAAATGCGGTAATCGCGGCGGCGGCTCATCACTTCCTGGGCGAGAATGCCGGCCATCGCGATGACGCCGATCAGCACCGACAGGAACGCCGTCTCGCCGAGCACGGCCGGACCGCCGCCGGCCAGCTTCTGGTAGATGAGCGTCGGCAGGACCAGATAGTTGGCGGGGATGCCGAGGAAGGCTGGAATGCCGAAATTGCCGACGCAGGAGACGAAGGCCAGCGCCGCGGCCGCCATGATCGACGGCGTCATCAGCGGCAGCACGATAGTGACGAGCACGGTGAACCAGCCGGCGCCGCCGGCCCGTGCGGCCTCGACCAGCTCGCGCGGCAACTTGCGCAGCCCGGCCCGCACCAGCAGGAACACCAGCGGGCCATATTGGACGCCGAGCAAAAGGATGATGCCCGAGGTCGAATAGAGCGGATTTTTCGTCCCGAGCGGTGGGGCCGCGCCGAACAGCTTGAGGAAGGGACTTGCCGGGCCGAACAATTGCAGCCAGGCCAGCGCCGTCACCTGCGGCGCGATCATCAGCGGCATGACGTAACACAGCACCAGCGCACCGCGGCCGCGTATGTCGGTCAGCGAGACCAGCACCGCCACCAGCGTTCCCGACAGCACGGCAAGCAAGGTGCCGCCAATCCCCACGACCAGAGTATGCCAGGTGGCGATCCAGGTGGCGGGGCTGGCAAGTCCGGCTTTTATGGCGACATCCGACACGGTGCCGCCGGGCGCCACGATCTCCTTGACGAGGCGCAGCATGGGCAGCAGCGACAGCAGCACGATGACAACGGCTACCGCCGCCGTCAGGGCCATTTCCTGGCCCCGGCTCTCCCTGATGCGTGTCGACATGATTGCGTTTCCTGGATCGGTGCGGTGGGATGCTGCCAATCGGCATCCCACCGCGATTTGCCGGCTCAGCCGCCGAACAGTTCCTGGAACTTCGCCTTGTCGGCGTCGGTCTTGGCGACGATTGCCTTGGTGTCGAACGGCATCACCTTGACCTTGACGCCCTCCGGCAGCCAGTTGGGGCGGCCGACCGAGGCACGGGCCGGCAGATAGCCCATGGACAGCGCCAGCCTCTGGCCTTCATCCGACAGAATGAAGTCGACGAACTTCTTGGCACCGTCGACATTCTTGGCCGTCTTCATGATGGCGACCGGTTCCGTCACCGCCGGCACGCCTTCCGAGGGGAATACGAACTCGACCGGCGAGCCCTTCTTCTTGGCGTTCATCGCCATGAAGTCGACGAGGATGCCATAGGGCTTCTCGCCCGATGCCACCGACTTCAGCACCGCGCCATTGCCGCGCACGCTGACGGTGTTGTTGGTCTTCAGCTTCTGGAAGAAATCCCAGCCATAGTTGGTATCGCCGGCAAAGCCCGAAAGCAGGTAGGCGGCCGCACCCGAATAGAGCGGGCTCGGCATGACCAGGCCATCGGCGTAGGCGGGCTTGGCAAGATCGGCCCAATGCTCGGGCTTTTGCGCGGCCGCGGTGTTGTAGACGATGCCGGTGGTGATCAGCTTGCTGCCGAAATAGGTCTTGTCGGCATCATAGGCATCCGCCTCGATGCCGTCGAGCTTGGCCTCGGGATAGGCCATCAGCCGGTCGTCCTTCTTCAACAGCTCCATCGAGACCGCGTCGGCGATCAACAGCACATCGGGCTGCGGACTGCCGGCGGCGAACTCAGCCGCCATCTTGGTCAGGATATCGCTGGTTCCGGAGCGATAGATGGTTACGTCGATGCCGGGCTGCGCCTTCTTGAAGGCATCCACGGTCTTGGCCGCGTCGGCTTCTGGCTGCGATGTGTAGAGCGTCAGTGTTTCGGCATTTGCCACGCCGGCAAACAAAGTTGCCGCGAGCGCCAGCTGGCTGGCCAGCAGCTTGATGAAGTGCGTCTTCATGAGACCTCCTGTCTTGTCTGTGCATGACCGGACCGGCCCTGGCCGGCTCCCCGTCTCTTCCTCCCTGCACGGCGCATATGACTGGTGGATGACACAGCGCGTGAAACCCACAAAATATGTTCATATGTACAATGTCAATTACAAATGAACAGATATGTGCGACAATCGGCGTGGCTGAAACCGGCATGCGGTTGACATGCGGCCGGCGTTTCTCCGATGACGGCGACGCGGCCAGCCATGACTGATGAGGGACTAGAACAGATGCCCACAGAAAAGCCCACGCCGGCCCGCCTGCCGATGGTGTCCTCCGATCTCAACGTCAAGACGGCCTGGCTCTACTATGTAGAGGGCTTCACCCAGGAACAGATCGCCGAGAAGCTGGATGTCTCCAGGGTGAAGGTGATGCGCACCTTGGCCGCCTGCACGGCCGAAGGCATCGTCGTCACCATGATCAACGCGCCGACCGCCGAACAGGTGGCGCTCGAACGGGAACTGGAAAAGCGCTGGGGCCTCAATGCCGCCGTCGTCATCCCGACGCCTTCGGCGCACGAGCATCTTGAAAAGGCGATCGGCCATGCCGTCGCCGCCTATCTCGGCGAGCAGATGCAGGACGGCATGACGCTGGCGATCGGCGGCGGCGCGACGCTGCATGCCAGCCTGGGGTTCCTCGCCCGCCGACAGCTGAAGCGCGCTTCGGTAGTGGCACTTGTCGGCAGCCTGCCGCATTCGCAATGGATCAACCCGTCGATCGTCGCCGCAAAGGTCGCCGATGTCTTTGAGGTCGACAGCTACCAGATCACCGCGCCGGTGATGGTCGATGATCCTTCGCTGCGCGATCTCCTGTGGGCACAGCCGACCCTGCAGGATGTGCGCCGGCGGGCAGCTTCCGCCGATATCGCCTTGCTCACCGTCGGCGACATGTCGCCGGACGCCACCATCTTCCGGCATGGCATCGTCCCGTCATCGCTGATCGCGCCATTGAAGGCCAAAGGCGCGGTCGCCAACATGCTGTGCTACTTCGTCGATGCCGCCGGCAGGCTGGTGGACCACGAGGTCAACGGCCGCGTCATGGCCATCGATCTCGAAATGGTCGGCCAGGTGCCGAATGTCGTGCTGGCCGCCGGCGGAAAACGCAAAGTAGCGGCGATCCTGGCGGCACTGAAGGCCGTAAGCACCAATGTGCTGATCACCGACGGCGACACCGCCACGGCGCTGCTGGCCAAGGCTGGCTGAGACCAGCTCGCCGGTTGGTGCTAAATGAGGCCGCGCTCGCGCAAAAAATCCTCGACGCCGACATGGGTCATGGATTCGAATTCGGCGATCGCCTCGGCCACACGCTTGCGCTGGGCCGCCAGCAGGGTGAACACCTGCTTCATTTCGCCGGAAACGCCAAAACGGCTCCAGCGCTCGGCAATATGAGCAGGCAGGCCGATGGCGGCACAGAATGCATCGAGACTGTCATAGCCGAGGCTGACGACAAGCTGCCTGGTCTCCTCCGCCGACATGCGCGGCTCGAATGCGTGATCGTGTAGGCGCTGCGCCACCAGCTTGATGTCGGACGGCGATGCGCCCATGACCTTGCCGAACAGGGTTTTGACATCAGACGGATCGAATGCGGGCATCTTTGGCTTCCCTTGGTCGCAATCCACCTAGAGCAATTCCAAGAAATGTGTGAAGCGGTTTTCCGTCCGGAATTGCGTCGAGGCAAAGAGCTTAGAACATGGGTCAAGGGTCGGCGCCTGACAAGTCGTTTCCATCGTAAGCCGGCGCATCATCGGAATCGGCCTACGACAAGCGTCTAGACCAGCATGCCCATCGGGTTCTCGATCAGCCGCTTGAAGGCGACCAGCAGTTCCGCGCCGAGGGCGCCATCGACGGCGCGATGGTCGGTCGACAGCGTCACCGACATGACGGTGGCGATCTTGATCTCGCCGTTCTTGACCACCGCCCGCTCTTCGCCCGCACCGACAGCCAGGATCGTCGCATGCGGCGGGTTGATGACGGCGGCGAAGTCCTTGATGCCGAACATGCCGAGATTGGAGACGGCCGTGGTTCCGCCCTGATATTCTTCCGGCTTCAGCTTGCGGCTGCGGGCGCGGCTGGCGAGGTCCTTCATCTCGTTGGAGATTGTCGACAGCGTCTTTTCATCCGCATGCCGGATGATCGGCGTGATCAGGCCGCCGGGGATCGACACGGCAACGCCGACATCGGCATGCTTGTGCTTGACCATGGCGCTTTCGGTCCACGACGCATTGGCATCCGGCACCGCCTTCAGCGCCATCGCCATCGCCTTGATCACCATGTCGTTGACCGACAGCTTGTAGGCCGGTGCGTCGCCCTTATCCGTCTTCTTCATCGGGGCCGCCGCATTGATTTGCGTGCGCAGCGCCAGCAGTGCGTCAAGCTCGCAGTCGAGCGTCAGGTAGAAATGCGGAATGGTGGTCTTGGCCTCGACGAGGCGGCGCGCGATGGTTTTGCGCATGTTGTCGTGCGGGACGAGGTCGTAGGAACCTTGCTCGAACAGCTTCAGCACCTGGTCGTCCGACATCGCCTTCACCGCCGGAGCGGATGCAGCAGCCGGCGCGCCAGCAGGAGCCTTGGCCGCGGGTGTCGCCTTGGCACCGCCGCCGGCAATCGCGGCATCGATATCGGCTTTCACCACACGGCCATGCGGGCCGGTGCCCGCGATATTGGCGAGGACAAGGCCGGCTTCACGCGCCAGACGCCGAGCCAAAGGTGTTGCGCGTGCAACAGAGGGTGATTGGCTGATCTCCCCCCTTGTGGGGGAGATGGCCGGCAGGCCAGAGGGGGGCGCCTCGCGCTGAGAGGACGGCGGGACAGCGCCCCCCTCTGTCGGCTTCGCCGACATCTCCCCCACGAGGGGGGAGATTGGAGCCACGTCCTGCTTGGCCACAGCGGCACCAGCCCCATAATCCTCATCGTCGGCATAGATCCATGCCACCAGCGCGCCGACCGCAATGTCGACGCCTTCCTTGCCGGTGACGTCGCGCAGCACGCCGCTGGCCGGCGCATCGATCTCCATCGCTGCCTTGTCGGTCTCGATCTCGAACAGCACATCGCCCTTCTTGACCTGCTGGCCTTCGGTGGCGAACCAGCGCGAGATCTGTCCGGTCGCCATGTCCATGTCGACCTTGGGAAGAATGACTTCGGTCGGCATGTCTCAGCGAACCCCTTTCACGAGGTCGCGCGCGGCGGCGATAATGTCGGGGACCTGCGGCACGGTGGCCTTTTCGAGCTCCGGATTGTAGGGGATCGGCGTCTCGGCGCCGCCCAGCCGCACGATCGGCGCGTCGAGATAGTCGAACGCCTCGCTCTCGGCGATCATGGCGCTGACTTCGGCACCGATGCCCAGCGTCTTGACCGCTTCGTAGACGCACATCAGCCGCGACGTCTTCTTGACGCTGTCGATGACGGTCTGCTTGTCCATCGGCCGGATGGTCCTGAGATCGACGACTTCGACGTCGATGCCTTCGGCTTCCAGCGTGGCGGCCGCGTCCAGCGCCTTCTGCACCATGATCGAGGTCGCGACGATGGTGAGATCGCGGCCCTCGCGGCGGATATCGGCCTTGCCGATCGGCACCGTATAATAGCCTTCGGGCACCGGCCCCTTCGCCTTGTAGAGTAGCTTGTGCTCGAAGATCATTACCGGATCGGGATCGGCGACCGCTGCCAGGAGCATGCCCTTGGCATCATAGGGCGTCGCCGGCTGGATGACTTTCAGCCCCGGCACATGGCCGAGCCAAGCTTCCAGGCTCTGGCTGTGTTGGGCTGCGGCACCCGTGCCCGAGCCCGCTGGAAAACGCATTACCACCGGCACCGAAACCTCGCCGCCAAGCATGAAGCGCATCTTGGCCGCCTGGTTGACGATCTGCTCCATGGCGAGCGTGGCGAAATCGGAGAACTGGAATTCGAAGATCGGCCGCATGCCAGTGAGGGCCGCACCCACCGCGACGCCCGCCCCGCCCAGCTCCGAAATTGGCGTGTCGATGACGCGCTCAGTGCCGTAGCGCTCGACCAGGTCGCCGGTGACCTGGAAGGCGCCGCCATAGACACCGATGTCCTCTCCCATCAGGAAGACGCGTTCGTCCATGTCCATGGCGATCGCCATGGCTTCCTGGATCGCCTGGGCGTAGCTCAGTTCACGCACCATCGCGTCCATCACGCCTGCTCCGTATACACGTAATTTCCGGTCTCGCTGATTTCGGGCGACGGGCTCGTCTTGGCGAACTCGATGCCGTCGGCGATTTCCTGAGCCACCGCACCGCGGATGGCCTCGATGCCCTTGTCGTCGATGAAGCTGAATTCCCGCAATTCGTTTTCGAACAGCGTGATCGGGTCGCGGTTCGACATCCAGTCCTCGATCTCTTCCTTGGTGCGGTAGCGGTTGCGGTCACTCTTGGAATGGCCGCGATGGCGGTAGGTCTTGGATTCGATCAGCGTCGGCCCCTCGCCGGCCCGGGCGCGCTCGACGGCCTTATAGGACGCCTCGGCGACCTCCGAGAAGATGTTGCCGTTGACGATCACGCCGGGCATCGAATAGGCGGCGGCGCGGTCGGCGATGTTCTTCACCGCGGTGGAACGGGCGGTCGACGTCGACATGCCGTAGCCATTGTTTTCGCAAACGAAAATGACCGGCAGTTTCCAGACCGCCGCCATGTTGAGCGCCTCGTGGAAGGCGCCCTCATTGTTGGCGCCGTCACCGAAGAAGGACACGACGACCTTGCCGGTCTTCATCATCTTGGAGGAGAGCGCCGCACCGACGGCGATCGGAATGCCGCCGCCGACGATGCCGTTGGCGCCGAGATTGCCCTTGGCGACATCGGCAATGTGCATCGAGCCGCCACGGCCCTTGCAGTAGCCGGTGGTCTTGCCGAAGAACTCGGCGAACATGCGCTTCACCTCGGCGCCCTTGGCGATGCAGTGGCCGTGGCCGCGATGTGTAGAGGTGATCTGGTCGTCCTCGCCAAGCGGCATGCAGATGCCCATGGCGCTGGCTTCCTGGCCGATCGACAGGTGCATGGTGCCGTGGATCAGGCCTCGCGTATAGCTGTCCTCCGCCCCTTCTTCGAAGCGGCGGATGAGGTACATCTTGTGGAGCACCTCTCTGAGCTGCTCGGCGCTGTACTGGCGATAGACGAACGGCAGGTTGGCGCGGCTGTCCGTGACGGCTTTGCTGGCTCCGGCCATGATCACGCCTCCACGGTTCCGTAGACGAGCTTGTCCTGGCGGGCGCGCAGTTCGGCGATCTTCGAGCCTGCGGCCGGCGCCGCATTGGCGTAGGTGATGAGTTCGCCCTTCTTGATCGGCGCGGTGACCGAACCGCCTTGCAGCAAGCCGCAGGGAATGGCCCTGGCGGCATGCGCTTCCGGCGCCGTCATGATCCAGGCGCGGTAGCAATATTCGCCGATCGCATCGAGCTTCTCGCCGGGCTGCATGTCCTTCTTGGCCACGGCGGCGACTTCGGCCACCGGCTTTGCCAGCGGCACCATGTCGGCCTTGCCGTAGAGAACGACGCGGGCGCAGGTCAACGGCACTTCGAGCGAGGTCAGGTGGTAGGGGCGATGGAAAGTGAAATACGGGCCCTTGCCCATCTTCAGATCTTCCATGCGCTCCGAGATGCGCGGATGCGACATGTCGGCGACGACGAAAACGCCGGGCGCGACGCCCTTGCCTATCGAATAGTCGACGACGCCGACCCTGGACAGCACGCCGCCATCCTTTTGCGGCACCAGCACCTTGTTCAGTTCACCCAGAGTCGCCGCCGGACCGTGCATGCCGGCCTTGTCGGGCACCAGCCCGGTGGCGTTGGCGATCGCCGCCATTTCGACCATGGTCTTCGAGCCGTCGACGAATTCGACCAGCATGCGCACATTCATGTGCCGGCGCTTGGCCTCTTCCTCATAGGCCGGTGGCGTCGCGTCGATGTTGAGCGGATTGTTCTTGCCCTTGCCGGCGGCGACGATCGGATGGCCCATCGCCGAGACGAACTCGATCAGCTCCATGCAGGAGGACGGCTCGTCGCCGGCGCCCAGCGAATAGGTGACGCCCAGCCGGTCGGCCTCGCTCTTCAGATAGGCGCCGATGGTGACGTCAGCCTCGACATTCATCATCACCAGATGCTTGCCATGCTCCATCGCGCGCAGCCCGATCTCGGCACCGACGGCGGGAACGCCGGTCGCGTCGATGACGACGTCGATCAGATCATTGTTGATGACCAGGCTGGCGTCGTTGGTCACCGCCACCTTGCCGGCCTCCATGGCGGCCGTCATCGCCGAGGCGTTTGACACTTCTCGCGCATGGCCGGTTTCCTGGAAGGCGATGTCCACCGCCTTGCTGGCGGCGGGCAGGTTCAGTTCGGAAATGGCGCCGATTTCGATGCCGGACATGTGGGCGACGCGGGTGACGATGTCGGTTCCCATCTCGCCGGAGCCGATCAGGCCGATGCGGATAGGTTTGCCCGACTTGCCGCGTTCGTCGAGATCGCGGGCAAGACCCGTCAACGAAATATTCGACGCCATACCGCTCATTCCTCCCATACTGCAGGCTTGTTCATTCGCTTGACGGGTATTGAACATCTGTATTTCTGTCAAGACTAATGTCCAATTCCGTGCACTTTTTGACGACCATTCCCGGAGAGCGCGTGCGTCCTAAAAAGGCCGCGCAACGCACCCGCGTCCCGGCAGGACAGTGTGCGGGCGGACGGTCGTCGGGATATGATCACGACGCACGGAATATGGGAGGCTTGCTCGACCGGTCGCGACTGCCGCCACGTCATGACTGCCGGGGGCACGGTCTTGAAGTTGGAGAGCTCTACCTCACCGGGAAATCGTGGAAGTGCACGATGACGCCATCGGCATCGATGAAGATCACGGCATAGGCGGGCGGCTCGTGGCCCAGGCTCCAGCTCTGCGAAAAATCGAGCGCCGTCTGGTGGTTGGTGCTGCGCAGCGTGCTGACTGGAATGCCGCGCCAGCTGCCGGCGATCTGCCGATGGACATGACCGGCAAAGATATGGCGGACATTGCCGTGGCGCGACAGCACCTCGTGGAAGCTGTCGGCGTTGGCGAGCCGGACCTCGTCGAGCACCGGCATGTGTATCGCGAACGGCGGGTGGTGCATGAACAGGAAAGCCGGGCCACGCGCCTCGCTGAGCTTTTCGTCGAGCCAGTCGAGACGCGCCGCGCACAGCCTGCCCTCGACATGGCCGCTGTCCAGCGTGTCGAGCAGGATCAGGCGCCCCTCGCTGCCGTCGAACACGCTTTGCACGAACCCGCGCTCGCTGGCGGCCTCCGGGAACATCTCGAAAAACAGCGCCCGGTCGTCATGGTTGCCGAGCATCAGCCGGCAGGGCGGAGAAAATTGCGCCAGCCTCTCCCGCAACGCCGCATAGGCAGCGCGCTCGCCGTCATTGGTGAGGTCGCCCGAGATCACCACCAGTTCGGCATCTGCATGGTTCTTGCCGATGTCGGCCAGGCAAGCCTCGAGCCTGGCCAGCGGATCGGAGCCGTAGAGGCGGCCACCCGGTGCCATCAGATGCGGATCGGAAAGCTGGATGATTTTCATGGGCAGTGACCGCGGTGTTTTCCCGCTGGCGCCCGGGCGGCACCAGCAGACGAATGAAACTTTGAACGCTACCTCTACTGCGCCGTCCAGCCGCCATCCATCGGCAATGTCGTGCCGGTGATCTGCCTGGCCGCGTCCGAGCACAGGAACAGCGTCAGCGCGGCAAGCTCCTCGACAGTGACGAATTCCTTAGTCGGCTGCGCAGCGAGCAGCACGTCGTGCTTGACCTGTTCCTCGGTCATGCCGCGCGCCTTCATCGTGTCGGGGATCTGCTTCTCGACAAGCGGCGTCCAGACATAGCCCGGTGCGATGGCGTTGACGGTGATGCCGTCCTGCGCGACTTCCAGCGCCACCGTCTTGGTCAGGCCGGCAATGCCGTGTTTGGCCGAGACATAGGCAGACTTGAACGGCGAGGCGACCAGCGCGTGCGCCGACGCCGTGTTGATGATGCGGCCCCATTTGCGCGCCTTCATGCCCGGAACCGCCGCCTTGATGGCATAGAAGGCCGCCATAAGGTTGATGCGGATGATGGCTTCCCACTTGTCGTCGGGAAACTCCTCGATCGGCGCGACATGCTGGATGCCGGCATTGTTGACCAGGATATCGAGGCTGCCGAACGCCGCCTCCGCGTCATGCACCATGGCGCTGACCGCCGCACCATCCATCATGTTGGCGTCGGAGTAGCGGCACTTGACGCCGAAATCCTTCTCGATGCCCGAGCGCTCCTGCTCGATGGCAGCGTCATCGCCAAGGCCGTTGATAGTGACGTTGGCGCCTTCGGCGGCGAAGGCGCGGGCGATGGCCAGGCCGATACCGCTGGTCGAGCCGGTGACGAGGGCATTCTTCGAAGACAGGGAACCCATGGGTGATCTCGCGAGAGGTGGGAAGGGAACAGAGGATATAATTGTGCGTCGCAACATGACAATGACAGAGCCATGTGTCGATGCGATTACAGCCAGGCGACAAGGTCGGCATGGCTCCCCGCCGCTGCGAAACCATGGTCTTCGGTCTGACACGGCACTGTCATGGTGCCATGCAACATAATCGGCTGCGCATTCGCGCGGTCATTCCTGAACGAAATTCGCCAGTCAAACCTTGGCATGACAAAACTCTGCCTGACAGAACCTTGGGGGTGCAGCTTGGAAATCGCCGATGTCGTGAAGCGCGCCTATGCGATGCCGCTGACCAATCCGTCCTTCCCACCCGGTCCCTATCGCTTCTTCGATCGCGAATACATCATCATCACCTATCGCACGACGCGCGAGGCGCTCGAGGCCGTGGTGCCGGCGCCGCTGGAAATCGACGAGCCGCTGGTCAAGTACGAATTCATCCGCATGCCGGACTCCACAGGCTTCGGCGACTACACCGAGACCGGCCAGGTCATCCCGGTGAAATACAAGGGCCAGCATGGCGGCTACGTCCATTCGATGTATCTCGACGACGACGCGCCGATAGCCGGCGGCCGCGAACTGTGGGGGTTTCCCAAGAAGCTGGCCAGCCCCAAGATCGTCCATGAAGGCGAGGTGATCGTCGGCACGCTGCATTATGGCAGCGTTCTGTGCGCCACCGGCACGATGGGCTACAAGCATCGGGAAGCCGATCATGATTCCGTGCTCGCCGCGCTCGCCGCTCCCAACTTCCTGATCAAGATCATCCCGCATGTCGACGGCACGCCTCGTATCTGCGAGTTGGTGCGCTACTACCTCACCGACATCACCCTGAAGGAAGCCTGGACGGCGCCGGCCGCGCTTGATCTGCGGCCTCACGTCATGGCCGACGTGGCCAAGCTGCCGGTGCTCGACATCGTCTCCGCCGTCCACTTCAAGGCCGACCTGACGCTTGGGTTGGGCGAGGTCGTCCACGACTACCTCGGTGATCACAGCCGGCTCGCAACCAGCACAACCCAGCCGGAGAAAATTCGTGCTTGAACGTAGCCGAAACAAGGAAGCCGCCGCCACCATCGCGGAAATCTCGGCGCAATACGACCGCATCGCTCTGGTGTTCCAGGGTGGCGGCGCGCTCGGCGCCTATCAGGCCGGCGTCTACCAGGCGCTGGCCGATGCCGGCTGCGAGCCGAGCTGGCTGTCCGGCGTCTCGATCGGCGCCATCAATGCCTCGATCATCGCCGGCAATGAGCCGAGCCGCCGCCTGCAGCGGCTCGAACAGTTCTGGCAGACCATTTCGGGTCGCAAGATCTGGTCCTACACGCCGGAAGGCGACATCTACCGCGACATCCGCAACCGAACCTCGTCCTGGATGGCGATGACCATGGGCCAGCCCGGCTTCTTCAAGCCGCGAAACCCCAACCCCTGGTTCGAGCCGCAGGGCGCCGAGGGTGCGACCAGCTTCTACGATACCGCCGAATTGAAGGACACGCTGGAGAGCCTCATCGACTTCGATGTGCTGAACGACGGCAAGAAGCGGCTGAGCGTCGGCGCGGTCAATGTCCGCACCGGCAACTTCGTCTATTTCGATACAGAGAAGGTGCGCATCGGACCGGAGCACATCATGGCCAGCGGCGCGCTGCCGCCAGCCTTCCCGTCGGTCCGCATCGAGGGCGAATATTACTGGGACGGCGGCATCGTCTCCAACACGCCGCTGCAATATCTGCTCGACCAGGAAGAGGACCGCTCGTCCCTGGTGTTCCAGGTCGACCTGTTCAGCGCCCGCGGTGTGCTGCCGCGCAGCATGCCGGACGTGCTGTCTCGCCACAAGGACATCATGTATTCCAGCCGCACGCGCCAGAACACCGACAATTTCAAGCGCATCCACGGCCTGAAGATGCGCCTGCTCGATGCGCTCAAGCGCGTTCCCAAGGAGCAGCTGACGCCGGCGGAAGAAGCGCTGATCGCGGACTATTCGGATGCCGGCATCGTCAACATCGTGCACCTCATCTACCAGCACAAGGGTTATGAGGGTCACGCCAAGGACTATGAGTTCTCCGGCACCTCGATGCGCGAGCATTGGGAGACGGGCCTGGAAGACACCCAGCGCACCTTGCGTCACCGCAAATGGCTGACGATGCCGACCAATGTCGATGGCGTTGCCATCCACGATCTGCACCGCGAGGATCCGACCTGAGACTGCGCAGGCTGAAGGCTCTCGAAGGTTTCCTTCCTGACCGGGATTGCGCTGCTCGTGTCGAGCGGCCGTCGCCAAAGTTCGAGATTGGCTGAAGCCTCCAAACTTCGTCATCCCTGGGCGAAGCAGCCGCGAAGCGGCGTCGCGGAGACCCTGGGATCCATTCCGTGACCTTGCTGGGGGGTGCTGCGGAGCAGAATTCTGGACCGTGGCGGCGCTCCAGAGTCCCGGCATGGATCCTCGGGTCTGCGCCGCGTCGCTGCGCTCCTTGCTCCGCCCGAGGATGACGAAGCGTTGGGCGTTTCGCGCCAGTCTCGTAGGCATATTCAACGTCAATACAAACGCGGGTGCCTCTTCCCCTCAAAGAAAAAGGCAGCGCCGATCGCCGGCGCTGCCTTTTTTTGAAGTCTCTTACGCCCCGTTCAGAACACCTGACGGAAGACGATGAACAGCACGAAGGCCAGCGCGATCGAGCATGGCAGGGTCAACACCCAGGCCAGCAGCAGGTTGCGGACCGTCGACCATTGCAGGCCGGAGCCGTTGGCGGCCATCGTTCCGGCAACGCCCGACGACAGCACATGGGTTGTCGACACCGGCAGGCCGAGCCGGTCGGCCATGCCGATGGTCACCATCGCCACGAGCTCGGCCGCCGCACCCTGGCCATAGGTCAGATGGCTCTTGCCGATCTTCTCGCCGACGGTGACGACGATGCGTTTCCAGCCGACCATGGTGCCGAGACCAAGCGCCAGCGCCACCGCGACCTTCACCCAGATCGGGATGAACTTCGTCGCGTTGTCGACGGCCTTGTGATAGTCGGTGACCGCCTTGAGATCGGCGGCTTGCATCGGCAGCAGCTGCTTCTTGTCGATCAGCTTGAGCGCCTCGCCGATCAGGTAGATGTCGTTGCGGGCGTTGCTGACCAGGTCGGTCGGCACATTGTCGACCGAGGCGTAAGGCTGCAGCGAAGCGGTTGTATTGTGGATGTAGGTCTGCAGCGCGACGGTCGTCTGGTCGCTCCAGGTCCGGGTGCGAACGGCATCCTGAACGGCTACCTTGGCGGCCTTGGCATCGGCGACGGTGACACCGGGCTTCGCATATTTGCCCAACGCGGTCTCGACGCTGACCGAGGCCGCCTTGTAGGCATCGAGATAGTTGATGTCGGGCGTACGGTTCAGCGCATAGGCCGTCGGCACGACGCCGATCAGGATCAGCATGATCAGGCCCATGCCCTTCTGCCCGTCATTGGAGCCATGCGCGAAGCTGACGCCGGTGCAGGTGAAGATCAGCAGCGCGCGGATCCACCAGGGCGGCGGGGCGTTGCCTTTCGGCGCTTCGTAAAGCGCCGGATTGCGCACCAGAAGCTTCATTGCATAGAGCAGGATCGCGGCGGCGAAGAAGCCGATGATCGGCGACACCAGCAAGGTCACGCCGACATTGGTCGCCTGCGACCAGTCGACACCGCTGGTGGCGCTGCCGGCCGGAGCCATGAACTGGTTGGCGAGGCCGACACCGATGATCGAGCCGACCATCGTGTGCGAACTCGACGCCGGCAGGCCGAGGAACCAGGTACCGAGGTTCCACAGGATGGCGGCAACGAGCAGCGCGAACACCATGGCAAAGCCGGAGGAGGAGCCGACCTGCAGGATCAGTTCCACCGGCAGCAGCGACAGGATGCCGAAGGCGACCGCGCCGCTGGAGGTGAGGACACCGAGGAAATTGAAGGCGCCGGACCACATGACGGCGAATTCCGCCGGCAGCGAGCGCGTGTAGATGACCGTCGCCACCGCATTGGCGGTGTCGTGGAACCCGTTGACGAATTCGAAGCCGAGCGCGATCAGCAGGGCGATGCCGAGCAGGATCCACGGCACGGTCTTGGCCACTGCCAAATCCTGGCTCAGCGCGTAACCGACATAGACCACGCCGACCAGCACCAGCACGCCGAAGGCCGGCAGGAACCATTTGGCGCTGCCCGAACTATCCAGCGGATGATCCGGTCTCGGGATACCCGCCTCACTAGAAACTATGTCCACCATGTCCCACTCCTATTGCATTGCAGCAAAGAACCGGGAGGGACGCTATGTCTGGACGATGAACCCTGTGTGACGCCGAGGGCCGGGACTCCGGTCCTTCGACGCTCCTAGACCGGAGCGGAGCTTGTCTTCAGGATTGCCGAGAACAAAGGATCGAAGGCACGGCTGATCGGCGCCGCCGCTGCGCCCAGCGCGATCGACCAGGGATCCGTGGTGCCGAGTTGCAGGCGCGGCAGCATCCTCCCTGGCCTGTCGGCGATCGACGGCAGCAGCGGTTGCATCGCCTCGACGAGCCGGCGCGCCAGCGCTTCCGGCGCACCGCTGGTCAGGATCACGGTCTGCGGGTCGAAGATCGTCTCGATGAGATGCACGCTCCAGCGCAGATCGTGAGCTGCCCCTTCAATCCAGGCCATCATCTTCGCGTCCTCGGCAAGTACCAGGGCGTTCATCTGTTCATAGATATCGCTGTCCGCCGGGTTGAGGCCGAGATGCTGGTAGAGCGAGGCCAGCGAGGCGCGGTGCTCGAGCGGCGTCGAGCCGGGGCCGGCCGGCGCCAGCAGCGCCATGCCGATTTCACCGGCATTGCCGTTGCTGCCGCTGTAGAGATCGCCGTTCAGGATCAGTCCGGCGCCGATGCCGTAGCCGACATAAAGGCAGACCGCGTGGTCGACGCCGTGTGCGGCACCGACGATGCGCTCCGCCGTGGCGCAGGCGGCGGCATCGTTCTGCAGCCCGACATTCAGTCCCGTGCCTTTGGCCAGTGTCTCCAGCAGAGGGAATTTCTGCCAGGCCGGCATCATCCATTTGTCGTCGGAATCCTTCAGGCCGAAAGGGCCGGGCATGGCAACGCCGAGACCGACCAACCGTTTTTCCGACTGGGCCGAAATGCCGGCCAGGTCACGGCGGACACCAGCGATCAGCTCGAGGATGATCTCGACGCCTTTCGACGGCTCGTCGAAAGGCAGGTTAGCCTCGGCCCGCGCCAGCACGCTGCCCATCAGGTCGACGGCGACGGCGCGCGTCAGGTGGCGGTCGATATGCAGGCCGATGGCGAAGGCGCCTTCGGGCACTAGCCGGTACGGCGTCGAGGGTTGCCCCCGGCCCTTGCGCACTGCATCGAGCGCGACGACCAGGCCGTCGCTTTCCAGGTCCTCGATGATGTTGGAGACCGCCTGCTTGGTGAGCTGCGTCGCCCGCGCCAGATCGGCCCGCGACAGGGCGCCGTTTAGGCGCAGCGCCTCGATCATGACCCGGCGGTTGTGCGCGCTGGTGCCTTCCTGATTGGTGCCGCTTTTGGCGCGGATCGGGCTGATGTCGTCCACCGGCGTTTCCCCTCTTGACTCCATTAGAATATTGATCGACTAATTAAGTCAAGCGAGTTGACTTAATGCGAACCGACCACCTCAAAAACAAGATGGCAAAGGCCCTTCGCCTGTCGCCACCGGTCGGCCGGGTAACCATCAGGTCATGCGACATGGATCCGGGAAGACGCTGCGAAATATCAGCATCGCCAGCCCGTCAACGCCAGAAATGGGAGATGAAGATGCTTAGGACAATCACCAAGACACTGGTCGGCGCGGTCTTCGCCGGAGGACTGCTCGTCCCTCACGCTTTCGCCGAAACGACGCTCAACGCTCTGTTCATGGCGCAGGCTGCCTACAGCGAAGCCGACGTGCGCGCCATGACGGACGCCTTCACAAAGGCCAATCCGGACGTCAAGGTCAATCTCGAATTCGTCCCTTATGAAGGCCTGCACGACAAGACGGTGCTCGCGCAAGGGTCGGGCGGCGGCTACGACGTCGTGTTGTTCGACGTCATCTGGCCGGCCGAATACGCCACCAACAAGGTGCTCGTCGACGTGTCGTCGAAGATCACCGACGACATGAAGAAGGGCGTGCTGCCCGGCGCCTGGACCACGGTCCAGTATGACGGCAAGTACTATGGCATGCCGTGGATCCTCGACACAAAATATCTCTTCTACAACAAGGAGATCCTGGAAAAGGCTGGCATCAAGACGCCACCGAAGACCTGGGAAGAACTCGGCGCACAGGCCAAGATGATCCAGGACAAGGGCCTGCTGAAGACGCCGATCGCCTGGAGCTGGTCGCAGGCCGAAGCGGCGATCTGCGACTACACCACGCTGGTCAGCGCCTATGGTGGCGACTTCCTCAAGGACGGCAAGCCGGACTTCCAGAACGGCGGCGGCCTCTCGGCGCTGAAATACATGGTCGACAGCTACAAGTCTGGCCTCACCAACCCGAATTCCAAGGAATTCCTGGAAGAGGACGTGCGCAAGGTCTTCGAAAACGGTGACGCCGCCTTCGCGCTCAACTGGACCTACATGTACAACATGGCCAACGACCCGAAGGACTCGAAAGTGTCGGGCAAGGTCGGCGTCGTGCCGGCGCCGGGCGTCACCGGCATAAGCGAGGTGTCGGCCGTCAACGGTTCGATGGGCCTCGGCGTCACCGCGGTCTCGAAACATCCGGACGAAGCCTGGAAATACATCGAATACATGACCTCGCAGGCGACGCAGAACCAGTATGCCAAGCTCTCGCTGCCGATCTGGGCCTCCTCCTACGACGACCCGGCCGTCACCAAGGGTCAGGAAGAACTGATCGCTGCCGCCAAGCTCGGCCTGGCCGCCATGTATCCGCGTCCGACCACGCCGAAATATCAGGAACTGTCGACCGCGCTGCAGCAGGCGATCCAGGAATCGCTGCTCGGCCAGTCGTCGCCCGAGGATGCCTTGAACACGGCTGCCAAAAACAGCGGCCTCTAAGCTAGTCTGATCCTCTGTACGGGCGGCTTTTTGCCGCCCGTGCTATGTCTGAACCATCATGGAAGAGAGGCTGCTCTGATGTCGGGCACCTGGATGACGACTCGCGCCTGGTTGCTGATGCTGCCTTTGCTCGTGGTCATGGTCGCTGTGATCGGCTGGCCGCTGGTCGATACGGTCAACCTTTCTTTCACCGACGCCAAGCTGGTCGGCACCGGCGGCAATTACGTCGGCTTCGACAATTACACCAACATGCTGTCGAGCTCGAACTTTTCGCGCACGCTGATCACCACGACGCTGTTCGCGGTCATTTCGGTTGCCGCCGAAATGGTGATTGGCGTACTCGCCGCTTTGCTTCTCAATCAGCAGTTCCACGGCCGCGCCGTCCTGCGCGCTTTAATGATCCTGCCCTGGGCCTTGCCGACGGTGGTCAACGCCACCCTGTGGCGGCTGATCTACAATCCCGAATATGGCGCGCTGAACGCTGCCTTGACGCAACTGCATCTCATCGACGCCTACCGCTCATGGCTGGGCGAGCCCGGCACGGCGCTGGCGGCCCTGATCGTCGCCGACTGCTGGAAGAATTTTCCGCTGGTGGCGCTGATTGCGCTGGCGGCCCTGCAGGCGGTGCCGCGCGACATCACCGCCGCCTCGCTGGTCGATGGTGCGGGAGCCTTCAACCGCTTCCGCTTCGTCATCTTGCCCTATCTTGCCGGCCCGCTGATGGTGGCGCTGGTGTTGCGCACCATCGAGGCCTTCAAGGTCTTCGACATCATCTGGGTGATGACCCGCGGCGGCCCCGCCAACAGCACGCGCACGCTGTCGATCCTCGTCTACCAGGAGGCCTTCTCCTTCCAGCGCGCCGGCTCCGGCGCATCGCTGGCGCTGATCGTTACCCTGCTGGTCACCGTGCTCGCCGTTGCCTACGCGGCATTGGTCAGGAAGACCGCCGGGAGCGCTGCCTGATGGAACGCAGGAGTACCACCTTTACGGTCCTCATCTACGCCAGCGCGCTGCTGCTGGCCGCCATCATCCTGGCGCCCATCGCCTGGCTGTTCATCATGAGCATTTCGCCGGCCGCCGACCTCGCCGCCAAGCCGCTGCGCTGGTGGCCGCAAACCGCCGATTTTTCCCGCTACCAGACATTGTTGTCGACCGCCGAAAACAGCGCCGGCGCCGCCTTCACCTCGTCGCTGCGCAACAGCCTGGAGATAGCAGGCATGGCGACGCTGGCGGCACTCGCTCTGGCGATCCCCGCCGGCTGGGCGGTGTCGCGTACGCCGGCGATCGGCTGGTCTCTGTCCATGGTCATCGCCACCTACATGCTGCCGCCGGTGGCGCTCGCCGTGCCGCTCTATATGGGCTTGTCGCATCTCGGCCTGCTCAACAATGTCTTCGGCCTGGCGTTGGTCTATTTGACCATCTTGGCGCCCTTCACCACCTGGCTGATGAAGTCGGGCTTCGATTCCATTCCACGCGAGATCGAAGCGGCGGCGATGATCGATGGCGCCGGCCTGTTCCAGACCTTGCGCATCATCACGTTGCCGCTTGCGGCACCTGTGATGGCGACGTCGGCGCTGTTTGCCGTGCTACTCGCCTGGGACGAATTCTTCTATGCGCTGCTGTTTACCTCCGACCAGCGCGCCAAGACGTTGACTGTCGCCATCGCCGATTTGGCCGGCGGCCGTGTTTCCGACTATGGGCTGATAGCCACCGCCGGCGTACTGGCCGCCTTGCCGCCAGTGCTGATCGGCCTGGTCATGCAGCGCGCGCTGATTTCGGGCCTGACCAGCGGCGGTGTGAAAGGATAATGATGACTGCCACAAAAATTCGACCGGCCGGACTGGTCGCCATCGATCGCGAAATGGCACGCCAGCAAGCGGACGCGCGTGCCTCGTTCGAGAACAACGCTGCCAAGGCGCAAGAAGTCGCCTCTTCGATCAGGAAGACCGGCCGCCTGCTGCTGCTCGGCATGGGCGGCTCGCATGCGGTCGGCCGGGCTGTCGAGCCGCTCTATCGCGCGCTTGCCATCGATGCGCTGGCCATGCCGCTGTCCGAACAGCTCGGCCAGCCGCTGCCGCTCAACGGCAAGACGGTGCTGGTCACCTCGCAATCCGGCGAGAGCGCCGAGGTCGTCAGATGGTTTTCCGAAGCCGGCAGCGCCGCCGATGTTTTCGGCCTGACGCTCGAAGGCGGCTCTTTCCTCGCTCGCGCAGCACCCTGCCTGGTCGGCGCCGGCGGCACCGAACTGGCCTTCGCCGCCACCCGCAGCCTGACCGTGACCTTCGCCTTGCACCTGGCCATCCTGGCAGCGTTGGGTGAAGAACCGACCGCCGCGCTCGGCGCATTGGACCAGCCACCAGATAACGACATTACACAGGCGCTGGCAGTGCTAGAAAAGGTGACGACCATCGTCACCTCCGGCCGCCGGCTGCAGGGCGTCGCCGAGGCGCTGGCGCTCGGCCTAACCGAACTGTCACGGCTGCCCTGTTTCTCGCTAGAAGGCGGCCAGTTGCGGCACGGCCCGATGGAGATGCTCGGCCCGAAGATCGGCGTCATCCTGTTTCGCGGCAACGACCCGACGGCGGAACTGGTGACCGCCATGGCCACCTCGGTGGTCGAGGCCGGCGCACCACTCATCGTCTTCGACGCCTCGGGGCAACCGCCGGTCGCGGGCGCCGTCACGCTCCGGTTCAAATTGGCCACGGGCCTCGCCGCGGTCTTCGCCATGCTGCCGGTGGCACAGCGCCTGATGATCGCCTTCGCTGACAGCCGCGTCGACAATGCCGGCACGCCCGTCCGCTCCACCAAGATCACCAGGAGCGAGTGATGCGTCCGCTTGCGGTGATCGGCAACGTCAATGTCGACCTGATCGTCGGCCCGGTCGCGCCATGGCCGAAGGCGGGCACGGAAACCGTCGTCGACCATGACGAATTGCGCGTTGGCGGACAGGCCGGAAATACTGGACTTGCCTGGCAGGCGCTGGGCGTTGATTTCAAGATCGCCGCCAATGTCGGCGACGACCAGTTCGGCCACTGGCTGCGCGAGGCGTTCGGCAGCCGCGCCGCGCCATGGCCGGTCCGGCCCGAAGGTACGACTCTGTCCGTCGGCATGACCCACCCTGATGGCGAGCGGACCTTCTTCACCACGCGCGGCCACCTGCCGCGCTTCAGCCTTGCCGATGTCTTGGCCGTCCTCGATGGCAATGCGCTCTCTGGCGGCTACGCGCTGTTGTGCGGCTCCTTCCTGACCGACGATCTTACCCGCGATTACGACGGTTTTTTCAACTGGGCTGACCGCCACGGCATCGCCGTGGCGCTTGACACCGGCTGGCCTATCGATGGCTGGACCGAAGCCAACTGCGCCGCGACCCGCACGTGGCTCTCGCGCTGCGCGCTGGCGCTGTTCAACGAAGTTGAGACCGTAACCCTGGCGGGAACGCCAAGCCCACAGCAGGCCGCGCGCGATATCCGATCCAGCATGCGGCAGGGCGCCGCCTTCGTCGTCAAGCGTGGACCGCGAGGGGCCATCGCCATCGGTCCGGATGGAGCGCTGGTCCAAGCGGTAGCGCCGGATGTCCGCGTCGTCGACACGATCGGCGCCGGCGACGTCTTCAACGCCGCCTTCCTCGCCGCCTTCGCCCACGAACAACCGCTGTCCGCCTGCCTGTCCGCCGCGACGCATGTCGCCTCGCGCGCCATTTCCACTCTGCCTCGCAACTATGGCGGGCCGATGCAGTTCGAGGGATCCACGCATGAGCACGCTTGAAATCCGTAACGTCCGCAAGAACTACGGCAGCGTCGAAACGCTGAAAGGTATCGACATCGCGCTGCAGAGTGGCGAGTTCCTGGTGCTGCTCGGCTCGTCAGGCTGCGGAAAGTCGACGCTTCTCAACATCATCGCCGGCCTCGCCGAAGCGACGAGCGGCGATGTGCTGATCGGCGGTCGCTCGATCCTTGGCGTCCACCCCAAGAACCGCGACATCGCCATGGTCTTCCAGTCCTACGCGCTCTATCCGAACCTGACGGTCCGCCGCAACATCGGCTTCGGCCTGGAGATGCGCGGCGTCGCCGCCGACGACCGCGAAAAGGCGGTGAACGAGGCGGCAAGACTGCTGCAGATCGAAGCCCTGCTCGACCGCAAGCCGAGCCAGCTTTCCGGCGGCCAGCGCCAGCGCGTCGCCATCGGCAGGGCGCTGGTGCGCAAGCCGCAGGTCTTCCTCTTCGACGAGCCGCTGTCCAACCTCGACGCCAAGCTGCGCCTGGAAATGCGCACCGAGTTGAAGCGCCTGCACCAGATGCTGCAGACCACCGTCGTCTATGTCACCCACGACCAGATCGAGGCGATGACGCTGGCGACACGCATCGCGGTCATGCGCGACGGCAGGATCGAGCAACTCGGCACGCCGGAAGAGATCTACAACGAACCGGCGACGCTCTACGTCGCCGGCTTCGTCGGCGCGCCATCGATGAACATGCTGCAATCCACCGTCGAGCGCGGCACGCTGGCAATCGATGGTTCTCCCGCGTGGCTGCCCTTGCCTGCCCGTTTCAGCCAAGCGATTGGGAACGGCGCACGTGTCGTGGTCGGCATAAGACCCGAGGCGTTGCGCGTCGCGGCGGGCGCTGCCGAACCGTCACTGCCGGTGGAAATAGAGGTCGTCGAACTGACCGGTCCCGAACTGGTCGCAACCGCGCGGGTCGGCACGCAGCGACTGACTGCCTGCTTGCCTCCGGCTGCCCGTGTCTCGAAAGGCCAGGCAAGCATCTTTGCCTTTGGCGAGGACGCCATGCGGCTCTTTGACCCTGACACGGGTAAGGCTTTTTGAGCCTGAAGCCGGTTTCTACCGGCTGAAAGCCTTCAGGATTGCATCCCGGAGGCTTGCTCCGCATCGGGTGATCCGGCGATCTCCAGCAAGGACGCCACCAGCAGTTCCCGTTCGTGCTTCGACAGCACGCCGGAATCGAAAAGATTCATGCTGCGCAATCCCTCTATGGCGACATAGCAGACCAGCAGCGATTTGAGGTCTGATGTCTCGCCCTTAAGCCGTTCGAAAAGCTGCTGCTTGAATGTCTTTATCGGCGTCATGAAATCGGGATCCTCGGCGATCGCCGAAAATATCCAGGAGGCCGAGGGCTGCTTTTCCTCGCAATCGTTGGCCGACAGTTTGATATAGACAGCGAGCGGGTTTCCGCCGCTGTCATTGCCGTTGGCGGTTTCCAGCGCATGCTCGAAATCGCGCAGATAGCCCTCGACCAGCCCTTGCATCAGCTTGGCCTTGGTCGGGAAATTGTAGAGCAGCCCGCCCTTCGAGACGCCGGCGCGGCTGGCCACCGCGTCCAGCGACAGGCTGCCAGGCCCGGATTCCCGGGCGACATCAGCCGCTGCGGCGAGAATTTTCTCGCGCGAGTTAGGTCGTTGGGCTCTCATGGCGCCTCCCTTCGCAAGCTTAGACCCAATTGACAAGACCGTCCAGACGGTACAGTAAAGCCGCGACCATTTGAAATCGGGACCTGCGGTCGATATGTGTCCCGATGTCCGAGCCTAGCGCCGGATTTCGACTGAGGGGACTTCCTTGTTCAAACGCCTACTTCGTTTCTTTCTCATCATTGCCGTTCTGGCTGTGCTCGCCATCGTGGTTGGCGGCATCGTCTGGTTCAACTTCTTCCGCGAAGGCATGATCAAGCAGTATTTCGCCACCATGAAGCCGCCGGCTGCAACGGTGTCGACAACCATTGCCAAGCCGTCGAGCTGGACGCCGGGCGTCGAGGCGATCGGTACGGTGCGAGCCGTGCGCGGCGTCGACCTGACGGTCGAAACAGCCGGCATCGTCAAGGAGATCCCTTTCCACGCCAACGAGAAAGTGGCAGCCAATGCGGTGCTGCTGCAGCTCGACGATGCCGTCGAACGTGCCGATCTCGACGCACAAAAAGCACAGGCCGCGCTCGACCAGGTATCGCTGACGCGTGCCATCGAACTGACCAAACGTGGTGTCGGCTCCGACTCGACGCTTGACAGCGCGCGTGCGGCGGCGTCCGCTTCGGCATCCCAGGTCACCAGGCTTCAGGCCGTGCTCGACCAGAAGCAGCTGACTGCGCCCTTCGCCGGCACGGTCGGCATTCCGAAGATCGACCTGGGCCAATATATCGCACCCGGCACCTCGGTGGTGACGCTGCAAGACCTCGACACGATGCGGGTCGACTTCACGGTTCCCGAACAGCAGCTTCCGCTGCTCAAGATCGGTCAGACGGTTCGGCTCGGTCTGAGCGGCGCGGACATGCCGTTCGCCGGCGCCATTCACGGCATCGACCCCAAGATCGACCCATCCAGCCGACTGGTGAACATCAGGGCGGAAGTCGCCAATCCTGAAGGCAAGCTGACCCCTGGCCAGTTCGTGCAGGTACGTGTCGAACTGCCCGAGGAGCAGAACGTCCTGTCGCTGCCGCAAACAGCGCTGACCACCAGCCTCTATGGCGACTACATCTTCGTCGTGCAGCCAGCCAAATCAGCCGAACCGGCACCTGCCCAGCCGGCCAAGGCGGAAGAAAAGCCCGCTGCCGCGGCCAGCGACAAGCCGGCTGACGCCATGAAACCAGCTGCAGATGCCATGAAGCCTGCCAGCGATGCTGCCAAGCCGGCGGACAAGGCCGCCGATGCCACCAAGCCGGCAACCGATCCGGCCAAGCCGCCGGCGGAAGGCGATAAGCCCGCGCTGGTGCTGTCGCAGGTCTTCGTCAAGCCCGGCCGCCGCAATCAGGGCATGGTCGAGATCGTCGAAGGGCTGAAAGCTGGCGACGAAGTCGTCACCGCGGGTCAGAATCGCCTCTTCAACGGCATGTCAGTCAACGTCGACAACACGATCGATCCGACCAAATCGGCAAACAAGCAGGCCGACGAGCAATGAGCTTTTCCGATCTCTTCATTCGCCGGCCGGTCCTTTCGACCGTCCTTGCCTGCATGATTCTCCTGCTCGGCTTCCAGGGCATCTTCAACCTGTCGATCAGGCAGTATCCAAAGGTTGACGAAACCGCGATCACCATCACGACGGCCTATCCGGGCGCCAGCGCCGACCTGATCCAGGGCTTCATTTCTGCCCCGATCGCGCGCGCCGTCGCCTCGACCGAGAACATCGACTACGTCACCTCGTCCAGCCGCCCGTCCTCCAGCACCGTGACGGTGCAGATGAAGCTCGGCTCCAACCCGGACGTGGCGCTTACCGAAGTGCTGTCCAAGGTCCAGGGCGTGCGCGGTACCTTGCCGGACGCTGCCAAGGACCCGGTCATCGTCAAGGGCACCGGCCAGCAATTCGCGATGATGTACATCTCGATGCAGAATCCGAACATGACCAAGGAGCAGCTGACCGAGTATATCGAGCGCGTCATCCGGCCCCGCATGTCGACGGTCGAAGGCGTCGCCGACGTGCAGATCTTTGGTGCTCAGCAATATTCGATGCGCGTCTGGATCGATCCGATCAGGCTCGCCGCGCGCGGCGTGACGGCTGCGGAAGTGCTGACGGCAATCAACAATTCCAATTTCCTGTCGGCGCCCGGCAACACCCAGAACGAATATGTCGTCTCGTCGATCACCGTGCGCTCGACGCTGCAGACGCCGGAAGCCTTCGCCGAACTGCCCCTGCGCTCCACCGACGGCAATGTGGTGCGGCTGCGCGACGTTGCCCGCGTCGAACTTGGCGCGGAAAACACCGACACCCGGGTCTCCTTCAACGGCAAGCCCGGCACCTTCCTCGCCATCTTCCCGACCCCGGCGGCCAATCCGCTGACCACGGCGGCGGCGCTGACCAAGCTCGTGCCGCAGATCCAGGAAACGCTGCCGAAGGGCATGACGATCGAGGTCGTCTATGATGCCACCGGACAGATCAGCGCCTCGATCGACGAGGTCTTCAAGACCATCGCCGAAGCGGTTGCCATCGTCGTGGTGGTCATCCTCCTTTTCCTTGGCTCTTTCCGTTCGGTGATGATGCCGATCATCACCATTCCGCTGTCGCTGATCGGCGTCTGCTTCCTTTTGTTTGCGGTGGGCTACTCGATCAACCTTCTGTCGCTGCTGGCCATGGTGCTGGCGATCGGCCTTGTCGTCGACGACGCCATCGTGGTGGTGGAGAACATCCACCGCCACATGGAAGAAGACCACATGTCGCCAATGCAAGCCGCGTTCAGCGGCATGCGCGAGATCGCCTCGGCCATCGTCGCCATGACCATGACGCTGGCCGCGGTGTTCGCGCCGCTGGCCTTCACCGGCGGCCTGACCGGTGCGCTGTTCCGCGAGTTCGCGGTAACGCTCGCCGGCTCGGTGGTGCTGTCGGGCGTCATCGCCATCACCATCACCCCGATGATGTCGGCGCGCCTCCTGAAGCCCGGCAATGCCGGCCGTTTCCAGCGCATCGTCGACGGCACCTTCGCAAGGGTCGAGCATGTTTACGAGCGCGCCGTCACCGGTTCGCTGAACTATCGCCCGCTGACGCTGCTCATCGTGCTGGCGCTTGTCGGCGTGACCGGCTTCATGTTCACCAAGACCTCCAGCGAACTGGCGCCTGAAGAAGACCAGGGCTTCCTGCTCTCGCTGGTGACCGCGCCGACCTATGCGACATCGGACTATACCGAAACCTATGTGAACCAGATACTCGGCCTGGTGAAGGATATTCCGGAAACGCGGGCACAGTTCTCGGCGGTCGCCTTCGGCGGCACGACAAACAGCGCCTTCGTCGGCTTTGCCTTCAAGGATTGGGCGGAGCGCAAGCGCAACTCGAAACAGCTGCAGGCCGACATCACGGCTCGTATCGCCAAGGTGGCGGGTGTTCAGGCCTTCGTCTTCGCGCCGCCGACGCTGCCGGGCTCCGGTGGCGGTCTGCCGATCGCCCTGGTGGTGCGCTCGACCGGCGATTCGGCGGAAGTGTATAAGGCGGCCGAGCAGATCAAGAACAAGGCGCAGGCCTCCGGCCGCTTCATCGTCGTGCAGAATTCGATGTCCTATGACTCGCCGCAGGTGACCGTGACCATCGATCGCGACCGCGCCGCCGCACTCAACCTGCCGATCGCCGATATCGGCCGGACGCTGACGCTGCTGGTCGGCGGCGCCGAAGTGGCGCAGTTCGACCGCGATTCCAACAGCTATGACATCATCCCGCAGGTGCCGCAGGAATTCCGCGACAACCCCGAACGGCTCGGCGAATATTTCGTCCGCAGCGCGACGGGCGAGATGGTGCCGCTGTCGGCCGTGGTGAAGATTTCGAACAATGCGTCGCCGGCGGCGATCGAACAGTTCAACCAGCTGAATTCTTCGACGATCTCCGCGCTGCCGCTGCCCGGGGTCACCACCGGCGACGGTTTGAAAGTCCTCGAGGACATTGCCAAGGAGAGCCTGCCCGACACCTTCTTCATCGACTATTCGGGCCAGTCCCGGCAGGAGAAGGAACAGGGCAACACGATTCTGATCGCTTTCGGAGCGGCCGTCATCGTCATCTACCTTGTGCTGGCGGCGCAGTTTGAAAGCTTCCGCGATCCGCTGATCATCATGATGGCGGTGCCGCTGTCGATCTTCGGCGCGATCGTGCCGCTCAATCTGGGCCTCGGCACGCTCAACATCTATACGCAGGTGGGTCTGATCACGCTGATCGGCCTGATCACCAAGCACGGCATCCTGCTGGTCGAATTCGCCAACCAGCAACGCGAGGTCCATGGCATGCGGCGGCGCGACGCCATCATCGCCTCGGCAAAGGTGCGCCTGCGGCCGATCCTGATGACGACGGCGGCGATGGCACTTGGCGTCGTCCCGCTGATCACGTCGAGCGGTGCGGGGGCCGCGGCCCGCTATTCGATGGGCCTGGTCATCTTCACCGGCATCCTGGTCGGCACCATGTTCACGCTGTTCGTCGTGCCCATGTTCTACACCTTCATCGCCAGCAAGGACCTGCCGCATCTGGCGGAAAAGCCGGATCCGAAGCTGATGCCGGCATTGCCGGACTGACAGAGCAATTCCAGGAAAAGTGTGTAACGGTTTTCCGTTCGGAATTGCGTAAAAACAAAGAGTAGAGCGGTTCGACGATTCCATAAATCGCTGAACCGCTCTAGAAGACCGAAGAACAAAAAAGAGGCCGGAAAAATCCCGGCCTCTTTTTTTGGCTGCGCTCGATACCGCCGGTTTGTTCCGGCGGGAGTCCTGAACAGGCGCGGCAGTCAGCCGGCCCGCCCACAGCCTGCTACTTTACGATGACGATGCTGGTGTTGGCCGGCCCGAAGGTCTCGACCAGCTGGTAGAAATCGGCGGCATTGTCGGGATGCAGCCGCACGCAGCCATGCGAAGCCGGCTGACCGAGGCGCTTGATGGCATAGGTGGCGTGCACCGCGTAGCCGCCGCTGAAGAACACCGAATGCGGCATAGGCGCATTGTCGTACTTCTTCGAATACCACATCTCATGCATGCGAGTCGGCTTGAACGAACCGGTCGGCGTGACATGCGCCCGGTCGCCGGTCGAAACCTTCCAGGCGAAGGTCGGCCGCCCATCGACCGAGACTTCCATGACCTGCTGTGAAAGCGAGACCCGCGCCACGATCTTGTTGGCGGCGTGCGCGGCGTTGGCGCCGAACAGAAGTGCCGCACCCGTGAGCGCCGCGGCGGTGATGTTGATGAGCGTGGCGGAAATTGTGGTGTGCATGATGATGTCCCCTCTTTGTGCCGGTCAGGCCGGCTTCATTTGATGAGCTGCTTTATCGCTGCGGCATGTTTCGGACAGATTTCGCGAAATGCTCGTTTATGTTTCGAATCTGTTTCCTCTGGTTAACATGCCGATGGTCGATGGCAGTGGAGGTCGCACTCTCAAAACCGGCACGAGATACTGCACATAGGTATTTCTCGTGAAACGAAAGTTCGAATTGCCCTCATATGAAACATCGATGATCAATCTCGAAACCAATCGGCAACAAAGCGCGGCTTCAGGCGGCATGATCCAGATACGGGTCGGAAGCAAAGTTGACGTAACGAAAGCAGACGGCAACGACCAAGGGAACGAAATCGAACACGCGGTCCTGGCTCTTCAGGATCAGTATCGCGGCAGCGGTCATCGGCGGTGTCGGCACGGTTGCCGGCGGTCCCGCGCCGCGGCTGGCGGCGATGAGTTCGAGCGAAATCTCTACCCTGCACGCCGCGCTGTTTTCCACCTCGGTCTGGATTGGTTCCAGCCTGCGCATCGCCCGGTTGAAGGCCCTCTGGCGGGTTGGCCTTCGGTTGCTGGCATTGCGCGGCCCCTCCGGCAACTTGCTGCCGAGAGGACCGAAGGCCCGCGCCGCTGCGGGGGGCTCCGTGGGCGGCGCGGGCACTTCGGGAGTTTCCTGAAGCGACCCGCTTCAAAATTGATTTTGGGAGTTGGAACGATGAAAACGAAATTCGCGGCCTCGGTGCTTTCCGCGCTGCTTTATGCGCAGGGCCTGCTCGGCTTTGCCGCTCTTGCCACCGTACTCCTCAAGGAGCGTGCCCAGGCAAACGAACTCGTCATGGGCAGCGATACGCCGTCGGGTCCGTCGCTGCTGGTGGTACGCTGAATTCTGGAGGCATCGGCGAGCAGGAAACCCCGATGCTCAACCGGACCGATTACCCAAGCGCGCTGCCGTCAGTCAGCGAATTGCCGTGGCGGATCGAACCGGTAGCCGGCGCCGCGTATGGTTGTAATGGTTTCGGTGTCGAGCTTGCGGCGCAGCCGCACGATCCGCGAATCGATCGAGCGATCGAAGGCGTCGGCATTCTCGGCGGGTGCTGCGGCGATGATGTCGTCGCGCGTCAGCACCTTGCGCGGGCTGGCCAGGAACAGCCTGAGCAGTGCCACCTGACCGGGCGAAAGCTGTTCCTCCGCACCGGAGCGGTGCATGACGATGGCCGATCTCAGATCGACGGTCGTGTTCTCCAGCACGATCAGTTCCTGGGTGCCTCTGCCGCGCCGCGAAAGCAGGCCGCCGACACGGGCGGCGAGTTCCCGGACATTGAGCGGACTTTCGACAACGTCGGCCGCACCCAGTTCGAGAGCCAGCACCTTGTCGACCAGATCGGCCGGCCGGCAGATCAGGATGAAATCGGGTCCATCCTCGCCGCCTTCGCCTTGGCCGCCATAGCGCCTGAGCAGATCCCGCCCCTCCCCCTGGCTGAGACTGTCGCCGACGACGACGACATCGATGCCTCCGCCCGCCAGCAGCGATTCCGCCTCCCAGGGCTGCCGTGCCTGGCGCACATCATGGCCACGCCGCTCGAGATGGTCGGCAAGTTCGGTCGCGACCACGTCGGCGACGGAGACAAGCGCGATGACGGCTCGTGTGGCCATATTTCCCAACCGTTCCCTGGCAACCGGATATGAGTGCTGGACATCATGTTTATACCCAATCTACTTTCCACTGAAAGTGGGAGCGAAAGCATCGTGCGGGCAAGAATTGTCATCGTCGAGGACGAGCCCGACCTGAGGGACGCGGTGGCCGAATATCTCGGCGCCGCCGGCTTTGATGTTGCAACCGCCGAAAGCGCGGCCGCCGCGCGCGGCCTGGTCGAGACCCAGGCTTTCCATCTGGCCATTCTCGACATAGCCATGCCGGGCGAGGACGGGCTGTCGCTCGGCCGCTGGCTGCGCTCGAAAATGCCGATCGGTATCATCTATGCCACTGCCGCCGGAACCGCGCTCGACCGCATTGTCGGGCTGGAACTCGGCGCCGACGACTACATCGTCAAGCCATACGAACTGCGCGAAGTACTGGCGAGGGTCCGCAGCGTGCTGCGCCGCGTTCCGCAGCCGACTGAGCCAGCCGACCGTAAAGCCAGGACGGATCGCCGTTCCGTCGCCTTCGGCCCCTTCCAGGCCGATCTGGACGGCAGGATGGTCACTGGTGTCAACGGCGCGGTGATCGACATGGCCAAGAGCGAATTCGACGTGCTGGAGGTTTTCCTGACCCGCGCCAACCGGCTTTTGACGCGCGCCGCGATCTCGGAAGCGATCGGCTTTACCGAGGATCCGGAATCGTCACGTGCCGTCGACATCCGCATCATGCGGCTGAGAAAGAAGATCGAGACCGACCCGGCGAACCCGAAATTCCTGCGCACGGTGCGCGGCGAAGGCTATATCTTTTCTCTGCCGACCGGCGACAGCAACTGAGCACCAGGCCCACAGGGTTCAGGTTCGCAGCCGTTGCTCGCCGATCGAATTGCGCCGGTCGGTGGCCCGACCGAATTGGCCGGACCGAATTGGCATGACTTTGGAATGACAGCTGACAATGACGGGCGAAACGGCAAGCAAGGATATGCAGGGGCTCAGGCAAGGCGCTGCTATGGCGGCCGTGCGCGTCGTTCGCCGCCTGCGCGAGGCCGGCGACTGGCAGCGCGAGATGGAGGGCATACTGGAAACGCTATGCCGCGCCATCGAATGCCAGCGCGGTATCCTGTTTCGTTTGCGCGAACTGCCCGGCCAGGGTTTTGCCCAGTCGGTCGCGGCCTACTGGATTGATCCTGACTTCGGCGGCGAACTGGCCTCGCCGACCGTCATCATGCAGTCGATCGTCAATTCGGATCCGCTGCTGGAGCGCGTGGCCGAGGACGAGCGGCAAGGCAAGATCTTTGCCGGACATACGCGCAATCTCGAAGGGTTCCTGAGAACCGATTTCGAAAAGCAGAACATCAAGTCGTTCCTGTCGGTGTCGGTCTTCGCGCATGGCCATCTGTGGGGCACGCTCGCCGTCAACGATTGCGTCGACGAACGCGAATGGACCGACGAGGAAGAGGCGACGCTGCACATCATCGCGCTCGCCATCGGCGACGCCATCGAACACTCGCCCTCCGACGCCCATGCCAGCGAAGTGATCCGCCGCACCATGTTGCAGGCCTCGCTCGACGCCATCATCGTTATCGACGAGGCCGGATCGATCATCGAATTCAATCCTGCCGCCGAAAAGATGTTCGGCTTCCAGCGTGGCGACATTCTCGGCAAGGACCTGCTCGACACCGTCGTGCCGGAATACTACCGCAAGGGTTATTCCTCGGGCGCCGACTACATGTCGGGCCGTGGCGCGCCGATGGTCGGCCAGCGGCTCGAGACCGTGACGCAGAATGCCGCCGGCGAGGTGTTTCCGATCGAGCTGACGGCGACCGAGATGCGGGTCGCCGACCGTCGCCTGATCTTCGGCTCAATCCGTGACCTGCGCGACCGGCTGCGCGCCGAGGAAGAGATCAACCGGCAGCGTGACAAGCTGCACCAGAACGAGAAGATGGCGGCGATGGGCTCGTTGCTTGCCGGCGTCTCGCACGAGCTCAACAACCCGCTGGCTGTTGTCGTCGCGCAATCGACCCTGTTGCACGAATTTGCCACCGACCCGCAGACCAAGGTCCGCGCCGAGAAGGTGCGTGCGGCCGCCGAGCGTTGCGGCCGCATCGTCAAGAGCTTCCTGTCCATGGTCCGCCTCCATCCCGCGGCACAGGCCGAGACCGATCTCAACCAGGTGATCCGCGCCGCGCTCGAGGTGACCGCCTATGGCGCCCGCTCGAGCGGCATCATCATCAACACCGATTTCGCGCCGGGTCCGCTGCTGGCCATGGCCGACGCCGATCATGTGACGCAGGTGGCAGCCAATTTCCTCATCAACAGCCAGCACGCACTGGCCGGCATTGCCGGTGACCGGCTGATCAAGGTGCGGACGTTCCGCAGCGATCGCGACAATCCAGGCTTCTCGGTCGAGGACAACGGGCCTGGCATTCCCGAGGCGATCCGCAACCGTATCTTCGAATCCTATTTCACCACCAAGCCGGTTGGTGTGGGCACCGGCATCGGCCTGTCGATATCGAAATCGATCATCGAACGGCACAATGGCAATGTCTGGTTCGAGGAGGTGCAGCCCAGAGGCGCGCGTTTCGTCGTCCAGTTGCCCGCCATCTCGGCCGGCATCGCCGCTGCCGGCGAAGCGCAGCCACGATCAAGCGGCCTGCGTCATGCCCTGATCATCGACGACGAGCCCGACGTCGCCGGCTCCCTGTCCGATATTCTCGAATTGATGGGCATCAAGTCGCGGATCGCGCCCGTCTGGGAATCGAACGCCGCCACCCTGAGCGGCTACATGCCGCCTGACATCGTTTTTTCGGACCTGCGCATGCCCGGCATCAGCGGCATTGCCATCTATCGCGAACTGCTGGTCGAAAGGCCCGACCTGGCGCGGCGTTTCGTGCTGGTCACCGGTGACCTGATCGGCGCGAAAGCGGAAATCGAAGCCTTGCCGGCGCCGCAACGGCCGCAGATCCTGGAGAAGCCGTTCAGCACCCTGGATGTGCGCAGCGTGCTTTCAACCATTGCCGAACAGGCCGCGTTGAAAGCATAAAAAAGAAGCTCCCGACCGACTGCGCGGCGGGAGCTGAATGGAGCGCTGGAGGGAGCGCTCGGGGAGGTCAGAGCATCATCGCGAAAAGGGAACCGGTTTCGGGATGATGCTTCGACGGAAATCTAAAAAATGTTCGGCGTGTTGGTCAGCGGCGCGGCATTGGCGACCATACGAATCGCGCGGGCCTTGTGGGTACCGGACTGCTGGGCGATAGCGCGCAGGCAATCGACGCTCTCGGCACCCCAGGCCTGCCCCTTGCAGGCGAAATCGAGTGCCGGCATCGGCAGGCGGGCGGTCTTGATTGTCGTCGGCGCGCCATCGACCACGTTGGCCGGCGGATTTAGCGAAGCGAAGGCCGGGCCAACCGTCGGCGTGAACGCCATGCAGCCGACGGCGCAAGCAGCCAGCGCCATGAACATTGCCATGGGGTGGTTGCTGGCGCGCTGGCGCAGGGCCAGCTTCGGGCGACGGTCAGCGCGCTCCGGAGCCTGAAGGCGGTGCTCGCTGCTGATGGTCTCGACTTTCGCATACATTGCCTTCCCCTTCGTTGAGTTTCTTTTTGATGATTAAACGAAGTTAATCGCACTTTGTAACAGCACAAACGTGGCGCAGCTCTGACTACGTAACCAAATTGAAACGGGATTATCGGGCAAAACCGGGCAAAATCGGGCATACCCGCTCGCAATGTTACCGAGACAAGCGAATCTCGGACAGAATCCCGTTAGCGATCCGGTCCAGGCGCTTGCCAAACGGCAGATAGGGCAAAGTGTGGCGGCGCTTTTTGCCTCCGGGGATGCGTCTTGTTCTCCAACTCCGCGCTTGGCGAAATCGCGCTGAAATGGCGTTTGAGAACCCGACCTAACACCCGGATTCTCCGCGATTTTCTCGGGCAGCAGGGGCATCGAACTCGGCCAGAGAAGACGCGAAGACTCCGCACGAGATTTATCCAATCTTTCACAAGCCATTGCATTTCAATGTAAAATATGATTTTATTGAATGATTATTCAACAAAAAGAAGAGACGTTTTATGAACCCGCACCTCCGTGACGTGGCGATCCCCAACGATTGGGACCGGCGGGGACTACCGGGCTGGAGTTATCACTCCAACGCCCTCCTCGAGCTCGAGAAGGAGTACGTCTTCCGCAACCACTGGCAGATCGCCGGCCACGTCAGCGACGTGCCGAACGCGGGCGACTATCTGACAATGGACGTGATCGGCGAGCGCGCCCTGATCGTGCGTGGCAAGGATGGTGTCGTGCGCGGCTTCAACAACATGTGCCGCCATCGCGGCAGCCGTGTCGTCGCCGACAGCCAGGGCAATTGCAAGAATGCGCTGGTATGCCCGTTCCATGGCTGGGTCTACAATCTCGACGGCACGCTGCGCGGCGCCGCGCGCCCGCGCTCCTTCCCCGACCTCGACAAGACCGAATTCGGCCTGATGCCGCTCGACCTCGAAATCTGGATGGGCTTCATCTTCATCCGCTTCCGCAAGGGCGGCCCGCAGCCTTCCGTCGCCGAACTGCTGAAGCCGATCGAGGCCGAGATGGCCCATTACAATGTCGCCGACATGGTGCCGTCCTGGGGCATCTGGACCCAGAAATCGCCGGTCAACTGGAAGTCGGTGCGCGACGTCGACAATGAGGGCTATCACGTCGCCATGGCGCATCCGGCGCTACAGGATCTGTATGGCGCAACCTATTTCGATGAGCCCTTCATCAACGGCGTGTCGCGCTCCTTTGCCACCTACAATCCGCATGCCGGGCGGCGCTGGAGCGTGCGCGAATACATCAAGCTCGCACCCGATGCATCGCACCTGCCGGAGCATCTGCGCAAGGCCTGGATCTACTACGGGATTTTCCCCAACAACGCCCTGTCGATCATGCCGGAATCGGTGCAATTCTATCAGGAGTTCCCGCTGTCGACGGGCGAGACCCTGCTGCGCGGCGCCGTCTACCGCTACCCCGACGAAACCAGGGAACAGGCCGCGGCACGCTATCTCGCCTACCGCATCGACCGCGACACCATGAACGAAGACGTGCAGTTGTCGGTGTGGTCGAACGAATCGATGCTGTCCGAAGCTTTCGAGGGCTTCTATCTCTCCGACCTCGAATACGGCGTGCGCACCCATCACGATCATCTGCGCCAACAGATCCCGGTCTTCGGCCTGGAGACGGCACCCGAGGAAAAGGACATGTGGAACCTGAACGACGCACTCAGGTCGAGGGGGTAGGCGAGGCTGCTGAAGCTGCCAATCTCCCCCACAAGAGGAGAGATGAGCTAATCACCCCCGCCACACCCCCTCTTTGCGCAGATCATCCATCGTGCGTGAAATGCCCTCGCGCAGGATGCCGACCATGTCGTCGATCTGCTCGCGCGTGATGATCAGCGGCGGCGACATCACGCACATGTTGATCAGGGGACGCACCAGCAGGCCGAGTTCGTGGCAATGGGCATCGATGCGTTTGCCGACATTCTTGTCGAGCTGCAGCGGGTCCTTGCTTTCGCGGTCGGCGACGCATTCGACGCAGGCCATCAGCCCCGCGCCCCGCACCTCGCCGACCAGCGGCAGGTCTTCCAAGGTCTTCAGTTGCGCCTGGAAATAGGGCGCGACGGCCTGGGCGTGGGCAAGCACCCCTTCTTCCAGCAGATCGAGATTTTTCAGCGCCACGGCGCAGCCGACGGGGTGGCTGGTGTAGGTCAGGCCATGGCCGAACATTGCATCGGGATGGTTCGAGCGGCGCAACTCTTCCAGCAGCCGTTCCGAGATGATGACGCCGCCGAGCGGGAAATAGCCCGAGGTGACGCCCTTGGCGAAGGTGATCATGTCAGGATCGATGCCGAACACGTCACCCGAGGCAAAGACATGGCCAAGCCGGCCGAAGCCCGTCACGACCTCGTCGGAGACATAGAGGATGTCGTTGTCGCGGCAGATCTCGCGGATGCGCTTGAGATAGCCGTCGGGCGGGATCACGACGCCTCCCGATGCCTGCACCGGCTCGCCGACAAAAGCCCCAATCTTGTCGGCGCCTACACGGGCAACCGTGTCGCGGAACTGGTCGACGAGGAAATCGGTGAAGGCGGCAAGGCTCGTGCCGTGCGGACGACGGAACGGATCTGGCGAGGACAGTTTGATCACCAGTTCGTCGGCGCCGTCCATCCAGTCGCGGTCGCGCGGGCGGCCATTGAGCGACGCCGACAGGTAGGTCGAGCCGTGATAGGCGCCGCCTCGGCTCAGGATGAGCTTCTTTTCCGGCCGGCCTCGCACATTGTTGTAGAACTGCATGAAGCGTAGCGCCGTCTCCACCGCCGAAGAGCCACCGGTGGTGTAGAAGACATGGCTGAGATCGCCCGGCGCATGGCCGGCGATGCGCATGGCAAGTTCCGCCGACGGCGCGTTCATCGTGTACCAGGGCGTGTTGTAGGACAGCGCCATCGCCTGGTCGTACATGACCTTGGCCAGTTCCTCACGGCGGTGGCCGACATTGACGCACCACATGCCGGCAGGCCCATCGATCAGCCGCTTGCCGGTGTTGTCGGTGATGTAGATGCCGTCGCCTTCGGCGATCAGCGCGCGGGCCTCGGCACCGACGGATCCGGCATAGGGCCAGGGCTGGATGAGATGGCGCTTGCCCAGTTCGATGGCATCGCCGCCGCCGGGCGCCGCCATCTCGGTCACCTTCAGGTCCCTCACCGCAGCCATTGTCGTCTCCACATCTCTGTCGATTTTTCCCTGAACTTCAAATTCGGAGAAAACCCCGGAAACGGGGGCTTTCTTCATCTAATTTTGAATGTCCGTTCAATCAATATCTCAGAATTAACGCTTGATTTCAATCCACGGATGCGCGCAAGATGAAAGAAAGCCGGCAAGCTAGGAACGCGACCAGCAAAAGTGGTCACCGGTTTTGCGACCGATCGCGTTCCAAGGATAAGTGGGAACAAACAGCCGGCGTCAGCACAATGGGATGCGCATGGCGGAACAGTCCAGGCCAGCAATCGAAATCACGCCCGCAGCCCTGCCTCGCGGAGTCTGGCCATGACGGCGTCCGCGGAGGGGTCGCCTCCGTTGCGCATGACGCGGGCAAGACGAAATGCCCTTCTGCAATCGGAGCCCGTACAGGGCTTCGCCCTGATCAGCCCGACCTTTCTCTATGCGCTCATCCTTCTGGTCCTGCCGATCCTGGTGGTCATCGCCCACTCCTTCTGGACGCAGCATTACCTGACCATCGACCGCACCTTCACGCTGGAAAATTACCGCGTCGCGCTCACCGAGCCGATCTACCGCGATTTGTTGTGGCGCTCGCTCTACATCTCGCTGACGGTCAGCCTGTTCACCGTCATCCTGGCCTACCCGATCGCCTACTTCATCTCCTTCCATGGCGGGCGTCACAAGAGCCTGTGGCTGTTTCTCATCACCATCCCGTTCTGGACCAGCTACCTCCTGCGCGTCATGTCGTGGAAGGTCATCCTAGGCTACAACGGCGTCTTGAATTCCGGCCTGATGGGCCTCGGCATCATCGACGAGCCGTCGACCGCCCTGCTCTACAATTCGAGCGCCGTCATCATCACTCTCACCCATGCCTGGGCGGCCTTCGCCATCCTGCCGATCTTCGTCTCGCTGGAAAAGGTCGACCGCACGCTGGTCGAGGCAGCCACGGATCTCGGCGATGGCCCCTTGCGCTCATTCCTGCGCGTGACCTTGCCGTTGTCGGCGCCGGGCGTCATCTCGGCGGCGCTGATCGTCATGATCCCGACCGTCGGCGATTATGTCACGCCGAAGCTCGTCGGCGGCAAGGACGGTGTCATGATCGCCAACGCCATCCAGGCGCAGTTCGGCAAGGCGGCCAACTGGCCACTGGGTGCCGCCCTTTCCGTCACCACCATGCTGATCGTCACCCTGATGGCCGGCGCCACGGTGCTGATCATCCGCGCACTGCAGAGGCTGGCACGATGAGGGCGCGGCGTTTCCTGTCGGGCGGCTGGCTATCCGTCTATGCGTTCCTCTACATCGTTTTCCTCTACCTGCCCGTCATCTTCCTGCCGATCTTCTCGATCAACACGGCCCCGACGCCGAAATTCCCGCTCACCGGCTTTACCCTGCAATGGTATGCGGACCTGCCGCACACGCCGGCTTTGCTCGACGCCGCCTGGAACAGCCTGAAGGTTGGCATCAGCGCGTCGGTTCTCGCCACCGTGCTCGGCACCCTCGCCGCTCGTTCGATCACCCGCTATCGTTATCCCGGCCGCCGCACCATACATGGCCTGATCATGGCGCCGCTGGTGCTACCCGAGGTGATCGTCGCCATCTCGATGCTGCTGGTGATGCTGCAACTGGGCTTGAGCCTCTCGCTGTTCACCGTCGTGCTCGGCCACGTGCTGGTTTGCATTCCCTATTCGATGACGGTGCTGACCTCCGGCTTCGAGGGCTTCGATCGCAGCCTGGAGGAGGCCTCCGCCGATCTCGGCGAAAGCGCCTTCGGCACCTTCCGCCGGGTGACGCTGCCGATGGTGGCGCCCGCGATCATCTCCAGCCTGCTCGTCTGCTTCACCATCTCGCTGGACGAGTTCATCATCGCCTTCTTCCTGACCGGCACCGAAGCGACCCTGCCGATCTACATCTGGGGCCAGTTGCGCTTCGCCTCGAAACTGCCGGGCGTGCTGGCGTTGGGCACGCTGCTGCTCGTTGCCTCTTTCCTGCTGATGACAATCGCCGAAATCCTGCGTCGCCGCGCGGCCAGACGCACCCAGAACGAGGGAGGCCTCTATGCCTGAACAGCCGCGGATCGAGCGTCCCCAGGCCGACCGGGTCCAATCGGATCGAACCATGATCGAGATCCGCAACGTCACCCGCAGCTACGGGGCGTTCAAGGCGCTGGACGATGCCTCCCTGACCATCCGGGAAGGCGAGTTCTTCTCGCTGCTCGGGCCGTCCGGCTGCGGCAAGACCACCTTGCTGCGGATGATCGCCGGCTTCGACAACCCGACCAGCGGATCGATCGCGGTCGGCGGCCAGCCGATGGAAGGCATTCCGGCCAACCGCAGGCCGACCAACATGGTGTTCCAGAGCTATGCGATCTTCCCGCATCTCAATGTCGAGCAGAACGTCGCCTATGGGCTGAAGCGCCTGAAACTGCAGGGCGGCGAGGAGAAGCGTCGCGTCGAGGAGGCGCTGGCGCAGGTTTCGCTGACCGGACTCGGCAAGCGGCTGGCCACGGAGTTGTCCGGCGGCCAACGCCAGCGCGTGGCGCTCGCCCGAGCGCTGGTGATGCGGCCCAAGGTGCTCTTGCTCGACGAACCTCTGTCGGCATTGGACAAGAAATTGCGCGAGCAGATGCAGGTCGAGCTGCGCCGGCTGCAGCAGGCCGTCGGCATCACTTTCGTGCTGGTCACCCACGACCAATACGAGGCGCTCGCCATGTCCGACCGCATCGCCGTGATGTTCGGCGGCAAGATCGCGCAGGTCGCATCGCCCAAGGAAATCTACCAGCGCCCGGTCAACCGCCAGGTCGCCGACTTCCTCGGCGGCATGAACTTCATCAAGGCCGAGATCGTCGAGGAGAACGGCGCCTCGCTGACCGTCGACACGCTCGGCTTCGGCCGCGTCAAGACCGACAAGCCGAAGGCCTTCGTGCGCAATGGCGGCGCCGCCACGCTGGGCATCCGGCCGGAGCGCCTGCGCGTGCTGTGGGACAACGCGACGGCAAAATTCGAGGTCGCCGGCAAGGTGGTCGAGCGCCATTATTTCGGCGAGATCACCCACCTGATCGTCGAGATACCGGGGCTGGAAAAACCGCTGTCGGTGACCGAGACCAACGATTTCGGCGCCGACGACATCCCCGTCGGCACCCCGATCCGCCTCGCCTACGATCCCGAGGCGCTGGTGGCAATGGGAGACTGAAGATCGGCAAGAACCTTGCGCGCCGCGAGGCGGCCCGCAACGATCGCGCCTTCGACATAGCCGGGGAATGACGGCGACAGCTCCGAAGCGGCGAAATGAACCGGCGGCGCACCTGCAACAATCGTCCGCTCGGCCTTCCTCGCCTTCATGTTGACGACGAGGTCGCTGTAGGCGCCACCGCTCCAGCGGTCCTGTATCCAGTCGCGCGAACTGAAGTCGATGATGTCACCGGCATCCGGCCCGAGGGCGTCCTGCAAGCGGGTCGTAACTTCCGCACGAAGTGCCGCCGCGCTCAGCCCCTGCCAGCGCAGCGCCAGCGGGCCCCCGATGAAGACGACGAGCGCGGCATGTTCCGCGTCCTTGCTGGCGTCGCAGGCAAACAGGCCCGGCAGGTCGCGCCACATCACCATGCCGCACAGGCCCCGTTCACGCCAGAACGGCTTGGCATAGCGCACCAGGATCTTGATCACCGCACCGCTTTCCCAGACGCCAAGCGCCTCGCGGAGAGCTGACGGCAAAGCCGGCGCGAAATCGAGCTTCGCGGCCGTCGCCGGCGGCAGCGCGACCAGTACTTGGCGCGCTTCGATTGCACCCTTGGCCGAGACAACGAGGACACCTTGCCGACCATGCTCGATGCGCGTGACCGGCTCATTCAGGCGTACCCGGCCACCGAGATCGCCAGAAAGATCCTCGGCCAGCGACTGCATGGTCTCATGCAGAGAATACTGCAGCTCCGGCACTTCGTTGGTGATGCGGCGGTCATTGTCGATCAGGTACCAGAGCGGCACCCTGTCCATCGGCAGGCACCACAGACCTTCGATCATCGACCGGAAAGCCGTCTTGGCATCGGCGGCATCATGCTGGCGTTCGAGCCAGGTGGCGACGCTCATGCCTTCTATCGACGGATCGTCCGGCTCGATCCCGTTCATGCGTTCACGGATCGCCATCGCACCGTGATAGGTTCGTTCGGCCTGTATAGCCGACATCGACGGATGGGCGATGAAATCGCCGTCGACATAGGTTTCGACCAATGTCTTGCCGCGTGTCCTGGCAAGTGCCATCACTTCCGGCATATCTTCGCACAGGAACTGGCCGCCGCTGTCGATGCGCTCGCCCAGCCCGTTCCGCACGGCTTCCACACGGCCGCCGACGCGGTCGCGTGCCTCCAGAATAAGGAAATCGATCCCCGCCCGCTTCAGCTCGAGCGCCGCCGACAGGCCGGTGAAGCCGGCACCGACGATGACGACGCCGGTTCTTTCCAGTTCGCTCGTCAATAGCCTGCCTTGATCTTCTCGAATTCGTCGACCATGCGCTTCTTCAATTCCGGCGCGACCGGCTGCTGGAACAGCGTCTTGTCGAGGAACTTGTCGATGTCGTCGAAGCCGCGCTCGGCCAGTGCCTTGTGGTCGATCGCGGCCATGCCGGCACTGTTGCCGTGGCCGTAGCCGAACGTCGTGACCATGTATTTCGAAATATCGGGCGCGTTGACCGCGCTCAAGAAATCATAGGCCTGGTCGAGCTTGCCCGGCGCATCCTTCATCAGCACGTAGCCGCACACCCAGGTCGACATGCCTTCTTTGGTATCGCGGTTCATGGCGACGGGAACGCCTTGCCCGTTCATCGCGATCAGTGTCTGGCCCCAGCCCCAGGCAAGGTCGACCTCATTGCCGGAGAAAGCCTGGTCGATGTCGCTCGAGTCGGTCCAGTAGAGACGCACGTTCTTGTGCACCTGGCGCAGGAAATCGGACGCCTCCTTGAACTGCGCGTCGGTCATTTTGGTCCAGTCCTTGAGGCCAATGACCAGGCTCGCCAGCGCATAGGCATCGTCGACATTGTCGCCGATGGTGATGCGCCCCTTGAATTTCGGGTCGGCCAGGATCCGCAGCGACTTCGCCTCGTCGGCCGTCACATTGTCGGTGCGGTAGAGCAATGCCGTGTTGCCCCAGTCGAACGGCATGAGCCAGGCCTTGCCGTCTGCGGTGGTGGCGAGGTTCTTCATCGCCATGATGCCGGGATTGAGATCCTTCCAGCCGGCGATCCGGGAAGTGTCGAGCGGCTGCAGCAGGCCCGCGTCGCGCCATTTCGCCACGCTTTGCGAACAGGGATGCGCGATATCGGTCTTGAAGCCCGCCCGCATCTTCTCGAAGGCTTCGTCCTCGTCGCCGAAGAAGGCGAAGGTCGGCTCGGCGCCATGTTTGGCAGTGTAGGCGGGATGCAGCAGCGGATCCTCGTAACCCGACCAGTCGAACACCATGAGATCGCCGCCACCTTCCGCGAAGGCATAGACCGCGCCGGCGCCGATCACGCATGCGGCGGCAACGGCCAGGCGGCGTAACATCGGCGTCATGGCGAAACTCCCCCATCGCGAAAAAAGCCGCTGCGAGGTTAGGAGAAATCATCCGCTTTGGCGAGGCCCGCCCGCCCACCATGACAGCGGCGGACGGGCGGTCTAGACGCGAGTTACAGTCCTTGTTTGAGCATGATCCCTGAACAAAACGGACTCCCGTTTGTCCGAAAAGACCGGCTTCCACTTTTTGGGCTCAGTACCCGGCTTTGATCTTCTCGAATTCGGCGATCATCTTCAATTTGAGGTCCGACGGCAGCGGCGACTGGAACAGCGTCTTGTCGACGAATTTCTGCACGTCGTCATAGCCTTTTTCCTTCAGGATCGCCTGGTCGACGCCGGCCATGCCCTTGGCATTGGCCTGGCCATAACCCCAGTCCTTGACCAGCACCTTGGCGGTCTCCGGATCGTTGACGGCGTTCAGATAATCATAGGCCTTGTCGATGTTGCCGGGCGCGTCCTTGAACAGCACATAGCCGCAGACCCAGGTCGAGATGCCTTCATTGGTATCCTTTACCGACTTGATCGGCACGCCTGCCTTGACGGACTGCACGGTCGCATCGTTCCAGGCCCAGGCGAGATCGACCTCGCCGCCGCTCAACAGTTGGACGATGTCGGTGGTGTCGGTCCAATAAGAGCGGACGTTCTTGTGCACCTGGCGCAGGAAGTCGGAGGCCTGCTTGAACTGGTCGTCCGTCATCTTGGTCCAGTCCTTCAGGCCGATGGCAAGGCTCGCCAGCGCATAGGCGTCGTCGACATTGTCGCCGATCGACACGCGACCCTTGAATTTCGGATCGGCGAACGCCTTCAGCGACTGAACGTCCTTGGCGTCGATCTTGGAGGAGTTGTAGGTGAGCTGGGTGTTGCCCCAGTCCCAAGGCATGAACCACGCCTTGCCGTCATCGGTCGTGGCGAGGTTTTTCATCGCCATGATGCCGGGATTGAGATCCTTCCAGCCTGATATCTTCGAGGTGTCGAGCGGCTGCAACAGCCCTGCCTCGCGCCATTTCACCACGCTCTGCGAGCAGGGATGGCCAAGATCGGCCTTGAAGCCGGAGCGCACCTTCTCGAACGCCTCATCCTCGTCGCCGAAGAAGGCGAAGGTTGGTGAATCGCCATTCTTCTCGACATATTTCGGGTGGAAGCTCGGATCTTCGTAACCAGACCAGTCGAACACGATCAGGTCCTTGTCGGCGGCGACGGCGAACGCTGCCGCCGAAGCCGCAAGCGCGCCGCCCAGCGCCAATGTCAATGTCAGGCGTCGGCTAAATCTCTTCATGCTGTTCCATCCTCTTTTGGTCTTGCCGGTCTTGGCGGCCGGCTGTTGCTAACCGTAGTGCTTCGGGAAGGCGGCGGCCAAAAAGGCGTTTGCCGCCTGCAAGGCTGTTTCGCGCGTCGTATCCTCGGTGCCCATCATCAGCCGCAGCCACAGCCCCTCCAGCATGGCCGACAGCGACAGCGCCATCACCGGCGGGTCATAGGTATACGAGCCGCTCTGCTTGAGGGTCGTGCAGAGATCGATGAAGACCTGCTGGTAATAGGCATCGCGCGAACTGCTCAGCGCCTGATAGGTGGGCCGCGATTTGGCCTCGCCCCAGAAGGCCAGCCAGGCGGCGAGCTTGCGCTTGTTGCAGATCGCGCGGTCGAAGTCGGCCCATACCAGTTGCTGCAGCTGCCGCGCCGGATCGTCGCCTGCCTTTTGCAGCGAGGCGCGCCAATGCGCCGAATACTCGTCATACATGTGCTGCAGCGTCGCGATCAGCAGCTTTTCCTTGCTCTCGAAATGGAAGTTGACGATGCCGCGCGAGAGGCCCGCGCCATCAGCGACATCGGCCATCGTCGTCTCGGCGTAGCCGCGCTTGGCCAGGGAATCGATCGTCGCTTCGATCAGCTGCAGCTGGCGGACCTCCTTCGAAGCCTTGCGGCCGCGCTTTTCGGCATCGCCCTTTCGCACCGTCTCAGTGAGAATGTCCCTGGCCTCGGAAGTCTTCATGGATGTGACGGTCTCCAGCATTGCCGGCTATCCAACCGGCTTCCAACCGCGCAGATGAGTGGGACGGTGCTCGCCACTGTCAAGCACCTTCTGCATTGCCTCCCAGGTCTTGATGTTCTTGTCGACATAGGCTGCGCCGACCGCGGCCGCGGCTCGGGCGTAGAGCTGTCCCTTGAGCCGCGCGAGCTCCCCGCGCGCCACCTCGCGGTACCAGGGATTGCGGTCGCGCACGGTGATGTCGGCAAAGCCGGCCCGGCGCATTGCCCCGGCATAGCGGGCCGGCGACGCCATGGTGAAGGAGAGCCCCTCCGCCGCGACATAGGCCTTCATCTCCGCCGATGGTTCGCCGTCATGCCCAATCATCCAGTTGGAGGCGGCAAAGACACCGCCCGGCTTCAGCACGCGGAAGATCTCGGCGAACAGGCCGTCCTTGTCGGGCACATGCAGCAGCGCGTCCTTGGAAAAGACGACGTCGAAGGAGCGATCGGCGAAAGGCAGCGGTCCGGGTGGCGCCTGGATGAAGTCCGCCCGATCCGAGAGCCCGCGCCCGGTGGCCCGCCGCCTGGCCGCCTCGATCACCGGCTGCTCGACGTCGAAGCCCGTGGCGTGGGCGGCGCCATGGCGCTCGACCAGATGCAAGGTGACGCCGCCGGAGCCGCAGCCGATGTCGAGTACCGTTTTGCCCCCGAGCGAGAGCCCTTCGATCACCCGGTCGACCTCCTCAGGCCCGCCCGGCGACAGGTAGCCATCGCCCCACAGCGCCTCGAGAAAGCGGATGGCGGTGTCGTCATACTCCGGCTCGGCATCTGCCGTCTCGACCATCAGCCCTCGATCCCCAATCGATGAATGCCCGTTTCGAACGCTGGCAAAGCCTAGCGCATACGAGGGAAAACGCAACATCATTTGTTGAACATTCATTCAGTATGGCTGGACAGCATGGCCGATGCCGTGCCAAATTCAGCTCATTCGGGAACAGATCACGCAAAAATGAACAGCGGGTCGCCTAAGCAATTCCGGGGAAAGTCCGGGCGGTTCCCCTGGGGAAAAGCGCCCAGCGCTTTCCCTTGGAATCGCGCAAAAGAGGGAAGACTTGGCCACAATGAAAGCTTGGGACGCGATCGTCATCGGCGGCGGCCATAATGGCCTGGTCAACGCCTGCTATCTCCAGCGTGCGGGCCTCGACGTGCTGGTGGTGGAGAAAAACGACTGGGTGGGGGGTGCTGCCACCAGCCGCGAGCTGACGCCTGGCTTCCTCTATTCCAACTGCTCCTATGTCTGCTCGCTGTTCCGCCCGGAAATCATGCGCGACCTTGAACTGCCCCGCTTCGGCCTGCAGGTCATTTCCTACGAAGGCGGCGCGGTGTTCACCCGCGACGGCGATTACCTTGCCAACTATCGCGACCACGATGCGCACCGGCGCGAATTCGCGCGCTTCTCCAAACGCGATGCCGAGGCCTATGACCGCTACGCCCGCGACGTGACGCGGCAGTGCCGCTTCATCCAGCCGCTGCTGATGCGCACCGCCCCCGACCCGACCAGCCTCAAGCCGCGCGACCTCGGCGAGCTTCTTTACCTCGGCAAGAAGTTCGCCGGCCTGTCGGCGGAAGAGATGGCGCTGACGCTGCGCTTCTGGACGATGTCGATCTCGGACTTCCTCGACGAGTATTTCGAGACCGATGTCATCAAGGCGAACTTCGCTCTGTCCGGTATCATCGGCACCGCGCTCGGGCCGATGTCGCCTGGCACGGCCTACGTGCTCTTGCACCATTACATGGGCGAGGTCGACGGTTCGGTCGGCGCCTGGGGCTATGCCCGCGGCGGCATGGGCGCGGTCACCAAGGCGCTGGCCGCGTCGTTCAAGGCCTCTGGCGGCACCATCCGCACCGGCGCCGAGGTCGACCATGTGCTGGTGCACCGAGGCAAGGCCAAGGGCGTGGTGCTGGCCGGTGGCGAGGAAGTTTACGGCAAGCTCGTCGTCTCCAACGCCGACGTGAAGCGCACCTTCCTGAAGCTGGTAGAAGAGAAGGAGTTGCCCGACATCTTTCTGCGCCGGGTCAAGAACTTCAAGATCCGAGGTTCCTCCGGCAAGGTCAACATCGCGCTCGATTCGCTGCCGGAATTCCCGGCACTGCCAAAGGATTCGCCGGTCTATCGCGGCGACATGCACTTCACCGATTCGATGGAGCGCATGGAACGCGCCTATGACGACTGGAAGGCCGGCCGCTGGTCGGCCGACCCGTTCCTCGACATGGTCATCCCGACGACGCTCGACCCGACCATGGCGCCGCCGGGCAAGCACTTCATGAGCTGCTTCGTGCAATACGCACCGCCCAAGGTGAACGGCCGAGACTGGACCGATGCCGACCGCGACGGCTTCGCCGAAAGCGTGATCGCGCAGATATCAGACTACTCGCCAGGCTTCCGCGACCGCATCGTCCATATGGAGGTGCGCACGCCCCGCGAGATCGAAGCCGAGGTCGGCCTCACCGAAGGCAATATCTTCCAGGGCGAACTGACCTTCGACCAGCTTCTGTTCAACCGCCCGGTGCCGGGCTACGCGCAATACCGCTCGCCGGTAGGCGGCCTCTATATGTGCGGCTCCTCGACCCATCCCGGCGGCGGCGTCATGGGCGCGCCCGGCCGCAATGCCGCCGCCGAAATCCTGCGTGATCTCGCCAAATCCACCTCGCATATGAGCCCGGCCCATGACGTCATTTGATGTAATCGTCATCGGCGGTGGCCATAACGGCCTCGTCGCCGCCGCAACGCTGGCCAAAGCCGGCCGCAAGGTGCTGGTTCTGGAAGCCGGCAGCGAAGTCGGCGGCGCCGCGCGCACCGAGGAATTCGCACCGGGTTTTCGCGCCTCCTCGGTCGCACATCTGCTGAACCGCCTGCATCCCGATGTGGTGAAGACGCTGGAGTTGGAAAAGCACGGGCTGCAGTTTGCCCGCGCGGACTTCCTGCCGTCGGTTGCCCTGTCCAAGGACGGCCCAGCGCTTATGCTGCATGGGGCCTATGGTCAGGTATTGACCGGCGCCAGTGCGTCCGAGCAATCCGCCTGGAAGGACTTGCGCGCCCAGCTGCTGCGCTATGCCGGCATCCTGAAACCCTTCCTCTCTCGACGGCCGCCCGATCTCGCCGGCATGTCGCTGCTCGAGACGGCGTCCCTCGGCCAGACCGCGCTGGCCTTGAAAAAACTCGGCAAGGAAGACATGCGCGATTTCCTGCGCGTGCTGCTGATGAATGTCACCGACCTGCTCGATGAGCAGCTCGGGGATGACAGGCTGAAAGGCCTGCTCGCTTTCGATGCGACGCTCGGCAGCCATCTCGGCCCGCGCTCGCCGACCTCGCTGCTCGGCCTCTACTACCGTCTGGCCGGCGAAACCGGCGGTGCCGCCGGTGCACAGGTTCTGCCAGATGGCGGAATGGGCGCCATCGTCGCGGCCATTCGCGCCTCGGCGGAGAAGGCAGGTGCCACCATCCGCACATCGGTCGCCGTGGCAAAGATCCTCGTCGAGAAAGGCCGCACCGTCGGCGTCGCGCTCGACACCGGCGAGGAGTTGCGCGCCAGGACTGTCGTCTCCGCCATCAACCCGGCAACAACCTTCCTCCACCTTGTCGGGCCGCGCGCAATCGACACCGGTTTTGTCCGCAAGGTGAAAAACATCCGGATGAAGGGCGATGCCGCGAAACTCAATCTGGCGCTCGACCGGCCGCCGCAATTCACCGGGGCCGATGCCGCCGGACACCGGGGCCGGCTGGTCATCGCGCCCTCGCCCGATCATGTCGAGCGCGCCTTCAACCCATGCAAGTACGGCGAATTCTCGCCCGAGCCGGTGATGGAAATCACGCTGCCCAGCCTCGCCGATCCATCGCTCGCCCCTGATGGCGCCTGTGTGCTGTCGGCGGTGGTGCAGTACGCGCCCTATGCGTTGAAGGAAGGCTGGCCCGCCGGCAAACCGAAATTCCTCAAGGCGGTGATGACGCAGCTCGAGGCTTACGCGCCCGGCATCGGCACGAGCGTCGTCCATGCCGAGCTGCTGACTCCGGCCGATATCGAGACGCGCTACCGCATGCCGGGCGGCCACTGGCACCACGGCGAATTGCAGGCCGACCAGATGCTGATCTCGCGGCCTGTCTCGGGCTGGTCAGGCTACGACACACCGCTCGACGGGCTGTTCCTGGCCGGCGCCGGCTCGCATCCAGGCGGTGGCGTCTCCGGCGCTCCCGGCCTCAACGCCGCACGACGCATCATTGCGATGAAGGGATAGGCCATGGCCCAGGCGACCAGGAAGAAGCCCGTTGCAAAGACAGCCGATGCGGCAGTTGCCGCCCGCATCGCCGCGCAATCCCATTTCCGCGCGCTGCGCCTCGGCACACCATTCCAGCCGCGCATCGACGCGCTGGCGAAGACCCAGGACTGGTACAATTGGGCCGGCTATCGCGCGCCGCATTCGCTGTGGGACGAGGAGCTGGAGTATTTCGCCATCCGCAGCCAGGCGGCTTTGTTCGACATCTCGCCAATGACCAAATACCGGATCGAGGGGCCGGATGCCGAAGCCTTCCTCGATCGCGTCACCTTGCGCGACGTGACTAAACTCAAACCCGGCCGCGTTCACTATACGGCGTGGTGTGACGACGAGGGGTTTGTTCTCGACGACGGCACGCTGTTCCGGCTCTCGCCGACACGGTTCCGCCTGTGTTCGCAGGAGCGACATCTGCCGTGGCTGCTCGACAGCGCCATTGGCTTCGATGTCATCGTCGCGGAAGAAACCGAGGCCGTCGCCGGGCTGGCACTGCAAGGACCGACCTCCTTCGCCGTGCTGCGCGATGCCGGCTTCGCGGGCATCGAGAAGCTCAAAGTCTTTGACCTTGCCGATTTCCAGCACGACGGCGCAACAGTCACAATCTCGCGCACCGGCTTCACCGGCGATCTCGGCTACGAACTGTTCGTGCCGGCCGACAAGGCGCTGAGCCTGTGGGATCGACTGATGACCGCAGGCGAATTGCGCGGTATCCGCGCCATCGGCTACACCGCGCTCAACCGAGCCCGGCTCGAGGCCGGGCTGATCGTCGCCAATGCCGACTTCACCACCGCCGAACATGCCATCCGCGCCGACCGCTTGCGCAGGCCCGACGAGATCGGCCTCGGCTTCATGATCGATCTGGAAAAAGGCCATTTCAACGGCCGCCGCGCCATCCTCGAAGCGCGGGCCAAACGCAAGCTGCGCCATGTGCTGGTCGGGCTGGAGATCGAGGGCAACATCCCGGCCGAGCACGCCATCGTCTATCACAAGAAGCATCGGGAGGTCGGTCTGGTCAGCGCCGCCATGTGGTCGCCGATGGCCAAGCGCAACATCGCCATCGCTTCGCTGGAGCGCCCGTATGGTGATACGTTCGTTGAGGATCTATGGGTCGAGATCTACGCCATGCGCGAGCTGCAATATCAGAAGCTGATGAAGCGGGCCAAGGTGGTGGCGCGGCCCTTCATCAAACTCGACCGCCGCACTGCCAATCCGCCGGCGGATTTCTGACCATGGCCAATGAGGCGGACAAGCAGCCGGAAAATGAGGAGGTCGCCGAGCAGTGGGAACTGGTCAACGCCCCGCTCGGCGAGAAATGGTCCGGACGCACGCGCTATGCCGCCGCCATGTTCTTCTACAAGCGCGACGAGATGAGCGCCGAGGCGCTCGAGGTCTACCGAATCAGTGCGAGGCTCGATTCGGAAGACCCCTTGCCGATCATCCGCGACCGCGGCATCGGCAAGAATTGGCTGAAACGCATGGGTTACGACAAGTAGCGTCAGCTCAGCCGATCGTGCGCTCAAGCATACCAAGCCAATTGCGATAGGCGATCTTCTCGATCAGCGCATTGCCGAAACCACGCGCCGCCAGCGCATCGATCAGCTTCGGCAGGCCGGCGACGTCGCCGATGACGGCCGGGATCATGGCGCCGTCGAAATCGGAGCCGAGACCGACGCCGTCCTCGCCCAGCGCCTGCAGCAGGGAATCGACATGGCGGACCATGATGTCGAGGCTAGTGTCGGCATTCATGCGGCCGTCCTCGCGCAGGAAGCCGGTAGCGAAATTCAGCCCGACCATGCCGCCCGACTCGCGGATGGCGCCGAGCTGCCAATCGGTCAGATTGCGCGAGTGGCCGCAGATCGCATGCACGTTGGAATGCGTGGCAACGAGTGGCGCATCGCTGAGCGCAGCCACATCGCGAAACCCCTTCTCGTTGAGATGCGAGAGGTCGATCATGATCTTGAGCTCGTTGCAGGCCTTGACCAGTGCCTTGCCGGCATCGGTCAGGCCGGGCCCGGTATCGGGCGAGGAGGGAAAGCGGAATGGAACGCCGTGGCCGAAGGCGTTCGGCCGGCTCCAGACGATACCGAGCGAGCGCAGGCCGGCGGCATGCAGCACATCGAGCATGGTGAGTTCGGGATCGATCGCCTCGACGCCTTCGATGTGGAACACCGCGGCGATCGTGCCTTTGGCCATGGCGTTGCGGATGTCGGCGGCGGTGCGGCAGACCGCCAGCGCGCCGGCACGTTCCAGCCGGAACAGGATCGACGCCATCGCGATCGTCGAGTTGAGCGCATCGGTGCGCGGCACCTCCGGCGGCAGCGGCTCGCTGTCGCTCGGCGCCGAAGGCACGGCGCTGCGCCTGGCTTTTTCGACCGGCGGCGGAAAGATGGCGAACATGCCGCCGGCAAAGCCGCCGGCCTTGGCGCGCGGCAGATCGATATGGCCGCCCGATTTCCCTTCGATGAAGAGCTTTTCGGCGTCCGCGTCTTTCGACTGATACAGCCTGAGCAGCGTATCATTGTGGCCGTCGAAGACGGGGACGAGGTCTATTTCGGTCATCGGGGGATCATTCAGTTCGTTTGTCGGCACGGCAGTATGTCATATCTAGGCAAGATATCCGGTCGCGGCAAATAACAAACCCAACCGGCAGCGGGGACGGCCCCCTTATCACCCCGCTGCTGCCTTTCAATGAAGTGCCTGCACCCCTAATGCTTCAGCACGTCGGCCCATTCCGGATGCCGGCGGAACTGGGCATTGGCGAACGGACACAGCGGGATGATCTTCTTGCCTGCCGCACGCGCATCCTCGACAGCGCGGGTGACGAGGCGAAGCCCGGCACCCTGGCCGCGAAACGCGTCCGGCACTTCGGTATGGTCGATGATGATCTGGTGTTCGCCGATCTTGGTGAACGTCATCTCGGCCTCGGCGCCGCCGGGGCCGCGCAGGACATAGCGACCCTTGGAGCCACGGTCTTCGAGTTCGATCTCGGGCAATTGGTCGGGCATGTCTACGCTCCTTGAGCGACACCGGCGAAGAGCCGCCGCGCCGCCTCGATTTCATTTGGCCGCACCTCGTGCCCGCCTTCGTGCCACTCCACTGTGACATCGGCGCCGTCGGCACGCAAATAGGCTTCGAGCCGCGTCGTCAGGTTCGGCGGGCAGATCGGATCGCGCTTGCCGGCGGTCAGCAGGATGTGGCGACCGGCGAGGCTGCCCTTGACCTGCGGCTCGAACGGGATCAGCGGATGCATCAGCACCGTGGCGTCGAACTGTGACGGCGCGGCGAACACCACCGAGGCCAGGATGTTGGCGCCGTTGGAATAGCCGAGGCCGAGCACCGCCGGGGGCTTTGCCGCCTCGACATGCGCCTTTACGAAGCCCACCATCTTGTCCGTCGCCCGCGCCAGGTCGTCCATGTCGTAGACGCCCTCGCCGGTGCGGCGGAAGAAGCGCGCCGCACCGTGTTCGGACACATCGCCGCGCGGCGAGATGATGGTGGCCTGGGGCACGAGATCGCGCCCCAGCGAGATGAGTTGGTTCTCGTCCGCCCCGGTGCCGTGGAAGACGAAGAGCAGAGGGCCGCCCGGCGACCCGGGCAGCATCTTGTGGATGTAAGCGTCCTTGCTCATGGCCTCAGCCTTCCAGCTTCTGCAGATGCTGTTCGAGATAGGGTCTGAGATGCTGATGCTGCGCCGGCAGCTTCAGCGCCTCGCCGAGATGAGCGGTATCCTCATCGCGATCGAACCCCGGCTCATTGGTCGCGACTTCGAACAATACGCCACCCGGCGTGCGGAAATAGATCGCCCAGAAATAGTCGCGGTCGATCACCGGCGTCACCCCATAGCCAGTGTCGATCAACGCCTTGCGCACTTCGAGCTGCTTGGCGCGGTTCTCGACGGCGAAGGCGACATGATGGACCGAACCGGCGCCGAGATCGGCGAAGGCCGCCGTCGGCAGCGATTCGATATCGACGACATCGGCGCCATTGCCGTTCTTCACGGCAAGCCGCCTGACATTGCCTGATTTGTCGACTTCCTCGTAGCCCATGAACTTCAACAGCTCCTCGGTGGCGCCGCCATCCTTCAGCCTGAGCGAAACCGAGTGAAAACCGCGAATCGCCTCGTCGGAAGAAACGCCGCCCTTCACCCAGGGCGCGCGGCTGTCAGCTTTGTCCTCGACCAGGGCGAAGCTGTCGCCGTCAGGCCCTGCAAAGCTGAGCCGCTTTTCACCAAAACTCTCCTCGCCCGAGACGCCGGTCACGCCTTGCTCGGCGAACCGCTTTTCCCAATAGGCGAGCGTGCCTTGCGGCACCGAGTAGGCCGTGGTGCCGACTTCGCCGACACCGTGCCGGCCTTTGCGGATGTTGGGAAACGGAAAATAGGTCATGACCGAACCGGGCGTGCCGGTCTCGTCGCCATAATAAAGGTGGTAGACGTCGGGCGCATCGAAATTGACGGTTTTCTTGACCCGGCGCAGGCCGAGCTTATGAGTGAAGAAATCATTGTTGCGCCGAGCATCCCCAGCCATCGATGTGACGTGATGCAGGCCCTTGATCTGGTCGAGCATTGTCTTGCTCCTTCCCTTGGTGTTTGTGCGGCCCTTGCCGCTGTCCACGCCAATATGAGGACACGACCGACTTAGGCAAAGGCGGTAAACACAGAATGGACTGTGCTGTAAAAGTGAACAGCCGGACGATTTTTGTTCACCAATCGACTAATGTGGGCGGTCTTGCGCCTTTGCTGGAAATCAGGTCCATGAATGGCACTAGACCATCCAGCGAAAGGTATCGTGCGTGACAGGAAAAGCCAGGCGCCCGAACGTTCTCCTGATCACCTGCGATCAGTGGCGCGGTGATTGCCTGTCGGCTGCCGGCCATCCCGTGGTGAAGACGCCGAACGCCGACACGCTGGCTGCCGAGGGTGTGCTGTTCAAGCGCCACTATGGTGGCGCGGCACCCTGCTCGCCGGCACGTGCCTGCCTCTACACCGGCCTTTACCAGATGAACAACCGCGTCTGCCGCAACGGCTCGCCGCTTGACGACCGCCATGGCAACATCGCTCTGTATGCGCGGTCCTTGGGGTATGACCCAACCCTGTTCGGCTACACCGACGTGTCGCTCGACCCGCGCCGGCTTGCACCAGGCGATCCACGGCTGCGCACCTATGAGGGCGTGTTGCCCGGATTCACGCCGCGCCAGCTGCTGCCCGAGCATCAGAAGCAGTGGCTGTCCTGGCTCGGTCAGCAGGGTATCGATGCAGGCGCCGGATTTCCAAACATCCATCGTCCCGTCGACGAGACGGACGAGGCGGTGACCGAAGCACCGCCAATCTATTCGAAAGACCAGACGCCGACGGCCTTCCTTGCCGGTGAATTCGTCCGTTGGCTGGGCGAGCAGGAGCAGGCCAAGCCATGGTTCGCGCATCTCTCTTTCATCAGCCCGCATCCGCCCTTCATCGTACCGGAGCCCTACAACACACTGTATGATTCGGCGGGCGGCCCGGCCTTTCACCGGGCGGAGAGCTGGCGGGCCGAAGCTCAAAGCCATCCCTATCTCGCCTATGATCTCAGCCGGCAGAAACGCGCGAAGTTCCGCCCCGGCTCCGCAGGCAAGGTGCATGACTGGAGCGAGGATGACTTCCGCCGCATCCGGGCAATCTATTACGGCATGATCTCGGAAGTCGACGCACAGCTCGGCCGCGTCTGGCAGGCGGTCAAGGCATCAGGCGCATGGGACGACACCGTTATCGTTCTCACCTCCGACCACGCCGAGATGATGGGCGACCATTTCATGTTGGGCAAGGGCGGCTATTTCGACGGCAGCTACCACATCCCGCTGATCATCCGCGACCCGCGCCACCGCAAGGCTGCCGGCGCCAATGTCGATCGCTTCACCGAAGCAGTGGACATTTTTCCGACGCTCATCGACCTGCTCGGCGAACCTCCCGAACAGCATCTCGACGGATGCTCGCTGAAACCCTTCCTGAGTGGCGGAACCCCCGCCGCCTGGCGCGATGCCGCGCATTGGGAGTTCGATTTTCGCTCGATCGCAGGCGGCGAAGCCGAGCAGCATTTCGGCATTGCCTCGCGCCAGTGCAACCTCGCCGTGATCCGCACTCAAAAATTCAAGTACGTGCATTTTGGCGGCGGCTTGCCGCCTCTGCTTTTCAACGTCGAGACCGACCCTGGCGAACTGGCCAACCTCGCCACCAGCCCCGCGCATCTGGCCACCCGACTAGAATTCGCCGAGCGGCTGCTCGCCTGGCGGGCCGAGCATCTCGACCAGTCACTGGCGCTGGCGGAACTGACGGAAAATGGGGTGGTTGGACATGTCAGCAATAGATTAGGCAGTAGGGAATAGGGCTTGCCTACTGCCTACTGCCTACTGCCCTACTGCCTACCTCAAGATCATCCGCTGCTGGTCACGCTTCTCTGCGTAGCTGCCCTTGTCATAGGCGGGCTGGGCCTCGAGCTGTTCCTTGGTGAAGGTGGTGTAGAGGTACTTCTTGCCGTCCTTGTCGGTCATGAATTTTAAATTATCCATGCCGACCGCCACTTCCTTCGAGCCGATGCCAAGGAAGCCGCCGACATTGACGATCACCGCATCGGTCTTCTTGTCCGGCGTCAGCACGACGTCGCCGATCTCGCCGACCTTGGCATCATTGGCACCGTAGACATTGGTGCCCTTGAGGTCATCGGCCCTGATCTCGCCGACAGGCATCGCCGTCAGCGTCGACTTGTCGATCGCCGCCGTCTGGGTCTGATCGGGTGCAGTGGCATCGGGCGCGGTGGCTGCTGGCGCCTCGGCTGTCTTGTCGGCCGGGGCGGCGGCAGGAGCCGTGTTAGCGGCCGGCGCGGTTGCGGCCGGCTCGTTGGATGCCGTTGTCGCCGGCACCGGATCATAGGCCTTGCGGTTGAAATCAGGCTGCGCCTGCAGCTCTTCCTTGGTCGTTTCGGCCACCAGCCAGCGATCACCGTTCTTCTCGGCCCACTTGGCCTTGCTGAAATCGTAGGTCACGTTCTTTTCGCCCATACCGAGGAACCCACCAACGCCGATGACCAGCGATTCGGCCTTGCCCTCCTTGGTCAGCACGATGTCGTTGACGTCGCCGATCTTCTGCGCATCATCGGCGGTGCCGTTATAGACGTTTTCGCCGATGATGTTGGTGGCGAGATTACCGTCGGCGTGCTTCACCGGCTCGGCCTGCGCGGTATTCAGGTCGACGGGCTTCTGTGCGGTATCAGTCGCCGCGGGCGCCGTCGGGGCCGCTGCGTCGGTCGAAGTGGGGGCCGGCGCCGGCCCATAGGCCTTGCTGTCAAACTCAGGCTGCGCGGTCAGTTCGTCCTTAGTCGATTCGGCCACCAGCCAGCGGTCACCGTTCTTCTCGGCCCACTGCAGCTTGTCATAGTCGAAAGCGACATTCTTTGTTCCGACGCCCAGGAAGCCGCCGACACCGATGACGACCGATTTTGCCTGGCCATCCTTGTCGAAAACGACGTCGCTGACTTTGCCGATATTCTCGGCATTATCCCCGGTGCCGTTATAGACCGACTCGCCGATGATGTTGGTGACGATGCTGCCGTCGGCGCGCGGCACCGGCGCGGTGGCGGCGGGCGCCTGGGCAGACGGTACGGTGGCAGGAGCGGGGGTCGTCGCGCTCTGCGCAAAGGCACCTGTCGCGATCAGCGTCGCGAGTGCGGTGGTGGCGAAAAGGGTGCGGATCATAATGGTCTCCTCTGTGTGATTTCATGCACGCCGCGCCCTCACTGAACCTCCGCTGAGGAGGCCGGATGCGGCGTGCGATACAGGTTCACAACGTCGTGACCATGCCGTTGTTCCGACCAAAATAGTCGCGGAAACATGCAACCGCAGGATGGGAGGGCACCGACTTACCCGCGTGCCCATGGAACCTTTCGCACGTCGCCACGTTTCAGCCGGAGGCTGGATGCAACCCGGCCGGGTTTTGGCTGACAGGACGGAGCGGGGCATGAAATTTGCAGCGGTGCTGAACCGGGATGGCGGCACCTTGCGCACCACCGACCTCGATACTTTTTCCGACAGGATGCGTCAGACGCTGGAGGCCGCGGGGCATTCTCTCAGCATCGATGTTGTTGCAGGCAAAGACGTCGAGGAAAGCCTGGACAGCGCTGCCTCGCGCCGCACTGTGGACGTGGTTCTGGCCGGGGGCGGTGACGGGACCATTTCGGCTGCGGCCGCCAGGCTGATGGGCAAGAAAAAGGCCCTTGCCATATTGCCGGCCGGGACCATGAACCTGTTCGCCCGTGGTCTCGGCATTCCGCAGTCCCTCGATGCCGCGCTGGTATCCTTCGCCGACGGCGAGATCATCGCCGTTGATATGGCTACCGCCAACGGCCAGCCCTTTGTCCACCAGTTCTCGATCGGCATGCACGCCAAAATGGTGCAGTTGCGCCAAGGCATGGAATTCGGTTCGCGCCTGGGAAAGATCCGCGCCTCGGCCCAGGCGGCGTGGACTACGATCAACAACCCGCCGGCCATGAATGTCACCCTCGGCATCGGCGAGGCCGAGATGACCGCCCGCATCACCGGAATCGGTGTCACCAACAATCTGTTCGGTGAAGGCCACTTGCCCTATGCGGACAACCCTGCGGGCGGCGTGCTCGGCATCTATGTCACGGTGGCGCAACAGCGTGCCGAACTGGTCAAATTCCTCTTCAACATCGCGCGCGGCAAATGGCGCGACAACGAGCATGTCGAAATCCATCAATCCGACCGCACTGTCCTGAAAATCCATTCCGGCGGCAGAAAGTTCCGCGCCGTCATGGATGGCGAACTGGTGAGGCTCGAGCGTGAGACGACGATCGAAATCAGGCCCGGCGCACTGAATGTCCTGGTACCGGCCAGCATAGCTGCGGCAAAGGCTGCCTGATGCCAACGATGATGGCTGAAAATCTAACCGCTCGGCGCACTTCCCTGCTCGGTCGCCGGCGTCTTGGTCGCCTCGCCGTAGATCTCGGCGATGCCCCAGGCCGCGAAGGCAAGAAGCAGCGCGGCGATGAGGATGCGCAAGCCATGCCAGCCCCATCGCCCCTGCCGAGCTTTGTTCTCGGGAATGATCTTGGTCATGGCCGGTCCTTGTTTCGTCATGCGCTGCTTGGCGCGCTCGGCAAATCACGGTCGGGTAACGGTTCCTCGCTAGGATGGTTCCAGGATACCAGCTTGTCGTGGTCTGGTGGATCGGCAACACCGCGAGGGTCGGCAATGGCATTTGGGGACTGGGGTGAATAGCAAGGCGGACATTGGAACGAGCCTTCCAGCCGGGGTGGCGCTTGCGGTCGGTGCCGAAGACCGGCTGGCCGTGCTGCACGGGCTGGAGATGCTGGATACGGCGGCAGATCCGGATTTCGACCGCATCGGCGGCCTTGCCGCGGCCGTCATGCAGGCGCCGATCGCGCTGGTCACGCTCGTCGACGTCGATCGGCAATGGTTCAAGTCGTGCTTTGGTCTCGACGAGAGTGAGACCTCGACCGACATCTCGTTCTGCGCGCACGCCATCGCCGCCGGAGACGAGCCCATGGTGGTGACGGACGCGACAACCGACCCTCGCTTCAAAGCCAACCCGCTGGTCACCGGCAAGCATCATGTGCGCTTCTATGCCGGCGCGCCGATGCTGGTGGCGGGCGCCAGGATCGGCACGCTGTGCGTGCTCGACCGCAAACCGCATGCTTTTCCGTCGCAGGCCAAGCTTGATCAGTTGAAGATGCTCGCCGGCCTCGCGGCCAGCCTGTTCACGCTGAAGGATGCGACCCGCAGCGGCGCCATCGCCGAGGCCGCCCTTGTGCGCGAGGAAAAGCGGCGAGCCATCGCGCTCGACGCGGCCTCGCTCGCCAGCTGGGCATGGGATGTCCGCACCGACCTCATCGAATGCGATGTTCGGCTGTCGGAACTGTTCAACCTGCCGCGCTCGAACCTGCTGCGGGCGCGCGACATCCTGTCCGCCATCGATCCCCGCGACGTCTACCAGACCGAAACCCGCTTCCGTGACGCCTTGACGGGAAGCGACGACTATTTTGGCGAATACCGGGTGAAAGGCTTTCATCCGCCGCGCTGGGTGGCCACACGCGGCCGCGTCATCGAGCGCGACGGCGACGGCAAGCCGACGCTTATCTTCGGCGTCAACTACGACATCTCCGAACGCAAGCTCGGTGACGAGCGGCAACGGCTTCTGCTGCGCGAACTCAACCACCGCGTCAAGAACACGTTGGCGACCGTCCAGGCGCTGGCGACGCAGACCGTGCGTCACGCCCGCCAGCCGAGCGAATTCCTGGAAGCCTTCGGCGCCCGGCTTCAGGCCCTGGGCATCGCCCACAATCTCCTGTCCGACCGCGAGTGGCGCGGCATCGGCATCCGCGAGCTCGTCCAGATCGAGATCAGGCCTTTTGACACCGCCGACCAGCCGCGCATCGCCATCTCCGGCACGGACCTGCTGCTGTCGCCCGATCAGGCCGTCGGCCTCGGGCTTATCCTGCACGAACTTGCCAGCAACGCGCTGCAATATGGGTCGCTGTCGATTGCATCGGGCAAGGTCGATCTCGACTGGAAGACCCAAGGCAGGAAGGGCGCCCGGCGCCTGGTGCTGACCTGGCGCGAAAGTGGCGGCCCGGAAGTCGTCCCACCCCAGCGCCACGGCTTCGGCTCCATCCTCATCCGGCGCAGCCTCGCCAAGGTCATTTCAAGCGAGGTGGCTCATGAGTTCCGGCCGGAAGGTGTCTTTGCCGAAATCTCGATGCCGCTTGAAGACCTGTCCAGGTGACGGACCGGAATCCCGAACAACGGCAGCCCTATTCCTGCCCTCCGGCATCAGGATCGTCGGGTTTCACATTCTCACGGTAGATGGCGTAGGCAGCGAGCGCCACGGCAGGGCCGAGAATGACACCGAGACCGCCCTTTCCCTTGAGCAATGCCGGCAGCACGGCGAGTGCGGCGGTGATGCCGAACGCCTTCATATCGGCGTTGCGCCGCTTTGCTTCGCGCCGCGCTCGGACTCCGGACATCAAGCGGTGGATCACAAGAACGACGCCGGCAATCACCAGGAAGCCGACACCGAAGCCTAGCGCCGCCGCCAGCGAACCATAGCGGGCCGACGCCCAGATGTAAGCGGCCCCGACCAGAAAGCCGAGGCCACAAAACGCCGCCAGCGCGGAAAGCACATAGACGATTGCCGCCGTACGTGCGCGACGAACGGCAGCCAATGTTTCACCCGAAGCGAAACCCGACAGCAGGGATGCCAGCAGACCCATCTCAGGCGGAACTAACGACGCGCGATCAGCGCGAACAGAAAACCGACGCCGGCGGCGATTGCCAGCGACGTCACTGGCTTTTCGCGGACATTTGCCAGCAACTGCGCCTCGATGTCTTTGGCGCTGCCGCGCAGACTGTCGAAGGCGGCCTCGCCTTGGGCACGTAGTTGCTCGACCCCCTCGGTGGCCGCGCGGCGGGCAGTGCCATAGCCATGCTCGCCGGTCTTGGCCAACTGCTTGGTGAGCTTGTCGATGTCGGCCTTGAGCTGTCGGATGTCGGCTTCGAGGTCCGAGTTCGCCCGTGCTTCGTTGGCGATCTTTCCTGCGGCGGTTGCCATTGCTTAACTCCTTGTGATTGCTCGATTTCAAACGCGGCTTGCGTCTCAAGGTTCCGGCATCGGGACAAACTAGCCGAAAACTTGCGCGTGCGCACCAGTCGCCAAACCATGGCGATAGCACCGTCTCAAATCAGCGGACGACGCCCCTCGCCCAACCCTTCCCAGCCGGCAAGCAACTTGAGCGCTTCGTTGTCGACGACCTCGCAGCCGCCATCACGCCAGACAATCAGCTTGCGGTCGATCAGTTTACGGATCGTCTTGTTGGTGTGAACCAGCGATAGGCCAAGCGTATCGGCGACGTGCTGCTGCGTGATCGGAATCTGAATGGATTGCTTGCCGTTCAGCCCGACAACCTTGGCTCGGCTGGCTATGAAAGCAATCAGATACGCAGCACGCTCGATGGCGCTGCGGCGACCAACGCTGAGCAGGTTCTCGTCCAGCATGCGTTCTTCACGCGATGCGATCCAGGTAATGTCGTAGCCCAGGCCCGGATGGTTGCGATAGAGTTCGTGCAGATTGTCGCGCTCGAAGACGCACAGCAGCATCGGCGACAGCGCCTCGACGGAATGCTGCATTTCCCCCATGACGCTGCCTTGCAGGCCGATGAGATCGCCAGGCATTAGGTAGTTGAGGATTTGCCTGCGGCCGTCCGGCAACAGCTTGTAGCGGAATGCCCAGCCTGACAGCACGGTGTAGAGATGGGCGCTATGGCTGCCCTCGACCAGCACCGTGGCACCCTTGTCGACCGCAAGTTCGCCCTTCTTGAAGTTGGAGATGAAGGCCAGTTCCTTTTTCTCGAATTCCCGGAACACCGGCAATGGCCGCAACGGACAATTCTCGCAAGGATACTGGCGCCTGGCAAAAGCGCGCCCATTCTGGCCTGGCATTTCGACCCCTCTCCGAAGCCTGCCGGTCAGCAGGTACGCCTAAACGTTTTGCCGGGATCGGAGTTCCCAGGTTGAAGGCATGTCTTTTTTAAATGACAACGCCCGCAATAGCGATCATGACTCCCGGCGTTTCAAGGAGCGACTGCCCGTGCCCCATTTGCTTGACGGATTGCGAATTCTTGTCCTGGAGGACGAATTCCTCATCGCCATGGATGTGGAACAGCTCTGCCGTGACCACGGAGCCGGCGAGGTAACGATTGCCCGTGATCTGGCCGAGATCGATGGCCGAAAGGTCGCCACGCAATTCGACGCCGCCATAGTCGATCTGATGCTGGGCGGCACTTCGACGCTCGAATTTGCTGCTGGTCTGCGGGAGACGGGTGTCCCTTTCGTGTTCGCTTCCGGCTATTCGGATGCGGAGGAGATCAGGACATCCTTCCCGGGAGTGAGACTGGTCACGAAGCCCTATTCGGGCGACGACCTAGTCGAAGCCGTGGCACAGGCCTATGGGCGCGGCTTCTAGAGCAATTCCAGGAAAAGTGTGTAACGGTTTTCCCGTCCGGAATTGCGGAAAAACAAAGAGTTAGAGCGGTTCGGCGATCCATCAAACTCTGAACCGCCCTAAGGGCCGATTAGGTCGTACCGGGGTTCTGTAGCCCGGCGCCGCGTGTCAATGCGCCGCCGTCCCGGTGACCTGAGCCGAAATCGCGTCGGGCCCATATTCGTCTTCGCCGGAGATTTTCAGGATTTCCTGCAGGCGCGTGCGCGCCCTGCTGACGCGGCTCTTGATCGTTCCGACCGCGCAACCGCAGATTTCGGCGGCCTCCTCGTAGGAAAAGCCCGAAGCACCAATGAGGATGATGGCCTCACGCTGGTCCTCCGGCAATTGCTCCAGAGCGCCTCGAAAATCCTTGAGATCGAGCTGGCCGTGCTGCGCCGGATGCACCGCAAGCCTGGCCGTCATGATGCCGTCGCTGTCCTGCACCTCGCGGCCGCGTTTGCGCATCTGCGAATAGAATTCATTGCGCAGGATGGTGAAAAGCCATGCCTTGAGGTTAGTGCCGGGCTGAAAGCTCTCATGCTTGTCCCAGGCCTTGACCAGCGTTTCCTGAACGAGGTCGTCGGCCTTGTCGGCATTCTGCGTCAGCGACACGGCGAAGGCCCGCAAGCTCGGGATTGCCCCAAGCAGATCGGCCTTGAAGCCTTGGGAGACCGCTGCCATGCCTCAGTCCTTCTTCTGTGCGGGTTCGGTCTGTTCCAGTTGGCTGAGCAACTGGGCAAAGCGATCCGGCACATCGTCGGAGACCAGCTCGTCATAATATTGCTTGAGTTTGCGCCCGATTTCGGAGTTCGGCCCGAGGGGGTCGCCGACACCGTTCCGGCGCCTGCCCGCGGCGCCAGCCAAAATATCTTTCGTCATATCCTTCATTTCGCCCTTATATTCCCAGTATCCAGGCCGCTCATATTCAACTCAACACAAGGCAAGCGGCACCCTCGTCTGGTTGCCCATCCCGACATCAAACGCCGCTCTCGCCCATTCGTTCCCAATCGGGCGGAACTTTTTCGGAAAACCCGCGTTGTATTAGTGGGGCTTGCAATCAGCCTGGCCTGCAATCGATCACGTCATTCTGAGGGAGACGTCTTATCATGAGTTTATCCGCCACCATCGCACCGCACCTGCCGTTCCTGCGCCGCTTTTCGCGTGCCGTCTCGGGATCGCAAGAGAGCGGCGACGCGCTGGTCGCCGCGATGCTTGAGGCAATCATCGCCGACGTCGACATCTTCCCCGAGGCTTCGAGCGACCGTATCGCGCTCTACAAGGTTTTCGCCAAGCTTTTCACATCTGTCGCCATTCGCGTGCCGCAGGAACAGGCACAGTCGGCGTGGGAGCAGCGCGCCGCCGCTAATCTTAATGCGATCGCGCCGCTTCCCCGCCAGGCCTTCCTTTTGGTTGCCGTCGAAGGCTTCAGCGAGGACGAAGCGGCCGAAATCCTGGATGTCGGCGACCAGCAATTCTCCGAACTGCTGGCCCAGGCAAGCAATGAGATTTCGCGCCAAGTAGCGACCGACGTGCTTATCATCGAGGACGAACCGCTGATCGCCATGGACATAGAAGAGATGGTCGAGAGCCTCGGTCATCGCGTCGTCGGAACGGCGCGCACTCACGCCGAAGCGGTGACGATGTTCGGCAAGACCCGGCCGAAGATGGTGCTGGCCGATATCCAGCTCGCCGATGGCAGTTCGGGCATCGAGGCGGTCAACGAGATCCTGTCGTCAACCTCGGTTCCGGTTATCTTCATCACCGCGTTTCCCGAGCGCCTGTTGACTGGTGAGCGTCCCGAACCGGCCTTCCTGGTGACCAAGCCGTTCAATCCCGACATGGTCAAGGCGCTGATCAGCCAGGCGCTGTTCTTCGACCGTCAGGCGAAGGCCGCCGCATAGGGCGCGGCCTTCCACCCGGAATATGCGAAATCAAGGCCGTCCGATGCGATGCACCGGGCGGCCTTTTTGGCAACCAGGCCCGTCAGCAGCGAATTTCGAGGCACTTCGTTTCTAACGGTTTGCAAGCATCGCCTTTTTCGGCAAAGGGTGGAACAAACCGCATCCACCCACGTTTTCACTGCACCATTCGGAAGGAGATGAACCATGCTTTACTGGGCGCTCGTATTTCTCGTCGTGGCGATCATAGCCGGCGCGCTTGGTTTTGGCGGCATCGCCGGGACGTCCGCCGGCATTGCGCAGATATTGTTCTTCATCTTTCTCGCCTTCCTGGTCATTTCCCTGCTGGCCGGCCTGTTCAAGCGGGCCTGAAACCAACCAGCTTTTAAAGCGAACACTGGAAGCCGCACCCCTCAAACGGTTTCCAGCCACCGCCGGACGGTATCCTGCAAAGGACGCCGTCCGGCGGACCGCTTTTTGAGGGCAGTCCTTCCGGCGGGATTTCATTTGGGAACCCATACGAAGGTGAGCCGTTCAGCCTGAGTGGGTGGACAGGTTGACTGATGCGTTCCAAGACTGCAGATGATTTGGAAGGCGCAGGGAGTGACGAAGTCATTGCCCTGCATCCGGCTGAAAGCGGCATGCAGCTTGGCCGGGCTTTGCTCCACGCACTGCACAATGCCGGCATTTCCGTCCTCTATCAGGATCGCGAAATGAAGACCGTATGGGCGCGCAACATGCGCGCGCCTTGGACTTCGGACAGTTCCGACGGCAATGGCATCCTGCCGATGGCCCAGGCCGACCGCATCACCGCCGCCAAGCGCGACGTGGTCGCGACCGGTAATCCGGAGCGCCTCGAGATCAGCGTTCCCGTCGAGAATGGCGTGCGCTGGTTTCAGGTATGGGTCGATGCCGACCGGAGCGAAACGGGCGACGTGCAAGGGGTCGTGACGACCATGGTCGAGACGACCGAGCAGAAGCGGCGCGAACAGACGCTGACAACCCTGCTGCGCGAGGTCAGCCACCGCTCGAAGAACCTGCTGGCGATCATCCAGAGCATCGCGACCCAGACCGGCCGCTACTCCGACGGCATCGGCGATTTCCTGACGCGCTTTCGCGGCCGGCTGCAATCGCTGGCCTCCTCCCAGGATCTGGTGACATCCTCGAACTGGCGCGGCGCGGCCCTTCATGAACTGGTGACGAGCCAGGTCGGCCGCTACGGGGCGAACATATCGCACAGCCTTCGCTTCCGCGGCGTCAATCCCTATCTCAACCCAAATGCCGCACTGCATATCGGCCTGGCAATGCATGAGCTTGCCGTCAACTCGGTCAGCTTCGGCGCCCTGTCCCGGCCGGATGGTTATGTCGAAGTGACCGCCAATCTCAACACCGCCGCCAGTGGCGAGGTTGCCTTGTCGCTGACATGGGCCGAAACCATAGGGAACAATGGCGGCCGGAGCGAAAAGCGCTTCGGCAGTGTCGCACTGGAACGGGTGGTGCCGGCATCCCTGAGCGGAACCGCGAGCCTCGACATCGCGGACGGCCACCTTGAATACCGCCTTGTCGTCCCGCACAACAATTTCGAGAGCCAGTGAGCGGCTTATATCTTTGATTTAGAGGCGGTTTCAGATGTCATGTCGCTTAGACCTGAAATCATCCGCTCCCACGGCAGGCAACGATCCTTAACCGGCTGTTCACCATAAGAGCGGATGCTGTTTTACCCAGATACCGCTGCAAATCCGATGGGTTGTGGCACAGTGTGGGAGGAATGCTTGCCGGTCTCCGACATGAACAGACTGGAACAGGCCGCCCGGGTTTCGATGGGCGAATTTCAGGACCCCGAGGCATCCGCGGAACCGCTCTCTCCACCGCGTCATGGCTTGTGGGGTTTCGTCCTGGCGCTGGCCGCGACAATTCTCTTCGTCGCCTTGTACGAACTGACCTGAAAGAAATCCGCGCTCCATCTCGTAGGCGAACGGTGCAGCACAGCTAGTGTTGGCTCTCCATACCGACCATTCAGGAACTTTTGGCCGACATGCGCCGTTATTGTGGCGAGAGAGGGCATGTCGCCATGGAACACATTGCTGCATTGTTGTTGGTCATCGGTTGCACCAATTCGATGACGGAATGTCGTGAACTGCAGGTGCCGGTGAGCGTTTTCGAAACCGCCGACGAATGCACCGCCGAGCGACCGTTCGCCATCGGCGACGTGCAGGGACAGGCTCAGCATATCGTCGCCAGATGTCTCGCCGTCGATCCCGCGCTCGAGGACGACTACGACCAGATCGTCTGGAATGTGGGTCCCGATGGCAACCTCGACGCCTCGCTTGCAATTTCCAGCCTGGTCGTGGCATCTAACACAATACGCCCAGAAAAAGGCTATGTTAGCCAACAATAAATTCGAGCAGCAAAGGCCGTCATTTCGTGCTAAATGGCTGTTGGAGCTTACCAAAGTGTGGACACAAAGTGAGGAGTGACTCTATGCGGAAGATGATTATTGCCATGGTTGCGGTGGGTGCTCTCAGCGGCTGCACCTCGACCGAGCAGGACGTGGTTGGCGGCGGCTTGATCGGCGCCGGCATCGGCGGCCTGGTTGGCGGCGGCAAGGGCGCGCTGATCGGTGCGGCTGTCGGCGCCGGGTCCGGGCTGCTCGTTCGCAAGCTGCAGAACGGCTATTGCCAGTATCGCGACCGTCACGGCCGGATTTATACGGCCCGCTGCAACTAATTCTGCGATAGTCGAAACCCCGATCCGGAGGCCGGCTTACCGGCCCCCGGATTTTTTGGGTCAGGACAAGCCATTGCTGTCCATGGACAGCCCTTGCCTCAGACCGCGAGCGGAATTCTTATTTCCACCTTCAAACCGTCGGCCTGAAAATCGCGCTTGATCGTGCCGCGCAGCTCGCGGGTGACATTGAGGTCGATCAGCTTGGTGCCGAATCCGGTTTCGGCCGGTACCTGGACTTTCTTCTTCCCGGCCTCCCGCCAGTTCAGTGCCAGCATTCGCTCGCGCCCACGCCCTTCCAGTGACCAGTCCACTTTGAGCGCCCAATCACCCTTGGCCGAACTAGCGGAATTGCCGGCTTCGCCATATTTCAGCGCATTGGTCGCCAGCTCATGGAAGGTCAGGCCAAGCGCCTGCGTCGTGGTCTCGTCGAGCAGCACCTCCGGCCCGGACAGGAGCCCCTCGGGCAGGTCCTTGCCGAACACCTGGCCAAGCTCGATGCGCAGGAGATCGGCGAGATCGGCCTTCTGCCAGCGCGAGCGCGTCAGCATGTCCTGGGAGGCCGCCATCGCCTGCAGCCTGGCCGAGAAGGATGCCGAGAACTCGTTGACGTCAGTCGCCCGCGAAGCCGTCTGCCGCGCGATCGCCAGCACCCTGGTGATCGAATTCTTGATGCGATGCTTCATCTCCTGCAGCATCAGGTCTTTTTCGAGCAGGCTCTTTTCGGTCGTCTCGTGCAGGCGCGATGCCGCCTCATAGGCCCGTTGCTGATAGCGCGCCACCAGCGCGATGGCGCCGGCCGCCAGCAGGCCCAGCAGCCCCAGCATCACGGGAATTGTGCGCGACGACGGCTGCGAGAAGGCACTGGTCGGCCTGAACAGCACCGTCCACGGGCGGCCGGCCACGGTGATGTTGCGCGTAACCAGCAACCGTTCGCCGAAGGACGAAGCCGGCGGTGTTTCCGATCGGAACAACAGATTATCGCTGCTCACCGCGCCGTCATAGATCTCGGTGTTCACCGGCAGCAGCGGCGCGCGGCTGAGCGCGATCTGGAACAGGTCGCGGGAACGGAAGGCCGCATAGAGAAAGCCCGCGGTCGAGGATCGCGATGCGTTGATGACCTCCGGCGCGGTTTCGACATTGAGCCGCACGAAGACCAGGAAGCCGGTGAAGGTCTGTGTCGCACCCTGGCCCTGGCCCAGTTGCACCAGCCCGCTCGCGTGCTGCTGGTCGTCGGCCATTGCCTTCTCGATCGCCTGGCGCCGCACCGGTTCGCTGAACATGTCGTAGCCGATGCTGGCCTGGTTGGACGGATCCAGCGGCTCGAACAGCATGATGGGCGCGCGCCAGGGCTGCGTCGTTTCCGGATAGACCGGGTGGCTGACGCCAAAGTCGTGGAGGATGTCGCGTTCGACCGCCGCCTCGTCACCCGTCTTGACGAGCCCGAGGAAGCCGATGCCGCGCAGGCCGGCGAAATTGTTGCCGACATCCAGCGCATTGAAGAACGCCTTGAACTCGTTCTGGGAGATGTCGCCATTGCGGGCATCGAACAGGGCCTGCGTCGACCGCAGCAGCGACAAATGCAGGTCTATGCGGCTCTCGATTCGGTTGAGGGCGTCGTCGGCCGCCGCTTCGAACTTGATGCGTGCGGCTTCCTGCGTCGCGAAATAGGCGAACCCCGCCATGGTCATGCTGATCAGCGCAACGGCGATGAACGCGACGATTGGAAAGAGTTTCTTCAACGGATGATGCGGTCCATGGGCAATACCGGACCTTTATGGGCAACTCATCAGGCCAACACAATGGCAAGGCCAAGCCATCGCGATCACTGGCATATCACGTGAGCGGCAACCAGCCTTACCGAGCAGCCCGTGCCGGACGCTGACAGACCTCAGGCTGCTATCTTCAGCGCGCCCGGTCCGGGAATGGCGCCCGGAGGACATTTTCCAAGAATGATCATGCCGAGCACCTCGTCCTGGGTGACGTCGGTGGTGCGCGCGGTGCCGACCACCTGCCCGTTTTTCATCACGCAGACCCGGTCGGCCAGTTCGAACACATCGTGGATGTCGTGGCTGATCAGGAAGATGCCTATACCGTCGGATTTGAGCTGCTTCACCAGTTCGCCGACCTGCGCCGTTTCCTGCGGACCGAGCGCGGCCGTCGGCTCGTCCATGATCAGGATGCGCGCGTTGAACAGGATGGCGCGCGCAATCGCCACCGATTGTCGCTGGCCGCCCGACAGCTTCATCACCGGCTCCTTGAAGCGCTGGAAGCGCGGGTTGAGCCGGCCCATGACCTTGCGCGCCTCGGCCTCCATCGCAACGTCGTCGAGCGTGCCCCAGGCGGTCATCAGTTCACGGCCGAGGAACAGATTGGCGGCGGCATCGACGTTGTCGGCCAAGGCGAGTGTCTGGTAGATCGTCTCGATACCGTATTTCTTGGCATCGCGCGGATTGGCGATCGAAGCCTCCTCGCCGTTGACGAAGATCTGGCCGGCATCGCGCTTGTAAGCGCCGGACAGGATCTTGATCAGCGTCGATTTGCCGGCGCCATTATGGCCGAGCAGCGCCATCACTTCGCCGGGGAAAAGATCGACGGAGGCATCGTCGACGGCGCGGATACCGCCGAAAGCGATCGAGATGTTGCGCATGTCGATCAGCGGCGTGCCGGTATTTGCGGGAGCAGTCTTTTCCATGATCGTTCTTCTCCCTAGAGCTCTTTCTTGAGGATGATCTCGTCCGAAAACCGGTTTCCACTTTTCGGGATCATGCTCAGACTCGCTTGCGGTAGACGGTGTCGAGAAACACCGCGATAACCAGCACGGCGCCGACGACGATGCTCTGCAGCGGCGAATCGACACCAAGCAGCACCATGCCGGACTGCAGCGACTGCATCAAAAGTGCGCCAAGCATGGCACCGATAACGGTTCCCGAACCGCCAGCCAGCGACGTGCCGCCGATGACGGCGGCGGCGATGACCAGCAACTCGTCCAGCGTGCCCAGCGCGTTGGTCGCGGAATTCAACCTGGCCGACGAGATGGCGGCGGCGATCGTCGCCAGCACACCCATGATCATGAACACCTTCATGGTGACCCAGCGTGTGTTGATGCCGGCGAGATTGGCGGCTTCCGGGTTGCCGCCGATGGCAAAGACGTAACGGCCGAAACGCGTGCGGTTGGTGATGAAGGTCATGACGATGCCCACCATCACAGCCATCAGCACCGGAATAGCGATGCCATGGGCAATGAACAGCCCGCCTTCGGGAATCGTGATGTTGTTGGCCTCCGCATACCGCTTCACGATACCGACCGGCCATGGATAGGAATTGGCAACCCACACGGCGCCCAGGATGACGGCGCAGGTGACGGCGCCCATCAGCGTTTCGGCCCAGATCGGCCGCAGCGGAAAGCGGAAGCGCTTGCGCTGTCGGCGCCCGTTGAACAGCGCAAACACCACCGCCAGGCAGGCGACGATGCCGACGGCCCAGCTCCAGGTCGCGCCGATCGATCCGGCGGGACCGCCGCCCATCAGCTGGAAGGTGGCATCTAGCGGCGCCACGGTCTGGCCTGACGTAACCCACCAGGCAGCGCCGCGCCAGACCAGCAGGCCGCCGAGCGTCACGATGAAGGCCGGCACTTCGAGATAGGCGATAACAAAGCCCTGGAAGGCGCCGATCAGCAGACCGAGCGCCAGGCCGATCGCCAGCGCCAGCACCCAGATCCAAGGATTGCCAAGCTCAAGCCCGACAAAACGCACCAGGAAATGCACCTGCGCGAAGCCCATGACCATGCCGATGACCCCTTCAGCCGATCCCACCGACAGGTCGATGTTGCGCATGACGATGACCAGCACCATGCCGGAAGCCATGATGGCCACGGCCGAAGTCTGCACCGACAGGTTCCAGAGATTGCGCGGCGTCAGGAAAAGACCGCCCGACAGGACGTGCAGGCCGACCCAGATGACCACCAGCGCGCCGACCATGCCGAGCATACGGGTATCGATTTCGGTCGCCTTCAGAAAACGGGCAACCGCGCCAAGTTCCGACGCGCGCGCGGTGTCGGCCTGCGAAGTCGAGGTCGTGTCGGTCATGATGTCCTCCCAGCGGCTTGACGTCTGACGCGGATGCCGGACCAAGCCTAGAAGTTAGCCGCCCATGGCGGAAACACAAATCCTGCTGAGAAAACGCCGCGGCTGTGGGCCGCGGCGCTTCCAACTCTTCAAGCGGTCAAGCTCAGTTGCAGGCGGCGACGCTGCCGGCGGCGACGCCCGCGCAGACTTCGTCCTTCTTGATCCAGCCGGCATCGATGACGACGTTGAGATTGTCCTTGGTGATGGCCACCGGGGTCAGGAACAGCGACTTGACGGTGTTGCCGCCAGGCGTCGTGAAGTCCTTGACGCCGGCGATGTCGGTCATCTTCTTGCCGTCGGCCAACTGCGAGGCGATCTCGGCGGCGTTCTTGCCGAGCTCGCGCGCATCCTTCCACACCGACACGGTCTGGGTGCCGAGCGCGATCCGGTTCAGCGCGGCATGGTCGCCGTCCTGGCCCGATACCGGCACGGTGCCGGCCAAGCCCTGCGCCGTCAGCGCCGCGACAACGCCGCCGGCGGTGCCGTCATTGGCGGCGACCACCGCGTCGACCTTGTTGTCGTTGGCGGTCAGGAACTGTTCCATGTTCTTCTGGGCGTTGGCGGGCAGCCAGCCGTCCGTATAGGCCTCGCCGACATTCTTGATCTTGCCCGAGTCGATGGCCGCCTTGAGCACTTCCATCGAGCCCGAGAACAGGAAATCGGCATTCGGATCCGAACCCGAGCCCTTGATGAAGACATAATTGCCTTCCGGCTTGGCCTTGAACACCGCACTGGCCTGGAGGCGGCCGACTTCCTTGTTGTCGAAGGTCAGGTAGAAGACGTCCTTGTTCTCGATCAGGCGGTCATAGCCGACGACCGGAATGCCTTCGTCGAGCGCCTTCTGCACGGCCGGGCCGATGGCCGAGGCGTCCTGTGCCAGGATGATCAGCGAATTGGCGCCCTGCGAAATCAGGCTCTCGACATCGGTAAGCTGCTTGCCGGGATTGGACTGTGCATCGGCCGAAATGTACTTGTCGCCGGCGGCCTCGATCGCCTTTTTCATCGCGGCCTCGTCAGTCTTCCAGCGTTCTTCCTGGAAGTTCGACCACGATACGCCGATGACTTTGTCCTTCGCCTGCGCGACCGACGCAAGCGTCAGCGACATGGCGACACCCGCCAGGATGGCGGCCGTGAATCTTTTCATGATATTCCTCCCTGCGCCGCGTAAGGCGCGACCAAACTGGCCCAAAGGCCGGCACAGAAGCTCTATTTTTTCGAGCCTCAAAAAAAATACTGATGCATCGCCGAAACGCTGTCAACATCGATTCTGATGGATTTTGAGGGGCCTGCAACTTTTTTTCGAGCCCCGCAATAAATAAATGACAGCAGCGGCCGCTTCTGCCAGTATTTGACCTGTTGTCGGCAGTGTTCGAGGGGCAGGAAGAACCGCCGCGACGGGGAGGAAGTGGAAAAGCATGTCGGTCGGAATCCGCCACGACGATCTGCGCCGGCGCAACCGCGCCATGGTGATCGCGGCCGTGCGTCGGGCCGGCCGGCCCTCGCGCACCGAGATCGCCGCGACCACCGGCCTCAGCCATTCGACCATATCGGCAATTTCCTCCGACCTGATCGGCGAAGGCATCCTGGCCGAAGGCAAGCCGAGCGAGGTGGGTTCGCTCAAACGCGGCAGGCCGCAGGTCGGCCTCGGCCTCAATCCGGAGGCCGCGACCGTCATGACCGTGGTGCTTTCGCTGAATTTCCTTTCTGTCGCCGTCATCGACTATGCCGGCCAGGTGATATCGGAGGAACAGCGCCGCCTGGACACGCTGACCATGTCGCGCGAGGCGCTGATCGGCGAATGCACGGCTATCGTACGACGGCGCCTCGCCGATCCCGATATCGACGTGCGCAGCGTCGCCCGCATCGCGCTGGCGATCCAGGGCATCACCGACACCGAGGCCCGGGCCATGCTGTGGTCGCCGATCACGCCGCAGACCGACATCGCCTTCGCCGACATACTCGAAGCCGAGTTCGGCATCCCCGCCACCATGGAAAACGACTGCAACATGATGGCGGTGGCGCTGCGCTGGCGCGACCCCGAGCGCTACCGCGACGACTTCATCGCCATCCTGTTGTCTCACGGCATCGGCATGGGGCTGGTGCTGAAGGGCGAGCTGTTCACCGGCACCCATTCCTCGGGCGGCGAGTTTGGCCACATGATCCATCGGCCCGGCGGCGCGCTCTGCCGCTGCGGACGCCGCGGCTGCGTCGAGGCCTATGCCGGCAACTACGCCATCTGGCGCAATGCCAAGCAGCTCGGCGAGGACACCGAGCCGGTCGACGTCAGCGACGCGGACATGCGGACCCTGGCGGCCACGGCGCGCGAAAGAGCTGGCCCCGAGCGCGAAGCATATCGCAAGGCCGGCGAAGCGCTGGGTTATGGCCTCGGCAGCCTGTTCGCGCTGATCGATCCCGCGCCCGTCGCCATGGTCGGCGTCAGTGCCGCCGCCTTCGACCTGATCGAGCCCGCGCTACGCGAGGCCATCGCCCAGACCGCCGGCGGCCAGCACTCGAAATCGATTTCGTTCGATACTGAACCAAACGAATTGCCGCTTATCCGCGAAGGCTGCGCGATGCGCGCGCTGACCTTCGTCGACCAGGAGATTTTCGCCCCGGGCGTGCAGGGGCGAGCGGGTTCGGGCAAGAACGTGGCGTAGGCCTTGCGAAGGGCATCGCCGCCATTCGAGATTGGCTGCAGCTTCCCGGATGTCATCATCCTTGGGCGAAGCAGGAGCGAAGCTCCGTCGCGAAGACCCAATGATCCATTCCGTTACGTCGACCGAGGGACGCGGCGGTGCAGAATTCTACGCAGTGGCAACACGTCAAAGTCGCGGCATGGATCCTCGGGTCTGCGCGTCCGCTTCGCTCGTGGATGACGAAGCGTTGGGCACCTCGGCCCATCAAAAACGCCAGCAGTCAATCTTCCCTGATCGCATACCCGGCGCCGCGAATGGTGCGGATGACGTCTGGCATACGGCCATTGTTGACAGCCTTGCGCAGGCGGCCCACATGCACGTCCACGGTGCGCTCGTCGATATAGATCGTCTCGCCCCAGACATTGTCGAGCAGTTGGCTGCGGGAGAACACGCGGCCGGGATGGCGCATCATGAATTCGAGCAGGCGGAACTCGGTCGGCCCGAGCCGGATCTCGCTCTTCTTGCGATAGACTCGGTGCGATTCGCGGTCGAGCACGATGTCGCCGACCTTGAGCACGCTGGACAGAACTTCCGGCTTGGCGCGGCGCAGCAGCGCCTTGACCCTGGCCATGAATTCCGGCGTCGAGAACGGCTTGACCAGATAGTCGTCGGCGCCGGTGGAAAGGCCGCGCACGCGATCGCTTTCCTCGCCACGCGCCGTCAACATGATGATCGGAAGCCGCTCGGTCTCGGGCCGCATCCGCAGGCGCCGGCAGAGTTCGATGCCGGACACCGCCGGCACCATCCAGTCGAGCACCAGAAGGTCGGGCACGTTCTCCTGCAGGCGGATTTCGGCTTCGTCGCCGCGCGGCACCACCTCGACCTGATAGCCTTCGGATTCAAGATTGTAGCGGAGCAGCACCCCCAGCGGCTCCTCGTCCTCCACCACCATGATGCGTGGCGCGATCATCGACTGGTCACCTCCAAAGCAATTCCAGGAAAAGTGTGTAGCGGTTTTCCGTCCGGAATTGCGTGAAACAAAGAGATAGAGCGGTTTGGCGTTTCCTCGAAACGATGAGCCGCTCTAGCGTTCAGGCCGCCGGCGCCGACATCGCCGTTTCGTCCTGCTTGGGACGATTGGCGGGCAGCTGCGTGCCGGTCAGCACGTAATATGCGTTCTCGGCGATGTTGGTCACGTGATCGCCGATGCGTTCGAGATTCTTGGCGCAGAACAACAGATGCGTGCAAGCCGTGATGTTGCGCGGATCCTCCATCATGTAGGTCAGCAATTCGCGGAAGACCGAGGTATATTTGACGTCGATGCGCTCATCGTCGGCGCGCAGCTTCGCCAGTGCGGCGGCATCGCGCGCCGCATACTCCTCGATCACGCCCTGCACCTGGATCAGCACCAGCTGCGCCATGGCGTCGATGGAATGCGACAGGTCGCGCGGCGTCGCGCTGAGGCCAACGGTGCCGACGCGCTTGGCGATGTTCTTGGCAAGGTCGCCGATGCGCTCGAGGTCGCCGGCCATGCGGATCGAGCCGACGACATGGCGCAGATCGTCGGCCATCGGCTGGCGCTTGGCGATCAGCGTGATGGCGCGGTCGTCGAGTTCGCGCTGGCGCGCGTCCATGATGGCGTCGTCGGAGACCACGCGCTGTGCGAGAGCATTGTCGGAATTCAGCAGCGCCTTAGTGGCGCCGCCAACCATCGAGCCGGCGAGGTCGCCCATGTCGCTGATCAGCCTGCTGATCTGTCCGAGATCCTCGTCGAAGGCTGCAACCGTGTGTTCGGCCATGATTCTGGTCCTCGTATGCGTGCGATCAGCCGAAGCGGCCGGTGATGTAGTCTTGCGTGCGCTTCTCGCGAGGCGACGTGAAGATCTTCTCGGTCTTGTCGAACTCGACCAGCTCGCCCAGATACATGAAGGCGGTCTGCTTCGAGACGCGCGCCGCCTGCTGCATGTTGTGGGTGACGATGACGATCGTGTAGTCGGCCTGCAGCTCGTCGATCAGTTCCTCGATCTTGGCGGTCGACAGCGGATCGAGTGCCGAGGCCGGCTCGTCGAGCAGGATGACTTCCGGCTTCACCGCCACGGTACGGGCGATGCACAGCCGCTGCTGCTGGCCGCCCGACAGGCTGAGGCCGCTGGCGTTGAGCTTATCCTTGACCTCGGTCCACAGTGCCGCACGCTTCAGCGCCTGCTCGACACGGCCATCCATCTCGGCCTTGCTGATCTTCTCGTAGAGCCTGACGCCAAAAGCGATGTTCTCATAGATCGACATCGGGAACGGTGTCGGCTTCTGGAACACCATTCCGATCTTGGTACGCAGCAGGTTGAGGTCCTGCGAACGATCGAGAACGTTCTGGCCGTCGAGCAGCACCTGGCCTTCGGCCGTCTGCTTGGGATAGAGCTCGTAGATGCGGTTGAAGACGCGCAGCAGCGTCGACTTTCCGCAGCCCGAAGGCCCGATGAAGGCGGTGACGCTGCGCTCGGGCAGCGACAGCGTGATGTCCTTCAGGGCCTTCGACTGGCCATAGTAGAAGTTGAGGTTCTTGACCTCGATCTTGGCCTTGGCCACCGCCTCGGCGGCGATCGTCATGTCTGGAGACAACATCTGGCTCATTTGTCCTCTCTGCGTCCGGTCAGGCTGCGCGCGAAGATGCTGAGCGCGAGAACCGTCAATGTGATTATGAGTGCGCCGGTCCAGGCCAGTTGCTGCCATTCCTCATAGGGGCTGAGAGCGAACTGGAAGATGGTGACCGGCAGGCTGGCCATCGGCGCGTTGAGATTGCTCGACCAGAACTGGTTGTTCAGCGCCGTGAAAAGCAGCGGTGCGGTCTCGCCCGAGATGCGGGCGATGGCCAGCAATATGCCGGTGACGATGCCCGACATCGCGGCGCGGTAGGCGACCGAACGGATGACCACCCAGCGCGGCGCACCGATCGCGGTGCCGGCTTCGCGCAAGGCGTTCGGCACCAGGTTGAGCATGTCTTCGGTGGTGCGCACCACGACGGGGATGACCAGGATCGCCAGCGCGACGGCGCCGGCGATCGCCGAGAAATGTCCCATCGGCCGCACCATCAGCTCATAGACGAACAGGCCGATGATGATCGACGGCGCCGACAGCAGGATGTCGTTGATGAAGCGCACCACGGTGGTGAGCTTCGAGAAACGCCCGTACTCAGCCATGTAGGTGCCGGCCAGCACACCGATCGGCGTGCCGACGATGATGCCGATGATGGTCATCACAATACTGCCGTAGATGGCGTTGAGCAGGCCGCCGGCATCGCCGGGCGGCGGCGTCATTTCAGTGAAGACCGCAAGATTGACACCTGAAAGGCCCTTGTACAGCAGGGCGCCGAGGATCAGCGCCAGCCAGGCGAGGCCGATGCCGGCGGCGGCGACGCACAGCGTCATCATCACGCCATTCTTGCGCTTGCGGCTCTGGTGAAGCGATGCGGCTGTCGACATCGGTCAGGCTCCGGTACGGGCATCGATGCGCATCAGCATGTAGCGGGCGATGGCAAGGATCAGGAAAGTGATGACGAACAGGATCAGGCCGAGCGCCACCAGCGAGGAGGTGTAGAGGTCGCCGACCGCTTCGGTGAATTCGTTGGCGATGGTCGCCGAGATGGTCGTTGCCGGCGCAAACAGCGACGTCGAAATGCGGTGCGCGTTGCCGATGACGAACGTCACCGCCATTGTTTCACCGAGCGCGCGGCCGAGCGCCAGCATGACGCCGCCCATGATGCCGATGCGCGTATAGGGAATGACGACCCGGCGCGTGACTTCCCAGGTCGTGCAGCCGATGCCATAGGCCGACTCCTTCAGCACCGACGGCACCGTGTCGAAGACGTCCTTGGTGATCGAGGTGATGAAAGGCAGGATCATGATGGCCAGGATCATCGCCGAGGTCAGCAGGCCGATGCCATAGGGCGGGCCGGCGAACAGGCCGTTGAGGCCCGGAATGCCATGGAACACGCTGATGATGAAGGGCTGAATGGTCGTCTGCAGGAACGGCGCCAGCACGAACAGGCCCCAGATGCCGTAGATGATCGATGGGATGCCGGCCAGCAGTTCAACCGCCATGCCGATCGGCCGCCGCAGCGGGCGCGGGCAAAGCTCGGTGAGGAAGATGGCGATGCCGATGCCTAGCGGCACGGCGATCAGGATCGCGATCGCCGAGGTGATGATGGTGCCGTAGATCGGCGCCAGCGCACCGAACTTCTCTGTCACCGGGTTCCAGCTCTCGGTGGTCAGGAAGGAAAAGCCGAAGGTCGAAAGGGCTTGCCAGGAACCGGCAAACAGCGAGATCGCAACACCGCCAAGCAGGACCAGCACCAATATGGCGGCCGCCCGGGTCGTCGCGTGGAAGATCGAGTCGGTCAGCGCGAACCGTCGAACGGTGGCATCGCGCGAATTTCTGACGGCTGGCAAGGCTTCCTGGACAGCGCTCATGTCAAGCTCGGCTCTTTCAAGTTGATGAGAAAAGGAGCGCCGCGGGCGCGGCGCTCCTTCAAGAGATATTACTCGCCGGCGTAGACGGGCTTGCCGTCGGCCTGGATGTCGGCCTTCCACGAAGCCTTGATCAGGTCGACGACGCTGTCGGGGATCGAGACATAGTCGAGCGCCTTGGCGGTTTCCTTGCCGTCCTTGTAGGCCCAGGCGAAGAACTTCAGGGCTTCGCCGGTGGCGGCGGCATCATTCGGAGCCTTGTGGATCAGAACCCAGGTCGAGGCGGCGATCGGCCAGGTGGTGTCGCCGGGCTCGTTGGTGATGATGACGTTGAAGTTCTTGGCAGTCTTGAAGTCGGCGTTCGAAGCGGCGGCGCCGAAGGATTCGAGCGACGGCTCGACGACCTTGCCGGCAGCATTCACCAGCTTGGAGTAGGACAGGTTGTTCTGCTTGGCATAGGCGTATTCGACGTAGCCGATGCCGCCATCCGTCTGCTTGACGGTGTTGGCGACGCCTTCCGAGCCCTTGGCGCCGACGCCCGTCGGCCATTCGACGGCGGTGTCCGAACCGACCTTGTCCTTCCAGTCGGGCGAGAGCTTCACCAGGTAGTCGGTGAAGTTGAAGGTGGTGCCCGAGCCGTCCGAACGATGCACGACGGCAATGGCCGTCGACGGCAGGGTGAGGCTGGGGTTCAGCGCCTTGATCGCGGCGTCGTCCCAGGTGGTGATGGCGCCGAGATAGATCTGGGCAAGCGTCTTGCCGTCGAGGACCAGTTCGCCCGGCTTGACGCTGGTGAGGTTGACGATCGGCACGATGCCGCCCATCACCATCGGGAACTGCACGAGGCCGTTCTTTTCCAGATCGGCGTCGGACATCGGCTTGTCGGTGGCGCCGAAGGTCACGGTCTTGGCGATGACCTGCTTGATGCCGCCGCCCGAGCCGATCGACTGGTAGTTGAGGCCGATGCCGGTGTCCTTCTTGTAGGTGTCGGCCCATTTGGCGAACACCGGATAGATGAAGGTCGAGCCGGCGCCGGAAAGGTCAGCTGCGATGGCTGCGGAAAGGGTGAAGGTAGACGCTGTAGCCATTGCGATCGCAACGGCCGCCGAGCGGATGAAATGTCTCATGTGGCCTGCTCCTGTTCGGAAGATGGTCTCTCGGCGCCATTCCTAAGCAGCGCCCGCTGAGGCCAATAGCGTTCGATTATAACAGTCGCATGACAGTTTCATGTCAGCCCGGTAACGCGTTGCCGGCGCCTCCAAAGGTGACAGCGACCGCCACCAGTGGCGGCGTTCCGGTTTACCCTCTGAATCAGTGAGTTGAGCAGTCCGCAAAGCACGGCCGCCGTCGGGTGCGACGGCGGCTGCCTCCGGTAAATAAAATCCGGGCGGGAGTGCGTTGCTCAAGACCAGAGCGTGTCATGGCCGGGCCGTCGCCAAAAACAGGTCCGTTGGGGTAGGTTGACGCTGTTCCGTACTGGCGGTCGCTGCTCCCGCCCGTAACTGCAAGGGCGGAATTCGATTTTGCCATTGTCCCGGCTCGGCACAGCCTTTGGTATGGTGCGATCGCACCATAGGCATTGCACGCAGGGATAGCAGCGAATCCGCGATTGATTCCCTCGGCTTGCCGTTTCCGATGCTTGGAACCCGCCGACGCGGTGCTATCCCGCGTTGCGCTGGACCTGACGGCCCGCGCCGAGCCACCGCTCGACTTTCTCCAGCAGGGCCCTGGGGCTGATCGGCTTGGGCAGATAGTCGTCCATGCCCGCCTCCAGGCAGCGTTCGCGGTCGCCCTTGAGCGCATGCGCGGTGACGCCGACGATGGGGACATGCGTCCCGGTTTCCTGCTCCAGCCGGCGGATCGCGGCGGTTGCCTCGAGCCCGCTCATCTCCGGCATCGAGACGTCCATCAGGATCATGGCCGGATTGAGCTTGCCGAAGGCGTCGAGCGCCTTGCGGCCATTGCCGACAATCTCGAAACCGTAGCCGGTCTCGCCGAGGATCTGGGTGAAGACCATCTGGTTCACCTCATTGTCCTCGGCCACGAGGATATCCAGCCTGTGTCCGCCACCGCCAGTGGCCGGGAGCCTCGGGCGAACCGGCGGCGGCTGCAATTGCGCGCGTTGCTCGGACGGCGCCAGCGGCGGCCGCTGGGGAGCACCGAACCCTTCGGCTACAGCATACTGCGCGGCATGGTCATCCGTGGTGTGGCGGTGGCGCTGGATGGTCGCGACCAGCGTTTCCAGGAGCACGGAGGAGCGCGCCGGTTTGATCAGCTGGGCATCGATGCCGAGATCGCGGTAGCTGGTATTGGCGAGCGACTGGTCGACCGAGGTCAGCATGATGATCGGCGTGCCGGTGAGGCCTTCGGTGTTGCGCACGATGCGCGCCATTTCCGCGCCGCTCATCTCGGGCATCTGGTAGTCGAGCACGACGCAATCGACCGGCACACCATAGGCGGCGGCCGCGATCAGCACCTTGAGGCCCTCGGCGCCGCTTTGGGCCGCGCAGGAATCGAACGTCCACGAGGTCATCTGCTCGGTCAGGATGGCCCGGTTGACTGCATTGTCGTCGACGATCAGCACGCGGGCGCCCGTCACGTCCACCGGCATGATGCGCTGCCCGTTCTGCTGTCCGGCCCCGGGCAGCGTCACGGTGAACCAAAAGGTCGAGCCCTTGCCCTCGGCGCTCTCGACACCGATGGTGCCGCCCATCAGTTCGACCAGCCGCGAGGTGATGGCAAGGCCGAGCCCGGTGCCTTCGTGCCGCCGGGTCGAAGAAGTGTCGACCTGACTGAATTTTTCGAACACCAGTTTCAGTTTTTCCTCGGGAATGCCGATCCCGGTGTCGGTGACCGAGATCGTCAGCCTGGTTCCGGTCGGGACCCTCTCGCCGGTCACGTCGACCAGCACATGGCCCTCGTCCGTGAACTTGACCGCATTGCCGAGGAGGTTGGTTACGATCTGCCGGATGCGGCCGACATCGCCGACGAACAGGCTTTCGAGCCTCGGCTCGACGCGCACGATGAGCTCGAGATCCTTTTCCTTGGCCCGTGTCGACACCAGTGTAGCCACGTCCTCGATCGCCTCGGCAAGATTGAAGGGCGCCGGATCGAGCACCATCTGGCCGGCGTCGATCTTGGAGAAATCGAGGATGTCGTTGATGATGGTCAGCAGCGCGTTGCCCGATTTGACGATGATGTCGGTGAACGTCTTCTGCTTGGGATCGAGATTGGACTTGGCCAGGAGTTCCGCCATGCCGAGCACACCGTTCATCGGCGTGCGGATCTCATGGCTCATATTGGCGAGGAATTCCGACTTGGCGCGGTCGGCCAGCACGGCGCGCTGGCGCGCCTCGCTGAGTTCGGCCTCGCGCATCTTCAGTTCCGTGATGTCGGTGGTCGATCCGATCAGGTAGAGCGAGCCGTCCGACGCGATCATCGCGCCCTTGCGCGCGAATTGATGCCTGACGCTGCCGTCGGCAAGCTGTACGGTCTCCTCGATCTCCTGGGTCTCGCCGGTGCGCAGGACGGCCAGATCGCCGGCGACGAAAGCTTCGCCATCCGGACCGAAGATCTCCACGTCGGTCTTGCCGATCGCCTCCTGCTTGCTGAATCCGGTGAGGTCGCACCAACCCTTGTTGACGTAGAACTGCCGTAGATCGGAGCGCTTGGCGTAGATCGACACCGGGACATTGTCGATCAGGCTGCGGAACACCTCGTTCTCGCGCATGCTCTCTTCCAGAGCCCGCTCGCGCGCCTTGACCTCGGTGATGTCGGTGCTGGATCCGACCAGATGCACGGAGCCATCCGTAGCCGCTAGGCGGCTCTTGCGCGTCATCAACTGCCGCACCGTGCCGTCGCGATGGGTGACGGACTCCTCGACCTCGCGCACGGCGCCGGTCGCCACGACATCGCTGTCGTCATGGCTGAAGCCTTCCGCTTCCTCGGCGCCGAACAGCTGACGGTCGGTCCGGCCGATGACGTCTGCCTTGGCAAGGCCCGTAATGGCGCACCATGCCTTGTTGACGAATTCGATGCTTAAATCCTGCGCCTTGATGAAGGCCGCCACCGGCAACTCGTCCATGACATGCCGGAACAGATCGATCTGGCGCATCGAATCGCGCAGCGCCGCCTCGCGGCTCTTGATTTCGGTGATGTCGACGCGCACACCGATGAACGTGCCGTCATCGGTGCGCATGTCGTAGACCTGGTACCAGCGTCCATCGGCGTTGAGGCGCTCGTAGGAAGAATTTGGCAGCCTGTAGCGCGCCAGCATGCTGTCGAGCCAGCGTTCGGGTTCGGTCTCGTACAGCCTGTCCATCCCGCTATCGCCGCTGGAGCGGAAATAGCCGACCGAACGGCCGAATTCCAGCGCCTCGCGGAAGCTGCGGCCAGGCTGCCAGAAGGGCTTCAGCGCCGGCAGCGAGTCCTGCAGCTTGAGGTTGGCGAAGACGAACTTGTCGTCGCGGTCGTAGATGATGACGCCGGCCGGCAGCGATTCCAGCACGCTGGCCAGGTGCTTGCGCGCGTCCTGCGCTTCGGTCTCGCGGCCCTTCATGTCGGTAACGTCGACATAGGAGACGAGCCGCTTGCCGCCGGGTAGCGGTGCCAGCGACGCGACGAGCGTGCGCCCATCATTGTGCGGCAATTGCCTGGAGCCGGCGATGCCGGTCCTGATCTCGGCTTCGCGCTCTGCGCTGTGACGTTGCCAGGCAATTTCATCGGCGCCGTAAGGGTCGATGGTACGGCTGGCTTCCATCAGCTCGCGGAAGGGCGAGCCGATCCCGGCACGGCTCGGATCGATCCTCCAGAAATCATAGAAGGCCCGATTGATGACTTCGGCGCGCATATCGGCATCGAGGACGAGAACGCCGATCGGCATCTGGTCGACCATGGTGCGGAGATTGACGAAGGTCTCGGCGATTTTGGCGTTGGCGCTTTCGATCTCGGCATCGCGGCGCTTGAGTTCGGTGACCTCATAGTAGGTCAATAGCCGCTTGCCCCCCGACAGCGCAGTCACCGAGAACATCATCGTCCTGCCGCTGGCATGGACAAATTCGCGCGGCGCGACGGAGCCGGCGCGAATCTCTTCCAACCGGGTGGCGAGATAGCGCTGCCACTGCTGTTCGTCGATGTCGCCATAGATGCCATTGCGGCGGTTGAGTTCCATCAACCGGCTGAACGGAGCGCCGACGGTCACGGCACCATCCGGAATCCTGGACAGGTCGCGATAGGCCTTGTTGACGATCAGCGTGTCGAGCCTGGCGTCGAGAAGCACGACGCCCATGTGCATGGCGTCCATCGTCCGTTCGAGATCGGCAAGATGCCGGTCGGGTTCACCGTCCGACAACGGGCTCTGCTCCACGGTCTCGAAGGCGCTGACCAGTGCCGTGACATTGCGGCCTATGCCGCGATAGCCAGCGAACTCTCCGTCGCCGTCAAACCTTGGGAAGCCTGACGTCAGAACCCAGCGGCAGTCGGCGCGCCCTCCCTTCAGCTCGTAGACGAAGTCGCGGAAGGGCCGGCGCGCCTGCAGATCTTCCAGATGCGCTGCCGCGCTGTGGTTGCCCTTCAGGACCTGATGGAGGAAATCGAAGCGAAACCGGCCAAGAACATCTGCCGGATTGATGCCCGTCGCAGCCTGGTAGTTTTGCGAAAGCCAGGAAAAGCGCAGTTCGGCGTCGGTCTCCCATTGCCAGTCGGACGCGGCCTCGACCAATTGGCGAAGCGCATCGGTCGAATCCCTGTCTGCGGAAGGTGACGCATCGTCGCGATGCACCGCCCTGCCGGGCCTACGCTTGCCGCGCGCGCCGATTGCTTCGTCCGCTTCCGCCATGCTGTCCCCACCCCGAAAATCAAGGTCGAACCCTCCCTCCGCGGTTCGTCGGCGGAATGTGCCCGAGAAGCATTAACGATCCGCTAACCTTAACGGCGCAACCGGCCTGTTCCTCCTGCGCTATTCGGTCCGGTTGTCGAGCGCACCACGGCCGCGTTATAAGCCGTGCAGGGGTGTTGCTTATGATTGGACGGATAGGGCCTTTCTTGCTGGGCGTAGCGCTGCTTTGCGGCAGCGGCTGTTCACGCAGCTATGACGGCACGGTCATCATTCCGCGGCCCCTCGATGCCAGGCGATTCTGGGACCGGCCGCCACCCAATATCGACTACGCGCCGCAGGCCGCCAACGACGCCTTTCCTGTTCCGCCACAGCCACCCGGACGAGTTTCGGAGCAGAGAGTTTCGAAACCTGCCATGCACAGACGGCACCAGACGCGATTTTCACCATCGCCTCCCCCGCCGTCGGACCCGGAAAAGCAATTGGCGTGCAAGAATGTAAGCGAGCCAGGTCAGCGGGTCCGCATGGTCTGCGAGTAAAAACAGCTCCTATAGCGATGCCGCGCCCTTCTTCGGTTCCTTTGCGCCTAGCTTGTCGAGCGCAAGACGGACCTGGCGCAGATCGTCCTGCCAGCCGTCATCGTCGCCCATCGGACTTTCCGACGCGGCCCGCTGGAGCCCGCGCGCCTCGGATTCGATCTCGCGCAATTCGGCGATCTTCTGGTCGTTGGTCAGGGAGCCGTCTTCGACGATCTCCAGAACCCGCATTTCCCTAAACGTAGCCATGGTGTTCCTCCCGGCTGGTGTCGATCACAACGCCGTGAGCGCCCCTCTGTTCCAGACGGTCTCATGGCTGGCTGCACCATGACAGCCCGCGACAATCCGCTATCCGATGGATGCGCAGGGAGGGGCGGTCATTCAGCCGGGAAGAAGGCCGGACCGACCACGCGCACCGGCCGCTTGCCGGCCTCGATCGACTGCAACTGAGCCGCGCCCGCGGTCTCGGTGCCGGATTGCGGGATCGCCGCAACGCTGCCGAGGTCCGGCTTTGGCTGCGGCAGGGGAATGACGGCGTTACTCATGTTTGTCGGCGTCACCGTCCTTGCCCTCAATTCGGCAACCCGCTGGTAATAGCGCTTGACGTCGCAGGCCTTGAAATTGGCATCGTCGCGATAGCGGAAAGCCGACGGCAGTTCGGTGTAGGGTTTGCGCGTATCGAGCGCGAGCATCTTTTCGGTTTCTAGGCTGGCATCGCTCAGCGTGTAGAGATCGACGGCCGGGTCATTGCAGATATAACGGCATTGATCGGCCATATCCTTGATATCGTCGCCCCCGGCGAATTGCGACTTTGGCGCCGGAAAGAAATATCCATCCGAAAGGCGCACGCAAAACAGTATCGTATTACTAGCATAATTTGCTCCGCCTGCCGTGGACTGGCTCTTTGGCGCCGGGCGCTGGTCCGTCGTGCAGCCGAGCGCGGTGAACCGGGCCTGCAAGCCCGAAATGTCTCGGCCGGAACCGGCCGCGATCCGGCGCAGCACCTCCGTCCGGTTTCTGGCCAGGTCGGCACACGCGTTGAAGAAGCCGCCGGTGGCATTTTGCACCGTGCACCTGCGCTGCCTCTCCAGACCTTGGATCGCCGCAAGCTGGCGGCGCAGTTGCGCTAGTTCGGGGCCCACGACCCCGCCGCGGCCGCCGGAAAGCAACTGGCTCCTGATCGCGCTGCAACTATCCGCCTGGGAAGACGTCGTACCGAGCGCAGAAGCGGTTGCCGTCACCAGCGCTATCATCATGAGAAGCCAGAAACGGATCATCGGCCGACATGTCCTTGTTGCTGACAGCCTGGAATCGCATTCGTTTCGACTATGGCAATATTTGACTAAATAAGCCAAACATAATATTTGTAGTTTTTAGGCCTAATAAGACTTTCACTTAATCTGATAGACCGACCTCTGTAAATTCAATATTACATTTTTGTTTCAAGATTGAGACGAACCGCAAAACAATGCCTGGAGACCGGCGGCTGTCCGCGGTGCAGGCCATGCCCGCAGGGCGAACGATCAATCCACCGTTACCGAGCCTTGACCCCGAAACCTTTGCCTGACTGCGGCGTTGATAGGCAGAGGAGAACGCAGATGTCGATCCACTTCACGGTATCGGAACTGACAAGAAACCTTTTCCATTCTCTCGGGTTGGATCATGAGCGCGCGCCACGATCGCTCAATCCCGAGGAAAATCTGTTGCTCGAGTGCTATCTGGCCGGGCAGATTCCGGAGTCGGCCTGGAGCGATTATGTCTTCGAGACACCGGATTTGGCACGGCATGCCCAAGCCCGGCGCTTGAGCCAGTGAGCGACTGACTCTGAAAGCCCGGGCCAGCCTGGCAGGGGCCTGAAGCCCATCGCGCTGAAAGGCGACCGGATAGCTATTGCTTCGGGGAAACCAGTTGCAATGTGAAGACGTTGCCGCCAATGCCCTTCGCCAGCGCCGGTGAAAAGGTTAGGGGCGTGCAATTCTCGACGGCCGCGATGGCCGCATCGATGAAGGCTTTGCGCGCCTTGTCGTTGCCTGCCACCTTGGCGGCCGTAGGCCGCGGCGGACCGATCAGCGACCCGTCGCGCTTGAAGCTGAAGCTCAGGGTCACTGTGGAATTTCCGGAATCCGCCGGCGGCGTCCAGCACGCCTGGATGGCGGTCCCGATATCGTCCATCGTATTGAGCGTCGCGGCTTGTGACGGGATAAGCGCTCCAATCAGCGTGCCACCGGCGATCATCAACATTGCCGCCATGCATTTCATCGCAAACCTCATCTCGCTCAGAGCCGGCAACCCAGGTCGACTCGGCTGAAAGGATGTTAGAGCCAATGTCGGCGATGACCATATCCCGACGCGAAAAGTTGATGCTCCGGCATTTCCGGATCACCATCCCGCGATGCCCCGGCATGAGGTCCGAAAAAAGCAAAAAGGCCGGCACGGAGCCGACCTTTCCTTCCACCGGTAGTGCGCCAGTACATCCGTGGTCGCGCGGTGAATTCCAGACAGTAGACAGGGCTTTGGTTAACGAATCCTTAAGCTGAAGCCTTTGCCTGCGACCTCACATAGGCGATGTAGCCACGCACGTCGCCGGCCGGCTCGGCATAGGCCTTGCCGAGCTTCTTCTCGATCGCTGCCATGTACTCTTTCGCCCATTTGGGCAGCGCGTAGTCGATGACCGCCAGAAACTCGAGCGTCGCCGCCAGCCGGATGTCGGCGATCGACGGGTGCTTGCCGCCGATGAACGGCTTGCCGTCCCGGAAGAAGCTGTGGAAGACCTCCAGCGGCTCGGCGATCGCGGCCATCGCTGCCTTCTGCGCTTCCGACTTCTTGTCAGGATGGGCATCGCTGTGGCCGACCTCGCCGGCATAGTGCGGGAAGCCCAGCGCCGGATAGGTGGCGCGCGCTACATAGGGGTAGAGCGTTCCGATCAGGTAGAACATGGCGCTGTCGACCATCGCCCGCTTGGCCGGCGCCTTCGGATAGAATTTCTCCAGCCCGTGCTTGTTGGCGAGATACTGCATGATGGCGCAACTTTCCCAAAGCACCCCCCTGGGCAGGCCCTTGTCCTCGATCATCGGCGTCAGGTGCGCAGGATTGCGCGCGATGTACTCGGGCGAGCGCGTGTGACCCCAGGCGTCGGTCTCGGCGGCGTCGAAGCCGGCCGCTCGGGCAAACACCCGCACCGCCATGTTGTTGACGCTCGGCTTCAGCATGGAGAGCTTCAGCGCTGGCTTTTTCGCCGGCTTGGCCTTGGCGGTCTTGGGCGCCGACTTTCCGGCTGCCGGCTTTGCCGAGGCCGTTTTTGCTGCTGGCTTGGCGACGGCTTTCGGCTTTACCTTTACCGCTGATTTGCCAGCACTCTTGGTCACTGTCTTTGCCATTGTGGTCCTCCCTCTGTCTTCGTTGGCCGTCAGTATGGATTCTTTGGCGCCCGGTCGTCCGACAAGGTCGCGCGGGAGCTCTCGACAAGCGCCTGGATTGCGTCGGCAAGGTGCGCCTCGGCAATGTTGTAGTCGCCACGTGCAACGCGCAGCCTGTGCGCTCGCATCAGCACTTCGGCATGCGTGAAACCCGCCGGCGGCTCGAAGCGGTAGGAGGCGAGTTCGATCAGCAGGCCGAGCGGATCCTCGAAGTAGATCGAATCCATGAAGCCGCGATCCTTGACGCCGCTGTGCTTGATGCCGCGCTCGTCGAGCCGGGAGACTGCCTGCAGGAAGGTGACCCGCGACACCGAAAAGGCGATGTGGTGCACGCAACCCGGATCGGTGGGCGTGCGCCGCTTCTGCGGCGTGCGGCTCTCGTCGGTGAAGATGGTGATCAGCCGGCCGTCGCCCGGATCGAAATAGAGATGGCTCTCGCTGGCCTTGTCGAGGTTGGGCTGCTCGAAGATGAACGGCATGCCGAGCACGCCTTCCCAGAAATCGATCGAGGTCTGGCGCCCGGCGCCGACCAGCGTGATGTGGTGGACGCCCTGCGCTTGCAGTTTCTGCATTGGCCCTCTCCCCGCGGCATCGGTTGCCCCTCAGGATCTGCCTGGCACCCGGCGTTCTGCGCGCCGCTTCGGCCGTGCCTCGAAATCCATGACATGATGCTAATGCAATCGGCCGCGCCGCGCCAGCGGCGGCAAGCCTTATCGTCGCAAGACGGTGAAACCGCTTTTGGCCGCAAAAGCCTGCAGATCTTTTCAAGGGATGGACGATCGTGATGCGAAAGCCGCCTCGTCACATCCTGGCTGAAGGAGAGACTAAGCGACGGCCCTAAGTTCAGGTTCCGCCAGCGCTCCCAGGCCGCCGCACTCGGTGCAGGTGACGGTCTTGCCTGGGCAATTGGTCTGGTGCGTTCCTTGCGGGCAGCAATGCCCTTTCGACGCACTCCATCTGGAGCAATCGAAAACCTTGCCGCCGCCATGGCAGCGCGAGCACATCATCTTTACCGAGGCCATTCCAACTCTACCCGACCCAAAATCCGCCGTCCGCGGACGCTACCCTCACACGCCAAGTAACAGAGATTGCTGCGCTTTCAAGCGTTGCGGCCTGACTTAAATTGGGTGGATTCGGGCCAGTTGATCGTCGGGTTTTCGCGGGCTTTGCGAACCCTCCCGCCAAGCACAACCCACGCGCGTGGGTGCCTGGATGGTGTTCGATGATTTGGGAGATCAACGATCAAATCGCGTGCTTGGTACGCCCAAGGAGAATCGAACCCCTGTTCCCGCCGTGAGAGGGCGGTGTCCTGACCGCTAGACGATGGGCGCGCTCAAGAACCGGCGATATAGGCTGACGGCCGGGAAAAAGCAACTGGGCTTTGGCGGCTTTACCAGATCGAATGAAACGCCGCCCGCGGGGGTTACCGCTTCGGCTCGATCAGGTCCCAGAGATTGCCGTGCAGATCGGCGAAGACCGCCACTGTCCCATAGGGCTCGAAACGCGGCGCCTCGCGGAATTCGACGCCCTTTTCCAGCATCGCCGCGTGGTCGCGCGCAACGTCATTGGTTTCGAGAAACAGGAAGACCCGGCCGCCGGTCTGGTTGCCGATGCTCTGTCCTTGTGTCTCGTCGGACGCCTCGGCCAACAGCAGCCTGGCGCCCTGACCGTCGGCTGGCGCCACCGTGACCCAGCGCTTGCCGCCGCCGAGATCGACGTCTTCGAGGAGCAGGAAACCCAGCCGCTCGACATACCAGGCGATCGCCGCGTCATAATTGGCGACGACCAGCGCTACGGTTGCGACACGGCGATGTTCGGCAAAGCCTCTCATTTGTTGCGAATTGCGAACTGGCCGATCACACGGCGCTCGGCGATATCATAGACGAAGATCGCGCGACTGCCGTCGGTGAGTTCCGCATCGATCGAGACGCGATTGCCCGACAGCGACTGGCTGATCACTTTGGCACCGACCGGCAGCACGATGTCGCCGCTCAGGGGCTCGCCGGCTGGCACTTGGATGTCACCGGCCAGCGGCGGGGCCACCGGTGGCGCCTTGCGGGCTTTGTAGACAATCGCCGCGATCACCACCATAAGAGCCAGCAACAGCAGGCCGAGATTGATGGCCATGAAGCGGACGAGCTTGCCACGCATCTTTTCGACTTCGGGGTCGAGCGGCTTTTCCTCGGCTTCGGAGACTTCATCGGCATTGGGCCGGGCCATGGCAAATATTCCGGAACGGTTTTTCGATGAGCGCTCATAGCGAAGAGGCACCCCAATTGATAGAGGACGAATTCGCCGAGGCCGAGCCGACCGTGCTGGTCGCGGGCGCGGATGCGTCCGGCCAACGTCTCGATCAATGGCTGGCCGCTCAGCTTGGCCCCGACATGTCGCGCAGCCGCGTGCAGATGCTGATACGGCAGGGCGCGGTTTCCATCAACGGCAAGCCTGTCGAAGAAACCAAGCGCAAGATGACCCCAGGCGAAAGCGTATCGGTTGCCATGCCGGAGCCCGAGCCGGCCGAACCGCAGGGCGAAAATATCGCGCTCGATGTGCTCTACGAGGACGACGCGCTGATCGTCATCAACAAACCGGCGGGGCTGGTCGTGCATCCCGGCGCCGGCAACTGGACCGGCACGCTGGTCAACGCGCTGATCCATCATTGCGGCGACAGCTTGTCGGGCATTGGCGGCGTGCGCCGGCCGGGTATCGTGCACCGTCTCGACAAGGAGACCAGCGGCGTCATGGTGGTTGCCAAGACCGACCGCGCTCATAAGGCGCTGTCCGAAGCCTTCGCCGACCATGGCCGGACCGGCGATCTCGAGCGCGCCTATCTGGCTTTGGTCTGGGGCATACCGCAAAGACCGACCGGGACGGTCGACGCACCGCTTGGCCGCGCCGCCGACCGGGTGCGCCGTGCCGTGGTGCCGGAAGGCCGCGACGACGCCCGCCACGCCGTCACCCACTTTGCCGTTCAGGAGCGTTTCGGCGAAAAACAGCGGGAGTTCGCCACGGCAAGCCTGGTCGAATGCCGGCTGGAAACCGGCCGCACCCACCAGATCCGCGTCCACATGGCCCATATCGGCCATCCTGTCATCGGCGACCCGGACTACGGCCAGGCCTTCCGCACCAAGGCCAACCGGCTGCCGGAACCCCTGAAAAGTCGGGTCAAAGCATTTTCCCGGCAAGCTTTGCATGCCTGGCTCCTTGCATTTCGCCATCCCGATACCCATCTACCGATGAGGTTCGAGGCGCCGATACCGGGGGACATGGAGGAACTCGTCGGCGGCTTCCGCGATTTTTGAACCCGCCATCAACTGGCTCGAAACCAGCCATCAAAAAACCTGACTGGCATTGTTCACTTCAGCGTGACACACTGTTTCGTGTTGAACAAATGTCTGTCTTTTCTGGTTTTGTTCCTGTATAAGATCTGATGTCGCGAGCGAGCCTTTTGGTGCTCGCGTCACATGCCCGCCGCGTTTCGGGGGCATCACTCTAATAGAGAGGGGGCGCTATCATGGCCCAGTCACTACCCAGTATCGTTTCCGGCGAAGGCGGCCTCAGCCGCTATCTGGAAGAAATCCGTCGCTTTCCCATGCTTCAGCCGCAGGAAGAGTACATGCTCGCCAAGCGTTATGCCGAGCATGAAGACACCTCCGCCGCGCACAAGCTCGTCACCAGCCATTTGCGGCTCGTTGCCAAGATCGCCATGGGCTATCGCGGCTACGGCCTGCCGATCGGCGAGGTGATCTCGGAAGGCAATGTCGGCCTGATGCAGGCCGTCAAGAAATTCGAACCCGAGCGTGGCTTCCGCCTCGCGACCTACGCCATGTGGTGGATCAAGGCCTCGATCCAGGAATACATCCTGCGCTCGTGGAGCCTGGTCAAGATGGGCACGACCGCCAATCAAAAGCGCCTGTTCTTCAACCTGCGCAAGGTGAAGGGCAAAATCCAGGCGCTGGATGACGGCGACCTCAAGCCTGACCAGATCGCCGAGATCGCCACGCGGCTGAACGTTTCCGAGGCCGAGGTGGTGTCGATGAACCGCCGCTTGTCCGGCGACGCGTCGCTCAACGCCCCGATCCGGGCGACGGAAGGCGAGTCCGGCGAATGGCAGGACTGGCTGGTCGACGACCACGAAAGCCAGGAAGAAATGCTGATCGAGCAGGACGAGCTGGAAAACCGGCGCGGCATGCTGTCGGGCGCTCTTGCGGTGCTCAACGATCGCGAGCGGCGCATCTTCGAGGCTCGTCGCCTCGCCGAGGAGCCGCTGACGCTGGAAGAGTTGTCGGCCGAATTCGACATCAGCCGCGAGCGCGTGCGCCAGATCGAGGTGCGCGCCTTCGAGAAGGTGCAGGATGCGGTCAAGGCCGCCGCCAAGCGCCAGACCCAGGCCCTGCGCACCATCGAGGCGCAGCCGGCGGCTTAAAAAGTCGGCTTCGGCAACGAAACACAAAGGCGGCGTCAGGAAACTGGCGCCGCCTTTTTTGTTACCGGCGACGCAGTGTCCAGCCGATAGATGGGTACCAGTTTGAACCGGATACATGGGTAACAGTTCTCCCCCTTATGATGGGTTCGCCGCCGCGCCAGGCGGTTTGGTTGGTGTGGCGCTTCGGCGAACCAGTTTCATGTGCTTGTGGTCGATGAAGCCGAGCGGATGGGCATAGAAGCGCATCGCCCATTCGCCGTTCTCAGTCTCTTCGATGGCAATCGGCTCGCCTGCCAGCGTGGCCGAGACGTAGATTTCGGCGCCCTGCCATTTGACGGCGCCGTTCTGGCGCACGCTGCGCACCGCCGCCTCGGCCGGATAATCCGGCTCGGGGGGCTTCCTGGGCATGGGACGGGTTGAGGGACAATAATGCTGTGATGGGGTGCCCATGCCAAGCGCCTCGTGCGGGCGCTCTTCATTGTAGCTGCGCCGGAAGGCCTCGAAGGCCTGGGCTTGAGCCGCCCTGTCGGCCTCCGGTGCCTTGGCCATCGGCAGCATGGTCAAATGGAAACGCTCATGGCGCCCGTTCTGCTGCGGCTTGCCCGGTTGGATGCGCTCAAGGGCGATGCCGAGCTTGATGAAGCGCGCCGCAAGCGGCGTCAGCCCGGCGACGCCGGCCGACGCAAATGGCGAGCCATTGTCGCTTCTGAACCGATCCGGCAGGCCGTTCTCCTCAAACAACCGCTCAAACACAGGCCAGGCTTCTTCATCCGCCGTCGAGCTTGTTGCCTCGAGCCCCAATAGGTAGCGGCTCGACACATCCATCACCGTCAGCGGTTCGCAACGCCATCCGTCGCGGGTCCGGAACCAACCCTTGTGGTCCCCGGTCCACACCGCGTTCGGCTCCGAAGCTTCCGGCCATGGCCCATTGCCTGCCGCCTTCCAGCGTTTGCGCCTACGCCCCACAAGTCCATGCCGCCTCAGAATCTCACCGGCCGTCGAGACCGCAGGCCAGCCGCAGCAGGGCTCCGCTCGCTTGAGCCTGGCCATGATCTTCTTGGGCCCCCACAGCGGGTGGATCTCCTTCATAGCCACGATCCGCCCCACCAAATCCTCGGCCGTCGCCCGGCCGTGATTGAGCGGCGCTCGCGGCCGATCGTGCAAACCTTCCGGACCAAACTCCCGATAACGCCCTAGCCATTTGTAGCCGCTCTTGCGCGAGATGCCGTAGGCCGCACACAGCTGCGTCATCGTCTCCTCGCCAGAAAGGCAGTCCACAACAAACCGGAGCCGCTCATCCATGATGCCAGTCTCTCGCCAAACCATCGCCGGTCCTCCCGGCGGACAAGAAAACTGTCACCCATCTAATCAGTCCATTCTGTTACCTATCTATCCGGTTCGGACAGCAGCCGCTTTCTCCCCGTCACTATACGGGGAGAAATGTCCGGCAGGACAATGAGGGGCGGCGCTGAGGTTGCCAGGTTCTTGCCAGTGCAGCAGCACATGCCGGACATCATCATCAACGCTGGCGCCGCCCCTCATCCGGCTGCCGCCACCTTCTCCCCGTATAGTGACGGGGAGAAGGGACAAACCTCAAAGCCCATCCAGCGGAAACTTCAGATACCGCCTTCCATTGGCTTCCGGCTCCGGCAGCCTGCCGCCATTCATGTTGACCTGCAGCGCATGCAGGATCAGCCGCGGCATTGGCAATGTCTTGTCGCGTGCCTCGCGCAGCGCCACGAACTCGGCCTCGCCGCGCGCGGCGACGAGATGAATGTTGCTGGCCTTCTGCAAGGCAACCGTGCTTTCCCACAAGGGCTCGCGGCCGCCGGCCTGGTAGTCATGGCCGACGAAGACGCGCGTCGCGTCCGGCAATGCCAGAATGTCCTGGATCGAGCGCCATAGCCGTGCGGCACTGCCCCCGGGAAAATCCGCCCGCGCTGTGCCGCTGTCGGGCATGAACAGCGTGTCATGGACGAAGGCGGCGTCGCCGATCACATAGCTGATCGAGGCCAGCGTATGACCGGGTGAGAACAGCACCTTGACCGGCATGGTCCCGATCCGGAAAGTCTCGCCCTGCGTAAACAGCCGATCCCACTGCGAACCGTCGGCGGGAAAATCCGGCCAGTTGTAAATCACCTTCCACAGCTTCTGGACGTCGACGACCCTGTCACCGATCGCCGTCGGCGCTCCGGTCTTCTGCTTCAGGTAGTGCGCGGCCGAGAAATGATCAGCATGCGGATGGGTGTCGAGAATCCACTCGAGCTCGAGCCCGCTTTCCCCGATGAAATCGAGCAGGACGTCGGCGCTCTTCGTACCGGTTGCGCCGGATTTCTCATCGAAGTCGAGGATCGGATCGATGATGGCGCACCGCTTCGTCGCCGGATCGGTGACGACATACTGGATGGCCCCGGTCGGCTTGTCATAAAAGCCCCTGACCTCAGGTCTTGCCAAAGCCACGTCCAACCGAGCTCTCCAACCTCAGCCGGCAGGAACGATTTTCTCCGCCGGACCCCAACGGGAGCATGGTTGTCCGCCAAAGTGGGCCAGTCAAGCATGACTTGGCCCGCCAGGTCGGAAAAGGCAAAATCCGTTCCGTGATCTGCCTCAGGCCGACGGCTGCTTGGTCTTCCTGAGATAGGGCAGGATGGTCTCGAACGCCCCGAAGCGCTTGATCGCATCCTCGTTGGAAACCGCGGCCGTGATGATGACGTCCTCGCCCTGCTTCCAGTTGGCCGGCGTCGCCACCTGATGCTTGGCGGTAAGCTGCATGGAATCGACCGCACGGAGGATCTCGTCGAAGTTGCGGCCCGTGGTCATCGGGTAGGTCAGCACCAGCTTGATCTTCTTGTCCGGCCCGATCACATAGACCGAACGCACCGTGGCGTTGTCGGCTGGCGTGCGGCCTTCCGAGGTTTCGCCGGCGCCGCCGGGCAACATGTCGTAAAGCTTGGCGACCTTGAGGTCCTTGTCGCCGATCAGTGGATAGTGCACCGTTTGGCCGGTCGCCGTCTTGATGTCGGCCTGCCACTTGTCGTGGCTGGCAACCGGATCGACGGAGATGCCGATGATCTTGACGTTGCGCTTCTTGAACTCACCTTCCAGCCCCGCCATCGTGCCAAGCTCGGTCGTGCAGACCGGGGTGAAGTTCTTCGGATGGCTGAACAGGATCGCCCATCCGTCACCGATCCAGTCATGGAACTTGATTGACCCTTGCGTGGTCTCGGCGGTGAAATCCGGCGCAATATCGTTGATACGAAGGCTCATGGCACATCTCCCCTGTAACTAATCCCGTCGGCGCGGCAGGCCTCAATCAAGGCGCGCCTGCTCCGGCCCGCCGTATATTAGCGCAAAAATCGCGACTGCAAGATAATATGAAACTCTTGTCGGCGGCGGAATGAGCATTTTCATGCTGCCGATGGCATCGGCGCAAGGGGCTTCCAGTTGCATGGGAAGGCTTGGGCCGGCTCAGGCCTTGTTGATCGCCAGCGTCGCAGTCAGATCTTCCATGCGTTGCGCTAATGCGCCGAGCGCGCTTGTCATCACGCTGTCGCTCTTGTCGGCCTTGGTCAGCGCCTCGTCGCGCGTCTTGCGCAAGGTCAGCACTTCGCTTTCCATACCCTTCACGCGTTTCTGCAGCTCAGAGAGTTCGTCCATCACCATGATGCCGGCCATGACGGTCAGCCGCTGGTCGCCGATCTCGCCAAAGGAATCCTTCAGGTGCGAGACATAGCGGTCGAAGCGCTCGGCAAGGTCTATCAGATGCTCTTCCTGGCCTTCGTCGCAGGCCATGCGGTACTGTTTGCCGTCGATTGAAACCGTGACCTGTGCCATGGGCCAGCTCCTATCTGTCCAACACGGCGCGGATGGTTTCCATGGCGGTCACCAGCCGTCGCGAGACTTCCTTGTTGGCGTCCTCCAGCCGTTCGGCGCGCGCTTCGGAATTGTCGAGTTCCTGCGCCAGCCGGGAACGGTCGGCATTCATCCGCTGCACTTCGGCCTCGGCTTCCGAGTAGTCGCGTTCATGCTCGAGCTTGGCCGCGACGGCGCTTTCCAGCCCCTCGATGGCCTTTCCCAGCCTGGCGATGACTTCTTTGAGCGTGGTTTCCCCGGTCATGGCCTTCGTCCTGCCCTGCCCATCACCGAATCGTTCGTGTTCAGAACGCGTTATGTCGGAAACATTAGGCACCGGGTGAAGGCGACGTCAACAAAGCTCTCGCGACTGTCCCCTGCTAACGCTAATGTAGGTCGCTTCACCAAGTCTCAACGCCATCACAAGAGTGGCAAATCTGCACCCGATTTGTTGACTAAAAGCCCGCGCCTGCTATGTGTCGCGCACCCTTTTCAAGGGCTCTCCCAAGCCCTCAAACCCCCACCCTGGAGGAACCATGACGTCGCGTGAACAACATGACCGGATGGCCAATGCGATCCGTTTTCTCTCCATGGACGCCGTCGAGAAGGCCAATTCCGGCCATCCCGGCCTGCCCATGGGCTGCGCCGACATTGCCACGGTGCTGTTCACCCGCTTCCTGAAATTTGACGCCAAGGCTCCGCACTGGGCCGACCGTGACCGCTTCATCCTGTCGGCCGGCCATGGCTCGATGCTGCTCTATTCGCTGCTCTATCTGACCGGCTACGAGGACATGACCCTCGACCAGATCAAGAATTTCCGCCAGCTGGGATCCAAGACCGCCGGCCATCCCGAATACGGCCACGCCACCGGTATCGAGACGACGACCGGCCCGCTTGGCCAGGGCCTCGCCAATTCGGTCGGTTTCGCCCTCGGCGAGCGCATCATGAACGCCGCCTTCGGCAACGACCTCGTCAGCCACTACACCTATGTGCTGGCCGGTGACGGCTGCCTGATGGAAGGCGTTTCCCAGGAAGCCATCGCGCTGGCCGGGCATTTGAAGCTCAACAAGCTGATCGTCTTCTGGGACAACAACAACATCTCGATCGACGGTCCGGTCTCGCTTGCCGACAACACCGACCAGGTCGCCCGCTTCCAGGCCTCCGGCTGGAACGCCAGCCATATCGACGGCACCGATCCGGAAGCGATCGCCTACGCCATCGAAGCCGCCCGCCATTCCGACAAGCCGACCATGATCGCCTGCAAGACGACCATCGGTTTCGGCGCCCCGACCAAGGCCGGCACCAACAAGGCGCACGGCTCGCCGCTCGGCGCCGACGAGATCGCCGGCGCGCGCAAATTCTTCAACTGGGAATCGCCGCCCTTCGAGATTCCGGCCGACATCCTCGACGCCTGGCGCACTGCCGGCAAGGCCGGCGCCAAGCCGCGCGCCGACTGGGAAGGCCGCCTCGCCAAGGCCGAACCGAAGCTGAAGGCCGAGTTCGAGCGCCGCCTTTCCGGCAAGCTGCCGTCCAATTTGGACGCCGTCATCGCCGACTACAAGAAGAAGCTCTCGGCCGACAAGCCGAAGGTGGCGACGCGCAAATCGTCGGAAATGGCTCTGGAAGTCATCAACGGCGCCGTGCCGGAAACCATCGGCGGTTCCGCCGACCTGACCGGCTCCAACAACACCAAGACCAGCCAGACCAAGAACATCACGCCGGACGATTACGGCCAGCGCTATGTCCATTACGGCATCCGCGAGCATGGCATGGCGGCCGCCATCAACGGCCTGACGCTGCATGGCGGCCTCATCGCCTATGGCGGCACCTTCATGTGCTTCTCCGACTATGCCCGCCCGTCGATGCGGCTTTCCTCGCTGATGGGCATCCGCTCGATCTTCGTCATGACCCATGATTCCATCGGTCTGGGCGAAGACGGCCCGACCCACCAGCCGGTCGAGCACCTGGCGGCTCTGCGCGCCATCCCCAACCACAATGTCTTCCGTCCGGCCGACGCGGTGGAAACCGCCGAATGCTGGCAGATCGCGCTCGAATCCGAAAAGACGCCGTCGACCCTGGCGTTGACCCGCCAGAATCTGCCGACGGTCCGCACCGAGCATTCGGCCAAGAATCTGAGCAGCCAGGGCGCCTATGAACTGGCCGCGGCCAGCGGCGAGGCGGCAGTGACGATCTTCGCCACCGGCTCCGAGGTCGAGATCGCGCTCGGCGCCCGCGACCTGCTCGAGAAGCACGGCCACCCGACCCGCGTCGTGTCGGTACCTTGCTTCGAACTGTTCGATCAGCAGAGCGAGGCCTATCGCAAGAAGACTATCGGCAACGCGCCGATCAAGATGGCGATCGAGGCCGGCATCCGCCAGGGTTGGGATCATCTTATCGGCTCGGACGGCATCTTTGTCGGCATGCATGGCTTTGGCGCTTCGGGCACCATCGAGCAGCTCTATCCGCATTTCGGCATCACCGCCGAAGCGGCCGCGAAGGCGGCGGAGACCCGCCTGCACGGCAAGTGATATTGATGTCCGGCCCCGAGAACCGCTCTGGCGTTTCGCGGGGCTGGACCAACCTAATCGATTTAAATTCGGCCCTCTGCGGCTGGATTCTTGTGCCGTCCGCCGCTATGAAGCAGCGGATCCATCCGCCTTCCAGCTCCCAGGGAGAGAAAAATGACCGTCAGAGTTGCCATCAACGGATTCGGCCGCATCGGCCGCAACATCCTGCGCGCCATCCATGAATCCGGCCGCAAGGACATCGACGTCGTCGCCGTCAACGATCTCGGTCCGGTCGAGACCAATGCCCACCTCTTGCGCTACGACAGCGTGCACGGCCGCTTCCCTCACGAGGTGTCCGTCGATGGCGACCAGATCACCGTCGGCAAGGAGAAGTTCAAGGTTACCGCCATCAAGGATCCGACGCAGCTGCCGTGGAAGGAACTCGGCGTCGACATCGCGCTCGAATGCACCGGGATCTTCACCGCCCGCGACAAGGCCGCCGCGCACCTGACCGCCGGCGCCAAGCGCGTGCTGGTCTCGGCACCCGCCGACGGCGCCGACCTGACCGTCGTCTACGGCATCAACCACGACAAGCTGACCAAGGACCACATCGTCATCTCGAACGCGTCGTGCACCACCAACTGCCTGGCGCCGCTGGCCGCAGTGCTGCACGACACGGTCGGCATCGAAAAGGGCATGATGACGACGATCCACTCCTACACCGGCGACCAGCCGACGCTGGACACCATGCACAAGGATCTCTACCGCGCCCGCGCCGCCGCCCTGTCGCAGATCCCGACCTCGACGGGTGCGGCCAAGGCGATCGGCCTTGTGCTCCCCGACCTCAAGGGCAAGCTCGACGGCATCTCGATCCGCGTGCCGACCCCGAACGTCTCGGTCGTCGACTTCAAGTTCATCGCCAAGCGCGCCACCACGGTGCAGGAAATCAACGAAGCGGTGATCGCCGCCTCGAACGGCAGGCTGAAGGGTATTCTCGGCGTCACCCATCACCCGAACGTCTCGATCGACTTCAATCATGATCCGCGCTCGTCGATCATGGCGCTCGACCAGACCAAGGTGATGGACGGCAACTTCGTTTCGGTGCTGTCCTGGTACGACAATGAGTGGGGTTTCTCCAATCGCATGGGCGATACCGCCGTCGCCTTCGGCAAGACCATCGCCTGATCGCGGGCTCTCGTCTCACGACTTTGCAAACGCCCGGCTTTGCCGGGCGTTTTCATTTGCCGAGGCAGCAACAAAAATCAGCGGTGTAGGCCAAAAACCACCCTCCCGCCTTGCACTGGTCACGCCTTCGCCCCACTCTGCCGTAATCCAGGAGACAGACGAATTTGAGGGGCTGATTTAAGAATGGAGCATGCGATCTACCTCGTCACGCTGGTCGGCACGGCGCTCGTTGTCGCCGCGGCGTTTTCGAGCCTGATCGCCTTTCGCTTCGGCGCCCCCCTCCTGCTGCTGTTTCTCTGCATCGGGCTTGCCACCGGCACCGACGGCCTCGGCATCGAATTCGACAATGCTCGCATCGCTTATTTTGCCGGCTCATTGGCGCTGGCCGTCATCCTGTTCGATTCGGGTTTCGGTACGCCGCTCAACGCTTTGCGGCAGGCGGCGGGGCCGGCCCTGTCGCTAGCGACTGTCGGCGTGCTTCTCACCACTGGGCTGTTCGGCGCCGCCGCCTACTATCTGCTCGACTTGAGTTGGCTGGAATCCTTCCTGCTCGGTGCGGCCGTCGCCTCGACCGATGCGGCGGCCGTGTTCTTCCTGCTGCGCGCCGGCGAGATCAATCTGCGCGAGCGCGTACGCTCCACGCTCGAAGTCGAATCCGGCACCAACGACCCGATCGCCATCTTCCTGACCATCACCCTGGTCGAAGTCATCGCCGCGCACGCCAACCCCGAAGCCAATGTCCTCCTCACCAGCCTTATCCTGGGCTTCCTCGTCAACATGGGCCTTGGCGCCCTTGTCGGCGTGCTCGGCGGCTTGGCCATCGTGCGTCTCGTCGACCGGCTCAATCTCGACCATGGCCTGCTGCCTATCTTCGTGCTGACGCTGTCGCTGATGGTCTTTGCCGCCGCCGGCGCGATCGGCGGCTCCGGCTTCCTGGCGGTCTATATCGCCGGACTCATTGCCGGCAATTCCGACATCCGCGCCGTCACCATTCTCAAGCGCTTCCAGGACGGCATGTCGTGGCTGGCGCAGATCATCATGTTCCTGATCCTCGGCCTGTTCGCGACCCCATCGCAATTCCCGGCGATCATGGTGCCGGCTATCGCGCTTGGCCTGTTCCTGATGTTTGTCGCGCGGCCCATCGCCGTCTGGCTCTGCCTGGTCCCCTTCCGCCTGCCCCGTCCCGAAGTCGCCTTCGTCTCCTGGGTCGGCCTGCGCGGCGCCGTCTCAATCCTGCTCGCCATCACCCCCCTGCTCGGCGGACTGGAGAATGGCCGCACCATCTTCAACGCCGCCTTCATCATCGTGCTGGTGTCACTGATCATCCAGGGCTGGACAGTCGGCCCGCTGGCGCGTCGCCTCGGCCTCATCGTGCCGGCGCGCCTCGGCCCTCTCGACAAGGTCGAACTCGAATTGCCGGGCTCCGCCCATCACGAACTTCTTGCCTATCGTGTGGCGCATGGCAGCCCGGTGGCGCGCGGTGAGCGCATTCCACGTTGGGCACGGCCCTCGCTGGTGCTGCGCGACGGCCGCTCGATGCGCTTCCAGGACATGGGACGGCTGGCCGCCGGCGACCAGGTCTACATCTTCGTGCCGGACCGCTATCCGCGCCTGCTCGACAAGCTGTTTGCCAGCCGTGCGGTGGTCGACCCCGAGGATGCCGATTTCTTCGGCGCCTTCGCCGTCGATCCGGCCCGCTCGGCCGAGGAACTGGAGGCCGCCTATGGGCCGGGCCTAAGCGAGGCCGAGCGCAAGCTGACCGTCGGCGCCTTGGTCACGGCACGTCTCGGCGGCCATGCCGAATATGCCGACCGCGTGCTGATTGGCCCGATCGAGCTGATCGTCAGGGATGTCGACGACAAGGGCAGAATCACGGGTCTCGGCCTCTCCTTCGAGCCGACGGCGCCGGTCGCGCGGGTTCCGGTGTTCCTCAGCGCCGGCGAAATGGGCGACCGTCTGGGCGCCTTTGTCCGCAACTGGCGCAAGCCAACCGAGACGCAAGAAGCGCCACGGACAGATGAGACCCCGGAGCCACCGGTCGAAAAGGCAACGACCGGCAGCTGACGAGAGCGATCGTTCGCCCTGCCCATCCGCGTGGGCGATCTTCACGGACTATGTCCCCGCCCGCCTCAAAATTTCGCACCGCCATCCCAGCCAAAGCCTTGCATCGTCGTTGATGCGAGGTATGGTCCCGGCGATTTTCCCGAGGAAAGGAACCGGCATGGCCGCCTTCAAGACACTGGACGATATCGGCAACATCAGCGGCAAGCGCGTGCTGGTGCGCGTCGACCTCAACGTTCCCGTCGCCGACGGCAAGGTCACCGACGCCACCCGCATCGAACGCATCGCGCCGACCATCGCCGAACTGTCGGGCAAAGGCGCCAAGGTCATCCTGCTTGCCCATTTCGGCCGACCCAAGGATGGCCCCTCGCCCGAATTCTCGCTTGAGCCGATCGCCAGGGCGACGGCGCAGGTGCTCGGCCGTCCCGTCGGCTTTGCCTCGGATTGCGTCGGCGACACGGCGGGAAGCGCGGTCGCGGCCATGAACAAGGGCGACGTGCTTCTTCTCGAAAACACCCGTTTCTACAAGGCCGAGGAAAAGAACGACCCGGCCTTCACCGAAAGGCTCGCCGCCAATGGCGACATCTTCGTCAACGACGCCTTTTCAGCCGCCCACCGCGCCCACTCCTCGACCGAGGGGCTGGCGCATCTTTTGCCTTCCTTTGCCGGCCGCACCATGCAGGCCGAACTCGAGGCGCTGGAGAAGGGCCTGGGCAATCCGGTCCGCCCTGTCGTTGCCATTGTCGGCGGCGCCAAGGTCTCGACCAAGATCGACCTGTTGATGAACCTGGTGAAGAAGGTCGACGCGCTGGTCATCGGCGGCGGCATGGCCAACACGTTCCTGGCCGCGCGCGGCACCGATGTCGGCAAGTCGCTGTGCGAGCATGACTTGGCCCCGACAGCCAAGCAGATCATGATCGAGGCGGCCGAGGCCGGCTGCGCCATCATCCTGCCGGTCGATGGCGTCGTCGCCAGGGAATTCAAGGCAGGCGCTGCCTGCGAGACCGTCGCCATCTCCGACGTGCCTGCCGATGGCATGATCCTGGATGTCGGCGCCAAGACCGTGACGACGATCGGCGAATGGATCGACCGCGCCGCGACGCTGGTCTGGAACGGTCCGCTCGGCGCCTTCGAGATCGCCCCGTTCGATCACGCCACGGTGGCGGCGGCAAAACACGCCGCGGCGCGCACCAAGGCCGGCAAGCTGGTCTCGGTCGCCGGTGGCGGCGATACGGTGGCGGCCCTCAACCACGCCGGTGTCGCCGACGACTTCACCTATGTCTCGACCGCCGGCGGCGCCTTCCTGGAATGGATGGAAGGCAAGCCGTTGCCCGGCGTCGACGTGCTGAAGCGCTGAGGCAATTCTCGGCCCAAGCAACGATCCGATCAACTCAAAGCGAGCCGGCGGCGGCGCCGGCACCTTTCAATCGATTCGAGCTTTCCGATGCCATTCCTTTGGCGGTAGACTTCCGTTAAGCGCGGAACGAACCCCTCCAGGAGAAGCATGATGAGCGAACGTCTCGAAGACATTGCCGCCGCGATCGTCGCCAATGGCAAGGGCCTGCTGGCCGCCGATGAAAGTTCCGGCACGATCAAGAAGCGCTTCGACGTGATCGGCGTCGAATCGACCGCAGACAGCCGCCGCGATTATCGCGAGATGATGTTTCGCGCCAAGGACGCGATGACCAAGTATATTTCCGGCGTCATCCTCTATGACGAGACGATCCGCCAGAAGGCCGCCGACGGCACGCCGCTGGTCGACATCATCAAGGCGGCAGGCGCCATCCCCGGCATCAAGGTCGATGCCGGGGCCAAGCCTCTGGCCGGCTTTCCCGGCGACACCATCACCGAGGGCCTCGACGGCCTGCGCGAACGCCTTGCCGACTACTACAAGCTTGGCGCCCGCTTCGCCAAATGGCGCGCGGTGATCGACATCGACATCGCCAAGGGCGTGCCGTCGGCGACCTCTATCGGCTCCAACACCCATGCGCTTGCCCGCTACGCCGCCCTTTGCCAGGAAGCCGGCATCGTGCCGATCGTCGAGCCGGAAGTGCTGATGGACGGCGCCCATTCGATCGACACGTGCTACGAGATCAGCAAGATGACGTTGCTTAAGCTCTACAACGAGCTCTACGCGGCGCGCGTCGTGCTCGAAGGCACGATCCTGAAGCCCAACATGGTGCTGTCGGGCAAGAAGTCGGGCACGGTGGACAGTCCCGAAAAGGTCGCCGAGATGACCATAAAACTGTTCCGCGAGACGGTGCCGGCGGCGGTCCCTGGTATCGCCTTCCTTTCCGGCGGCCAGGAGGACGAGGAAGCGACCGCCAACCTCAACGCCATCAACGCCATCGGCCCGCATCCGTGGAAGCTGACCTTCTCCTACGGCCGCGCGCTGCAGGCCGCCCCGCAGAAGGCTTGGAGCGGCAAAGCATCGAACGTCGCCGCCGGCCAGGCCGCCTTCACCCATCGCGCCCACATGAATTATCTGGCCGCGCTTGGAAAATGGCAGGCAAGCCTCGAACAAGCCGCCTAACCCCCAGCTCGTCCCTTTCGCTTCGAACCCGGGCCCATGCGCCCGGGTTTTTGTCGGGCATGCCGGACTTGGGTCCGAGCGTGTCCATTCTTATCTCCCTTCTGGTAAAAACAGACGGCGATGTCGGTTTTTGCCCATCCCGAACGTCCTTGGGGTGCAGACAGGGAGAGGCTCATGCATCGCAACAAGGCCGTTTCGCGCGAAGACTGGTTCCGGGCGCACAAGGCGCATCTGGCCCGCGAGAAGGAACTGACGCGGTTGCGCGCGCGTGTTGCGGCCGAACGGCGGGAACTGCCTTGGCTGAAAGTAAGGAAGGACTACGTCTTCGAGACGGAGCAGGGGCCGAAGAAACTGGCCGATCTTTTCGCCAACCTCAGCCAGTTGATCATCTATCACTTCGTGTTCGCGCCGGGCTCCACGCATCACTGCGAAAGCTGTGCCTTCGTCGCCGACCATATGGACGGCGCCAACCGGCATCTGAGACATCACGACGTGTCGCTCGTCGCCGTATCACGGGCGCCGCTTGCGGAGCTGCTGCCCTACAAGCAGCGCATGGGCTGGACGTTCGATTGGGTATCTTCCTATGCCTCGGACTTCAACTTCGACATGCAGGTATCCTTCACCGACAAACAGATCGCATCCGGCGAAGCCGTCTATAATTTCGAAACACCGGTGCTGACGTCGAAGGACCTGCCCGGCACCACTGTCTTCCACAAGGGCGAAACCGGCGACATCTTCCTGACCTTCATGTCACGGGCACGTGGCAGCGAGCAGTTCATCGGCGCCTATCAATATCTCGACATTGTTCCGAAAGGCCGCGACGAAACCGGTCCTTACCGGACCTTCATGGACTGGGTACGGCTGCACGATGAATATGGAAACAGGTCGCAACCGGACGACGCGCGCCTTTAGCGCAATTCCAGGAAAAGTGTGACGCGGCTTTCCCTTGGGAATTGCGTCAACACAAACAGTTGGAGCGGTTTGCCGTTTCGTGAAACGGTGAACTGCTCCAAGGCACCGGTCGGCGACGCTAGGGCACGTTCACGGCGGACCAAACATGCGCTAAGCCTGCCGCAAATCGTTCGACGGTATCGCCATGCGCTTCCCCGCCTTTCTCACCTGGCTCGCCTTCCCCATCTATGTCTGGCAGGGATTGGGCGTTCGCCGTCGCACCTCGCGCATGCTGCCGGCACACGGACCGGTCATGCACGACCTTGCCGGCGAGGCGCCGGCGGTCTCGCTTCTGGTGCTGGGTGATTCCTCGGCCGCGTCGGTCGGCATCGGCAATTCCGAGGATGGGCTTGCCGCGCAGCTCGCCACGCTGATGTCGCAACGCACCGGCCGCGCCGTGCGCTGGCGCGCCGCCGGCTTCAATTCGGCGACGTCGGGCCAGATTCGCGACCATGTCCTGCCCAATCTGTCGGCCGATCCGTGGACGCATATCGTGCTCGCCATCGGCACCAACGACACCAAGAATTTCCATTCGGTGCCGCGCTTCAAGAAAGAGTTCGGCGGCCTGCTCTACGCACTGCGCGCCAAATGGCCGGAGGCGCGGGTGGTGTGGTCGCCGGTGCTGGAGTTCACGCGGGCGCCGGCCATGCCGCCGCTGCTCGGCAAGATCCTCGAAATCCGCGCGACCGCGATGAACCGGATGGGCGAACGCCTCTGCCTGGAGCGCGGCGCGGTGCCGGCGCCGCGCCTGCCGATCACAAATCCCGAAGAGGGTTTCGCCTCCGACGGATTCCATGCCTCGGAAGCAGGCTACCGGGCCTGGGCGGAACATCTCGTCGACCAGCTGCTTGCCGGCTGACTTTGCCGCGCCAGTCCTGTCATGCGCAGGAACCGCTCTAAGTCAAATGCCCGAGCACGGCCGCCAGCGAGATCGCCGCCATGGCGAGCAACGCCAGCTTCCAGAAATCGCTGCGGCGCTTGAGCCCGGGCCAGCCGATCGGTTTGATCAGCTGGATGACCATGAAACCAATGATCACAAGGGCAAGGAGTTTCGTCATGCCGCCTTTGACCAGCAACGCGGCTGGCTGTCAAAGCGGTTCGTTCGGTCGCCGACACACAACTGACGCCGCGTTCTCCAATCGGAACGCGGCGCGGTTGCCGAAAGAGCGGTCTACTTCAGCGGCTTGAGGCCGGCCTCGATCGAGGCGCGCTTCGGTTCGAGGAACGGTGGCAGTGCCAGGCTTTCGCCGAGCGTCTCCAGCGGTTCATCGGCGGTGAAGCCCGGCCCATCGGTAGCGATCTCGAACAGGATGCCGTTCGGCTCACGAAAATAGAGCGAGCGGAAGTAGTAGCGCTCGACCTCGCCGCTCGACGGCAGGCGGAATTCGGCCAGACGAGCGGTCCACCCATGCAGCGTCTCCTCGTCTGGCGCCCTGAAGGCCACGTGGTGAACCGCACCGGCGCCTTGCCTTGCGGGCGCCAGCCCGGGCTGCACGGCGACATGCAGTTCCGCCGCCGGCCCGCCCGCGCCCATTTCGAAAACGTGAACCTGACCCTCGCCGTCCGGCGAGGCATAGTCACGGACTTTGCGCATGTCCATCACCCTGGTCAGCACCGCCTCGGTGTTGGTGATGTCGGGAACGCTGATGACGATCGGCCCGAGCCCACGGATCTGGTGCTCGGCTGGGACCGGGCTCCGTGCCCAGGGGTGGCTGCCGCCCTTGCCCCCATCGCTGACGAGACGTAGGCGCTGGCCTTCGGGATCTTCGAAATCCAGCGATGGATAGCCACCTATATCGGCGACCTCTCCTGTCGGGATGTTTTCGCTCGTCAAATGCCGCTTCCACCAGGCAAGGCTTTCCAGACTACCGACCCTGAGGCTGGTTCGCGCGATGCTGTGTGTGCCGCGCCGTTCGCGGCCAACCGGCCAGTCGAAGAAGGTGAGGTCGGTGCCTGGCGTCGCTTCGCCGTCGGCGTAGAAAAGGTGGTAGGCCGATGTGTCGTCCTGGTTCACCGTCTTCTTGACCAGCCGCAGGCCCAGCACCCTCGTGTAGAAGTGAAGATTACCGGGCGCATTGGCTGATATGGCGGTCAGATGGTGGATTCCTGTCAGTTGCAGGTTCATGGTCGTCTCCCTGGCTTTGGGGAAGAATTTTCTCCTTTCATATCAGAACTCCGGCCCCGCCGCTGAAGGCCGCCGATCCTGACAGTTAGTCGCCATGCGATGAACAATATCTCTCCGACTGTCGATCAATTGGTGAACAATCAGCGCCCGCGGACCTGCCGCGGCGGGGCATAATAGCAGCGGGGAACACCCCTCTCCCTCGGGCGACGCGCCAAACGGAATTATCCTCGTCCGCCCTGCCATCCTCCTGACAGACTGCTGTCAGGAGGGGTGTGCGATACTGCCTTCAGTCAGAGAGAGGAGAATAGCCATGAACGGTTTCACCATTCTGCGCGGCATGCAGCACTATGTCGGCAAGGTTCGCACCATGCGCAACGAAATCCGCACGCAGCGTTTCATGAACGCGCTGCCTGCCGACATCCGCAAGGATATCGGCTGGCCGGATATGTATGCGGAGCGCCGCTCCCACGGCAGTTGAGGCCAATTTTCGGCGTCGATATTGGACATGACCGCGCCAATGCCCAAATATGGGTTCGGCGGGCCGGGGGATGGAGCGAGCTTATGCCCGATCAAAAGTCAATCGGCTTCCTTTTCATCGAAGGTTTCGCCGACTGGGAGTATGGACTGCTTGCGGCCTCGGCGGTCGAATGGTTCGGCGCACGCGCCGTGTCGCTGACGCCTCAAGGCAAGCCGGTGACCGCGATCAGCGGTTTTCGGCTGACGCCCGACCGTTCGACAGCCGTCGAAGAGAATGCCGATCTCGATGCCGTCGCCGTCATCGGGTCCGACCAATGGGCGGGCAAGGCGCCCCCGGATGTCGCCAAACTGCTCAATGCCGTTGCAACGAGCGGCGGTGTCGTCGGCGGGATCTGCGCCGGAACGTTGGCGCTGGCCCGGGCCGGCATCTTCGAAGAAGCCAAGCATACCAGCAATGGCCGCGACTGGATCAACGGACATGAAGCCGGCTATGCCGGTGGTCTGAACTATCAAGACGTGCCGTATGCCGTCGCTGACGGCAAAGTCGTTTCCGCGCCGGGTTCGGCACCTGGCACCTTTGCCCTTGTCTTTCTGAACACGCTTTATCCCGAAAGAGCCAGCGATCTCGCCCAGATGCGAACGTTGTTCGTGAGGGAATATGCTGAAGCCTCCTGACAGAATGCTGTCAGGAGGTGCATGCGATGGTGGGGGAATGCGCATAGCCGGCCGAGAGGACGATCGATGAAAAGCTGGAACGACAGGCTGGACACGCCTGGCATCAACGGCGTGAAACCAACGCCTCGCACGATGGGTGACGTGGTCGAGGGGCAGCCGATGCTGGTGCCGACTGCTCGTCAGGTCGACGATTTCATCCGTTCAATTCCCGAGGGCGTCGAGATGGACATCCGTGCGTTGCGCACTGCCCTTGCCGTCGAACATGGCGCCGAAGTGACATGCCCGGTCACCATAGGCTATCATCTGCGCACGGTTGCCGAAGCCGCCAACGAAGACCTCGAGGGCGGCATGACGCTGAGCGATGTCGCACCCTTCTGGCGCGTGCTCGATGCCAGGACGCCGACAACGAAGAAACTGTCCTTCGGCGCGGAGTTCGTCGCCGCGCAGCGCAAGCGCGAAGGGCTCAAACCGTAATGCATGGCAACTGGAAGTGGACCCGGTCCCGGAGCCACAGCATGCATGGGAAGAACACTGGGGAAGCAAACGATGCGTCGCGCCGACAGGCTCTTTCAGATCGTGCAGCATCTGCGTGGTGGCCGTCTGGTCACCGCCCAGAAGCTCGGCACGTGGCTCGAGGTTTCCGAGCGAACGATCTATCGCGACATAGCCGACCTGCAGTCGACCGGAGTGCCGATCGACGGCGAGGCCGGTGTCGGTTACATGATGAGGGAGGGTTTCGACCTTCCGCCACTGATGTTCACGCGTGACGAGATCGTGGCGCTGGTTGCCGGCGCGCGGATGGTGCGCGCCTTTGGCGGCGCCGCGATGGCACGCGCCGCCGACGAGGCGTTGGTCAAGATCGGCGCCGTGCTGCCCGATGCCGAAAAGGACCGCATCGCCCGCACCGAGATTCATACACCGATGTGGGTGGTCAGCGACGCGGCCCGCGAGGCGATCGACTTGATCGAACGCGCGGTCGAAAAGCGCCAGGTGCTGACCGTTGACTACTCGGACGAGGCCGGCCGTAGCACCGCGCGCGACATCAGGCCGCTCGGCCTGTGGTTCTGGGGCAAGGTGTGGACGCTGGTCGCCTGGTGCGAGATGCGCGACGATTTCCGCGCCTTCCGCATCGACCGCATTGCCTCGGTGGTGATCGCCGGCCGCATCTTCAAGCCGGAGCGCGGCAAGCAGCTCGCCGACTTCTACCGCGCCGTGGAGCGCAGCGAGGACTACGGCATGGCGCCGGACCGCGTGGCGCGAAGCTGAGATTTGCCAGATCGCACAAAAAAGCCCGCTCGAAGCGGGCTTTTTCCTGGTCTGTCGCCGACCTCACTCGTCGTCGGCGTCTTCGTTCTTCGACTTCAGCGCCGATAGCTTGGCGAACACGGCGTTGGCGTCGAGTTCGGCATCCTCGTCCTTCGGCTTCTCGGGGGCGGGCACCAGCCGCTCGGTCAGGGCGGCGGGCAGCAGCGTGTCGCCAACCGGCTGCGCCTGCTCGCGGCCGCGCGAAGCGCGGTTGACTTCCATATCGAGGTCGATCTGCGAGGCGAGACCCAGCGTCACCGGGTCCATCGGCTGCAGATTGGCCGAGTTCCAGTGCTTGCGTTCGCGGATCTGCTCGATCGTCGACTTGGTGGTGCCGACGAGGCGCGAAATCTGCGCGTCCTTGAGTTCGGGGTGGTTGCGCACCAGCCACAGGATGGCGTTCGGCCGGTCCTGGCGCTTCGACAGCGGCGTGTAGCGCGGACCCTTGCGCTTCGATTCCGGCACCCGCACCTTGGGGTCGGAAAGCTTCAGGCGCTGGTTCGGGTCCTTCTCGGCACGCGCGATCTCGTCGCGGGTCAGCTGCCCGGTCATGATCGGGTCCATGCCCTTGATGCCTTGCGCCGATTCGCCGTCGGCGATCGCCTTGACCTCGAGCGGATGCAGCCCGCAGAACTGCGCGATCTGCTCGAAGGACAGCGCGGTGTTGTCGACCAGCCAGACGGCGGTCGCCTTGGGCATCAGCAGCGTATTGGCCATTTCCAGAAATCCTTCTCGTTCGCCCGCGTTCCCGCGCGGGCGGTGGTTTAGAGCCACCAAAATGGGAAATTCGCGGCCTGTATAACCGTTCCCGGGTCGTTTCGCAATGTTTTTGGATAGGCGCGGCAAGCGCGCTCGAATGCCTTGACCGCCGGCGACCTCAGCCGAAAGGACCGGCGCTTTTGAGCAGGGCGACGAGCTGGCTTTGCTGGCGCGTCCCGGTCTTGGCGAATATTCGTTCCAGATAGGTCCGCGCGGTTTTCTCCGTGATCTTGGAGCCGGCCGCCGCTGCCTTGAGCGCATGGCCTTGCGACAGTGCCGTGGCCAGCCGCGCCTCGGCTGGCGTCAGATCGAACAGTCCGGCAAGCAGCGTTGGCGAAGGCACAAGCGAACTGGCGCTGAGCGCCGTCGCCGCCACCAGAATGTCGGCACCCGAAAAGATCTCGTGCGCCGAACGGCGCAGCGGCAGCATGTGCAGGATCATCGGCGACCGGCTCTCCACGCCCTGCACCGGTATGGAGCGGACGGTCGGCTCCAGATCGTTGCGCGCGGCGACGATGGCCTGCTGGAACAGCCGATTGGCTTCGGCGTCGGCAATGGCCATGCCGCCAAAGGCGGTGGGCAGGAATAGCGAGGACAGGCTTTCGAACAACGCGTTGGCGACCATCACCCGCCCTTTCAGCGACAGCACTGCCGCCGGCAGGCCCATCGCCGTCATGGCGGTAACCGTTCCTTCGGCGCGTTCGAGGCCGAGCCGCCCCGCTATCAGGCCGGCGCGCGCCATGGCTGGCCGCAGGCTGTCGAGCACATCCAGGCTCTTCTGGTCATAGCTGCCTTCACCGAGCCGGCGCTGGAAGACGAAAATCGCCAGTTCGCCGCTCGGCATCGGTATCGCGGTGCAGGCATGTGCGCCGATGCCCATGGCGCGGAGCCGTTGGCGCACCGGATCATTCTCGATCTCGTCCGGTGTCAGGAAAGCCTCGACGTCGACGAAGCTCGCCGGCTGCAGCGCGCACATGCGCGAAACCGCTGTCGAGAACTGCAGCGTATCGCTCGCCAGCAATTCACGTTGCAGATCCTGCAGGAATTGGATCGCCCTGCCGCGAGCGGGCTGGTCGTCACCGAACAGAAACACGGCACCGCCCACGGAACCCGATACGGAATCGATGTCCTCCAGCACATCAGGCCAGAGATCCGGCACGAAGGCCGCCTCGTAGATCCTGTTCGTCAGGTCGTCGAGCATGGCATGAGCCTCTCCGGGCCGCCTCATCGTCCCCGACGTCAACATGTCAGAGTGGTCGCGGTCAATCATGGATAGGCAAAATGCCACGGAACGGCTCCGTTGGGGCGCCGTCGGTGGGACCGCTTCTCGTTGCTGGCTTTGCGCAATCCTGAGGGAGCAGCGCTGGGCGCGCTCTTGAGATCGGCAGGCAATCGCCTGAGATCCCCAAAAAGACAAAACCCGCTGGACAGGGTCCAGCGGGCTCGGAACCGGAAACGGGAAACGTCTGCGACGGCTCTACTTCTCTGTATGCGCCCGGCCTTGCGACCGGGTTACGTCTTAAATCGCCTGGCGGGCGATCCGTTCGATGTCGGCGCGGTTGATGCCGAGATCGCTGAGCTGACGTGCGTTGAGACGGTTCAGTTCGCGCACGGTCTCGTTGTACATGCGCCAGTTACGGAAAGCGCGGATCGGGTTCATGGTAGTCCTCCTGATGGGGTGTTCGTTTCGATGCTGCACAGATAGTGATCATCGATCGGGACTTGAACGGCCGATTTTGCATAGCAATGATGCAAATGCTGCATTGCACCATTAAGCCTCTGTTCATCTTGTAGGCAGCGACGCCAACGCCGGGACGTGTCGAGATTCAGGTCAGGCCGAGCCGAGAATGGCGGGATTCGAGAACCGGAGCGGAGCGTACTCAAAGTACGTGAGCACCGGAAGCGCAGGAGGCCACCATTCGCAGGCCGGCCTCACCTGAATATCGGCACCTCCTAGCCGACGTCGAGCACTATCTTCCCGATATGCTCGCCCTCCTCCATCCGCTCATGCGCACGCCAGGCATCGGTGAGCGGGTAGATCATGTCCATGACGGGCGCCACCTTGCGCGTGCCGAGCAGTGGCCACACTTGCGCCTCGAGAGCTGCCGCGATTGCCGCCTTGAATTCGACTGTGCGCGGTCTCAGCGTCGAACCCGTATGGGTCAGCCGCTTGACCATGATCTTGGAAAAATCGGCGCTGGCAACGGCGCCGGCCTGCACGGCGATCTGGACGATGCGCCCCTCGACGGCGGCGGCCTCGTAGTTTCGCTGGACATAATCGCCGCCGACCATGTCGAGGATGACATTGGCGCCCTTGCCCTCCGTCGCGTCCTTGACCGCCTTGACGAAATCCTCTTCGCGATAGTTGATCGCGCGATCGGCGCCGAGCTTCAGGCAGGCGTCGCATTTGTCCTTCGATCCGGCAGTGGTGATGACGTACGCGCCAAAGGCCGAGGCCAGCTGGATCGCCGTCGTGCCGATGCCCGACGAGCCGCCATGCACCAGCAGCGTCTCCCCCTTCTTCAGGCCGCCGCGTTCGAACATATTGTGCCAGACGGTGAAATAGTTCTCCGGCACCGCCGCCGCCTCCGTATGGGTGAAGCCCGCGGGCAGCGGCAGCACGCTGCCGGTGTGAACCTTGACATATTCGGCATAGCCGCCGCCCGGCGTCAGCGCGCAGACCCGGTCGCCGAGGCGCCAGCGTGATATCTCGTCGCCAAGGGCGGCCACTTCACCAGACACCTCGAGGCCCGGCAGATCCGATGCGCCGGGCGGCGGCGGATAGGCGCCCTTGCGCTGCTGCACGTCGGGCCGGTTGACGCCGGCGGCATGCACCTTGATCAGGATCTCTCCGGGGCCGGGCAAGGGGACGTCGCGCGTTTCCGGTTTCAGCACCCGTGGGCCGCCCGGCTCCGAGATCGCGATCGCCGTCATCCTTACCGGAATTTTCTGTCCGCTCGCCATGAAGTCTCCCGTCTTTCCTCGCCGCATTCTTACCGGCTGTTTGCATCGACGCCCTTGCCCTATGTATGCTGATTGCCAAATCAGGCAAATGGCCAATCTGGTGTGCCCCAATCCGGCGTGACAAAGGAGGAGCAACGATGGCGATCTTCGACGACGAACCCAAGAAGAAGGCGCGCCCGCACGAAATCGGGCAGGATTTGTCGCTGCTTTCCGTCGGTGACCTGTCCGAGCGCATCGGCATCCTGCGCGACGAGATCGCCCGGCTGGAGACGGAGCTCAAGGCCAAGGACAACACCAAATCGGCGGCCGAGGCACTGTTTCGCCGCGGATAAGGCCGACGGGCGGAACGGCCCGCCGCTGAAAAGCCGGAATGCGACTGTCTTCAGACCCTGCCTTCCCCCCAGAGTCCAGCCGGATCAAAAAATGCTCGCATCCTACCGACCGATCCTTTCTCTGCTTCGCGGCACTGCCTTTCTGCTGGCGGCATCGGGTCTGCATGGGCTGTTGCTGCCCCTTCGCGGTCAGGTGGAGGGCTTCTCGACCGCGTCGCTCGGCCTGATGGGCACGGCCTGGGCCGGCGGCTTCGTCACCGGCTGCTTCTTCGCGCCGCGCATCGTGCGCCGCGCCGGGCATGTGCGCGCCTTCGGCGCGTTCGCGGCGTCCGGCGCCATCGTGGCACTGCTCACCGGTCTGGTCATCGACGAATATGTCTGGATCCTGCTGCGCGCCTTTACCGGCTTCACCATGGCCGGCGCCTTCATGGTCATCGAAAGCTGGCTGAACGAGAAAGCCACCAACGAGAACCGCGGCACCGTTTTCGGCCTCTATATGATGGTCACCTACGCCTCGATCATGGGCGGACAGATGATCGTCGCCGGCGGCGACGTGAAATCAGCCTCGCTGTTCATGATCACCGGCATCCTGTTCTGCCTGTCGCTGATCCCGACCGCCGTTTCGACGGCGTCGCACCCCAAACCGCTGCAGGACGTCAAGCTCGACGTCAAAGGGCTCTACGCCAACTCGCCGGTGTCGGCGGTCGCTTGCCTGTTGGTCGGCATCGCCAATGGCGCCTGGGGCACGCTGGGCGCCGTTTACGGCGCCCGTATCGGCATCTCCACCGCCGAGATCGCCTTGATGATGAGCCTCGTGGTCGTCGCCGGTGCCGCCATGCAGTTGCCGGCCGGGCGCCTGTCCGACAAGACCGACCGCCGTTTTGTGCTTGCGGGTGCCGCTTTCGGCGGCGCTCTGGTCGCGGTTCTCATCTTCCTGTTCGAGCCACGCTCCGCCATCTTCGTCATCGTGCTGACCGCCGCCTACGGCGCCTTCGCCTACACGCTCTATTCGATCGCCGTGGCGCATGCCAACGACCACGCCCGCGCGGAGGATTTCGTCAAGGTATCGGGTGGACTACTGCTGCTTTACGGCTTCGGCACCATGATAGGGCCATTGCTGGCGGCAGCGCTGATGGGCTGGATGCGGCCGGAGGGCCTGTTCCTGGCGACCGCCCTCGCGCATCTGTCCCTGGCCGGCTACACGCTGCTGCGCATCAGCCGCCGGGCCCCGGTTCCGATCGAGGATCGCGATGCCTTCAAGACGCAGCCGGCCGATCGCTCGCTGACGCCGGAAGCATTGCGGCTTGATCCAAGAAGAAAAGCAGAAGCAAACAGTTGAGATTCGAAAAACTTTGCCTCACAAATGAGGAATGATGTTTTCCGACGCCTTCATGGCGATCGCCGACCCCAATCGGCGCCACCTTCTGGAAGAACTTCGACGCGGTCCGAAGACCGTCAACGAGTTGGCCGCCGGGTTGCCAGTTTCACGCCCGGCCGTTTCACAGCATTTGAAAGTGCTGCTCGACGCCGGCCTGGTCAACGCCAAGGCTGAAGGCACGCGGCGCGTCTATACCGTAAGCAATTCCGGCTTCCTGAGACTCAACATCTGGCTCGATCAATTCTGGGAAGCCTGATCTGCTCGCCCTTTGGTATCAATGCCGCCACGACGATCAAATTTGCACTTTCAGGAAGGCGCCGAGCGCATCGAGAAGTTCGCCTGTTCCATGCTCACGCGTGGCTGAGGTGTCGTGGCCGTCGAGAAAGGCACCCTGTTCCGTCATCACCAGCCGCGTGCCGCCCGCTTCGGCCACAAGCTCGATCGTCGCCAGTGACACGGAGACGCGGGTTTCCCCGAACAGCAGTTCATAGCTGTATACGATGCGCTGGTCCGGCACGATGTCTTGATACACCGCGTTGAAGAAATGCATCTGCCCATCGCTTGGACATCCGGCATTGATCTCCTTGCCGCCGACGCGGAAGTCCATCTCATGCCGGCTGGGCATCGGGTCGTGGGGATCCACGAACCAGCGCCGCTTGGCATCGGGATCGCTGAACGCGGAGAAGACCCTTGCCGGCGCCGCTGGATAGAAGCGCTCGACGACAAAGGTGGAATGGACGACGGATCGCTGGCTCACTGAGGTCTCCTTCAATTTTCGTCTTTGCTTTCGGCCAGAAAATCGCCGAGCCGGTCCAGTCGGCGTTCCCAGGCAAGGCGCCGTTCATTGATCCAGTGTTCGGCCGCCCGCAATACCGTCGGCTCGATCTGGCAGGTGCGCACGCGCCCCATTTTTTCAGAGCGGACCAGACCGCTTGCCTCCAGCACGTTGAGATGCTGGACGACAGCCGACAGCGACATCGCCAGCGGTTCGGCGAGCTGGCTGACCGATGCGGGGCCGCGCGACAGCCGGTCGACCATCTGCCGCCGTGCCGGATCGGCGAGCGCTTGGAACATCAGGTCGAGCTGGGCGGCATCGTGCAGCACCGCGGTCAGCCGTTGTTGTAGGGAAAGAACTTGAAGTAGGGCCGCGCCTCCTCGATCACTCTGGCGAAGGCGGCACGCTGCTGCAGCCGGTCGTGATAGCGCTTCACGGCGGGAAATTTGTCACCGAACGGCTCGACCTTGTTGGCGTAGAAAAGTGCGGGAGACGCCGCGCAATCGGCCATGGTGAAGGCATCGCCCACCGCCCAGTTCTTCGATTGCATCTCCTGCTCGATGATGGCGTAGGACGTACGCAGTTGGCCGCGCGCCTGCTCGACGCCAAACGGATCGGTCTTGTCCAGCGGACGCAGCCGGTCGCCGACGATCTTCTGCATCGGGTCCTGCACATAGAAGTCATAGAAGCGGTCGGCCTGGCGGACCACCAGGGCCAGGTCGATGTCGGCGGGAACGAGTTCGACCGGCCCCGGATAATGCGCCGCCAGATATTCCACGACGATGGTCGATTCCAGCACCGTGCGGTCGCGCGCATCGTCGCGCAGCGCCGGCATCTTGCCGGTCGGCGATATTTTCAGGAAGGCGGCGCGCGAGTGCTCGTCGCCGAGATCGACGATGACCGGGTCGAAGGCGATGGCGTTCTCGTAGAGTGCGATCAGCGGCTTCCAGCAGAAGGAGGCCAGCGGATGGAAATGCAGCGTCAGGGACATTCTTTGCTCGTTCTGTTTCTCGTTCATCCACGGGCGGGAGCTATGCGCCCGCCAAATCAATACTGAAGTACTTACTTCACTATTGCGACCGGGCTTCCGCGTCAAGGCCGACCCGTGAAATCCCGATTGGACCTGATATGCGCGACGATGGCGGCTTGCATGGCGGGCCAGTCTTGCGGATGCAGTTCGTGGCCGCCGCCTTCAATGCAAAGGAGCTTTCCGCCAGCGACCATCTTGGCCAGCGCCTCGCCATGTTCGATCGGAAGGATAGGATCCGATGTGCCGTGGATGACCAGCAGCGGCGCAGCCATCTCGTGAAGGCGGCCCTTCCATCCATCACCACCCTCGAGCGAAAAATGATTGGTGGCGCTCAGGGACCCCCCGGACCTGATATAATCCTGTTCGATGAACGCTCGCATCCGGGCCTCGTCGAACGGATGCGCGGTGCTGGCGATTGCCCTGGCATCCCTGACCATGAAGTCGATCACCTGGCGGCGGTCAGCCCAGTCGACATCGACACCTTCCGACGAATGTTTGATATAGGCATCGGTCGTCTGCGGCAGATGCGAGGTGTCCACGCCCACCGGCGTACTGCTGATCACGGTCAGCGATGCGACGCGGGAGGGGTGCTTGAGCGCCACGAGTTGCGCGATCATGCCGCCCATCGACATGCCGGCAACATGGGCCCTGCCGACGCCATGGCGGTCAAGCACACCAATTGCATCGTCCGCCATGTCGTCGAATGTATAGGGCGGCTTGCCCGGCGGATATTTGGTCGAGCGGCCGGTATCGCGATTGTCGTAGCGGATGACGTACAGGCCGGCATCCGCGAGGTCCCGGCAGAATGCCTGCGGCCACCACAGCATCGAGGCCATCGCACCCATGATCAGCAGCAACGGGGGATTTTCGGGGTCGCCAAACGCTTCGGATGCGAGCTCGGGACGATTGATCGTCGTCATCATAAGGTTTCCTCAATCTGATTGCACAATGCAATCAGTTGCACGATAATAAACCGATATGATAATGCAACCGGTTTTACGGAGAGAATCGAATGAGCCTCGATCGTCGGTCCGGCTGCCCGATCAACCTGTCGCTGGAGGTGTTCGGTGACCGCTGGAGCCTGATCATCCTTCGCGACATGATTTTCGGCGGCAGGCGCCATTTTCGCGAACTGCTCAATGGCTCGATGGAGGGCATCGCCTCCAACATCCTCGCCGATCGGCTGAAGCGATTGATGGAGTTGGGCATGCTGACTAGGGCCGACGACCCCTCGCACAAGCAGAAGGCCATCTACAGCCTGACCGAGATGGCAATCACGCTGGTGCCGATCCTGGCCCATCTCGGCGCCTGGGGCCGCGTCTGGCTGCCGACCAGCGAAGAACTCTCGATCCGCGCCGAGCTCCTGGAAAAGGGCGGGCCGCCACTGTGGGAGAAGTTCATGGACGAGTTGCGCCATGAGCATCTCGGCGCGCCGCTCGATGCGGCGTCTGGCCCTACTGTCCGCGCGACCCTGCAAGCCGCCTACGAGGCCGTGGTCGCCAGCAAGGCTCGCAGCGCCGGCAATGCCAGCAGCGCCAGCCCGGCTGCCTGATCAACTATTTTTCCCGTTCGAAGGCCGGCTCTGCTAGAAGAAGCGGAAAACCACAATTCACGGGATGGATAAGGTCTTGGTTGAGAACTCTCGGGATGCCGCCCGCGCGCGCGCCGATCTGCGCTTCAAGAAGCAGGAAGAGGCGGCAACCGTCCGCCAGAAGGCGATGGCGGAATATGCCGCCGAGAGTGACGCCCGCAAGGTCAAGACCGACAAGCTGCGGGCGCTTCGCCTCGCCAAGGAAGCCGACGACCTCGCCAACGCGCCGGCAGTACCCGCCAAGAAACCTGCACGCGCCAAGAAGAAATAACGCACCGTTGCGGATTGGCCTGAAATCGGGCCAGCGCTGCCCATTCTGTCACAGCCGCCCGACAGCACCCAGACAGCCGCCCTTCATCTCGCTGCTTCACAAGAAGCAATTTCAACCGAAACCGGGATTGCTTCGTCCGGCCGGCCGCCGATGATTGTCCCTTTCCAACAGGAGATTGCCATGACCGCGCTGCCGCTCGAAAAAGCCAGGCAAATCATCGATGCCGCCTTCGCCAAGGGCGCCGATCTCAAGCTCAAGCCGCTGGGCGTCTCGGTGCTTGACGCCGGCGGCCATCTGGTCGCCTTTCAGCGCCAGGACGGCGCCTCGTTCCTGCGCCCGCAAATGTCGGCCGGCAAGGCCTATGGCGCGCTGGCCATCGGCATGGGCTCACGCAAGGTCGAGGCCTTCGCCAAGGAGCGTCCGCATCTGGTTGCGGGCATTTCCGACGTGTCGGGCGGACGCGTGCTGCCGGTGGTCGGCGGCGTGCTGATCCGCGACAAGGCCGGCGCCGTCATCGGCGCCGTCGGCATATCAGGCGATACCTCGGACAATGACGAGGCTGCGGCCATAGCCGGCATCGAGGCCGCCGGTTTCACCGCCGATCCGGGCTGAGACGTAGTTCGGCATTGAAGGCCGGGATGCGGCCTTAGTTGAGATTGATGTCTCGGCTCGCCGACCGCATCGACACCGCGAAACCGGCCAGCACGTCGAACAGCGCGATGATCATCAGCGTGAAGAAGATGGAATGCGCGGCGCCCTTGACCAGCAGGAACTCGACAAGGAAGGCGACGAAGACCAGCGTCGACAAGAGATGGTCCATGATCGAGGCGTTGGTCGTGCGCGCCGACTTCACCATTTCGACGAACAGGAAGATCAGCCCGATCAGCACCATCAGGTCGCCGAGCGTCATCGAGAACACCCCGCCCGACATCATGCGGAACGAGAGGATCTCGCTCGCCCACGGATCGTCGCCGCCGCCGAAAATTCCGAGCAGGCCGAGATTGTAGAGAATGAAAGGCACGATCAAAAGCGGGACGGCACCGAACATCTGGCGTCTCCATATGGGGGCATCATCTGTAGAATGCGCCGCAGGCACGCCGTCAAGATTTTTCGTGCAAAGCCGCAAACACGGTCGAAGACCGGATGCAACAACCATGTCAGCCGGTTGCCCGGCCGACAAGGAGTAAACGCGAGATAAAGCGCTCAGCGCTTGAAGTAGCCGGCGCGCACGGCGGCACCGATGACGTTGAGGATGATATGGCCCGCCGTCATCGAGGTGATCTCGTTTATATCGCGCGCCGGCGCGATCTCGACGATGTCCATGCCGACGAGACGGCCCTTGCCGACCAGCCCCTGGATCAGCTCGATCGTCTGGCGGTAACTGATGCCGCCCGGCTGCGGCCCCTCCACCGCCGGCATGACCGCCGGATCGAGGCCGTCGGCGTCGATGGTGAGGTAGTAGCGGCCGCCATCCGGAATACGCTTCAACAGCGCCGCCGTGCCGATATCCTGCCATTCATTGGTCGTGATGATATTGGCGCCGTAGGCGCGGGCCGCCTCAACTTCCTCGGTGCGCGCGCTGCCCTGGCCACGAATGCCGACCTGGAAGATGTCTTTGACATGCGCCATCTCCGAGGCCCGGCGGATGGTGCTGGAATAGCCTTCCTTGACGCCGTTGACGTTGTCGCGCCAGTCGAGATGGGCGTCGAGCTGCACCAGCGTGATCGGGCCTTCGCCGTCGAGCGCGCGGAAGATCGGGATCGGAATGCCATGGTCGCCGCCGATGGTGATCGGCAGCGCACCAGCGGCCCGGATCTTGCGGATCGCCGCCTCGGCTCTCTTGTAGTGCCCTACATGATCGGCGGCATTGCCTGGCACATCGCCTACATCGACCACCTTGATATCCTGGCCGGCGAAGACTGGGCCGCCGATGTCGAAATCATAACGGTCGAGCGACTGGCTGATGCGCTGCGAGGCGCGCCGCACTGCCGTCGGCGCGTTGGTCTGGTCGTTGATCAGCTCGTCGATCATGTAAGGATCGCCATAGGGCATGCCAATGATGGCGACATCGGCCTTCAGCGTGTCGAGATCCTCGACAAGCGGGAAGTTCAGGAATGTCTGGAAGACATCTCGCGGCGCGGTGGTGAGTTTGGACATGGGCTCTCCTCTCATGTTGAAGGCTATTGGATCAGGCGCCACGGCGGGCTGCGAGATGCGGTTGCAGCCTGTGCTCCAGGCTGCGCGAGATCGCCGCGACAAGGGCGGTCAGTCCCCAGTACAGCAATGCGATGGCGGTGAAGATCTCCACCGGCGAGAAGGTGCGGCCGATGATGTCCTGGGCCTTGTAAGTGAGTTCGGGAACGGTGATCGCCGAGAGGATCGCCGATTCCTTGATCAGCGTGATGGTGAGGTTGGTGGCGGCAGGCAGAATGTAGCCGAGAACCTGCGGCACCAGGATCTTGCGGAAGATGGTGAAGTAGCGCAGACCAAGCGCGTAGCCGGCTTCGACCTGCCCGCTTGATATGGACTGGATCGCGCCCCGAATGATCTCGGCGGAATAGGCGCTGGCATAGGCCGACAATGCGCCGATCGAAACCACCACCGGCGAAAGCCTGATGCCGAACATCGGCAAGGCATAGAACAGCAGAAAAATCTGGATCAGGAACGGGACGTTGCGGAAGATTTCGACATAGGCCGAGACGATTGCCGCCGGCAGCCGCCCGCCCCGCAGCCTCACCAGCGACAGCACGACCCCGAGCGCGAAGCCGAACGGCAGCGACACGGCGCACATCAGCACCGTGTTGCCGAAGCCCTTGGCAAGGATTTGCCAATTGTCCGCGATGACGGAGAAGTCGAACGTCATCCGCGCGCTCCCTCGGCCTTGCGTTCCAGATGTCGGGTCAGAAGGCTGCAGGAGAACAGCACGATAAAATACAGCAGCGCCGCGATGCAGAAGGCCTCGACCGGCCGATAGGTGACGTTCATGATGTTCTGCGCGGTGCGGGTCAGCTCGACCACGGCGATCACCGACAGGATGGACGATGCCTTCACCAGCATGGTGAACTCGTTGACCATCGGCGGGATTATGGCGCGGAACAGCTGCGGCATGATGATCTTGAACCAGGTCACGACCGGTTTCAGGCCGAGTGCCTTGGCCGCCTCATACTGGCCCGCAGGTATGCGCGTCAGCCCGGCGCGCAGGATTTCGGCGACGAAGGCCGCGCTGTTGAAGCTGAGCGCCAGCACGCCTGCCAACAATGGCGGCAAGTCGATGCCGACCAGGCCCGGCAGCACGTAGTAGACGACGAAGATCTGCACGATCAACGGCGTGCCGCGTATGAAGCTGGTGTAAAGCGCACCGATCCAGCGAACCACGCGCCAGCGCGACTGGCCGCAGGCGAGCAGGCCGAAGCCGATCGCCGTACCGACCAGGAAGCCCAGCGCCGAGACACCCAGCGTGATGCCGGCGCCAGTGAGGAATTGCGGCAGGAAGGTCAGCGTCTTTGAAAAATGGAGCATTTTTCGAGCTCGAACGGGGGAACACCGTCTGGCGTCGGCGGGGCGATAGCCACAGCGGCTCGTCGCTTGCACCGCGCCAGACGTGTCTAGGGATCGAAAGAACTCAGAGCGCACCGGGCGGCAGATAGCCTTCGGCAGGCGTTTTCATCTCGAAGCCGAACCATTTCAGCTGGAGCTCCTTCAGCTTGCCGGTGTCCTTCAACTCGCCGATTTTGGCATTGATGAACTCGCGCAGGTCCTTGTCTTCCGGCCGCACCACCCAGGACAGGTAGGAGAATTCGCCGATCGAGCCGACCACTTTGTAGGTGTCGGGGACATTCTTCATCAGCACCGCCGCCGAAGGCGAGGCAATGACGATGGCATCGACCTGGCCGGAGGCGAGAGCGACATGGGTTTCGGGGAAGGAGGTGAACAGCTTCAGTTCACCGACACCCTTGCCGCCCTTGCCCTTGAGTTCCTTGTCATAAGCTTCGATGACCGGTTGCACGGAGGAGGCAAGCTGCGTCGCCACCACCATGCCGCTGATGTCTTCCGGCTTCTTGATGCGCGCCTCGTCGGCGCGCACCACGATGACGTTCTCGAACGAGCCCGTCGGCCTCGTATAGGCATATTTCGCCGCCCGTTCGGCGTTGATGCCGGTCGAGGTGGCCATCAGGTCGAACTTCTTGGCCAGCAGGCCTGGAAGCAGGCCCTGGAACGGCAGGTTGAGCTGATCGAGCTTCACGCCGAGCTGGCTGACGACATAGTCGAGAATGTCCTTGTTGTAGCCGACGATCTGGCCGTCGCGCACGAATTCGAACGGCTCGAACGCGGCCTCGGTGCCGACGACGATGGTGCCGCGCTGCTTGATCTGGTCAATCAGACCATCGGCATGAGCCGCGGAGGCGACTGACAGGAAGAGCGGCGCGGCGGCAAGCAGGGACAGGACGCGGCGGCGCGATGCGGAAAGGTACTCACCCATTTTTGTTACCCTCTTTTTTCTTCGGTTTTGCTGCGTTGGTATGCCCGACCTGAGTGCTTGAACACGCGGCCGATCATGTAGCTCTCGGAATCCTTGATCCCGGGAACGTTCGCCAGTTCGCTCACCAGGAAGTCGTGCAGGCTGGTCGTCGATGGCAAAGTGAGCTGGATGATGATGTCGAACGGTCCGGTCATGGCGTAGACGCTGTCGACGAATGAGTACTCAGACAGTTTGCGGGCGACACTGATGATGTGCTCGCGGTCGACATCGAACCCGACAATGGCGGCGATGCCGACATCGCTGCGCAAGGGCCGCACGACCGCCTGGATGCAGATATCCGGATCCTCGAGCACTCGCGCCATCTTGCGCCGCACGGTCGCCTCGGTGACGCCGATACGCTTGGCGATATCGACACTCGACATCCGCCCATCGACCTTGAGCTGGGAAAGCACCGCCTGTTCGGTGTCGTCGAGATCACTCGTGCTGACGAAATCCCACATCTCATTCCCCATTTATGTCGATTTCCGACTACCATTCTGAAAATTGCATAAGAAACCGCCAAATACAATCCCTTGCATGTCGAAAAGCATCGAGGATGGCGACATCGATGGCCGCAAGAAATATTGGAGCTGGGGCTTGGTTTTGGGACGTCGCGTTGATGAACGTCAGTGCGGTGGATTACGCGCGGACATCCGGAACGCTTGGAAATCCCGGCGGCCAAAACATTCTCGAGAGCCGATCAGCACTCGGGCCGAGCTTCGGCTCCGGTCATCAAGCCCGCCAAACGCAAAAAGACCGGCCAGAGGCCGGTCTTTTGTAACTCAAACCATCAAAAAAAGCTTGGTCTCAGCTTTCCTTGGGGGTCAGCACCTGGCGGCCGCGATACATGCCGGTCTTCAGGTCGATGTGGTGCGGGCGGCGCATTTCGCCGGAATTCTTGTCCTCGACATAGGTCGGGGCCTTGAGAGCGTCGGCCGAGCGGCGCATGCCGCGCTTGGACGGAGAGGTTTTGCGTTTCGGAACGGCCATGGATATGCTCCACTACATGGTCAAAAGCCCCGCCCGCCCTCGTGAAAGGGCCATGTCGGGGCCTAAATCTGAGAAAGTCGGGTGCCTATACACGCCCTGCGCCGTTTTGGCCAGCGCTGGCTTGAATTTTTTTGTGTCGGCTACTCCAGGCAGCCGACATAAGCGCCGGAGCGGCCGGCACGCCGCTCGATCAGATTGGCCAACCTTCTCAGGCCCGGTCCGGGTTTTGCCGGATTGCGGGCGATCGGATTGGGCAGAGTGACGGCGAGAAGGGCCGCCTGCCGGCGCGACAGCTGTTTTGCCGGAATGCCGAAATGATGCTGCGCCGCTGCCTCGATGCCGTAGATGCCAGGCCCCCATTCGGCGATGTTGAGATAGATCTCCATGATGCGGCGCTTCGACATGACCGCGTCGAAATAGACGGCCAGCGGCAGTTCCACGACCTTGCGGACGGAGCCGAGCGGTCGCGACCAGAGAAAAAGGTTCTTCACCGTCTGCATGGTGATGGTCGAGGCGCCGCGTGTCGCCTCACCGGCCAGCGCGTCGTCGACGACGCCGCGCAATTCGCCGAGATCGACGCCGCGGTGGAAACAAAACTGCCCGTCCTCCGACATGATCACCGAATGGGCCAGCACCGGCGCGACGTCGTCGATCGACACCCAGCGCCGATCATAGCCGGAGAAGGTCGCGAGGTCCTTCAGCATCAGCGTCGACACCGGGTGCACAAAGGACGGCAGATAGAGAAAGGTCAGCACTGTCGGGATCAACGCCAGCACGGCGGCCACGACGATGCCGCGCCGGACCCAGCGCCTGAGACTGCGGCGGTTCACGCCGCGCGATCTCGTCGCCATGTCCAGCTTTTCGGTTTCATGATCGACGATCGGTTCCGCCAAGCCGCCCAACCCGTACAAGCGAGCTCGTTTCGAAACTCGCTCCTGTGAGTCATATGATGGTGTTTTCGAGAACCGGAGCGGAGCGTACATTCGAGTACGTGAGCACCGGAAGCGCAGAAAACGCCTTCAGATGACCGCAGGAGTAGAGTTTCCAAACGGGCTCTTACTGCTCCGGCATAATGGCGCTTGCCTTCTTGCGCAACGTCTGAGTGTCGGCTACCGCTCCCGGCCATGACGAATGACGACGAAATGGCGTTCGAAATGGCGCTGATCCGGCGGGCGGCGGCCGTCGAGGTGCTGCTGCGGCGGTTGCTCGACGATCGCCCGCTTTCGGGTGAGATCGCACGGCCCGACCGGCTGATGGCGGCGATGCGCCATGGCGTGCTGAACGGCGGCAAGCGCCTGCGCCCCTTCCTGGTCATGGAAAGTGCAGCGCTGTTTTCAGCCGATGGCGAAGCCGCGCTGCGCGTCGCGGCGGCGCTTGAATGCGTGCACTGCTATTCGCTGATCCATGACGATTTGCCGGCGATGGACGACGATGACCTGCGCCGCGGCCAGCCGACAGTGCACAAGGCCTTCGACGAGGCGACCGCCATCCTGGCCGGCGACGCCTTGCTGACGCTGGCCTTCGACATCACCGCCGGCGAGGCGACCGTGCTGCCGGCCGAGCGGCGGGCGGCATTGGTGCTGGCGCTTGCCCGTGCCGCCGGTGCCGGCGGCATGGTCGGTGGCCAGAAGCTCGACCTCGAAGCCGAACAGACACCGCCCGACGAGGCCGGCATCATAAGGCTGCAGGCGATGAAGACCGGCGCGCTGATCCGCTTCGCCTGCGAAGCCGGTGCCATCATCGCCGGCGCGCCGGCCGATGAGCGCGAGCGGCTGGCCGAATTCGGCTCGGCGATCGGCCTCGCCTTCCAGCTTGCCGACGACCTGCTCGATTTGACCGCCGACGCCAGCCAGATGGGCAAGGCGACCGGCAAGGACGCCGCCGCCGGCAAGGGCACGCTGGTGGCGCTGCACGGTGCCAATTGGGCGCGTAGCCAGCTCAACGGCCTGGTTGGCCAGGCGCATGCGCTGCTCGAGCCCTTTGGAGACAAGGCGGCGCTGCTGAAGCAAGCCGCGACCTTCGTCGCGACACGCAACAGCTGAGGGCCTGCCCCGATGCCGGGGTAGGGCGAGAGGCAAAGGGGAGATCAGCTTCGATGTCGTCCAATCTGTTCGATCTTGGCGGGCGCCGGGCGCTCGTAACCGGCTCCTCGCAAGGCATCGGGCTCGCCTTGGCAAAGGGCTTGGCGCAAGCTGGTGCCAGTGTGATCCTCAACGGCCGCGACGGAACGAAGCTCGACGCCGCGGCGGCGCAGATTCCAGGGGCCGAAACACTCGCCTTCGATGCGACCGACCACGACGCGGTCCGCTCGGCGATCGACAATTTCGAACTGTCCGGCCGCCCCATCGACATCCTGGTGAACAATGCCGGCACGCAGTTCCGCACGCCGCTCGAGGACTTTCCCGCTGATGCGTTCGAACGCCTGCTGCAGACCAATGTCGCCAGCGTCTTCCATGTCGGCCAGGCGGTCGCTCGCCACATGATCAAGCGCGGCCGCGGCAAGATCATCAATATCGGCAGCGTGCAGACGGCACTCGCTCGCCCCGGCATCGCGCCCTACACGGCGACCAAGGGCGCCGTCGGCAACCTGACCAAGGGCATGGCGACGGACTGGGCGAAATATGGGCTGCAATGCAACGCCATCGCACCCGGCTATTTCGACACGCCGCTCAATGCTGCGCTCGTCGCCGATCCGGCATTCAGCGCCTGGCTTGAAAAGCGCACGCCGGCCGGGCGCTGGGGCAAGGTCGAGGAACTGGTCGGAGCCTGCGTTTTCTTGGCCTCCGATGCTTCGTCCTTTGTCAACGGCCATATCCTTTATGTCGACGGTGGCATCACCGCATCGATCTGATCTTCCGCACCGCCGCACGGAGGCGGCAATCGCACCGCTCGCGCGAACGAAATTTTAATGTAAATGAAGCGTAATCCCGATCATTAAAATAATGCGTATGTGTTGGGGTTGCGCATGCCGGAATATTCTTCCTTCATCCGGTTTGTCCGGATTCGCTATCTTTCAGGATTGCTGATTTTCGCGCTGGCTTCGACGGCCATCATGATCGCGCTCAACCGTGTCAATTCCTTCCGCCATGAGATCGACGCGCTGAGCAGCAACCTCGTCGTCTTCACCCGCGACCTGCGCAACGCGACCAGCTTCGCCGAGACGACAGGTTCGGCATGGCGCAACGAAACGCGCGATGCGCTGACCGCTTCGGCGCGCGGCCATTCCGAACGCCTGACCAGCGAGATCGACACACTGACTGCTCAGCTCGCCACGATCCGCTCGCGGCTGTCGGCCCCAACCATCAGCGAACTCGAAACCGCCTCGGTCAACGGCGATCTGTTCTGGTCGGCACGCGACATGGTGCGCAACTTCAACCTGATGTCGGTGGCGCAGAAGGGCGATGAATGGAGCTACCGGGAAATCCGCAACCAGAACGATCTGTTTGTCCAGCCGATGCTGGTCCGCGTCCGCACCGCCATGGATGAGGAGCGCCATTTGGCCGACACATCGAGCGACCGGCTGCTTTTGTGGGCGAGCGGGCTTCTGTTCGCCGTCCTGGCCATTGTCGCCTTCTGGATCTTCCGGCCGATGGAGCAGGCGATCCGTCGCGCCTTTGCCCAGTCGGCCGAGTCCCTGTTCAAGGCCGAGGCCGCCGACCGCGCCAAGTCGGAATTCCTGGCCAATATGAGCCACGAGATCCGCACGCCGATGAACGGCGTGCTCGGCATGGCCGAACTCCTGGCCAAGACCGAACTGACGCCACGCCAAAGGACCTTCACCGACGTCATCGTCAAATCCGGCAATGCGCTGCTCACCATCATCAATGACATCCTCGATTTCTCCAAGATCAATGCCGGGCAGCTCACCCTGGACCCGGCCCCTTTCCGTCTCACCGAAGCGGTCGAGGATGTGGCGACGCTGGTCTCGGCGCGTGTCGCCGAAAAGAACCTCGAACTGATCGTGCGCGTCGATCCCCGCCTGCCGGCCCATGTCGTCGGCGACGCCGGCCGCTTCCGGCAGATCGTCACCAACCTCGTCGGCAATGCGGTGAAGTTCACCGAGAAAGGCCATGTGCTGATCGATGTCGGCGGCGAAATCGTCAATGACGTCGTCCAGCTCAAGCTGCGCGTCGAGGACACCGGCATCGGCATCCCGGCCGAGAAACTGCAGAACGTGTTCGAGAAATTCGCCCAGGTCGACGGGTCGTCGACCCGCCGCCACGAAGGCACCGGACTTGGGCTCGCCATCGCCGCCCGCCTCGTCGATCTGATGGCCGGCAAGATCGGCGTCGAGAGCGAGATCGGTCGCGGCTCCGTCTTCTGGTTCGGGGTGCCGCTGCCCGTGCATCATGCCGAGGCGCGCGACGCGATCGTGCCAGTCGACGTCACCGGAGCGCGCGTGCTGGTCATCGACGACAATCCGGTCAACCGCGAGATCCTGCTCGAGCAGCTCAGGAGCTGGAGCTTCGACTGCGCCGCCGCCGAAAGCGGCGCGGTGGGGCTGGCCTTCCTCGATCGCGCCTGCCAGTTGGGCGCCAGCGTCGACTGCATCATCCTCGACTACCAGATGCCCGGCATGAACGGCGCCGATGTCGCCCGGGCGATCGCCGCCGACAGCCGGCTGTCGGCCATCCCGATCGTTATCCTGACCTCCGTCGACCAGGTCGATTTCGGCAAGATGATCATCGACTTCGGCATATCGGCGCATCTGACCAAGCCGGCGCGCTCGGCGGTGCTGCTCGGCACGGTCATCTCGGTCATCCAGAAGGCACGCTCGCAGGTTGGCAAGGCGCAGTTCGTTCGCGAGCCGGCCCAGCTGATGCCGATGCCGCAGGCGGCTCCGCCCGCCTTCACGGTCATCCGTGGCCCCGCCGTGCCGGTCATGCCAGTGCTGGAATCGACCGCCACGCCGAATGGGCCTATCGACATCCTCATCGCCGAGGACAATGAGGTGAACCAGCTGGTGTTCGGCCAGATCCTCAATGGGCTCGGCTTGAGCTATCGCATCGCCGGCAATGGCCGCACCGCGGTCGAAATGTACCGGTCGCTGCATCCGAAACTGATCCTGATGGACGTGTCGATGCCCGAGATGAACGGCTACGAGGCAACCCGCGCCATCCGCGCGATCGAGGCGTCGTCGGACGGTCACATCCCGATCATCGGCGTCACCGCGCACGCGCTGAAGGGCGATCGCGACAAGTGCATCGAGGCCGGCATGGACGACTATCTGCCAAAGCCCGTTTCGCCAGATCGCCTCGGCGCCAAGATCGGCACATGGCTGAGCGAAACGGTGGTGGCCAGGACGGCCTGATCCACGTCACTGTGTCAAGCGGGCCGCGTCCAGACGATAGCGGCGCATCCAGTCGAGGCTTGTCTCGTCGGCGAGCTTTGCAACGCCTGGCCGGATATCCTCGGCATTCGGGGACCGGACGCCGAGAGCTTCGCAGATGCCCAGCAATGCCGCGGCCGGATTGGCGGAGAGACGCTCATAGCCAATCCGCAGAGGCGTCAGGCCTTGCGCCGCGAACCAGATGTTCCAGGCCGCATCATAGGCTTCGAGCGCGGCGAGCTCCCCTTTGATCCGCTCGAAATCATACTGGGGCTCTTGTGGCGGTGCGACCCTTTCGATCTCGGTGCCGTCAGGTGCGACGTGCCAAAGACCGGTCTGCTGTGCCTTGATCAGGGAGACAGCCTGGGCGAGCTTGTTCTCGCGCGACAGGTGGATGTAGAGGATTCGGCCAAAGGCTTTTGTGAAACGCGCCGCGTCCGACGCAAGCCCTGGGAAAATCCGGTCGAGGATCGCCGAAAGCTCATCCAGGTTTTCGCGCATCAGGCGCAGGCCGAAGACGCCTGTCCCACCCTTGCCGGCGGTGATTGCCGCATCGAGATAGGCCGTGTCGAATTCGAGCTCGCCCATCGTGTCGCGATCGGGCAGTTTCCACTCCTCGGCCCATTCCGACAGATCCTGCCGCCGGTAGAAAGAGTGCGGATCGCCTGACGTCCCGGTGGATGCCAGCAGCTTGCACAGCAAGGTGCTGCCGGTTCTCGGCGTGCCGCAGATAATATAGGCGTCGAACATCCCGCTGCCCTTGTCGTTCCTCACAGGCAGGGCGAACCCAAGTGGTCCGCCGCTGCCTATAATTGAAATCTCTGCTGGATGCGATGCGCGCATTCGAGCGGCGTAAGCTGGCTGGTGTCGATTTCGATATCGTAGCGTATTGCCTCGTGCACACGCTCATATTGCCAGCGCGCCAGCCCTGGCAGTCTGTCGGGCCGCTGCGCTTCGCGGGCCTCCAGAACCTCCAGCGGCGCCATGACGCCGACCAGATGGAGATCGAATGGCGCCAGCAGTCCGACATATTCCGACAGTTCGCCGTTGCACAGCACATCGTCGACGATCAGGTTGTTGCCTTGCTTGGCCATGGCGGCAATGGCGTGGCGCATGCCGCGCAAGGTTCTTTCGCCCACCGGTCCAGCCCGGATCACAACCGCGGGTTTGCCATCCTGTTGAACCGTTTCGTAAGCGAAGCCGTCGGCATGGTCCTGCAAGGCCTCGGGCAGCATTTCGAGGAAACTGTCCATCTGGACATGCAAGAACGGCGCGGCGGTCATCGTCTGCAGCGCCCTGGCGATCGAGCTTTTGCCGGCGCTGCCGGCGCCATTGAGCAGAACGATCCTGGCTGCCACTTTCAACCGCCTCTTTCAGACATGAACTAGCCTCAGGCCTTTACCGGTTGCGTACCACCACGCAAGCCCCGCCGACGCTCTGCAGTTTCTGGCAGATGACATTGGCGGCGGCGCGATCGTCAATCCCGATCCTGACCGCGTAGATGCCACGCCGGCCGATAGGCGTGCGCACCCGGCTCACCACCGGATCATGGCCGGCAAGCAACGCCGGAAACCGGCTCCTCACCCGCAGCCACTGGTTGATTGCCGCGCTGCGGCGAAAATTGCCGGCGACCTGGATGCCCCATGGTTTGACGTTGATCGAGGCCATCGCAACGGTCTGCGACATGATCACCGGCAGCTTGCGGCAGGCGACGGCAAAATCCGCCTTGGCGTCGAGCGGCTCGATTTTTCCGGCATAGGTGAGGTCGGTGAACTTGTCGACCGGCTCGCCCATGATGTCGAAGACGTAGCTCTCGGTCTCCATCGGCAGGAAGCCGCCCGAACCCAGCCAGCGCGACACCCGGCTTTCACCGGCATTGTAGGCGGCGGCCGCCAGGCCAAGATTGCCGTAGCTGGTCTTCATTTCGGCGAGATATTTTGCCGAGGCCGGGATCGCCTGGCTGATGTCGAAGGAATTTTCGAGCCCCCGCATCTTGGCGGTGCCCGGCATGAACTGGGCGATGCCTTCGGCGCCGACCGGGCTGACGGCGTTGGGATCGAAACGGCTTTCCTTCCAGATCAGCCGGGCGAAGAAATCCCGGGGCAGGCCGTTCTGGTCGGCATGGGCTTGGATCAGGTTGCAGACCTTGTCGATCAGCCGTTGCTTGGCCGATTGCGGCGGATCGGCCTGGACGAGCGTCGACCAGGCCAGCCCGCAAAGCAGTATAAGCGTTGCCAAGAGGAAACGCTGCATCGCGGCTACTCGGCCGCGGCCTTGCCGCGACCAAACCTCTGCTCGATATAGTCGGCGACCATCTTCTCGAAATCCGCCGCGATCGACGGTCCGCGCAGCGTCGCCGCCTTCTTGCCGTCGACGAAGACGGGCGCCGTCGGCGTCTCGCCTGTGCCGGGCAGCGAAATGCCGATATCGGCATGCTTGGACTCGCCCGGGCCGTTGACGATGCAGCCCATCACCGCGACCTTGAGGTTCTCGACGCCGGGATATTTTTCGCGCCATACCGGCATGTTCTTGCGCAGATCCGCCTGGATGTTCTGGGCAAGCTCCTGGAACACGGTGGAGGTCGTGCGGCCGCAGCCGGGACAAGCGGCGACGATCGGCACGAACTGCCGGAAGCCCATGGTCTGCAGCAGTTCCTGCGCCACCTGCACCTCGCGCGTGCGGTCGCCATTCGGCTCCGGCGTCAGCGAAATGCGGATGGTGTCGCCGATGCCTTGCTGCAACAGGATGCCCATCGCGGCGGACGAGGCGACGATGCCTTTCGAGCCCATGCCGGCCTCGGTGAGGCCGAGATGCAGCGCGTGGTCGGAGCGGGTGGCGAGCTCGGTATAGACGGCGATCAGGTCCTGCACGCCGCTGACCTTGGCCGACAGGATGATCTTGTCGCGGCCAAGGCCGATCTCTTCAGCCATCTCCGCTGACAGGATCGCCGACTGCACGATCGCCTCGCGAGTCACTTCCTGGGCCGTCAGCGGAAAACCCTTGTCCTGGTTGTCGTCCATCAGCCGGGTCAAGAGCTCCTGATCGAGCGAGCCCCAGTTGACGCCGATACGCACCGGCTTGTCGTGCTTGATCGCCATTTCGACGATATCGGTGAACTGCCGGTCCTTCTTGTCCTTGAAGCCGACATTGCCGGGATTGATGCGGTATTTTGCCAGTGCCTCGGCGCAGGCCGGATGATCCGCAAGAAGCTTGTGGCCGATATAGTGGAAGTCGCCGACCAGCGGCACGTTGATGCCAAGCCGCAGCAAGCGCTCATGGATGCGCGGCACGGCGGCGGCACTCTCGTCGCGGTCGACGGTGATGCGCACGATCTCGGAGCCGGCGCGGTGAAGTGCCGCGACCTGCGCGACCGTCTGGTCGATATCGGCGGTGTCGGTGTTGGTCATCGACTGCACGACAACCGGGGCGCCGCCGCCGACGACCACGCCGCCGACATCGACGCCGACCGAGGTGCGGCGCGGGAAGGGAAAGGAAAAATATCCGGTCATGCCGGCAGCCTCTAATCTCTGGAGCGCCGTGCGTCCACTTGGGACGTGCGAGCACTTCCCCGGGGCCGATGCGCTGAAGTCCGGGCATGAGGTGGAGGAGCAAAGATGGCTTGTCAATGGCGACAGGTCGCCACCAGCCCCGAAATGAACCGCGAACAGTTGCCCGGCGCCCAGGTTTTTGCCCGGGCGCTTGGCGTTTGCGAATGGCATACCTTGGCGATTGGCTGGACCGCCCACCACTTCGTCATCCACGGGCGGAGCAGGAGCAAAGCTCCGTCGCGTAGACTCGAGGATCCATTCCGTGACCTATGCCATGGAGTGCGGCGGGACAAAATTCCGAACCGTGGCAACGCTTTGAGGTCGCGGCATGGATCCTCGGATCTGCGCCGCGTCGCTACGCTCCTTGCTTCGCCCGTGGATGACGAAGTTCAGGAGGCTTCGGCCAATCTCAAATGTTTATGAGGGTCGGTCGGAAGTAATAAAACGACCACACCGGCGGCAACAGCCGCCGGCAAGGAAGACCGCCTAGTAGGCGGCTATGTCAGTCGGGCATCAATGCGTGGTCGGCTGCGCTTTCAGTTTCTCAATCGCATCCTTGAGTGCCAGCTTGCGTCGCTTGAGATTCACGATTTCGAGGTCGTCCACCGATGGGTGGTTCATCGCGTCATCGATCTCGCGTTCGATGTCGCCGTGTTTCCGCTGCAACTCATCAAGATGGGATGCAAGAGACATGATTGGTTCTCCCTTTCATGGTTTCCTCGATTGCAGCCGCCAAAGGCGCGTCCACCGCAGGTCGCTTCTGTGACGGCACAATGACACTTTGCCACCTTCCGACTGCGATGTCGAATGCTGCTTGGTAGCATTCCACGTCAATGTGAAATGTGATATGGCGTGCGCGCCGGTGGCAGAAATTGCCGCCCCCGCCCAATCAGGCCCAGTTTTGGGCGCCGCAGACGTGCAGACGGTAGAGAATGTCCGATCAGGAACAGGCCGATATTCGCCTCGAATTTTCGCGGCTGAAGCAGGAACACGCCGATTTCGACGTGGCGATCAACGCGATGATCGCCACCAACTGCGATCCCCTGCAGATCCAGCGCATGAAAAAGAAAAAGCTGGCGCTCAAGGACCGGCTGATGAAGCTGGAAGACAGGATCATTCCAGACATCATCGCGTAGCCGTTATTCGCCTACCCACCGATCGAAAGCCTGCCCGCGCGGTCGCGCAGCAGGCCGATGAGACTGCTGGTCCGCTCCTCGGAGGTGTCGATGGGAACCACCAGGCACATCGTCGCCTCGACCTTGCCCGGCGCTGAAAACACCGGCGCCGCAAGACATTTCGTATAGGCATCGACCAGGCCCGAGGTGACGCAGTAGCCGGTCACCCCGGCCTTGGCGATGTCGGTGATGAAATCGTCGAGTTCGAGCTTGCGCCCGTCAGGCAGCACGAGATCGTCGTCCGACACCATGGCTTCGACCTCGGCCCGCTCCAGCCCTGCCAGTAGCAGCCGGCCGGATGCGGTCCACGGCAGTGGAATCTGCAGGCCGGTGGCCGAGCTGATGCGGAACGGCCTGGTGCCGGGGCTGGAATGGACGATGGTGTAGCGGCCACTCTGCAGCATGCAAAGTTCCGAGGTCTCGCCGGTCTCGCGCGACAGATGGTCGACTTCCTGGCGCCCTCGCCGCAGCAGATCGTTGCCGCGCACATAATCCATTCCATAGAGATAGAGCTTCTTGCCGAAATAGACGCGGTTGCCGTCGCCGGCCATTTCCAGCAGGCCGGCGTCCACCAGCGACCGCACCAGCGTGTAGGTCGTCGAGCGCGGAGCGTTCACCCCCTTGGCGAGGTCTCCAATGCCGATCGCCCGCTGCGTCGTGTGCAGAAAGTCGAGGATCTCAAGCACCCGGTTGAGGCCCTTTTCGCGCGAGGCCGTCGTCTTTTCGTCGGCCGAAACGGCCAAGGCATTGCCATCTTGCATTGTCGATTCCTGGTGTTAGTATCTGTCTTGTACAGGATACATGCGTCTCTTGTAAGAGACAATCTTCTCGTAGTCATCATCGCGTGTATGGCCTGTGCATAGGGGAACACAACACGAAAGGAGGTCGCCGTGAACGACACATCCGGAAGACGTGATTTTCTGAAATTGGGAATGGCGGGACTGGCTACCGCCGGCGTACTGGCAACCGTCGATGCTCAGAAGGCAGCCGCCCAAGCCGCATCCGACAGCCTGCTGCGCACCGTGCTCGATCGCGGCAAGCTGATCGTCGGCACCGGCAGCACCAACGCGCCATGGCATTTCGAGAACGATGCCGGCGAACTGGTCGGCATGGACATCACCATGGGCCGCATCCTGGCCAAGGGCCTGTTCGACGATCCGACCAAGGTCGAGTTCGTCATGCAGGATCCGGCGCAGCGCATTCCCAACGTCACCACCAACAAGGTCGACATAACAATCCAGTTCATGACGATGACGGCGCAGCGCTCGCAGCTGATCAACTTCAGCAGGCCTTACTACGTCGAAGGCGTTGCCTTGCTGACGCTGCCCACAGCCGAGAACAAGACCTTCGACAAGCTGCTCGCCGGCGGTTCGGCGACGCGCATTTCCATTCTGCAGAATGTCGACGCCGAAAGCTCGGTCCACTACGCCTTGCCGCAGGCGCAGGTGCTGCAGATCGACACCCAGGCCAACGTGCTGCAGGCGCTGGAATCCAAGCGCGCCGACGCAGCCGCAGTCGATCTCTCCACCGTGCGCTGGCTCGCCTCGCGCAATCCCGACAAATATTTCGATGCCGGCAAGAGCTGGTATTCGATGCTATACGGCGCGGCCTTGCGGCAAGGCGATCTCGACTGGCTGACCTTCGTCGACCAGACCTTCACCATCGCCATGTTCGGTCATGAATCGGCGCTCTACGATGCCGCCTTCAAGGACTATTTCGGCCAGGAGCCGCCGGCCCGCCACCCCGGATTCCCCGTTATCTGATCCTGGTTGGCAACTGATCCCGGATTGCGGAAGGGCGGCATTCCCGCCCTTCCGCAAGCGACACGACGCCCTTCACACCGAGGCGAATGCATGGGCTATGCCCTGAATTTCAATCTCATCTGGCGGCATTTCGACAAGCTCTGGGGCGGTTTGCTGCTCAGCCTCGAGCTTGCCGTGATCTCGATCGCCATCGGCACCGTCATCGGCCTGGTGCTCGCGGTCTGGTATGTCTCTGCCGGGCGCACGGTGCGGGCAATCATCGCCGCTTACGTCGAATTCATCCGCAACGTGCCGCTGATCCTGCTGGTCTATCTGGTCTTCTACGGCCTGCCGACCGTCGTCGACCTGGCTTACAGCGCGCCGACCTCTTTCATCCTGACGCTGTCCGTCTATAGCGGCGCCTATCTGGTCGAGGTGTTTCGCTCCGGCCTCGAAGCCGTCCCGCGCGGCCAGCTCGATGCCGGCAAGGCGATCGGCCTGACCCCCTGGCAAAGACTGCTGCATGTTCGCCTGCCGACGATGCTGCGTATCACCTTGCCGGCGCTCTCCAACACCTTCATCTCGCTGTTCAAGGACACCTCGATCGCTTCGGTCATCTCGGTGCCGGAACTCACCTTCGGCGCCCAGTGGATCAACTTCAACACCTTCCGCATCGTCGAGGTCTATCTGGTGACGACGGCGATGTACCTGGTGACCGGCTACATCCTGCTTTTCGGGCTCAGGCTCGTCGAGCGCCGGTTCAGGGCGGCGCGCTGACATGGTTGGCCAGATCCTCTACGCCCTGCCGTTCCTTGCCCAAGGCTTCGCCCTTACCCTTTGGGTATCGCTTCTGGTCGTGGTGCTGTCGCTCATCGCCGGCGTCACGCTTGGCGTTGGCCTGGTCTATGGCCCTGCCCCATTGCGCTGGGCGGTGCGCATCTTCTCGGATACCATTCGCGGCATTCCGATCCTGGTGTTGATGTTCTTCGTCTATTACGGCCTGCCGGCGATCGGGTTGCACCTGCCATCCTTCTGGGCCGCCGTCCTGGCGCTGACGCTGTTCAAGACGGCGCAGGTCATCGAATATCTCAGGGGCGCGGTCGCTTCGATCCCGAAGGGCCAGTCCGAGGCGGCGATGGCGATCGGGTTGACCTTCAGCCAGCGGTTGACCTACGTCATCTTTCCGCAGGCCTTCAGGCGCTTCCTGCCGCCCTGGATCAACGGCGTCACCGACGCGGTCAAGGGCAGCGCGCTGGTGTCGCTGCTCGGCATCACCGATTTGATGCAGGCCATCAACCAGGTCATCGGGCGCACCTACGAGGCGATGCCGCTCTATATCCTCGGCGCGCTCATCTATTTCGCCGTCAACTACGCGCTCTCGCTCGCCAGCCGGCGGCTGGAGCGGCGTTTTTCTTTCATCCGGGAATAGCACGATGTCCGAAACCTCAAACGCTGGTCCCGCGCTGCTCGACGTGCGCGACGTTTCCAAGGCCTTCGGCGCCGTCGAGGTGCTGCGTTCCGTCAGCCTTCAGGTCAAACGCGGCGAGGTGGTTACCGTCATCGGCCCATCGGGAAGTGGCAAGACCACGCTGCTGCGCTGCGTCAACTTCCTCGAAAGCTACGACTCAGGCTCGATCCGCATCGACGGCAAGGAGGTCGGCTACCTCTCAGCCGGAACACGCCAGCGCCGCGGCGAGCGCGACTTGGCCGCGATGCGTGCCGAGACCGGCATGGTGTTCCAGAGCTTCAACCTGTTTCCGCATCTCACGGCAGCCGGCAACATCATGCTGGGCTTGACCAAGGTGCGAGGCAAGAGCCAGGCCGAGGCACGCCAGGCGGCCGAACACTGGCTCGGCCGCGTCGGCCTCGCCCACAAGGCCGACAGCCTGCCGGCCGAGCTCTCCGGCGGCCAGCAGCAGCGCGTCGGCATCGCACGCGCGGTGGCGATGGAGCCAAAAATCCTTTTGCTCGACGAGATCACCTCGGCCCTCGACCCCGAATTGGTAGGCGAAGTACTGGCCGTCGTGCGCAACCTTGCCGAAGACGGCATGACCATGCTGATGGTGACACATGAGATGGCCTTTGCCCGCGACGCTTCGAGCCGCATCGTCTTCATGGCCGATGGCGGCGTCAGCGCTGTCGGCCCGCCGAAGGAGATCCTCGCGGCGGAGACCAGCAACGAGCGTCTCCGCACCTTCCTGGCGCGTTTTCGCGCTTCGCATTTCTGAGATTGGACGACTAAAGCCGTCCCAAGGAGCCTTCATTCATGTCGCCTTACACCAGGCTCGCCGAACTCGGCCTGACGCTGCCCGAACCGCCGACGCCCATCGCCAATTTCGTCACCCATGCCGAGAGCGGCCGGCTGATCTTTCTGTCCGGCCAGGGGCCGCTGCGCGCCGACGGCACGCTCTGCACCGGCAAGGTCGGCGAGGATGTCACGGTCGAGCAGGCCTATGAGCATGCGCGCCTGACCGGGCTCAATTTGCTGGCCGTGATGCACGCCGCCGCTGGCGATCTCGGCCGCATCGTGCGCGTCGTCAAGCTGCTCGGCTTCGTCAACGCGACGCCGACCTTCAGCGACCACCCGAAAGTGGTCAACGGTTGCTCGGATTTGTTTGCCGATGTCTTCGACAAGATCGGCGGCCACGCCCGCTCGGCGATCGGCGTCGGCTCGCTGCCCGGCAACATCACCGTCGAAATCGAAGCGGTCGTCGAGATCGCCGCCTGACCTGCCACTCACGGGATTCGCTCACATGAAAACCACTTCCTCCGCCGGTTCCAACACCACCATCCGCGAACGGCTGGGTTTGCGGCCGATCATCAATGTCTCCGGCACCATGACCGCGCTCGGCGCATCGATCATCGTTCCCGAGGCGATCAGCGCCATGGCCGAGATGGCCTCGCAATGGGTCGAGATGGACGATTTGCAGCGCGCCGCCAGTACGGTCGTGGCGCGCCTCACCGGCGGCGAAGCCGGCTTCATCACCGCCTGCTGCGCCAGCGGCATCACCATGGCGATCGCCGGCGCGATGACGGGAAACAACCTGCTCGCCATCGAACGGCTGCCGGACGACACCGGCGATCTCAAGTCGGAGGTCGTCATCCAGCTCGGCCACATCGTCAATTATGGCGCGCCGATCGACCAGTCCGTCCGCGTCGCCGGCGCCAGGGTGATTCCCGCCGGCACGGTCAGCGTAACGCAGGACTATCATGTGCGCGAGGCGATCAATGAGCGCACCGCGGCCGGGCTTTATGTCGTTGCTCACCACACGGTGCAATACGGCATGCTGTCCCTGGACGAATTCTGCGATATCTGCCACGCCAAAGGCGTGCCGGTGATCGTCGATGCCGCCTCCGAATACGATCTGCGCGGTTTCCTTGCGCGCGGCGCCGACGTCGTCATCTACAGCGGCCACAAATTCCTCTCGGGCCCGACCAGCGGCATCGTCACCGGCCGCAAGGACCTGGTGCGATCAGCCTATTTGCAGAACCGCGGCGTCGCCCGCGCCATGAAGGTCGGCAAGGAAAGCATCGCAGGCACCATGGCGGCACTGGAAGCCTGGGAGAAGCGCGACCACGCCGGCATCCGCCGGCGCGAGGAGGCTGCGCTCAATCTGTGGAAGGACGCCTTGCAGGGGCTGCCGGGCATCTTTGCGAAAATCATTCCGGACCCGACGGCCAACCCGCTCGACCGCCTGCAAATCTTCGTTTCGCCGGAGAGCCGGTTCAGTGCCGCCGGTCTTACCTCGGCGCTGGCCGCCGGCTCGCCGCCGATCATCGTGCGCAACCACGAGATCGAGCGCGGCCATTTCTTCCTCGATCCCTGCAACCTTCATCCTGGCGAGGCGGAAATCGTCGCCGAACAGCTGCGGGCCATACTGACCGCTAAGGATCGCTCCGCCGACGCGATGAAAGCCGCCCGCAAGGATTCTTCCGGCGTCTTGCGCTGGCCTGACTGAGCGCCAACCCTACTGAAAACACCAGTTGATCACGCTACTGTGATCAACTGGATTTGCGCTGCGGGAATAAACCGGCGCCGCGCCAAGTCTCCTCGGCATACGCCACCATTGGCGTTGAGGAGACCGGCATGCCGTATCATTGCAAGGACAGCGACTTTAGTCGCGGCGTCAGCCATCACCATGTGCTGGCGAGCATGATCGTCGTCAGGCTCTCCTTTGTAGCGCCCCTTCTTCCCACAGCGCTTGACACCGGTGACGCAGATGAATTCAGTTTCGGCAAGGCAGGCGGCTCTGCCTGCTTCCGGGGGATTTCCCCCTGCGAGCAAGGCAAGGCCACCGTCGCATCTTGAGGCGGCACGGCCCGGAGTATCCGATCATGGTGCTGCTTTGAGCGAGAGGGCCCTGGCAGAGCGCTTCAACCAGGTGGTGCTGCCGCATCTTGGCGACGCGCTGTCGCTCGCCCGCTGGCTGACCGGCAATGCCGCCGACGCCGAGGATGTCGTGCAGGACGCCTGCATCAAGGCGCATGCCGGCATATCAGGCTATGCCGGCGGCAACGCTCGTGCCTGGCTGCTGACCATCGTGCGCAACACGTCCTACACCTGGATGGCGCGCAACCGGCCGCGCGCCATGATGGCCGTCGGCGACCTTGGCGATCTCGACGACATGGCGGCGGCACACGGCACCAGCCTGCCGGACGAGGACGGCCCGGAGGCGAGCCTGATCGCCAGGGCCGACACGGCGGCACTGGAGGCCGCGATCGCGGCCCTGCCGCAGCCATTCCGCGAAACGCTGGTGCTGCGTGATATCAACGGCCTCAGCTATCGCGAGATATCGGCCATGCTCACCGTGCCGATCGGTACCGTGATGTCCAGGCTGGCCCGCGCCCGCGGCCTGCTGGCGTCTGAACTGGGGAGAGCGTCATGACGCACGACGACGGACTGCCCAATGATCCCGAAGGTATCAGACTGATGATCCACGCCCTTGTTGATGGTGAGCTCGATGCGGCGGCCGCCCTTGCCGTGGAGCGTCGCATCGCCGCCGACCCCCGGCTTGCCGCCGAGCATGCCCGTATTGTCGCCTTGCAAGGCGCGGTCAGCCGCTTGCCGCGTCCCGATGTCAGCGACGCCTTTCGGGCCCGCATCGCGGCGATCGCCATGGCCGGCGCCGACGAGCAGGCGACCGCCGAGGCGACAGGGCCGCAGCGGGGCGCGGCGTCGGCGCTACCGGGATTGATTTCGGTCGCCGGCGGCGGCCAGAGGCGAGACGCCGGGACACGCCCCGCGCAGACACGGACATCGCCAAGGGCACGCCGCTTCGGCTCGTTCGACTGGCGCGCCATGGCCGCGTCGATCATGATCAGCGCCGTGCTGGCCAGCGGGGCGACCCAATGGGTGATGCAGAGCGGCGTGGATGACGGCTTTGCCGCGGCGGTCGCCAGCGGCCATCGCCGCAGCCTGCTGGCATCAAGCCCGATCGACATCGTCTCGTCCGACCGTCACACCGTCAAGCCATGGCTCGACGCCCGCATCGGCGTGTCGCCGCCGGCGCCCGATCTTGCCCAGGACGGCTATGCGCTGATCGGCGGCCGGGTCGAGGTGATATCAGGCCGGCCGGTGCCTGCCCTGGTCTACCGCCACCGCGAACACCTCATCACGCTGGTCGCCGAACCGCAGCAGGGCGGCAAGACCACCCAGCCGGACGACCTTTCGTCGGGCGGCTTCTCGATGGTGCACTGGAGCGACGGCGCCTTCTCCTACTGGGCGATCTCCGATATGGAACGCCCCGAGCTCGACGACTTCGTCGCCCGCTTCCGCAAGGCGGCGGTGTGAGCCGGATTGTGGCCGTCGGCATCCAGCCGAGGCCTGAAATCCTTGCGGCCCCGCGCGAATTCCGCTAAGGCGCGCCTTTGTCGCCGGGGAGCAATAGCTTGAACGATCAACGCGCCGACGTCGCCATCATCATGGGCAGCCAGTCCGACTGGGCGACGATGCGCCAGGCGGCCGAAACGCTCGAGGCGCTGGGCGTCCCGCATACAAGGCTGATCATCTCGGCGCATCGCACACCCGACCGTCTCTATGAGTTCGCCAAGGGCGCCAAGGCCGCCGGCTACAAGGTTATCATCGCCGGCGCCGGCGGCGCTGCCCACCTGCCCGGCATGACGGCGGCGATGACGCCGTTGCCGGTCTTCGGCGTGCCGGTGGAATCGAAGGCGCTGTCGGGACAGGATTCACTCCTCTCCATCGTTCAGATGCCCGCTGGCATTCCGGTAGGGACGCTCGCCATCGGCAAGGCTGGCGCGGCCAATGCGGCCCTGCTGGCCGCCGCCGTGCTGGCGCTGAACGACGACAAGCTTGCCCAGCGGCTCGACGCCTGGCGCGCCTCGCAGACCGCCAAGGTCGCGGCTGAGCCGACGGACGCGCCGTGAGCCTGCCTGCCGGATCGACCATCGGCATCATCGGCGGCGGCCAGCTCGGCCGCATGCTGGCAATGGCTGCCGCCCGCCTCGGCTACCGCACCGTCGTGCTGGAGCCGCAGCCGGATTGTCCGGCCGCCCAGGTCGCCAACCGTCAGATTACGGCCGCCTACGACGACCCGGCCGCCCTTGCCGAGCTCGCGGCGGCCAGTGCCGTCGTCACCTACGAATTCGAGAATGTACCGGTCGCGGCGGCGAAAATGCTTGCGGCCGAGGTGCCGGTCTATCCGCCGGCACGTGCGCTTGACGTCGCGCAGGATCGCGTGAGCGAAAAGACATTCCTAAACGGCATCGGCATTGCCACCGCCGATTTTCGTCCGGTCGATACCGACGGCGAACTGGCGGCGGCGCTGAAAACATTCGGCGGCAGCGGCATATTGAAGACGCGGCGCATGGGCTATGACGGCAAAGGCCAGCGCGTCTTCCGCAACATGGAATCAGGCGGCTTTGCCGGCACCTGCGAGTCGATGGGAAATGTCCCGCTGATCCTGGAAAGCTTCGTGCCGTTCGAGTGCGAGATTTCGGTAATCGCCGCGCGTGGGCTGAACGGCACGGTCGCCGCCTACGATCCGGCCGAGAATGTCCACCGCGACGGCATTCTCCACACCTCGACGCTGCCGGCCGGCGTCAAACTTGAAACGGCTGAAGCAGCGCGCGCGGCAGCGGCAAGAATCCTGTCGGCGCTCGACTATGTCGGCGTTATCGGCGTCGAGTTCTTCGTGCTTTCCGACGGTTCGCTGCTGGCCAACGAGATTGCGCCGCGCGTTCACAATTCAGGTCACTGGACCGAGGCCGCCTGTATCGTTTCGCAGTTCGAGCAGCATATCCGCGCCGTAGCCGGCCTGCCGCTGGGCAGCCCCGGCCGCCATTCCGATTGCGTGATGGAGAACCTGATCGGCGACGACGTGCTGCGCGTGCCCACCCTGCTCGCCGAGCCCGAGCTGATGCTGCATCTCTACGGCAAGGCCGAGGCGCGGCCCGGCCGCAAGATGGGCCATTTCACCCGCATCAGCCGCCGAACTTAATCCCGCAAACGCGCCTATTGCACCTCGTCGCTGTCCTGGTCGGGACTGGCGCAGCTCACGTCGCCTTCCTCGCAATCGGCCGAGGCGGCGAGCTGCTTGATGCGCTCATTGGTCAGCCTGGTCAGGCACTGCGAAACCACCATCGGATGGATGGAACCGCCGGCGCTGGCGGCGGTGGTGTGCGCGCATTCAGCGTCACGAAAGGTGATCCAGGCCCGCTGCGCCGCCTGCAGCAGTCTCTTGGCATCGGCATCGTCGGAACTGATCAGGTTCTGATAGGCGGCATTGAGCCTGGCGTCGGCGGCCTGGTAGTCCTCGCCGGCGCAGATGTTCATCATCTGCTGGCTGTCGTCGGTGCGGTCGCATTCCTGCGCACCCGCAACCGACGCTCCCGCCAGCACGGTTAGGCAGGCGGACAGCAATATTCGGCGCATGATCGTCCCCCAAATCACTTGAAATACACCGCATCATCCCAGCCCGCCCGGCGCCGTGCAATGCCGAGCGGCGGACGTGGCGGATATTTGATGATATGGCGGTGTCGAGCATTCTTACGGCTGACTTATGGTTGACATGGGCGAGGCTCCTCGTTTATGAGCCACCCACCGTTGAAAAGGCGCGTCTTCTGGCGCGCCTTAAAATTTCGACCCGGAACCGGGTCCACACCGACAGGCAAGACCATGAAGATCAAGAATTCGCTCAAGGCGCTGAAGGCGCGTCACCGCGACAACCAGCTGGTTCGCCGCAAGGGCCGCATCTACATCATCAACAAGACCGCCCCGCGCTACAAGGCGCGCCAGGGTTGAGGTTTCGGCCGGAGGCTTTTGCCTCCGCCAATTGATGCTTGTCGGCCTGCCGACCCCTTTACGCTAAAATCACTTTGCTGTTCCGCCGCCCGGGACTAGGATCGGGCGATGCGGATTCTTTTTGCATTTTTGACAGCCCTGCTCGTTTCCGGCGCCCTGCCGGCCACGGCCGCGGACGATCAGCCGGCAGCGCCGGCCACCCCGGATGCCGCGCCGATGACGAAACAGGCCCGGCTCGACAAGCTGTTTTCCGACCTGAAGCGCGAGCGCAACGAAAAGGCGGCCGAACGCATCGCCGGCAACATCTGGAGCGAATGGTTCCAGTCCGGCAGCGCCTCGATCGACCTGATGATGCTGTGGTCGCAAAAAGCGATGGACAACCAGAAATTCGACGTCGCGCTCGATTTCCTCGACCAGGTGGTGACCTTGCAGCCTACCTATGCCGAAGGCTGGAACCGGCGCGCCACGGTGCATTTCATGATGAAGAACTACGGCAAGTCGATGTCCGACATTGAGCGCACGCTTCAGCTCGAGCCGCGCCATTTCGGTGCGCTGTCGGGTCTGGCGCAGATCATGGCGCTGACCGGCCACAAGCAATCAGCGCTCGAGGCCTGGCAGAAGGTTCTGGCCATCTACCCGATGATGCGCAGCGCCCAGGACCAGGTCGCGACACTTTCCGAAGAGCTGGCCGGCGAAGGAATTTGATGCTCTGAAGGGAGTAAGGGAATAGGGCAGTAAGGCAGTAGGGAGTGGATTGTGCTGCTGGACGCATGACCCTAGTGCCCTACCCCACAACTTATTCCCCTCCACCCCCGTATCTCCCCGGATGAACCTGATCTACGCCGCCTTTGCCTTTCTCCTCGCACTCGTTTTCACCCTAGTCGGCGTCACCCGCGTCGGCTCGTGGCTGATCGAGCGCCGCAATCCTCCGATTGGTGAATTCGCCGACATCGGCGGCGTCCGCATCCACTACGTTCACATTCCCCGCCCCGCCAACGCCGACCTGCCGCCGATCGTCTTCATCCACGGGGCCAGCGCCAATCTCAGGGACCAGATGCTGCCGCTACGGCCGCTGCTCGAAGGCCGCGCCGAGATGCTGTTCTTCGACCGGCCGGGCTTTGGCTGGTCGGGCCGCGGCCCCGGCAACAATGAAAACCCATCGGCGCAGGCCGCCACCATCGCCGCCCTGATGGACCGTCTCGGCATCAGACAAGCAGTCATCGTCGGCCATTCCTTCGGCGGCGTCGTCACAGCCGCTTTCGGCCGCGAGCATGCGGACAAGACGCTCGGTCTCGTCTTCCTGGCGCCGGCGACCCATCCGTGGCCGGGAGGCGCGACGTCCTGGTACTACGACCTGACCACCGTTCCGCTGATCGGCCGGCTGTTTTCCGAGACCCTGACCTATCCGGCCGGAACGCTGCAGATGGCTGATGCCACGACTTGCGTGTTCTCGCCCAACAAAGTGCCTGACAATTATCTCGGCAACGCCTCGATCCCGATGGTGCTGCGGCCGGCGGCATTTCGCGCCAACGCCACCGACGTCGCCGGCCTCTACAGCTATGCGCTGGGAGCCGCACCGCGCTATAACGAGATCACGGCGCCGACCGTCGTCATTTCGGGCGACCGCGACAAGGTTGTCTACGCGCATATCCACTCCGTCGGCCTGGTGCGCGACATAGCCGGCGCCGAGCTGGTCTGGGTCCACAATCTCGGCCACAAGCCGGACTGGATCGCCGGCGACCTCGTCGTCGGTGCCATCGAGAAAGTCGCCGGCAAGGAGATCGATCTGGAGGCGATGGCCAGAACGGTGGAGGCGCGGATATCAGGCGACGCCTATGGCGTGGGCATATGCCCCGACATCAAAGAGCCTCAAGCCGAACTGGCGCCGGGCTGACATGTACGTCCTCAAGCATGGAATAAAGAAAGACCCGGAAAGGCGGTGGGCGCTGCCTGATCGCATCTTTTTCGGTTACGGCGCGTGCCACATTCTTGCAGGTGCTTTCCTGGAACATCCCCCCGTTGAAGGATTCTATGCGGAACGGATCATCCCCGCTGACAACTTTTCGGGAAACCATGTCTATGTGACGAACGGCACGATCGCCTTCGACTACCACAGCTACTCCGGCCGCGTGCGCCTCCTGGACCATCATCGAAGGGGCTGGACCTCTCACAGTGCCGGCTGGAACTGCGCGATAGAGAAGGTTGATTTCGACTTGCTCGAGACGGCCGAATTGAATCAGCGAAAGATGCTGGGGCCGGACCAATATCTACATGACCCCATTTCTCGGGCGCGGCGGTTTCTTCAGCGCATAGACCATGCTGAAGCCGCGACGAGAGCGCTGAGGATCGCGACGGCATGAAATCCGTCAGGCCGCGACTCGGAAGCACTCAGGCGACCTTTCCGTGAAGGATGAACCGCTCTAGCGGCTGCTTTGCGCTTCCGATCCGACATAGGCGATGCGCAGCATGTTGGTCGAGCCCGGCGTCCTCAGCGGCACACCGGCCGTGATGATGACGCGGTCGCCAGGCTTGCCGAACTCTTCTTCCAGCGCGATGCGGCAGGCGCGGTTGACCATGTCGTCGAGATCGATGGCATCCGGCGAGACGACGCAATGCGTGCCCCACAAGAGCGATAGCCGCCGCGCGGTATTGAGGATCGGCGACAGCGCGATGATCGGCACCTGCGGCCGCTCACGCGCGGCGCGCAGGCCGGTGGTGCCGGACGCCGTATAGGTGATGATCGCCGCCAGTTTCAGCGTTTCGGCGATCTCGCGGGCCGCCAGCGAAATGGCGTCGGCGCCGGTCGCTTCCGGCTCGGAGCGCTGGGCATTGATGATGCCGGCATAGGTCGGATCGGTTTCGACCTTGGTGGCGATGCGGTTCATCATCGCCACGGCTTCGACCGGATAGGCACCCGCCGCCGATTCCGCCGACAGCATGATGGCGTCGGCGCCCTCGAACACCGCGATCGAGACGTCGGAGACTTCGGCGCGGGTCGGGACCGGGGCGGTGATCATCGATTCCAGCATCTGCGTGGCGACCACCACCGGCTTGCCGGCGCGGCGCGCTGCGCGCGTGATCTGCTTCTGGATGCCGGGCACAGCCTCCAGCGGCATCTCGACACCGAGATCGCCGCGGGCGACCATCAGCGCGTCGGACAATTCGATGATCTCGGCCAGCCGGGCAACGGCCTGCGGCTTTTCGATCTTGGCCATGATCAGCGCCCGGCCGCGCGCGATCTTGCGCGCTTCGGCCAAATCTTCGGGGCGTTGCACGAAGGACAGCGCGATCCAGTCGACGCCCGTGGCGAGCACCGCGTCGAGATCCTTGCGGTCCTTCTCGGTCAGCGCGCCGACCGGCAGGTCGGTATCGGGCAGGCTGACGCCCTTCTTGTCGGAAATCGTGGTGCCGGCGACGACGGTGCAGGTGATCGACTTCCCATCGCTCTTCACCGCCTTCAGCTCGAGCTTTCCGTCGTCGATCAAAAGACGGTGACCCGCCTCGACCGAACTCAGGATCTCCGGATGCGGCAGGTATACCCTGGTCGACGTGCCGGGCTCGGGATTGTCGTCCAGCGTGAAGGTCTGGCCCGGCGTCAGCACTTCCTTGCCATTGGCGAACCTGCCGACGCGCAGCTTCGGCCCTTGCAGGTCGGCGAGAATGCCGATCGGCCGGCCGACCTTTTCCTCGACGGCGCGGATGCGGCCGACCAGCGTGCGCATCAATTCATGATCGGTATGGCTCATATTGATGCGGAACACGTCGGCGCCCGCTTCGAACAATTTCTTCAGCATCTCCTCGGAGGAGGAGGCCGGACCGATTGTGGCTAGGATCTTGACCTTGCGGCTACGTCTCATTGACTGTTGGTTCCCGGGGCGGCTGGAGCGCCTCCCGTTGCGGGCTCATCGGTCAGCTGGACCATCCAGCTTGCCTGTTCGCCCGTGTCATATTCCTGAAATCCGGCGCGTTGGAAGCCCCGGGCGACGCAGTCGTTTACGCCGGCGATCTTGAACTCTTTTTCAGCCACGCACATGTTGATCGGGCCGTCCCAGCGCCCGCCGCGCTCGGCGTCTTCTGCATAAAGATAGTAAAACCTTGATGACAGCGGTCCTTCGATCAGCGTCTTGCAGCTCGATCCTTCGATGTGCCACCAGCCCTCGGTGATCCAGCCGGCCTTGGCGCGATAGCCGATGCCGACGCCGACCAGGTTCTGCGTGGCGTTGCAGACGCGGAAATCGGCGCGGGCCGGCGAGGCCATGACCATCGCCGACACGCCAACGGTCAGGATCAGGAACGGCATGGCAAAGGCGGAGCGCATGCGCTGCCTGCCGGCGGACCTCATCCAAAAACCCCTCAAGAACCACATCAGCATCTCTCTGCGCCCCTTTTCGGAAAAGTCCGGGCGCATGTCAACGCGCCGTTTTGATCAATTCCAATCGATTTAGGAAGGCTCCCGGCGCACTATCCGTCGCCCCTTGCCAGATTTCCCGGGAAACCTTGGCCAAACAACGGCATTGCGCACGCGTCGTCTTCGTGGAATGACGATAGCATCCTCCCCGGAAGCCAGCGAACAGACCATTTCCCGCCAATGACCCGATCCACAGTTTTCGCGCCTTTCGACATTGTCGAGGGCGACCGCAAGCGGGGCATCGTGCTTCTGGCCGATCATGCCCGCCGCGACCTGCCCGACGACTATGGCAGCCTCGGCCTGCCCGCGGCGGAATTTGAGCGCCACATCGCTTATGATATCGGCGTCGAGGCGGTGACACGCGAACTCGCCGCCACGCTCGACGTGCCAGCGGTGATCGCCAATTTTTCGCGGCTCTTGATCGACCCCAATCGCGGCGAGGACGATCCGACGCTCATTCGCCAGCTTTATGACGGCACCGTCGTGCCGGGAAACTATCCTATCGCGCCGGAGGAGCGCGAAAGGCGGCTCGATCGCTTCTACAGGCCTTATCACGACGCCGTCGGCGCCATGATTGCCTCGGTCGCGCAGGCTTCCGGCTTGGCGCCCTTCATCTTCTCGGTGCATTCCTTCACGCCCGCCATGCAAGGCAGGCAACGTCCCTGGCATGTCGGCATTCTGTGGGACAAGGACGACCGGGTGGCGCGGCCGCTGATCGACATGCTTGCCGAAGACAAGAACCTCGTCGTCGGTGACAATGAGCCCTATGACGGCGCGCTGCGCGGCGACACCATGTTCAGGCATGCCATCGTCAATGGCTACGCCCACGCGCTGATCGAAATCCGTCAAGACCTGATTTCGGACCAGAAGGGTGCGGTCGCCTGGGCGCAGCGTCTGGCGCCGATCGTTGACGCCATCGACCGCCGTCCCGATATACATGCGGTAAGGATGTTCGGCTCGCGCACCGGGCCGTTATGACGGAGGTTTCGATGACCGAACTCAGCGACGAGCAGAAGCGCGACTTCGAGGCGGCGGCCTTTCGCCGGCTGATCGAGCATCTCCGGGAACGCAGCGACGTGCAGAACATCGACCTGATGAATCTCGCCGGCTTCTGCCGCAACTGCCTGTCGAACTGGTATCGCGATGCGGCCAATGCCGAGGGCGTCGATCTCTCCAAGGATCAGTCGCGCGAGATCGTCTACGGCATGCCCTATGCCGACTGGCAGGCGCTCAACCAGACCGAAGCGTCGGATGCCAAGAAGGCGGAGTTCGAGGCCAGGCGGCCGAGGGACCACTAAGCCGAAGCGCCTTGCTCGCGGACCTCACGGCTTCGTCATTCTAGGGTCTACGCGCGTCGCCTCGCTCCTTGCTCCGCCCGTGGATGACGACGTGGAGGATGTCTCGGCCAAGGGCCAACGTACATAGTCCGCCACGCACGCTCACCGTTACGCTTCATATCTTGGTCCAAGCCTTTCCCGCTGCAATCGCTTGACTACGAATTGAATCGATCTAATTTGCCGCGCGCAACCATTTTTGGACCGGATTCGCCTTATGAACGTCTCGAACGCCATGCAAATTGCCATTCGCGGGCGATGGGCCGTGGCGGCCATTTTCCTCGCCAATGGCTTCCTGACCGGCAGCTGGGCGCCGCAGATCCCGGTGTTCCTGACCCGGCTGGACATCTCGAAGTTCACACTCGGCCTGTTGATCCTGTTGTTCGGCGCCGGCGCGGTCACCGCCATGACCTGGTGCGGCCACCTGATTTCGAAACATGGCTCGCGCACCGTGCTGCGCTGGTTCGGCCTTTGCGGCAGCCTCGGCCTGCTTGTCGTGGCGCTGGCGCCCAACGTGCCGCTGGCGGCCATCGCCATGTTCATCTTCGGCGGCTCGATCGGCGGCATGGACGTCGCCATGAATGCCAATGCGGTGGTGGTTGAGCGAAAACTGTCCCGCGCCATCATGTCGTCCTCGCACGGCTTCTGGAGCCTTGGCGGTTTCGCCGGCGGCGCGCTCGGCGGCTTTGCCATCCAACAATACGGCCACCTCGCCCATGCCGCGGTCGTGACCGCGCTTGCCTTCGCGGCGATAGCGCTGGCGGTCGGTTATCTCGTCGCCGAGGACAGGCCGCAGGCGGCCGAGCATCACAAATTCGCTCTGCCGGCAAACCCGCTGGTCTACCTGATTGGGCTTATGGCCCTGCTGACGATGATCTCCGAAGGCGCGGTGCTCGACTGGGCGGCGCTGTATCTGCGGCAGGAACTCGGCGCCGACCTCGCCGTCGCCGGTCTTGCCTACGCTGCCTTTTCCGGCGTCATGGCGATCATGCGCTTCTTCGGTGACGGCGTGCGCAACCGCTTCGGCGCGGTGATGACGCTGCGCGGCTCTGCCATCGTCGCGGCCGCCGGCATGCTGGTCGCCGGCCTGTCGCCCTCCCCCTGGCTCGCCATATCGGCCTTTGCGCTGTGCGGCTTTGGCATCGCCAACATGGTGCCGATCATCTTCTCGGCCGGCGGCAACCAGGAAGGCATGTCATCGGGCACCGGCATGAGCGTCGTCACCACCATGGGCTATTCCGGCATCCTGGTGGCGCCGTCGGCGATCGGCTTCGTCGCCGAACATTCCAGCTTCGGACCGATCTTCATCGCCATGTCGGTGCTGCTGATCGTCGTCTTGCTGATGGCGGGGCTCGCTCACCGCGCCGAATTCGCCCCCGACGTCGCACCAGCCGAATAACGTTTCAACTCCTCATGGAGAAAGTCGGCCACGCGACGGATGCGCATGCTTCTGCGCACGTCGCGATGCATCGCCAGCCATACCGGCAGGTCGGGCAGCGGCAGGCCGGGCAGCACCTTCTCCACCAGCGGATCGCGATCGGCCAGCGGCTCCTGGCCAAGGCCAATACCGTTTCCCGCCCGCACCGCCTCCCAAAGGACCATCTGGTTGTCGGCCCTGAAGCGGAAGCTGCTTCGGGTGACCGGAATGCCTGCTTGCGTAAAGCCCCGGATCATCTCGTCGCTGCGATCGAAGCCGATCAAGGGGTGATCCGCGAGGTCGGCCGGCCCGAGCGGGCGGCCGCGCCGGTCGAGATAGGCAATGGCCGCACAGGCGCAGAGCGGGATATCGCAGACCTTGCGCGCTACCAGTTCGTTCTGCGCCGGCTTGACCATGCGGATGGCGATGTCGGCATCCCGGCGCAGCAGGTTCTCGACCTGGTTCGAGGCGACGATCTCGACCTCGATGCCGGGCTCCTCGATGCCGAGCCGCGCCATCATTTCGGGCAGCACATAGGCCGCCACCACTTCGCTGGCGGCGATGCGCACGGTGCCTTCGATCGCCTCGACCGAACCCAGCGCCAGCCGTGAAAAAGCACTCGCCTGCTCGCTGACCGCCTTGCCGCGCTCGAACAGGGTGGCCCCGGCTTCCGTCAGCGCATAGCCGCTTCGACCGCGACGGAACAGCGTAACGCCGAGCGCCTGTTCCAATTCCGAGATGTGACGCCCAAGCGTTGGCTGGCTGGCCGACAGCTTTCGCGCCGCGGCCGAGAGGCTGCCGGTTTCCGCGACCGTGACGAAGCTCTTGATCAAGTTCCAGTCGATTTCTGCCATTCAAGAATGAATATCAAACCTGCATCCATGGTCAATTTCAATTCATCGATCAGGCAATCATATTCGCCTGCAAACACCAATACGGACTGCAATCACCAACCAAGGAGAACTTCGAAATGACCAAGATCGCACTTACCGCCGCCGCCCTCCTCATCGCCGCCAGCTCCGCTTTTGCCGGCAGCGACAGGTACGGCTCGGACAATGCCAGCCAGCCGGTCGCCGCCAGCACCGACACCACGATCACCACGTCGATCGGCAAATCTGATGGGACCGATCGGAAGCCGGTCGTCCAGGGCAGCAACCGCGACCTCTTCGGCAATCGCTGAGCCAAGAGAAATCCCGAAGCGACGGGCTGGTCCCGTCGCCTCGAACAAGGAGACGAACAATGACCAAGATCGCAATTCTCGGCGCCAATGGCCGGCTCGGCCGCGTGGTCGCCAAAGCCTTCATCGACGCCGGCTTCGATGTCCGCGCCGTCACCCGCACCGGCAAGGTGCCGGCCGAACTCAAGGGCGCCACGGCGGTCGCCGGCGATGCGCTGGACCGTCAGTCGCTGATCCGCGCCACCGAAGGTGTCGACATCATCTTCAACGGCCTGAACCCCATCTACACCGACTGGGGCAAATGCCTGCCGATGGCCGAAAATGTCATGGCCGCCTGTCATGCCAACAACGCGCTGCATCTGTTCCCCGGCACCGTCTACAATTACGGCTCGCCGATGCCGGCGGTGATTACGGAAGACACGCCGTTCCATCCGACGACCGAAAAGGGCCGCATCCGCTGCGCCATGGAGGAGCTGTTCCGCCGCGAGGCAGACGCGGGCCACGTGCGCACCATTATCTTGCGGGCTGGCGATTTCTTCGGCGGCACCGGCAGCGGTTCCTGGTTCGACCTTGTCGTCGCTGCCAAGATAGGCAAAGGCGTCTACACTGCGCCCGGCCCCGCCGACCTCGTACATGAATGGGCCTATCTGCCGGACTTCGCCGTAGGCTTCGTCGCGCTGGCCAGGAACCTCGACAAGCTCGGCCCCTACGAGGCGCTGAACTTTCCCGGCCACGCGGTCACCGACCTGGAGATCAAGGCTGCCGCGGAGAAGGCGGTCGGCCGCTCGCTCAAGATGACTTCGATGCCTTGGTGGGTGTTGCGTGCCGGCAGCCCGTTCGTGGCGATGTGGCGCGAGATCGTCTCGATGTCCTACCTGCGCTTCGAACCGCACCAGCTGGTCTCGACACGGCTGGCCGGCATCATCGGCGAGATACCGCATACGCCACTGGATCAGGCTGTTGGGCAGGCCCTCGGCGATATCGGCATCGCCACTGTGAACGGCGTTTCGAAAGCTGCCTGAACGCTCTATCTCTCTGTTTTGACGCAATTCCGAAGGGAAAGCGGTTTGACACTTTTCCAGCAATTGCTCGAGGGCGGCGAGCCAACTCAGAGCCGCCCCATCAGCAGCAACACCAGAACCACTACCAGCACCACGCCAAGAATACCCGACGGTCCATAACCCCACGAGCGCGAATGCGGCCACGCCGGCACCGCGCCGATGATGACAAGGATCAGGACGATGATGACGATGGTGCTGATCGGCATGAAGAGACCCCGCGTGTGAATTCGTGCGGGGGAACAATGCAAAAGGCCGCCCGGTGGTTCCGGGCGGCCTTTTGCATCCCAAATCACGCAGCTTGCCTATTCGGCGGCTTTCGGAAAGGCGATCGCGGGTTCCGCGCCGGCTTCCGCTGCCGTCGCCTCCGACGATATCTCGCCCTTGCCGCGCCGGAACAGCCGGCTGAACAAGCCGCGCCGCGCACCGGGCTTGACCTTGGCGCGGGTGAACACCATCAGCATCGACGGCGTCACCACCAGCGTCAGCACGGTGGCGAAGGACAGGCCGAAGACGATCGCCGAGGAAAGCGAGATCCACCATTGCGTCGACGGCGCGTTGATCGTCGTCTCGTGATGGAAGATTTCCAGCCCCAGGCCGAAGGCGATAGGCAGCACGCCGAGGATCGCCGACACCGCCGTCAGCACCACCGGACGCGCACGCTCGCGGCAGGTCTGCAGCACCGCGTCCATCTTGTCCCAGCCTTCTTCACGCAGCCGGTCATAGGTGTCGATCAGCACGATGTTGTTGTTCACCACGACGCCGGCCAGCGCGATGACGCCGATACCCGACATGACGATGCCGAACGTCTCGCCGGTGATTAGCAGGCCAAGGAAAACGCCGATCGTCGCCATGACCACGCAGGACAGCACCAGCCAGACGCTGGTGAACTTGTTGAACTGCGCCAGCAGCACCAGGAAGATCAGGAAGATCGCGGCACCAAAGGCCTTGCTGAGAAAGGCGCTGGCTTCAGCGCTGTCCTCGTTGGAGCCGGCCAGCTTCCAGCGGATGCCGCTGCCGAGGCCCATGTCGGTGACGGCCTGGGTAACCTCCTGCTGGACGGCGGCGACCTGGGCGCCAGCCGTAACGTTGGCCTGCACCACCACGGTGCGGGCGCCGTCGATGCGGTTGAGGATGCCGACGCTCGGCTTCGCCTTGCGGACGACAAAGTTCGAGATCGGCACCGATCCTTGCGAGGTCTGCACCCTGAGCTCGTCGAGCGTCGACAGCGTGCGCCGGTCCTCCGGCAGGCGCAGCCGGATGTCGACCGCCTTGTCGGCGCCGGCGGGTCGGTATTCCGACAGCTTCAGACCATTGGTGACGAGCTGCACTACCGTACCAACCGAAGTCGGGCTGATACCGTATTGCGCGGCCTTGGCCCGGTCGACCTCGAGCGCCCAGTCGACGCCGGGCGGCGGCAGGCCATCGGAAATGTCGATGACGCCAGGCACCTTGGCAATGCGCGCGGCAACGGCCCGAGCCTTGTCGTCGAGCCCCTTGGGATCGACCGCCGAAAGCCTGATCTGGATCGGCTTGCCGGTCGGCGGCCCGGCTTCCGGAACGCGAACCTCGACGTCGACGCCGGGAATGCCGGCCATGACGCCGCGCAGATCGTTCAGGATATCATTGGCCGATTTGCGTTCGCGCCAGTCGATGAACTCATACTGGATGACACCGACGACGTCCTCCGGCACATCCTGGCCGCCGCCTTGCGACTTGCCGACGCGGGTATAGACCGACTTGATGCCGGGCCAGCCGAGCAGCCTGTTTTCGGCAATCTTGGTCGCCGTGTCCATTTCGGCCAGCGAAAGGTTGCCGCGGGCATGCACGTAGAGCAGGCCGTAGTCGGGCTCGACACTCGGGAAGAACTCGACGCCGGCACCGTACTTCGAATAGCCGACGAAGATGCCGGCCAGCAGGACGACGGTGAGCACCATCACGGTGATGGGGAAGCGTACCGCCTGTTTGACGACAGCCATGTACCAGCCGTCGCGATTGCCATCCTCGTGATGCTGCGGCGCCTTGGCGAAGATTGCGCCCAGTGTCGGCGCGAAGACCAGCGCATAGAGCATCGATGCCGACAGTGTGACGATCAGCGTGATCGGCATGTACTTCATGAAATCGCCGATGATGCCGGGCCAGAACAGCAGCGGCGAGAAGGCGGCGATGCGCGTCATCGTCGCCGCGATGACCGGACCGGCCATGCGCTTGGCGGCGAGCGCGAAAGCTTCCTGCTTGGGCATACCCTCGCTCATGCGCCGTTCGGCGAATTCGGTGACGATGATGGCATCGTCGACCAGCATGCCGACCGCCAGGATGAGGCTGAACAGCACGATCATGTTGATCGTGTAGCCCATCATCGCCAACAGCAGGATGCCGATCAGGAAGGATGATGGAATGGCCAGCCCGATGAGCAGCGAGGCACGCCCGGACAGCGCGTAGAGGATGACGATGAACACCAGGATGACGGCGATCATCACGTGATTCTGCAGGTCGCCGAGCAGCTGGTTGACGAAGACCGACTTGTCCTGCGTGTAGGTGACGTGCATGCCCTCGGGCATGGTCTTGACGAAGGTGTCGGACACCTCCCTGACCTTCGTCAGCGTGTCGATCAGATTGGCGCCGATGCGCTTCTTCACCTCGATGGCGATGGCCGGCTTGCCGTTGAGGCGCGTGATCGTCGTGGCGTCGGCGAAGGTCGAACGGATCGTCGCTATGTCCTTGGCCTGCACGACGGCATTGGGGCCGGCAACCACCGGCAGCGCCGCCACATCCTCGGGGGTTTCGATCAGCGACGGCACTTTGACGGCGTATTTGCCTTCGGAGCCTTCGATATTGCCGGCGGCGACCAGGCTGTTGGAAGCGCCGACGGCGCCGATCAGTTGGTCGAGCTGCAAGCCATAGGACGACAGCTTCATCGGATCGATGACGACTTCGACGAGATCGTCGCGGGAGCCCTGCAGCGAGCCTTCGAGAACGCCGGGGACTTCCTCGATGCGGTCGCGCAGTTCGCGCGCGGCGGCGGCCAGCACGCGTTCGGGCAACTCGCCTGACAGGGTGACGACGAGCACCGGAAACTCGGAGATGTTGACCTCGGTGACGACAGGCTCCTCGGCCGCCTGCGGCAGGTCCGCCTTGCCGTCCTGCACCTTGGAGCGTGTATCCTGCAGTGCCGTCGCCAGGTTCGTCTGCGGCTGGAACTCGACCAGCACATAGCCGCCGCCCTGGAAGGCGGCCGAGCGCATTTCCTTGAGGCCCTTCAGGCTTTTCAGCTTGCTTTCCATCGGCCGCAGCAGAAGCCGCTCCGAATCCTCCGGCGAAATGCCCTGATAGATCAGGCTGACATACATCATAGGGATAGGAACGTCGGGTTCCGCTTCCTTCGGCGTCGACTGATAGGCGACCCAGCCTGCGATCAGCAGGAAGACCAGGACCGAGATGGTCAGGCGGGCATTGTTGATTGCGAGTCTGACGATATCCATGAGGTGTGCCTGCTGTTGCTTTCGAGAGTGGCGAGCGAAGCCTGTCGCCGGGCAAGGCCCGGCGCCGGCGTCGCTGCGCTACTGCGTGCCGGCGGTGGCTTCGCCGATCAGCTTGTTGATGGTCGCCTGGTCGGCCTCGACGGGCTTGACCTCATCGCCTTCCTTCACCAGCTCCTGACCGGCAACAATGATGCGCGCATCGGCCGGGATGCCGCCAAGCACGAGGCCGGTCGGCGTGTCGTCGACGAGGTCGATCGGGAAGAACGCCACCTTGTTGTCCTTGCCGACGGCGCGGATGCCGAGATCGCCCTTGTCGCCCAGCGTCACCACCGAACGCGGCAAAAGCACCGCGTCGGTCGGCAGCGCGCTGAGCTGGATTTCCGCCGTCATGCCGGCCGGCACCGAGCCGTCGCCATTTGGAATGGCGACCTCGATACGGAAGGTGCGGGTCGCCGACGACGCATCGCGGCTGATGTAGCGCACCGTGCCTTCGACCGTCTGGCCGCCGACCAGCCGCACATTGGCCTTGTCGCCGAGCTTGAGGTAGCCGAGGTCGCGCTCGCTGATCTCGCCGCGCGCGATCACCGGATCGAGCTTGAGGATGGTCGCCACCTCGCCGCCCTGCATGACGGAGCTGCCGAGTTCCACCGGTACCCGGTCGATGACGCCGTCGAATGGCGCCTTGACTTCGTTACGGTCTAGCTCGGCCTGGGCGGTATCGAGCTGCGACTGCGCCAGGGTCAGATTGGAGCGCGCGGTGTCGAGTTGCAGCTTGGGCAGGTTTCCGGTTTTCATCAGCCGCAGGGCTGCGTCCAGCTCTGCCTGGCGTTGCGCCACAAGCTGCTTGGCGTTGTCGACCATCGAGATCTTATCTTCCGCCGCGAGCATCAGCACCAGGTCGCCGGTCTTGACGTGATCGCCCTGCTTGACCGGCAGCTTGTCGATGACGCCGGCGACACGCGTTGCCAGCACCGCGCGCTTGTCGGCCTCGGTCAGCCCGGAAATGCGGATGGCGCGCGCATAGGTCTTACGCGGCGGCGTCACCACCGCGACGGTGCGCAACGTCGCCTTCGGTTCGGCTTCCGCCGCCTTCGGCTTGCTCGCGTCCGGCGCCTTGCCCTGCTCAACTTCGGCCGCCTTGGCTTTGTTCGCCGCTACGCTGCCGACCGACGAGAACTCGCCTGTCGCCATCCACGCAGCGAAACCGATGAGCACAACAATGGCTGCAAGCTTGTGAAACCTGATTTTAGGCATCGTCATTTTTCCACTGCGGGTTCGGCCAGCACCGCGCCTTGATGACGCGGGCGCGTCGCCGATATGGGTGCGCGCCTGACCGTGTTCAAATTGCCGTGATAGGCGAGCGCGCTTCTACATCAAAGTTGCACCGCAATATAGTCCGAAAGTTGCAGCAGCATTGCGTGACCGGGCAAGGTGTGGCCGCCGGGAAACGGTTCTCGATCTGCTAAAATACTGGTTCAGCGGCCTCGCAGCCAGCTCACGATCCGCCTTTACTCACCAGCCTCGAACGACTGATCTTTCATTGCCGACGGACAGCGCGATGCACGCCGGGATGGAGCCGTCATCCTCGCTGGATACTTTACGAGGATACCATTTCGAGGAACGGGCCAGAAAATTTTCGGCCAGCGAAACAATATCGAAGCGCGGCTTCGTGAAGTTGGCCAATACATTGAGATTCCTCGCAAAAATCCAAGGCGCGCCAATCAGGCGAGGTTCTCCGAGGCAGGTCGCCGGCATAGGGTCCGGCGCAGCGAGGCGTCGACACGCTGCCGCACGGAATGTCGGGGATCGGAAAGGCCCACCGGTTCGCGATGCACCACGAGCACAATGCGGCTGCGTAAACCCGGACTATTTTCCGTGCCGGTCGCAGAGGTTGGTGTGGACCGCTCCGCGCACCATTGTCCAGCCATGCCGTGCGACAGCGCGCAACGTCGCTGGCAGCAGGCGTCAGCATGATGAAGCCTCCCACACACGCGAAGGTTGTCGACCCGCCGGATCGCCGGATTGCCAGGCGCCATCCAATGACAGCGGGCGCCGGCGGGTTCAGGCCCGGCGGCGCTCCGCCTCCGGGTTCTTGCGCGCGGCAAGAAACTCCTTGACCCGACGGCCGGGTGCTGGACCACGCACCGGCTTGTAGCCATCGCCGAGTTCGCCCGAGAGATCCAGCGTCGGCCGCTTGCCGACGGCGTCGTAGTTTTCCTCCAGCCAGTCACTGGCGGCGGTGCGGCCGAGATCTCTGAGATAGCTCAGGAACGCCCATTCGGCATTGACCTTGGACGAAGCCGACAGATCCTTGAACGCCTCGTCGGCATCGATGCGGTGCATGCGGATGTCGCGGTATTCGCCATGCGGCAGGCGGCCGGCGGCGATCAGTTCCTTGACGAAGGCGATCGACCGGAATTCGCGCAACAGCCCCGCGTTGAAGGTGATCTCGTCGATCCGATTCTGGATCTCGTTGGCGCTCTTTGGCGTGCCCTCGCGCACCACCGGATTGATCTGCACCAAAAGCACATCCTCGGTCGCCGCCGACTTGAAGAACGGGAACAGCGCCGGATTGCCGCCATAGCCGCCATCCCAATAGGGTACGCCCTTGATCTCGACGGCGCGGAACAGTTGCGGCAGGCAGGCCGAGGCCATCACCGTGTCGAGGTCGATCTCGCCGTCGGAGAAAACCCGCAACTGCCCGGTCTCGACATTGGTGGCGGAGATGAACAGCTCCATCGACTTGCAGGCACGGACATTCTTGAAGTCGATCTCCTGCTCCACCACATCGCGCAGCGGATTGAGGCCGAGCGGGTTGGCGACATAGGGCGAGAACACCCGAGACATGGTGTCGAAGACGACGTAGCCCGGCGTGTTCTCGATCGACCAATTGCCCCAGGCGACGTCCCACGGCATCCGTTGCACCGGACTGAACCGGCCTTTCGCCGCCACGGCACGCCAGAAATCATCCAGCTTCTTGCGCGCCCCGTCGACACCGCCGCGCACATATCCGTCGGCCAGCGCCACGGCGTTCATGGCGCCAGCGCTGGTGCCGGAGACGGCCGATATCTCCAGCCTGCCATCCTCCAGCAGCCGGTCGAGCACACCCCAGGAAAAGGCGCCGTGCGAGCCGCCGCCCTGAAGCGCGATGTTGATCCTCTTCTTTTCCTCCGCCTTGCCGTTCTTCGTCATGGCGTTCCTGTCATGCTGATGCGCCAAGCTGCCCTCACGTCATTGAAAGGAAGCAACTGCCGGCGACCTATGTTGCAGTGCAGCATATAAGGACGGACCAAGGCAAGAACACGAACACGGTCGCGTGATCACATGAAATTTCGGTCATGCGGAAAAGCTCCTCCGCTTCAAGCGGAGGAGCTGGCGTCTCGAATCGGCAGGGAAGCCTAAGCGACCAGATCCGTCACCGGACCGACATAGCGCGATTGCGGACGGATCAGCCGTCCGGTCGTCTGCTGCTCGCGCGCATGCGCGATCCATCCGGCAACGCGGCCGGCGGCAAAGACGTTGCTGAAAGCCTGCGGCGGAAAACCCGCCGCTTCCAGCACCAGCGCGGTGTAGAACTCGACATTGGTCTGCAGCGAGCGCTGCGGCTTGGCGATCCGCAGCACCTCGAGCGCCGTCTGCTCGACCTCTTCGGCGAAAGCCAGCCGTCGGCCGGTCTCACCCTCGCCGCCGAGCTGCCGCACAACCGCTTTGAGCACATCGGCGCGCGGATCGCGCACGCGGTAGATGCGATGGCCGAAACCCATGATGCGCCTGCCATGCGCGATCTCGTCGCGCAGCCAGCCGGCCGCGTCGCCATGCGCCTCGATCGCGTCGAGCATTTCGATGACCGGGCCGGGCGCGCCTCCATGCAGCGGCCCCTTGAGCGCGCCTAGACCTGCCAGCACCGACGAAGTCAGCCCGGCCAATGTCGAAGCGACGACGCGGGTGGCGAAGGTCGAGGCGTTGAGACCATGGTCGCAGACGGTCACCAGATAGGTGTCGAGCGCCTTTGCCGTCGCCGGCGATGGAACGGAACCCCTGAGCATCCGCAGCATGTCGACGGCATGACCAGCCTTGTCGTCCGGCGCCACCGGCTGCTCACCGCGCCGCAGGCGCAGCAGAGCAGGCGTCAGCACCGCCGGCGCCGCGATCAGCCGTAAGGCGTCCGTCAGTGTCTCGCCGTCGGGCAAAAGAGCCATCCCGGCGCGCATGGCGCTGTAAACGTCAAGCGGCGCCAGCAAGGTCAGCGAAGGCAGGAGCCGGTCGAACACCTCGACGCGGGCCTCGCCGAGCCTCGTCGCCAGTTCGGCATCATCAGGCAGATCCTCGAAGAAGCCATCGAGCAGCAGGCGCACCACTTGCGGATAATTCCATCGTCCGGCCAGTTCCGGCAGCGAATGGCCGCGGATCGTCAGGCGGCCGCCCAGGCCATCCACGTCGGACAGCACGGTTTCGGCCGCCACCACATCATCGAGCCCATTCGCCATGGCCTTGTCTCCTTGAAGCTTTTGCGGATCGGAGATAGAGCTAGGCAAAGCGATCATCAATCTTGATCAATAGAATCAATATCAAGGCCAGAAATGTCGGAATGGTTGTCGCGGGAGGAGGCGCTGGAGAGGCTCAAGGTGCGGCCGCAGACGCTCTATGCCTATGTCAGCCGCGGGCGCATCGGCATGCGCCCGGACCGCGCCGATCCGCGCCGTAGCGAATATCGCGCCGACGATATTGCAGCACTTGCAACGCGCAGGGCACGCGGACGCAGCCCCTCGGCCATCGCCGAAAGCGCCATTGCCTGGGGTGAGCCGTCGATCGTCACCGCGGTCTCGACCGTTTGGCACGGCCAGCTCATCTATCGCGGCCAGGACGCCGCCGCGCTGTCCGACCATGCCACGTTGGAGGAGACTGCCAGCGTGCTTTGGACCCTCCCTGAACCGGTCCATTTCGAGGCGCCTGCGCCGGATGCACCGCATCAGTTCGGCCGCGCCCAGGCTTTTACGCAACTCGCCCTGCTCGCCGGCCAGGGGCGACCTTCGCTTGGGCGCAGCGCCGCCTCGCTGTGCGTTGACGCCGCGCGCGCAATCGGCACGCTCGCCGGCGCCCTTGGCGCCTCGGCGGGACCGGATCCGGTGCATCGGCGACTGGCGCGGGGCTGGTCGGTCGATGATGGCGGCGCCGAAGCGATCCGCCGCGCCCTCGTGCTGCTCGCCGATCACGAACTCAACGCCTCGACCTTCGCCGCCCGCGTCGCGGCCTCGACCGGCGCCTCGCCAGCCGCTTGCCTGCTGGCGGGCCTCGCGACACTTTCGGGCCCGCGGCACGGTGGGGCCGGCGAAGCCGTGATGCAGTTGGCGGAGGATGCGGCGCGCCACGGCGCCGATGCCACGATCCGGCGCTGGCTCGGCCATGACCGGCCGCTGCCTGGGTTCGGCCATCAGCTTTATCCCGAGGGCGATCCCCGGGCCACGGCGCTTCTGTCGGCCATCGGCAATACCGACGAGACCTTGCGCGCACTGGAAGCGGCCGCCACTGCCGCGACCGGCGCCCGCCCGAACATCGATTTTACCTTGGCCGTGCTGACGCGCGGCCTCGGCCTGCCGCGCGATGCGCCCTTCCATTTGTTCGCGCTCGGACGCAGCGTCGGCTGGGCCGCGCACATGGTCGAACAGATCGTCAGCGGCAGCATCATCCGGCCGCGCGGCCGCTATGAGGGGCTGTTGCCCTGACGGCGTGTGAAGCCGTCAGGTGGAGCTGGCGTTGGCCCCGAACCGCGCCCGGTACGCGGCGGGCGTGGTCGAGAACTGCTGACGAAAGTGATGCCGTAACGTCGCAGCCGCGCCAAATCCGGCCGTCTCGGCAATCCGTTCGATCGGCATATCAGTGTCTTCCAGTAGCGTGCGCGCCCGCGAAAGCCGTTCCGAAAGCAGCCAGCGCGCCGGCGTGACGCCGGTTGCGGCCGCGAACCGGCGCAGAAATGTCCGCTCGCTCATCCCGGCCAGGCCGGCCAGGATGGCGACGGGATAATCGGCGGAAATATCGGCGCGCATCCTGTCGATCAACGGTCCAAGCCGGCTGCGTTCATGGATCTCGGGAACCGAGCTCTCGACATATTGCGCCTGGCCGCCATCCCGATGTGGCGGCACGACCAGGCGGCGCGCCACCATGTTGGCCGCCTTGGTGCCGAAGTCGCGCCGGACCAGGTGCAGGCACAGATCGATGCCGGCAGCACTTCCGGCCGATGTCAGCACGCTTCCCTCATCGATATACAAGACGTCCGGGACCACGGCGATGTCGGGATACATCTCCCTCAGCCTCTCGCTGTAGCGCCAATGCGTGGTCGCCTTCTTGCCTGCGAGCAGGCCGGCCGCGGCAAGCACGAAGACGCCCGAGCAGATGGACAGGATACGAGCGCCCCGCGCGTTGGCCTTGCGAAGCGCTTCGATCAGCAATGGCGGCACCGGACAATCCACGCCGCGCCATCCAGGCACGATCACCGTGCCGGCCTCGCCGATCAGATCGGGTCCGCCATCGGCGACGATGCGCACGCCGCCCATCGCGCGCATTTCACCGGCATCTATGCCGGCGACGGCGAAGCGGTACCAATCCGCGCCCATCTCCGGCCTGGGCAAGGCGAACATCTCGGCCGCCACGCCAAATTCGAACGTGCACAGCCCGTCATAGGCAACGGCAACGACAAGCCGATTGGCAAGAGGTGAACTGATGGGACGCGGATTGGCAAGGGGCATATTTGGCATGATCTTGACGATATATGGCAAAGCTGCCAGCTGCAATCGCCTGGCCCGCTGCGCTACCCCAGATCCATCAGCAGATGGAGACGAGCTCCATCAGAGATGGGGACGCCTAATGAGCTACGTGACAGACATACCGGCGGCATCTCCGGAGATTGCCCGCGACCATTTCCTGCACCGGCTTTCGGTCAAGACCGACTGTTCCGACGTCGCCGCCACTCTACGCACCGGCGAGCCGGACTTTGTGCTGCTGCATGTGGTCGGTTCGCCGCAAGCCTATGAGCGCCGCCATGTGCCGGGCGCACTCCACCTGCCGCACCGTGAGATTTCGGCCGGGCGGATGGCGGAATGGCCGGCAGGCACGCTGTTCGTGGTTTATTGCGCCGGCCCGCATTGCAATGGCGCGGATCGGGCAGCCTTCAAACTGGCCAGCCTCGGCTTGCCGGTCAAGATCATGATCGGTGGCATTTCAGGCTGGCAGGACGAAGAGCTTCCCTTCGCCTCGGGCAAGGAGCCCGGTACTCTGCGGGCATGATCCAAACGCGGAGCCCGGCGGGCAGACCGGCAGCGCTTATCGTGCGGCCGTTCAAGCGGCGGGATGTCGGCGCGGTGCTCGTCCTAGTGCGGACGCTGGCAAGGGCCGGATCTGGCCAAGCCTTGCCGGCTGACCAGCCGGCTCACGACATCGTGTCGAGCTTGCGCTGCATGGCCGCGATCTGATCCTTCAGCTGTTGCAGATCGTCGGGCTTTTCGGGCTGCGCTTCCTTCCTGGCCGGTTCGGCGGGGGCCGCGGCCGGCGCTGAGCCCGCGGGCGGAAACGGTGTGAACAGCCGCATCGCGTTCTGGAACATTTCCATGTTGCGTCGCGTCTGCTCTTCCAGCGCCTTCATCGGCGTCGCCATCTTCATGACGTCGAGCGGCGACTTGCCGATGGCGCCCTTCATCTGCTCGCGGAACCGCTCCTGTTCCTTGGAAAAGGCGATCATCGACTGTTCGAGGAAGCTCGGCACGATCATCTGCATCTGGTCGCCATAGAAGGCGATCAACTGGCGCAGAAACGGGATCGGCAGCATGTTCTGCCCATCCTTGTTCTCAAGCTCGAAAATGATCTGTGTCAGCACCGGATGCGTGATGTCGTCACCGGTCTTGGCATCCTGGACGGTGAACTCCTCGCCCTTCTTGACCATTTCGGCCAGATCCTCGAGCGTCACATACGTGCTCGTCCCCGTATTATAGAGGCGGCGATTGGCGTATTTCTTGATAATAATCGGGTCGTCTTTTGCGGCCATCTGCATCCTCCCCGGACACCGGCGCGCCTGAGTAAGCAGCCGGTAACGATTGCGCCCTCTTTGAGGATATGCGCAAAAGCCTCATAATTCCAAGCAGTTTGTGCAGTGCGGGATCACATAATGCTGCATAGCAGGCAAAATATGCTGCGCAGCAGCGGCCAGCCCGCCGGTACTGCGCCACGCGCCCCTGCTTGCCGCGCATGGGCGCCATGCCGATTTCCGGTTTGACTTGGGATTGGGAAAGGGCAAGAAAAGTCCTCAACGACAGAACAACATCCTTGAAGTCTGGAGAAGAAAATGTCCGATTCCATCGTCATTGCCAGCGCCGCGCGCACGGCTGTCGGCTCCTTCAACGGCGCGTTTGCCGCCACGCCGGCGCATGAGCTCGGCGCCGTCGTCATCAAGGAACTTTTGTCGCGCGCCGGTGTCGAGGCGGCCGACGTGGACGAGGTCATCCTCGGCCAGGTGCTGACCGCGGCCCAGGGGCAGAACCCCGCCCGACAGGCCTCGATTCTGGCCGGCCTGCCCAAGGAGACCACCGCCTGGGGCCTCAATCAGGTTTGCGGCTCGGGCCTGCGCGCCATCGCGCTCGGCATGCAGCAGATCGCCACGGGCGATGCCAAGGTGATCATTGCCGGCGGCCAGGAGTCGATGTCGCTGTCGCCGCACGCCGAACATCTGCGCGCCGGCGTCAAGATGGGTGACTACAAGATGATCGACACCATGATCAAGGACGGGCTGTGGGATGCCTTCAACGGCTATCACATGGGCAACACCGCCGAGAACGTCGCCCGCCAGTTCCAGATCACCCGCGACGACCAGGACCAGTTCGCGCTGGCCTCGCAGAACAAGGCCGAGGCGGCGCAGAAGGCCGGCAAGTTCAAGGACGAGATCGTCGCCTTCACCATCAAGGGCCGGAAGGGCGACACCATTGTCGACCAGGACGAGTACATCCGCCACGGCGCGACGCTGGATGCCATGACCAAGCTGAAGCCGGCCTTCGACAAGGAAGGCACCGTGACCGCCGCCAACGCTTCCGGCATCAATGATGGCGCGGCCGGCGCGCTGTTGATGAGCGAAGCCGAAGCCGCAAGGCGCGGCATCACGCCGCTGGCGCGCATCGCCTCCTGGGCAACCGCCGGCGTCGACCCGGCGATCATGGGCACCGGCCCGATCCCGGCTTCGAAGCGCGCGCTGGAGAAGGCTGGCTGGTCGGTCGGCGATCTCGATCTGGTCGAAGCCAACGAGGCTTTCGCCGCGCAGGCTTGCGCGGTCAACAAGGGTATGGGCTGGGATCCCTCGATCGTCAACGTCAACGGCGGCGCCATCGCCATCGGCCATCCGATCGGCGCTTCCGGCGCCCGCATCTTCAACACGCTGGTCTTCGAGATGCGGCGCCGCGGCGCCAAGAAGGGCCTCGCCACATTATGCATCGGCGGCGGCATGGGCGTCGCCCTGTGCGTGGAAGCGCTCTGACAAATCCTTGACGGGCGGCGCGAGCCGCCCGTTTCATATCCAGTGCCTGCCAAGCCCGACAACAGGGCGATATCAAAAGGGGAAACGCATGACCAAGGTAGCAATCGTCACCGGCGGATCGCGAGGCATTGGCGCGGCGATCTCGATCGCTTTGAAGAACGCCGGCTATTCGGTCGCCGCGAACTACGCCGGCAACGATGAGGCGGCGGCGAAGTTCAAGGCCGAAACCGGCATTCCGGTCTACAAATGGTCGGTCGCCGACTACGACGCTTGCGCCGCGGGCATCAAACAGGTCGAGGCCGATCTCGGCCCGGTCTCGGTGCTAGTCAACAACGCCGGCATCACCCGTGACGCCATGTTCCACAAATTGACGCGCGAGCAGTGGAAGGAGGTCATCGACACCAATTTGTCGGGCGTCTTCAACATGACGCACCCGCTTTGGGGCGGCATGCGCGACCGCAAATACGGCCGCGTCATCACCATCTCCTCGATCAACGGCCAGAAGGGCCAGGCCGGCCAGGTCAATTATTCCGCCGCCAAGGCCGGCGACATCGGCTTCTCCAAGGCACTGGCCCAGGAGGGGGCTCGCGCCGGAATCACCGTCAACGTCATCTGCCCGGGCTATATCGCCACCGAGATGGTCAAGGCGATCGACGAGAAGGTGCTCAACGAGCGCATCCTGCCGCAGATTCCGGTCGGCCGCCTTGGCGAACCGGAAGAGATCGCCCGCTGCGTCGTCTTCCTCGCTTCGCAGGATGCCGGTTTCATCACCGGCTCGACCATCACGGCCAATGGTGGACAGTACTTCGCCTGACGTCCGGCGGCCTCAGCCTGTCGCGAACGGACCGGGGAACCGGTCCGTCTTCATTCGATGCGCGGCCGCCACAAAAGGTCCGCTGCGGCGCAATGCCCCAATCCGGCACGCAAAGGTTAATGGCGGCAGCGCCATCTGTGCGAACCCTGTGATCAAGCCTGTGGATTGTCGGTGGATAAGCTGTTCACAACACCACATATTGGAGGAACAAAACGGGAAAATATCGCTGGCGCCGTTTTGTCGCCGATTTGTTCTGGCTTTGAGCGGAAGTTAACATTAATGGCCAGGAATCGCTCGGAACTCCTTAACACTCAATTCAGAAAGATTAACAATTTCATAATCTTGCGCAAAAGGCATCGAGCCGTTTCCGTCATTCTCCGGCAAAGCTTAACGGCATGGCCGGCCAAGCACAAAACGGGCCAATTCCGCGATTCAGCATGTGGTGAGAGTCAGGGTCCGAAAATCCATATGTAGCCGTGAACAAAAGCGGAATCTCGGTGAGTCAGCGATTCGTCGCCGATTCGTTCCAGACTCGTTCCAACTGTTAAGCAGCGACTTATTTGCGGATAGAAGCGAGCGTCCCAGCTAGCTGCCGGAACATTCCGCTTTCGCTTCGCGCCCGAAATCCCTATGTGTCGCCTGTCATACGCGCCGCCCAGGCACGCTCCCGACAACGAGTGGCCAGAAAGCCTTATTTCCGAGCCGATGAACATCCAGCCGAAACACACCCAGCCGCTGATCCTGTCGGGGCGCGACGTGACCGCCGTGCTTGGGCCGACCAACACCGGCAAGACCCATCTCGCCATCGAGCGCATGGTGGCGCACGAAACGGGTGTGATCGGCCTGCCGCTCAGGCTGCTGGCGCGGGAAGTCTACACCCGCGTCTGCGAAAAGGTCGGTGCCCACAAGGTGGCGCTGATCACCGGCGAGGAGAAGATCCAGCCGCCAGGCGCGAAGTATTCCGTCTGCACCGTCGAGGCCATGCCACGTGAGACGGATGCCGCTTTCGTCGCCATCGACGAAGTACAGCTTGCCGGCGACCTCGAGCGCGGCCACATCTTCACCGACCGCATCCTTCACTTGCGCGGCCGCCAGGAGACGCTGCTGCTTGGTGCCGCCACCATGCACGGCATCCTGCAGCGCCTGCTGAAGGGCGTCTCGGTGGTGACGCGGCCGAGGCTGTCGCATCTCGCCTATGCCGGTTCCAAGAAACTGACCCGGCTGCCGCGCCGCACCGCGATCGTCGCCTTCTCCGCCGACGAGGTCTACGCGATTGCCGAGCTGATCCGGCGCCAGCAGGGCGGTGCGGCCGTCGTGCTCGGCGCGCTCTCGCCGCGCACCCGCAACGCCCAGGTGGCGCTGTTCCAGTCGGGCGATGTCGACTATCTTATCGCTACCGATGCCATCGGCATGGGCCTCAACCTCGATCTCGACCACGTCGCCTTCGCCCAGAACCGCAAATTCGACGGCTACCAGTACCGCAATCTGACGGCGGCCGAGCTTGGCCAGATCGCCGGCCGTGCCGGCCGGCATCTGCGCGACGGCACCTTTGGCGTCACCGGCCAGGTCGACCCGCTCGACGAAGAGCTGGTCAAGAAGATCGAAGGCCATGACTTCGATCCGGTGAAGGTGCTGCAGTGGCGCACGGCACAGTTCGATTTCGCCAGCCTCGATGCGCTGAAGCGCTCGATCGAGACCAACGCGCCGGTCGAGGGCCTGACGCGCGCGCTGCCCGCCGTCGATGCACAGGCGCTCGAATATTTGTCGCGCGATAGCGATATCCGCGCGCAGGCCACCGATGCCAAGCGCGTGGCGCTGCTCTGGGAAGCCTGCGCGCTGCCCGACTACCGCAAGATCGCGCCGGCCCAGCACGCCGATCTCATCGCCTCGATCTACATGGACCTCGTCCGCCACGGCCATGTCGACGAAAACTACATGGCAGAGCAGGTGCGCCGCGCCGACACCACCGAGGGCGACATCGACACGCTGTCGCACCGCATCGCCCAAATCCGCACCTGGACATTCGTGTCGAACCGGCCTGGCTGGCTGGCCGATCAGGCACACTGGCAGGAAAAGACGCGCGAAATCGAAGACAGATTGTCGGATGCGCTGCATGAGCGGTTGACGAAACGCTTTGTAGACCGCAGGACTTCCGTCCTCATGCGGCGCCTTAGAGAAAATACCATGCCTGAAGCCGAAATCAGTCCTACCGGAACCGTCCTTGTCGAAGGCCACCATGTCGGCGAGTTGCAGGGGTTCCGCTTCACCGCCGACCAGACCGCAGGCGGCGAAGACGCCAAGGCCGTACGCACGGCCGCGCAAAAGGCGCTGGCCGCCGAATTCGAGGCGCGCGCCGAACGCTTCGGCGCCTGCGCCAATGGCGACCTGGCGCTTGGCTCGGACGGCACGCTGCGCTGGATCGGCGCGCCGATCGGCACGCTGGTTTCCGGCGAGGACGCGCTGAAGCCGCGCCTCGTATTGCTGGCCGACGAACAGTTGACCGGCCCGGCGCGCGACAAGGTCGCCGCGCGCGCCGAACGTTTCGTCAATTTCCAGATCGAAACGCTGCTGAAGCCGCTGGTCGACCTGAAGAATGCCGAGCAGATCTCCGGTATCGGCCGCGGCATCGCCTTCCAACTGGTCGAGAATTTCGGCGTCATCAACCGCCGCGACATCGCCGAGGAGATGAAGTCGCTCGACCAGGAAGGCCGTGCGGCGCTGCGCCGGCTCGGCGTGCGCTTTGGCGCCTACCATGTCTTCGTGCCGGCACTGATCAAACCCAACCCCGCCGGGCTGGTGACCTTGCTGTGGGCGCTGATGAACGATGGCAAGGACAAGCCGGGTTTCGGCGACGTCGTCCACGCGCTGGCGTCGGGCCGCACGTCGGTGGTCATCGATCCGGCCTTCGACAAGGCCTTCTACAAGCTCGCCGGTTACCGCAACCTCGGCCGCCGCGCCGTGCGCATCGACATATTGGAGCGGCTGGCGGATCTTATCCGTCCGGCGACCAACTGGAAGCCTGGCCTCGGCCAGCGGCCGGACGGCGCCTATGACGGCCAGTCCTTCATGGTGACGCCGCCGATGATGTCGATCCTCGGCGCCACCGCCGACGACATGGAAGAAATCCTCAGGGGTCTCGGCTATCGCTCCGAGCCGAAGCCGGCCGCCGAAGTCAAGGCACGGCTCGAGGCGCAGGACAATGCCGCGCGGGAAGCCGCCGCGGCCAAGCTCGCGGCGGAAGAAGCCGCTCGCGCCGAGCAGGCCAAGGCCGCGGAGGCAGCCGCAACGGATACGGCCGCGGAAGCCGCGGTCGAGAGCTCGGAATCGGCTGCCGTCGAAGCCACCGTTGACGTTCCGGCGGAAGCCGTCGCGGAAGCGGCTGCGGAGCCCGCCGCGGAAGAGCAGCCGGACGCTCCCGCCGAGGCCGTGGAGGAGCCTGCAGCGGAGGCCGTCGCCGAAGCCGCTGCGGAACCTGCTCCCGAGCCCGAGGCGGAAGCCGAGCCCGTCGAGGCCGCGCCAGTGGAACCGGTTTCCGAGGCTTCGCCGGCGACGGAGGCGGTTTCGGGCGAGCCTGCCGCGGTGGCCGAAGCGGCCGCCGGCGAGCCCGCTGCCGAAGCTCCCAAGCCGATCCTGTTGTGGCGCCAGGGTCGTTTCGAACAGCGCCCCCGCCATCACGAAGGCCGCAACAACCGCCAGCGCAACGGACAAGGCCGTGGCCGAGGCAATGCACCAGCCGATGCTGGTGGCGCACCGGCCTCTTCTGGTCCCGGAGAACGGCCCGCCCAGGAAGGGCGGCGCGACGGCGCCGGCAAGCCGCGCTTCGACCGTTCGAAGTTCAAGCCCAAGCCTCAGGGTGAAGGTGAACAGCGCCGTGACGGCCGCCCGCAGGGCGAGCGTCCCGAGCGCCGCGAAGGCCGGCCCGACTGGAAGGGCGGCAGGCCCGACGGCAAGGGCGGTCCTGATCGCGGCAAGGGCGGCGCCAAGCCAGCCTTCCAGCCGAAGCCGCGCGAGGAACGTCCGGTACGCTTCGACCCGGACTCGCCCTTCGCCAAGCTCGCCGCCTTGCGCGACCAATTGAAGAAGTAATGCATGTCGCCGATAACGACATGCATGGACCAAAGACCTGAAGCGCGTCGCAGACGCGACACGCTTTAAGCTCGGTTCGTTCGATGGTTGCTGAAGGCCGCCAGCGCATCGACAAATGGCTGTTCTTCTCGCGCGCGGTGAAATCGCGTTCGCTGGCGGCCAAGCTCGTCGTCGCCGGACGCGTGCGCATCAATCGCGACAAAGCAGCGCAGGCCTCCGATCTGGTCAAGCCGGGCGACGTGCTGACCATCACGCTCGACCGGCGTATCTTCGTCTGGAAAGTGCTCGGCGCCGGTGTGCGGCGTGGCCCGGCGGAGGAAGCCCGCACCCTCTATGAGGACATGTCGCCGCCGCCCACGCCGAAGGGCGAGGCGCTTCCCGACGCTATCCCGGCCCTGCGCGAGGCCGGCAGCGGCCGTCCGACCAAGAGAGAACGCCGCCAGACCGACCGCTTGCTTGGCGAAGAGTAAGGCATGCCGCTCGTGACGCGGCTGGGCAATGTGGCACAAGATGCGGATGCGGGACAGAACAGAACCCGGCAAACAACGCGCTCCACTCGACATCACGCATCCTTGGAGCGCTTGCCGCTTGGAATTCCATTCCGGAAACGCCGAGGCCGCCAGGCATGGCAACCCTTGCAAGCGACTGACAAAGGCGTTACCTCACGGAAAAAGCCCAACAAAACTGGCCCATTCAAGCTGGGACGTCCCGGAGCCGATCGATGACCTATGTCGTGACCGACAATTGCATCAAATGCAAATATATGGACTGCATCGAGGTCTGTCCGGTCGACTGTTTCTATGAAGGCGAAAACATGCTCGTCATCCATCCCGACGAGTGCATCGACTGTGGCGTCTGCGAGCCCGAATGCCCCGCCGACGCCATCAAGCCCGACACCGAGCCCGGCCTCGACAAATGGCTCCAGATCAACACCGAATACGCCGAGAAATGGCCCAACATCACCGCCAAGAAGGAGCCGCCGGCAGACGCCAAGACCTTCGATGGCGAGGCCGGCAAGTTCGAGAAATACTTCTCCGCCGAACCCGGCGAAGGCGATTGACAATACGGCCGTAAAGGCTTGTATGACGTTGCGTAACAGGCGCGCGGGATTATCCGCCTTGACAGGCGGCGCTGACCTGTGGCCTTCGCGAACTCAGCAAAACCTTGATTCTTCCGACTTTTTGTGTTACATCAGCGAAACATGCCGGTGACACAACGTCGATTTATGGCGCAGACGCCCCAAATCACTGAAAGGTGAGAAACCCATTCCGGACCAGAGCGATCTGGGCCAGGCGATCGCAATCATGCGGTTTGCCGGTCCCGGCTTTTCCGGTGGGTTCATCTGTTGTGCGGCTAACGGTCGGTGACCCCGATCGCACGAGTTCAGCCGGCACCGCCGCCGGCCCACAACAAGGAGTTCAGGGCGTAATGGCAACGATCACCCCGCAGAAGAAGTCCACCGGTGCGCGTCACGGTTTCAAGACCGGCGAATACATCGTCTATCCGGCGCACGGCGTCGGCCAGATCGTGTCGATCGACGAGCAGGAAGTGGCGGGTCACAAGCTGGAACTGTTTGTCATCGACTTCCAGAAGGACAAGATGCGCCTGAAGGTGCCGGTCGCCAAGGCGACCTCCATCGGCATGCGCAAGCTGTCGGAAGAGGATTATGTCGAGCGCGCGCTGAAGGTCGTGCAGGGCCGTGCCCGCGTCAAGCGCACCATGTGGTCGCGCCGCGCCCAGGAATACGATGCCAAGATCAATTCGGGTGACCTGATCTCGATCTCGGAAGTCGTGCGCGACCTCTACCGCGCCGACAACCAGCCGGAGCAGTCCTATTCCGAGCGTCAGCTCTATGAGGCGGCGCTCGACCGCATGGCCCGCGAGATCGCGGCCGTCAACCGCATGTCGGAAACCGAAGCGGTGCGCCTGATCGAGGTCAACCTGAACAAGGGCCCTAAGCGTGGCGCCAAGGCCGACAATGAAGAAGCCGAGCAGGAAGAAGCTGCCTGAGCTTTTTCAACTCTGAGTTTGAAAAACCCGGCCTCGCGCCGGGTTTTTTGTTGCTCGGACAAGCAAGGGGCGCACCTAATTTAAGCCTGACCGCCGCTTTCCTTCTCGGCTTCCTGCTTCAGCGTCGCGATGAAGCGCTTGGTCCGTTCACGCTCCGGGTTGCCGAACAAAGTGGCCGACGGCCCCTGCTCGACAATGACGCCGGCATCGAGGAACACCGCTTCCTGGGCGATCTTGGAGGCAAGCCGCAGGTCATGCGTCGCCATCACCATGGTCGTGCCTTCGCTAGCGAGCTTGCCAAGCACATCGACCACTTCTTGCGCCAGTTCCGGATCAAGCGCCGAGGTCGGTTCGTCGCACAGCAGCACCTTCGGCGACGGGGCGAGAGCCCGGGCGATCGCCACGCGTTGCTGCTGGCCACCCGACAGCGTCGCCGGCCAGGCATCGGCCTTATGCGCCATCCCGACCTTTTCCAGCAGCGCGAGCGCCCGCTCGCGAGCCCTCTCGGGCGACCACTTCAGCACTGTGACCAGGCCTTCCATGACATTCTCGATCGCGGTCCGGTGCGGGAACAGCTGGAAATTCTGGAACACCATGCCGGTCTGCAGGCGTAACCGCCTGATATCCCCGGCCGGCACTTTGACGCCCGGGCGGAACTCGAGCGTCTCGTCGCCGATCCGCACCGTGCCCGAGGTCGGAATCTCCAAGAGATTGATGCAGCGCAAGAGCGTGCTTTTCCCGCCGCCCGAAGGGCCGACAAGGGCGGTGACGCTGCCTTCGGCGATGGCGACGGTCACGCCCTTCAGCACGAGATTGTCACCGAAGCGTTTTTCGATGTTGCCGAGGCCGATCATGCGCGCGCCTCCAGGAAGCCGCCATAGCGGTTGAGCCGGGTTTCCAGCCGCGTCTGCAAGGCCGAAAGCACCGAGCTCAGCGCCAGATAGAGGATCGCCGCCTCGACATAGAGGATCAACGGCTCGTAGGTGGTGGCGACGATGCGCTGCGCAGCCTGGAACATTTCCGGCACGGTGATGGCGGCGGCCAGCGACGTGTCCTTGACCAGCGAGATGAAGGTGTTGGAGAGTGGCGGCACCGCGACCCGTCCGGCTTGCGGAAGGATGGTGCGCCGCATCGCCTGGCTCCAGGTCATGCCGATCGAATAGGCGGCCTCCCACTGGCCTTTCGGTACCGAGCCGATGGCCGCGCGGATGATTTCCGACGTGTAGGCACCGATGTTGAGCGTGAAGCCGATCAGCGCCGCGGTAAAAGCGTCGAGCAGGATGCCGACCGATGGCAGGCCGTAGAAGATCAGAAACAGCTGCACCAGAAGCGGCGTGCCGCGAAAGATCCAGACATAGAAGCGCACCAGCATGACCAGCGGCCTTGGTCCGAACAGCCGGCCGAGCGCTGCACCCAGGCCAACCGTCAAGCCAAGGACGAAGGACAACAGCGTCAACGGCACGGTGAAGATCAAAGCGGCCCAGAGCAGCGAAGGCAGCGACTCCAGCATCAGTTGCAGCCAGTGCGGCACGAAAGACCCTCCGGATTAGTGCAAGTCGCCCAAAAGTGACTTCGGTCTTGGGGAACCGACATGCGTATAAACAACGACCTAAAGCGCGTCGTATCAATCGGTTTCGACGCCACGCGCTTTAGTCGAAACCGCGTCGTCGAAATGCGAATGCGTCAGCCATATCACGACAAAAGCGGCGAGCCGTCAAAGACGCTCGCCGCTGGATACGCCGCGGGACCGGAACCGGCCCGCCTCGAAAAGGCTACTTCGAAACGTCCTGGCCGAAATAGGTGTCGGCGATCTTCTGATAAGTGCCGTCAGCCTTGATATCGGCCAGCGCCTTGTTGATGGCGGCGACCAGTTCCGGGTCGCCCTTGCGCACGATGACACCGGAATAGTCGGCGTTGTCCTCTTGCGCGGCGATCTTCACATTGGCGTCGGGCTTGTGCTTCTTGAAGTCGAGAAACGACAGGCTGTCATTGATGGTGGCGTCGGCGCGGCCGGTCAAAAGCAGCTGGATCGACTGGTCGAAGCCGTCGGTGCCGACCAGCTCCGCACCGTTGGACTCGGCCAGCTTGCCGAAGTTCGAGGTCAGCGACTGGGCCGACTTCTTGCCTTTGAGATCGGCGAAGGTCTTGATGTCGGTGTTGTCGCCGCGCACGATCAGCACCGCCTTGGAGGCAATGTAGGGATCGGAGAAATCATACTTGGCCTTGCGCGCGTCGGTGATGCCGACCTCGTTGATGACGGCGTCATAACGGCTGACGTCGAGCCCGGCGATCAGCCCGTCCCACTTGCCTTCGAGGAATTCAGCCTTGACGCCGAGCTTGTCGGCAATCGCCTTGGCGATCTCGACATCGAAGCCGACCAGGGCGCCGGAAGCGTCATGGTAGGTGAACGGTGCATAGGTGCCTTCCGTGCCGACCTTGAACACGCCGGCCTGCTTGATCTGGTCGAGGTTGGCGCCGGCATGGCCTGCTGTGACAGCCAGGGCCTGCAGCGTTCCGGCTACGATAAGCGACTTGAGCCATTTCATCTTTTTGTGATCCCGTCCTTGGCCTGATATCCGGCCTGTTGTGAGGGTTGGAAAATGACAGATGAGAGGCAAAAGAATAAGGAACCAGATTTCAAAAACAAAGAAGTCCAGAAACCAAATTCTCCAAAAGCGATTTTTTGCAGCGCTTGAACGCCTCTGGCAACTTCATCGAAATCGCCCGGACGGCATCACCCGCCTGCCCGCGCCAGCGGAACCTTTCCCGCGCATGGCAGTTTTGGCTGTTCTAGGGCGCGATGCCGCGATTTCAACCGGTCCCCCGCCAAGTTCGTAACGTCAGTCATATCGCCTGAGCCAGGGAGCGCCTCATGATGGAAGACACGGCAGGACGGATCATGGTCCGGGCGGCAATGAGGGCTCCCTACCTCGAACGCGACGAGGAACATCGGCTTGCCTTGCTCTGGAAAGACGACAACGACCAGAACGCGTTGCACAGCATCACCGTCGCCCATATGCGGCTGGTCATTTCCATGGCCTCGAAATTCCGCCACTACGGCCTGCCGCTCGGCGACCTGATCCAGGAAGGCCATGTCGGCCTGCTGGAAGCCGCCGCCCGTTTCGAGCCCGAGCGGGAAGTGCGGTTTTCGACCTATGCGACGTGGTGGATCCGCGCCTCGATGCAGGATTACATCCTGCGCAACTGGTCGATCGTGCGCGGTGGCACCAGTTCGGCGCAGAAAGCTCTGTTCTTCAACCTGCGGCGGTTGCGTGCCCGGCTGGCGAATGGCCCAGAGCCGCTCTCCAACACAACCCTCTACCGGGAGGTGTCGGTGGCGCTTGGCGTCTCCGAGGCCGATGTGGCGATGATGGATTCGCGGCTGTCGGCGCCCGACTCCTCACTGAACGCGCCGCTCGCAGACGATACGGGCGCTACCGAGCGAATGGATTTTCTAGTGTCGGACGACCCCCTGCCCGACGAGATCGTCGGCGACAAGATCGACGTCGCGCGCCGCTCGCTTTGGCTGAAAGAGGCGCTTCATGCGCTGAACGCGCGCGAACTCAGGATCATCGAGGAACGCCGGCTGAACGACGACGGCGCCACGCTCGAAGCACTCGGCGAGACGCTCGGCATTTCCAAGGAACGCGTCCGCCAGATCGAGGCCCGCGCCATGGAGAAACTCAAGGTTGCGCTGGTCAAGCAGAACCCGGAATTCATGGCGACAGCCGCCTGACGGTAAAACAGAGACACAAGAGCAAAAGTATCAGATTTATCTCAAATAAAATATGTAACCCTCTCGGTGACATATTTAGAGATGTGGAATGTGATTTCTCTAACAGAGAAAATCATGGCAAAAAGTCCTTTCTGGCTACCAGACCCTAACAAAGGTGGGTTTTGCCATGCTAAGGCGCTACGCGTTCCTTGCTGCCTTGATCCTCGTGAGCCTCTCGACATTCGACGCTCGCGCCGATCGAAGGATTGCACTCGTGATCGGCAATTCGCAGTATCGGGAAATCCCGGCGCTCAAGAATCCCGACAAGGATGCTGAGGACGTTTCGAATACGTTCCGGCAGGCCGGTTTCGACGTGTTCGTCGCCAAGGATGTGACCAAGCTCCAATTCGAAGAGAAGTTCCGCAACTATCTGGCCGCCGCCGACGGCGCCGATCTCGCCGTCGTCTATTATTCCGGCCATGGCTTTCAGATCGGAGGTGAGAATTTCCTGATTCCGGTTGACGCGTCGTTGACGGATGCGGCCGACATGGAGGTCCAGACGATCAGACTCAACGACGTGCTGCAGCAATTGCGCACTAAGTCGAAGATCCAGGTGATCATCCTCGATGCCTGCCGCAACGATCCGTTCCCGCGCAAGGACTACTGGCTGCGCGACCAATTGATCGTCTCCGGCGGGACCGGGTTGGCGCAGGTAACAGGCTCGCAGAATGCACTGATTGCGTTTGCCACCGAGCCCGGAGCCGTCGCTTATGACGGGTCCGGCGATCTTAGCCCCTTCTCATCCGCCTTTTCCCGCCGCGCCCTGGCGCCGAACCAGGAAATCCAATCCGTCATGGCCGCCGTGCGCCGGGATGTGGTCAAGGCGACCAATGGCAGGCAGGTTCCGTGGGAGAACTCCTCGCTGATCGATGACGTCGTGCTAATGCGCGCGCCGGGGCAATCGACGCTGCCGGCGCCCGACGCCCAGCAAAACCAGCAGGTGGTGGAGCGCGGAATCCGGGTCGCCACTGCCGCCGAAGCTCTCGATAATCGTGACATCAATATCCCGGTCGGCGTCGGTCCGGTTGCGCTGAAGCTGGATTTTCCTGCCAAGAATGACTCGATCAGCCTCAAACTCGCTGGCTATCCGGCAGTTGGAACGCTGTCCCTGCCGGATCGCGTCCTGTCGCCGCAGTCAAGCCTGATGGCTGCTGAGGTCGGCCAATTGCGCTACGAGCCTCAGATCGGCTCGGCGGCTCCCGTCGAAATTGACTTTCAGATACGCGCCGGCAACGCATCGAAACGCGCGACGATGAAGCTGTCTCCCAGCGTAGACGCCTGCGACCAGGCCGCCGGCGAGCCGCTCGACCCGCAAGGCGTCGTCTCCGGCCGGTTAGAGAACGAGATCGCGGACGGCGCGGTCGGCGCCTGCAAGGCGGCGGTGAGAGCTTATCCCGATATCGCCCGCTTCCGTTACCAACTCGGGCGGGCGCTGCTGGTCGCCGGCAACATCGACGAGGCCAGGAAGGCTATCCAGGAGGCATCCGACAAGGGACACGTCCGCGCCATCTACGAACTCGGCCACCTCGCCTCCTCGGGAATAGGGGGGGTCGTGAATGCCACCCAAGGGAATGGCTTCTATTCGCAGGCGTCCGACAGGGGCGACCCCTACGCCATGAATGCGTGGGGCCACGCCCTGTTCAATGGCGTCGGCGTCCAGCGCGATACCGGCAAAGGGCTTGACCTCATGCTAACGGCAGCAGCGATGGGGAATATCAGCGCCATGAATGATCTTGCGATGATCTTCAACGAAGGTCGCAATGGCGTGCCCGCCGATCCGGCCCGTGCTCTGGCTTTCCTCAAGGCCGGCATCGAACGGCAAGAGGCTTATTCGATGGGCATTCTCGGTCTTGCGCCCAAGCGAAGCACGGTGACGGTCGCGGCGTGTACGCCCAAGGTGGTGACGAAAATCATCACGAAGATAAAGCTGATCCGTACACCTGTGCCAAAAGCGCCGCCGCCGAAGATCGCCAAGCCAAGGGTTCCGATTGTGCCAGGGGAAACCGGATCAGCACCCTGGCGTGGCGGCAATAGCGGCGACCACGACTCCAACACCGGCGGTGGCGGCAATCCCGGATGACGACAGCGACGCCATCGCCGCACCGTCCGAACAGGCAGTGTCGAAGCTGATTGTTCCGCAGCCGGCTGAACGCCGGCACCGACTTACTTGTCGGTGACGATCTTGACCTTGTCGCCGGCCGAAACCGCGGCACCCGGCGACAGCGCGTTCAGCACCCGGAACAGGTCGAGCTTGCGGTCGACGCCTACCATCTGCGCGGCGAGCGAGCCCATGGTCTGCCCGGGCTGCACGGTGAGCACGCGGATGTGCAGCGGCTTCAAGGCCGCCTTTTCGGCAGGACTGAGGATACGGAACGAACCGCTGACAGAACGCGCCACCGTCTCCAGTGAGGTGCTGGCCGAGGGTGCCGCGGTCAAGAGCCGGTAGACCTGGCCGCCGGCGCGGATCACCGCGATGTCGAACTGCCAGCCTTCGGCGCCGGCATGCGCGGTCGCGGCCTCGTTTCCGTTGATGGTTTCCTGCTTGACGCTGCTGTCGTCGAGGCCGGCCACCCAGCCGCTTCTGATATAGTCGGTCAAAGCGCGGTTCTTGTCGATCGAAACGCCGTCGAAGCGGATCGCGATGTCGCCTGGCCCGGTCGCCGTCACCGCTGCCGCCGAATTGTCGATGATGAAACCGTCCGGCACCGTGAACGACACGCCTAGGCCCGGATGCAGGAAGGTCTCGCCGCGCACATAGCCTTCTTCCGGCGTGTCGCCATAGAGCAGCCCGTCTATGCCGGCCAGAAAGGAATCGCGGTCGCGCGTGCCGACGCCGGGCGCGCCGAACTGGCGGGCATGGCGTTGCGCCAGGTCGATGCGCTGCGGCGTGTTGGGGTGCGTTGCCAGGAAGTCGAGGCTGGCGTCGGTGGCGCCTGATATCGAGCGGAAATCGGTATAGGCCGACATGGACTGCAGGAAGCGGCCGGCGGCATAAGGATCATATCCGGCTTCGCCGATCGACTTGATGCCGATGGCGTCGGCCTCCAGTTCCTGATTGCGCGAGAACTGCGCCAGCCGGAGCTTGCCGCGGATCAGTGCCGCCTTGGCGGTCGGGCTGTCGCCCAGCACATCCGAGACCACCTTGGTCGCCAGGCCCTCCTCGGCCTCGAGCTGCTGGCGTTGCAGGCCGTGATTGGCGGTGACGTGGCCCATCTCATGCGCGATGACGGCAGCGAGTTCGGACGAATCGTTGGCCAGCGCCAGCAGACCGCGCGTGATGTAGAGATACCCGCCGGGCAACGCGAAGGCGTTGACGTTGGGCGAATTGAGGATGGTGATGCGATAGGTCTGGGTCGGGTTGGCCGACACCACGGTCAGATTGCCGACCACCTTGGCGACCATGCGCTCGAGCTTGGGATCTGAATACTCGCCGCCATAGGTGGCCAGGATGCGCGGATGCTGCGCCTTGGCCATCTCGGCAAGCTTGCTGTTGGCGACGACATTGTCGACAGTGATCGGCTTGTCGGATGGCTGGAAGCCCGATTCCTGGACGTCCGGCGGCGTGAACATCTGGCAACTTGCCAGCGCCACGGCCAAGCCGGCCAGCGTCATGAAGCGCGCCAGCGGATTCCTTCTTGATCTGTCAGTGCCGATCGCCAGAACGGCTTCCTTTCAGGTCCCGGCGCATGACCACGAAAATCGGGGGATCCTCGGAACCTGTCATGCGCAAAACAAACTTCTACAGCATCCGTCACGCGTCCCTCGGGGCGTGCGGCGGATGCTGTAGGCAAATCACGGCTTGTGCCGGACCAGTAGGGCGGACCTAGCCACACTACTTCTGCCATGGCAAGCAAGCGCCCCATCGCCTGAGGCTGGTTTGACCGTAAATTATGTCCGCTTCCGGGCAATATCCCGTGATACGGCATTCCCGGCACCCGCACCGATATAGCGCCGGAACGCTTCGGGACCAGCCCCGGCAAAGAAATCGTCCGCCGTGCCGCTGGCCGCGACAGTCCCATTGTCCAGAAACACCACATTACGGCCGATGCGGCGGGCGTCTTCCGGCTGGTGCGTGACGAACAGCACCGTCATGCCGCGTTCGGCATGAACAGCTGCGACCAGATCGAGCATATCGTCGCGCAAGGCCGGCCCGAGCGAAGCAAAGGGCTCGTCGAGCAGAAGCACCGGGCGATCGCGCACCAGCACGCGCGCCAGGGCAACGCGCTGGCGCTCGCCGCCGGAGAGTTCGCGCGGCAAGCGCTTTTCCTTGCCGGCAAGGCCCGTGCGGGCAAGCGCTCCGGCGATATCAGCGCGGTCGGCTTCGGTCAGCCGCAGCGATGGCGAGCGGCCGAGCCCGACATTCTGCTCGACGCAAAGATGGGCGAAAAGGTTGTTTTCCTGGAACACCATCGACACAGGCCGCGCAGCCGGCGGCGCGGCGCTCACATCCGCCCCACCGATCAACACATGGCCGGACCCTGGCGTCTCGAAGCCGGCCACCAGATTGAGCAGCGTCGACTTGCCCGAACCGCTCGGCCCCATGATGGCGGTGATTTCCGCTGCGGCGAATTGGACATCGAAGGCGAGTTGAACCTCGCCATAGCTGAACGAGACCTTGTCCAGCCGCACCGGAACGCCCCTCCTGCCCATCGCCCCGTCAGACATTGCGGGCCTTCTCCCTTCCCAGCCAGTCTGCGGCCAGCACCAATGCGAGGCAGACGAGGCCAAGCAACAGCGCCAGACCGGCAGCGTCCGCGGTGCGGTAGCTGCCCATGCGTGCCAGCAGAAGGTAGGGCAAGGTCTGCACGGAATCACTGCCGAACAGTGCGATGACGCCGAGATCGCCGAGCGACAACGCCATGGCGAAAGCGAAAGCGGTGGCGAGCGGACGGCGCAGGGAGGGCCAGTCGACCAGCCGCAGCCTGGCCCAGCCGGAAATGCCGAGCTGCGCGCAAAGCCGTTCGTGACGCTCGCTCGCTGCGTCATAGGCGGGACGGACGGCGCGCAGCGCGAACGGCATCGCCATGACGGCGTTGACGGTGACGACCATGACCGGGGCGATGGCAAAGACATCGCCGGCATGACGCAGCAGGAGGAACCAGCCGGCGCCGATGACGATGGGCGGCACGACCAGGACAAAGCCGGCGCCGGTATCGGTTGCATGTTCGAGCAGCGTCCTTGCGCCGGCACGGCGGCTCAGCGCCAGTGCCCGGCGCGCCATGGTCAGCGCCAGCGACAGCATCACCGAAAGCAACGCCGACAGGAAGGCGAGCACGGCACTCGTGAATGTCGCCTGGCGGACAGTGGCCTCGCCGGCAAGCCGGCCGAGATCGGCGCCCAGGCCGGCCGCCACGGTCGCGGCCATTGGCCCGACGACGAACAGCAGCGCCAGCACGATCAGCCCGGCGTTGAACACGGTTTCGGTACCGTTGACGGAGAGATAGCGGCGCGGTGCGACCGGCAGGTTGGTGTCGCCGACGACGTTGGCGCCGAGCCGCGTCAGCGCCAGCACCACGATGAAGGTCACGGCGATCTGCAGCATTGTCAGGGCGACCGCCCGCGCGGGATCGAAATCGAAGCGTAGCGCCTGGTAGATGCCGACCTCGAGCGTCGTCGCGGCCGGCCCGCCACCAAGCGTCAGCACGATGGTGAAGGAGGTGATGCAGAGCATGAAGACAAGCCCGGCGACGCCAGGCAGGGCGGCGCGCAGCGTCGGCCATTCGATCAACCGGAACGCCGGTGGCGCGGCCATGCCGAGCTGGCTTGCCAGCCGCCATTGGTCGGCGGGGATGGTCTGCAGCGCCTCGAGGAACAGCCTTGTTGCCAGCGGCAGGTTGAAGAAGACATGGGCCACGATAATGCCGGACAGGCCGTAAATGCCTGGCCAGCCCTGGCCGCCAATCGTGCTGAACAAGCCGGCGAAATAGCCTGCGCGGCCATAAAGCGCCAGGATGCCGAGAGCCGCGACGATCGCTGGCAGCGCCAGCGGCACGGCGAAGAGCCGCAGGATGGAGCCGCGGCCGAAGAAACGCGGATGCCGCGACAGGGCACGTGCGACGAAGAGTGCCGGGACGACCGAAAGCAGGGTCGACAGCGAGGCCTGCCAGAGCGTGAACCGGACGACTCGAAGGAGATAGGCATCGAAGGCCGCCCAGGCGCCCGAGAAGTCGTGGGCGCCCTCGACGAGCAGTCCGGCGAGCGCGCCGCCGATCAGCAATGTGATCGCGGCGAGCGCAATGACGCCGGCGGCGACGCGGGGATCGGTCGGACGCGCCGGCGCCATCGCTTCGTCTACTTGCTCATCACCGCCAGCCATTCATCCACCCAGGCCTTGCGGTTGGCCGCGACCTCCTCGGGGCTGAACACTAAGGTCTTGGTCGGCTTGACCAGTTTGTCGAAGGCCGGATTGAGAGGCTTGTCCGTCTTGCCGGCGGGGAACATCCAGTTGGTCTCCGGGATGGCATCCTGGAATTTCGGTCCGGTCATGAAGGCCATGAACTTTTCCGCCAGAGGATTCTTGGCTCCGGTAGTGGTGATGCCGGCGACCTCGATCTGCAGATACTCACCTTCTTCGAACGAAGCCGCCTGGTAACGCTCGGTATTCTCCGCGACCATATGGTAGGCCGGCGACGTCGTGTAGGACAGCACCATCGGCGCCTCGCCCTTGGTGAACAGGCCATAGGCCTCGCTCCAGCCCGGCGTCACGGTCAACACCTTGGATTTGAGCTTGGCCCAGGCTTCCGGTGCCTTGTCGCCATAGACCGACTTCACCCACAACAGCAGGCCGAGGCCCGGCGTCGAGGTGCGCGGATCCTGGATGACGATCTTGTCGTCGGCAGTGCCTTCGACCAGTTCCTTCAGGCTTTTCGGTGGGGTCTTCAGCTTCTGCGTGTCGTAGACAACCGCGAAATAGCCATAGTCGAAGGGAACAAAGACGTCGTCGGTCCAGCCGCCCGGCACGCTGACATCGCTCACCGCGCCATGCGGGGCGAACAACCCGCTAGCCTTGGCATCGGCGGTAAGATTGGTGTCGAGGCCGAGCACGATATCGGCCTTGGTCGACGCGCCTTCGAGCTTGACGCGGTTGAGCAGGGCGACACCATCGGCGACCGAGACGAACTCGACGTCGCAGCCGCATTCGGCCTCGAATTCCTTCTTCACCACGGGACCTGGACCCCAGTCGGCTGTGAAACTCTCATAGGTGTAGACGGTGAGCTTGTCCTTGGCCAAGGCCGGCCCGGACAGCGCCATGATCATGGCGGAAACAAGAGAGTATAAAAGCGTGCGCATCGGCGCCTCCTTCGTTCGAATTGAAAGGAATTGAGGCGTCGGACTGTCCGAAACGTCTAATCCCTCCGCCGGTACAAACCGGATCAGGTTCAGCGGGTTGGCGAGATTGCCTCTCAGCCGGTCCGCGAAGATTGCGTCCGGCACCCCGTTAGAGCGTTTCGACACATAGGCCGGGTCGGCGAACCACGCAAGTGGCAGTTTGCCGGCCTTCCGTTTCCGCGGCCGGGCTGGTACAGGCCACCGGATATGAGCACATTCACGATCCTGCTTGGCGGCGATCTCATCCGCACGCCCCGGCTCGACCGCCAGGTCGAAGGCTCGCGCGTCATCGCCGCGGACGCCGGCATCGGCCATGCCCGGCTGCTCGGCCTTGTGCCTGAACTGTGGGTGGGCGATTTCGATTCGGTCCCGGCCGATCTGCCCGCCGACCTCGCTTCGGTGCCTCGCCAGACCTTCCCGGCGGAGAAGGACAAGACCGACGGCGAACTGGCGATCGCCGCCGCGCTGGAGCGCGGCGCGACCCGCCTTGTGCTGGCCGGCGCGTTCGGCGGCAAGCGCGCCGACCACGCTTTCCTGCATCTGGCGCTCGCCCTGCGCCTGGCCGAGGCCGGAACGGAGGTGCTGCTGACCAGCGGTGCCCAGGAAGGTGTCCCCTTGCTGTTGGGAAAGGCCGGCTTCGATTATGCCGACGGCACGCTGTTTTCGATCCTCGGCTTTTCCGAACTTGCCGGCCTGACCGTCACCGGCGCCAAATGGCCGCTCAACCAGGTCGAGGTCGCCTTCGGCTCGTCGCTGACCATTTCCAACGAGGTCAAGTTCGACAAGACCGGCCGCCGACTCGAAATCGCGCTCGGCCACGGCCGCGCGCTGCTGCTCGCCCATCCCCATCCCTTGCCCGAAAGCTGACATGGCCCCGCCCCTCCTCAATCTCGACGGGATAAGACTGACGTTCGGCGGCACGCCGCTGCTCGATGGCGCCGCCTTGACCGCTTCGACCGGCGACAAGATCGCCCTGGTGGGCCGCAACGGTTCGGGCAAGTCGACGCTGCTCAAGATCGCCGCCGGCCTGATCGAGCCGCAGGATGGCGAGGTCTTCCGCCAGCCCTCGGCGACCGTCCGCTATCTGCCGCAAATGCCAGACATGGAAGGATTCGCCACGGTGCGTGCCTATGTCGAGGCCGGGCTTGGCCCCGCCGACGACCCCTACCGCGCCAGCTATCTGATGGAGCATCTCGGCCTGACGGGTGACGAGCGGCCGGGCGACCTGTCCGGCGGTGAGGCAAGGCGCGCCGCCCTTGCCCGCGTCATGGCGCCCGAGCCCGACATTCTGCTTCTTGATGAGCCGACCAATCATCTCGATCTTTCGGTTATCGAATGGCTGGAAGAGGAGCTTGTCCGCACCTCCTCGGCGCTGATCGTGATTTCGCACGACCGCCGTTTTCTCGAACGCGTGTCGCGGGCCACCGTCTGGCTCGATCGCGGCCAGACCCGCAGGCTGGACAAGGGTTTTGGTCATTTCGAGGAATGGCGCGACCTGGTGCTGGAAGAAGAAGAGCGCGAGCAGCACAAGCTCGGCCGCCAGATCGTGCGCGAAGAGCACTGGCTGCGCTATGGCGTGACGGCGCGGCGCAAGCGCAACATGCGCCGGTTGGGCGAATTGCAGACCATGCGCCAGCGTTTTCGCGGCCACCGCGGCGCCGAAGGCACCGCGACCATGGTGGCGAGCGACGCCGCCGAATCCGGCAAGCTGGTGATCGAGGCGAAGAACATCGAGAAGAGCTTTGGCGATCTCACCGTGGTCAAGGGCTTCTCAACCCGCATCCAGCGCGGCGACCGCGTCGGCCTCGTCGGGCCGAACGGCGCCGGCAAGACGACGCTTTTGAAGATGCTGATCGGCGAACTGGCGCCAGATGCCGGCTCGGTTCGGCTCGGCACCAATCTGGAGATCGCCACGCTCGATCAGAAGCGCGAGGCCGTCGACCCGCAGGAGACCCTGGCGCAGTATCTGACCGACGGGCGCGGCGAGAACCTCGTCATCAATGGCGAGCAGCGCCATGTCGTCTCCTACATGAAGGATTTCCTGTTCAAGCCGGAGCAGGCGCGCACGCCGGTGCGCGAGCTTTCCGGTGGCGAGCGGGCACGGCTGATCCTGGCGCGCGTGCTGGCCCGGCCGGCGAACCTGCTGGTGCTCGATGAGCCGACCAACGATCTCGACATGGAGACGCTGGAGCTTCTGCAGGAGCTGGTCGCCGGTTTTGCCGGCACCGTCATCCTGGTCAGCCACGACCGCGATTTTCTCGACCGCACGGTCACAAGCATCATCGCGCCGGACGGCGGCGGTCGCTGGGTCGAATATGCCGGTGGCTATTCCGATATGCTGGCGCAGCGCGGTGGCACCAGGCTCGACGACCGCAAGGCACGCGCCAGGGCCGAGGCCAGCGATGCGCCGGCGGCGGGCAAGAGTGAACCGGCAGCGGCGAAGGGGCCCGCGAAAAAACTGTCGTTCAAGCAGAAATTCGCCCTGGAATCCTTGCCGAAGAAGATCGAGGCGGTGACCGCGTCGATCTCCCGGCTGGAGAACAACATCGCCGACCCGGCCTATTACGAGCGCGATCCGGCCTCGTTCCAGAAGACCATCGCCGCCCTCGACAAGGAGCGCGCGACGCTGGCCGCGCTCGAGGAAGAGTGGCTGGAACTGGAGATGCTGCGTGAGGAAATGGAAGGGTAAGAAGTCTAGGCCGTAGGCCGATCAATCGACAAAGATTTGTCGATTGAAGCGACGACCGGTGAAAGCCCGGAGGGCTGGAAGCCACGACGGAGGGCTATCAGCCCCACTTGATTGTTGCCTCGATCCCGGACTGCGCATACATTATGCGCATGTTGCGGAGGCTAACATGCGAAAGATTGCCTTGAATGCGATCCGTCAGCCAGCAAATCTGTCGATCGACTCGAACCTTATGAGGGAAGCCAAGGGCCTTGACGTCAACGTCTCGCGCGCGGCGGAAGCGGGTATCGCGGAGGCGGTGGCTGCAGAAAAAACACGGCTGTGGAAGCTTGAGAACCGCGCCACGATGGATGCGTGGAACGCCTATGTCGAGAAAAACGGCATTCCGCTGGACGAGTACCGGCAGTTCTGATGCCTCGTTATGATGTCTTCGCCAGCAGCATTGAAGGCAACTACCTGCTCGACGTTCAATCCGACCTGCTCGACAGTTTCAACACACGGGTAGTCGTCCCGCTCTTGCCAGTCGCAGCAGTGCCGCCACCAATGCGAAAACTTCACCCTATTTTCGAGATCAACGGCCGGAAGTTGATCATGGCGACGCACCTGATTGCCGCCGTTCCAGCGAGCGAATTGGGTGAAACTCGGCTGAACCTGACGAAGCATCACGACGACATCGTCGCCGCGCTCGACATGCTATTCCAGGGCTTCTGAGCGAAGGGCAGCTTCCACGGCGTGCCCTCTCAGCCCGCAGTCTTGGCCTGCCAGGCCTTGATCGCCTCGTCGAACACCTTCTCGCCGGGAATGCCCTTTTCCATGGTCAGCAGCGCCCGCCGACCGGTCTTGTAGACGACCGGCACGTCGATCCAGTCCTGGCCGCGCAGCAAGGTCATGTTGGCGTCCTCGTCGGCCTTGGTATCGTTGAGCGCGACGAGGAAGAAGCCGTCGGCGATCTTGGCCGGGATACCGATCAGCGGGCTGCCGGCGTCCTGTTCCGAACTCTTCATAGCGACGCGCAGTATGTTGTCGACACCGCCGCCTTCAAAACCTTCAGGCGTCAGAAAGATCATCTCTATGATGTGGCTGGCCGGCAGCGTCTGGTCGGTGTTGCGGCGTATGGTCATGCGCAACTGGATGTCCTTGCCGGGGATGGTCGCCTCGGCGCGGATCGCCGGTTCCGGCGGCAGGTCGCCACCGGGCGATTCCTGGACCAGTGACCAGACGATGCTGCCGGGCTCGGCCGAACCCTGCGCGGTGCTGGTGCGCTCCTCATAGAAGATCGCCTTCTGGCCGACTGGCACCGAGGCCTGCGTCGCCGGAGCAGCCGCCGGTGCCGCGGGCAGCGTGGCGGCTGCTGGAGCCGCCGGGGTCGCCGCCGCATCGGCCGGTGGCACAGGTGCGGTTCCGTTGGCAGGTGGCGTTGCGGCGGGTGCGGTGGCTGCCGCGGGCGCGGTGGCTGCCGCGGGCGCGGTGCCTGCCGCGGGTGCGGTTGCGGCAGGTGTGGCCGCAGCCGGCGCATTGGCAGCCGGTGCGGGTACTGCCGGGGCTGAAGTGGCCGGCGCATTCGTCGCCGATGGCGGCGTCGTCAGCGCGGCGACGGATTCACCCTCGCCTATGCCGGTCTGTCCGCCGGCCGGGCCGGGATCGGTCTCACCGCCTTCCGGCGTCAGCCGCTGCGTGAATTTCGTTCCTTCAGCACCGGCCGCGGGTGCCGGCGCCGCAGGCTCTGTCGCCGGCTTGGCCGGCGCCGGCTTCACCGGCTCGGTCTTGGCGACAACCTTGTTGCCGCCGCCGAGACCCAGCATCTTGCCGAAGGCGTCCTTGTTCAGCCAGATGCCGTAACCGCCGCCCGCAACGACCAGCAAGGCAACGACGGCAGCGATCAGCCCGCCATAGCCGCGCTTGCGCTCGGCCGGACGCAGGCGCTGGAAAGTGTCGTCGGCCACAGGCGCTTCATCATTGGCGAAGACGTCGTCCTGATCGTCGTCCCGGACCATGTCCATTCCTGGCAGGGTCTTCTCCGAGAAGTCCGGGGCGGGTTGCGCCGGCGCGGGCTTTTGCCAACTCGGCTCCGTCTTCGCGGCAGGGGCAGGTGCCGCCCGATAAGGTTCGGGGCTAGCCGCGGGCGGCGGCGCCTTATACGGCTCAGGCCTGTATGGTTCTGGCTTGGCAGCGGCGGGCGCCGGCTGATACGGAGGCGAAACGGGGAGAGAATCGGGCTTGGCTGGCTGCTTGGTGTGGCTTGGCTGGTTCTTGTTGCGGTCGATCGAGGAAAAGATGTGTTCCAGCTCGGCGAGCGGATCCGTTTCCGGCACGCTCTTGGCATAGTCGCGCTCGACGCTGGCAATCGCATCTTCCAGACCACGCTTCTGCCTGGCGGCATCCGACGGTGACAGCGGCGGATCGCGCTGGGCAATCTTCGCTGCAATCGTCGAGCGGGCCTTGTCATAGACTCTCGTCCGCATCTCCGGCGACTGATCGCTGAGATTGTCTATCGTTTTTTTCAGAACAACAACGAAATCTGCCATGCTTCAGTCGACCTGTAGTTTGCTTCCGCGCCGGCCCCCGCAAATCAGCCGCGATGCCCGGAAAGGCTTCAGAAACTAGTCTTGAAACGGATCGGTCACAAGTATCGTGTCGTCCCGTTCCGGGCTGGTGGAAAGGAGCGCGACCGGTGCGCCGATCAGCTCCTCGATGTAACGGACATACTTGACGGCCTGGGCCGGCAGGTCGTTCCAGCTGCGCGCGCCGGCGGTGGTGCCTTTCCAGCCCTCCAGCGTCTCGTAGACCGGTTCGACGCGCGCCTGCGCGCCCTGGCTCGCCGGCAGATAGTCGATCATCTCGCCGTCGAGGCGGTAGCCGGTGCAGACCTTGATCTCGTCCAGCCCGTCGAGCACGTCGAGCTTGGTCAGCGCGATGCCCTTGATGCCGTTGACGGCGACGGCCTGGCGCACCAGCACCGCGTCGAACCAGCCGCAGCGGCGCTTACGCCCGGTGACGACGCCGAATTCATGGCCGCGCGTGCCGAGGAATTCGCCGATCTCGTTCTTCTGTTCGGTCGGGAACGGACCTTCGCCGACGCGCGTCGTGTAGGCCTTGGTAATACCGAGCACATAGCCGATGGCGCCCGGACCGACGCCGGACCCGGCCGCCGCTTGTCCGGCAACCGTGTTGGACGAGGTGACGAACGGATAGGTGCCGTGGTCGATGTCGAGCAGCGTGCCTTGCGCGCCTTCGAACAGGATGCGCTCGCCGGCGCGGCGCTTGTCGTCGAGGATTTTCCAGACCCGGTCCATATAGGGCAGGATCTGGTCCGCGACCGAGGTCAATTCGGTCATGATCGCATCATGCGTGACTTCGCCATGGCCAAGCCCGCGGCGCAGCGCATTGTGGTGCGTCAGCAACCTGTCGACCTTCAGGGGCAGCGTTTCCAAATCCGCCAGATCCATCACCCGCACCGCGCGCCGACCCACCTTGTCCTCATAGGCCGGACCAATGCCCCGGCGGGTCGTGCCAATCTTCGTTCCGGAATTTGAGGCGGCGTCCTCGCGGAATCCGTCCAGCTCCCGGTGCAGTGACAGGATAAGCGCCGTGTTTTCGGCTATTTTCAGGCGATCCGGCGTTACTTCGATGCCCTGCGCCTTGAGCTTCGCCGCTTCCGCCACGAAAGCATGCGGGTCGAAGACCACGCCGTTGCCGATGATGGACAGCTTGCCTTGCCGCACGACGCCGGACGGCAACAGCGACAGCTTGTAGACCTTGCCGTCGACGACCAGCGTGTGGCCGGCATTGTGGCCGCCCTGGAAACGCACCACGACATCGGCGCGCTCCGACAGCCAGTCGACGATCTTGCCCTTGCCTTCGTCGCCCCACTGCGAGCCGACGACCACCACATTGGCCATGTTTCTTTTCCCTTGAGACGCCGCCGAGCGGCTTGGATATGGTTCGAAACGACAGGCCTCTATAGCGTCAAGACCTCGCGAGTGCGACCTTTCTTTGCCGCCGAAAATGCGCTGAGGCACAACAATTTTCGGCTTTGACATCATTTACTTGGGCTGACGGCGGCAATAGGCCGGCAAACACCGCAGCGTATCCACCGCGGCCGGAACCAGCGATGCATCGAAACGCCTACATATTGCTGCTGCTCACCACCTTGCTGTGGGGCGGCAACTCGGTGGCCGGCAAGCTTGCGGTCGATCACGTCTCGCCGATGACGCTGGTCTTCCTACGCTGGGCGCTGGCGGTGGCGATCCTGCTGCCGATCGGCTGGCGCACGATCCAGGAGGACTGGCCTGTGGTACGCAGGCATTGGTTCGTCCTGGCGGCACTCGGCGCCAGCGGCTTTACGCTGTTCAACGTGATCTTTTACTCGGCACTCAACTACACGACCGCCATCAACGTCTCGATCGAACAGGCGGCGATACCTATCCTGATCATCGTCGCCAACTTCATCTTCTTCCGCCTGCGCGTGAACTGGGCGCAGATTGCAGGCGTCGTGCTGACCATTGCCGGCGTCGTCCTGACCGCTTGCCACGGCGACCCGCGCCGGCTGCTGACGCTGGAGCTCAATTTCGGCGACGCCATCATGCTCATCGCCGTGCTTCTCTACAGCCTGTATTCGGTTGGGCTGCGGCTGAAGCCGGTGATGCGCTGGCAGAGCCTGATGCTGGCGATGTCTATCGCCGCGCTCATCACCTCGTTGCCCTTCTTGCTGTGGGAGGTCGCTGCGGGCAAGGTCATCGTGCCCGACGCACGCGGCTGGGCGGTCATCGTTTACACCGCCATTGGCGCCTCGGTTGTCTCGCAGATAACATACATCAGAGGCAACGAGCTGATCGGCGCCAACCGTGCCGGCCTGTTCATCAATCTGGTACCGATCTTCGGCACGCTGCTGTCGGTGCTGATCGTCGGCGAGACGTTTCAGCTCTATCAGGCGCTGGCGCTGGTCCTCGTGCTGGGCGGCATCACGCTTGCCGAATACAGTGGGCGCAAGATGGCGATGCGATCACCAACCCGGACACGCTGAGCAGCAAAAAGGCGCGACCAGGGCCGCGCCTTTGGATCTTCACGAAGGGCGTGAATCACACCGCGCCGACATCGAACTGCAGCCGCTTGGCCGAGTCGATCGACTTGTGCGCCCGCACCTGCTCCAGCACCTTTTCCGGGAACGGCGCATCGAGATAGAGCAGCGCGATGGCGTCACCGCCCGGCCGGTTGCGGCCAAGCTGGAAGTTGGCGATGTTGACGCCGTTCTCGCCGCACACCGTGCCGAGCAGGCCGATGATGCCCGGCGCGTCGGCATTGGTGGTGTAGAGCATGTGCTGGCCGACCTCGGCGTCGAGATTGATGCCCTTTATCTGGATGAAGCGCGGCTTGCCGTCGGAGAAGCAGGTGCCGGCGATTGAGCGCGTCCTGTGCTCGGTCTTGACGGTCAGCTTTATGTAGCCGTCGAACACGCCCGACTTGTCGCGCTTGACCTCGGCGACGATGATGCCGCGCTCCTTCACCATGATCGGCGCCGACACCATGTTGACGTCGGCGACCTGCGGCCGGATCAGCCCGGCCAACGCCGCACTGATCAGCGCGCGCGTGTTCATCGTCGCGGTCGAGCCGTCGAACAGGATCTCGACCTCGCTGATCGGATCCTCGGTGACCTGGCCGACAAAGGCGCCGAGCACTTCGGCCAGCTTGACGAAGGGTTTCAGCCGCGGCGCTTCTTCCGCCGTGATCGAGGGCATGTTGATGGCGTTGGAGACCGCACCCTTGATCAGATAGTCCGACATCTGCTCGGCGACCTGCAAAGCGACATTCTCCTGCGCCTCCGCCGTCGAGGCGCCGAGATGCGGTGTCGCCACCACATTTTCCATGCCGAACAGCTCGTTTTGTTCGGCCGGCTCGACCTCGAACACGTCAATGCCGGCGCCAGCAACCTTGCCGCTCTTCAGCGCCGCGATCAGATCGGCCTCGACGATCAACCCGCCGCGAGCGCAATTGATGATGCGCACACCCTTCTTCATCTTGGCGATCGCCGCGGCATCGATGATGTTGCGCGTCTTGTCGGTCAGCGGCGTGTGCAGCGTGATGAAGTCCGCGCGGGCGAACAGCTCGTCGAGTTCCACCTTGTCGACGCCGAGCTCCTCGGCACGCTTGTCCGACAGGAACGGGTCGAAGGCGATGACATGCATCTTCAGGCCGACGCCGCGCGTGGCGACGATCGAACCGATATTGCCGCAGCCGATGACGCCCAGCGTCTTGCCGGTGATCTCGACGCCCATGAAGCGGTTCTTCTCCCACTTGCCGGCATGGGTCGAGGCGTTGGCTTCCGGGATCTGGCGGGCGAGCGCGAAGATCATCGCCACGGCATGTTCGGCCGTCGTGATCGAATTGCCGAAAGGCGTGTTCATCACGATGATACCCTTGCGGCTCGCCGCCGGGATATCGACATTGTCGACGCCGATGCCGGCGCGGCCAATGACCTTGAGATTCGTGGCGGCGTTGATCAGCTTCTCGGTGACCTTGGTCGCCGAGCGGATGGCGAGGCCGTCATACTGGCCGATCACTTCGAGCAGCTTTTCCTTGTCCTTGCCGAGGTCGGGCAGATAGTCGACCTCGACGCCGCGGTCCTTGAAGATCTGCACGGCGGTGGGAGAGAGTTTGTCAGAGACGAGAACGCGGGGCGCCATGGCGACCTCCTTCAAATTGGATTGATCCAGGGAATGGGCGGCCTGAGGGCCGCCACAGAAATCTCAGGCCGCAGCCTTGAGCGACGCCTTTTGGGCCGCAAAAGCCCAGTCGAGCCAGGGCAGCAACGCTTCGAGATCGGAGGTCTCGACCGTCGCACCACACCAGATCCGCAGGCCGGGAGGCGCGTCGCGGTAGGAGCCGATGTCGTAGGCGACACCTTCCTTGTCGAGCGCCGAGACCAGTGCCTTGGCGAAAGCCGCCTGTCCGTCGGCGTCGAGCGCCGCCACGTCAGCATCGGTGAAAGACAGGCAGACAGAGGTGTTTGACCGCGTCGCCGGCTGCACGGCGAGATGGCCGAGCCACGAGGACTTGTCGACAAAGCCATCGAGGACAGCCGCATTGGCGTCCGCCCTGGCGACCAGCGCATCAAGGCCGCCGATCGACTTCGCCCAATGCAGCGCGTCGAGATAATCCTCGACGCACAGCATCGACGGCGTGTTGATGGTCTCGCCCTTGAAGATGCCCTCGATCAGCTTGCCGCCCGAAGTCAGGCGGAAGATTTTCGGCAGCGGCCATGACGGCTTGTAGCTCTCCAGCCGTGCAACAGCGCGGGGCGACAGGATCAGCATGCCATGCGCGCCCTCGCCGCCCAGCACTTTCTGCCAGGAGAAGGTGACGACATCGAGCTTTTCGAAATCGAGCTTTTGCGCGAAGGCGGCGGAAGTGGCGTCGCAGATGGTCAGTCCCTTGCGATCCGCCGGGATGAAATCACCGTTCGGTACGCGCACGCCCGACGTCGTGCCGTTCCAGGTGAAGACCACGTCGCGGTCGAAATCGATCTTGGCCAGATCCGGCAACGCGCCGTAGCCGGCCTCGATCTTTCTGATATCGGCGAGCTTCAGCTGCTTGACCACATCGGTGACCCAGCCGGAGCCGAAGCTTTCCCAGGCGACCATGTCGACGCCGCGTTCGCCGAGCAGCGACCATAGCGCCATCTCGACAGCGCCAGTGTCCGACGCCGGCACGATGCCGATGCGGTAGTCGGCCGGAACCTGGAGGATTTCGCGCGTCAGCTCGATCGCCTGTTCGAGCTTGGTCTTGCCGATCTTGGCGCGATGGGAACGGCCGAGCGCAGCGTTTTTGAGCGCCTCGACCGACCAGCCGGGGCGTTTCGCGCAGGGACCTGAGGAGAAATTGGGGTTTGCCGGACGGAGTCCGGGCTTCGTATGCGTCGTCATCGTGGTCTATCCTTCCAGATAGTGGCCCCTCGTTGGGGAGGGGTGGCCCACGGACGGCGATATGCGTTCAGGCCTCGGGCGTCAAGAGGAAAGTTTTTGTCGCAGCCGGAATACGGGATGCATGCTGCCGAAAAAATTCGCGACGGTTGGGGACGACGACATGCATCGAACAGAGAAGGCGCCGCGGTAAGGATCGCCTGACTTCAAACGCAAACGGCGGACCGCCGGGGTCCGCCGCCAAGAGCTGGCGTGTCCCTGGCCTACCAGAGATCGTAGCGCAGCCCGAGCTTGACCTGATGATTGCTGATCCCCTTCTTGACCGGGAATGAGGTCAGGCTTTCAGCCGTCACATATTCGGCATTCGGGGCGGAGAAATACTGATAGCCCAGATCGACGGAGACGTTCTTCGTCACCTGGTAGGCAAGGCCCGCATTCAACGTATAGGCGAGGGAGTATTGTGTCGCATTGTCCTGCAGGCTGAAACTGTTGGCGGGGTTATTGTTGTCCGTGTAAGTCGCCGACAGCTTCCGCGAACTGCGGACAAAGCCGACGCCGGCGCCAACATAAGGCGTGATTCCGACATATGTGCCGAGATCGACATAGCCGTTGAGTATCCCGGAGAAGGCGTAGTTCTTCAGCGATCCCGATCCCTGGGTCGGCAATGTCGGCAGTACGACGACCGCTGAATCGTCATAGCTGAAGCTGGCATTGTTGCCCGGCAGATAGCCGAAGTTGAGATCGGCGCGGAGGTAATCGTTGAAATGATATCCGAAGCCGACGCTCGCGAAAACTGCGTCTTCGCTCTCGTTAAAGTTTTCGTTGTTGATCACCGACGGGAAGGTGAAATCCCCATTCTTGAAGCTCTTCTGCACCAGATAGGAGACGTCGCCGCGCAGATACCAGCCCGAACCGACCTCGACCGGTACATAGTCAGGTGCCTGGTCGGCATAGATCGGAGGATCGTAGTCGGCGGCGAGTGCGGATGTCAGCGGCAGAAGCCCGAATCCGGCAAGCGCCAGCACAATACGCGATGTGAGTGTCATGATCCCCGACTCCCGGATTTGGCGACATCTGCAATCAACAATCAACGCAGCAGCCGTCGTTTCAGGAAGCATTGTTAACCATAGTGGTTAAGTCGCGGTTAAGGCTAACAGAGCGTTAGCGAATTCATTTCGGCTAATGCACGGCGCCCGAAATGACCTTGGCCCCCAGGCGTTTGATTTGGCGCCGGCTCAAACGAAAACCGCCCGGCTGAGCCGGGCGGTTCGCGACCACTCGATGGAGAGTCTTACTTGGTGTAGATCGGCTCGGGTTCGGGCTGGTAGGCCACGACCGGTGCCGCGCATCCATTGTTGCCGCCGAACTGATAGCGCAGGCCACCGCGTACTTCGTGGGTGTTGATGCCACGGTCGAAGCCAGGACCGGCGCTGCTGACATCCCATTCGAACATGCGACCGCCCTGGATATGGGAGAAGCGATAGCCGGCATCCAGGATGACCTTGTCGGTCAAGCAGTAGGAGGCACCGGCCATCAGAGCATAAGCAAACCGCCAGTTGGATGCACCGGGATTGGTCTCGGTGGTGTTCGGATCGTAGACGGTATCCCACTTGACGCGCGCGCCGCCGATACCGGCGCCGACATAGGGCGTGATGCCGTGCCAGGTGCCGATATCGACATAGGCATTGGCGAGCAGCAGCAGGGCGCTCATCTTCGACACTTCGGTCGAGGTCGTGACGAGATCCGAGGTGCCGCCGTTGAAATTCGACTTGAACCAGTAGTCGGCGGTCACGTCCGCACGCAGATGATCGCTGATCTTGTAGCCGACGCCGGCGCCGAGCGAGAAGCCGCCCTTGAGCTTGGCGTAGTCGAAGCTCTTGCCGCCAACCAGGATGTTACCGCAGTTGCAAGGATCGAGAGAATAGGTCGAGTAGTCGATGCCGCTCACATCTGACTTGTGATAGTCGATGTCGCCACGGATATACCAACCGCCGACATCGACCGGCTGCTCATAGACCGGCGGCGGTGCTTCTTCGACCTGCGGCTCGGGCAGGTCGGCTGCGAAGACTGGCCAGGCCATGCCCGCGAACAGCAACGCGAACAGGGCCTTTCTTGCTGTATTGAACATGCTTGTCACCCCTAGGAACCCTCGAAACGCGATCGCGTCCGAATGAGACTGGCTTTCAGGCGTGGATAATGAATTGCAAAAGTTAAAAGGCGTTTAACCCTGTCGATTAACCACGAATCTCTAGATTTCGAGAGATCCGCGAATGATTTCGACAGCCCTGCATTGGTTTTCGGGCCAACGAAAAAGCCCGCCGGAAGGGCGGGCTTGAGTGCAACCAGACGGTTTGACGCGTGACGCCCTTCGGGCGCGCCATTGATCAGGCGGCGCTGCGGGTCTCCGAAATGACCTCGACGATGTCGTTGACGACGGCCTCGACCAGTTGCGGATCATCGCCCTCGGCCATGACACGGATCAGCGGCTCGGTGCCGGATGGCCGGATGACCAGCCGCCCGGCCTTGCCGAGACGGTGACGTGCATCCTCGATGGCGGCCTTGACCGGAGCTTCCTCGAGCGGCTTGCCGCCGGCGATGCGGACATTCTTCAGGAGTTGCGGCACCGGCTCGAACTTCTTCGACAGTTCGCTGACCGGACGACCCTGGCGCTTGATGCAGGCCAGCACCTGCAGCGCCGACACCAAGCCATCGCCGGTGGTCGAGAAATCCGACAGCACGATGTGGCCCGATTGCTCGCCGCCGACATTGAGCCCATGCGCGCGCATATGCTCCACGACATAGCGGTCGCCGACCTTGGTGCGGTGCAGTTGCAGCTTCATGTCGCCGAGAAAGCGTTCCAGGCCGAGATTGGACATGACCGTCGAAACCACGCCGCCGCCGGCGAGCCGTCCGCTCTGCTGCCAGGACTCGGCGATCAGCGCCATGATCTGGTCGCCATCGACGATGGCGCCATTCTCGTCGACGATGACGACGCGGTCGGCATCGCCGTCGAGGGCAATGCCGATATCGGCGCGCACTTCATGCACCTTCTTCTGCAGGCCGGCCGGATGAGTCGAGCCGCATTCCTTGTTGATGTTGAAACCGTTGGGTTCGACATTGATGGCCACGACTTCGGCGCCAAGTTCCCACAGCGCCTCGGGCGCCACCTTGTAGGCCGCGCCATTGGCGCAATCGACGACGATCCTGAGGCCCGAAAGCGACATCGAGCGCGGCAAGGTGCGCTTGGCGAATTCGATGTAGCGGTCATGCACGCCGTCGACGCGCTTGGCACGGCCAAGCCCGTCGGAATCGGCGAGCGCCAGTTCGATATCCTTGTCGAGCATGCTCTCGATACGCTCTTCGATCTCGTCCGAGAGCTTGTAGCCGTCCGGCCCGAACAGCTTGATGCCGTTATCGTAATAGGGGTTGTGCGACGCCGAGATCATGACGCCGATATCGGCGCGCAGCGAACGCACCAGCATGGCAACGGCCGGCGTCGGGATCGGGCCGAGCAGGAACACGTCCATACCCGCGGCGCAGAGGCCGGCGACCATGGCGTTCTCGATCATATAGCCGGAAAGCCTGGTGTCCTTGCCAAGAACGACGCGATGGCGGTGGCTGCCGCGCTGAAACGAAAGCCCGGCGGCCATGCCGACGCGCATGGCGATCTCAGCAGTCATCGGAAACTTGTTGGCGCGCCCGCGGATGCCGTCCGTGCCGAAGTAATTCCCTGCCATGCTAGTTGGGTTCCCTGACGGTTCTTTGCCGGCATCTAATGCCACAATTGGCCGATGCGCCACGATCACATTGTGTGATTATATGTTACCAATCCTTAGAAAATCATTGTTGTGCAGTGCACACAACTAGGCTGCAGCCTAGCATGATGCCACCGCGGCGCGGCAATATACCAGTTCTGCGAGCTATTCGACGCAGATGCACGCGGAAAATCTTGTTTTTGACCCGGTAAGGAACAATGATTTCATCACCTTATCGGGAGGACCGCGCTTCGGGCGAGATATACCTCACTTAGCATCTGGCGCAACCGATCGTTGAGCGTTATTGATTCGGCGGGACGTATAATGGGCTGCAGCAACGGAGAAACGCTATGCTCATCCACCGACTTGCCACTCTGACCGGCCTCGCCGTAGCGACGTTGTTCCTGGCTGCGCCAGCCAACGCGTTGACGATGGCCGAATGCAGCACGAAGTATAACGCAGCCAAGGATGCGGGGACACTTGCCGGGGCGACCTGGAACCAGTTCCGCAAGGCGCAATGCGGCACCGATGCCGCTGCCACCACGGACACCAAGCCGGCCACGACAAAGGCTGCCGAAACCAAGCCGGCCAAGACCACCAAGGCTGCGGCCGCGGCGGCTGACAGCACCGCCAAGGGCCTGACGGCCAAGGAATGCAGTGCCAAGTACCAGGCGGCGAAAGCTGCCGGCACGCTGAACGGCCAGAAGTGGAACGACTTCCGCAAGGCCGAATGCGGCGCCGGCGCATCCGCCGCCGCCGACACCACCAAGCCGGCAACCACCAAGGCTGCCGCTGCCGCTGCCACCGACAGCGGCAAGGGCCTGACCATGGCCGAGTGCAGCACCAAGTACCAGGCTGCCAAGACGGCGAACACGCTCAAGGGCATGAAGTGGAACGACTTCCGCAAGGCAGAATGCGGCGCTGCCGCGTCGGATGACGATAGCGTGCCTGCTCCGAGCGAAGCGAATTACACCAAGGAGCCGGCAAAGCCGACGACGGTTGCACCCAAGGGCGTCACCTTCCCGTCCGCGATCGCGGCGAAGTATGCCAGCGAGACCCCCGGAAAGGGCCGCATGCATACCTGCCTCGACCAATACTATGTCCTCAAGGACGCCAATGCGCTTGGCGGCCTGAAGTGGATCCAGAAGGGCGGCGGCTTCTACAGCCTGTGCAACGCCAAGCTGAAGGGTTGATCGCCTAATTATTCGAAGAACGAAGGCCCGTGCACCGTGAGGTGCGCGGGCCTTTTTTATTGCCCGAAGATGCCTGCGGCCCCTGCCCGCATCTGCATCTGGCGGGAGCGACCGACATCATCAACCCGCCCACACTTCCCGCCGCCAGGCCTTATAAGTAACTCGCAAAGATTCCGATTGAACATATAGGGAACAAACAGTATACAAAAAGACGTCGAACTCGTTATCAACCAGGAGGGTCTTATGTCCATTTTGAAGTTGGCGATATTGGCCGTGACGGCATTTGTCGCGTGGGGCGTCGCCCCTGCAAGCGCACTGACGATGAAGGAATGCGGAGAGACTTATCGAGCAGCCAAGGAAGGCGGCACTCTGAACGGCATGGACTGGACCGCTTTCCGCAAGGAGAAATGCGCGATATCAGCTGCGGACAGTGTCAGCGCGGACGCGGTCAAAACCGAGCCGCAGCCGAAAAAGGAAACCAGCGCGGCGGTCGCCCCCACGGTAGCGCCAGCGGGCGTGACATTCCCGACCACCCTCGCCGCGGAGTTCAAGACCGAAAAACCCGCAAAGGCGCGGATGAAGACCTGCCTGCAGGGTTACCACGGCAACAAGGACGCAGGTACGCTGAACGGCCTTCGCTGGATCCAGAAGGGCGGCGGCTATTACAGCCTCTGCAATGCACGGCTGAAGACCTGATCGGCAGCAATGGCTCAACAAAGAAAGGCCCACGAGCCGCAAGGTTCGCGGGCTTTTTCTTTGCCGAGCGATCTACACGCGTTTGCGCCGCCCCTCACCTGCCTGCCGGCATCCTTTCCCCGTATAGTGACGGGGAGAGGGACGCTTCCATCGATGGTTTCGCCAATCACCAAGGTTGCAGAAGAGGCGCCGGCGTTGCGGCTACTGCTTTCTCCCCGTCACTATACGGGGAGAAATGCCCGGTGTCCGAACCGGATAGATAGGTAACAGAATGGACTGATTAGATGGGTGACAGTTTTCTTGTCCGCCGGGAGGACCGGCGATGGTTTGGCGAGAGACTGGCATCATGGATGAGCGGCTCCGGTTTGTTGTGGACTGCCTTTCTGGCGAGGAGACGATGACGCAGCTGTGTGCGGCCTACGGCATCTCGCGCAAGAGCGGCTACAAATGGCTAGGGCGTTATCGGGAGTTTGGTCCGGAAGGTTTGCACGATCGGCCGCGAGCGCCGCTCAATCACGGCCGGGCGACGGCCGAGGATTTGGTGGGGCGGATCGTGGCTATGAAGGAGATCCACCCGCTGTGGGGGCCCAAGAAGATCATGGCCAGGCTCAAGCGAGCGGAGCCCTGCTGCGGCTGGCCTGCGGTCTCGACGGCCGGTGAGATTCTGAGGCGGCATGGACTTGTGGGGCGTAGGCGCAAACGCTGGAAGGCGGCAGGCAATGGGCCATGGCCGGAAGCTTCGGAGCCGAACGCGGTGTGGACCGGGGACCACAAGGGTTGGTTCCGGACCCGCGACGGATGGCGTTGCGAACCGCTGACGGTGATGGATGTGTCGAGCCGCTACCTATTGGGGCTCGAGGCAACAAGCTCGACGGCGGATGAAGAAGCCTGGCCTGTGTTTGAGCGGTTGTTTGAGGAGAACGGCCTGCCGGATCGGTTCAGAAGCGACAATGGCTCGCCATTTGCGTCGGCCGGCGTCGCCGGGCTGACGCCGCTTGCGGCGCGCTTCATCAAGCTCGGCATCGCCCTTGAGCGCATCCAACCGGGCAAGCCGCAGCAGAACGGGCGCCATGAGCGTTTCCATTTGACCATGCTGCCGATGGCCAAGGCACCGGAGGCCGACAGGGCGGCTCAAGCCCAGGCCTTCGAGGCCTTCCGGCGCAGCTACAATGAAGAGCGCCCGCACGAGGCGCTTGGCATGGGCACCCCATCACAGCATTATTGTCCCTCAACCCGTCCCATGCCCAGGAAGCCCCCCGAGCCGGATTATCCGGCCGAGGCGGCGGTGCGCAGCGTGCGCCAGAACGGCGCCGTCAAATGGCAGGGCGCCGAAATCTACGTCTCGGCCACGCTGGCAGGCGAGCCGATTGCCATCGAAGAGACTGAGAACGGCGAATGGGCGATGCGCTTCTATGCCCATCCGCTCGGCTTCATCGACCACAAGCACATGAAACTGGTTCGCCGAAGCGCCACACCAACCAAACCGCCTGGCGCGGCGGCGAACCCATCATAAGGGGGAGAACTGTTACCCATGTATCCGGTTCAAACTGGTACCCATCTATCGGCTGGACACCGGCAGGGCGATGAGGGGCGGCGCCGACTTCAACAATTGGTCAACCCTTGGCTGGGCGAACCACCAGCGATGCTCCCACAAACAAAAACGCTGCGGACAAAGCCGCAGCGTTTGTTGAACTCTATCATCTCCTGCTCAGCTCGATGGCTGCGGCTCCATGCCGCCTTCGGGCTCGGGACCCTTCTTGCGGCGGCCTGATTTCGGCACGGCCGAGCCGCGGCTCGGAGGGGTGTCGTCGCCGAGGTCGCGCGCGGGCTTTTCACCAGCGATCAGCTGCTTGATCTCGTCGCCCGACAGCGTCTCATATTCGAGCAGACCCTGCGCCAGCGCGATCCATTCCTTTTTCTTCTTGGTCAGGATGGATTTCGCCGTCGAATAGGCCTCGTCGATCAGGCGGCGCACTTCGGCGTCGATGATCTGCGCGGTCTCTTCCGAGATGTTCTGCGTGCGCGCCACCGAATGGCCGAGGAAGACCTCTTCCTGATTGTCGCCATAGGCGACATGGCCGAGCTTGTCGGAGAAGCCCCAGCGCGTAACCATGGCGCGCGCCAGCTTGGTCGCCTGCTCGATGTCGGAGGAAGCGCCCGAGGTGATGTTCTCTTTGCCGAACTTGAACTCCTCGGCGACGCGGCCGCCCATCATGATGGCGAGACGCGAGATCATGTATTTGTAGCTCATCGAATAGCGGTCGCCTTCCGGCAACTGCATGACCATGCCGAGCGCCCTGCCGCGCGGGATGATGGTGGCCTTGTGCAGCGGATCGGCCGACGGCACGTTGAGCGCCAGGATGGCGTGCCCGGCCTCGTGATAGGCGGTCAGCTCCTTCTCGGCCTGGGTCATGGCCGACGAGCGCCGCTCGGCACCCATCATGATCTTGTCCTTGGCATCCTCGAACTCGGCCATGGTGACGAGGCGCTTGTTGCGCCGCGCCGCCATCAGCGCGGATTCGTTGACCAGGTTCATCAGATCGGCACCGGAGAAACCGGGTGTGCCGCGCGCCACGACCTTGAGGTCGACGTTCGGCGCCAGAGGCACGTTGCGTACATGCACCTTGAGGATCTTCTCGCGGCCGACGATGTCGGGGTTCGGCACCACCACCTGGCGGTCGAAACGGCCTGGACGCAACAGCGCCGGATCGAGCACGTCGGGACGGTTGGTGGCGGCGATCAGGATGATGCTTTCGTTGGATTCGAAACCGTCCATCTCCACCAGCAGCTGGTTCAGCGTCTGCTCGCGCTCGTCATTGCCGCCGCCAAGGCCGGCGCCGCGATGGCGACCGACGGCGTCGATTTCGTCGATGAAGATGATGCAGGGCGCATTCTTCTTGGCCTGGTCGAACATGTCACGCACACGCGATGCACCGACGCCGACGAACATCTCGACGAAGTCCGAACCCGAAATGGTGAAGAACGGCACGTTGGCTTCGCCGGCGACCGAGCGGGCAAGCAGCGTCTTGCCGGTGCCGGGAGGGCCGACCAAAAGCACGCCGCGTGGAATCTTGCCGCCGAGCCGCTGGAACTTCTGCGGATCGCGCAGGAATTCGACGATCTCTTCGAGGTCTTCCTTGGCTTCATCGACGCCGGCGACATCCTGGAAGGTGACACGGCCATGCGCCTCGGTCAGAAGCTTGGCCTTCGACTTGCCAAAACCCATGGCGCGCCCGGATCCGGACTGCATCTGGCGCATGAAGAATATCCAGACGCCGAGGATGAGGATCATCGGCAGCCAGGAGATCAAATAGCCAAACAGCGAATTGGAACCGTCGGTCTCAGGCCGCGCATTGATGGTGACATTCTTGTCCTGCAGCCGCGAGACCAGCTGCGGATCGCCAGGCGAATAGGTCTGGAAGCCGGTGGAATTGTCGGTGTAGGTGCCGGTGATGCGGGCGCCCGCAATGGTCACCGTCTTGACCCGGCCGGACGCGACGTCCTGCAGGAACTGCGAATAGGGCACATCGCTCGAAGCCCCGCGCGTCTGCGGCGTCTGGAACAGATTGAAGAGAGCGATGAGCAGGACCGCTATGATCGCCCAGAGCGCGAGGTTGCGATAGTTCGGATTCATCAATTGTCCCGTTGGCGCCCGCGGACGGACGGCATCATGAGAGGAAACTTGGGCCTAACATAGGGAGAGCGTCTCCCCTTGCCAAGCAGAACAGCATGTCTGGGTTAAGCTTTCGACCATGATCAGCCGGCACTGTGGCCGCTGAAGGGCGAAGCGGGAAGCGGTGACGCGCCGATCAGTTCGGCGACGGCCCGCGCCGGCGCCAGGTCGAAGGACGGCAGAAAGCGGGAAAACGGCGACACGACCGGCCGCACCGCAAACGGTGGCGGCCCTGGCTCTCGCGGTGGCAAACCCGTGTTCTCAAAGGCTTGTCGGGATGTCGGTTCGCCGGCCAGGGCGGCGCGCATCAGGCTTGCCGGGGTTTGTCCGTCGTCGATCGCCAGGCGCTTCACCGCTGCCGCGCCCAGCGGGGCGATCAACAATGCGTCCGACCTGTCGCGCAATGTGATGCGGCGGCGGCCATCCCAGACCATGTGGTCGACGGCCGCGGCGGCGGGCGGCAGACCCCGCGCTTCGCGGCGCAGGAAGATGCCGGCACGCCGGAAATCGACCACGGTCCGCGACAATGTGGCGCAAAGAAATCCAGCCCTCAACCGATCGAACAGCGCTTCGCTGCGCGCCTGGTCCGGGAGAAAGGCAACGCCCCCGGCGGTGGCCAGCAGGATGCGCAACGCGTAGATGGCCGCCCGATCGTCATGCGCGGTGAGCAGGGCGGGATCGAGCCGCATGAGGCCAGTGGCCGGCTGGCGGGCGAAGCGACGGACCAGATCGGCGGCGGCGGCGCCAAGCTCCCTGCGCTCCACGGCGGCCTGGCCGGCAAGCCGCAGCACATCTTGCATATGCTCGGCACCTTCGCCGTCAAGCGCGGCGCGCACGCGCGGCCGCTCGAAGGCCTCGTCGATGTTTGTCGGATCATCGGCCCAGCCGACATGCTGGTCCCGCAGGAAATCGCGAAGCGCCGAGCGCCGCGTGCCCAGGAGCGGGCGAACGATCCACTCGCTCCAGTCATGGAGCGTGGCCTGTGCCATGCCGGCAAGCCCACGGCCTGCCATTTCGGCAGACTCCCGGCCCTCATTGCGTGCGCTCCGCATCAGCACCGTCTCGGCCTGGTCGTCCGATGTATGCCCGGTCAGGATCAGGCCGATACCTTCCGCGCGCGCCGCCTCGGCCAGCAGCCGGTAGCGTGCTACCCGCGCCGCCGCCGGCAGGCCGGTCGATGGCTTTCCTCCGGTCCAGACCATGATGCGGTGGGCGATACCGCGCTCCGCGCACAGCTTCGCCACCGCTTGTGCCTCGCTTGCCGAGGCCTGCCGCAAGCCGTGGTCGACCGTGACAGCGAGCAGTTTCGCGGACGGCGAGGTTTGGTCGAGATAATGTTTGAGAAGAAGAAGCAGGGCGGTCGAGTCACTGCCGCCGGACACGGCCGCAACTGCGCCGTGGGTAAAATCGATATGCGAGAAAAGTCTGATCGAAAGTTCGGGCTCAGTCGCCAGCATTGGAGCAATTCCAGGAAAAGTGCGTGACGGTTTTCCGTCCGGAATTGCGTAGAAACAATAAGTTAGAGCGGTTCGGCGTGTCCATCAAAAGCTGAACCGCTCTAGCAGGCAGCGAGGGCCTTCTCCTGCTTGACGCGTTCCTTGAGTGCATTGGAAATATCGGGGTAGCGCTTGCCGACTTCGCTGAAGGTGGCGCAGGCGACGTCGTGTTGCTTGAGGCCGACCAGCGAGACGCCGAGCTTCAGGAGCATGTCGGGCGCCTTCTTGGCCTTCGGGTAGTCCTTGCTGGCCGCGAGGAAGACTTCGGCCGCGTCGCGGTATTTCTGCTGGCCAAGCAGCGATTCACCCAGCCAGTAATGCGCATCCGCCGTCTTCGCATCGCGGGGGAAGCGCGCGATATGATCGCGAAAACCCTGTTCGGCCGTGCCGTAGTCGCCCGACAGAATGAACTGATAGGAATTGCGGTAAAGCTCTTCCGGGTCCTTGGTGGAGGGCAGCGCCGCGACAATTGTGCCATTGGACTTGCCGGCCTTGGCCGGAGCGCCGGTGGCGGGCGCTGTATCTTGCACCGGCGCGGTCGACTGCGTGCTACCGCCGGCGTCGATTACATTGCCGTTCTTGTCCACGGTGATGGAACCAAACGTCTTCTCCGGCGCCCCCCTGCCGGGAATCACCTTGCCGGGATCGCCATCGGGCGATTCGACGATGACGTCCTCGACGGTCTTGCCGCCGCTCGACTGATCGCTGCCGACAGCGGCACCGGCATCGGCCGGCGCCTGGGTTGCCGGGGCCGCGGCCACGTTGGTGTTTGTGTCGGTGGTTGCGTCGGACTTCTTCTTCGGCGCCGCCGGTGCCTGTCCGCCTTGCGATCCTCCCTGTGAGCCGCCCTCGAGCTGCTGGAAGCGGAACTCGTTGTCTTCCTGCTGCTTGCGGATCTGCTCCTGCATCTGCAGGACCTGGAAATTGAGTTCCTCGATCTTGCCGTTCATCTGCCGCAGTTGGTCTTCCAGGCTGGTGACGGCGGTAGCGTCGGACTGCACCATCTGAACCTGGTTGGGCTTTTTCTTATCCCCGAAAATGCCGGGCAATTCGATGCTGGGCAGATGGAAGGAAGAGCCGCTGTCGGTTGATTGTCCTGTGCCGCCAGCCCCCGAGCCGCTAGCCAGGGCGGTGAAGCCTGATAGAAGCAGCGCCGCAAGCGTGCCGCTCAGAACCGATCTCAAATGCATGTGCCTCTCGCCGTGTGTCGTTGGTCTGTTTCGCGCCTTCCAACCAGGGTGGGACCAGCCAAGCGCCCTCGGCTCATAGCAGGGCGCGAGACTTCGGCCAAATTTTGTTTCGGGTGCCACGATATGAAAAAGGCGGCCCGGAGGCCGCCTTTCGCAAAGCTGTGTTGCATTTTTGCCAGTCGGCGCGCTCGCGTCTCCCGACGCGTGGCAACTCAGGAACCGGCACCGCTCAGCGTGGTGACCGCACGGCGGTTCTGCGACCAGCAGGAGATGTCGTCGCACACCGCGACCGGACGTTCCTTGCCGTAGGAGATCGTCTTCAGGCGGCCGCCGGCGACGCCCTTCGAAACCAGGAAGTCGCGGGTGGCGGCGGCGCGCCGGGCACCGAGCGCCAGATTGTATTCGCGCGTGCCGCGCTCGTCGGCATGGCCTTCGACGACGATGGCGTACTGCTTGTACTTGTTCAACCACTGCGCCTGGCGCGAAAGCGTCTGCTGGGCGTCGGCACGGATCGAGGTCGAGTCCGTGTCGAAGAAGATGCGGTCGCCGATGTTGACGGTGAAATCCTGCGCCGAGCCGGGCGTTGCGGCACCCGCGCCATTGAGGCCAAGGTCGGCGGCGCTGTTCGGCGTCTTCTTCGAGGCGCAGCCGGTGATGGCAAGCGCTGCCACCAGTGCGATCATGGCCGGGTTTCTGGTAAGTGCTGCGATACGGCCCATGCCGCCTCTCCTTCGTATTCGAGTGATCGTATTTGAGTGATTTCGTTGATCACCCAGTAACCACGTTTGGGTTAACCGGCTTTCAAGAAACACGGTTAAAATTTGGTTTAGGCTGCCCGTCCGCAACCTCTTGATCCAAGGCCACAGTTGGCGCGGACCCTAGGCGGAAATGCGGCCAAAACGCGACGAAGGCGTGGAAAAGGGGCCGAAACGGCCCCTTTTCAGCATGTGTGGCAATTCAGCCGAACCTATTCCAGCAACGGCGACCAAGCCGGATCGGAAGCAAAATTCGCGGTCGGGATCGGCTGCTCGTTGCGGCCGGTCAAATCGACCGAGACCAGTTTGGGGCCGCCATTGGAGTCGCGGAAGAACATCAAGACGCGGCCGTTCGGCGCCCAGGTCGGTCCCTCCTGCTGGAAGCCGGAAGACAGGATGCGCTCGCCCGAACCGTCCGTCTTCATGACGCCGATCTGGAACTCGCCACCGGTTTGCTTGGTGAAGGCGATGAGGTCGCCGCGCGGCGACCACACCGGCGTCGAATAGACGCCGTCGCCGAAGGAGATACGGGTCTGGCCCGAGCCGTCGGCGCCCATCACATAAATCTGCGCGCGCCCGCCGCGGTCGGAGGTGAACACCACCTTGCTGCCGTCGGGCGAATAGGAGGGCGAGGTGTCGATGGCGGTCGAGTTGGTCAGCCGCGTCGTCGAGCGGCTGCGCAGGTCCATGGCGAAGATGTTGGAATTGCCGTCGTCGCGCAGCAGGCTCATGATCACCTTCTGGCCATCGGGCGAGAATCGCGGCGCAAAGGTCATGCCCGGGAAATTGCCGACTAGTTCACGCTGCCCGGTCTCGATCTGCAGCAGATAGACCCGCGGCTGGCCGCTTTCATAGGACATGTAGGTGATTTCCTGCCGGTTCGGCGAGAAACGCGGCGTCAGCACGATCGAGCGGCCGTCCGAGAGATAGCGCACGTTGGCGCCGTCCTGGTCCATGATCGCCAAACGCTTCTTGCGCGCATTCTTGGCGCCGGACTCGTCGATGAACACGACACGGGTATCGAAATAGCCCTTTTCGCCAGTGATCTTCTCATAGATCGCATCGGCGATGATGTGTGCAACGCGGCGTTGATTGGCGTCGTTGGCGAAGAACTGCTCGCCGGCCAGCTGCGTGTTGCCAAAAATATCCCACAGCCGGTACTGCGCGCGAATGCGGCCATCCGCTTCCTTGCTCACGCTTCCGGTCACCAGTGCCTGCGCGTTTATGACCTTCCAGTCTTCATAACGGGGCGCGGCGTCGGGGTTCGTGATCTTTTCGACAAAGGCGGCCTTGTCGATCGGCGCAAACAGTCCTGACCGCTTCAGGTCGGCCGTGACGATCTCCGATATCTGCGCGCCAAGACCTCCCTGGAAGTCGGGAATGGCGATCGGCATCGGCTCGACATTGCCCTTGTTGACGTTGAGCTCGAGGGTCGCTCGGGCAGGCAAGGTGACGACAGCATTCATGCCCATCGCCATCGCGGCGACCATCAGGAGCGGCTTGAGGATGGATTTCATGTCTTCTCGCTTCTCTTGCTGATTTTTGGGTGCTCAGGCTAAAGGCCAAGCATCGCTCTTGGATCGAAGTTGACGCGAACGTCGGACCATATGTCCTGCTTCCCCGCAGGAACCTGCAATCCGGCAACATCACATTTCTGCACGGCGCGAACCGCGCTGGCGTCGAATTGGGGGTTGCCGCTGGACTTTTCGACAGTCGGGCGGCCTTCCAGCTTGCCTGAGGCGTCCAGGTTGAAGCGGATGACCACAGTGAAATCCTCGGATCCTTCGAGGCCGACCGGAAGGGTCCAGCAATGACCGAGCTGATCTTCCAACGCCCCTTGCTCAGACTTCGACAACTTCTGACCTTGGTCCTTTTCACCGCCGAGCGATGCCTGCTGCGTCGAGCGCTTGGCGCCGCCGCCGGATGGCTTCTGCTTGTCGAGCAGGGCCGAGATTTCGTTCGCATTGAACTGCTTGTCGTCGGACTTCGGCTTGGAAGAGGCTTCCTTGACCGGCTTCTCGGCATCCTTGCGATCCGGCGCCTTGGCGCTTTCGGCCTGTGCCGGTTGCGGCTTCGGCCGCGCTTCCGGCGCCGGCGCCGAGCTCGGCAGCTGCGTTTCTTCGGTCGGCGGATCCTTGGCTATGGCCTCGGCGACGGCATCCGGCTTGACCTCGGGCGTCGGATCGATCGCGGCGGTCTTGTCCTGCGGCGGCGGGGTCGGCGTCGGCTTGGCCGGTGTCGGCTTGGGCTCGGTCTGCTTGACCGGCTCAGGCTTGACCTCTTGCTTGGGCGCCGGCGCCGGCGCCACTTCCGTCGCTGGAATGGGCTTCGGCTTTTCCTGCGGCTTCGGCACGTCTTCTGTCGACGGCTTCTCCTTCGGCGTCGGCGCGGGCGGCGGCGCCGAGGTCGTGTCGACGGGCTTCGGCTTGGCTTCCGGCGTTATCGGCTTGTCGGTGTCGACGCTGTTTTCGCCGACCTTCTGCGAAGCCGGCACGATGTCGGGACGCTGCGTCGGCAACGGCGCCGGCTTTTCATGCATTACGGCCTTCTTGTCGCCCTGCAACGTCTGCGCGATGGCCTCCATCGGCACGATATCGACCGCGACGGACTCGACATTGGCGGACGGGAGGGCAGCCGGCGCCGACAGGGTGAACAGGCCAAAGGCCAGCACCGCCGTGTGCAAGATCACCGATGTGGTGAGGCCGGTCTTCATCTCGCGTCTATTGATCCTGTTCCTGTAGTGAAACCAGGCCGATGTTCTTGTAGCCAGCGGCCGAAATGCGGGCCATGACCTTCATCGCGGTGCCGTAGTCGGTCGACTTGTCGCCACGGATGAAGATGCGCTCCTCGTACCCGGTCTTCGAAATCGCCTGCAGCTTGGCTACCAGCTCGTCCATCGGGATCTCGGTTTCCTGGAGGAAGATCTTGCCCGTGGCATCGATCGAAACGGTGATCGGCTGCGTGTCGGCGTTCATCGCCTTGGCCTGCGTATCCGGCAGGTCGATCGGCACGCCGACCGTCAGCATCGGTGCCGCGACCATGAAGATGATCAGGAGCACCAGCATGACGTCGACCATCGGCGTGACGTTGATCTCCGACATCAGCGCATGGTGGCGCCCGCGCCGCCTGTGACCTCGGCCGCCGCGTCCACCACTTGCGCCTACAGACATTCCCATGATCGTCCCTCAGGCCTTCGGCGCGACTTTTTCATCGATTTGGCGCGAGAGTATGGCGGAGAACTCGTCGGAGAACCCTTCCATGCGCACCGCGAGCTTGCTCGCATCCGATGACAGCTTGTTGTAGGCGATGACCGCGGGAATGGCGGCGAGCAGGCCTATGGCCGTCGCCAGCAGCGCCTCGGCGATGCCGGGCGCGACCACCGCGAGGCTGGTGTTCTTGGAGCCGGCAATGGCCTGGAACGAGGTCATGATGCCGATGACGGTGCCAAACAGGCCGATGAAAGGGGCGGCCGAACCGGTGGTGGCAAGAAAGCCGAGACGCCCCTCCAGCTTCTCCATCTCGCGGGTCAGTGCCAAGTCCATGGCCTTGTCGATGCGGGTCTGCAGCCCAAGCGGCGTCTTGGCGCCCTTCTCGAAGCTCTTCTTCCACTCACGCATGGCGGCGACGAAAATGGCGCCCATGCCTGTCGTCTTGCGATCGGCGAGCGTGCGGTAGAGCTCTTCCAGCGACTGCCCGGACCAGAAGACCTGTTCGAAGCGGTTCAGCGCCAGCCGCATGCGGCCATAGGCAACCAGCTTGTCGATGATGATCGCCCAGGTCCACACCGAGGCGCAGAGCAGGCCGATCATGACCAGCTTGACCACCCAGCTGGCCTGCATGAACAGGGCCCAAATCGACAATTGCGCGCCCGGTTCGGCGAGTGCGATATTTTCCATCGTTACGTCCTTAAGATTTTCCGGGCGAAGCTGGCGGCTGGCCCATGGCATCCCTTGTGGTCGGTTCGCACGAAGCTACCGGACACCCCAAACCGAGCCGTTAGCGGCCTTTTCAGGGCAAATATTGGTCAAAGGAAGGCGCTGGATAGCGCCGATCTTCACCAATCTCTTCATGAACCGTTATGGTTAAGGATGGGTTAGTAAATAAGGCGCGGCGCATTGCCGCGCCCAGGGCACTGCAAGCAATCATCCAAGCCCGACGCCAGGGCGGGTTGAGATTTGGGTCAGGCCGGTATCACCTGAATATCAGCCCACCCGAGGCATGAACGCCGCCACCCATTCCTTGGGAAAGCGCCTCGGCCGGCCATTCTCGCCGATGATCGCCGCCTCGACCCTTGCCTCGACCAGCACCTCGTCGCCGCGCTTGAGCTGCTGTGCCATGAAAATGCGTGCCCCCGAAATCTCGTCGGTGCGGGTGTCGACGGTCAGGATGTCGTCGATGCGAGCCGGGCTGCGGAAGTCGATCTCCATGCGGCGCACCACCCAGACTATTCTCTCGCCATGCTTGCCGTCGGCGAGTTCCGTGTGATGGACGCCGGTGAGCCTGAGATAGTCGGAACGGCCGCGCTCGAGGAATTCGAGATAGCGCGCGTGGTAGACGACGCCCGAGAAATCGGTATCGGCATAGTAGACGCGCGCCATCAGCCGATGGCCGAACGCCGTCAGCGCGCCGGAAAGCCCGGCCAGCAGCGTCGCCGATTCACCATGATCGCCCATTGCGCTTCCTTTTTCCGTCGCGGCAAGGCACCTGTTTTGCGCGTGACCTGAAGCATGATCCCGAAAAGTAGAAACCGCTTTTTGGAAAAGACCATGCTCCAGACAGAAATAGATCAGGATGACGGCGCAACCCAAACGGCATCCTGATTTGACATCGGATGGCACTGTTGACGGCGATGATCAAGAGTTTGATGGCGGCGCTGTTCGTGCTGGTGGCCCTGGCGTTCCCCGGCCAGGCTGCGACTTTTACCATGAAACGCGGCCTCAATCTCGACCAGTGGGTCACCTGGCCCGGCGAGGACCAGTGGGGCGACGCCAAAGCCATCCTGCCCTATCCGGAATGGCGCAGATTCCTCAATCAGGATGATCTCAAGGCGCTCAAGGAAGCGGGCTTCGATTTTCTGCGCATGCCTGTCGACCCGTCGCCGTTCCTGTCCGACCAAACAATGGCGTTCCGGGACGATCTCTATGCCAGCGTGCTGGACTCGGTGCGCATCGTCAACCGCGCCGGCCTGAAGGTGGTCGTCGACATGCATCTGATCCCGGCCGGCGGCAGTCGTAAGATCGGCATGGCACAAGTGATGGACGATCCGCGGACCTTCGACCTTTATGTCGACATGGTGCGCAAGATGGCCCGCACCCTGGCCGCCGAGGATCCCGAAAAAGTCGCCTTCGAGATGATGAACGAACCGATCGTCGATTGCGACAGCGACGGCACCAATCTGTGGCCGGACCGCCAGCGCAAACTGTTCGCCGCGGCGCGATCGTCGGCGACGAAACTGACGCTGGTGCTGACCGGCGCCTGCTATTCCGCCGCATCATCCCTGGAGAAGATTGATCCCAGGGCGATCCCCGATGACAACGTCATCTGGACTTTCCATTCCTATGACCCGTTCCTGCTCACCCACCAGGGCGCGACCTGGGCCGGCGACTTCATCCCCTATGTCACCGGCTTGCCCTATCCGTTGACTTCGGTGCCGAAGACGCAGCTCGATGTGACGCTCGACACCATCCGCGCTCGCATCAAGTCCGAGGCGCCGTGGACACGGCAAAGCGGCCTGCTTGCCTATCTCGACGAGCAGGTCGCCAGCATGGACAGTCCCGAAAAGCTGCTCGGCCTCATGGATGCACCGTTCGAAAAGATCGAGGCGTGGGCGAAGGCCAACGGCATAAAGTCCGAAAACGTCACGCTCGGCGAATTCGGCATGATCCGCCAGGAATATGGCAATGCCTTTGTGATGCCGGCGCGGTATCGTGCTGCCTATGTCAGGGACATGATCGGGCGCGCCGAGGCGCACGGCTTCTCCTGGTCGGTGTGGAGCTATGGCGGCGCCTTCGGTATCGTCGATGCCTTCAACGGCGACAAGGCCGAGCCGGATGTGATGGACGTGATCCGCTCGCTTCCCTGAAGCAATCAACCGAGATCAATCTGCAGGATCTCCGGCCGCATGCCGAAACGCACCGGCATGATGCTGAAGCCGAGCCCGCCTGAGACGATCAGATTACGGTCGTTCTCGACGACATGGCCATAGGCGTAACGATTGCCGTAGCGCGACGGCACGACGGGCGAATAGCCGAACAGCCGCACCTGCCCGCCATGGGTGTGGCCGGACAGGGTCAGCGAGACCCGCCGCGGCACGGTGGCGAAAATGTCGGGCTCATGGGCGAGCAGGATGACAGGCGCGGTGTCGCCGACCTTCGCCAGCGTGCCGTCGAGATCATCCAGCCCCGTCAATCCGGGACGTTCCGCGGTCGGCAGCAGGGCCTGTTGGTCGGCCAGCCCGGCGATCCACACGCCGTGGCCATCCTTCTCCAGGCGCACGACATCGTTCTCCAGCACCGAGATGCCGACCTTCTCCAAGGCCTTGCGCGCGATCGTCGGGCCGGCACCGGCCCGCTGCGCGAAGCCGTCGTGCCACCAGTCGTGATTGCCGAGGATCGACAGCACGCCGAGCGGCGCCTTGAGGCCCGACAGCGCCGATGCCCATTGCGATGGCGTCACCGGCCCCGTCACCATGGGCATGCCGGAGATATAGTCGCCAAGCAGCACGATCACGTCCGGTTGCAGCGCATTCGCATGCTGGACAAGCGAGGCAATCCGGTCCGGTGTCATCCAAGGCCGGCAGGCATGAATGTCGGCAAGGGCCACGACGCGCAGCTTCAGGCCGTCGGGCCAGTGCGGCGGCGTCAATGCGTAGCGCTTCACATGCGTCAAAAGCATCGGCTCGATGCCGACCGCATAAGCGCCGAGCGCGGCGGCCGTCAGGAACGACCCGCCAATAAAGCGCAGGAATCCGCGTCTGCTTATCATTCTATGGCCCGGCCCATGGATCGCGGCGGCATGCCGCGAGACAAGCGCCGATAAAATCCACGATTGCGCCAGCAAATCGGCAAAGACGAGTAGATTTTGCGCAGGCCCGTTCACTGATGCTTGATCGCCGGTCCGGGAACCCGCGCCCGATCCCTTGGCTGCTATTCTTCCTGGAACAGATTGATCTGCTGCTGCGCCAGGTCCTTGGGCGCGTCGAGGCCGAGATGGCGCCAGGCATTGGCCGTCAGCATGCGTCCGCGCGGCGTGCGCTGGATGAACCCCTGCTGGATCAGATAGGGCTCGATGATGTCCTCGATGGCGTCACGCGGTTCCGAGAGGCCGGCGGCGATCGTCTCGATGCCGACCGGCCCGCCGCCGAAATTGCGCGCGATCATGCTGAGATAACGGCGGTCGAGCGCGTCGAGGCCAAGCGCATCGACTTCCAGCCGGGTCAACGCCTCGTCGGCGACGAGACGGTCGACATGACCGTCGCCGGCGACCGAGGCGAAATCGCGTACGCGACGGAGCAGCCGTCCGGCGATGCGCGGCGTGCCACGCGCGCGCCGCGCGATCTCCAGCGCGCCGTCGTCGCCGAGCGGCATTTGCAGGATGCGTGCGCCGCGCCGCACGATCTGCTCCAACTCCTCGACCGTGTAGAAATTGAGCCGCACCGGAATGCCGAAACGGTCTCGCAGCGGATTGGTGAGCAGGCCAAGCCGCGTGGTGGCGGCGACCAGCGTGAAACGGGCAAGATCGATCTTTACCGAACGCGCCGCCGGTCCTTCTCCGATGATCAGGTCGAGCTGGAAATCCTCCATCGCCGGATAGAGGATTTCCTCGACCGCCGGATTCAGCCGGTGAATCTCGTCGATGAACAGCACATCGCCTTCCTCGAGATTGGTGAGCAGTGCCGCCAGATCGCCGGCCTTGGCGATGACCGGGCCTGAGGTCGAGCGGAAGTTGACGCCGAGTTCGCGCGCCATGATCTGCGCCAGCGTCGTCTTGCCCAACCCCGGCGGCCCGACGAACAGCACGTGGTCGAGCGCCTCGTTGCGGCCCTTGGCCGCCTCGATGAACACTTTGAGATTGGCACGCACCGCCGCCTGGCCGACAAAATCGTCGAGCGTCTGCGGCCGCAAGGTCTGCTCGGCATCCTCGCCGCGTTTTTCGGGAGCAATGAGGCGGGGCGACAGGCTCATGCTGTCTTCCTTGCATATGGCACGGAACCGGACAAGCGAGCCCTCACCGCGCCAGTTCCTTCAACCCGAAGCGGATCAGCTTCGAGGCATCCGCGTCCTCGCCCGCCGTCTTCAGCGCCGCCGCAACCGCATTGGCGGCGGTATCGCGCGAATAGCCGAGATTGACCAGCGCCGAGACGGCGTCGGTGATCGGCGCGGCTGCCACGCCTTCGCCAAGCTCCTGCTTCAGCCCGATCGTGCCGGAGGCCGAACCCGCATAGGCCGGCGCCTTGTTCTTCAACTCGGTGACGATGCGCTCGGCCACTTTCTTGCCGACGCCGGGCGCGCGCGAAACCATGGCGATGTCGCGCAGCGCGATCGCATTGGCGAGGTCGGCCGGCGCCAGCGTCGACAGGATGGCCAGCGCCACCTTGGCGCCGACGCCCTGCACATTGCTCATCAACAGCCGGAACCATTCGCGTTCCAGCGCCGACTGGAAACCGTAGAGCCGGATCATGTCCTCGCGCACATAGGTCTCGATGAACAGCACCACCGCCTCGCCGGGTGAAGGGAGTGCGGCCAGCGTGCGCGCCGAGCAATAGGCGACATAACCGACGCCGTGGATATCGACGAGGCAGTGATCCTCGTCGATCTCGTCGAGCGTACCCCTAAGTTTGCCGATCATTTCCGACAGCCCCTCATGACGCCAATGCCGCCATCCGATAGGCCGCGCTCTGCCGATGATGCGCATGGCAGATCGCGATGGCCAGCGCATCGGCGGCATGTTCGGTATCGAAGATGGCTTTTGGCAGCAGCACCTTCACCATCATGTGGATCTGTTTCTTGTCGCCGTGGCCAACGCCGATGACGGCCTTCTTCACCGCGTTGGGCGCGTATTCGGCGACGACCAGGCCGGCGCGCGCCGGCACCAGCATGGCGATGCCGCGCGCCTGGCCGAGCTTCAGCGTCGCCACCGCATCCTTGTTGACGAAGGTCTGCTCGACGGCGGCCTCATGTGGCATTGCCGCATGCAGGACTTCGGCAAGCCCATCATGCAATTGGCACAGCCGCGTTGCCAGCGCCGCCTTGTCTTCGGAACGTACGGTGCCGGACGCGACGAAGCGCAAGGAATTGCCGAGGCTCTCGACGATGCCCCAGCCGGTGCGCCTGAGCCCCGGATCGATGCCAATGATGCGAATCGCGTCCCCCATCCTGTCACCCTACCCCTTGGGCGAACAGCGATGCCAGCGAAATGTGAACAAACCAGAAACAGCAACCTATGGAGCTGGAATATTCCGAAGCTGCCTAGTTGCGGGCGAACGCCGTATTCAGCAGGCTGATCTGGTCGGAGACCGGATTGAGCCGGCGGCTCACTGGCTGCATGTCGACCACGGCACCGGCACCATAGATCTCGTCGTCCATGCGACGCACCAGCGCCTGCAGGCGAAGCGAGCGGTTGACGAGGTCGAGGAAGTCCTCGGGCAGTTCGGCCCAGCCGGCGGCTTCGTCATGCGCGGAAGCGGTGTCAAGGCGCACCTTGGACTTTTCCGACGCCACCTGGTCGCGGGTCATCTCGCCGGAATTGGCCGCGCGCTGCAAAAGCAGCCAGGAAGCAACCTGCATCAGCCTGGTCGTCAGCCGCATCGATTCGGCCGCGTAGAGCGTGGCCGCCAGCCGCGACAGTTTCTTGGCCTCGGCGCGACCCTTGCCGTCGAGATATTCAGCCGCCTGTTCGACCAGCCCCATACCCTCCTGGTAAAGCGGTTTGAAGGAGTGCGAAAAAACCCGGCGCTCCGCCAGCTTGACGGTTTTCGCACTGCCCTTCGAAGGCTCGTTCATTGATACGCCCCTGCACTTGCAACCGGCCGATTCGGCTCACTGCCGATACACCCGGCACCCTATATGACTGAAGCTCGAAAATGCGCTTCGCCGGGGGTGAAGGCAAGCACATGTTTAACAGAAGGTTAACAGCGGACCGGCGCCCGGCGTGCCACCGGAATGCGGACAAAAAAAGAGCCGCGGATAAGGCGGCTCTCAGGAGTTTAACAGGGAGGCGTCAAACAAAGTGGCTCCAACCACTCGGTAAGAATCCAGATCACTGGATGCGCATAGTAAACACCTGTAAAGCTTAATGAACCTTTAACGGCACCGATGTTTTTTAACCGAACGCCCCATTCCTGTGCCGTAACAGCACAGTCCCAGGAGCCCTCTCGGCACCCGGGTCAGGCCTTTTTCCAGACCACCGGCAGGGCGATGAAGGCAAACAGCAGCATGCCTGCATAGAAACCGATCGAAGCAATTCCCAGCAGCGGCTCGATTGCCGGATGGCCGGAAAGCAGCACGTAGAGGCCGATCATAAGCCCGATCCCGCTGACCGCCGTCAGCCAGAAATGAACGACGGCGATCATCTTTTGCCCGACGGCCGGAAACAGATGATAGAAGAAGGCAAAGACCGCCGACATCAGCCAGCCGGCCACCATGGTGTGGGCGTGAGTCGGCATCTGGCCGTGGTCTTCGCTCATAGCCATGTGGATGCCGAGCGCCATGCCGCACAGCGCGTAGATGATGGCCAGCGTAAAGAAATTCCGTGCTACCCCTTGCATGCTTGTCACCTCGAGTTGCCATTTCCCGTTTTCGGGAATGGGTTGATCGTCAGGCGATTTCAGTCGCCACCGGGCTCCCGGCCTCGGCGCACCAGCATCGGCGGTGTTTCCGCACGATGTCACGCCGACCCTCCCGACACGTTGTACATTAGCAGAGAACGAAGCTGGGCATCTGCGTTGGTTGCAGGTTTTGCACGGCAAAAACCAGCCGAAACAGAGCCGTTTTTTCGCGACATCGTTCCGAAACACGCATCGCGCTAAAGGCCCGCTCCTATCGCGGCTGGCGCAGGCCCGCTCCACCGCAAACCTACTCGAAACACCTCGGGAGCAACCCATGGACTGGTACTCAATCGTCAAATTCCTCCACATCGTCTCGGCCACTTTGTGGGTCGGCGGCGGCTTCGTGCTGTTCCTGCTCGGCGTGCTTGCCGAACGCGCCGGCAATATCGAGGACAAGCTGCAGGCGATGCGTGCCAGCGGACAGCTGGGCGGGTATTTCTTCGCGCCGATGTCGATGCTCACCTTGCTCTTCGGCCTCATCATGTGCGGCTTCTGGGTCGGCTTCTCCGACCTGTGGATCATCATCGGCCTGGTCGGCTACGCCACGACATTCTCGATCGGCATGTTCATCTTCAAGCCGACTGGCGAGCGCATGGGCGCGATGATCGCCAAGGAGGGCGTGACACCTTCCGTGCTTGCCATTGGCCAGCGCATGATGAGCGCGGCGCGCTTCGACTATGCGGTGATGCTGGTAATCGTCGCCGACATGGTGCTCAAGCCGACCACGCATGATTTCGGCATCCTCGCCGGCATGTTGCTCGTCCTTGTGGTTGGCGCCACGCTGGCCTTCGGCGGCAGCCGCCGGCTGGTGGAAAGCGCCGCCTGACGCTTTGGCGGCAGAGCAAAGTTGCCGGCCTGTTATAGCAGGCCGGCAATGCCATCCCACAAAAGCTTCAGCGCCACGACCGCCACGGTCGCGTAGGTGAAGGGATAAAAGATCTCAGGCCGCATGCGCCGCACCAGCCAGGCGCCGGCGATGGTCGACAGCGGCGCCAGCGGCATCAGCACGGCCGACGCCGTCAGATTGGCAGTGTCGAACTGGCCGAGCGCGAAATAGGGGATGAGCTTCAAGGCATTGGTCGCGGCGAAGAAGATCGCGGCCGTACCCGACAGCACCTTGGGGTCGAGGCGGATCGGCAAGGCATAGACCTGGAAGGGCGGGCCGCCGACATGGGCGACGAAGCTGGTGAACCCGGCGACCGTGCCCCATATTGCGGCAGCCACCCGATTGGGTTCGGCGGCATGGTCGGAGCCGTGGCGGAACTGAAGATAGAGCCAGCGCAGCACGAAGATGATGGCGACGGCGCCGACGATCAGCCGCACCGCCTCCTCGGTGACCAGTGCCGCCGTCAGCCAGCCGAGGCCGATGCCGATGACCGCGCCCGGCATCATGTCGACCAGCATCTTGCGGTCATACACGCCCCACCACGTCCACACCGAGACGATGTCCATTAGGCACAGGATCGGCAGCAGGATAGCCGCCGCCTGCACCGGCGGCATGGTCAGGGCCATCAGCGGCACGCCGACGAAACCGACAGCGCCGCCAAACCCGCCCTTGGACAGGCCAACCAGAATGACCGCCGGAATGGCGGCCGCGTAGAACCACGGATCGAGAAGCAGGCCTGACATGGGGAGGGATTGGTCCGGAGGGAAAGCACGTCAACGCCTGAATAGCCCAGAATTGCGCCTCGGGCGACTGAAAATCCGGACTGGTTGCCCACCCTCCGGCAATGTTCGGCCCGTTCCTATCGCTGGGCCGACACCAGCAGGAACATCGGCCGCTCAAGTTCTTCCGCCAGATCTGGTCGGGCCGCGATCTGGGCGTCCGTTGGACGGAATTCCTCGACATGTTCGATCGCGAAGCCGGATCGGATCAGTGTGTTGAGCGTGGTGCCGATGGTGCGGTGATATTTCACCACACCCTTGGCCAGCCAGTCGGTCTTGCGCGGGCCTTCCACCAGATAGCGGTCGACAGGCCATGTCCTGCGGCCTTCGGCTTCGATCACCCAGCCGGGCCTGGTCGGCGCCATGTAGATCGGATGTTCGGTCGAGAAGACGAAATGCCCGCCGGGCGACAGCGCCAGATGCACCGTCCTGAACAGCCGCTCGACGTCCTCGACGTAATGCAGGGCAAGCGAGCTGTAGGCGAGGTCGAACCCGCCTTGCGGCAAGCCGAGCCGGTCGAGGTCGGCGCGTTCATAGACGATGCCGGTGTCCGGGCCGGCGGCCTTCGCCCGGCCCAGCATCTTTTCCGACAGGTCCAGCCCGAGGACGTGCCTTGCCCCGTGTTCATGCGCCCAGCGGCAGAACCAGCCGAAGCCGCAGCCGAGATCGACGATGCGCGAACCGCCGACATCAGGCAGCATCGCGCGCAACGCCGGCCATTCGGCAGCACCTTCCAGGCCTTCGACCGACCGGCCAAGCTGGCTATAGCCCGCGAAGAATTCCGGCTGGTCATAGATATTCTGTGCCATGTCTTCCTCGTCTCTCAGCCATCTCCGGCGGACTGACATTTGGTGGGCCGGTCACGCATTTCCACCGCAGCCATGCGCAGTCAAGACGATGATGAGGATGGTGCCGCGAGGGGAGGCGGCCGCCGCCGGATCGGCTGCGCCTTGATGATGGCGGTGCTGGTCTCGGCCTTGTCGGCGATGCGGTCGAGAATGCCGTCGAGGTCGCCGATCGAGCGAACGAACAGGCGGGCGATGAAACAGTCGTCGCCCGTCACCTTGTCGCACTCGCCAAACTCGGCGATCTCCTCGATCAGCTTCTGCACGATGTGCAGCTTGCCCGGCAGGGGCTTGATGCGCACGATCGCCTGCAGCGTATAGCCGAGTGCCAGCGGATCGATCTCGACCGTGAACGATCGGATGACGCCACGCTCCTCGAGCCGCCGCAGCCGCTCCGAAACGCTTGGCGACGACAGTCCGACCTGGGCGGCCAGCTCCTTAAGCGAGGTCCGTGCATCCCTCACCAGGATTTCAAGAAGATTTCGGTCGAGATCGTCCAGCATTTCAGATTTCTCATAGATTCACGGAAGACGCCTAATATAATTAGGTAATATCTCTATATCGCCGTCCCCGCGAGATAGAAAGCGCCCATATCGCATGAGATCATGCCGCCTCAACGGGTTGAGAGGTCCATCATGAGCGATGCGGTACGCGGCACGGTCGAAATGTCGGCCGCAATGGCGATCCTGGGCACCATCGGATGGTTCGTCGTCATGTCCGGCCAGCCTATCATGGATGTGGTGTTCTGGCGCTGCGCGTTCGGCGCGGTCACGCTGCTCGTCATCTGCGCTTCGCTCGGCTTGCTGCGCGACAGGCTGTCTTTGCGCGTCATCGGTCTCGCCGCGCTTGGCGGCGCCGCCATCGTCGTCAACTGGGTCCTGCTCTTCAGTGCCTTCTCGCGCGCATCGATCTCGATCGCCACCGCCGTCTACAACACGCAGCCCTTCATGCTGGTCGGCTTCGGCGCGGTCTTCTTCGCCGAGCGGCTGACCATGACCAAGCTGGCATGGCTGATGATAGCCTTCGCCGGCATGGTGCTGATCGTCGAGGCCGCCCCTGACGCCGGCAACGTCGGCACCAACTATTTTGCCGGTATCCTGATGGCGCTGGCCGCCGCCTTCTTCTGGGCCGTCGCGGCCATCGTCACCAAGAAGCTCAAGGGCACGCCGCCACATTTGATCGCGCTCATCCAGGTTTGCGTTGGCGTCGTCATGCTGGCGCCCTTCGCCAGTCTCTCGCATCTTCCGGCCGACACCGGGAGCTGGGCCATGCTGGCAACGCTCGGCATTGTCCACACCGGCCTGATGTACATATTGATGTACGGCGCCATCCAGAAGCTGCCGACGCATTTGCAGGGGTCGCTGTCCTTCATCTATCCGGTCGTTGCCATCCTGGTCGACGTCGTTGCCTTCGGCCATCGGCTGCATCTCAGCCAGGTCGCCGGCGCCGCACTGATCCTGACGGCAGCGGCCGGCATGAATCTCGGCTGGTCGCTGTGGAAGTCGAAAGTGCCGGCATAGCGCTCTCGAAAGCTCGACAGCGTCATGAAAGCCCGCAATGGCCTCCGTACCACCTGATGGCGCCTGACAGCTGACGCCTGTTCAATCCCGGCAGTTTGTTCTATGCCGCAATCCAACCATCTTCGCCCGGCATAGGCGAAACCCGGGATCGAAGAGCCATGAACGACGCCACACCCCCAAATCGCTGCCGCATCGTGCTGATCGCGCCGTCCGGCGTGCCGGCCGCCCGCATCGCCACCGCATTCGACGGCGGCGACGTCGCCTCGCTGATCCTGCCCGAGAATGGCATGGACGAGGCCTCCTTCCAGGCCTTTGCCGAACAGATCGTGCCGGCGGCGCAGGCCGCGGGCGTCGCCGTGGTCATTGCCGGCGACACCCGCATCGCGGGCCGCGTCCAGGCCGATGGTATCCACGTCGAGGTCTCCAAGGCCGAACTCGCCGAGACGATCGAGCATTTCCAGGCGAAAATGATGGTCGGCGCCGGCGGCGCCAAGACACGTGACGACGCGCTCGAGCTTGGCGAGACGCGGCCCGACTACATCTTCTTCGGCCGCTTCGGCTACGACAACAAGCCCGAACCGCACCCGCGCAACCTGTCGCTGGGGCGATGGTGGGCCGATATGATCCAGATCCCCTGCATCGTCATGGCCGGGTCCGATCTGGCTTCCATCGAGGACGTCGCCGCCACCGGCGCGGAGTTCGTCGCGCTGTCGAGCGCGGTCTTCGCCGATGGCGTCGATCCGCGGGCAGCGATAGTCCAGGCCAACGCGCTGCTCGACGAGACCGCGCCGCGCTTCGAGGACTGATGTGGCTCCGGTGAGGCTTCCCCTCCAGGCCTTGCTTGCAGCGGCCATGATTCAGGCCGCCGCCGCCGAAACCATGCCCTTGCCACAGCCCAAGCCTGAAATCGGCGTGCACACCGACAAGCCGATCGACAAGCAGCTGCCGCAGCCTGCCACCACGGCGGAACCCGCACCGCTGCCCTCGGCCGACAGCATCAATCCCGACCGCTTCGGCGCCAAGCCGGCGGACGCCGCCTATGGCGCCTTCCAGCGCGGTCTCTACAAGACGGCCTACAATCTGGCGCTGCCCCGCGCCCAGAATGGCGATTCGGCGGCGCAGACTTTGGTGGCCGAGATCCTGTCGCGCGGGCTGGGCGTGCCGTTGAACGCGGCGGAAGCGGCGAAATGGTATGCGCTTGCCGCCGAACAGGGCGTACCGGAGGCGCAGTTCCAGTACGCGCTGATGCTGCTCGATGGCCGTTACGTCAAGAAAGACACGAAAGAGGCCTACGCGCTGATGCAGGCCGCCGCCGAAGCAGGCAACCAGCTGGCGCAGTTCAATTTTGCGCAGATGCTGGTCCAGCAAGATCCCGGCGACACCGGTCTGACCAAGGCGGTCTCGTACTACGAGCGCGCCGCCGCGACCGGCCTTCCCGACGCCCAGTACGCCATGTCCCAGATCTACGCCAACGGCGTCGCCGGCAAGCCTCGCGACGATGCGCAGGCAAGGCGCTTTCTGGCGCAGGCCGCACGGCAGAACTACGACACGGCGCAGATCGATCTCGCCGCCTGGATGATCGAGGGCCGCGGCGGCGCCCGTGACCTGAAATCTGCGTTCGGTTGGACGAGGCAAGCAGCCGAAGGCGGCAACGTCGCCGCCCAGAACCGCCTGGCAAAGCTCTATATGCAAGGCATCGGCACCGATCCGGACCTGGTGCTCGCCGGCGCCTGGTACATCGTTGCCCGCCGCGCCGGTCTCATCGACTCCGACATGGACGATTTCCTGCAGGGACTGAGCGACGACCAGACCAAGCAGGCCCTGCAGAAGGCGAACCGCCTGCCCTGATGGCGATTGCTGGACTACCCGCATGTGGTCAAGAAAGACCTTGCCTAACGACGAGCCGTGCTCAAGATAATGACGCGTCACCGCTTTGCTTCCTGATGGCATCGCTCTTGCGGATGTCGATCTCTCATTCCAGGTGGCGGCACTGCGCTCTCCGCACCTCAACCGGCTGGCAAAGGTCGCGGAGGCCATTGCAAAGGCCGTCGGCGAGGCCGTCAGGATCGAGGCCTGATGCCGGCTAGCCGGCTGAAGCCGATCCGGCGTCCCTTGCCTCTCCGGGCAATTTGTGGTCTTGGAGCCCCTAAATCGCTTGTCCAGGCGAAAATCTCATTCCGGATCCCATCATCATGGCCAAGATCAATGGCAACGAAATCCGTCCCGGCTATGTCATCGAGCACGATGGCGGCCTCTGGGTGGCGGTCAGGACCAACACCGTCAAGCCCGGCAAGGGCGGCGCCTACAACCAGGTCGAATTGAAGAACCTCATCAACGGCACCAAGCTCAACGAGCGCTTCCGCTCGGCCGAGACCGTCGAACAGATCCGCCTCGACCTGAAGGATTTTTCCTTCCTCTACGAGCAGGACGACGCGCTGGTGTTCATGGACACCCAAAGCTACGAGCAACTCGAACTGAACAAGGATTTCGTCGGCGACCGCGCCGCCTTCCTGCAGGACGGCATGATGGTAACGGTCCAGCTCTATGAAGAGCGGCCGATCGGCATCTCGCTGCCCGATTATGTGACGCTGACAATCACCGAGGCCGACCCGGTGGTGAAGGGTCAGACGGCGGCATCCTCCTACAAGCCGGCGGTGCTTGAGAACGGCATCCGCGTCCTGGTTCCGCCCTTCATCGGCGCCGGCGAACGCATCATCGTCGACACCAACGAAATCACTTACGTACGCCGCGCCGACTAGAGCATGATCCCGAACCGAAGGTCAGCGCAGCAGACTTTTCGGACAGGATCATGCGTGCAAAGACAAGCAGATGAGGCAGGGTCGCGATCCAATTTGAGTTGATCCGCCCCAGGCTTTTGGAGTTTCAACGATATGGCACGCTCAGCCCTTCTCAACGTCATGGTCCAGGCCGCTATGAAGGCCGGCCGATCGCTGTCGCGCGACTTCGGCGAGGTCCAGAACCTGCAAGTCTCGATGAAGGGTCCGGGCGACTATGTCAGCCAGGCCGACCGCAAGGCCGAGGACATCGTCTTCGCCGAACTGTCGAAGGCGCGCCCAGGCTACGGCTTCCTGATGGAAGAGCGGGGCACGGTCGCCGGCGACGACAGCCAGCACCGCTGGATCGTCGACCCGCTCGACGGCACCACCAATTTCCTCCACGGAATTCCGCTTTTCGCCGTCTCGATCGCGCTGGAGCGCCAGGGCCAGATCGTTGCCGGCGTCATCTACAATCCGGCCATGGACGAACTCTACACCGTCGAACGCGGCGGCGGCGCCTTCATGAATGATCGCCGTCTGCGCGTCGCCGGCCGCACCAAGCTCGTCGACGCCGTCATCGGCTGCGGCGTACCGCATCTGGGACGTGGCCAGCACGGCAATTTCCTCATCGAGTTGCGCCATGTCATGGCCGAGGTGTCCGGCGTCAGGCGCCTTGGCTCGGCCTCGCTCGATCTCGCCTATGTCGCCGCCGGCCGCATGGACGGTTTTTGGGAAATCGGCCTCTCCGCCTGGGACATCGCCGCCGGCCTCCTGCTGATCCGCGAAGCCGGCGGCTTCGTCTCCGACATGGATGGCGGGCAGGACATGCTGGACAACGGCTCGGTCGTCGCCGGCAACGAAATCATCCAGCGTGCGCTGCTGAAGACGGTGAAGAAGCCGCTGGCGCCACGCTGAACCGATTCCAGGAAAGGCGCGAAGCGGTTTTCCTGGAATTCTGCAGAGACAGACGCCCCCCCGAGCTGAACGGCCGCAGTCGCAAAACCGCCACCTAAGCTTGAAATACTGTGCGGCGATTACCCAATTCAGGGGTGACGCAGGACTCCGGATGGCCAACACACCCCCGCAACTCGACATTCCGTTCACAGGGCGCTGGCACTACTCCCGCGCGGAGATGATCGCCGACGGCATCGTCCATGCGTTCGGCATCGCGCTGGCAATCGCGGCCGGTTCGGCGCTGCTGGCGCTCGCGGCGTTTCGTGTCGGTCCGGGCGAATACATCGCCGCCGCCTTCTACGTCGTTTCGCTGCTCACCGTGCTCTCGGTTTCGCTGACCTACAATCTGTGGCCCGTCTCCTCACCGGTGAAATGGGTGCTGCGGCGCTTCGATCACGCCGCGATCTATCTGCTGATCGCCGCCACCTACACGCCTTTTCTGGCCCAACTCGGCGCTTCGCCGCTGGCCCGCTGGATGATCGTGCTGGTCTGGATCGCGGCCGCGGCGGGCATCGCCATCAAGGTGATTTTCCCCGGCCGCTTCGACCGGCTGGCGATTGTCTTCTATCTCGCCATCGGCTGGAGCGGCATCGTCCTGGTCAAGCCGCTCGTCGAGACCCTGCCGACGACATCGATCGTGCTCATTGTCGCCGGCGGCGTCGTCTATTCCTGTGGTGTCATTTTCTTCGCCTGGAAGGGACTGCGTTTCCATAACGCGCTGTGGCACGGCTTCGTCGTCACCGGCGCTGGCCTGCATCTGGCGGCCATGGTCGACTGTCTGGTCATTAACCGGCTCTGACTTCGGTTTCGATCGCCGAGCAGACTGGCGGCACACCGGCCCTGCGGCAATATTGCCAAGCACCATTCAATTTGGTCACAATTCCGTTTAGAGTCGCGAACTACGTGATCGGCGGCGCTGGAGTAATTCCACGGAAAGTGTGAGCGGTTTCCCGTTCGGAATTGCGTCAAGGCAGATAGAGCATCGGAAACGGGGCACGGATGGCTTTTCTCAGATCCTTCGGCATGGGCAGGCGCTCCGACGTCCTCATCTACGATCCGCACAAACTGTCAAGTCCGCAGGTCTTCCTGCTGACAATGGTCATCTTCCTGGCCATCGTCGCCTTCATAGCCGCCATCCTGACCCGCCAGATCTCGACGGCTTTCGTCACCAATCCCGGGCTCAACGGCCTGATCGTCGGCGTGCTCGCGGTCGGTATCCTGCTCGCCTTCGCTCAGGTCGGGCGGCTGTTCCGCGAGGTGCGCTGGGTCAACTCCTTCCGTGCCGGCTCGGAGACGACAGAACCGGTGCTGCTGGCACCGATGAAGGCGATGATCGGCCGCTCCTCGGCGACGGCCTTTTCGACCAGTTCGATGCGCACCATGCTCGATTCCATCGCCACGCGTCTCGACGAAAGCCGCGACACCTCGCGCTATCTGGTCGGCCTCTTGGTGTTCCTCGGCCTGCTCGGCACCTTCTGGGGCCTGCTGAACACGATCGGCTCGATCCGCGAGACTATCGAATCGCTCGACCCCGGCACGGGTGACGCCGCGGCGGTGCTCGATTCGCTGAAGCAGGGCCTGTCGGCACCGCTGGCCGGCATGGGCACGGCCTTCTCGTCCTCGCTGTTCGGCCTCTCGGGCTCGCTTGTGCTCGGCTTCCTCGACCTGCAGGCGGGACGCGCCCAGACGCGGTTCTACACCGAGCTCGAAAACTGGCTCTCATCGGTCACCGATCTCTCCTCCGACATCGTCGTCTCCGATCCGGCCAAGACCGAACCATCCGACGAAATCCGTCTGCTGTCGGAGCGGCTGCGCAGCATGCAGGAGAATGGCGGCGGCTCCAATCCGCGCGTCGCCACCGCCATGGCCAATCTCGCCGACGGCATTTCCGGCCTGGTCAAGAACATGCGCTCAGAACAGCAGATCATGCGCGATTGGGTCGAGGCCCAGTCCGACGAGCAGAAGGCGATGCGCAATACGCTGGAAAAGATCGCCGAAGCCCTGAAGAAGCCTGGGGTGCACTGACATGGCGCTTGCCAGGGGCCGGCGTACGGATCGCCGCATCGACTACTGGCCGGGCTTTGTCGACGCTTTGTCGACGCTGCTGCTCGCCATCATGTTCCTGCTCACCGTCTTCGTGCTGGCGCAGTTCCTGCTCGGCCGCGAAATCTCGGGCAAGGATACGGCGCTGTCGCGCCTCAACTCGCAGATCAATGAACTGACCCAGTTGCTGGCACTGGAGCGCTCGACGGCCCAGGACAAGGATGATTCGCTTGCCAACCTGCAGGCGTCGCTGTCGGCGGCCGAGGCGGAGAAGAGCAGGCTCGAACAATTGCTGGCGCAAGGCGCCGGCGCCGGCGCCGCCGCCAACCAGCGCGCCGCGGAACTGGGCGGCGAACTCGACAGCCAGCGCCAGATCAGCCAGCAGGCGCTGAGCCAGGTCGAGATCCTCAACCAGCAGATCGCCGCGCTCCGCAAACAGATCGGCGCGCTCGAGGATGCGCTTAACGTCTCCGAGACCCGCGACCGCGATTCCAACACCAAGATCGCCGATCTCGGCCGCCGCCTGAACGTCGCTCTGGCGCAGCGCGTACAGGAATTGAACCGCTACCGCTCCGACTTCTTCGGACGTTTGCGTGAGATCCTCGCCGACCGCGAGAACATCCGCATTGTCGGCGACCGCTTCGTCTTCCAGTCGGAAGTGCTGTTCCCGACCGGCTCGGAGGTGATCAACGACGCCGGCAAGGTCGAGATGAAGAAGCTGGCCGATGCCATTATCGAGTTGCAGAAGGAAATACCTCCCGAGATCAACTGGGTACTGCGCGTCGACGGCCATACTGATAACAAGCCGCTCTCCGGCAACGGCCGCTACCGCGACAATTGGGAACTGTCGACGGCGCGTTCGACGTCGGTGGTCAAGTTCCTGATCGAGAACGGCGTGCCTGCCAACCGGCTGGTGGCTGCCGGCTTCGGCGAGTTCCAGCCGCTCGACCCCGCCGATACCGACGAGGCGCGCAACAAGAACCGGCGTATTGAACTGAAGCTCACCGAACGTTGATCCATCATCACGTCATTTCACGCGAAGTTGTTTGTCGGCTCAACTCTAGGGCGCAGACCGGGGTCGGCAAGGCCTGAAAAGATTATCTTTTTTTAATTACACTTCACGCCGAACCGCTCCTAGCTTGCCGCGCAGGGCCGAGAACCGCCGGCGATGCCTCCCATCGCGACGCGACGGAACTGGACGACCCAACACGGCAGGAAGGCGAGGCGGCGTGGCCGCTCCCTTCCTAGCAGGAGGAAGCGCCCCATGCGCACATCAGCATCTCTCAAGACTGCAACGCTTGCCGCAATTGTCATTGTCGCCCCGCTTGCCGGCGCCTATGCCGCGGGCCATCACAAGGGCGCCCTCGACGCCACCGATCCGACCGACCTGACGGGCCCGCGTGTCGAGGCCCTCATCGAACAGGCTCAAGGCGTCCGCCAGGGCATCGTCGACGCACGACAGGCCAACAACATCACCCCCGCCGTGGCGCAACGTCTGGAAATGCGCACCAACCAGATCAGCCAGGCCGCCGAGAAGATTGCCGCGTCGGATCACGGCAGGATACCGGCCGCGCAGTATCATGACCTGATGCGTCATCTCGACCGCGTCGACCAGCGGCTGAGGATCGATACCGGCAGCGGTTTCATGATGGGTGACGGGTCCGACGGCGGAAACTATCCGAACGGCTGAGGCCATCCCCTCTGGCAAGCTCAAGGAGGAGGAAGGGAACACCTGGCGCCTTCGGGACCCCAATCCCGCGGGCGTCCTTTTTCCTCGCCAGCCCAAGCCTGCCTACCAGCCGAGCCAGACCGCGATCAGGGCGACCACCGCCGGCACGGTCTGGATGAACAGGATTTTGCGGCCGACCGTCGCCGCGCCGTAGAGGCCGGCAATCGCCACGCACAGCAGGAAGAAGACCTTGACCTGAAAACCGGCGCCGCCAAGGTAAAGTCCCCAGATCAGGCCGGCGGCGAGGAATCCGTTGTAGAGGCCCTGATTGGCGGCGAGCACCTTCGACGCCCTGGCGAATTCAGGCGTCAAGCGGAATGCCTTGTGCCCACGCGGCGTGTCCCAAAGCACCATCTCGAGATAGACGATGTAGACATGGATCAAGGCCACCAGCCCGACCAGGATGTTGCCGATCATTTTGCTCTCCCCGTTGCGTTGCCGGCAGCATTTCATGCGCTGCATTGCCTGCGCAAGGCGCATCTGCCGGACGGCATCCAGCGCAATTCCAGGAAAAGTGTGAAGCGGCTTTCCCGGGAAAAGCGCGTAGTGCTTTCCTGGAGAGTTGCGTCAAAGGGAGAGCTGGAGCAGTCCGCCGTTTCCGTGAAACGGCGAACCGCTCTGAGGGTTGCCAACGCTTTTGCGTTGGTGTCTTTTCGCGCCGTCCTCAATCACGGAAGCCGCCATGTCCTTTCAGAAACTCGACGATCTCGGCCACAAGCTCGAAGCGCTTGAGCATGCGCTGGCCATTCTCGGTGCCGATGAAGCGACGCATATGGCCGTCGGCGGTGGCGAAAAGCGTGCCGAGGCGATGGCGGCACTGGCCGGCATGTACCACGCCAGGGCGACCGCGCCGGAAATCGCCGACTGGATCGCCGCCGCCGAAGGCGAGGCACTCGACGACGAGCAACGCGCGGCTCTGGCCGAACTGCGCCGGCAGTACACCAACCTGACCTGCCTGCCGGTCGAATTCGTCGAACGCCAGACGACGGCGCGCATGCGTTGCGAACAACTGTGGCGCGATCTGCGCGCCAAGAACGATTGGGCGGGTTTCCAGCCGGCGCTCGAAGGCGTGGTGGCGCTGGTGCGCGAGGAGGCGGCTCTGCGCTCCGCCGTGCTGGGCCTCGCGCCCTATGACGCGCTGATGGAGCAATTCGACCCCGGCAACCGTACCGCGGACATCACCCCCGTCTTCGCCGACCTGAAGGCCTTCCTCAAAGGATTCGTGCCGGAGGCGCTGGCGATCCAGGAAGCGCGGCTGCGCAAGCATCCACTGAGGCCGCTTTCGGGCACCTATGCGATCGACAAGCAGCGCGAACTCGGCCTGGCCATGATGGCGTCGGTCGGTTTCGACCTGACCCACGGCTCGCTGTCGGTGTCGCATCATCCCTTCTGCGGCGGCGTGCCCAGCGACGTCCGCATCACCACCCGCTACAAGACATCGGATTTCCTGTCGGCGCTGATGGGCGTGCTGCACGAGACCGGCCATGCGCTGTATGAACAGAACCTGCCGAAGGCATGGTCGCACTGGCCGCTTGGCAAGGCGCGCGGCATGGCCGTGCATGAAAGCCAGAGCCTGTTCGTCGAAAAGCAGGTCGGCCGCAACCCCGCCTTCTGGCGCTGGGCGCTGCCGGTGGTGGAAAAGCATCTCGGCGAGGCCTGGTCGCTCGACGATCTCCTGCCGCATGTGCATCGCGTCGAGCGCGGCCTGATCCGCGTCGACGCCGACGAGGTGACCTATCCGCTGCATGTCGTCCTGCGCTACGAGCTGGAGCAGGAACTGGTTTCGGGCAGGCTGGAGGTCGCCGAGTTGCCCGAGGCCTGGGATGCCAAGATGCGCGACTATCTCGGCCTCTCCACCATCGACAACCCGGCCGACGGACCAATGCAGGACGTGCACTGGCCGGGCGCAGCATTCGGCTACTTCCCCTCCTACACGCTGGGCGCGATGATGGCGGCGCAACAATGGGCCGCGTTGACGCGGGAGCATCCGTCGGCCGATGACGATCTGGCAAAAGGGAATTTCGCTGCCATCAACGACTGGCGCCGCAGAAAGATATGGTCGCAGGGGTCGCGCTGGTCGACGCCGGACCTGCTCGAACGCGCCACCGGCGAAAAGCTCAACGCCGTGCATTTCGTCAATCACCTGAAGCAGCGCTACGGCGGATGAGATCGGCCATCGTGCCAACCCGATTTCAGTAAGCGACAGCCACGACAAGAAGACTATAAGACGTCATCGCCTGGCGACGACCGAGTTCCGGCGTATTGCAGGATCGCCTTTACTTTTCTATCACTGGTAGCATCCGACGGTATGTTGAAAGACGTGCGGATCACAAGGGCGGGTGCTTCCGGTGACATCTTCTGCGATCTCACGGCTTTTCGTCTTGATTGCCTTTACGGTTTTCTGCGCCCCGGCCTTGGCCGACGCCGAAATCCACAAGGGCAGCCCAGGGGCCTGGATCGACCGAATCGAGCTTCCGAAGGCGGACCCGCGTCTCGACAGCCGGATCAAGAGCGGCATCTCGAACCTTGTCTCGGAATATCAGATCCGCCAGCGGCCCGGCGGCATCGAGGCCTTCGACCGTTATGCCTACAGAATAGTCGACCGCACCGGGCTCGAACGCGGCGCCGTCATAAATTTCGAATTCGACCCGGCGACGTCGCAAATCACGATGAACTGGCTGAACATCATCCGCGACGGCGTGGTCATCGACCGGCTGCCCGGAGCGACTTTCGATGTGTTCCGGCGCGAGAAGGATGCCGAGAAAGGCCTGTTCGACGGCTGGCTCACGGCCTATGTGAATGTCGACGATGTCCGTGTCGGCGACATCATCGACTATGGCCGGACCACCGTCAGGACACCGATCGTCGGCGCGGATCTGTTCTTCCACTCGGTCGCCATGGCATGGGGCGAACCCGTCGCGCTGATCCGCGAGAAGGTGATCTGGCCGGCAAATCAGCCCTTGAACATCCACCAGGTCCGCACCGACATCCAGCCGGATATCAAAACCGACGGCGCGTCGAAGACTTATACTTGGCAAAGCATCAACCCTGCCCCGGTCAAGCCCGAGGAGAACCTGCCGGCGGATTTCCTGACCTATCCGACGATCCAGATTTCCTCGACAGCCAAATGGCAGGACGTCGTCGACGCGATGTTGCCTTACTATCGGCTCGACCAGGAATTGCCGGCCGCGTTCCAGTCGAAGCTCGATGACATCGCCGCCAGATATGCCAGCCCTGAGGACCGGATGATCGAGGCAATGCGGCTGGTCCAGGACACCATCCGCTATGTCAGCCTGTCGATGGGCCGCGGCTCCTATATTCCGCGCAGCCCAGGCACGGTGATCGCCTCCGGCTTCGGCGACTGCAAGGACAAGGCCCTGCTTCTTGCCTCCAGCTTGCGCCGGCTCGGCGTCGAGGCCGATCCGGCCCTGACGGATCTTGATGACGGACTGGCGCTTGGCGACATGCTGCCGACGATCCGCGCCTTCGACCACGTCATCGTCAAGGCAACCATCAAAAGCCAGATCTACTGGATCGACGCGACCAACTATCTGCAAGGCGGCAGAGCCGAAAACCTCGTTCCGCCCGACTATGGCTTTGCCTTGCCGATTGTCGCAGGCAAAGCGCGGATGGAGAAGATTGAGCGCAAGGAGCTTTTTCAGCCGACCACCTTCGTCAGCGAGGCGTTCGACTTTCCGAAGCTCAAGGGTGAGGCGCTCAAGCTGACGGTCAGCACGACCTATCGGGACGCCGATGCCGACTCGATGCGCTACAGGCTGGTTTCGCAATCGGCCACCAAGCTCGCCGACGACTATCTGCAATATTACAACCGGCAGTATCCGGGGATGACAAGCCTGGAGCCGTTGTCGACGCATGACGATCGCGACGGCAACGTCGTCAGCACGGTCGAATCCTACGAGCTGCCGGCCGATGATCTCGACGCGGATGATCTCATCAAGAACTTTCCGCTGAAGGCGGATGTCGGCATCAGCAATTTGCCGGAGCCGGACATGGTCGGCAGGGCTGGGCCGGTCTGGCTCGGCAGCCCGATGTTCAAGCGCCATCAGTGCATCGTCCGTAACCTGAAGGCGGAATTTGTCGGCCCGGAGAAATCCGACGACGTCATCACGCCCTATGTCGCCTTCAAGGCGCGCTGGTCGAGCACGCCGACCGAGTTCCAGGTCGACTGGTTTCTCAAGACGATCAACGAGCGCGTTCCCGCCAAGGATATCGGTTCGTATCTGAGGTCGCGCAGGAAGATGGGCGACAACGCCTCCTGGAGCTACAATTTCAGCTATTCAGAGCCGGAGGCGAACTAAGTTGCCAGCACGAAGCCGTATTGCGAACCAGACGGCTATCTGCGCCGACGAGAAGCCCTTTGTCCTATTCCGCCGCGCCCCTGAAGGCGCTGGCGCCGGTCTCGAACTGCAGCTTGGCCAGCCTGGCATAAATGCCGCCCTTGGCGACTAGGCTCTGATGCGTGCCTTCCTCGACGATGCGGCCGCCATCCATGACCAGGATCCTGTCGGCCTTCAGCACCGTTGCCAGCCGGTGGGCGATGACGATGGTGGTACGGCCCTGCATAAGCCGTTCCAGCGCCGTCTGCACCAGCGTCTCGCTTTCGGCGTCGAGCGCCGAGGTCGCTTCGTCGAGCAGCAGGATCGGCGCGTCGCGCAGGATGGCGCGGGCGATCGCCACGCGTTGGCGCTGGCCGCCGGACAGTGTCACGCCGCGCTCGCCGACCTGGCTGTCATAGCCAGTCTCGAGCTTGAGGATGAATTCGTCGGCCAGGGCATCCTTCGCCGCCGCCTCGATCTCGGCATTGCCGGCGCCCGGCCGGCCGAAGCCGATATTGTCGCGCGCGCTCGCCGCGAAGATGGTGACGTCCTGCGGCACGATGGCGATGCGCCCGCGCACCGAAGCCGGATCGGCCTGGCGCACATCGACGCCATCGATCACGATCTTGCCGGTCTCGGGATCGTAGAAGCGCAGGATCAGCGAAAAGACCGTGCTCTTGCCCGCGCCGGAGGGACCGACAATGGCCACCGTCTCGCCGGGCATGACCTGAAAACTCAGGCCGTGGACGGCGGCACGGTCGGGCCGCGCTGGATAGGAGAAGGAGACGTCGTCGAAGACGATGGCGCCCTTGGCGACCGCCGGTAGCGGCTTTGGATCGGCCGGCGCCTGGATCGCCGGCTTCTCCGCCAGGATCTCTGTCAGCCGTTCGGCCGCCCCCGCTGCCTGTGCAAGTTCGCCCCAGACTTCCGACAACGCGCCGAGCGCGCCGGCGGCGAACACCGAATAGAGCAGGAACTGGCCGAGCGTGCCTGGCGATATCGCGCCGTCGAGGACGTCGCGCGAGCCGAACCACAGCACCGCCACGACGGACGAGAAGATGGTGAAGATGGCAAAGAAGGTAAGGAAGGAGCGGGCGAAGATCGAGGCGCGTGCCGCGTCGAAAGCAGCCTCCACCGCGCCCGAAAACCGTCCGGTGACCAGTTTTTCGTTGGTGAAGGCCTGCAGCGTGCGCACAGCGCCGATCTGTTCGCTGGCATAGGCCGTGGCGTCGGCCAGCGTATCCTGCGCCTGCCTCGACTTGCGCCGCACCGAGCGGCCGAAGGCAACGAGCGGCAGCACGATGACGGGTATGGCCGCAATGACCAGGCCGGACAGTTTCGGACTGGTGACGACCATCATTCCCAAAGCGCCGAGGCCGAGGATGACGTTGCGCAGCGCGACCGAGGCGGTGGCGCCGACCGCCGACTTGACCTGCGTGGTATCGGCGGCGAGCCGCGACACGATCTCACCCGACTGCGCGGTGTCGAAAAAGGCAGGCGACAGCGTCGTCACATGGGCAAAGACATCGCGTCTGATATCGGCGACGACGCGCTCGCCCAGCGTAATGACGAAATAGTAGCGGCCGGCCGATGCCGCCGCCAGCACGGCGGCCATTGCCACCAGTGCCGCGAAATATTCGGCGATGAAGGTGGTGCTGGACGACGAAAAACCATGGTCGATCATGCGCCGCACGGCCAGCGGCAGCGCCAATGTCGTTGCCGCCGCGATGGCCAACGAGATGAGCGCGCCGACGACCAGTGAGCGATATCGGGTGATATAGGGAAACAGGCGCCTGAGCGGCTTGAGCGAGCGTCGGCGCTCGTCTGCGCTGCTTGATTGCGCCATCTCGGTGTTCCTCTAGCCGCTTCAGCTCATGCGCCGCAATATGAGCTTGCCGCGGCCTTGTGATTCAATTCCGCCTGATGTATAGGCTCGCCGACCGTTTTAGAAGCCGTGGCTCCTCAATAGCTGCGGCTTCGAGTTTTAAAAAGAGGCGCATCGACGCAGGCTTATGCCCGTCAGCCGCGCCGGCAAGCCAGGAACCGAGCCATGAAGAGCGCCATTCACCCCGACTACCACACCATCAAGGTCGTCATGACCGACGGCACCGAATACACGACCCGTTCGACCTGGGGCAAGGAAGGCGATACGATGAACCTCGATATCGACCCGACCACCCACCCAGCCTGGACCGGCGGCCAGCAGACCCTGCTCGACCGCGGTGGTCGTCTGTCGAAGTTCAAGAAGCGTTTTGAGGGGTTCGGCCTCTAAGCCAAACAATATCTGCAGATCGGAAACCCGCCCTTGTGGCGGGTTTTTTGTTGCTGCCGACGTAGATCACCTCGGGCTAGCGCTCACTCCTCCTGCCCCCTTGTGGGGAAGAGGGTGAACATTTTACTCAGCCAGTAGCTCCCGCAGCGCCATGCGTTTGTAGGCGGCGACCAGCCTGTCGCCCTCCTGCCGCTCGACGGAGATCGCCAGCCGCACGGCGGCCTCGCCCATCTGCCAGACCAGAAATGCCGTTGTCTCCAAAGAGACGGGATCGGCACCGGGACGCAGTCGCTTCAGCACTGCCACGAGAAATTCGGCATTGGCCCGGCTGTCGGCGAGTTCGAGCTGGCGCAACGCCTTGTCGGCCTGCGTGCCCGACCAGATGTCGCGCATCACCGGCTCGGCCAGAAACAGGCCATAATAGATGTCGACCAACTCCGAAAAAGCCCGCCGCAGGCCTTCCACGTCGTGGACATCCTTGAGCTCGGCCGAGATGCAGGCCTGGCTTTCGGCGGTGTAGCGCTCGGCCAACGCCCAGACGATCGCCCGCTTGTCGGGGAAGAACTGATAGAGCGAGCCGATCGACACCCCTGCCCGTTCCGCGACCTCGCCCATGCGCATGGCGTCGCTGCCTTGCTCGGCGATCAGCGCTGAGGCTGCCGCCAGCATGCGCTCCACCCGCTCGCGGCTGCGCTGCTGAATTGGCGCCCGTCGCGGCGAGGCCATCTGCTCGTTGGCCGGGGTGCCTTCCATGAATGTCTCCAACAAACGCATTCGGCAAACTCGCCGGGGAGTGGCTTGACTCACAAAATACGAGGGTTTATCACGTTTTGCAAATATGAGGATTACTCATATTTTAATACAGAGGGAGATAACCATGACCGACACCAAACCAATCCTGATCCTCGGCGGCACCGGCAAGACCGGTCGCCGTCTTGCTGAGCGGCTGACGGCGCGCGGCATTCCGGTACGGATCGGCTCCCGTTCCGGCACGCCGCGTTTCGACTGGGACGCTCCCGCAAGCTGGGCTCCTGCACTCGAGAACGTCAGCGCGGTCTACATCAGCTACTATCCCGACATCGCGGTGCCGGGCGCCGCCGAAGTGATCGATGCCTTTGCTCGCCTTGCCGTGCGGCATGGCGTCCGGCGGCTGGTGCTCTTGTCGGGCCGCGGCGAGCACGAGGCGCAGCGCGCCGAAGAGATGCTGAAAGCTTCCGGGGCCGACTGGACGGTCCTGCGTTGCGCCTGGTTCTCGCAGAATTTCAGCGAAGGCTTTCTCGTCGAGCCGCTGCTGGCTGGCGAGGTGGCGCTTCCGGTCGGGCCTGTCGGTGAACCCTTTGTCGATGTCGACGACATCGCAGACGCCGCCGAAGCTGTGCTGACCCAGCCCGGCCATGTCGGCCAGCTCTATGAGCCACCGGACCGCGGCTGTTGAGCTTCGCCGACGCGGTCGGCGAAATTGCCAGGGCGACAGGACGAGACATCGGCTTCGTCCGAATTTCGCACGACGAGTTCACGGCCGCCGTCGCGTCGCATGACCTGCCGCCTGAATTCGCCTGGCTGCTCAACGAGCTGTTCACCCAGGTTCTCGACGGCCGCAACGAAAGCCTCGCCGACGGCGTCCAGCGCCTGCTTGGCCGTGCGCCGAAGGACTTCTCGACCTACGCAACCGAAACCGCCGCTGCCCGGATCTGGAGCAACTGACATGTTCACCAAACTGCTCCCCACCTTGATCTTCATCGCCGCGATCGGCTCCGGCGTCGTCGGCGGCGTGTTCTTCGCCTTTTCCAACTTTGTCATGCCGGCGCTTGCCAGGCTGCCCGTCCCAGGCGGCATCGCCGCGATGAATTCGATCAACATCACGGTGATCACGCCGACCTTCATGACGGCGCTGTTCGGCACCGGCCTGCTCTGTCTGGTGCTCATCGCCGCCGCCATCATCGGCTGGAGCCAGTCCGGCTCGTACTGGCTGCTGGCCGGCGCGGTGATCTACCTGATCGGCAACCCGATCGTGACCATGGTCTTCAACGTGCCGCTCAACGATGCGCTGGCCGTCGTCGACCCGGCCAGCGCCGAAGGCGCCGCCGTGTGGGCGAACCATCTGAGCCAATGGGTGATGTGGAATCACGTCCGCACCATCACCGCCATCGTGGCGATGGCCTGCTTCATCCTCGCATTGCTCTGAAAAATAGCCCTTCGCAAATGCAAAGACCTCGCCTCAGGCAGGGTCTTTCTGCGTGTGGCCCTTGCGATCGGAATGACCGAGATCGCGATCCGGGTCGATCACGTCGCGCACCAGCTGCTTGAGCTTGGCAGCTTCAGGAAAACCACCGTCGCGCTTGCGGTCCCAGACCAGCACGTCGTTGCAGGAGATGGTGAAGATGCCGCCGGTGCCGGGCACGAGCGTCACCTCGCCGAGATCGGTGGCGAAGGTGGAGAGCAGCTCCTGCGCCATCCACCCGGCACGCAGCAGCCACTGGCACTGCGTGCAATAGGTGATGCGGATGACGGGCAGTGGCTTGCCGCTCATGTAGGACCAAACTCGCTTATGTCTCGGGCTGAACTTCGCTCATGCCGCACTGAGCTTGGCCAGTGTCGCCTCATCGACTTCGAAGTTGGCGTAGACGCTTTGCACGTCGTCGTCGTCCTCGAGCGTGGCGACCAGCTTCATCAGCGACTGCGCCCGTTCTTCATCGACCGGAACCGTGTTCTGCGGCTTCCAGATAAGCTTCACCGATTCGGCTTCGCCGAGCGAGGCCTCGAGCGCCTTCGATACCTCGCCGACATTCTCGAAGGCACAATAGATGGTGTGGCCTTCCCCGTCGGTTTCGACATCGTCGGCGCCGGCTTCGATCGCCGCATCCATGACCTTGTCGGCACTGCCGGCCGATGCCGGATAGTAGATCTCGCCGGCGCGATCCCACATGAAGGACACCGAGCCGGTTTCGCCCATCGCCCCGCCGGCCTTGGTGAAGGCGGCGCGCACATTCGACGCCGAGCGGTTGCGGTTGTCGGTCAGGGCTTCAACTATGACGGCGACGCCGCCCGGGCCGTAGCCTTCATAACGCACGGCCTCGTAGTTCTCGGCGTCGCCCATCGATGCCTTGTTGATGGCACGCTGGATATTGTCCTTCGGCATCGACACAGCCTTGGCGTTCTGGATCGCCAGCCGCAGGCGTGGGTTCATCGACGGATCGGGCGTGCCGCTCTTGGCGGCGACGGTGATCTCGCGCGCCAGCTTGGAAAACATTTTCGACCGCACCGCATCCTGGCGGCCCTTGCGGTGCATGATGTTCTTGAACTGTGAATGGCCAGCCATGGCACCCCTGTCGTGTTCGGCTAGAGCATTCCGCAACGAGATGCATCACCTCGCCTTTTGCAAAATGCCCGAATTCAAAATTTTCAGAGCGTCCGGGTGCAACTCGCGGAAGCACGGCGTTCTCTGTCGGAATGGCCGGCTTATAGATAAATCGGCTCAATTCGTCCAGCCGCGCAACGTTCGTGGCGTAACCGGCGGCGGGGTCTACGCCTCGAGGTCCGACTTCAGCCGGTCGATGATGTTGAGCGCATGGCTGGCATATTGGCTGATCCAGCGGTCGTGGATCTGCTTGATCGGCAGGGAATTGAGATGGTTCCAGCGTTCGCGCCCATCACGGCGCGCCACGATCAGATCCGCTTCCTCCAGCACCTTGAGATGCAACATGACGGTGCAGCGATCGATGTCGGGAAAGGCATCGCACAGCATGCCGGTGGTCTTCGGCTCGTCCTTCAGCTGATCGAGCATTTCGCGCCGGCGCGGATGCGCCAGCGCCTTGAAAACATTGTCGTCTTGCGACTGGCTTGACATGTTATATTTCTATAACATATTGTTCGATCGATCAAGGAAGGAGCTGTGGATATGTCCCTCGGATTCAGGGTTTCCGGACGCATCGGCAGGCCGGTCGCCGAAGTCTTCGATGCCGTCGTCAATCCAAAGAAGCTCAGCGGCTATTTCACCACCATCGGCGGTGCCAGCGCGCCGCTGGTATCAGGTGTTGGCGTCGTCTGGTGGGGCAAAGTGCCGGTCGAGGTCGACGAAGTGATCAAGGACAGTCGCATCGTGCTGCGCTGGGATGCCACCGATGCCGACGGCAGGCCGGCCTACAAGACCCGCATCGAGATGAACTTCGAACCGCTGGACGATGGCGGCACATTCGTCACCATAGCCGAGAGCGGATGGCGGGAAGGCGCGGTCGGCTTGAAGAAATCCTACCTCAATTGCGAGGGCTGGTCGCAGATGCTGACCTGCATGAAGGCCTATGTCGAACACGGCATCAACCTGCGCGACGGCTATTACCGCAGCGAGATGAAGGGCGAACCCGCCAACGAGACCAACATCTGAGTGACGGAGGTAAAGCGATGAAGAAAGTGACGCCATTCCTGATGTTCGAGGGCAAGGCCGAGGAGGCAATGACCCTCTATTGCGAGACCATTCCCGACAGCGGCGTCCTTGACGTCACGCGTTACGGCCCCGGCGAAGACGGCCCGCAAGGAACAGTCAAGCTGGCGCACGTCTCCATCGCTGGCTTGGAAGTCATGGTCTACAACAGCCCCGTACACCATGCCTTCACGTTCACGCCGTCGGTCTCGCTGTATGTGGACTGTTCCTCCGAGGAGGAACTCAACCGCATTGTCGAGACGCTGGCAAAAGATGGCGGGTTCCTGATGCCGCCCGACAATTACGGCTCCAGCCGCCGCTTCGCGTGGCTAAACGACAGGTTCGGAGTCTCCTGGCAGCTCAACCTGGCATAGTGAGATGTCGGCCGAACGGTCAACAACACCAATATCTGATCGCAGCGCAAGGAGACAGCAGTGACCGCAACGATCACCGGCGGCATCAACATCGCCATGAAGGTGCCGCCACACCAGTATCAGGCGACGATTGCATTCTATCGCGACGTCGTCGGCCTGAAGCCGTTCACGGCCAAGGCGCCGGCAATCGGCTTCGAACTCGGCCCCAACCGCTTGTGGATCGATGAGGCGCCGATGCTGAGCCAGGCCGAGGTCTGGTTGGAACTGTTTACCGACGATTTTTCCAAAACCGCCACGCATTTCGCCGAGGCCGGTGTGGTGCGGTGCGATGCCATCGAGCCATTGGGCGAAAACTTTCGAGGTGGCTGGATCACCAATCCCGCCGGCATCGTTCACATGCTGCGCGAACCCGACGCCTGGTGAGCGTAGAGCCCCGGCGAGCTAGCCTCAATGCCCGCCGTCTGATCCTGCCCTCTTGCGTCGCCGCGCCAGCATGTTGAGCCCCTCGACCAGCGCCGAGAACCCCATCGCCGCATAGATGTAGCCCTTGGGCACGTGGTAGCCCATGCCGTCGGCGATCAGCGTCATGCCGATCATCAGTAGGAAGCCCAGTGCCAGCATGACGATGCTTGGGTTCTTGGCGATGAAGTTGGCCAGCGGCCCGGCCGCCAGCATCATCACGGTGACGGCCACGATCACGGCGATGTACATGATGGCGATCTCGTCGGTCATGCCGACGGCGGTGATGATGGAATCGATGGAGAAGACGAGGTCGAGCAGCAGAATCTGGAAGATCGCGCCGGCAAGGCTGATCTGCAGCGTTCCGCCCAGCATCGTGTCCTGATGATCGACCGGATCGACCGTGTGATGAATTTCCTTGGTCGCCTTCCAGACCAGGAACAGGCCGCCGGCGATCAGGATCAGGTCGCGCCAGGAGAAGCCATGGCCGAAGGCGGTGAACACCGGCGTCGTCAACTGGACGATGATCGAGATGGTGGCCAGAAGCACCAGCCGCATGACCAGCGCCGCCGAGATGCCGAGCCGGCGGGCGCGGGCGCGTTGCGCTTCCGGCAGCTTGTTGGTCAGGATCGAGATGAAGATCAGATTGTCGATGCCGAGCACGATCTCAAGCACCACCAGCGTCAGCAACGCGACCCACGCGGTTGGATCAGATACGAATTGAAAATGTGGCGCCAAAAATTCAACGAGCTGCATGGAGGTCGTCCCCTCTACGATCTAGAGCAGTTTCGTCGCCAGTTAGGTACTACATCACTACATATCAATGTCATGACCAGAAGGACGGAGCCGTTTCTTCCAATCTTGGCCCGCGACGAAACGGCGCGATCTTCTCGGTCAGTCCGGTACGGTCGGAAATATTGACGCCGACGCCGCACAATGTCGCCGGTCCGGTCGCCGCCTCGAAGCGCCCTTTCGGCACTTTCGACAGGAACCGGTTGAGAGGCTCCTCCTTGTCCATGCCCAGCGAGGAATCGTAATCGCCGCACATGCCGGCATCCGACAGATAGCCGGTACCGCCATTGAGGATCTGGTGGTCGGCGGTCGGCTGGTGGGTGTGGGTGCCGACGACGAGGCTGGCACGGCCATCGACGAAATGGGCGAAGCAAATCTTTTCCGAGGTCGCCTCGGCGTGGAAGTCGATGACCACCGCATCGGCCTGCTCGCCGAGCGGGCAGGCGGCAAGCTCGCGCTCGCCGGCCTGGAATGGATCGTCGAGTTCGGGATGCATGAACACCCGGCCCATGATGTTGGCGACCAGCACGCGCGCGCCGCTCCTGGCGATGTAGACGCCCGAGCCGCGCCCGGGCGTGCCCTTGGGGAAATTGGAGGGACGCAGGAAACGCTGTTCGCGCGGCGCGAAGGCGAGCGCGTCGCGCTGGTCCCAAACATGGTTGCCGGTGGTGACGACATCGGCGCCGGCGGCGATCGTCTCGCGAAAAATCTCTTCGGTAATGCCGAAGCCGCCGGCGGCGTTCTCGCCATTGACGATGACGAAGTCGAGTTTGAAGTCGGAGATCAGCCCAGGCAGTTGTTCCCACACCGCCGTGCGTCCTGTTTTTCCAACCATGTCACCGAGGAAAAGAAGTCTCATCTACGCCCGATCCCGAAAAGCTGCATGACTTTTCGGTTAAAGATCATGCGTCCCAAAGAACTATCTACAATTCTGGCGCGAAGCGGCGCAACCCGCTCTCTGTCAGTATTTCCGGGAGGACCACGTCGTGGGGTTCTTCCGGAACCCGAGGAACCTCCTGGCAATCGAAGGCGATGCCGACCAGCCGGGGCGCATGCCCCTTGTCGACGAGCTTCGCGATGGCGCGATCGTAATAGCCCGCGCCATAGCCGATGCGGTGGCCGCGGCTGTCGAAGGCGGCGAGCGGCACCAGCATGACCGCGGGGTCGAGTACCTCGGCCTCCGCATGCGGCCCGACCGTGCCAAAGCCCATATCCACCAACGGCGCGCCGCGCACCAGTTCGCGAAAGACGATCGTGGTCTTGTCGAGAATGGCCGGCAGGCAAAGCCTGGCGCCCTTTTCACGCAAGGCAAACATCAGCGGCCGCACGTCGACTTCCGAACGCATCGGCCAGAAGCCCGATACGATCTGGCCGGGCTCGATCGCGAGATGATCGCGCGCCGTCTCGGCCATTTCGAGTGCCGCTTCGACTCGCCAGAACTCATCGAGTGCATCGCGGCGCCCGAGTGCCTCCAAGCGAAGCTGCTTTTTCAAAACTTTTGAGGATGTCATATCAGGACGATAGAAAAGGTCGGATACGGATGGGGTTTCAGAAGCGACGTTTTCTACCGCACCATCCACCGAAATGCGTGAATGCGGGAGCAATCAGTGACGATCCACACAACCGGTGGAGAGGTCGATCCCGGGTGCCTACAAAGTAGGTGGGCGCCGTGTGAGAAAACCCACGGGTCTTCCCAGGGACAGCTCCCTAAGGATCGTTAAGGCCCCGGGGAAAAGTGTCTCCTGCCGGGAAGCGCAGACCGTCTCAACCAATATAGGCCGCCGGTCGATCAAGCGCCAGAGAGACGAGCATGGAGCACGGCTTTATTCGCGACGCGCGTCTGCCACCAGACCAATGCCGGCACGACCAGCAACTCGCCGCACAGTCCGGCGATGTGGCCCGCCGATGGTTCGCCGGCCGTCAGCAGCGAGAAGAGCCGTGCCAGACCGCCACAGAAGGTGCAGGCCGCAAGCAATCTGAACCGCTCCGTCTTTGCCTCTATGCCTGGAATGCAACTGTACCAAGCGAGGCCGACGGCCAGGAAAAACCCCGACAGGAAGCGCAAGTGGCTGTCGAGATCGACGGGCCACGGAGCTGCGACATGGAGGAATTCCGGGCCGGAGACGACGCCCGCAATGCCTGCCAGCACCGGCGTTGCCGCCAGCACGGCGACGACGGTCTGCAGGACCGTCTTGCCGGATGTCCGTTCATTCATATTGCCACCCTTCGGCCCGCCGAGCGGCCTTGCGATAGAAACGGATGCCGCCGACACGGGTTTCAAGCCCATTCGTCGCAGCCGGCGCACCCTTGCACAGGCTAGACCTCATCCTTACGGTCGCGATGAACAGCGAAGGAAAAGAAATGCGTTTCGAAGGCACGGCGGCCTATGTCGCCGACAAGGATCTGATGGTGGCGGTCAACGCGGCGATCGCGCTGGAGCGGCCCTTGCTGGTCAAGGGCGAGCCCGGCACCGGCAAGACCGAGCTTGCCCGCCAGGTTGCATCGGCGCTCGGCCTCGACCTGATCGAATGGCACGTCAAATCGACGACGCGGGCACAGCAGGGTCTTTACGAGTATGATGCCGTCTCGCGGCTGCGCGACAGCCAGCTCGGCGATATCAGGTTCAACGACATCAAGAACTACATCAAGCGCGGCAAGCTCTGGGAGGCGTTCGCGGCCGGCAAGAAGGTCGTGCTTTTGATCGACGAGATCGACAAGGCCGACATCGAATTCCCCAACGACCTGCTGCAGGAACTCGATCGGATGGAGTTCTTCGTCTACGAGACCGGCGAGACCATCCGCGCCGCTATCAGGCCCATTGTCATCATCACCTCCAACAACGAGAAGGAACTGCCTGACGCCTTCCTGCGCCGCTGCTTCTTCCACTACATCCGCTTTCCCGACGTCGACACGCTGCACAGGATCGTCGATGTGCACTATCCCGGCATCAAACAGAATTTGGTGCGGGCGGCCCTTACCCAATTCTACGAAATCCGCGACGTGCCGGGCCTGAAGAAGAAGCCATCGACTTCCGAAGCGCTCGACTGGATCCGCCTGCTGGTCGCCGACGACATCGCGCCCGAGGATTTGCGCGCCGACCCCAAGAACGCGCTGCCCAAGCTGCATGGCGCGCTGCTGAAGAACGAACAGGACGTGCATTTGTTCGAGCGGCTGGCCTTCATAGCCAGAAGGCAGCAATAGGCAGGCAGCCGTAGCGCTTTCCTCGGCTGTGGACCGTTGCTGCCGGTCGGCCGGAAAGGCAGCTTCTGCCCAGAACATTCGGAGGAAATGAAATGTCTGAGATTGTTGTCCGCCCACTCGCGCAGTCCGACCACGCCGACTGGAAGCGACTGTGGACCGACTACCTCACCTTCTACGAGACCAAGCTGCCGGAAGAGGTCTATGCCATCACCTGGAAGCGGCTGTTCACGACAGGTGAATTCGAGCCGAAGGGTTTTATCGCCACCCTCGACGGCAAGGCTGTCGGCCTCACCCACTATTTGTACCACCGCTCAGGCTGGGCGGAGAAAAACAACTGCTACCTGCAGGACCTGTTCGCCGACCCGGAGGTGCGCGGCAAGGGCATCGGCGCCGCGCTGATCAAGGCGGTGAAGGACACGGCTGAAAAAATCGGCGTCAAGAACGTCTACTGGATGACGCACGAGACCAACACCACCGCACGCAAGCTCTACGACCATGTGGCGCGCCGCACCGGCTTCATTGAGTATGATCTGCTGTAGATAGAACGATGTTCATCCCCTTCTTCCTCGAACTGAAGGCAGCGCGTGTTCCCGTTTCGCTCAGGGAATATCTGTCGCTGCTGGAGGGGTTGGAAGCCGGGCTGGTCGATTACGACGTCGAGGGTTTTTATTACCTCGCCCGCGCGGCACTGGTGAAGGACGAGCGCCATATCGACCGCTTCGACCAGGTGTTCGCGCATGTCTTCAAAGGCATTGAAGCGCTGGGCGGACCGGATGGGGTCGACGTCGCCAATATTCCCGAGGAATGGCTGCGCCGACTCGCCGAAAAGCACCTGACGGAAGAAGAGAAGAAACTGGTCGAGGCGCTGGGCGGCTTCGAGAAGCTGATGGAGACGTTGAAGCAGCGGCTCGAGGAGCAGAAGGGGCGTCATCAGGGCGGCTCGAAATGGATCGGCACCGGCGGCACCTCGCCTTTCGGCGCCTATGGCTACAATCCCGAAGGCGTTCGCATTGGCCAGCATGAAAGCCGCAACCGCCGCGCCGTGAAAGTCTGGGACAAGCGAGAGTTCAGGAATTTCGACGATGCGGTCGAACTCGGCACCCGCAACATCAAGATCGCGCTGAAGCGCTTGCGCCGCTGGGTGCGCGAGGGCGCGGAGGAAGAATTCGACCTGCCCGGCACCATCCATGCCACCGCCGAGCATGGCTATCTCGACGTGCGGACGCGGCCCGAACGGCGCAACGCCGTGAAGCTTTTGATGTTCTTCGATGTCGGCGGCTCGATGGACGACCACATCAAGAGCGTCGAGGAGCTGTTCTCGGCCGCCCGCGCCGAATTCCGGCAGCTTGAATATTTCTACTTCCACAACTGCCTCTACGAGGGCGTGTGGAAGGACAATCGCCGCCGCCATGCGGAGGTGATCCCGACATCAGACCTCCTCCACAAATACGGGCCCGACTACAAGGCGATCGTCGTCGGCGACGCCTCGATGAGCCCTTACGAGATCGCCCATCCCGGCGGCTCGGTCGAACACTGGAACCCGGAGGCCGGCGCCGTCTGGCTCGGCCGTCTGCTCCAGCAATGGCCGAACGCGGTCTGGCTCAACCCCGAGAGCGAAAAGAACTGGGGTTACACCCATTCCATCGCCATGATCCACGACATCTTCGGCGGCCGCATGTTTCCGCTGACGCTGGCCGGCCTGGAAGGCGCGACGAAGCAGCTTTCAAGGAAACACTGAGCAATTTCCGGAGCCATCATGACCTGTTTCCTCTGCCTGCAATGCGGTGTCCAGTTCGCCGCATCGGAGACGCCGCCGCAACGCTGTCTGATCTGCGAGGATGAGCGGCAGTTCGTGCGCTGGGAGGGGCAGGCGTGGATCACACCGCAAGACCTTGCGGCCGGACATAGGCTTGATGAGGGACGATGCCGGTGTGCTCGGCTTCGGCATCGAGCCACGCCTGGCCATCGGCCAGCGGGCGCAACTGGTGCAGACGCCCTATGGCAATGTGCTGTGGGATTGCATCCCGATGGTGAGCGACGAGGCTGTAGCCGAGATCGTCAGGCGCGGCGGCCTGGCGGCCATCGCCATCTCGCACTGCCACTTCTACTCGGCAATGGCCGAATGGAGCGACGCTTTCGGCGGCGTGCCGATCTATCTCCATGCCGACGACCGGCAGTGGATCATGCGGCCACATCCCTCGATCGTCAGCTGGCAAGGCGAGACGCTGACAATCAACCCCTCGCTGACCCTCATCCGCTGCGGCGGCCATTTTGCCGGCAGCCAGGTGCTGCATTGGAGGCGCAAAGGCGGCAACGCCCTGTTGACCGGCGACACCGTGCAGGTCACGCCGACCCGAAGGCATGTCAGCTTCATGTACAGCTATCCGAACCAGATTCCGCTCAATGCAACGGCCGTGCGCCGCATCGCGGCGGCGCTTGAACCATTCGACTTCGACGATGTCCGCGGCGCATGGTGGGATCTGAACATCATCGGCGGCGGAAAGGAATCAGTCGCCACTTCAGTTGCCCGCTATCTCGCGGCGATCGCCTGAGGAATCCTTGGCGGCCCGAGCGAAAATATGGGCAAATCCGTAACAAACGCCTATGTTGAAGCGAATATGAGGTTGCAACCAATAACGAGCCGCCAAGGCTGAGGAGATCAAATGGACACCCACACCTACCCTGTCACCCGCACCGATGCCGAATGGCGCGCCCGGCTGACGCCGGAGCAGTATGCGGTCATGCGCGGCCATGGCACCGAGCGGCCGGGAAGCTGCGCCCTGCTTTGTGAAAAGCGCGCCGGCACATTTTCCTGCGTTGGTTGCGACCAGCCGCTGTTCGAATCGAAGCTGAAGTTCGAGAGCGGCACCGGCTGGCCGAGCTTCAACGACCCGGTGCCCGGCTCTGTCGAGAACACCATCGACCGCAGCTACGGCATGGTCCGCACCGAATGCCACTGCGCCCGCTGCGGCAGCCACCTCGGCCATGTCTTCGAGGACGGCCCGCCGCCGACCGGCCTGCGCTATTGCATCAACGGCGTGGCGCTGAAATTCGATCCGGCCGCGTGACCGGTATCGGATGGCTTTCTGCAAAGGGCGGCTTCGGCCGCCCTTTTTCGCATACGAACCTCAGACCACCACCGTGGCGATGAGCCAGAGCGCCGAGCCCAGCATCATCAATGAAGCCTTGGCACCGTCGGATTTCTCAGCCGTTCGCCAGACCGCGACAATGAGAAAGACATTGTAGGGCACCGGTGCGAAATGCACCGCCAGCACGAGGCCGAGCGGCATCTTCAAACCAAGCAGGATGAGTGCAGCCGCGGACGAAGCAACGTTGATCCCGGTCCCGACCAGGATCATATCGCGCCAGAACAGCCGGTCGAGCGGCGCCCGGCCAAGCCAACGAAGGCGGAAGAAATCCGCGAACACTCAATCCTGCCCCAGCACGTCGGCAACCGCTCGCTCGACACGCGAGCATTCGCTCACCAGCCAGTCGGTCATGGCAGGCCAATTGTCCTCGGCATAGCAGTTCACCCGCCACATTGAATTGATGCCGAGGCCCTCGCAGCTTTGCTCCGGCCTGAGCTTCAGCCTGTCTTCGATCGCCGGTTGGAAGGGCTTCAGCCGCGACCAGCTGTCCGTGGCGCCGAACTTCTCGTTGCGGCCGAAGAAGACGCCGACATGGTTCTGCGCCGGCGCCACATACATGGAAAGGACCAGCGCGAAGTCGGGCAGCCCGCGCTGCCAGAACCAGGGTCCACGCCGCGCCAGCCGGGCTCTTTCTTCCGGATGCCGTTCAGCGAACAGCGACCAGAAGCCTCGATGGCGAAATTCCGAGGCGCGGCGGCCGCCGAAGTCGAATTCGCTCATGGTTCGATGCCGCTCCAGCATCACCCGTCAGGGGCTGCTTCGAAATTCGCTCTGGCGAACCCTACGATGGTGGCCGCCAGAATGGAATTTCAGACAGTCTCTACTCCATTCCGAGTGCGGCCATGTACAGGTCGAGGATGGCATCCTCTTCCTGGCGCTCGGCCTGGTCCTTCTTGCGCAGGCGGATGATGGTGCGGATCGCCTTGGTGTCGAAGCCGGTGCCCTTGGCCTCGGCGAACACTTCCTTGATGTCGTCGGCGATCGTCTTCTTCTCTTCCTCGAGCCGCTCGATGCGCTCGATCAGGGCACGCAGCTGGCCGGCGGCAACAGTCTGGCTGGTCTCGGTGATATCGTCGGCCATGTTTTTCTCCAATTGGCTCCGCGCCACGACTCGGGGAAAGACCGCGGCGAATTTGAGCCGGTTCGATGCCCGACCGGCGGCGGCGGGTCAAGCTGTTATCGAACAGCTCGCCAAGGGCTGCCGACAGAAGCCGACAGCCTGTCCGCTCCTTACGGGCTCTCAGTTGAAGGCGATCAGCAGATCCTTGGCATCGATCTGGTCGCCGGCCTTGACCAGCACCTCGGCGACGGTGCCGTCACGCTCGGCATGCAGCGCCGTCTCCATCTTCATCGCTTCGATGGAGAGCAGCACGTCGCCGGCCTTCACCGCCTGGCCGGCGGCCACCGAAAGCGCCGAGACCACGCCCGGCATCGGCGCGCCGACATGCGCCTCGTTGCCGGGCTCGGCCTTGCGGCGCGCCTTGGCGGCCGACGCGCCATGCGCCCGGTCCGGCACCTTGACGCGCCGCGGCTGGCCGTTGAGCTCGAAGAACACGGTGACCATGCCCTTGTCGTCGACATCGCCGATGGCCAGGCACCGCACCACCAGTGTCTTGCCCTTCTCGATGTCGACGAAGATTTCGTCTTCCGACTTCATGCCGTAGAAATAGGTCGGCGTCGGCAGCACGCTGACCGGGCCGTAGGTCTCCTGGGCGCCGGCAAAGTCGGTAAACACTTTCGGATACATCAGCCAGGAGGCGAATTCGTATTCCGAGAGCTTGCGCTCCAGCTTCTCCTCGATCTCCTTGCGGCTGGCCTTGAGATCGGCGGGCTTGAGCAGCGAGCCGGGCCGCGCCGTGATCGGCTTGTCGCCCTTCAGCGCCTTCTTCTGCAGCGCCGCCGGCCAGCCGCCGGGGGATTGTCCGAGATCGCCGCGCAGCATCGAGACCACAGAGTCCGGGAAGGCGATGTCCTTGGCCGGGTTCTCTACATCGGCGACGGTCAGGTCCTGGCTCACCATCATCAGCGCCATGTCGCCGACGACCTTGGACGACGGCGTCACCTTGACGATGTCGCCGAACATCAGGTTGACGTCATGATAGGTCTGAGCCACCTCGTGCCAGCGCGTCTCCAGCCCGAGCGAACGCGCCTGCTCCTTGAGGTTGGTGAACTGCCCGCCCGGCATCTCGTGCAGGTAGACCTCCGAGGCCGGCCCCTTCAAGTCGCTTTCGAAGGCGGCGTACTGGTTGCGCACCGCCTCCCAGTAGAACGAGATCTTGCGGATCCATTGCGGGTCGAGGCCCGGGTCGCGTTCCGTGCCCTTCAGCGCTTCGACGATCGAGCCGAGGCAAGGCTGCGACGTGTTGCCGGAAAAGGCATCCATCGCCGCGTCGATGGCGTCGACGCCGCTCTCCACCGCCGCCAGCACGGTCGCCGCCGACAGGCCCGACGTGTCGTGGGTATGGAAATGGATCGGCAGGTCGGTCGCCTCGCGCAGCGCCTTGAACAGTACGCGGGCGGCGGCCGGCTTCAGGAGGCCGGCCATATCCTTGACGGCGATAATGTGGGCGCCGGCAGCCTGCAATTCGCTGGCAAGACCGACATAATATTTCAGGTCGTACTTGGCGCGTGCTGGATCGAGAATGTCGCCAGTGTAGCACATCGCCGCCTCACACAGCTTGCCCTCGGCGCCGACCGCATCCATGGCGACGCGCATGTTCTCGACCCAGTTCAAGCAGTCGAAAACCCGGAACAGATCGATACCGCCGCTCGCTGCCTGCTTGACGAAATGCTGCACGACATTGTCGGGATAGTTGGTGTAGCCGACGCCGTTGGCGCCACGCAGCAGCATTTGCAGCAACAGATTGGGCGCCGCCTCCCGCACCTTGCCCAGCCGCTCCCACGGGTCCTCGGTGAGGAAGCGCATGGCGACGTCGAAGGTCGCGCCGCCCCAGCATTCCAGCGACAGTAGCTGCGGCAGCGCGCGCGCGTAGGTGCCGGCGATATTGGCGATGTCGTGCGTGCGCATGCGCGTGGCGAGCAGCGACTGGTGGCCGTCGCGCATCGTCGTGTCGGTGACCAGCACTTCCTTCTGCTCGCGCATCCAGCCGGCGAATTTCTTCGGGCCGAGCACGTCAAGCTTCTGCTTGCTGCCGCCCGGCACGTTGCCGTTGAGGTAAGGCACGACGGGAGCAGCCGCGTCGGCCTTCGGCATCGGCCGGCCGCGCGTCTCGGGATGGCCGTTGACACTGACGTCGGCCAGATAGTTGATGAGCTTGGTGGCGCGATCCTGGCGCTTGACCTGCTGGAACAGTTCCGGCGTCGTGTCGATGAACTTCGTCGTATAGGAATTGTCGGCGAAGCTCGGGTGGTTGATGATCGCTTCGAGGAAGGTGAGGTTGGTGGCGACGCCGCGGATGCGGAATTCGCGCAGCGCGCGGTTCATGCGGGCGATGGTCTCGGCCGGCGTCGGCGCCCACGCCGTCACCTTCTCCAGCAGCGGATCGTAGAAGCGGGTAATGACCGCGCCGGAATAGGCAGTGCCGCCGTCCAGCCGGATGCCGAAGCCGGTGGCGCCGCGATAGGCGGTGATGCGGCCATAGTCCGGGATGAAATTGTGCTCTGGATCCTCGGTGGTGATGCGGCACTGCAAGGCGTGGCCGTTCAGCCTGATATCCTTCTGCGCCGGCACGCCCGACTCCGACGTTCCGATGGCGAAGCCGTCGAGGATGTGGATCTGCGCCTTGACGATATCGATGCCGGTCACCTGCTCGGTGACGGTGTGCTCGACCTGGATGCGCGGGTTGACCTCGATGAAATAGAATTTTCCGGTATCGGCATCCTGCAGGAACTCCACCGTGCCGGCGCCGATATAGCTGGTCTCGCGCGCGATCTTCAGCGCGTAACCGCAAAGCTCCTCGCGCTGTGACATTTCGAGATAGGGTGCCGGCGCCCGCTCGACGACCTTCTGGTTGCGGCGCTGGATCGAGCAGTCGCGCTCGAACAGATGCACGACATTGCCGTGCGTGTCGCCAAGCACCTGCACCTCGACATGGCGGGCGCGCTCGATCAGCTTTTCGAGATAGACCTCGTCCTTGCCGAAAGCGGCTTTCGCCTCGCGCTTGCCTTCGGTGACCTCACGGGCGAGGTCGGCCTCTGCACGGATGGCGCGCATACCGCGTCCACCGCCGCCCCAAGACGCCTTCAGCATCACGGGATAGCCGATCTCCTTGGCCAGCTTCTTGACCGCCTCCATGTCGTCCGGCAACGGATCGGTGGCGGGAATGACAGGCACTCCGACCTCGATGGCCAGGTTGCGCGCCGCGACCTTGTTGCCGAGACGGCGCATCGTGTCCGGCTTCGGGCCGATGAAGGTGATGCCGGCTTGCGCGCAGGCGTCGGCGAATTCGGGGCTTTCCGACAGAAGCCCGTAGCCGGGGTGGATGGCATCGGCGCCCGAAAGCCTTGCAACTCGGATCACCTCCTCGATCGACAGATAACTCTCGATCGGTCCCATGTCCTTGCCGAGATGCGGGCCGCGCCCGACCTGATAGCTTTCGTCGGCCTTGAAGCGGTGCAGCGAATACTTGTCCTCCTCGGCCCAGATCGCCACGGTTTTGAGGCCCAGCTCGTTGGCCGCGCGGAAGACGCGGATGGCGATTTCTGACCGGTTGGCGACGAGTATCTTCGTGATGGCCAAGGATTGGGCTCCAGCAGCGGAAGGGACGGGAAATCGGTGCAATGATTAGCGTGAAAATGCTGCAGTGCAAACAAAATCAGCGCCGACTTAAACCGATTTAAATCAATTATCCGGCCAACACTCGCATGCTTCGGTCCGAACGGACGGAACAAGGACGACAATTTCGATCCTGGATGCGCTCTTGCCCGGCTGCGACGAGCTCGCAAGCAACGTCATCGGCCACCGGAACGCGCTAAAGAAAATGCCCGGCGCGGAGCGCCGGGCATCATGGATCTCAGACCTGTCTGAGCGGCTTATTTCGGGAACCAGGAATACTTGCCGTCGTCCTTCTTCTTCCACTCGTACATGATGTAGCCCGGCAGCTTCGGGTCGCCCTTGGCGTCATAGGCGAGATCGCCCAGAACGGTCGGGAACGGGCCGCTTTCATGCATGGCCTTGGCGACGGCCTGCGGGTCGTTCGTCTTGGCGGCGGTGGCTGCCTCGGCGACCACCTGCACGGCGGCGTAAGCGTAGAGCGTGTAGGCTTCCGGCTCGAAGCCCTGCGCACGGAACTTCTCGACGAGTTCCTTGTTGGCCGGGATCAGGCGCGGATCGGGTCCGAACGTGTTGAGCGTACCGGCGACGGCGTCGCCCGCGATCGCGGCGAGTTCGTCGGTGACGATGCCGTCACCCGACATCATCGTTGCCTTGAGGCCCTGGTCCGCCGACTGGCGGATGATCAGACCGGCTTCGGTGTGCAGGCCGCCCCAGTAGATCAGGGTGACGCCGGCTTCCTTCATCTTGGCGATCAGCGCCGAGAAGTCCTTGTCGCCGACATTGACGCCTTCATACATCACTTCCGTGACGCCGGCGGCATTCATCGCCTTCTTGGTTTCGTCGGCAAGGCCCTGACCATAAGGGGTCTTGTCGTGCACGACGGCGACCTTGGCGTCCTTGAAATTCGCGGCGATATAAGCGCCGGCGATGCTGCCCTGCTGATCGTCGCGTCCGCAGGTGCGGAACACGTTCCACAGGCCACGCTCGGTGAACTTCGGGTTGGTCGCGGCTGGCGTGATTTCGACGATGTTGTTTTCAGCGTAGACTTCCGAGGCCGGGATCGACACGCCCGAGTTGAAGTGGCCGATCACGAACTTGACGCCGTCGCCGACGAACTTGTTGGCGACCGAGATGCCCTGCTTCGGGTCGGAGACGTCGTCGCCGACTTCGAGCTTGATCTTCTCGCCGTTGATGCCGCCCTTGGCATTGATCTCGGCGACCGCTGCCTCTGCGCCCTTCTGCAACTGGGCGCCGAAGGCCGCGTTCGGACCGGTGATCGGGCCGGCGACACCGAACATTACATCAGCCCACGCGTTGCCGCCGAACGCGACAAGCGCGGTCAGGGCCACGGCGGACAAAAGTGACTTTTTCATTTAAACGCTCCCATTAACGGAGTGGGCGTGGATGAAGCTTTCATGCGATGCCCACCCTTATCGCAGAAAGCATAGTTTGCCGATTTTCAGGCACTTGTCACGCCGATTCATCCCTGACGCGGCGTTAATGATGAACGTCAACCTTTCGGTTTCCAGCTCAAGATTGAAGCTCTTTCGTAGAGCCAATTATATTGTGTGACCATCTGGTTGGTTCGTGTGTATTGATAGCCGACGAAGCCCAGTATCATCAGCACGATGGTATCGATGATATAGTAATGCAGCGAGAACATCGTGCCGTTGAACAGCGCATGATGGATGAAGCGGATGCCGATGCCGAGCCCGAGCATATAGGCGAACAGCTGCGGGAAGCTGCGCCAAGTCTGGGCGCTGGCCTTGCCGGTCATCCATGCCGCCCAGCCACCGAGCAGACAGGTGACGAAGAAGAACTGCCAGATCGACGGTTCCTCGTAGAGAATGCCTTGCATGGTGAAGACTCCTGAACTCAGTGATGTCCGCCTTCGAGATAGGCGGCGCGCACTTCCGGATTGGCGAGCAGCTCCTTGCCGGTGCCGCTCATCGTCACATTGCCGTTGACCATGACGTAGCCGCGCGTCGCGAGCTTGAGCGCGCCGAACGCGTTCTGCTCGACAAGGAACACGGTCAGCCCTTGCGTGCGGTTCAGCTCGCGGATGGCGTCGAAGATCTGCTTGACGATCAGCGGCGCCAGCCCCAGCGACGGCTCGTCGAGCAGAAGCAGCTTCGGGCGCGCCATCAGCGCGCGTCCGATCGACAGCATCTGCTGCTCGCCGCCCGACAGCGTACCGCCGCGCTGCGCGATACGCTCCTTGAGCCGCGGAAACAGCGTGAACACTTTCTCGACGTCCTCGTCATAGTGCTTGAGGTTGTCGAGGCTGGCGCCCATCTGCAGGTTTTCCATCACCGTCATGCGCGGGAAGATGCGGCGACCCTCCGGCGACTGGGCGATCCGCATGCGTGCGATCTCATGCGTCGGCAACTGGGTGATGTCGGTGCCAGCGAAGGTAATGGTGCCCGTGCGGGCGCGCGGCGCCCCGAAAATGGTCATCATCAGCGTCGATTTGCCGGCGCCGTTAGCGCCGATCAGCGCCACGATCTCGCCTTCCTTGACGGTGACATCGACACCGTTCAGGGCACGGATATTGCCGTAGTATGTCTGTACGCCCTTGATATCGAGCAGGGTTGTCCCGGCCATTATTTGCCCCCTCCACGCTTGCCCGACACGGGCTTGGCCGCGGCCTTACCCGAAGCCGCATTCGCGGTCTTCGCTGTCCCACTGCCGGTCTTTGCCGAAGCATGGCTGGTCGCCACCTTGCCGGCATCGACGCGGCGCGAGAACGCCGTATCCTTGCCCTGACCGAGCAGCTTGGCCTGTTTGACCCACTCCTCGCGCGCGATGCGGCCGTCAAAGGCGAGATAGGCTTCGGCGGCCTCGACGTCGGCCTTCTTCCAGGCACCGATCTGGTCGAAATGGAAGATGCCGTGTTCGTTGAGCTTCTTCTCGTTGACCGTGCCGATGCCCTTGATGCGGGTCAAATTGTCGGCCTTGCCGCCACGCGGGGCATCGAGACGGTTCGAAATGCCTTCCGCCTTTGCCTTAGGCGCCTTGGCGGCGGTTTTCTTCGGTGCCGCTTTCGCCGCGCCAACCTTCGCGGCTGGCTTGGATGGGGTCTGCGAGGCGACAGGCCTGCTGGCCACGGTCGCCGCGCGGGCATCGACCTGCTCCGCCTTGGAGGCCCCCTTCGACACCGTGACGCGCTCGCCGTCGCTGTGCCCGACGGTGTCGCTCACCGGTCCGGCCAGGTATGACGACGACGTCCCCGGGCCATGCGCGGCATCCGGGCCTATGTCGAGCTGCTCGATGACATCCTCGTCGCCGACCTCGGTCAGCACGGTCTCGACCTCCTCGTCGTCGACGCCGAGATAGGCGGCGATGACGCGCGGATCGGTGCGCACGGACTGCGGGCTGCCGTCGGAGATCTTGCGGCCATATTCCAGCACCACGACATGGTCGGAAATCTGCATGACCACCGACATGTCGTGCTCGATCAGGAGGATCGAGGCGCCCGACGTGTTCTTGATGTCCATCAACAGCGTATTGAGCGCCAGCGATTCCTTCGGGTTGAGGCCGGCCGCCGGTTCATCGAGACACAGAAGCTCCGGCCCGGTGCACATCGCGCGCGCGATCTCGAGGCGCCGCTGCGCGCCGTAGGGCAGATCGCCGGCCGGATCGTCGGCACGATCGACGAGGTCGGCCTTCTCCAGCCAATGCTTGGCCAGGTCGATCGACTCGGCGGATGCCTTGCGATAGCTCGAGAAACCGAACAGGCCGAGCATCGTATAGCCCGACGCCTTCATCAGCTTGTTGTGCTGTGCAACCAAAAGGTTCTCCAGCAGCGTCATGCCCGAGAAAAGGCGTATGTTCTGGAAGGTACGCGCCACCTTGGCGCGCGCCGGGATTTCATGGTTGGGCAGCCGTTCGAGCAGGTACTTCGAACCATCGGCCCGGTTGAGCGTGATCATGCCCTCGGACGGCTTGTAGAAACCCGTGATGCAGTTGAACACGGTGGTCTTGCCGGCGCCGTTCGGGCCGATCAGCGCGGTGATCTCGCCGCGCTTGGCGGTGAAGGACAGGTCGCCGATGGCGACCAGGCCGCCGAACTTCATCGACAGATGATCGACCTGCAGGATGGCGTCGTTCATGCCCGGATTGGTCCCCTGAATCGAGCTCGCATTCATCAGCCGTGGCCCTCCTTGGTGAAGGAACTGGAGACAGCCCTTCGCTCCTTGAGGAACGCGGTCGGTTCACGACTGCCGACGAAACCGCGCGGCTTCCACAGCATGACGATGACCATGGCCATGCCGAACAACAGCATGCGGTAAAGTTCCGGCGTGAAATCGGGCCCGAACACCGCCTTGAGGAAATCGAGTTCGCGCAGGATTTCGGTTCCGCCGATCATCACCAGTGCCGCGATGGCAATGCCGACCAGCGAGCCCATGCCGCCGAGCACGACGATGGCCAGGATGATCGCCGATTCCAGGAAGACGAAGGATTCGGGACTGACAAAGCCTTGCCGGGCGGCGAAGAACGAACCGGCAAAACCGCCGAACATGGCGCCGGTGGCAAAGGCCGTCAGCTTGGTCGTCGTGGTGTTGATGCCGAGCGAGCGGCAGGCGATCTCATCTTCGCGCAGGGCTTCCCAGGCGCGGCCGACCGGCAGCCGCCGCAGCCGGATGGTGACGAAGGCGGTGAGCAGGCAGAGCGCAAGGATGAGGTAATAGAGGAAGATCTTGTAGTAGGCGCCGGACTGGGCAATGCCGAGAACCTTGGCGATGTAATTCGGGTCCGAGACGTTGAACGACATCAGGCCGAAGAAGGAAACCTTCGGTATGCCGGAAATGCCGGCCGAGCCGTTGGTCACGTCGCGCCAGTTGATCAGCACGAGCCGGATGATTTCACCGAAGGCCAGCGTCACGATCGCCAGATAGTCGCCCCGCAGGCGCAGCACCGGGAACCCCAGCAGCACGCCCCAGAAGGCGGCCATGCAGCCCGCGGCCGGCAGCAGGATCCAGAACGACAGGCCGAAATGCGTGCCGAGCAGCGCATAGGCATAGGCGCCGACCGCGTAGAAGGCGACATAACCGAGGTCGAGCAGGCCGGCGAGGCCGACGACGATGTTCAACCCCCAGGCCAGCATCACATAGATCAGGATCTGGATGCCGAAATTGTCGACCCACTTCAGCGAGCCCTGAAAGCCGACCAGCAGGACGATGACGATCGGATACAACAGAAGGACGCCGATGCCGATCTTGGTGAAGTTGCGGCGCACGAAGCCTGCTTCCGTCGCAACGGCGGGAGCCTTGGCCTTCTCCTCCTTGGCACGCGCCATCGCCGGCTGCGCGAAACCGACATAGAGGAAGCGTCCGACAGCCGTGGCGATGACCACGGCGGCCAGCAGGCCCCAGCGCTGCACCAGGACAAGTTCGTTGGAGATGTTCTGATCGGTCTTGAGGCCGATGAACAGCACGAACAGGCCAAGCGCGATGGCGCCGGCATAGAGCGCTTCCCGAAGGGCGCGTTGCATGGGGGTGGCGACGACGTCGCGTTCCGGAGAAACGGTAACGGCCATGGGTCTCAGACCTTTTCGACTTCAGGCCGGCCCAGAATGCCGGAAGGCAGGAAGATCAGCACGATGGCCAGGATCGAGAACGCCGCGACGTCCTTGTAGTCGATCGAGAAATAGGCCGACCACATGCTCTCGATGAAGCCGATCAGCAGTCCGCCGAGCACGGCACCCGGCAGCGAGCCGATACCGCCGAGCACCGCGGCGGTGAACGCCTTCACGCCCGGCACGAAGCCATCGGAGAAGGCCACCACGCCATAGTACATCAGGAACAGCGTGCCGGCGACGGCCGCAAGCGAGGCACCCATGATGAAGGTGATCGAGATGGTGCGGTCGACGTCGATGCCGAGCAATGCCGCCATCTTGCGGTCCTGCTCGCAGGCGCGTTGCGCCCGGCCGAGCGAGGTCTTGTTGACCAGGTACCAGAACAGCGCCAGCAGCAGCGCGGTGACGATGACGATGATGATCTGCTTCAGCGACACGCTGATGCCGTTGATGTCGTACACCTTCGACACCATCGGCGGGATCGGCTTGTTGCGCGGCCCCTGCGTCACCTGGACGAAGTTGGACAGCGCGATCGACATGCCGATGGCGGTGATCAGCGGCGCCAGCCGGAACGAACCGCGCAGCGGCCGGTAGGCCACCTTTTCGATCGTCCAGTTGTAGAGGCTGGTGAGCAGCATCGCCACGATCATCATGATCAGCAGAGCGATGACCACGGGCACCGAATAGAACAGCGCGCTGAGGATGAGGAAAACGATCAGCGCCGTGAAGGCGCCCACCATGAAAATGTCGCCATGGGCGAAGTTGATCATGCCGATGATGCCGTAGACCATCGTGTAGCCGATTGCGATCAGCCCATAGATCGATCCCAGCGTCAGCCCGTTGATAAGCTGCTGGACAAAGTACTGCATGTGTACATGGCTCCCCTGGAATGTCGCCCATGCAGACGCATTCCTTTTCGTATTTCCCCTAGTCGTAAAGTTTCGAGGCCGGATTGCAACGTGATTTTTTTGATCGCCCCGCGTGTTCCCGATTCACGTCGTTCCGATCGCCTGTTTTTTGTATTCGACCCCTGGACTATCGCGGACCCTATCATTGGCATAACGCAATGTCTTTGACGATTCGACCGCATCATGCGCCCCGTTTCGAAGAAACCGCCGTAAAAATTAGGTGATAGGACGAATCGTTGCGTTCCTGACATGCTTCGCTTTTTCGTCACAATGCTTTCCGTAAGGGCAGGATTCTTGCTACTTGACCACGAAACCATGCGCGAACGGATCGCGGTCGTCGATGAAGATCGTGTTCAGTCCGGTCATCCGCGCCCAGCCGCCGATCGAGGGAATGATCGCCGGCTTGCCCGCGACAGTGACCTCCTTTTCGACCTTGCCCTTGAACAGCGAGCCGATGATCGATTCATGCACGAAGGCGTCGCCGGCCTTGAGCTTGCCCTTGGCATGGAGCTGCGCCATGCGCGCCGAGGTGCCCGTGCCGCACGGCGAGCGGTCGATGGCCTTGTCGCCGTAGAAGACGGCGTTGCGGGCGTCGGCCCCTTCCACCGTCGGCTTGCCGGTCCACAGCATGTGCGACAGCCGGTTGATGCCGGGGTTTTCCGGATGCACGAAAGAGTATTTCTCGTTCAGCCGCTGCCGCACCACCGGGCTCCAGGCGATGAGGTCGCCGGCTGAGTGGTCCGCCATGTCGCGAAAGTTCGCCTGCGGCTCGACGATGGCGTAGAAATTGCCGCCATAGGCGACATCGACAATGATCTCGCCGAGCCCGGGGCATTCGACCGTCAGGCCTTCGGCATGAAGGAACGACGGCACGTTGGTGATGCGCACCTCTTCGACATATTCGCCGACCTGTTTGTATTCGGCGATGACCAGCCCGGCCGGCGTGTCGAGCCTCAGCACACCGGGCGTCTTCGGCTTGATCAGTCCGTGCTCGATGGCCATCGTCACCGTGCCTATGGTGCCGTGCCCGCACATCGGCAGGCAGCCCGAGGTCTCGATGAACAGGATCGCGATATCGCAATCCTCGCGCGTCGGCGGATAGAGGATCGAGCCGGACATCACGTCATGACCGCGCGGCTCGAACATCAGCCCGGTACGGATCCAGTCATACTCGGCGAGGAAATGCGCGCGCCGTTCCATCATCGTCGAGCCATCGAGCAGCGGGCCGCCGCCGGCGACCAGCCGCACCGGATTGCCGCAGGTGTGGCCGTCGATGCAGAAGAAGGATTTCTTGGCCATGTCGCTCCTCGAAGAATTCAAAAACGTTGCGGGCTGAAGGGGGCCAGATCAACAGGCGGACTCTGCCCCAGGACGAGTTCCCGGATCAATCGTCCTGTTGCCGCCGCCTGGGTCAGGCCGAGATGGCCGTGGCCGAAGGCATAGACCACCGACGGGCTTGCCAGCGCCTTGCCGATGACAGGCACCGAATCGGGCAGCGAAGGCCGGAACCCCATCCATTCGCGTCCACCCGAGGGATCGAGCCCCGGCAGGAATGCCTGCGCCTTGTGCAGTAGTGCTTTCGACCTGTCGTAGTTGGGCTGCCGCTCGATGCCGCCGAGTTCGACGGCGCCGCCGACACGCAGGCCCGTTTCGAGCGGCGTGACGACGAAGCCATGGCCGGAGAAGATCAGCATCCGCTTCACGTCGAAGGCGCTCTTCGGCAAGGTCGTGTTGTAGCCGCGCTCGGTTTCCAGCGGAATGCGGTCGCCTAGCTGTCGCGCCAGCCGATGCGACCAGGCGCCGGCCGCGACGACGAGACGCCTGGCATGCCTGGTCGTGCCGTCGGCCAGCGTCAGTGTGGCGCCATCCTGGTCCGCCGCCACCTGGTCGATGCGGGCCATTTCAAAGCGGGCGCCCTTGGTCTCGGCGTAAGCCCACACCGCCTTGCCGAGCAGCTTTGGATCGGCAACCGTCTTCCAGCCCGGCACGAAGGTTCCCTTGACGAAGCATGGTGACATGCCTGGCTGCAGCGCCGCCAGTTCCTCGCCCTCGACATGACGGAAGCCGATGCCGAAACGCTCGCGCGCCGCCCAGCCGGATAGTCCAGCGCGAAACTCGGCCTCGCTCTCGTAGAGTTCCAGCGAGCCGTCCTCGCGCAGCATCGACCGCGTGCCGGAACGATCGAGCAAGCCCATCCACTCCGCCTCGGCGAGCATCATCATGGCGGCCTGGGCGGCAAGGCTGGCCTCGTATTTCGCCGGCGCGCCGGCGCGCCAGAAGCGGATCAGCCACGGCAGCAGCTGCGGCAGGTAGGTCGGCGGAATGCTCAGCGGGCCAAGCGGATCGGCCAGCCATTTCGGCAGGTTCTTGATCATGCCCTTGTGCGCCAGCGGCAGCACGTCGGAGAAGGCGAAGGCGGCGGCGTTGCCGGAACTCGTCTCTTCGCAGATACCGGTGCGGTCGAAGAGCGTGACATCCAGGCCTGCCTCGGCGAGGAAGGCGGCCGCGCAGATGCCGATGATGCCGCCGCCGATGATGGCGACGCCTTCTCCCTGTTCACGGGGAGAAGGCGCCTCAAGGGCGGATGGGGAGCGGAGCCCCGCTTCCCCCGATCTGGAATCCTGCTGCACGTCTGCTGCTGCCCCTATTCGGCCGCTACCATCTGCTCCGCTGGTCGAGAAGTACTCTCAAACGACGGCAACTTCGGACGCACCGCCAGCGCATCCCGGACGATTTTTTCCACCGCCTTGCGGCGCTCGCCCGACAGCGGCTGGCGCGGCATGCGCACACGGTCATTGGTATCGATTGCCAGCACTTCGGCAAGCTTGATGTTCTGTACCAGATAGGTCGAGACGTCGAGGTCGAGCAGCGGCCGGAACCAGCGGTAGATGGCAAACGCCTCCTCGCGCCGGCCCTGTTTCATCAGCTGGTAGATGGCGACGGTCTCGCGCGGAAAGGCGGTGACCAGGCCGGCCACCCAGCCGATGGCGCCGACCGACAGCGCCTCGAAGGCGAGATTGTCGACGCCGGTGAACAGATCGTAGCGGTCGCCAAGCCGGTTGATGATCTCGGTCGAGCGCCTGATATCGTCTGAGGATTCCTTGATGGCGACGAAGCGTCTGTCCGATGCCAGCTCCTCCATCTGGTCGACGGTGACGTCGACACGGTAGGCGAGCCGGTTGGAATAGATCATCACCGGCAGGTCGCCGGCCTCGGCGACCGCGCGCAGCGCCGCAACCGTCTCTTCCGGGTTGGTGTGATAGATCGGGCTCGGCACCACCATCAGCCCATTGGCGCCTTCCTTGGCGGCGCGCCTGGCGATGCTGGCCGCCTCGCGGGTTCCCGCTTCATTGACCGTCATCAGTACCGGCTTCCTGCCTGCGACCTTCTGCGCCGTCTTCAGCACCTCGATCTTCTCGTCAGGCGACAGCATCGGCCCCTCGCCGAGCGAACCGCAGACGATGATGCCGTCGCAGCCGGCCTCCATCTGCAGGCCGAAGCAGCGCTCCATTTCGGCATGGTCGAGCCGGTCGTCGGCGGTGAATTTGGTCGTGACGGCGGGGAAAACTCCGGTCCACATGATCATTGCTCCATCTGATATATCAGTCGTATATCTGTTAAGAAACGCGCTGTCAATGCGGAATCCGCTATGATATATTCAGGATATATCAGGAGATCGCCTTTGATATCCATGGAAGCAACCATGACATCCGAGCCGGCGGCGGCGAGGGCCTATCGCGTGCTCGAGCACATGATCGTCACGCTGGAACTGGCGCCGGCGAGTTTCGTCACCGAGGGAACGCTCATCGATAAGCTGGCGCTCGGCCGCACGCCGGTGCGCGAGGCGATCCAGCGGCTGGCCTGGGAAGGGCTGCTCGATGTCAGGCCACGCGCCGGCATCGCGATCGCGCCGCTGCATCCCGGCGACTGGCTGCGCGTGCTCGACGCTCGCCGCGGTGTCGAGGTGGTGCTTGCCCGCTCGGCCGCACGCTTCGTCACCCGCGAGGCCGCCGACCTGTTTCACGAGGCGGCCCTCGCCATGCAGAAGGCGGTCATCTCGGGCAATGTGCTTGCCTTCATCCAGGCCGACAAGGCGCTCGACGAGGCCCTGGCGCTGGCCGCCGACAATCCGTTCGCCGCCCGGCTGGCCGCCCCCTTGCAGACCCACAGCCGTCGCTTCTGGTTCCGCTACAAGGCGGACACGGGTCTCGCCGAGTCCGCCGAGCATCACGTCGCGCTGATCCGCTCGATCCTCGACGGCGATGAAGAGGGGGCCGCCAAGGACGCCAAGCGGCTGATGGCGCTGCTGCGCGGCCATGCAGAGACGGCCGCAACGCGGTAGGCCAAACGAAAAAGGCGCGACCAACGCCGCGCGTTTTTCAAAAATCTCTGTCGGACTCAATTCATCGTCGGGACGAATTTCGCTCCGTCCCTGATGCCGGCCCGCGCGCCCGCAGCCGAAGGCGAGGACGCGCAAGCAAGAAACCGTCCGGTCAGTTCATCGTCGGGATGACGAACTCGGCACCGTCCTTGATGCCGGACGGCCAGCGCGAGGTCACCGTCTTGGTCTTGGTGTAGAAGCGGAAGGCATCGGGACCATGCTGGTTGAGGTCGCCGAAGGACGACGCCTTCCAGCCGCCGAACGTGTAATAGGCGATCGGCACCGGGATCGGCACGTTGACGCCGACCATGCCGACCTGGACACGGCTTGCGAAGTCGCGCGCGGCATCGCCGTCGCGGGTGAAGATGGCGACGCCATTGCCCATCTCGTGGTCGTTGGCGAGCTTGATCGCGCTCTCGTAGGTCGGTGCGCGCACCACCGAGAGCACCGGCCCGAAGATCTCTTCCTTGTAGATGCGCATATCCGCCGTCACATTGTCGAACAGGCAGCCGCCCATATAGTAGCCGTCCTCATAGCCCTGCATCTTGAAGCCGCGGCCGTCGACGACGAGCTTTGCGCCTTCCTTCACGCCGGCGTCGACATAGCCCTTGACCCGCTCCAGCGCCTGCGCCGTCACCAGCGGGCCGAAATCGGCGGCCGAGTCGGTCGACGGGCCGACCTTCAGGCTCTCGACGCGCGGGATCAGCTTTTCCATCAGCCGGTTGGCGGTGTCGTTTCCGACCGGGACGGCCACCGAGATCGCCATGCAACGCTCGCCGGCCGAGCCGTAACCGGCGCCGATCAGCGCGTCGACAGTCTGGTCCATGTCGGCGTCGGGCATGATGATCATGTGGTTCTTGGCGCCGCCGAAGCACTGCACGCGTTTGCCCGCGGCCGTGCCGCGCGAATAGATGTAATGGGCGATCGGCGTCGAGCCGACAAAGCCGACAGCCTTGATGTCGGGATCGTCGAGGATGGCGTCGACCACTTCCTTGTCGCCGTTGACGACGTTGAGGATGCCTGCCGGTAGGCCAGCTTCGAGGAACAATTCGGCGATGCGGATCGGCACGCCCGGGTCACGTTCCGACGGCTTCAGGATGAAGGCATTGCCGCAGGCGATCGCCGGCGCGATCTTCCACAGCGGGATCATCGCCGGGAAATTGAACGGCGTGATCCCGGCGACGACGCCGAGCGGCTGGCGCATCGAATAGACGTCGATGCCAGGGCCGGCGCCATCGGTGAATTCGCCCTTCATCATGTGCGGCGCGCCGATGCAAACCTCGACCACTTCGAGGCCGCGCTGGATATCGCCCTTGGCGTCGGCGATCGTTTTGCCGTGCTCGCGCGCCAGGATGTCGGCCAGTTCGTCATAGTCGCGGGCGACCAGTTCGAGGAACTTCATCAGCACGCGCACGCGGCGCTGCGGGTTGGTGGCGGCCCACTTGGGCTGCGCCGCCTTGGCGTTCTCGACCGCCGCGCGCAGTTCCGCCTGCGAGGCCAGCGCCACCGTGCCGCGCACGGAACCGTCCATAGGCTGCATGACGTCCTGCTTGCGGCCGCTGGTGCCGGCGACACGCTTGCCGCCGATGAAATGACCGTATTCGATCATGATATCTCTCCCTGGTTTTGTGATGCTGCATTGTCCGCCTTTGTAGTGGCGAAGGCAACGTGAGGGAGAACGCAACCGTTGTGCGAAAATTATATATCGATTGACCGGCGAGCATCAATTCTCGCAAATGGCCCGTTACAAGATATCTCCGGGGATTCCATGAATTGGGATGACGTCCGCATCTTCCTCGCCGTCGCGCGTGCCGGCCAGATCCTGGGCGCCGCCAAGCGGCTGGAACTCAACCACGCCACGGTCTCGCGCCGCATCGCAGTGCTCGAAGACGCATTGCGCACAAAACTCTTCCGCCGCCTGACCACCGGCAGCGAACTGACGCCGGCAGGCGAGCGCTTCCTCGACATCGCCGAGCGCATGGAGGGTGACATGATCGCCGCTCGTTCAACCATATCGGGCGAGGGCGATGACGTCTCGGGAACGGTGCGCATCGGTGCGCCGGACGGTTTTGGCGTCGCCTTCCTCGCCAAACGGCTCGGCGAACTGACAGCACTCCACCGCGAGCTCACCATCCAGCTCGTGCCGGTGCCGCGTTCGTTCTCCCTCTCCCGGCGCGAGGCCGACATCGCCATCACGGTCGAGCGGCCGACGGAGGGCCGGCTGGTGGCGGGAAAGTTGGTCGACTATTCGCTCGGTCTGTTTGCATCGCGTGGCTATGCGGATGCCAATGGTCTGCCCAAGACCGCCGTTGAACTCTCCCAGCATACCCTGATCGGCTATGTGCCGGATCTGATCGTCAGCCCTTCGCTCGACTATGCCGCCGAGTTCAGCCCCGACTGGCGCACCAGTTTCGCCATCTCCTCGGCACTCGGCCAGGCCGAAGCCGTGCGCTCCGGCGCCGGCATCGGCATCCTGCACACTTTCGTCGCCCGCTCGATGCCGGAACTTGTGGCCGTCGAGGTGGTGGCGCCTATCCGCCGCGCCTACTGGCTGGTCTATCACGAATCGGTGAGGCCGCTGCGCCGCGTCCAGATCGTCGCCAGCTTCATCACCAAGGCGGTTGAACGGGAAAGAAGCCTCTTTCTGTAAGGGCGCGGTCAGGGACCATCGAGAACGAAAGAGCTGGCCACCCGTTCGGCTTCACCTCCAAGTGGAGCCCATTTCTGCTTCATTTGCTCGACACTGTCGCCAGTGAGCCCGCAGGTCACCAGGCCGTAATGCGTACCGCGCAGCGAAAGCACGACCTTGGCGTGGCCAGGGGAACCAGCGTTGCCGTCGTCGATCCGGAAATCCATGTCGGCCATGCGTGCCGGGTAGCCATCCGGGAACCGTATCAACTTATCGCTGCTGAAAACGGCCGAGGTAAAGGCGGCTCCGACCATCTCCTGCCAGGCCTCCACGGACCAGTCCGTTTCGATGAATGCCTTGGGATCGGCCGGTGAACCGGACGCCTGCGGGTCGTAGCGGCCGACCGATACCCTGCAGGTAAGGCCCTGGTCGCCGGACTTGACCTTCAGCCGCATCGTCTCGCCGGAAGGTGGCTCGATGGTCCATCCCTCCGGAAAGGTCAGGGAGAACCCGTTGTCCTGGTCGTGGACGGTCTTGTCGGTGGCATGAGCCGCCGAGGCGCAGAACAAAAGCGCGGCAGCCAGGGGCGGAAAGCCGATATGCATCACCGATCCTCGCAAATTAGCATGGCGAGATTTGCGCCCTGATGAAGCCAGGTGTGCCGCCGCGACGATAACACGGCAAGGTGACATACGCCGCCTTTTCCTTGCCACAAAACTTGCAACTGTGGCATCAGGCATGCGGTCGTCGGCCACAAGGCAGGGCCACCGGGTGGGGACAATCGTTCAGAAAGCTGGCGCGGAAAAAATGCGAGCCGTTCTTGCCATCCTGCCGCTGGTTTTCGTTTCGGCCTGCGCCAACCCATGGACCAAGGTGCCGGAAGCCGAATTGCCCAAGCCGATCCGCTCCGCCATGGCGCGCCCTTCGCCCTTCGTCATCGGCAATTACTGTGGTCCCGGCACCCGCACCGGCGATCTGTCGGCCCGGCCGGTCGACCGCCTGGACGCGGTGTGCCGGACCCATGACGCCTGCTACATTGCCCGCCGCAATCATTGCGACTGCGATGGCGCTCTTGTCGCCTCCGCCAGGGCAATCCGAGATGACAAGACAGCACCTCGGAAAATGCGCAACGAGGCGGAACTGCTGATCGCCACTTTCGCTATCCCCGTCTGCAAGGTTTTTCCGCAAGGCTTCATGCCGCCGCGAGATCCGGCGCAGTTGAGCGCCATGAAGGCCGGAGCCAACGGGTGAACCGCCGCGCATCCATCATCCCTGCCCTCATCGGGCTGGCGTTCATTGTCCTTGCCGGTTGCACCGGCGCGGGTCGCGATGCCTGCGATCTCCTGCCGGGGCAAGAAGCCTGGGCGCGGCCCTCTCTGTCGGCCAACACGCCCGGCCTGCAGGTCGCGGCGTCGCAGTTTTTCGGCGCTGCCGGCGCCAGCGACTACGAAAGACGCTTCCTGGCGCTGCTCGCTCACAACCAGCTCGGCGCCTTGGATCGCGCCAACGGCACCGGCCCGTTCGGGCGTAACCGGCGCGATGTGCAGAACAGCGACTTCCAGGCGACCTACTCGAGGCTGCAGCAACTCGCGGGACCGGTCGGCAGGACGCATCTGCCGCCGGGCAATGGCGGCAGCGGCGAGGGTCGTTTCGATGGACGCTGGCGGGTGTCGCGGCAGACGCTCTATATCGATGCGGCAGCGCGGCCATCGGCCCCCAAGGCGTTCGATTTCTCCGGCCTGCAGGCACGCAGCACGGAGATCATCGTGCGCCAGGCGGGCGAACAGCCGGCCGACATCGAGGCCACCTGCGACGGTCCCCTGGCGATCCGCGCCGCCGGCACCTCACGCAGCATCGCCGCCGGCGCGGCGTTCCGCTTTCGCCTTTCGGGCGAGGATGACGCGCTCAGCCTATTTCCCAGCGATGGCCTGAACCGCTGCACGGCAACAATCCGTTCCAGCCTTGCCCCGAACGGCGCGCCGCTCACCATCCAGCGCGAAGAGACCGCCGATCCGGCACTCGCCAGCTTCGACAGCCGCTACCAGCGCTGTCCGGTCCCCGACAGCGCCGGCCTCGACGCACTCGAGCGCGCCTTCTATGCCAGCCGCTGGCTATCGCAGACCTGCGCCCTGCCGATCGGCGATCCCAGGCTGCTGCGCAAGTCGCGCGACGGCTTCAACGCCAAGGTCGAGGCGCTGATGGGCGCGCCACTGTCGGACGCGGCAATAGACAAGGGCGATCCGGAACTGCCGCTCGATTTCTCGCACGCGCCAAGGCTGAAGCTGATCTATCTGTCCTCGCTGGAATTCAAGGCGGACTTTTCGGGCCGCATCATCGAACGGCTGATCCGCCATCATGCGGCCCTTGGTACGAAGGTGCGCATCATGGTCACCGATGTGCTGGAACGCGACAAGGACGATGCCATGCTGCACCGGCTGGCGGCTGAGTTCCCTAATGTCCAGCTACAGGAATACCGCTGGCGCGCTGATCACGGCGCGCCGATCGATGAGCAGATTTCCCAATTGCACAAGGTCCTTCACATCAAGATGCTGGCGACGCTGGCGCAGGACCCTGCGCGCTCGCGCGTCATTATCGGCGGCCGCAACATTCATGACGGCTTCCTGTTCCATCAGCCGATCGACCTGTCGCGCGAACCGGACCTCGAGCAATACGGCAAGACCGACGGCTTTTCGCTGAATTATTATTCGAACTGGAGCGACTTCGACATCGAGTTCGCCGACAACGCGACGGTCGAGACGCTCGCCGCGCACCTGTCGACCCTGTGGCTGCGCGACGCCGACACCAATCTGGCGCGTCCCTTCTCCATTCCGGTCCACGGCGATGGCCGGCCCCGAGGCAATGCCCGACATTTCATTTCAGTGCCCTATGAGGACGACCATGCGCTGGAGGCCTATTTCGTCGAGCTGGTCGACGCCTCCCGGCACCATATCCAGATCGTCAACCCCTATCTCAATCTGACACCGAGCCTCGCCCTGGCCTTTGACCGGGCGCTCGCCCGCGGCGTCAAAATCGACATTGTTGGCCGCATCGACCTCAAGGGCGATATTGGCGGCAAGTTCCTCACCGCGCTCAACAAGCTGTTCGTCGAGAAATATGGCGACCGCATCAACATCCGCGAGTTCAAGGCGCCTGACGTGGTGCTGCATTCCAAGATCATGATGATCGACGAAAGGCTGGTCGCCATCTCCTCGGTCAACCTCAACAACCGCAGTTTCATCCACGACTCGGAGAACGGCATGATGGTGCTCGATCCTGCTTTCTACGTCAGGATGAAGCCGATCTATGACGACTATCTCGCCCACTCGAACCCGGTTCCCACCAACGTGACGATCCCGTGGGCCTATAGGCTGCTTTTCGACGAGACCTGGGTCAGGCAGGCGTTCTGAACATGCATCGAGGATGCACCCGCTATTTCAGGTAGCGTTCCTGCGCCAAAGCACGGGCATCGATATCGGGCACACGGTTCGACATGATGTCGGCCAGCACCTTGGCCGAACCGCAGGCCATGGTCCAGCCGAGCGTGCCATGGCCGGTGTTGAGATAGAGATTGGAAAGCTCGGTGCGGCCGATCAGCGGCGGCCCGTCCGGCGTCATCGGCCGCAGCCCGCACCAGAACGTCGCCTCGCGCATGGCGCCGGCGCCCGCAAAGAGATCACCGACCGAGTGTTCGAGCGTACGCCGTCGCGATTCATGCAGCCTCAGGTCGAAGCCAGAAATCTCCGCCGTACCGCCGACGCGGATGCGGTCGCCCAGCCGGGTGATCGCCACCTTGTAGGTTTCGTCCATGACGGTCGACACCGGCGCCAGGGCGGCATCCTTGATCGGCACGGTGATCGAATAGCCCTTGACCGGATAGACCGGGATCGACCGTTTCATCCGGCGCATGAAACCCGCCGAGTAGCTGCCCAGCGCCATCACATAGGCGTCGGAGACCTTGAAGCCCCTGCTGGTGCTGAGGTTGGCGATGCGGTTACGGCTGCGGATGACGCGGTATATCGTCGTGTCGTATTCGAATTTGACGCCGCGCTCCACGCAGAGCGCGGCCAGCTTGTCGGTGAACATCTTGCAGTCACCGGTCTCGTCATGCGGCAGCCGCAGCCCGCCGACGAATTTCTCGCGCACGCCGGCCAGCGCCGGCTCCGCCGCGATGCAGCCGTCCGGGTCGAGGACTTCGTAGGGCACGCCATATTTCTTCAACACCTCGACGTCGCCACCGGTGCCGTCAAGCTGCTTTTGCGTGCGAAACAGCTGCAGCGTGCCTTGGGTCCGCTCGTGATAGCTGATGCCGGTCGCCTCGCGCAGCGCCTTCATCGTGTCGCGGCTGTATTCGGCCAGCGGCACCATGCGTGACTTGTTGATCGCATAACGCTCGGCCGTGCAGTTGCGCAGCATTTTGACCAGCCAGGTCCACATATGCGGATCGAAGGCCGGCCGCACCACCAACGGACCATGCTTCATCAACAGCCATTTGATTGCCTTCAGCGGAATGCCGGGCCCGGCCCAGGGCGAGGCATAGCCGGGCGAAATCTCGCCAGCATTGGCGAAGCTGGTTTCCAGCGCCGGGCCTTTCTGGCGGTCGAGCACCGTCACTTCGTGGCCGGCCTCGGCAAGATAATAGGCCGTCGTCACCCCGATGACGCCACCGCCCAGCACCATGATCTTCATCGTTCACTCCTTGCCGCGCCGGGCGGCCCCAAGGACGCCCGCGGCCGCGACCGCATTTCTCGATTTGCGCATGATCCCAAGTGAAAATCGATGCCGATTTTCGAGAACCATGTGCTGCTGCCCATTCACGCCGCCGAAGGATCGGGGTCGTCGTCTTCTGTCTGCCGCATTCCAGCCGTCACGCCAAGAGGCCGCCAATCGGCCGCGGCGCTGTGGACGAGAGTGAGCCCCTGCGGTCGCCGCCCGTCGACCCGGTCTTTCCGCGTGACCGCGCGCCGGGCAGCCTCCGGTTGGTAAAGTACGGCCTCGATCAGGATCGACTCTCGCCGGCCATCGGCGTGCTCTATAGAAGCCGTCTGGCCCCGAGCCATGCCAAGCATGCCGAGACCACGCCTGGTCGCCACCGACAGGCTGGAGCCGACCGGCCCGCGCGCCTCGAGTGTGTCGCGATTAATTGGCCTCATATCCGGCCGCTTTGAAGAAGTTTCTGCATTCGGCTGGCTCGAACAGGTGGCAGATATCGCCGAGGGCCTGGCAGAGTGTATCGAAGGTCCTGGCCGCCTTCTTTCGCAGCCGCGCCTTGAGTTTTGAGTAAGCCATCTCGATCGGATTGAGATCGGGCGAGTATGGCGGCAGGAACAGCAGCCAGGCGCCCCTTTGGCGAACCAGTTGTGCGGCGCGCTCGTTCTTGTGGAAGCCGACATTGTCGAGGATGACGACATCGCCGGGCGACAGTTGGGGAGCGAGCTGCGTTTCGACATAGCGTTCGAAGATGGCAGCATTCATCGGCGCGTTGACGATCCATGGCGCGACAAGACCGTGGCATCGCAGTCCGGCGATGAAGGTCTGCGTCTGCCATTTGCCGAATGGCGCGTGCGTCATGAAGCGCTGGCCCTTCGGCGCCCAGCCGGTGCGCTTGGTCAGCTTGGTGTTGGTCGACGTCTCATCGATGAAGATGAGGCGCGCCAAGGCCTTGTTGAAGAAGCGCTTTCGTCGCCCGATCCACAGTTCACGCGCCTTGCGCACGTCGGCCTGTTGCTGCTCGCTGGCCTGCAGAGTTTTTTTTATGACTGAGCCCCAGGCGATGGAGCAGGCGCCCGACATTGGAGCGATGCACGCTCACCCCGCGTACCTCCAGTTCGACGCAAAGCTCATCCAGCGTCAGTTCGCCGCTCTCGGCCAATCGCAAGCGGACAAACTCGACATGCGGCTCGAGCTTGCCGCCGCCCACATGACCTTGCCGTCGCGCTTCAAGCGAACCGGTCTGCCGGCGCAGGTTGATCAGATTGTTCACAAACCGAGGCGAAACACGGAAATGGCGCGCAGCCTCGCGGTGACCGTGTCCCTCATCGACATACGCAACAACACGCCGACGCAACTCAAGCGGTAGCGGCTTGCCCATCGCGGTCTCCTTTCAACCGCAATGAATCACGAACTCAAATCAACGGGAATCCTGAATCCCTTAAATCGCGACACGCTTTCGTTATGCACCAGGGTACGCGTCTCGGCCTGACCGGCATCAATGCTGAACACCACCCTGCTGTTCAGCGTAACGATATCGGGGCCGACCGTATCGATCGAGACCACATCGGCGCTTGAAAGCTTGTGTTCCAGCATGCCCACGATCGGATCGGCGAAGGCCCGCCTGCGCTCCAGCATGACTTCGAGGACAGCGCGGTCCTTTGTTGTCAGGCAGCAATTTGGGTTCGTTATCACCGCCTCCACGATCAGCGCCGCCGCGGTTCGGCGGCTGGCGTGTCGACGGCTTCGACGGTAACCGACAGTTCACGGCCGTCACGACTGCTCCAGCACACCGCCTGCCCGATCGCCGCTCCGATGAGCGCCGTTCCCATCGGCGTCAGCACCGAAATCCTGTTTTCGGCAATGTCGGCTTCGCCGGGATAGACCAGCGTGATGCGCTGGGTATCGCCGCCTTCGGCGCGGACCATCACGATCGAACCCATACGCACCACGTCGGCCGGCATCGCCGCAGCGTCCGTGACGGTAGCCCGGTCCATTTCCGAAAGCAGTTCTTCGGCCGTCTCGGGGGCACGGTCTAGCAAGGCTCTCGCCAGGCCGGTCAACCTGTCATGGTCGGTGTCGCTGATCAGAATCCGGCTGCTTGGACGCAGTCCCGTTGCATGTTGCATGGCAAACCTCATGGATCGGCGCATCGAACGAATGCGCGCTTGCCGCCGCACTGGCGGCGTTACGAAGAGCCGGCAGCGGCGAAAGGCTGGACGGCCTAATGGAGACTGGATGTATGGATGCCCCGATACGAACGGACGCCGACAGGCGGCCGCGCCGGGGCTACGATCCCGCGATCGGGCAGACCCTGAACAAGGTTCTGATATAAGCGAGGTTGCTCATGCCCCGAACCTTGCCGACAGGCGCCCGCTTGTCAAGCGCGGCCAAACCGCTCAACCGCCGACATAGTGCCGGTGAAAGCGCGGGCCGAGACTGGCCAGGATTTCATAGCCGATGGTGCCAGCATGGCCGGCGGCATCGTCGACGCTTTGCGAGGGACCCAGCAACTCGACGAGATCACCTTCGCGCAGCCTGCCGGGCGGCAGGGCGGACACGTCGAGAATGATCGAATCCATCGACACGCGCCCGAGGAAAGGCAGGCGCACGCCCTCGAACCAGGCCGCCGAAGCGGAGCGGCGCAGCCAACCATCCGCGTAGCCGAACGAGATCGTCGCCAGGCTCAGCGGACCGTCTGCATGATAGGTGTGGCCATAGCCGATGCCCGTGCCCTTCTCGACATGACGGGTCTGCGCCACCTTGGCCTGCAACCGTACGACAGGCAGCATCGGATTGGGCTCGCCGGGCGTCGGGTTGATGCCGTAGAGCGCGGCGCCGGGACGAGCGAGGTCGTGGTGATAGGACGGCCCGAGAAAGATGCCGGAGGAATTGGCGAGCGAAGCGGGCACCGGGGGCAGCATGGCGCGTAGCCGCTCGAAAGCCAGCCGCTGTTGTTCGTTGGCAGGATGGCGCGGCTCGTCGGCGCAGGCGAGATGGCTCATCAAATATCTGACATCGATGCCATCGAACGCGCTGGCATCCCCGGCGACGGTCTCGACTTCGGCAGGCGCCATGCCGAGCCGCGACATGCCGCTGTCGACCTGGATGGCGGCCGGCAGCCGACGGCCGGCGGCATGCGCCGCCGCGCGCCAGGCATGTAGTTGCGCGCCACTGTTGACGACCGCGCAGAGATCAGCTGCCACCGCTTCCGACTCGGAGCCCGGCGGCAGCCCGTTCAGCACGTAGATGTCTGCTCCGCTCCCGATCGCCTTGCGCAGCGCGATGCCTTCGGCCAGCAGCGCGACGAAGAAGATGCCGCAGCCTTCCCGGGTCAAGGCCGATGCCACTTGGGCAGCACCGAGACCGTAGCCATTGGCCTTGACCACGCCGGCGCAGCGCACGCCGGCCAGCCGCGCCTTCAGCCGCCGGTAGTTCTCGCGGATCGCGCCCAAATCGATGGTCAGGATTGCGCCAGCCGCCGCTTCGCCGACCGGCCAATCGGCGACAGTGTCCGCGGCAGCCCGGTTGACGGTGTCGTTCATGGCGACCCTCGTTGCATCAGCCATCAATAAGACCACCGCATGGGTGCGGCAACCTCGACGAGAGTTTTCGCGACTATCGCGCCAGATGGCTGAACGCCGCCACCACCTCTTCATAGACCTTGCGCTTGAACGGCACGATCAGGTCGGGCAGGTCCCGCATCGGCCGCCACGACCATTCGTCGAATTCGGCGGTGTGGCCGCCGGGAGGCGGATTGATCTGGATCTCGCTGACATCGCCGTGGAAGCGGAAGGCGAACCACTTCTGTGTCTGGCCGCGATATCTGCCCTTGAGGGCAATGCCGACGAGATCGTCCGGTAGATCATAGTTGATCCAATGCGGCGCCTCGGCGAGCAGCGAGACGCTGCGCATGCCGGTCTCCTCATAGAGCTCGCGCTCGGCCGCCGGCAGCGGCTCTTCGCCCTTGTCGATGCCGCCTTGCGGCATCTGCCAGAGCTGCGTCGTACCGGCGAATTCGCTGTCGGGTTCGGCGATGCGATGCCCGATCCAGACCAGGCCCTCGCCATTGAGGATCATCAGCCCGACACAGGGACGATAAGGCAGCGTTTCGCGATCAATCTTTTTGGCCATGGCGATTTCCAGCCGTTTTGAGAATTCGTTCTGGTGAGGCAGGTGGCGAGCGGTTTCGAGAACCGGAGCGGAGCGTACTTAAAGTACGTGAGCAGCGTGTGACCCCGAAAATCGAAACCGATTTTCGGAAAGGATCATACGCAAATCAAAAAAGCTACAGCGTCCTTTGCGCATCCAAAGGATGCGCGGCGCTGTAGTAGCGCAGAAAACGTCGCCAGATGCCCACCGGAGTAGAATTATCAAGACGGCTGTTAGCCTTTCTGCGGATCGATGGCCACCGCCGAAATCGGCACGATCTCGATGCCGCGCTTCTTGGCCTCGGCAATCCAGGACGAGACGGTGTCGACTGTCAGATCAAAGGCCGAGCCGATGCCGACGGCTGTGCCCTTGGCGCGCGCGGTGGCTTCGAGACTGTCGAGTTTCTTGAGGATGGCGCCGCGATCCTGCACCGCGTCGATCGCCGTGTCGCCGGCGACGAAGGGCACGCCGTCCTTGAGCGCCATGTCCGGTGCCAGGCTGCGCGCCGACGAACCGTCGTCGACATAGGCGAGCCCCCTTTTGCCGAGCTCGGCCATGAACGGTCCCATCGCCCCGGCGTCGGCGGAAAAGCGCGCGCCCATATAGTTCATGACGCCGGTGTAGTTCGTCGTCCTCGACAGCGCCCAATGCAAGCTTTTCAGGTTCTCGTCCGCGCTCGCCGCCACCGTCAGCGTGTTGCGGCCGGGGTTGACGTTGGGATAATCGAACGGTTCGAGCGGCACTTGCATGACGATCTCGTGGCCGCTCTGCCTGGCGGCCTGCATCCAGCGGCCAATGCTGTTGCCTTGCGGCGCGAAGGCCAGCGTCACTTCCGCCGGCAGCTTGGCAATCGCGGCTTGCGTGCCGGTCTGCGAGACGGCGAGCCCGCCGATGACGATCGCCACCCGCGCCCCGCGCGCGCCGGACCAGGGCCGCGCATAGACATCGAACGGCCGCCTGCCATCGGCCGCGCGCATCGGCAACGGCCCGGTGTCGCTGGCTTCGATCAACGCCTTGTCGGGAAGATGCGCGATCTTCAGGTTCTGCCCGATGCTCGAAGGGTCGCGAATGACGATTGCCGCCTGCGGAGGACCATCGCCCTCTTCCTTCTGCACATGGATGATCTGCGGACCACCGGCCTTGGTTGGCGTTTCGACCTTTGGCGCCGCGACAGGGGCCAAGGCGGATGGCGCGGCGGCGAGCTTGGCCGCCGCCGTCACCTTCGGCGTCGAAACGGCGACTTCTTGTGGCTTGCGAAACGGCTTTTCCCGGAGCGCTATCGCGGCTGAAACACCAACCACGGCCAGCACGACGACGCTCGCCGCTACAATGCGCGCACTGACCTTGCCAGCGGCGCGCGGCGCCCGGACGGTCTGTCCAAGCGGGCGTTCGATGTCCTTGCCGATATCAGCCAAGCCCTGTCCCCGGAGCGCATGCTTTCGAAGGCAAACCCTTCGGCGACATGCGCGAATTCATCAATCCTGGCGCACTGCGGCACCGTATCTGGAGGCCGCGCCTTGCCTCCCCGAATCAAACTGCCGGAACCTTTCGGTCCCGGCAGCATCGCATTGCTTCGTTCAACCGGCCAGACGGTTGCCGGCTTACTGGTTGAGCACAGCTTTTTCCGGATTGGGCGGGAAGGCCGGATCGGTCTTCTGGCCGCGCAGCAGCTGCTCTGCGTAGATCAGCTGCAGGTCGTCCTTCGGATCCGGCGGCACATAGGCTGCCGAGCCCGAGCCGGTGGAGCTCTCGTCGGCGCCCTTGATGTGGCCCTTGAGATCGGATTCGCCGCGCGTCAAATCCCTGCCCTGCAATTCAGGCGGCAGCGGCTGGTCGACCTTGATGTCGGGCGTGATGCCCTTGCCCTGGATCGACTTGCCCGACGGCGTGTAATAGAGCGCGGTCGTCAGCCGGAGCGCGCCATTCTCGCCGAGCGGAATGATGGTCTGCACCGAACCCTTGCCGAAGGACTGCGTGCCGACCACCGTGACGCGGCGCAGATCCTGCAGCGCGCCGGCGACGATTTCGGAAGCGCTGGCCGAGCCGCCATTGACGAGTACGATCATCGGCTTGCCGTTGATGTCGTCGGTCTGCTTAGGCTTGGCGTCGAAACGTGTGACGTCCTTCGGATCGCGTCCGCGCGTCGAGACGATCTCGCCACGCTTCAGGAACGCATCGGACACGCTCACCGCCTGGTCGAGCAGACCGCCCGGATTGAGGCGCAGATCGAGCACATAGCCCTTCAGCTTGTCGTCCGGCACCTGCTTCTTGATGGCGTCGATGGCGTTCTCGAGATCGTCATAGGTCTTTTCGGTGAAGGAGGTGATCTTCATGTAGCCGATGTCGTTCTCGACCCGGAACTTGACCGCCTTGACCTTGATGATGTCGCGCACCACCGTCAGCTCGATCGGCTTGTCGGCGCCCTGGCGCAGGATGGTCAGCTTGATCGGCGTGTTGACCAGGCCGCGCATCTTGTCGACCGCGTCGTTGAGCGTCAGGCCGCGAACCTCTTGGCCATCGATCTTGGCGATATAGTCGCCGGCCAGCACACCGGCCTTGGCGGCGGGCGTGTCGTCGATCGGCGTGATCACCTTGACCAGGTCGTTCTCCATGGTGACCTCGATGCCGAGGCCGCCGAACTCACCCTTGGTCTGCACGCGCATGTCCTGCGCCTGTTCGGCATTCATGTAGGAGGAATGCGGATCCAGCGACGAAAGCATGCCGTTGATGGCGTTCTCGACCAGCGACTTGTCGTCGGGCGGGGTGACATATTGTGCCCGCACCCGCTCGAAGATGTCGCCGAATATCGCCAGCTGCTTGTAGGTTTCCGATCCTGCAGCGTTCGCCGACGAGCCAGGAGCGCCATAGACAAGGCTCATGGCGGATGCGCCCATCAGCGCACCGGCAAACAGAAGCGACAGTTTCCGCATCATTTCACGTCCTTCCAGAAAAACGGTCCGCCCACCATGGGGCCGGATCGACGGGTTTTCCATCCTTGCGGAACTCGACATAGAGTTCCGGCGTGGCATTTGCATTCTTCGAAACCGAGGTGCTTGCCACCCGGGCCTCTCCCATCGCGCCGACCGGCTCTCCTGCGAGCACCGACTGGCCGGTCACGACGCTGATTCTGCTCATCCCCGCCAGAACGACATGATAGCCGTCCCCGGCATTGAGGATCAAGAGTTGACCATAGGAGCGAAACGGCCCCGCATAAAGCACATTCCCATCCGCCGGCGCGGTGACGATGGCTCCCGATTGTGTCGCAAGCATGTCTCCGAGCATCACCGCGCCGTTACCGTCATCGGCGCCAAACCGGCGCTTGATGCGGCCGGTGACCGGCAGCGCGATCTGCCCCTGGAGCGCCGAAAAAGGCGCCGCCGAGGCGAGTTGGTTGCCTTCGGGGACCGGCAACGATGCCGTCTTGTCGTCGCCCGCACTGCCGGCGGCGGCTGCCTTGGCGGCATCCGCGGCCTTGCGGCTCTTGTCGGCCTGCGCCTCGAGCGAGGCGATCAGGTCCTTCAGGCTGGAAGCCTTGGCCGCCAATTGCTCGGAACGCTGCCGTTCGGCCGTCATCTGCGCCTGCGTATCGGCCTCGAGCTTCTGCTTGGCCTCCAGCAGCATGCCGAGCCGCTTCTTCTCGGCCGTCTGGTCGCCGACCGCCTCCGTCAGCCGCGCCCGCTCGGCCTCGATCGAGGCCGTCACCCGGGTCTGTTCCTTGAGGTCGGCCAGCAGGCTATCGGTCTGCTGGCGCAATTCCGGCACCACGGCGCCGAGCAGGATGGCGCTGCGCACCGAAGACAGTGCGTCCTCCGGCTTGACCAGGATGGCCGGCGGCGGATTGAGACCCATGCGCTGCAGCGCGCCCAGCACTTCGGCCAGCACGTCACGCCGCGCCATGAGCGAGGCGCGGATCTTCTGCTGCTGGCCCTTCAGCCCTTCCAGCTTGGCGCCGATATCCTCGATGTCCTGGCCGAGCTTCTGCTCGGTCATCGCCGACTGGATCAACGCTGCGGTGATCGAGGCGTGGTCCTTCTTGACCGCGGCGATATCGGCGGCGAGCTTGGCCAGCCGTTCCGAGGACAGCGTGATTTCCTTGGAAACCTGTTCGTACTCGGCGCGGCTCTGGTCCGGATCGGGCGCCATATCGAGCGTGTTCTCCGCCCGCGCCGCATGGAACGACAAAAGCATCGCCGCCGCGGCGATGCCGCAGCGCGCGCGACCGAAGCGCCCGGTTGATGAGCCCGTTGATGAGCCCGGTGTCGATTTCCAGCCTTCAGACATTCGCGATCTATACTATCCGCGGCTTCGTTAACGAATCATCAACCATGTTTGACGAGCTCGCCCCCGGATGCGTGCCGCCCAAAAGTGGTCCCGGTTCTTTGGAAACGACATGCACAGAAACCAAAGATCTTCGATCTTGCGCGGCATTGGGGCGGAAATCCGGGCGGCAAGGCGCGAATCACAGTCGGCGGCAACTGTAGCGGCAGGCTCACGAGCGATGATAGGGATGGCCGGACAGGATCGTCGCCACCCGGTAGAGCTGCTCCCCAACCATCACCCGCACCAGCTGATGCGGCCAGGTCAGGGCACCGAACGACAGCACCAGATCAGCCTGGTCGCGCAGCGACGGGTCGTGGCCGTCGGCGCCGCCTATGGCCAGCACCAGCGCCTTGCGCCCGCCGTCGCGCAACTGTCCGATGCGATTGGCGAAATCCGGCGAGGAAAGGCTCTTGCCGCGCTCGTCGAGCAGGACGAGGGCCGTGCCCGGCTGCAACTGCGCCTGCAGCCTGGAGGCTTCGTCGCGTTGGCGCTCGGCGGCGCTCTGCGACCGGCCCTCGGCAATCTCGCTGACCCCGGCGAATTCAAGCCCGACCGCTGGCCCGCTCTTGGCGAAGCGCTCGAAATAGCGGTCGGCCAACTCCCGCTCGGGGCCGGTTTTCATTCGGCCCACGGCATGAACTGAAATCTTCATCCCGCCTCTATAAGCCGTTAGTGCATGTCACCCAACGGTGAAATCCGGGTTTGGGCAACGACACCGGGCAGCTTAGTGAAGGGTCTCTTCCTCGAGATCCGGCGCCTGCCACATCTTTTCAAGATTGTAGAATTCGCGGACTTCGGGGCGGAAGACATGGACGATGATATCGCCCGAATCGATCAGGACCCAGTCGGCGCCGGACAGCCCCTCGACGCGCGCGGTGCCGAGGCCGGCATCCTTGAGCGCCTTGAGGAGATGGTCGGCGACAGCCGAGACATGACGGTGCGATCGGCCCGACGCGACGACCATGTAGTCGCCGAGGCTCGATTTCCCCTGAATGTCGATTGAGACAATATTTTCGGCCTTGGAGTCTTCCAGACTGGCAAGGACTGTCTTGATGGCGCGGGACACGGCGTCGTCTACGCTGATCCTGGCCGGCGAAGGCATGATATCGGCCTTCTTCCGCAGTGCTGTTCTCAGTGTATTTCCTTTCGCAGCAAGAACAACCAAATCACCCCAAAAGCGGGCGACACCACTTAAATAGGCAGAGTTCCCTGACAGTTTCAAGACGCCGCCTAGACTCATGCGAACTCGCCGGCTACCCGGTTGTTCCATCGGGGAGCAAAAAGATCGGAACCCAGGCGTCGCGCAGCGGTTATCGGCTGACCGACCAGAAAGCAATTCCAGGATAAGTGCGAAGCGGTTTCCCCGACAAAAGCGCGCAGCGCGCTTCCTTAGGAATTGGTTGAAACAACAGGGAACCCAGCCATGCCGATCGACCCGCAAAACACCCTTCTCACCGTCCAGGCTGGTCTCGCGCAGCTCAGCACGCTGATCGTCTCCTATTCCTTCTCGGCCATCGGCGCTGTCATCCTCCTGGTGGTCGGCTACATCGTCGCCGGCCTCGCAGAGCGCTCGATCTTTGCCGGTCTTGGCCACATCCATGGCTTCGATGCGACGCTGCGGCATTTCTTTTCCAAGATCGTGCGCTACGCCATCCTGATCCTGGTCGTCATCATGGTGCTCGGCCAGTTCGGCGTGCAGACCGCCTCGATCATCGCCGCGATCGGCGCCATCGGCCTTGCAATAGGCCTGGCGCTGCAAGGCACGCTGCAGAACATCGCCGCCGGCATCATGCTCCTGGCGCTGCGGCCGTTCCGCATCGGCGAGTCCGTCGAGGTCGGCGCGATATCGGGCTTGGTCGAGGAAATCGGCCTCTTCGCCACCAAGCTCAGGACCGCCGACGGCGTCTACATCCTGGCGCCCAATTCGACGTTGTGGAACCAGCCCGTGCGCAATTTTTCGCGCAATGGCGTGCGTCGCGCCGACATCGGCGTGAGCATCGGCTCGTGGAACGACATCGACCGAGCCCAGAAGACATTGCTTGCCATTGCGGGTGCCGAGAAGCGCATCCGCCGCGAACCGGCGCCGATCGCCTTCGTGGCCGGTCTCGGCGACACCACCGTTTCGCTCACCTTGCGCTATTGGACCTCGGCGGCCGACTACTTCTCGACGAACATCGACATGACCAAACGCGCCAAGCAGGCTTTCGACAGCGAGGGCATCTCCATCCCGCTGCCGCCGCCGGAAGCCCCGGCGCCCGAGGCTCGCAAGCAGTAGGCGGTTGCGGGAATCAGCCTTTCAGTCCTTGGTCCGAACCGTCTGCTCATCCGGTGCATAGGCAAGTTCCACCGGCAGCGGTGCCTGCGCCGTCATCGGCGCGAAGCTGCCGGTCTCGGCGGCAGGCACGGCCTGCGTGGTGAACACGCGCAACAGCGCGAACAGGCAGAACGCACAGGCGATGACGACGGCCACGTAGATGAAGGCCTGCGTCCCGAAGACGGCTGACAGCGCCGTCACGATGCCCGGAACAACAAACCCGGCCAACGACCAGGCAAACAACAGCGAACTGGACAGCGCCACCATGTCCTCCTTGCCGGCGCGGTCGGCGGCGTGCGCGCTGGACAGCGAATAGATCGATTCCGAGGCGCCGTCCCACAAGACGTAGATCACCAGCAGCGCCGGCAGCGCGCCGCCGTCGAAACCGAGCGCGAACATGCCGGACGCCGCGGCAAGCGCGGACGCTCCGATCAGCACGTAACGACGGTCGGTGCGGTCGGAAATCCAGCCGAAGGGAAGCTGCAGGATCAGCGTGCCGAGCGGCATCACCGAAAGCAGCAGCGCCACATCGGCCTGACTGTAACCCTTGGCCGTCGCATGGATCGGCGCGAAACCCGCAATTGACATGGACAGCCCGCCGACCGCCAGCATGCCGGCGACGCCGACCGGCGAAATCCGCCAGGCCCGGCCCAGCGCCACCGAGGCCGCCTGCGGAGCGGGTGGCTGCGCCAGCCGCGTCATGCCGACGGGCAGGATCGACAGAGCGGTGAAGGCGATGCCGATCAGCGGCGCGTCTGCCGTTTTAATATCGACCAGCGCCAGCGTCGCATAGCCGACACCCAGCCCCGCGACGTAGGCGACATAGAAGAAGGCCATCACCCTGCCGCGTATGGCATTGGCGACCGCATCGTTCAGCCAGCTCTGCGCGACGATGAACAGGCCGCATATGGCAAAGCCGTAAAGGGCACGGGCGGCGATCCACAAGACCGGATACGGCCCGGCGCCGACGGCGGCATTGGCGAGCGCGATCAGCGCCGACAGCACCATGAAGGCGCGGGCATGGCCGACCCTGCGCACCAGCGGTCCGGTCAGGATGCAGCCGGCGAGGCCGCCGGCCGACAGGCCGGTTATGATCAGCCCGGCCCAGGTCGGGTCGAAACCCTCGACGCCGAGCCGAACCGGGATGTAGGCGAACATCAGCCCATTGCCGATGGCGATCAGCGCCATCGACACGATGACGCTGGCGATCGCGATCAGCGGTGTCGGCGCGCTGCCATGCTCCGGCTCGATCGTGGTGCGGTTCTTCTCCAGCATCCGCGCAGCATCGCCTACCCCCGGGCGAAAGACCGCCGCAAAAGCGACATCGCCGGACGGGTGCCAAAGCGGGCTTCACATGACCAGGATTTCGCCCAGCGGCGAGGTCGGGTCGGCCCGGGCGGCCCGCAAGTCCGGAAAGCATGAACCGCCGGCAGGCCGGGATCGGTCACGACCTGGCCATCCTGCGGATCGCGCTCGACGACAGCGACGAGCGCGGGCCGTGGATGAAGGTCCAGGCTGGCGCCTTCATGCGCGCCAGCAGCGGCGCGTCGCCTTCATCGATGCGGGCATAGTCGAAGGTCTTGGCAACGACGGACGACAGGAACGACAGCGTCGCGCCCGGCCGGTCGATGACCGCGATCGGAAAGGTCAGCACGATTTCGCGCCAGCGCTGCCAGCGATGGAAATCGCGCAAACTGTCCGCGCCCATGATCCAGACGAAGTCGACGCCGGGATTGCGCGCCTTGACCAGCGCCAGCGTGTCGGCGGTATAGCGCACGTGATGCGCCGCTTCGAAGGCGGTGACCTTGATTTTCGGGTTCTTGGCGATCCGCTCCGACAGTTGCAACCGCTCGGCCAGCGGCGCCAGTTCCCTGGTGCTCTTGAGCGGATTGCCCGGTGTCACCATCCACCACAGCTGGTCGAGCGCCAGGCGCCTCAGCGCAATCTCGGCGACCAGCGCATGACCGGCATGCGGCGGGTTGAACGAGCCGCCGAACAGGCCGACGGCGAGACCCTTTTCGGCATGCGGCATCTTCAGGTAACGGGAGGGTAGCGCCGGTTCGGAAGATGCCAGCATTGCCTCAGGCTCTGACGACGAAAAGCTTCAAGGCCTCACCTGTCCCGACCCGCGCACGCGGTATTTGAACGAGGTCAGCTGCTCGACGCCGACCGGCCCGCGCGCATGCATCTTGCCGGTGGCGATGCCGATTTCGGCACCCATGCCGAATTCACCGCCATCGGCGAACTGAGTGGAGGCATTGTGCAGCAGGATGGCCGAATCGATCTCGTTGAAGAACCGCTCAACGGTATTGGCATCCTCGGCGATGATCGCCTCGGTGTGATGCGAGGAGAAGGTTTCGATATGCTCGATCGCACCACTGATGCCATCGACCAACTTCACCGCGATGATGGCGTCGAGATATTCCGTCACCCAGTCGGCATCGGTCGCCGGCTTGGCGTCGAAAAACACCTTCAGCACCTCTTGATCGGCATGGATCTCGCAGCCGGCGGCGCGGAGCGCGTCGAGGATCGGCACCAGATGGGTGGATGCCACGGCGCGGTCGACCAGCAGCGTTTCGGCGGCACCGCAGACACCGGTGCGCCGCATCTTGGCGTTGACGGCGATCCTCACCGCCATGTCGAGATCGGCCGAGCGGTCGATGTAGAGATGGCAGATGCCTTCGAGATGGGCGAACACCGGCACGCGCGCCTCGCTCTGCACCCGCCCGACCAGGCTTTTGCCGCCGCGCGGGATGATGACGTCGAGCGTACCGCCAAGCCCCTTCAGCATCTCCCCGACGGCGGCGCGGTCGGTTGTCGGCACCAGCTGGATGGCGTCTTGCGGCAGGCCGGCGGCCTTCAGGCCTTCGACCAGGCAGGCATGGATGGCGGCGGATGAATTGAGCGAATCCGAGCCGCCGCGCAGGATTACCGGATTGCCGGCCTTGAGACAGAGCGCACCGGCATCGGCGGTGACATTGGGCCGGCTTTCATAGATGACGCCGACGACGCCGAGCGGCGTGCGCACGCGCTCGATATGCAAGCCGTTCGGCCGGTCCCACTCGGCGATGACGTCGCCGACAGGATCGCGCAGTTCGGCGTTCTCGCGAATACCGGCGGCCATGGCGCGGATGCGATCCGGGTTCAGCTTCAGCCGGTCCATGAAAGAGCCGGACAGGCCGGACTCATGGCCATTCGCGATGTCGATGGCATTGGCGTCGAGAATGTCTTGCTCCCGAGCCACGATCGCGTCGGCCATGGCAAGCAGCGCGGTCTTCTTGACGGCGGTGATGGCGATGGCCAGCGGTCGGGCGGCAGCGCGGGCGCGGCGGCCGATATCCGCCATCAGCGCCACGGTGTCGTCCCCGGATTTTTCATGCAGCTTCAGCATGGCTCATCCTCTGTCTATGTCATCGGAATGACTCACCACCAGATCGTCGCGGTGGATCATCGCGGAACGCGCCTCGTAGCCGAGCACGGTTTCGATCTCGGCCGTCTTCAGGCCTGCGATCCTTACGGCATCGGCGGCATCGTAGGCAACCAGCCCGCGCGCGATCTCGCGGCCCTCGGGCGACAGGATCGCCACCGTGTCGCCGCGTGAAAAGTTGCCGCTGACCAGCTTGACGCCGGCCGGCAGCAGCGATTTGCCCGATGTGAGCGCGCCGATGGCGCCGGCATCGACCGTCAGCCGGCCGGCCGGTTCGAGCTGGCCGGCGATCCAGGTCTTGTAGCCTTTGACCGGATTGGCGCTCGGCCGGAAGAAGGTAGCACGCTCGCCGCGCTCGATCGCCATCAGCGGCGACAGCCGCGTGCCTGAAGTGATGATCATCGCCGTGCCGGCGGCGGTGGCGATCTTGCCGGCATCGAGTTTTGTCCGCATGCCGCCGCGCGACAGCTCCGACGCAGCCGCCCCCGCCATCGCCTCGATGTCAGGCGTGATGCGGTCGACGACCGGTATGAACCTGGCATTGGGATCACGCGCCGGCGGGGCGGTATAGAGCCCGTCGATATCGGAGAGCAGCACCAGAAGATCGGCGCCCATCATCGTCGCCACCCGCGCGGCCAGCCGGTCATTGTCACCGTAGCGGATTTCGGAGGTGGCGACCGTATCGTTCTCGTTGATGACCGGCACCGCCTTCATCTTCAAGAGCGTCGAGATCGTCGCCCGCGCGTTGAGGTAGCGGCGGCGCTCCTCGGTGTCGCCGAGGGTCAAGAGAATCTGGCCGGATTTCAGCGCGCCCTTGCCGAGCGCATCCGACCAGGCGCCGGCGAGCGCGATCTGGCCGACGGCTGCCGCAGCCTGGCTCTCCTCTAGCTTCAGCGCCCGCTTGCCAAGGCCGAGAATGGTGCGGCCGAGCGCGATGGCGCCGGAAGACACGACGAGGATTTCGGCGCCGCCCTGGGCGAGCACGGCAATGTCGTCGGCGAGCGAGGCCAGCCAGTCGCGCTTCAACCCGGTTGCGCGATCAACTAGCAACGCCGAGCCGATCTTGACGGTGATGCGCCGGTATTTTTTCAGCGACTGCATGGCCTTACTTTTCCCAGCGCGTCTCGACCGGGGCAGCGATCTGCGCCCGCGCCTCGGCCACGACTGACATCAGCGCTCGGAGCACCGCCTCGACCCCCTCGCCGGTGACGGCCGACAGCAGCATCGGCGCCCGACCGGCGGCGCGCTTCAACGAAGCGACCTTCTTCTTGCGTTCATCGGCGTCGAGCGTATCGACCTGGCTGAGCGCCAAGATTTCGACCTTGTCGGTCAGGCCGTGGCCATAGGCCTGGAGTTCGGCTCGCACGGTCTTGTAGGCCTTGCCGGGATTTTCCTCCTGCGCCGAGACCAGATGCAGCAGCACGCGCGTACGCTCGACATGGCCGAGGAAGCGGTCGCCGATGCCGACGCCCTCATGCGCGCCTTCGATGAGGCCCGGAATGTCGGCGATGACGAATTCGCGCGCATCGATGCGCGCGACGCCGAGGCCGGGATGCAGCGTCGTGAAGGGATAGTCGGCGATCTTCGGCTTGGCCGCGGTGACGGCGGCGAGAAAGGTCGACTTGCCGGCATTGGGCAGCCCGACCAGCCCGGCATCGGCGATCAGCTTCAGCCGCAGCCAGATGTTGAGCTCCTCGCCGGGAAGGCCGGGATTGGCGCGGCGCGGCGCCTGGTTGGTCGAGGTCTTGAAATGCTGGTTGCCGAAGCCGCCATTGCCGCCCTTGGCGAGCAGGAAGCGCTGGCCGACGACGGTGAGGTCACAGATCAGCGTCTCATTGTCCTCCTCGAAAACCTGGGTTCCGGCCGGCACTTTCAGCGTGACGTCGGCGCCCTTGGCGCCGGTCATGTTGCGGCCCATGCCATGGACGCCGGTCTTGGCCTTGAAATGCTGCTGGTAGCGATAGTCAATCAACGTGTTCAGCCCGTCGACCGCTTCCAGCCAGACGTCGCCGCCACGCCCGCCATCGCCACCATCCGGCCCTCCGAACTCGATGAATTTCTCGCGCCGGAACGACACCGAACCGGCGCCACCGTCACCCGAGCGGACATAGACCTTGGCTTGATCGAGAAATTTCATGGGATTGCAGTTTCTTTTATTGGCCTTGCGGCATTGCTCTAAACCTTGCGCCTTGCTCTAAACCAAGGCGCGGCGAAGGGCGAGGCCGTTTTGCGACAAAGGCCGCGTGGGTTCGGCCGGAGAAATCCTGGCATGAAGCTTGTAACCTACAACATCCAATACGGCATCGGGCTTGATGGCCACTACGATGTCGCGCGCATTGCCGACGCTGTGCGCGGCGCCGACGTGATCGCGCTGCAAGAGGTCACCCGCAACAATCCGAGGAACGGCGGGCGCGACATGGTCGCCGAGATCGGCGAGGCGCTGCCCGATTATTTCGCCGTCTATGGCAGCAATTTCGAGGCCAATATTGGCTCGCGCATCGAAAATGGCCGCGCCATCACCACGACCTTTCAGCTCGGCAACATGATGCTGTCGAAAACGCCCATTCATCTGTCGCGCAACCTGCTTTTGCCGCGCAGCCGCAGCTTCGAGATGATGAACTTCCAGCGCGGCGCGCTGGAGGCTTTGATCGAGACGCCGCTTGGTTTCATCCGCTTCTATTCCATCCATCTCGATCACCGCAGCCCGGTGGAACGCGCCAGCCAGATCCAGTTCCTGCGCCGCCGCCTGTTGAACTACGCGCTCGAGGGCGGCGCGCTGTCCGGCGTCGCCGAGATCGGCCTGCCTGAATTGCCGCATCCCGAGGCCTTTGTCGCCATGGGCGATTTCAACATGCTGGCCGGCTCGCCCGAATATGTCGAACTTGCCGGCCGGCCGGACCATGAATTCGGCATGCCGTTGACCGCCGACTTCGCCGTCGATGCCGCCGTGCGCCTCAATGTCGCCGGCGACGATCTCGTCAGCTGGGTCGACCCCAACGACGCCGCCAACGCCAACCTCCACAAGCGCATCGACTACGTCTTCACCAGCGCCTCGCTTGCTCGGTCGCTGAAGCGCTTGTGGGTCGACGGGCAATCGGTCGGCTCCGATCATCGACCGGTATGGGTCGAACTGGGCTGATGTCTCGTCATCCGTCTGCGTTTTCGCGTTCGACGATCGCCATCATGATCGTATCGCCGTATTGTCCGTCGATACAGATAGCGTCGCGCTGCACACCCTCCCTGACAAACCCGACCTTGTCATAGAGAGCGATGGCGCGGGCATTGTCGGCATGTACGCACAGCTCGACGCGGACAAAGCCGACCTTGCGTGCCTGCGTCAGGGTCGCATTGATAAGCCGCAATCCAAGGCCACGCCCTCGATGGGAGGCAACAATTCCCATTCCGAGGGCTCCGCGATGGGCATGGATGCGTCGATCATGGCGTGAGATATCGCACCAACCGACGACCTCGCCACGAACAACGGCGATGAAACCCGGATCGCCTCTCGCGATACGGTCCAATACGAATCGTCGGGTTTGATCCAGTGGTGGCGCCTTGAGGAAGGACAGGTACTTCCGCTCACGCGCGACGAGATCAAGCGCGCGATGAAAGCTTTCGACGTCGTCCGGGGTTATCGGCGCGATCGCGATCGTTTCAAGATCGTTGCTGTCATCGACCATTGGCTTGCCCGGCGCCATCCATCAAAAGTGCACCCAGTTCCTGAGGCTGGTCCACGTCTTCCTGTCCAGCCTGTACCGCTCGACCGGCACCTGGCCGGCGACGATGGAGTTCAGCATGCCCTGTCCGGCATACTGGAAGCCGCATTTGTGGATCACCCGGCGCGAGGCCGGATTGATGACCCGCGTCGAGGCATGCAGAACCTGGGTCGAGGTCCTCTGGAAGGCGAGGTCGACCAGCGCATGGGCGGCTTCCGTCGCATAGCCGCGCTTCCAGTGAGGCTCGCCGATCCAGTAGCCGAGCTCCAGCCCGCGATCGGTGGTGTTGAGGCCGGCGCAGCCGACGAAGGTGTCGGTGCCGGCCAGCGTCAGCGCATAGACGATGCCGGCGCGGCGCGTCTTGGTCATGGCCAGGAAGGCGCGCGCCTCGGCCTCGCCATAGGGGTGCGGCATGCGCGCCAGCATTTCGGCGACATGGCGGTTGTCGGCAAGCTCGACCAATTGCGCGACGTCGCCCTCGTGCGGCGCCCGCATCACCAGCCGCTCGGTGACCAGCGCCGGGCAGTCAATCGCGTAACTTTCGTCTTCTGAGTCTTCCGCTTCGGCAACCATTTCAAGTCCTCCAGGCAAAGAAAAAGGGGAGATGGAAACCCATCTCCCCTGATCCTTTTCCTGGCTTTGCCAAACTTCCTGGCTTCCAGACACCGGTTCCCGAGATGGGCGCCGGTGTTCTAGTGCGGAACCGGCTACTCCGCGGCTTTGGTAATCGGATTGACCGATACGTAGGTTCGGCCGTTGGCTTTTTTGTTGAACGTCACGGCGCCGGATTCGAGCGCGAAAAGAGTGTGGTCCGTGCCCATGCCGACATTGACGCCGGGATGCCAGGTGGTGCCGCGTTGACGAATGATGATGTTGCCCGGGATGACGGCTTCGCCGCCGAACTTCTTCACGCCCAGACGCTTGGAATGCGAGTCGCGACCGTTGCGCGACGAGCCGCCAGCTTTCTTGTGTGCCATCTAACTAACTCCGTTGCGCCGCAAGGCGCCTAAAAGGCCTTATGAACGCGTTCGCGTTCCGTTTCAAGTCCGATCCGGCGACCTGATCGCCGGAAAAATTACTTCTTCGCCAGTTCCTTGGCCTGCTCGCGCCAGTCCTTGATCTGGTCGGCGCTGAACGGCATGTGCTCGTCGATCTTGGCGACATCCTTGTCGGACAGCTTGGCGAGCTGCGCGAAGGTGATGATGCCCTGCTCGGCGAGATCCTTGGCGGCGACCGGGCCGATGCCCTTGATCACGGTCAGGTCGTCCGGCTCGCCCTTCGGCGCCTTGAACAGCGGCGCCGCGGCCGTCTCGGCCTTCACGTCGTCCTTCGGGGCGGCTTCCTTCTTTGCCTTCGGCTCGGCCTTCGCCTCGGCGGCAACCTCTGCCTTGGCTTCCGCCTTGACGGCGGCCTTCTTGGCGGGCTTGGCGCCACCCAGCAGGATCTCGGCGATCCGCACGGTGGTCAAAAGCTGGCGATGGCCGATCTTGCGGCGCGAATTCTGGCGGCGGCGCTTCTTGAAAGCGATGACCGTGCGGTTCTTGCCCTGCTCGACGACTTCGGCGGTAACCAGGGCACCATCGACGAACGGCGCGCCGAACGTGACATTCTCGCCCTCGCCATGCGCGAGCACGTGGCCGATCTCGACGATATCGCCGACATTGGCTTCGACTTTTTCGATCTTCAGGAGATCGTTGGCGGCAACGCGATACTGCTTACCGCCCGTTTTAATGACTGCGAACATTTTTTGCCTTTCGCTGTTCGGTCGGCCTTGATGAACCACCTGAGGCGGTTCGGCCGTCTTTTTGTCAGTCTGCGGGTTCAAAAAACAAGCGGCGCGGAAGAACCCTCCACGCCGATTGCGCGCTGTCCCTAACCGAAGGTTGAGTGAGAGTCAAGGCAAACGGCCACACCGAGACTTGTCATTGGCGGGCAACCATTGGCCGTGTCCCCATGACGACCCAGCGTTACCACAGCCCGGTGACGACAATGCGTGGCTGACCATGAAACCGCGTGGGCTCTACGGTAAACACCATCTTGAATCCACGGCTTGTCCGGCAAGGCAAATATCTGGCGGATTGGCCTTGTAACCTGCCCGTTCAGCCGTTATCTAGTGCGCCGCGCCGGCAACGGCCGACCATGACCGCGGAGAGGTGGCAGAGTGGTCGAATGCACCGCACTCGAAATGCGGCATGGGTGCAAGCCCATCGGGGGTTCGAATCCCTCCCTCTCCGCCATCCAATCACCAATCCCTCGAGGATCGCGCACTCCGCGAGTGCTCTTGGCGCGATAATTCGGCCAGTTGCTTGATGGCGTGCTGTTTCAATGGATCTGTACTCCAAGCCGCTCGTTCTTCCTCCATCGCACCACGGCACGATATTCGACACCATCCGCGGGAACGTGCAGGACGAACCGCTCGGGAACAATCACGCCCGGCTCCACCCGTAGCTCCGCACCATGAGCGTGTTGATTTCTGACGGAGCAAGCGATTGTCATATTCTCGGTGATAATGGTTCCATCCTTTAGAACGACCGCCCGAGGAAGTGAGCGTCGTTCAATTGGTGGATCACCGGGCTTGCCGCTCATCTCAACCTCCCGAAATCTTGTGTCGATAAACGCATGGCCCGACCGACACAATCGCACTTAAATTAGCATATACTAAAATGGTTCCGAAACTTTTATTGCGACGCAAGGTCGAGCGGTTGCGGCGACGGTATCAGGTCCAGCCCCGGCAACTGCACGGCGGCGACCTTCCTCGAACAAACAACGCAGGCCGAGGATACGGTCTGCTCGGCATCGAGATGCTGCCGCCTGACAGGCAAAAAAGAGCCCGCCCGGAATGGGGATCAAGGGCGGGCCAAAGGTGGCTAGGGATCATCCCAGCTTAGGTCAACGAGCGGCGGAAGGGTTGGTTGCTTGCTCAACTAGTCAAAGCACCACGCCGGTTTGTGCGGCGGCCGATTATTCCATTCGCGGTTGCGCTCCCGCTGGTGGCCCTCACGGTTTGCCTGATCTCGTGAGGGTTTTCAGACCGACCTGTCGGACCCGTGTCCGGCAATTGCCTTGACAAAAATCTCCCCGAATTCCTTGAGCTTCGCCCCTCCCACACCATTCACCTCGGCGAAGGCGTCGAGATCGCGCGGACGGCGCTCGGCCATGTCGATCAGCGTGCGGTCGGAGAACACCACATAGGCCGGCACCTGACGCTCCTTGGCCAGACGCAGTCGCAGCGATTTGAGCGTGGCCAGCAGCGAGGCATCGACGCCTTCGCCGCCCATGCCAGAGCCTTGCGCGGCACGCTTCCGCCCGCGCGCGAGTGGATCCCGGTTCTCGACGCGGTACTGGAACGCAACCTCGCCACGGGCGAGCGCGCCGCCGCTGTCCGAAATGGCGAGGCCGCCATGGCCATCGGGATCCGGCATCAGGAAGCCGCCGGCGACCAGTTGCCGGATCAGCGACAGCCACACCGTCTTCTTGTGCCCCGCTCCGCTGCCGAAGCTGGTGAGCCTGTGATGGCCCCTGGCTTGCACCTTCTCGGTCTCATGGCCGGTCAGGATATCGATGACATGGGCGGCGCCGAAACGCTGGCCGCTCTGCGCGACCGCTGTCAGGATGATGCGCGCCTCGGCAGCGCCATCGGCGCGTGGCACCTGGTCGACGCAATTGTCGCAATTGCCGCAAGGCTCGGCTTGCTCGCCGAAATAGCCGAGCAGCACCTGGCGCCGGCACTGCGCCGTCTCGCAATAGCCGATCAGCGTATCGAGCCGGCGATGGGCGCGCCTCTTGTGCTCCACCGATGCGTCCTCGTCATCGATGAACAGCCTGCGCATGCGGATATCGCCAAGCCCGTAGAGCATGTGCGCCTCGGCCTTGCGCCCGTCACGGCCGGCGCGGCCGATCTCCTGGTAATAGGCCTCCAGGCTGCCGGGCATGTCGGTGTGGAAGACATAGGCGACGTCGGGCTTGTCGATACCCATGCCGAAAGCGATGGTCGCCACCATGACGACGCCCGACAGCGTCATGAAGGCGTTCTGATTGGCCTCGCGCGCGTCCTTGCTCATGCCGGCATGATAGGCGAGCGCGGTGACGCCGTGCTTCTCGAGAAAGGTCGCCATCTCTTCCGTCTTCTTGCGCGACAGGCAGTAGACGATGCCGCTCTTGCCTGGGTGACGCTCGATGAACCGCAGCAATTGCCGCTTGCTGTCCTGCTTGGATTCGATCGCCAGCTTGATGTTGGGCCGGTCGAAACCAAGCACCAGGGTCTCGACCCGCTCGGCGAACAGCCGTGCCTCGATATCGCTGCGCGTGCTCTCGTCGGCCGTCGCCGTCACCGCGATGATCGGCACGTTGGGAAAGATGTGCCGCAACCGCGACAGGTCCTCATATTCGGGCCGGAAGGCCGGTCCCCATTGCGAGATGCAATGCGCCTCGTCGATGGCGATCAGGCTGACGTCGAGCCTCGAAAGCGCTTCGAGCATGCGCTCGGTCATCAGCCGCTCCGGCGCCAGATAGAGCAGCCGCTTCTGGCCGGAGGCGACACGGCGCCAGGCGGCGACATTGGCTTCGCGGTCCAGCGAGGAATTGATCGTATCGGCGCCGACGCCGGCCAGCCGCAAGGCGGCGACCTGGTCCTGCATCAGCGCCACCAGCGGGGACACGACGAGGGTGAGGCCGCCCATGACCAGCGCCGGCACCTGGTAGCAGAGCGATTTGCCCGCACCCGTCGGCATCACGGCCAGCACATGGCGCCCGCTGAGCAGCGCCTCCATGATGTCGGCCTGGCCGGGGCGGAAATCGTCGAAACCGAACACGTCCTTGAGGACGCGCCGCTTGGGGTCCTCGGCCCGAATACCCGCCGCCTGTGCCGACATCAGGCGGACACCGGATTGGAGGCGATTTTCCGGGGATTGGAGAGGATTTGGAAATCGATCAAGGAAACTCTCCGCGTGACGCACTGGAGTAGCGCAGCCGCCCTCCAATCACAACTGGTTGGCGATCGGAGGCGCAGGCCAGAGTGCCTTCCCCAGCGACACCCGCCCCCATGCTGGATTCCTCCGCGCCAGGATGTAAGCTTGGCCAGCCAAGCCAGGGAGGGCGCGATGCTGCAGGTGAGACAGGACGTCCTCGGCGAACGGTTCAGCTTGCAACGCGCCGCCTTCGAGAAGCAGCCCTATCCGGACCTTGGCGTGCGGAAAGATCGGCTGAAGCGCCTGCTGGCCCTGACCGAGCGGCACGAGACCGACATTTGCGCCGCGATCGACGCCGACTTTGGCGGCCGCTCAACGCATGAAACCCGCCTTGCCGAGCTGTTCGTCGTGCGCGTCGGCATCCGTCACACGCTGTCACATCTGAAGGGCTGGATGCGCGAGCGGCGCGTCGCCACCACCTTGCCGTTCCTGCCGGGCAAAAATCGTCTCGTGCCACAGCCGCACGGCGTCGTCGGCATCGTGTCGCCCTGGAATTACCCGTTCCAGCTCGCCGTCGCGCCGGTGACGGCGGCGCTCGCCGCCGGCAACCGCGCGCTGGTCAAGCCGTCCGAGCTGACACCGGCTTTCTCCGCGCTGCTCGCCAGGCTGGCCGGCGAGCATTTTTCGCCCGACGAGTTGAGCGTCATCACCGGCGATGCCGAGATCGGCAAGGCCTTCGTCTCTATGCCGTTCGATCATCTGCTGTTCACCGGCTCGACAGCGGTCGGCCGCCAAGTCGCGGTCGCCGCTGCCGCCAACCTGACCCCGGTCACGCTCGAACTCGGCGGCAAGTCGCCGGCGATTTTCGACCCCTCCTGCGATCTCGATGCCGCAACGGCAAGCATCGCCTATGGCAAGTTGCTCAATGCCGGGCAGACCTGCATCGCGCCGGACTATCTGATGGTGCCGAAGGGGCAGGCCGGTACGGTAGCGGCCAAATTCGCGGACGCGGTGGCGCGGCTCTACCCCACGCTGCGCGACAACCCGGACTATACCGCCATCATCAGCGACCGGCACTTTCAACGCCTGCGCGCCATGATCGCGGAAGCCCGCGATGCCGGCGCCGAAATTGTCGAGATCAATCCGGCCGGCGAAGAGTTGGGCACCGCGAGCCGCAAGCTTTTGCCGACCCTGGTCAGCAATGCCGGCCCCGATCTGCGGCTGATGCGCGAAGAGATTTTCGGCCCGGTGCTGCCGATCGTCGAATACGCCACCGTCGACGAGGCGATCAGCCATGTGAACCAGGCCGACCGTCCACTGGCGCTCTACTGGTTCGGCAGCGACCGCGGCAACCGCCAGCGCATCCTGCGCGAGACCGTCGCCGGAGGCGTCACCATCAACGACTGCATGCTGCATCTGGTGCAGGAGAACCAGCCTTTCGGCGGTGTCGGTGCCAGCGGCATGGGCGCCTATCACGGCGAATGGGGGTTCCGTACCTTCAGCAAGGAGAAGCCGGTTTTCCTGCAGTCGCGCCTCAGCGCCGGCGCCATGCTGCGCCCGCCCTATGGCAAGACGTTCGAGCGGCTTTTCGCCCTGCTCCGGCAAATAACCTGACCAAAGTCGCGGCTTCAGTGCCGAATGAAGAGGCGGGCGGCGGCGCGGAGATGGTCGCGAAATTGCCTCAGGCGAGGAAATCAGCCCGGTGCGGGGTAAAACTGTCGACCAGCCGTCCCGCTTCAAGCGCCTTGACGCCATGCACCAGGCCGGACGGCACGATGAAGCTGCCGCCCATCCCGATGATTTCGGTTTGGCCATCTATGGTCACTTCGAAGCGGCCTTCGGCGACGTAGCTTGCCTGGACATGCGGATGCAAATGCAGGACGCCGACACCGCCCTTGTCGAAGCCGAATTCGACCATCATCAACTCGTCGGTGTGGAGGAGGACGCGCCGCCTGTTGCCGTCGGGTGTCGGCGTCCACGCGGCCTCACCGGCATGCGCGAAAATCTTCGGCTTACTCATCGTCTGCTCCCCATCGCGGATGCCTGGCCAACGCTCATCGCACCGCCCTGGTTCAGAGCCGGTACGCTTTCTTGGCAAGCGTATAGGCAAGGTCCTTGGCCAGTTCATGCGCCTCGTCTTCGCGCAGGCGATGCTCGCAAACCAGCCGCGCCAGGAAGGCGCAGTCGACCCGCCGCGCTATATCGTGCCGGGCCGGGATCGAGGGAAAGGCGCGTGTGTCGTCATTGAAGCCGACCGTGTTGTAGAAGCCGGCCGTTTCCGTCGTCATCTCGCGGAAGCGGCGCATGCCTTCCGGACTGTCATGGAACCACCAGGCCGGCCCGAGCCTGAGCGCCGGATAGACGCCTGCCAGCGGCGCCAGTTCGCGCGCATAGCTGCTCTCGTCGAGCGTGAAGACGATGATGGAGAGGTCGCGTTCCAGGCCGACGCAGTCGAGCAACGGCTTCAGCGCCGTCACATAGTCGGTGCGGGTCGGGATATCGAAGCCCTTGTCCCTGCCGAATTTCTGGAAAATACCAGGTGAATGATTGCGCCAGGAGCCGGGGTGGATCTGCAGCACCAGCCCGTCATCCCGGCTCATCTTGGCCATCTCGGTCAGCATCTGGGCGCGGAACAACTTGCGCTCGCGTTCGTCCTCCGAGCCATGGCGGATGCGATTGAACAGCTCCTGCGCCGCCGCGTCGGAAAGGTTGGCGGTCTCGGCCGTCGGATGGCCGTGGTCGGTCGCGGTCGCGCCAAAGCTCTTGAAGAAGGCACGCCGCTGGCGGTGCGCGTCGAGATAGCCTGCCCAGTTGCCGGTATCGCAGCCGGTAATCTCGCCGAGCCGGTCGAGATTGGTTGAAAACCCTTCGAAATCGGGATCGACGACGGCGTCCGGCCGATAGGTGGTGACGACACGGCCCTCCCAGCCGCTTTCGCGGATCATCTTGTGCCATTTGAGATCGTCGAGCGCGCCTTCGGTCGTGGCGATGACCTCGATGTTAAAGCGCTCGAACAGAGCGCGGGGGCGGAAATTCTCCCACTGCAGCAGCGTCGCGATCGTGTCGTAGTGGCGGTCGGCCGTCTCGGCGTTCAGTGGCTCCTCGATGCCGAACAGATGCGCCAGCACATGGTCGAGCCACAGCCGCGTCGGCGTGCCGCGAAACAGATAGTAATGCTCGGCAAAGCGCCGCCAGATCATCCTGCCGTCGCTCTCGACCGGGGCGCCATCGAGCGTCGGCACGCCGAGATCCTCCAGCCGCACGCCCTGGCTGAACAGCATGCGGAAAATGTAGTGGTCGGGCACGATGAGCAGTTGCGCCGGATCCGGGAAAGGCTCGTTTTGCGCATACCAGCGCGGATCGGTGTGGCCGTGCGGGCTGACGATGGGCAGGGCCTTGATGCCGGCGTAGAGATTGCGGGCCAGCGAGCGCGAATGCGCTTCGGACGGAAACAGCAGGTCCGGATCGGTCAGCGCGACCATGGGAAAAGCGGCTCCTTCCAGGCAGGACATCGGTACGTTTGGACAAAGGCGATGTCAACGTGCGCTGGCAAAGCGGCATCCTTGCGGCAGGCGCGAACAGGTGTTACGCCGCCTGTGATCCACCGCCTCCCCAGCCCCGGTATGGTGATGACCAGAAGCCATCTATCCGACTCCACGCTCCAGACGCTGCCCGCCGGGACCAGTATCCCCGCCTATGATCGCGGCGAGGTCATATCGGGCATCGTGCATCTGGGCGTCGGCGCTTTCCACCGCGCCCACCAGGCCGCCTATGTCGACGACTGCCTGGCGGCGGGCGAAACGGAATGGGGCATAACAGGCGTCTCGTTGCGCAGCCCCGACACGCGCGACGCACTGGCGCCGCAGGACGGGCTCTACACGCTGGCGATCCGCAGCAGCGGCGGGGAACAGCTTCGTGTCATCGGCTCCATCGGCTCGATGCTGGTGGCGCCGGAAGACCCAGGCGCGGTACTGGCCGCATTGACCGATCCACACACCCGCATCGTCACGCTGACCATCACCGAGAAGGCCTATCTCAGGGCTGCCGGCGGCGGGCTCGACACCGCCCACCCCGACATTGTCCACGATCTGGCAAATCCACAGATGCCAAAGACGGCGCATGGCTTCCTGACCGAAGCCCTGGCCAGGCGACGCGCCGCCGGCACGGCGCCTTTCACCGTGCTGTGTTGTGACAATCTGCCGGCCAACGGCGCCACCCTGCACCGGCTGCTGACCGAATTCGCTGCGTTGCGCGATGCCACGGCCGGCATCATCGGAATTGCCGACCACATCGCAAACCAGGTCGCCTTTCCCTCCAGCATGGTCGACCGTATCGTGCCGGCGACCACGGACGCCGATCGGGCGCGGATTGCCACCGAGCTTGGCGTCGAGGATGCCTGGCCCGTCATGACCGAACCGTTCTGCCAGTGGGTCATCGAAGACGATTTTCCCGGAGGCAGGCCGGCCTGGGAGAAATTCGGCGTCACCATGGTCAGGGATGTCGGCCCGTTCGAGGACATGAAGCTGAGGCTCCTCAACGGCGCGCATTCGGGCATCGCCTATCTCGGCCTGCTCAGCGGTCACGCAACCGTCGACCGCGCCTTCGCCGATCCGGCGATCCGGCAATTCGTCGACGCGCTCTGGCAGGAGGCCATTCCGACATTGCCGGAGGACGCCGGGCTCGATACATCGGCCTATACGGCCGAGCTCGCCGAGCGCTTCTCCAACACCGCGCTCGCCCACCGCACGGCGCAGATCGCCAATGACGGCTCGCAGAAACTGCCGCAGCGCATCATTGCGTCCGCCATCGAGTGCCTCGAAGCCGGTACCGAGTTCGTGCATCTGACGCTGGTCGTGGCGGCCTGGATCGCTGCCTGCGCCGCGCGCGGAAAGACCCTGCCTGAGAACCATTTCACCGATCCGCTCGACACGGCACTGACGGCGCTTTTGAGCCAAGAGCTGCCCGCGAACGAGACCGTGACGGCCGTGTTCGACCTGGCCGGTTTTGCCGGGGATCATGCCGAGCGCCAGACGTTGATCGAGATTGTGGCGGTGCATCTCGTCCACCTGCGGCGGGATGGTCCGACACTGGCCTTCGCTGCCTTGGGCATCTAAACAAAAAAGCGGGGCAATGCCCCGCTTTCGCAATCCGCTTGTCGGGAAACGACCTCAGGCTGGCAGCAACGCGCCTTCCAGCGTGGTGAGCTGGGCCAGGAACTGCTCGGCCTTGCTGCGCACCTGGTCGTCCTTTGCGTCGGCGGCGTCTTCCTTGGCTTCCTGGATACGGCGTGCGAGATCCGCACGGTCGACATCCTTGACCGCGACAGCCGATTCCGCCAGCAGCGTGCAGCCGGCCGGGACGATATCGGCGAAACCGCCGAACACGACATAGCGTTCTTCGCCGCCCGAGGCGTTCTTCACCGTGACGACACCGGGCTTGATCGTGGTCATCACCGGCGCGTGGTGCGCCATCACCGTCATCTCGCCTTCGGCGCCGGGGATGACGACGGATTCGACCTGCTCGGAAACCAGCAAGCGCTCCGGCGAGACAAGTTCGAATTTGAAAGCTTCAGCCATGTCGATTTAGTGAGTAGGGAATAGTGAGTAGGAAGTGCGGAGAAACGGCAAATGCCCGGTCACCCGCCTGCTATTCACTACTGACTACTGACTACTCCCTATTCCCTTGATTAAGCCGCTTCAGCCGCGAGGCGCTGTGCCTTCTCGACCGCCTCGTCGATGCCGCCGACCATATAGAAGGCAGCTTCCGGCAGGTGATCGTAGTCGCCGTTGCAGAGGCCCTTGAAGCCCTTGATGGTGTCGGCGAGGTCGACCAGCTTGCCCGGCGCGCCGGTGAACACTTCGGCGACGAAGAAGGGCTGCGACAGGAAGCGCTCGATCTTGCGGGCGCGAGCCACGGTCTGCTTGTCCTCTTCCGACAGCTCGTCCATGCCCAGGATGGCGATGATGTCCTGCAGCGACTTGTAGCGCTGGAGGATCGACTGCACCTGGCGGGCGACGGCATAATGCTCGTCGCCGACGACCAGCGGGTCGAGCATGCGCGAGGTCGAATCCAGCGGATCCACCGCCGGATAGATGCCCTTCTCGGCGATGGCGCGATTGAGCGTCGTCGTCGCGTCGAGGTGGGCGAACGAGGTCGCCGGAGCCGGATCGGTCAAGTCGTCGGCCGGCACGTAGATGGCCTGCACCGAGGTGATCGAGCCCTTGGTGGTGGTTGTGATGCGCTCCTGCAGCGCGCCCATGTCGGTGGCGAGCGTCGGCTGATAGCCGACGGCCGACGGGATACGGCCGAGCAGAGCCGACACTTCCGAACCCGCCTGCGTGAAGCGGAAGATGTTGTCGACGAAGAACAGCACGTCCTGACCTTGGTCGCGGAAATATTCCGCAACCGTCAGGCCGGTCAGGCCGACGCGGGCGCGCGCGCCCGGCGGCTCGTTCATCTGGCCGTACACGAGAGCCGCCTTGGAGCCTTCGCCGCCGCCCTTCTTGTTGACGCCGGATTCGATGAACTCGTGATAGAGATCGTTGCCCTCGCGGGTGCGCTCGCCGACGCCGGCGAACACCGAATAGCCGCCATGCGCCTTGGCGATGTTGTTGATGAGTTCCTGGATCAGCACGGTCTTGCCGACGCCGGCGCCGCCGAACAGGCCGATCTTGCCGCCCTTGGCGTAGGGCGCCAGGAGGTCGAGCACCTTGATGCCGGTGATGAGGATCTGCGCTTCCGTCGACTGCTCGACATAGGCCGGAGCCGGCTGGTGGATCGAGCGCAGCTCGGTCGCGTCGACCGGGCCTTCTTCATCGACCGGCTCGCCGATGACGTTGATGATGCGGCCGAGCATGCCCGGGCCGACCGGCACCGCGATCGGGCCGCCGGTGTCACGCACTTCTTGGCCACGCACGAGGCCTTCGGTGGAGTCCATGGCGATGCAGCGCACGGTGTTTTCGCCCAGATGCTGGGCAACCTCGAGCACCAGGCGGCTGCCGACATTGGTGGTCTCGATCGCATTCAGGATCGGCGGCAGGTGATCGCCGAACTGCACGTCGACGACCGCGCCGATGACCTGGCGGACCTTGCCGACAACGCCGGTCGCCTTGGTGGCAACGGCCGAGGTCTTGGCCGCGGCGGCTTTGGCGGGCGCTGCCGTCGCCTTTGCCGGAGCTGCCTTGGCCGGAGCCGCCTTTGCGGCTGCTCCCGGAGCCTTTGCCGCCTTCACGGGGGCCGCCGTCTTCGCGGCTGCGGCCTTGGGTGTTGCCTTCTGCGGGGTCGCTGCTTTCGCCATCGTCTTTACCCTTTTCGTCCTTTGTTTCTCACGCGGTCCGGTCGCGGGCAGATTGACCCGCGAACCGCGCCTAGAGCGCCTCGGCGCCCGAAATGATTTCGATCAGTTCCTTGGTGATCTGCGCCTGCCGCTGGCGGTTGTAGGTGATCGACAGCTTGTTGATCATCTCGCCTGCGTTGCGCGTCGCATTGTCCATGGCGCTCATCTTGGCGCCCATTTCGCCGGCCGCGTTTTCGAGCAGCGCCCGGAATACCTGCACCGAGATGTTGCGCGGGATGAGGTCGGAGAGGATTTCGCCCGGCTCCGGCTCGTATTCATAGACCGCGCTGGCGCCATCCGCCGACGCTGCCGGAGCAGACGAAGCGACCGCTGCCGGAATGATCTGCTGCGCGGTCGGAACCTGGCTGATCACCGACTTGAACTGTGAATAGAACAGCGTGCAGACGTCGAAGGCACCCTCGTTGAACAGGTGGATGACCTTGCGGGCGATGGCATCGGCATTGGCGAAGCCGAGCGTCTTGACCTCGCGCAGGTCGACACGATCGAGGATCATCGATGCATAGTCGCGGCGCAGTATGTCGAAACCCTTCTTGCCGACGCAGATGATCTTGACCTGCTTGCCGTCGGCCAGAAGCCGGCGGATATGGTCGCGGGCGTGACGGGCGATCTGCGAATTGAAGCCGCCGCACAGGCCGCGCTCGGCGGTGCAGACGACGAGCAGATGCACGTTGTCCTTGCCGGTGCCGGTCATCAGCGCCGGGGCATCGCCGCCGCCGCCGATCGCCTGGGTGATGTTTGCCAGGACGGAACCCATGCGCTCCGAATAGGGACGCGCCGCTTCCGCGGCCTCTTGCGCACGGCGCAGCTTCGCCGCGGCGACCATCTGCATCGCCTTGGTGATCTTCTGCGTCGCCTTGACCGAGGCGATACGGTTACGAAGGTCTTTTAATGAAGGCATGCTTCAAACCTGATCCCGTCTTGTCGCTTCGCTCAGGCGAAGGTCTTGGCGAAAGCGTCGATCTCGGCCTTCAGCTTGGCGCGCAGATCGTCCGACAGCGCCTTTTCCTTGCGGATGGCGTCGAGAACGTCCTTGCCCGCCGCACGCATGTGGCTGAGCAGACCCCGCTCGAACTTGCCGACCTGGTTGACCGGCAGCTTGTCGAGATAGCCATTGACGCCGGCGAAGATCACCGCGACCTGCTCTTCCGTCTTCAGCGGCGAGAACTGCGGCTGCTTCAGGAGCTCGGTCAGGCGCGAACCGCGGTTGAGCAGGCGCTGCGTGGCGGCATCGAGATCCGAGCCGAACTGCGCGAAGGCTGCCATTTCGCGATACTGCGCGAGCTCGCCCTTGATCGAGCCGGCAACCTGCTTCATCGCCTTGATCTGCGCAGCCGAACCGACGCGCGACACCGACAGGCCGACGTTAACGGCCGGACGGATGCCCTGGAAGAACAGGTTGGTTTCGAGGAAGATCTGGCCGTCGGTGATCGAGATCACGTTGGTCGGGATATAGGCCGACACGTCGTTGGCCTGCGTCTCGATGACCGGCAGCGCGGTCAGCGAGCCGCCGCCCAGATCGTCGTTGAGCTTGGCGGCGCGCTCGAGCAGGCGCGAGTGCAGATAGAAAACGTCGCCCGGATAGGCTTCGCGGCCCGGCGGGCGGCGCAACAGCAGCGACATCTGGCGATAGGCGACGGCCTGCTTCGACAGATCGTCGTAGCTGATCAGCGCGTGCATGCCGTTGTCGCGGAAATATTCGCCCATGGTGGCGCCGGCGAACGGCGCCAGGAACTGCATCGGCGCCGGATCGGAAGCGGTGGCGGCGACGATGATCGAATATTCGAGCGCGCCGCGCTCTTCCAGAACCTTGACGAACTGCGCGACGGTCGAGCGCTTCTGGCCGACGGCGACGTAGACGCAGTACAGCTTTTCCTTCTCGGGACCGTTGTCGTGCACCGACTTCTGGTTGAGCATCGTGTCGAGGATGATGGCCGTCTTGCCGGTCTGGCGATCGCCGATGACCAGCTCGCGCTGGCCGCGGCCGACCGGGATCAGCGCATCGATGGCCTTGAGGCCGGTCGACATCGGCTCGTTCACCGATTTGCGCGGAATGATGCCGGGCGCCTTGACGTCGACGCGCTTGCGTTCGGTCGCCTTGATCGGGCCCTTGCCGTCGATCGGATTGCCGAGCGCGTCGACGACGCGGCCGAGCAGGCCCGGACCGACCGGAACGTCGACGATGGCGCCTGTGCGCTTGACGATGTCGCCTTCCTTGATGTCGCGGTCGGCGCCGAAGATGACGACGCCGACATTGTCGGCTTCGAGGTTGAGCGCCATGCCGCGGATACCGCCGGGGAACTCGACCATCTCGCCGGCCTGGACATTGTCGAGCCCATAGACGCGGGCGATACCGTCACCGACGGACAGCACCTGTCCGACTTCGGAGACTTCGGCCTCCTTGCCGAAATTCTTGATCTGGTCTTTCAGAATTGCGGAAATTTCCGCGGCGCGGATGTCCATCAGCCGACCTCTTTCAGTGCAAGCTTGAGCGAATTGAGTTTGGTTTTGAGCGACGTATCGATCTGGCGCGAGCCCATCTTGACCACCAGCCCGCCGAGCAACGACGGATCGACGGTGACGGAGATGGCCACGTCCTTGCCGGCAACGCTTTTCAGCGCCGCTTTGAGTTCGGTCTGCTGGGCAGCCGTCAGCTCATGAGCCGACGTCACCTCGGCAGCGGTCTCGCCCCGGGCTTCGGCCGCGATCTGGCGGAACGCCTTGATCATGCCGGGAACGGCGAACAACCGACGGTTCTGGGCGACGACGCGCAGGAAATTACCGGCGAGACCGGTGATGCCTGCCTTGTCGGCAACCGCCGCGATAGCCTTGGCCTGGTCCTCACTGGTGAAGACCGGGCTGTTGATCAGCCGGGTCAGGTCGGCGCTGCCCGCGAGCATCGCCTCGAAACGGGTGAGGTCGGCCTCGACCTTGGCCACGGAATTTGCCTGCAGGGCGAGTTCAAACAGCGAACCCGCATAGCGTTCTGCGACACCTGAGATTGGCGATGACGATTGAGCCACGGACCGTCTTTTCTCTTGTCTGACAGGCCGCAGATTGTTGGCGCGAGCAAAAACTCTGGCTAAATCTTTGACCTTACTGCATTTTTTCAAGCACGGAGGCGCGGCTTCCGCTATCCCCGGCCGAAAGTCGATTGCCGTCTAGCACAGGCATTTTAAGACCGCAATGCGTCGTTCCGCATGCTTTTCAGGCACTATTGTCGCATCTGGCGAAAGATCAGCGTCCCGTGCGCCGCAATACCCCCGGATTCATGGGACAAAGCCGAAGGCAAAGGCGAGCGGCAACGCCGCCAAAGCCAATTCCACCACAATGGAAACCCAATTGAAAGGTGTGTTGGCGCCATCCGACATCATCGACAGCAATCGGCCGAAGGCGGTGAACAGCCAGGAGAAGCCGAGCGCCATATAGATCAGCGGCTGCGCCAGGAGGATGCAGCACAGGCCGACGCCGAGATAGAAGCCCGACATCCTGCCCCGCCCCTCGGCGATCGCCGCTGCCTTCTCCGGCCTGGCCTGTAGGCGCAGGATGCGAAAAGCGAGGCCCGGCGCCAGGAAGAACAACAGGCCGAGCAGCACGGTGACCACGGCGCTCGACCACGCAAGCCATTCGCCCTGGCTCGTCGGCCAGGGAAGCGCATAATCCATAGTATCCCCTCGAAATGCCTGTTTTTAAATCGCAGGCATTCTAGCGGAGGAAAAGCGCCGCGCCAGATGGCGCGCGGCAGTTTAGCGCAAGCGCATCAACCGAGCGCGAATTCCACCGCCGCCTCGGCGTGGATACGCGTCGTATCGAAGACCGGAACGTCGAAGTCGCGCTGTCCGATCAGCATGGTGATCTCGGTACAACCCATGATGATACTGTCGACGGCCTCTTCACGGCGCAGACGTTCGGCCTCTTCAATATAGGCCCGTTTCGAGGCGTCGGTGACGATGCCCTGGCAGAGCTCGTCATAGATGACGCGATGCACCATGTCGCGCCCGGCCGCATCGGGCACCACGGGCGACAGCCCGTATCTGTCGGTAAGCCGTTTCTTGTAGAAGTCCTGCTCCATGGTGAAGCGGGTCGCCAGCAGCGCCGGGCGCTGCATGCCGGCGCGCTTGATCGCGGCCGCCGTGGCATCGGCGATATGGATCAGCGGGATCGATACGGACGCCTGCACCTGATCGGCAAGTTTGTGCATGGTGTTGGTGCACAAAAGCAGCCCTTCCGCGCCGCCCGCCTCGAGCTTTCGCGCCGCCTCGGCGAGAAGCACGCCGGCGCCGTCCCAATCGCCATGATGCTGCCGCTCGGCGATCTCGGCAAAGTCGAACGACCACAGCAGCAGTTTCGCCGAGTGCAGCCCGCCAAGCCGCTCGCGCACGATCTCGTTAAGCAGGCGATAATAGATGGCGGTCGATTCCCAGCTCATGCCGCCGATGAGGCCAAGGGTTTTCATGTGATCTTCCGTTTCTCGCTGGACTCAGCCTATCGCTGGCAGCACCAAGTCACAAAAAGCTCTGCGGATCGATATCCACCTGGACCCTCACCGAACCGCGCTGTTTCGGCCCATTGGCCAGCATGGCCCTGATAAAACCTTGCATGTCGGCGCGCCGTTCGCCCTGGATCAGCAGGCGGAAGCGGTGGCGGCCGCCGAGCAGCGACAGCGGCGCTTCGGCGGGCCCGAGCACGAACAGATCGCTGGCCTCGGGCGCGGCGCGACGCAGGCCGCGTGCATGGCCTTCGGCCTCGGCCCGCGTCACCGCGCTGACGATGACGCCGGCCAGCCGGCCGAAGGGCGGCAAGGCCGCCCGCTCGCGCTCGGCGATCTCGCGCTCGTAAAAAGCCTCGGCATCGCCGGAGACGATCGCCCGCATCACCGGATGGTCAGGCTGGAAAGTCTGCAGCAGGCCGAGGCTCTTCTTGCCAGTGCGGCCAGCGCGGCCGGTCACCTGGCTGAGCAACTGGAACGTACGCTCGGCGGCGCGCGGATCGCCATTGGCGAGGCCAAGGTCGGCGTCGACGACGCCGACCAGCGTCATGTTGGGAAAATTGTGCCCCTTGGCGACCAGCTGCGTGCCGATGACGATGTCGGCCTCGCCATCGGCGATCGCCTCCAGTTCCAGCCGCAGCCGCCGCACCCCGCCCATCAGGTCGGACGACAATACGATGGTGCGCGCGTCGGGAAAATGCGTGACGACCTCCTCGGCGATGCGCTCGACGCCTGGCCCGCAGGCGACCAGATGGTCGAGCGTGCCGCATTCGGGGCAGGCCTCGGGGCGGCGTTCATTGTGCCCGCAATGATGGCAGACCAGCTGGCCGCGAAAACGATGCTCGACCAGCCATGCCGAGCACACCGGGCAGCCGAAGCGATGGCCGCAGACCCGGCACAGCGTCAGCGGCGCATAACCGCGCCGGTTGAGGAACAAGAGCGACTGCTCCTTCTTCTCCAGCGTCTTGCGCATATGGTCGATCAGCACTGGCGACAGGAAGCCGCCGCGCGCCGGCGGCGCGCGCCGCATGTCGATCGACTTCAGCAGAGGCAGCGCCGCCTCGGCGAAACGGGCGGAGAGAATGGCCCTGTTGTATTTGCCCTGGCTCGCATTGACCCGGCTTTCGACCGAGGGCGTCGCCGACGCCAGCACCACCGGGAAGCCGCCGATATGGCCGCGCACCACCGCCATGTCGCGCGCATTGTAGAAGACGCGGTCCTCCTGCTTGTAGGCAGGGTCATGCTCCTCGTCGACGACGATTAGGCCAAGCTCCCTGAACGGCAGGAACAGCGCCGAACGGGCGCCGGCGACGACGCGCACGCCGCCTTCCGCCACTTGCCGCCAAACCTTTTCGCGCATCCTTGGCGGCAGGTCGGAATGCCATTCGCCCGGCTTGGCGCCGAAGCGCTGCTGGAAGCGTTCGAGGAAAGCATGGGTCAGCGCGATTTCCGGAAGCAGGATCAGCACCTGCTTGCCCTGGTCGAGTGCTGCCGCCACCGCCTCGAAATAGACTTCCGTCTTGCCCGAACCGGTGACGCCATCGAGCAGCGCGACGTTGAAAGCGCCGGCCGCGACATTGCCCCGCAGCATCGATGCGGCGTCATTCTGATCCGGCATCAATTCCGGCACGGCATAGCTCGGGTCGGGCGCGGCCACGACCGGCCGCGGCGGGATCATCACCGTCTCGAACACACCTTGCGCCTTGAGCCCCTCGATCACCGTCGACGACACGCCTGCCGCGTGGGCGAGACCCGAGCGTGTCCAGGCTAGGCCGCCCTCGGCCGTCTCCAGCACGCGCGATCGCGCATCGGTCATTCGATCGGGCATGACAAGCGTCCGCTGCAGCCCCTCGATCCAGGGTTCCGGGTCAAAGGCCTCCGGCGCTCTGAGGAGCATGCGCGCCACCATGCCCGGCGCCGACAGCGTGTATTGCGCCACCCAGTCGACGAACCGGCGCATGGCGCGGTCGATCGGCGGACAGTCGAAAACCTGTTCGATCGGGCGCAGTTTTTTCGCGTCGACAGTCTCGACCGCACCGTCCCAGACGATGCCGGCCACCTGGCGCGGCCCGAGCGGCACGCGCACGATCGACCCCGGCACGACGCGCATGCCGGCCGGCACGGCATAGGTGTAGGGGCGTTCGGCAGGCATCGGCACCAGCACCGGTGCGGCCGCGACAAAGGGCGAATCTTCGATCATGAGGCGTGACCTTGCCCCGACTTTGGTCTAGATCAAAGAGCAACGCTGAACGTGCCTTCCCAAGCACGACGAATTCGTCAGGAGACCCACCATGAAATTTTTCGTCGACACCGCCGACATCAAGGATATCCGTGAACTCAACGATCTGGGGCTGCTCGACGGCGTCACCACCAATCCGTCGCTGATTCTCAAATCCGGCGGCAAGATCGCCGACGTCACCAAGCAGATTTGCGATATCGTCGCCGGCCCGGTCTCGGCCGAAGTCGTGGCGAGCGAGTACAAGGACATGCTGGCGGAGGCCGAAGTGCTGGCCAAGATCGCGCCCAATGTCTGCATCAAGGTGCCGCTGACGCTGGACGGCCTGAGGGCCTGCAAGACCATTCGCACCCAGATGAACCGCATGGTCAACGTCACGCTGTGCTTCTCGGCCAACCAGGCGCTGCTCGCCGCCAAGGCCGGCGCTTCCTTCATCTCGCCCTTCGTCGGTCGCGTCGATGACACCGGCTCGGACGGCATGGAACTGATCCAGGAGATCCGGCAGATCTACGACAATTACGATTTCCAGACTGAGATCCTCGTCGCCTCGGTGCGCACGGTGAACCACGTCAAGCAGGCCGCCCTCATCGGCGCCGACGTCGTGACCGCACCGCCGGCGACGCTGAAGGCGCTGGTCAAGCACCCGTTGACCGACAAAGGCCTGGACCAGTTCGCCGCCGATTGGGCAAAGACCGGCCAGAAGATCGGCTGAGGTCGCGCTGCTTCAATGAAAAAAGGCCGGGCGACCGGCCTTTTTTGTTATGCGTCGGAAGAAGCCCGATCGCCGAAGCGGTCGCCGATCATTCCGCGCCGTCTTCGTCAGGCGCGGCTACCGGCGGGCGCCGGCCCATGATGATCTCGCGCTTGCCGACGTGGTTGGGCGCGCCGACCAGCCCTTCCTTTTCCATCCGTTCGACCAGCGATGCGGCGCGGTTGTAGCCGATCCCGAGGCGGCGCTGGATGTAGGACGTCGAACACTTCTTGTCGCGCACCACCACCTTGACCGCTTCGTCATAGCTGGCATCGCCATCCTCGGCCGCGACGGATCCCTTGTCGAAGACGGCGCCCTGGTCGTCGTCAATCTCTTCGTCATCCTCGTCGGCGGTCACGGTTTCCAGATATTCCGGCCGGCCCTGCGCCTTCAGATGCGCCACGACATGTTCGACTTCCGCATCGGAGACAAAGGGGCCGTGCACACGTGAAATGCGTCCTCCACCCATCATGTGCAGCATGTCGCCCTGGCCGAGCAGTTGTTCGGCGCCCTGTTCGCCCAGAATCGTGCGGCTGTCGATCTTGGAGGTGACCTGGAAGGAGATGCGGGTCGGGAAGTTGGCCTTGATCGTGCCGGTGATGACGTCGACCGAAGGGCGCTGCGTGGCCATGATCAGATGGATGCCGGCCGCGCGGGCCATCTGCGCCAGGCGCTGGATGGCACCTTCGATCTCCTTGCCGGCGACCATCATCAGGTCGGCCATCTCGTCGACGATGACGACGATGAATGGCATCGGCGCCAGATCGATTTCCTGCTGCTCGAACAGCGGCTCACCGGTGCCTTTTTCGAAGCCGGTTTGCACCGTCATGACGACGGCCTCGCCCTTGTCGCGGGCTTGGGCGGCTCGCTCATTGTACCCGTCAATGTTGCGCACGCCGAGCCGCGCCATCTTGCGATAGCGATCCTCCATCTCGCGCACCGCCCATTTGAGCGCGGTGACCGCTTTCTTGGGATCGGTGACGACGGGCGTCAGAAGATGCGGAATGCCGTCATAGACAGAGAGTTCCAGCATCTTGGGATCGACCATGATCAGCCGGCACTCTTCCGGCTTCAGCCGATAGAGCAGCGACAGGATCATCGTGTTGATGGCGACCGACTTGCCGGAGCCGGTAGTGCCGGCGACCAGCAGATGCGGCATCTTCGCCAGCTCTGCGATGACAGGTTCGCCGCCGATCGTCTTGCCGAGGCAAAGCGCCAGCTTGCAGCTGGTCTTGCGGAAACCCTGCGATTCGATCAGCTCGCGGAAATAGACGGTCTCGCGGGTCTCGTTCGGCAGCTCGATGCCGATGACGTTGCGGCCCGGCACCACGGCGACGCGCGCCGAAATCGCCGACATGGAGCGTGCAATGTCATCGGCGAGGCCTATTACACGGGACGATTTGACGCCCGGCGCCGGCTCGAACTCATAGAGGGTGACGACCGGACCCGGGCGGACGTGGATGATCTCGCCGCGCACGCCGAAATCCTCGAGCACGCTTTCCAGAAGATCGGCATTCTGCTCCAGCCGTTCCTGCGACATGTAGAAGCCCTGCCCTTCCGGCGGCTGCTGCAGCAGCCCTTCCGAGGGAAGTTCGTAGGCCTCGCCTGTCGTGGCCGGCACGATCTTGCCCGCCATGGGCAGCGGCGCGGACACGCGCCCGGCCGGAGCCTGCCCGCTCTCCTCCGTGCCTTGCGCGACCCGCGCCGAAGCGGCGTTGCTGGCAACAGCGGGAATTGCAGCAGCCGCCGGCTGGACCCTTTGCCGTGTGCTTTTCGCCGCCGGCTGAGCCGCGGCCTCATTCGAGTTGGCTGGACGGACATCCGGCAGGACGGGCGGGGCCTGCAGGCCTGGAAGACAGTCGATGACACGGAACAACGCAGTGGGATCGGACGCGCACGCGTCGCGAATGTCGACCAATTGGATACCGACAGGCCCGGCCGCGCGCACAACCGGGACCGCGCGTGGCGCCGGTGACGGCGCTTCGATCATGTAGGGCGCCATGAGTTCGAAGAAGACGTGATCCGACAGATAGGGCCAGCGCGCGGTTTCGCGACCTGTCCTGACCGGTGCAGCCATTCCCTGAACCGGAGTCGTTGAGGCGGATGCACGTGGGGTCACGGCTGTCCTCGACCCTGCCGGTGCGACAATCCGCGCCTTTTCTCCGGCATTCCCGGCTGGGGCGGATGGTGTGGGAGAGGCAGGCTGCCTTTCATGCGTGGGGGCCCTGTTGCCTGCGAATGGCCGGGCTGCCTCCAGGGCAGGATTCCGGCTTCTCATCGGCGATGCCGCAGCCTCGCTGGATCGTGCGATTGCCTGGGGCGCCGGTGGCGTCAGTGGCTGACTTTGCTCGACAGCGACATGGTCGCGCTCCGGACGGCGCGTGTTGGCCTCGTAATCCGGCGTGCGTGTGAACCGCACATTGGGCGCCAGGAAGAAATAGTCTTGCCAGGCGGGGCTCTCGTTGCCGCCGAGATCCACCGGTGGCGGGGAATTGCCGGTTCTGACCGCGCCGGGCTGCCGTCCATCCACCTTGCCGCCGATGCTTTTGAAACGCTTTCCCTCGGGATCATCGGGTGAAGCTGCATTCAATGAATTGACCCGAGGAAAACGCTTGGATTCCATGCTCAAGACTCACTCTGAAACGTCTGCTGAGCAATAGGGAGCGAGTGGTTAACAGTTGCTTCCCGTCGGCACCGTTGGAGCGATCGAAATGTATTTTCGCGGCGATGCGTGGGATCCGGATTCGGGCAGCCGATCGTCATTCGGCGAACACCCGCGCAGCCAAGGCGTCGGGCTAAGAAGACGAGGTGAAACGATGGTGCGCCCGGCCGCTGCCAGGCCGCTGGAAGCCATTGTTGCGATGGCTATGCAGCTGCCTTGCCGTGCCGGACCAGATCCTGGGCGATGGACAGTTGCAGGGCTTCTGCCAGCTCGCGCGCGGCGCGATTCTCGGCATCGATCTGCGCCCTGTACGAGGCAAATTCCTGCCGCGGCCGGTCGAAGGACGAGGTGATCGCACGCTTGCCGACCGTGATGACGGCACCGGTCTTCATATCGGTCAGCGTATAGCTGGCGGTCAGCGTCACCGAACCGGCGGTCGGCTCGTCCTGATCGGTTTGGACCTGCACGAGGGCCGAGGATTCCACGGCCTCGGTCACGGTGAGATCGAGCGAATAAAGCGGCGAGGCCGGTTCACCGGCCCCGCGCCCAAAGCCGAAGATCAGATTGTTGCGCACCTGCTGGGCATAGCGCGTCTTGACCGGCTTGACGGCGATCGACGCCAGTTCGGCATTGGCGCTCGCGCCCGTCGACAACGGCGCGTTGGAATAGAGCGGCCGCACCGTGCAGGCCGAAACCAGCGCCAGCGAGCCGACAAGGCCGGCAAGCGCCACGCGGCGCAGCAAACGGCTCAGCTCTGTCTTTTCCCGATCAGGCAACGACATTGACGATCCTCTGCGGCACGATGATCACCTTGCGCGGAGCCTTACCTTCGAGTGCTTTCTGCACGAAGTCGAGAGCCAATACCGCTTTTTCGACCGCACCTTGGTCCGCGTCGCGGGCAATTGTCAAATCCCCCCGCTTCTTGCCGTTGACCTGCACCGGATAGGTCACTTCATTGTCGACGACCAGTGCCGGATCGAAGACCGGCCATGGCCGTTCGGCGACCAGATCCGTGCCGCCCAGCGTCTCCCAGCACTCCTCGGCCAGATGCGGCATGACTGGCGCGATCAGATGCACCAGGATCTCCACCGCCTGGCGGCAGGCCCCTTGCAGTGCCGGATCGGCCTTGCCTTCCGCCACTTCGTTGAGCGGGCCGGTCAGCGCATTGGCCAGTTCATAGATGCGGGCGATGGCGCGGTTGAAGCCGAGCTTCTCGATATCCTCGCCGACCGCTTTCAGGATCTTGTGCGCGGCCTTGGAAACCGCTCCGGCCTCGCCGGCGTCGGCGGCGGCGGGCTTGATTCCCGCCAGCGTCTCGGCCGCCGTCGACACCAGCCGCCAGATGCGCTGCATGAAGCGATGCGCGCCGGCGGCGCCATCGTCGGTCCACTCGACATCGCGTTCGGGCGGCGAATCCGACAGCATGAACCAGCGCGCCGTATCGGCGCCGTAGCCGTCGGTGATGTCTTCCGGGCTGACCGTGTTCTTCTTCGACTTCGACATCTTCTCCAGCGGGCCGATGGTGACGGCCTCGCCGGTGGCGATGTCGAAGGCGCGGCGCTCGCCGTCGACGCCCTCCAGCCGCACCTCTGTCGGCGCCAGCCAGCGGCCGTTCGACGCCGAACCGACGCGGTATGTCTCGTGCACCACCATGCCTTGCGTGAACAGGCCCTTGAACGGCTCGGCCAGATCGACATGGCCGGTCTCTCGCATGGCGCGGGTGAAGAAGCGCGAATAGAGCAGATGCAGGATCGCGTGTTCGATGCCGCCGATATACTGGTCCACCGGCAGCCATTGATTGGCCGCCCTGGGATCGGTCGGCTCATGCGCCCAGGGCGCGGTGAAGCGGGCGAAATACCACGACGAATCGACGAACGTATCCATCGTGTCGGTTTCGCGGCGCGCGTCCTTGCCGCATTGCGGGCACTTCACATGACGCCAGGTCGGATGCCGGTCGAGCGGATTGCCCGGCCGGTCGAAATCGACATCGTCGGGCAGCTTGACCGGCAGGTCGGCCTTCGGCACCGGCACCACGCCGCAATCCTCGCAATGGATCATCGGGATCGGGCAGCCCCAGTAGCGCTGGCGCGAAATGCCCCAGTCGCGCAGGCGGAAATTCACCTTGCGCTCGGCCATCGGCCGGTTGCCGATCGTCTTCTGCTCCAGGAGCTTCGCCACCTCGTCGAAGGCGCGGTCCGGCTTCATGCCGTCGAGGAAGCGCGAATTGATCATCACACCGTCATCGACGTAGGCCTCTTCGATGACCTGGAAGGTTTTCGCGTCGGCGCCTTCCGGCATCACCACCGGGATGACCGGCAGTCCGTATTTGTTGGCGAAGTCGAGGTCGCGCTGGTCGCCGGACGGGCAGCCGAAGATGGCGCCGGTTCCGTATTCCATCAGCACGAAATTGGCGACATAGACCGGCAGCGTCCAGTTGTCGTCGAAGGGATGGACGACGCGGATGCCGGTGTCGAAGCCCTTTTTCTCGGCTGTCTCCAGCGCTGCCACCGAAGTGCCCATATGGCGCACTTCGTCGATGAACTTCGCCAGCGCCGGATTGGTCTCGGCGGCTTTCTTCGCCAGCGGATGGTCGGCGGCGACGGCCATGAACGAGGCACCGAAGATAGTGTCGGGCCGCGTCGTATAGACTTCCAGCTCGTGTTCACCGGCAACGTCGGAGGCCAGCGGCCAGCGGATCAGCAGGCCTTCCGAACGGCCGATCCAGTTCTGCTGCATCAGCTTCACTTTTTCAGGCCATTCGTCGAGCCCGTCGAGCGAATCCAGCAGGTCCTGCGCGAAATCGGTGATCTTGAAGAACCACTGCGTCAGTTCGCGCTGTTCGACCAGCGCGCCAGAGCGCCAGCCGCGCCCGTCGATGACCTGCTCGTTGGCGAGCACCGTCATGTCCTCCGGGTCCCAGTTGACCTTGGAGGATTTGCGCGTCACTAGCCCCTTCTCGACGAAATCGAGGAACAGCATCTGCTGGCGGTGGTAGTAGTCGACGTCGCAGGTGGCGAATTCACGTGCCCAATCCAGCGACAGGCCCATGACCTTAAGCTGCTCGCGCATGGTGGCGATGTTCTGGTAGGTCCATTCCTTGGGGTGGACCTTGTTCTGCATCGCCGCGTTCTCGGCCGGCATGCCGAAGGCGTCCCAGCCCATCGGATGCAGCACGTTGAACCCCTTGGCCCGCTTGTACCGCGCCACCACGTCGCCCATCGTATAATTGCGGGTGTGGCCGATATGGATGCGCCCCGACGGATAGGGAAACATTTCCAGCACGTAGTATTTCGGCTTCGGATCGTCATTGTGCGCTTCGAACAGCTTCTTTTCGGCCCAGGCCTTCTGCCATTTGGGCTCTGACGCGCGCGGATTGTATCGTTCGGTTGCCATGGGACGTTTTTCACTTAAAAGCAGGCACGAACCGCCGATGACTGGTCCGGCGGTTCAGGGAATGTGGTCCGGGTGTTCACCATGGTTTGGCAAACCCGTCAACCATATGGGCATCGCGGCAGCTAAAAACGCGGGTCAAAACAGCGGGATTTGCATATGGGTGACACCGTTCAGCAGTTTTTCGCGGTCAAGGCGAAGATCGCCGCCGCCGAGCAGGAGGCCGGCCGCAAGGCGGGTGCCGTGACCTTGGTGGCTGTCTCCAAGACTTTCGAGGCCGCCGACATCCAACCCGTCATCGAGGCCGGCCAGCGCGTCTTCGGCGAAAACCGCGTCCAGGAAGCGCAAGGCAAATGGCCCGCGCTGAAGCAGGCTTTCGCGGATATCGAATTGCATTTGATCGGTCCGTTGCAATCGAACAAGGCCAAGGAGGCCGTGGCGCTGTTCGACGTCATCGAAACGGTCGACCGCGACAAGATCGCCGCCGAATTGGCGAAGGAAATCGCCAGGCAAGGCCGGGCGCCAAAACTCTATGTCCAAGTCAACACCGGCTCCGAGCCGCAGAAGGCCGGCATCGAGCCCCGCGACGCCGTGGCCTTCATCGCCCGCTGCCGCGATGTCCACGGCCTCGCCATTGAAGGCCTGATGTGCATTCCGCCGGCCGAGGAGAACCCCGGCCCGCACTTCGCCCTGCTGGAAAAGCTCGGCCGCGAGGCAGGTGTCGAAAAGCTCTCGATGGGCATGTCCGGCGACTACGAGACAGCGATCGCCTTTGGCGCCACCAGCGTTCGGGTCGGTTCGGCGATTTTCGGCAGTCGTTAGGCCCTCTGCAGCGTCTGGTATGTGCTTGCCAAACCATTCACCGAGCAGCCCCATGAACTGGGATATTCAGAGCGCAAAGAACAATCTCTCGAAGCTGGTAAGGCAGTCGCGCAAAAAAAGGGCCGCAAACCATTACCACGCGGGGAAAGCCAGTTGCCGTCGTGCTGGCCGTCGAAGCCTGTGAACGGCTGGTCGCTGCAAAACCTTCGCTTACTGAATATCTTCTTTCCGGCCCCGTGTGGGACGACGACTTCGCCTACGAGGTCAATCGCCGCTCAACCACTATGATCCGACTGGTCGATCTCTAATAAGTTTTCGCGGCAGTAGCGACGGTCGACCGAGGATGGTCCACCTTGAAAGGGCCATTATGCCAGCGCTGGAAACGAAACGTTCCGTTCCTATTTGCTTTGTGCCACCACACATTTTCCTGGAGCCTTCGCCATGCGTTACAACCAGCTTGGAAATACCGGCCTATTCGTCTCCGAACTGTGCCTCGGCACCATGACCTTCGGCGCCGCCGGCCAGAATGCCCAATGGGGCCTGATCGCCAGCCTCGACCAGAAGGGCGTCAACGAGATCGTCGGCCGTTCGATCGCCGCCGGCGTCAACTTCTTCGACACGGCCGACGTCTACTCCTTCGGTGAGTCCGAGCGGCTGCTCGGCCAGTCCCTCAAGGACCTCAGTGTCAAACGTTCGGACGTCATCATCGCCACCAAAGTCCATGGCGCCATGGGCAACGGACCGAATGACCGCGGCTCGTCCCGCGGCCACATCATGGATTCGGTCGATGCCAGCCTCGAACGGCTGCAGGTCGACCATATCGACCTCTATCAGTTGCACGGCACCGACGCGGTGACGCCGATCGACGAAACGCTTCGCGCGCTCGACGATCTCGTCGCCAGCGGCAAGGTCCGCTATGTCGGCGTGTCGAACTGGGCAGCCTGGCGCATCGCCAAGGCGCTCGGCATCGCCGACCGCAAGGGCTTTGCCCGTTTCGAAACCATCCAGTCCTATTATTCCATCGCCGGCCGCGATCTCGAACGCGAGATCGTGCCGCTCATCAACGAGGAGAAACTCGGCCTGATGGTGTGGTCGCCGATGGCCGGCGGCCTGCTGTCGGGTAAATACGGCCCCGGCGCCCCCGGCAATGGCGAGGGCCGCCGCGCCTCCTTCAACTTCCCGCCGGTCAACGAGGACCGTGCTTGGGCGGCCGTCGCCATCATGCGCGAAATCGCCAAGAAGCACGATGTCAGCGTCGCCACGGTGGCGCTCGGCTATGTCCTGGCCAAGCCTTTCGTGATGAGCGTCATCATCGGCGCCAGCCGGATGGACCAGCTCGAACAGAACCTTGCCGCCACCCAGCTGAAGCTCGATAGCGACGATCTCGCTCGTCTCGACGAAGTCAGCGCACTGCCCGCCGAATACCCCGGCTGGATGCTGGAGCGTCAGGCCGCCGGCCGGCGCCCGGCGCCGTTCACGCCGAAGGCGTAATCCCCTTCGCACCTGATCACAAAAGCCGCGTGCCCGATGGTGCGCGGCTTTTTGACTTCGTTCAGAGGCGGACGGTTTCCGCGAGAAAATCGAGAAAGGCGCGCACCCGGGCCGGCAGATGCTTGCCCTGACCGACATAAACGGCGTGTGTCGGTTCCAGATCGCCGGGGTTGAACGCCTCCAGCAACGGCACCAGGCGACCGGCGGCGATGTCCGCCTCGACATGCCAATGCGCCAGCCTGGCAATGCCGGCTCCAGCAATCGCTGCCAGGCGCATCGCCTCGCCATCGGTCAGCATCAGGTTTCCGACGATCGGGACGATGATCGGCGCGCCCGCCGCGTCGACAAAGGGCCAGCCGTCAATGTGCCGCGCGAACCCAAAGGCCAGCATGTTGTGGCCCGCAAGATCGGCCAGCGTATGCGGCGTACCGCGCGCTTCGAGGTAGGACGGTGCCGCGATCACCACCATCCGGCCTTCGCCCAGCTTGCGCGCCACCAGTCGTGATTCACGCAGCGGCCCAGCGCGTATGGCGACATCGGCGCGCTCCTCCAGGAGATCGATCACGTTGTCCGTCAGCACCGCCTCGATGGAAATCTCGGGATAGCGCTCCAGGAAACGCGGCAGCAGCGGCATCAGCCGGTGCTGGCCGAAAGGCACGTAGCTGTTGACCCTCAACCTGCCGCGTGGCGTCGCCCCTGCCGCCGCTTCGCGCTCCGCCGCATCGAGGTCGGCGAGAATGCGCGTGCCGCTGTCATGGAAAGCCGCACCTTCCGGCGTCAATTGCAGCTTGCGCGTCGAGCGGGCGAGCAGCCGCGCGCCAAGTCGCGTCTCCAGGCGGGCGATCAGCTTGCTGACCGCCGACGGCGTCATTCTGAGCCGGCGCGCCGCAGCCGAGAAGCTGCCAGCCTCAACGACACGCAAGAACACTTCGATTTCGCCGGAACGGTTGATCTCGGGTCGCGCCATTCATGAATTTATTTCACAGAAAATGTTCCCAATGCAAGTCTGGTTCACAGGTCAGCGGATGACGATCTTCCGGGTCGGGGCATGATCCCGAAAAGTGGAAACCGGTTTTCGGAAGAGATCATGCCCCAACAACACAAAGTGGCGCGGCACTGAAGCGTCCTTCATCAACCGATCGGACCGCCGCCATGCCTCTTGCTCTCTACGCCCTCGCCGCCGGTGCCTTCGGCATCGGTGTCACCGAATTCGTCATCATGGGTCTGCTCATCGATGTCAGCAAGGATCTCGGCGTCTCGATCTCGGCCGCCGGCCAGCTCATTTCGGGCTATGCGCTGGGCGTCGTCGTCGGTGCTCCCTTGTTGACCATCGCCACCGGCAACTGGCCGCGCAAGACCGTGCTTCTGGCGCTGATGGCGATCTTCACGATTGGCAATCTCGCCTGTGCGCTGGCGCCCGACTACTGGACGCTGATGGGCGCCCGCATCGTCACCGCCTTCGCCCATGGCACCTTCTTCGGTGTCGGCTCGGTGGTCGCCACTGGCCTTGTCGCGCCCAACAGACAAGCCTCGGCGATCGCCTTGATGTTCACCGGGCTCACCATCGCCAACATCCTCGGCGTGCCCTTCGGCACCTGGCTCGGCCAGGCCTTCGGCTGGCGCGCGACCTTCTGGGCGGTGACCGCTGTCGGCCTTGCCGCCTTCGCCGTCATCCTGGCTCTGGTACCGCGCGGCCAGGCCGCTCCCGAAAGAACCGACCTGCGCGCCGATCTTGCCGTGCTGCGCCGCACGCCCGTCCTGCTCGGCCTCGCCATCACCGTGTTCGGCTATGCCGGCGTCTTCGCCGTCTTCACCTACATCGCGCCCCTGCTGACCGAAATCAGCGGTTTCAAGGAAGCGGCCGTGTCGCCGATCCTGCTCGTCTTCGGCGGCGGTCTCATCGCCGGCAATCTCGCCGGAGGCAAGGTCGCCGACCGCTGGCTGGTGCCGGCCGTGCTCGGCAGTCTCGCGGTGCTCGCCCTTGTGCTCGCCACCATGAGCTTCGCCCTCCACAGCCAGGTCATGGCCGTGATCTATGTCGGCCTGCTCGGCGCCGCCGCCTTCGCCACCGTGGCGCCGCTGCAGATGTGGGTGCTGGACAAGGCGCAAGGCGCCGGCCAGAGCCTTGCCTCGTCCTTCAACATCGCCGCCTTCAACCTCGGCAACGCCGCCGGCGCCTGGCTCGGCGGCGCCGTCATTGCCCATGGCCTCGGCCTCGGCTCCCTCACCTGGGTCGCCGCTCTGCTACCGGTCGCGGCGCTCGGCGTGGCTGGATTGGCGCTGCGCCTCGATCGCACCCCGGTGCTCGATACGCCGGCTTGCGTCCAGTCGTAGGCATCACTCGCAACTCCGCTTTCCACATCATTAAGGAGAAGAAGAATGGACTATCGACGTCTCGGCGCATCGGGCCTGAAAGTGCCCGCACTTTCGTTTGGCGCGGGAACCTTTGGCGGTTCCGGGCCACTGTTCGGCGCATGGGGCAACAGCGACGCGCAAGAGGCGCGCCGGCTGGTCGACATCTGCCTCGAAGCCGGCGTCAATCTGTTCGACACGGCGGATGTCTATTCGAACGGCGCTTCGGAAGAAGTGCTCGGTGAAGCCATCAAGGGCCGCCGCGACGCGGTGCTGATCTCGACCAAGACGTCCTTGCCCATGGGCGACGGGCCAGCCGATTACGGTTCTTCGCGCTCGCGGCTGATCAAGTCCGTGGACGCCGCGCTGAAGCGCCTCGGCACCGATTACATCGACCTTTTGCAACTGCACGCCTTCGACGCAGGCACGCCGATCGAGGAGGTGCTGTCGACGCTGGACGATCTTATCCGCGCGGGCAAGCTGCGCTATGTCGGCGTCTCCAACTTCTCCGGCTGGCAAGTGATGAAGTCGTTGGCCGAGGCCGACAAGCATGGCTATCCGCGCTACGCCGCCCATCAGGTCTACTATTCGCTGGTCGGCCGCGACTATGAATGGGAGTTGATGCCGCTCGGCCTCGACCAGGGTGTCGGCGCGCTGGTGTGGAGCCCGCTCGGCTGGGGCCGGCTGACCGGCAAGATCCGCCGCGGCCAGCCTCTGCCGGAAAAGAGCCGGTTGCATGACACCGCAAGCTTCGGTCCGCCGGTCGAGGACGAACATCTCTACCGGGTGATGGATGCGCTGGACGTGGTGGCGCAGGAAACCGGCAAGACCGTGCCGCAGATCGCCATCAACTGGCTGTTGCAGCGCCCGACCGTTTCCTCGGTCATCATCGGTGCCCGCAACGAGGAACAGTTGCGCCAGAACCTCGGCGCCGTCGGCTGGTCACTGACGCCGGATCAGGTGAAAAAACTCGACGCGGCAAGCGAGGTCACCGCGCCCTATCCGTATTTCCCTTATCGGCGGCAGGAGGGCTTTGCCAGGCTCAACCCGCCGGCGGTGTGAGCACCACGCGCCGAAGTTAAGGCGTGTTGAGATTCAGGTCAGGCCGAGTCGAGAATGGTGGGTTCCGAGAACCGGAGCGGAGCGTACTTGAAGTACGTGAGCACCGGAAGCGCAGGAAGCCGCCATTCGCAGGCCGGCCTCACCTGAATATCGGCGCGCCTTAGTGCAGCACGAACTCGCCATCGACCTTGCGCCATTCATTCGGCGCGATCAGCTTCTGATGCGTGTAGCAGACCGAGTGCAGCGGCCCGTCGAGCTTGGCTTTCCAGAATTCGATGAATTTGATCAGCACCGGAAACTTCGGAGCGATATCGTAGTCCTGCCAGATGAAGCTCTGCAGGAGGTGCGGATGGTCGGGGAAATGATAAAGAATCTTGGCCGTGGTCAAGCCATAGCCCCTAAGCATCAGGTCCATTTCGGCATGGTCGCGCATTGCGGTCCCCTTGGCGGTCCCTTGGTTGATTCTCCTTTCCTCCCATGGGTTATTGTGCGCGCCGTTGATTAACCGTCTATTGATTTTTTCTTCATCAAAACCGGCTTTAGCATGAGAAAACATGCGCTTAGCAGCGAACCTATTCGAGTGCTGACAGTCGTGGATTAGCTCCCTGCGGCATCCCGCCGCGCGAATCCAACGTCTAATGTTGCCGTCACGCCGGAACTGGTAATAATGCCGCCGAATTCGCGGCCGCTTCGCCGCGATCCCGCCGGCGTTTCAAGCCTGCGGATTTCTTCGGGAGGAAAATCAGGAATGTCCGAGGTTCATGTCCATCGCGTCCAGCCGGCGTGGAAGAAGAATGCGCTGATCGACAATGACACCTACCTGAAATGGTATGCCGACAGCATCAAGAACCCGGACAAGTTTTGGGGCAAGCACGGCAAGCGCATCGACTGGTTCAAGCCTTTCAGCAAGGTCAAGAATACCTCTTTCGACGGCAAGGTCTCGATCAAGTGGTTCGAGGACGGGCTGACCAACGTTTCCTACAACTGCATCGACCGCCACCTGAAGAAGCGCGGCGACCAGACAGCCATAATCTGGGAAGGCGACAACCCCTACGACGACAAGAAGATCACCTATAACGAGCTCCACGAGCAAGTCTGCCGGCTCGCCAATGTGATGAAGAAGCACGGCGTCAAGAAGGGCGACCGCGTCACCATCTACATGCCGATGATCCCGGAAGCCGCCTATGCGATGCTCGCCTGCACGCGTATCGGCGCCATCCATTCGATCGTCTTCGGCGGCTTTTCGCCGGACGCGCTGGCCGGCCGCATCGTCGACTGCGAATCGACCTTCGTCATCACCGCTGACGAGGGCCTGCGCGGCGGCAAGCCGATCCCGCTTAAGGAAAACACCGACAAGGCCATCGACATCGCCGCCAGGCACCACGTCATGGTCAAGAATGTCGTCGTCGTGCGCCGCACCGGCGGCAAGATCGGCTGGGCGCCTGGCCGCGACCTCTGGTACCACGACGAGGTCGCGACGGTTAAGGCCGAGTGCAAGCCGGAGAAGATGAAGGCGGAGGATCCGCTGTTCATCCTTTACACCTCGGGCTCGACCGGCAAGCCGAAGGGCGTGCTGCACACCACCGCCGGCTATCTCGTCTACGCCTCGATGACCCACCAATATGTCTTCGACTACCATGACGGCGACATCTACTGGTGCACCGCCGATGTCGGCTGGGTCACCGGCCACAGCTACATCGTCTACGGGCCGCTCGCCAACGGCGCCACCACGCTGATGTTCGAGGGCGTGCCGAACTACCCGTCGCAGTCGCGCTTCTGGGAAGTCATCGACAAGCACAAGGTCAACATCTTCTATACCGCGCCGACTGCATTGCGCGCGCTGATGGGCGCCGGCAATGACCCCGTGAAGAAGACGTCCCGCAAGTCGCTGCGCGTGCTGGGTTCGGTCGGCGAGCCGATCAATCCGGAAGCCTGGGAGTGGTATTTCAACGTCGTCGGCAATGGCAAGGTGCCGATCGTCGACACCTGGTGGCAGACCGAGACCGGCGGCATCCTGATCACGCCGCTGCCGGGCGCCACCGACCTCAAGGCGGGTTCGGCGACGCGGCCCTTCTTCGGCGTCCAGCCGCAGCTGGTCGACGGTGAGGGCAAGGTGCTGGAAGGGGCGGCGGACGGCAATCTCTGCATCACCGATTCCTGGCCAGGCCAGATGCGCACCGTCTATGGCGATCACGACCGCTTCGTGCAGACCTATTTTTCGACCTACAAGGGCAAGTACTTCACCGGTGACGGCTGCCGCCGCGACGCCGACGGCTATTACTGGATCACCGGCCGCGTCGACGACGTCATCAACGTCTCCGGCCATCGCATGGGCACGGCCGAAGTCGAATCGGCGCTGGTCAGCCACGAGAAGGTTTCCGAGGCCGCCGTCGTCGGCTATCCCCACGACATCAAGGGCCAGGGCATCTACAGCTACGTCACCTTGATGAAGGGCCACGAGCCGACCGAGGAACTGCGCAAGGAACTCATCGCCCATGTCCGCAAGGAGATCGGCGCCATCGCCTCGCCCGACAAGATCCAGTTCGCGCCGGGCTTGCCCAAGACCCGTTCCGGCAAGATCATGCGCCGCATCCTGCGCAAGATCGCCGAGGACGATTTTGCCGCCCTCGGCGACACCTCGACACTCGCGGATCCGGCCGTCGTCGACGACCTCATCGCCAACCGGCAGAACAAGAAGGGCTGATGCGGGACGACACGGCATTGGGCACCGTCAGCCAGCTCTGGCGCTATCCGGCGAGTTCGCTCGCCGGCGAGCGCCAGGACGCCATCCTGGTCGGACCGGCGGGCATCGAAGGCGACCGCATGTTCGGCCTCGTCGATATCCGCGACAACGAGATCGCGCGGCCCGACCGCGAGGCGAAATGGCACAAGGTGCCGCGCATTCGCACCCGGTTGACCAATGATCGCGACCTTGAGATCGCCGTCCCTGACGGCGACTGGCTGAGCGCACCCGGCGCCGAGTGCGATCGCGCTATATCGGCCTATCTTGGCTTCGCGGCCTCGATCCGGCCGTTCGGCCAGGAGAATGCGCCGCCGGCCTATGCCGGCCCGGTCACCGCCGCCCGCTACAGCAAGGCGCCGATCCATCTGTTGACCACGGCATCGCTGGCACGTCTGAAGGCGCTGCATCCGGACGGGGCGGCCGACCCGCGCCGCTTCCGCCCCAACATCGTGATCGACATCGCTGAGGTCGAAGGCTCGTTTCCGGAGACGGAATGGATCGGCCGCAAGCTCGCCATCGGCGAATTGCTGCTGACGATTTCCGAACCATGCCGTCGCTGCGGCTTCACCATCATCGCCCAGGACGGCTTCGAGCACGATCCCGCTATCCTGCGCAATCTGGTCCGCCACAACGCCCACAACCTCGGTGTCTACTGTACGGTCGACCACCCGGCCGGAATCAAGGTCGGCGACTCGATGCGTTTCCTGTAGCTACCGGTAAAGGTCCGCCCGAGTTGGCGGCAGGCCGCTAGGCCCGCGCGCGCGCTTGGTGGCGACGGTCTGGAAGATCTGCGCAGAACCGCGATCGAAGGTGATCGAGCAGCCGGTCAGGTAAAGCAGCCACAGCCGTGCCTTGGGCTCGCCGACTTCGGCGATGGCCTCGTCGAAGCGGGCCTGCAGGCGCTCGGCCCACAGCCTGCAGGTGCGGGCATAATGCTCGCGCAGGTTCTCGACGTCGGCGACGAGAAAGCCGTGCGCCTCGAGATTGCCCAGCGTCATGCCGATCGTGTCGACCTCGCCGCCGGGGAAGATGTATTTGATCAGCGCCTTGTATTCGGCGCCCTTGCGCAGCGTCTTGCGCGTGCCGCCCTTGCCGCGCCTGGTGATGGCATGGTGCAGATAGATGCCGCCCGGCTTCAACAGCCGGTGGACGGTCGAGAAATAGGTGGCGTGATTGGCGAGCCCGACCGCCTCGAACATGCCGATCGACGAGATCTTGTCATAGCTGCCGTCGAGTTCGGTGTAGGACTTGATGTCGATGGTGATCTTGTCCTCCAACCCCTCGGCGCGGATGCGCTCGCGCGCCAGCCGGGTCTGCTCCTCGGACAGCGAGACACCATGGCCGATGGCGCCATAATGCTTGGCGGCATGGATCAGCATCGCTCCCCAGCCGCAGCCTATGTCGAGCAGCCGGTCGCCCGGCTTCAGCCTGAGCTTGCGGCAGATATGGTCGAGCTTGTCTTTCTGCGCCTGGTCGATGCCATCGGCGAAATCGGTGAAATAGGCGCAGGTATAGACCATGCGTTCGTCGAGGAAGAGCCGGTAGAAGGCATTCGAAATATCGTAGTGATGTTCGATCGCCTGCTTGTTCGACCCGCTGACGAAAGGATTGCGGCCGGCCAGATCGGTCCGTTTCGTCATCTGGCGCCGCGAGAACAGGACGGCGGGCAGATCGCGCAGGATCGCCAGCTTCGGCAACGCCTTCAGCCTCAGCTTGCCTTGCGACGGCAGGGCATAGAGGTCGAACAGCGACCCGCCCTCGACGTCGATCGTCTTGGAAATCCACATTTCGAGCAGCGTCGCGAAGTTTGGCCGGCGGGCCAGTTGCCAGACGATATCCTGATCGTTGATGGCAAGCACCGGGCCGCTGGCCGGACCGATCCGCTCCCCGGTCCACAGTCTGACGGCAAAGCCCGGCTTCAGCGCCCCGATCACGGTGCGAACGATGCGCGCGGCTCTCTCAGTGGCTTCCATACTCGTTCCCCCACGGCCCGATAGGACGATCTTGTCCGGTCGGGCCGCCGATCGCAAGTCTTGCAAGGATCTGGCAGGACCGCATTTTCCGGCGGAAATGCCTTTTTCAGCACGGCACCTTGTCATTTGCTGCGACGCACCCCATCATGAGGATGTGTTCAACAAATCGAAAGGAGGTGATCCGATGTCGAGTGATTTCGTTTTCCAGAACGTGGCCTCAGCGGATTGCACTTTCGGGAAGCAGTCTTCCCGTTAAGGCGCGAGATGCGCGGCAGGTAACCCGAAGGGGTTGCCGCCACAGGCCGCGCCATGGACGGAAACACGGAAGGCCGCCGGCTTCGAAAGAAGCGGCGGCCTTTTCCTTTTGGCGAATTACTGGGTCAGTGCGACCTTTTCGGTGTTGCGGATGATTTCCTGGAAGGCGGCGTCCAATTCCACTCCGGTGGACACCTCGAAATAATGCCTCTCCGAAGCGGAGGCGTCTTTCGACGAACAGCCCTTCAGCACCGCCTTTGCCTGGTCCCGCTCGGTCGGCGACATGTCCTTGTCGTTCAGATCGAAGCCGATGGTGAAAATCTCGATGCCATCACTTTTCATGTTGCCGCACAGCGTTTCGGCGTTGCCACGTGCAAGGTTGCCCTGGCTGTTGTAGTTCCCCCCCGCTCCGGCGAAGGCGGTATTGAACTGGCCATCAGTCATCAGGATCGCGACCTTAGCAATCTTCTTCGCATTGGTATCCGAGGCGCCGTTGCCGAGACCGGCATTCTTGATCGCAGCCCGCCATTGCGGCGACAGCATATAATAGGTCCACTGGATGGCGATCGCGCCGGCCGTATAACCATTGGCCCGGAAGACATCGATCGAATCAAGCAATGCGCCAGAATCAGCCGTCAGCGGGATCACCTCCGCGTCAGGGCATCTGTTCATGCTCCCAACACCCAGATGATCATCCCGGTTGACCAAGGCATAGTAATTCTTGCCGTTCTTGTCGGTGCGAACCGTGTCCGGGCCGTCGGCACTCAAATCGGCATTGCCGTTCTTGTCCTTCCTTTCGGTCGTGCAATTGTCGGGCTTTGGCATTGCCGCACCAATAATGGATATGTAGTCGCTGAAGGAGGGTAATGTCGTCTTGCCCGTCTTTGCGACGAGTAGCGAACTGCCGGCGACCGGTGGCAGATCAGAGCTCCCCTGTTTCTCGGCGTAGACATTTTCCGCCAACTTGCCGGCGTTCACGCCGGATGCGTAAGGCACAATCGCGACCCGGATGCGGGGGTTCTTCGGATCCTGGTTCTGGAGCATCGTCTGGACGGCGTTTCTCGCAGCTGCCTTCAGATCGCCGATCTTGTCGACATTGCCTCGTTTCGCCATCGATCCCGTGATGTCGAGCATCATGGCGACCTCGACCTGCTTGTCCGAATAGAGTGCCGTGGTGGAAGCACCGACGCGCCGCATGTCGCTGGTGCCGAACAGCGGAAAATAAAGGCTGACGTCGACATGCACATCCGCCTGCACGGTGTTCGCGGTCCTGTCGACGGTGAGCTTGTCGAGCACGATCTGGTCGGGCTGCAGAATGCCCGCCGCGCTGTTGGCCACGAGAAAGGCCTGCACCGCCTTGTTGGCATCGGCTTCCTTGATGACCCCGGTCGTCAGGTCACGCGCTGTCGATGTCACCGCGGCGTCGACGATGCCCTGCAGGCTCGATCTGGCGTTGTAGAGCTGCGAGATGTTGACCGAGAAGCCGGCGGCTAGCGCCAAGACCGAGGCAGCAAAGCCGAACAGGACCGCGAAATTTCCACCGCTGTGTCTGGCGAACCCGCCGAACGCGTGAACAAGACCCCCATAATTTCGCATCCTACAGCCTCCGCTTGCCTCGGCCTCGTCGCCGCGATGAGGGCAATGCAGGATTCCAGCCGGATGCGATGGCTGATTGGCCACAAAACATCAAACTATTGTTTTTGCTTTATTTTCTTGTCTATTGAAGGTAAATGATCGGTAAATGCCGTCACAATGCGAGTCTGTCATTTACGAAGCACTTACCAAGACATCGCGTCCTGCGGCACAGGATACGCGACACGTCCCGGGACGGCACATCGCAACCTGTGCCAGAGCGAAGCAGGATTAGCTTCTGTGAGTGCCGATCCAGCTCCAGGCCAAAATCTTCTCTAATATCGGCACAACCTTCTCACGCACGTCGTTCACTCAAAACCGAGATCACTTTTGGGCGACATGCATCAAGCCAGCATCTGCGCGCTGACCGTCCTGTCGATGCCGTGATGGGGCGGATTGAACACCCGGCCTTCCTGTTCATAGGTCCACACCTTGAACAGGGCGAGCCTATGCGGGCCGAAACTGTGCAGAAGGGGCACGTCGGTGGCGTCGCGGCCGCGCGCGATGACGACACGGCCGATTCTGGGCGTGTTGTGCCGTGGATCGAACGTGTACCACTTGCCGTCGAGGAACACCTCCATCCAGGCCGAGAAGTCCATCGGCGCCGGATCGGCCGGCACGCCGATGTCGCCGAGATAGCCGTTCACATAGCGCGCCGGAATGTTCATGCAGCGGCACAGCGTGATCGCCAGATGGGCGAAGTCGCGGCAGACGCCGACCCGTTCCTCATGCGCCTGCGCCGCCGTACGGGTCGAACGGGCATAGCCGTAGCCGAACGACAGCCGGTTGTGGACATAATCGACGATTGCCTGCACCCGCGCCCAGCCGGACGGCAGATGGCCGAACAGCTGCCAGGCGAGACTGCTGAGATGATCCGTCTCGCAGTAGCGGCTGCCGAGGAGATAGCCGAGCACCTCGTCTGGCAATTCCGCCACCGGCATCTCCCTGGCCAGCGTATTGACCTCGTCCGTCTCGCCGCTGTCCTCGACGACCGCATCGTAGAGGATGCGAAAGGTACCGGCAGGCGCGGTGAAGCGGCGGCAGCCATTGCCGTGCAGGTCGTGGTAGAGCTTGGTCGGCACCGAAGGCGATGTGAGAACACGAGTCTGGCGCTTGATATCGGCCTGCCTGTCCTTGTGGATCTCAAGCAGCGAGATCACCGGAGTGGCCTCGGTACATTCAATGGCGATTTCGTAGCCGAGGCGGATCAGCATTGGCGGCGTCCCTTGGTTCATGGGATTGGGGTGGTCCGGTCAAACGTCGCAAGGTGGCGGTGGTTCCCTGTATCGCCGCAAAATACGCCCCGCGCCTTTCCATGTCCGCGCCTTGACGTTACGGTTGCACCCTCCCTCGACACGCACCCCGGATTCCAAGGAAAATCATGTTTGTTGGCAGAAAATTCGCCGCCTTCCTTTTCGATATGGACGGCACCCTCATCAATTCCATCGCCTCGGCGGAGCGGGTGTGGAGCCATTGGGCGCGCCGCCACGGCCTGGACGTCGCCGCCTTCCTGCCGACGATCCACGGCGTACGGGCAATCGAAACCATCACCAACCTCGCGCTTCCAGGCGTCGACCCGGCGTATGAGGCCGACTTGCTGTTGAAGGCCGAGGCCGCCGATCTGGATGGCATTCTCCCGATCCCCGGCGCCATCGCGTTTCTCGAGGCGCTGCCAGGGGAAAGCTGGGCGATCGTTACCTCGGCACCACGTTCGTTGGCGCTTGCACGCATGAGGGCCGCAGGCATTCCTGTCCCCGCGGTCATCGTCGCCGCGGAAGACGTTTCCCGTGGCAAGCCCGCGCCCGACTGTTTTCAGCTTGGCGCAACACGCTTGGGCTTCGACGCACGCGACTGCCTGGTGTTCGAGGACGCTCCGGCCGGTATCGCCGCGGCCGAGGCGGCGCAAGCATCGGTCATGGTCATCAACGCCACCCACGCGCACCCGATGCAAACGCCGCATGTTGCGATTGCCGGCTATGAAAATGTCAGCATCACCCTCGACGAGCGCGGCTGGCTAGCGATCGAGCCACAGCGCAACGCCGCCTAGAATGTGTTGAGATTCAGGTGAGGCCGAGTCGAAAATGGTGGTTCCCGAGAACCGGAGCGGAGCGTACTTAAAGTACGTGAGCACCGTTCTACTGCGACGCAGTAGAACGGGGAAGCGCAGGGAGCCGCCATTTGCAGGCCGACCTCACCTGAATGTCGACACATTCTAAAAGTCGCTGGTCAGGCCTTTGACTTCCCAGTCGCCATAGCGGCCGGGTTCCTTGCCGCCGCGGCCGCCGATCTCTTTCGGCAGGGCGGCCTCCGACTTGCTATACTCGGTCCGCCGTGCGTCCGCCTCGGCCAGCGCGCGGCGGGCGGCGGGCGGAAGCTCCTTCGGCGAGGTGTCGCCATCAGTTTCGGCAGGCGTTTTATTGAGTTCGTCGGTCATGCGATATTCCCCGAAGATTGAAACAGGGGCGAGCGTTTCCCATCATATAGCCATGAACCCGAGACGATCGACCCCCTTTCACCGCGATCTGGACAGGAGCAGACGATGAACACATTGCGCACCGCCATGCTTCTGGCCGCGATGACGGCGCTGTTCATGGGCGTTGGCTTCCTGATCGGCGGTTCGGTCGGCATGATGATCGCGCTGGTGATCGCCGCCGGCACCAATCTGTTCAGCTACTGGAACGCCGACAAGATGGTGCTGTCGATGAACCGCGCCGTCGAGGTCGACGAGAAGAATGCGCCGGAATATTACGCCATCGTCCAGGCGCTGGCCAAGCAAGCCGGACTTCCGATGCCCAGGACCTATCTGATCGACAACCCGCAGCCGAACGCCTTCGCCACCGGCCGCAACCCGCAGAACGCGGCGGTCGCCGCCTCCACCGGCCTGTTGCAGCGGCTGACCCATGAAGAGGTCGCGGCCGTGATGGCGCATGAGCTTGCCCACGTCCAGCATCGCGATACGCTGACCATGACCATCGTCGCCACCTTGGCCGGCGCCATCTCGATGCTCGGTAATTTCGCCTTTTTCCTGGGCGGCAACCGTAACAACAACAACCCGTTCGGCTTTGTCGGCGTGATGGCGGCGATGATCGTGGCGCCGTTCGCCGCCATGATCGTGCAGATGGCGGTCAGCCGCACCCGCGAATACGAGGCCGACCGGCGCGGCGCCGAAATCTGTGGACACCCCCTTTGGCTGGCATCCGCCCTTGACAAGATCGCACGCGGGGCAGAACGCATTCCCAACCCTGATGCCGAGCGCAATCCCGCGATGGCGCATCTCTTCATCATCAATCCCTTGCACGGCGAGCGCATGGACAGCCTCTTCTCCACCCACCCGAGCACCGACAACCGCATTGCCGCCTTGCAGGAGATGGCGCGGCAGATGGGTGAAGGTGACGTCAGGCCCGCCCCCACTCGGAACACGACGCCCCGGCAGGCGGACGAGGAGCAGAGGCCCTCGGGCCCGTGGGGCCAGGCGGCGCAACCCGATCAGCCGGCTGAGCCCAAATCCAATCCGTGGGGTCGTAATCCGACCGGGCCCAAGGGCCGGTGGTCGTGAGCGTGGCAGCACCAAGACGTCCAGCCTCAGGCGATCAGGAACACGAATTCGTTGCAGGCCTCGCCGCGCGCAAGGCGGCGGCGCGGCTGCTTGCCGCCGTCATCGACGCCAGGACGCCGCTCGACGGCCTGACCGACCACGAGAACGGCCACCCGCAATACAAGGCGCTCGATTTGCGTGACCGTGGCCTGGTGCGCGCCATCCTGGTCACGGCGCTGCGCTTCCGCATGACCATCACGGGGCTTTTGGCGCAGCGTCTAGAAAAGCCGCTTCCACCCAACGCCACCGCTTTGTCGCACATACTGCATGTGGCGGCCGCGCAGATCCTGTTCCTCGACATTCCCGACAGCGCCGCCGTCGACCTCGCGGTGACGCACGCCAAGTCCGATCCCCGCACCCAGCGTTTTTCAGGCCTCGTCAACGGCGTGCTGCGCACGCTGGCGCGGGCCAAGGAAACTGAACTGCCGGCCGCCCTTGCCACCACCGACGAGGCGCCAAAATGGTTTTCCGACCGGCTGAAGACCGCCTATGGCGAGGATAAAGCCAGGCAAATCCTCGCCGCGCACCGTTACGAAGCGCCGGTGGACTTTTCGGTCAAGGCCGATCCCGAGCTGTGGGCCGAAAAGCTCGGCGGCATCGTGCTGCCGACCGGCACGCTGCGCGTGGAAAACCTTGTCGGGGCCGTCACCGAATTGCCCGGCTTCGCGGAAGGTGCCTGGTGGGTTCAGGATGCGGCGGCCAGCTTGCCGGCACGGCTGTTCGGCGATGTCGGCGGAATGCGCATCGCCGATCTCTGCGCCGCGCCCGGCGGCAAGACCGCGCAGCTCATCCTCGCCGGTGCCAGGGTTACCGCCGTCGACACCTCGAAGAACCGGCTGGCACGGCTGGCGCAGAATCTCGGCCGTCTCGGCTTGTCGGCCGACATCGTCCACGCCGACCTCCTCAAATACCAGCCGGAAGAGCTGTTCGACGCCGTGCTTCTCGACGCGCCGTGCTCGTCGACCGGCACGGTACGCCGGCATCCCGACGTGCCGTGGACCAAGACGGCGGCCGATGTCGAAAAACTCGCCGACCTGCAAAGGCGATTGCTTGCCCGCGCCGTCACGCTGGTCAAGCCCAGCGGCCGGATCGTCTTTTCCAACTGTTCGCTCGACCCTCGCGAAGGCGAGGATCTTTATCGCGCTTTCCTCGAAGGGACGCCTGATGTCGTCGATGATCCGCTGCGACAAGGCGAGATTGCCGGCATCGATTCGTTCCTCACGGCGCAAGGCACGCTGCGCACCACGCCCGCCGATCTTGACCTCGGTGCACCGCAACGCTCGGGCCTGGACGGCTTCTTCGCGGCGCGCATGCGGCGAGCCGGCTAATGCATGACGCCCAAAGTGCGTAGCGGTTTTGGGGATAACGACCTGCATAGAGCAAAAACAAATCGCGTCGCATCCGACCGGCCGGTGCGGCGCCATTTGACTTAACCGGCAGAATTTGCTGACTTTTTTAGGGAGGGTATGGGGCATCGGACCCATTCCCAGGAATTCGCCTTCGCACGACTCGTTCAATCATGTAAACTCCGCGCCGGGGTAGAGGACGACCAGGAGGGCTTTTGGCACTGGCTGCCAGCAACACGACGCGTCTGTGGACGCTGGTCGCGAAGGAGTTCTGGCGCAAGACGCGCCGGCGCCTGCGTGCCGGTCCGATCTATCGCTGGCGCTATTCCGGCCGTACGCCCGAACGCGTCCTGATCGCGCCACCGGACCTGCGCCTCGCCGACCCGCAGATCGCGCTCGAGATCTATTACGGCCGCTATCCCTTGTCAGGACATCTGGTCGAAACCGGTGGCAAGTCGCCGTTCCAGATCAACGTCCCCAATCGTGGCTGGCAGAAGACGCTGCATGGTTTTCGCTGGCTGCGCCACATGCGCGCCGCCGGCACCGAACTTGCCGCCGCCAACGCCCGCGCGCTTGTGTCCGACTGGATCACCATGCACGGAAACAACATTGCCGGTATCGCCTGGGAACCCGGGACGACGGCAAAGCGCATAATTGCCTGGCTGCAGCATTCCTCGGTGGTGCTGCAGGGCGCCGAATTCCCTTTCTATCGCGCCTTCCTGAAATCACTGGCCGTCCAGATCCGCTACCTCAGGTCGATGGCGCGCGAAATGCCCGACGGCAAGGACAGGCTGCGCGCCCGCATCGCGCTGGCCTTCGCCGCGCTCTCCCTGCCGGCGCCGGCTTCGGCGCTACGCGGCGCCACCCGCAATCTCGCCGAGGAACTCAACCGTCAGATCCTTGCCGATGGCGGCCATATCTCACGCAATCCGATGGCGGTGCTGGAAATCCTCGCCGACCTTTTGCCGCTGCGACAGACCTATGCCAACCAGGCGGAAACCCCGCCGCAGGCGCTGATCGGTGCCATCGACCGCATGCTGCCTGCGCTGCGCTTCTTCCGCCATCAGGACGGCAGCCTCGCCCGCTTCAACGGCATGGGCGCCACCATCCATGACCGCATCGCCACCATATTGCGCCATGACGACACCGCCGGCGCGCCGCTGCTGCACGCGCCGCATTCGGGTTATGAGCGGCTGTCGATGGGTGGGGTCACCGTCATTGCCGACACCGGCCTGCCGCCGCCGATCGACGTTTCCAACGCCGCGCATGCCGGCTGCCTCGCCTTCGAACTGTCGTCCGGCCGCCAGCACTATATCGTCAACGCCGGCATCGACACCTATGGCGCCGCCGAATTCCGGCCGCTCGCCCGCGCCACCGCCGCGCACTCGACCGCCACCATCAACGACACGTCCTCGGCACGCTTCAGCCATTCGATACGGGTCAACGACCTGCTTGGCTCGCCGCTGATCGGCGGCCCGCAGCATGTTCAGTGCAAACGCATCGACCAGAAGGGCGTTCACGGCTTCATCGCCCGCCATGATGGCTATGTCCCGCGCTTCGGCTTCCTGCATGAGCGCGAACTGAAACTGTCGACGAACGGCAACGTGCTGGCCGGCAGGGACCGTTTCCTGCGCCCCGGCAATGCCGCGATCCGCAACAATGGCCGGGACTTCATCACCGTGCGCTTCCACCTTCACCCTGACATCGATCTTTTGCAGGATGAACACGACCGCCTAGTGCTGACCGCCGACCAAGCCGACAGCTGGGTGTTCACGGCGAATGAAGTGGTGCCCGAGGTGGAGGAATCGATCTATTTCGCCGGTCTCGGCGGCCCACGCCGCAGCCGGCAGATCGTGCTGGCCTTCAAGGCCTCGGATGTGTCGGAGGTCCATTGGCAACTGACACGCACCAAAGTCGCGGGCTATCCGGAAAACAACTGATCGTATCGGCCGCGGCGGCGCTTCCGGTTTGATTTCCCGATGTCATGTGCTACGGCGCGGGCTTGCCCCTCCAGCCGTGAAAGGCCGCCAGCCATGGCCGTCGCCGCCAAGAACATTCCCGCACCGGACCTCGTTCCCGTCCGCCGTGCCTTGCTCTCCGTTTTCGACAAGACCGGCCTCATCGACTTCGCCAAGGGCTTGGCCGCCGCCGGTGTCGAACTGGTCTCGACCGGCGGCACAGCCAAGGCGATCGCCGAGGCCGGCCTGCCGGTGCGTGACGTCGCCGAGCTCACCGACTTTCCCGAGATCATGGATGGCCGCGTCAAGACGCTGCATCCGTCCGTGCACGGCGCGCTGCTTGGCGTGCGCGACGACCCCGAACATGCGGCGGCGATGCGCAAACACCGCATCGAACCGATCGATCTCCTCGTCTCCAACCTCTATCCGTTCGAGGAAGTCCGCCGCTCCGGCGCCGACTATGCCGCGATCGTCGAAAACATCGACATTGGCGGCCCGGCGATGATCCGCGCCTCGGCCAAGAACCACGCCTATGTCGCCATCGTCACCGACCCGAGCGACTATGCCTCGGTGCTGAACGCGCTGGAGATGAACATCGGCTCGCTGTCGCTGGACTTCCGCAAGAAGCTGGCGGCAAAGGCCTTTGCCCGCACCGCGAGCTACGACGCGGCGATTTCCGGCTGGTTCGCCGAGGCGCTGGAGATCGAGCATCCGACCTGGCGCGCTTTCGGCGGCAGGCTGACCGAGGTGATGCGCTACGGAGAAAACCCGCACCAGAGCGCCGGCTTCTACGTCAATGGCGACAAGCGCCCGGGCGTCGCGACAGCACGGCAACTGCAGGGCAAGCAGCTGTCCTACAACAACATCAACGACACCGACGCCGCCTTCGAACTGGCCGGCGAGTTCGATCCTGCCCGCTCGGCCGCCGTCGCCATCATCAAGCACGCCAACCCCTGCGGCGTCGCCGAGGGCACGTCGCTTAAAGCAGCCTATGCCAAGGCGCTCGCATGCGACCCGGTCTCGGCCTTCGGCGGCATCGTCGCAGTGAACCGCACCCTCGACGCCGACGCGGCGGAGGACATCGTGAAAACCTTCACCGAGGTCATCATCGCGCCCGACGCGACCGACGAGGCGGCGGCAATCGTCGCGGCGAAGAAGAACCTGCGTCTCCTGGTCACCGGCGGCCTGCCGGATCCGCGTTCGCCAGGCACGACGGTCAAGTCGGTTGCCGGCGGGCTGCTTGTCCAAGGCCGCGACAACGCCGTCGTCGACGACCTCGACCTGAAGGTGGTCACCAAGCGCGCGCCGACGCCGCAGGAAATGGCCGATCTCAAATTCGCTTTCCGCGTTGCCAAGCACGTCAAGTCGAACGCCATCGTCTACGCAAAGGACGGCGCCACCGTCGGCATCGGCGCCGGCCAGATGAGCCGTGTCGATTCCTCCCGCATCGCCGCCCGCAAGGCGCTCGACGCGGCGGAAGCGGCCGGCATGGCGCAACCACTGACCAAGGGCTCGGTGGTCGCCTCCGACGCCTTCTTCCCCTTCGCCGACGGCCTGCTAGCCGCCGTCGCGGCCGGCGCCACCGCCGTGATTCAGCCCGGCGGTTCGATGAACGACAAGGACGTAATCGCTGCTGCCGATGAGCATGGCATCGCCATGGTGTTTACGGGCGTACGGCATTTCCGCCACTGAGCAGCTCTTGCCTTCTCCCGTTGTGGGAGAAGGCAGAAACGCTACTCCACCGGCCGGTCAGCCGGATATGGCGTCCTGACCAAAATCGCCATGCCGATGCCGAGGAACAGAATAATCGCCGCCATGCCGAGCCGCGCCGAGCCGCTGGTCGCGGTGATGGTTGCCACCATGAACGGCGCCAGGAAGCTGGTCGCGCGGCCGGCCAGCGCATAGATTCCGAAATAGCGGCCGGATTCCGCCGCCGTGACGCTGCGCGCCATGTAGGAGCGGGACGACGCCTGCACGGGGCCGAAAGCCAGGCCGATCAGCAGGCCGTACAGGATGTAGGCCTTCTCGGCCGCCGTGCCGAACAGCCCGCCTGAATCGGTGGTCGAAAGCTGGATCAGGCCGAGCAGCGTGAAGCCCGGGCCGGTCGAGACGACGCCGACGGTGGCGACGGACAGCATGACCAGCGAAATCATCACCACCGCCTTGGAGCCGAGCGCGGTGTCGAGGCGGGCGGCGATCCAGCAGCCGAAGATGGCGACGACATTGAGGATGATGCCGAACATGCCGATCTCGGTGATCGACCAGTGGAACATGCCCGCCGCGAAGGTGCCGCCGAGCGCCAGCAGGGCGTTGACGCCGTCCTGGTAGATCATACGGGCGACGAGGAAGCGGAAGATGCCGCCGCGCTTGCGCACCTCGGCCAGCGTGGATTTCAGTTCCGACAGGCCTTCCCGCACCGCCGGCCCGATCGGAATGCCCTTGATGGCGTCCGGGGTGAAGAAGAACATCGGCAGGATGAACAGGAAGTACCAGCCGGCCGACAGCGGCCCGGTGGCGCGCGCATCCTCGCCCAACCGCGGATCGAGCCCGAACAGCGGGGTGATGCCGATGATCGTCTTGCCGGTCTCCAGCGAGCCGGCCAGGCAAGTGACGACGAAGATCAGCGCGATCATGCCGCCGAGATAGCCAAGGCCCCAGGCCATGTTGGAGATACGGCCTATCTCGCTCTTCGGCACCAGCCGCGGCATCATCGAATCGTTGAACACGGTGGAGAACTCCGCCGCCACCGAGGCCAGCGAAAACAGCGCCACGATCAGGAACAGGTTCGAGCCGGGCGCCGCGAACCAGAGCAGGGTGAGGCTGGTGATCTTGATCGCCGCGAAGAAGGCGATCCACGGCTTGCGCGGCCCGGTCTGGTCGGCGATCGAGCCGAGGATCGGCGACAGCACGGCGATGACCAGCCCGGCGGCGGCGATGCCATAGCCCCAGACCGCCTGGCCGGTGTTGGGATCGCCAGCCATGCGCGAAACGAAGTAGGGGCCGAAGATGAAGGTGGTGACGACCGTGAAGAACGGCTGCGCCGCCCAGTCGAAGAACATCCACCCCCAGATGCCGCGCCCGGACGCCCGCTGCACTGTCTCTACCGCCATGCTGATTCCTCGGCTCCGCCCGCGACCGGCGCCATGTCTGCATGTTTTTCATGACCGTGCAAACGAACAGGCGCTTGAGCCGCCGTTCATCGGTTTGGCACCTTCATTTCCGCGTGGACGAGAGCACGGGCGCCCTCCAGATGCGGCGCGTTTCAGGTCTGGCCATCAATGACGGGATCGCCACGAATTCCTGATTATTAAGTTGACTATTTTTATCCAGTTTGACTAATTGCGCTCGAGCGGAACCGGAAGGGAGGTCCGTCAAGCCGCTCGATTTTGGTCTGACAGGGGATACGCGATGACAGTTGGTCGGCGAGCATCGATGCACACGCGGGCAAGATTATTGATTACAAGCAGCGCATTGCTGACGGTGTCGTTTGGCTTGGCGGGAACCGGCTGGGCCCAGGACAATTCGACAGGCGATGCGACCGAATTGCAAACGATCATCATCGATGGCAAGTCGGATCGTGTTGTCGGGCCTGATCCGACCATCGTCGCCAGGGACACCGCGACCGGCACCAAGACCGACACGCCAATTGTCGATGTTCCCGCCTCGGTTTCAGTTGTCACCCAGAAGGAGCTGGAGGCGCGCCATGTGGAAAGCCTTCAGCAGGCGGTGGCCTACACGTCCAGCGTCCTCACCGACGAATTCGGCAGCGACGACCGGTACGACTATATTCGTATCCGCGGTTTCGACCAGACATCACTCGGTACCTATCGTGATGGTTTGGCGGCGCGCATTCCTGCCTGGTTCACCGCCACCCGGCTCGAACCCTATGGGCTTCAGCGCGTGGAGGTTCTGAAGGGATCGACATCGACGCTTTTTGGTCTGAACGGCCCTGGCGGACTGGTCAATGCAATCACCAAGCGGCCGCCGGATCAGAAGCAGGGGGAGATTTACACATCTTATGGTGACGGCACCAAAGAGGTGGGTGTCGATTTTGGCGGGCCGATCGATCCCGATGGTGTGTGGACCTATCGGCTCACCGGACTAGCCAAGGATGGCGATCAGGGATGGGATTATTCCAACGATGATCGACTTTACATCGCGCCTGCCTTGACCATCAAACCCGAGGAAGGAACGTCGCTCACCATCCTGACCGACTACTACAAGCGAGACGGCACAGGCGCACGCGGCTTTCCGACCGGTGCCAATATCGACATCAACACATTCCTGGGCGAGCCGGATTTCAACCGCTTCAACACCGAGCAGGCCGATCTCGGCTACCAGTTCGAGTATGAGTTCAACGAGAACCTGACATTCCGCTCCAATGCCCGCTACACGCATTTGAGCCTCGACTATGCCGAGGTCTACGGCGCGTCGCTTGATCCCACCGCGGACCGCACGTCATTTTCCGTCGACGGCATGTCCAACCGCTTTGCCGCCGACAATCAGCTGCAATACGATACAGGCTGGGACGGGATCGACAGCAAGACGCTCGTCGGCCTCGACTACGCCGACGACAACACCCGTGAAAAGATCCTGTTCGGCACCGCCGGTCCCATCGACATCGACAATCCGACCTATTGCGGTCTGTCCTGCATCAATCTTGGCCCCTACGTGAACTGGCGGGTCAAGCAGCAGGCGGTGGGCGTCTATGCCCAGGAGCAATTGACGTTTGACGACCGCTGGATCGTCACCCTCGGCGGGCGCTGGGACCGTGTCCATACGATCGCCGACTATCTCGACTCGGGAACGCAGGACGACGATACGGCATCCGCCTTCACCAAGCGTGCCGGCCTGACCTACAAGTTCACGCCGAATCTCGCGGTCTACGCCAACTATTCGGAAAGTTTCCAGCCGCTCGTGGCGCCAAGCGCCAACGGATACGCGGTCTCGGGTTCGCTGAAGCCTCAGGAGGGCAAGCAGTATGAGGCGGGCATCAAGTACAAGCCCGACGGCTTTGAGGGCCTGTTCACGGCCGCGATCTTCGACCTGACCCAAACCAATGTGCCGACCTATGTCACGCCCGTGATCCAGCAGCAGATCGGCAAGGTCGGCGTCCGCGGCATCGAACTCGAAGGCAAGGCCGCCGTCACGGACGACCTCAATTTGACACTTGCCTATTCCTACTGGGATGCCGAAATCCTGGAGGACGGCATTGGCGGGAACATCGGCAACCGGCCGCAGCGCGTTCCTCGCCATCTGGCATCGGCCTGGCTCGCCTATACGCTTCGCGGGGAAGGACGGCGTGGCGACCTGACCATTGGCGGCGGGCTGCGCTATATTGGACAGACCTGGGGCGATGACGCGAACACGGTTTCGGTTGGCGGCTACGCGGTCGTTGACGCCGCCATAGACTACAAGGTGACGAAGGACGTGACGTTAGCCGTGAACGCAACCAACCTGTTCGACCGGAAATATGTGACAACCAGCTATTACGGGACCGAGTATTACGGCGACCGGCTCAAGGTCGTCAGCACGCTCCGATATTCCTGGTGAGCTTGCTGATCGCTGAGCAAGAAGAACCACACGCATCCGAGAATGCGTGTGGTGACCATCGCAAAGCCGAAATGGCTCACATTCCCGTCAGATCGCTCATCAGCCCCGATGCCACCGACAGCCGCGACACGGTGATGTCGCCGCCCTCGGTCAGCGCCTGCAGCCGCTCTCGGATGCGCGCCACGCGCTCGCCGCCGGCCTCCAGCCAGGCCGTCACCGGATCGGCTGCCTTGGCATGGCCAGTGAGCGCGGCGACCGCGATGCCGCGCCGCGCCGCGCCGATCGTGTCGGTGGCGCGCGACAGAGCGAGCTGGTCATAATAGTCCGAAGGCGTGATCGAACGGGCCGCATCCTCGACGCGAGGAATGCGGAAGGCATCGCTCACCGCAAAGAATGCTCGTGCAGCCGCGACGATGTCGGCATTTGCCATCCGCGCGGTCAGCGCGATGTCGGGAATGAGTTCGGCCACCTCGCTCAGCGCCAGCTGCTCGGCCAGCTTTTCCGGCGCACCAGCCTTGAACAGCCCGTGCCGCTTCTCCTCGATCCGCTCGCGCGAAAAGGCCGGCAGCAGCGAAACCAGCTTCGGCTCCAGCGCCTTGCGCGCTTCCTGCAGCTCGGCAATGCGCTGGCTGAGCGGCGCCGTCCCGGTATCGTTCTTGAGATACCAGCCGCTGGTCACGTAGATCAGCCGGCTCACCATCTGGTAGAGATCGAGCTGCACCTGGCCGTCGATCTGGTTGTCGAGCGCGTCGATCTCGCGATAGTGCGCCGGCAGGGCAAAGCCGTCACGCACCACGGCGAAGGTGCGCACCACATCGGCGGCGGTGCGCCCGGTGGCTTCCTGCAGCCGGTTGACGAAGGACGGGCCACCGCGGTTGACCAGGTCGTTGGCGACGACGCGGGCGATGATCTCGCGGCGCAGCCTGTGGCCATGGATTTCCGAGCCGTATTTCTTCGCCATCCGGTCGGGGAAATAGCCCATCAGGTCGCGGTCGAAATGCGCGTCATCAGGCACGTCGCTGGCGACGATGTCGGAAAACAGCACGATCTTGGCATAGGCGAGCAGCACGCCGAGTTCAGCCCTGGTCAGTGGCTCGCCGCGCGCCTCGCGCTCGGCAAGCGCCGCCGGCGACGGCAGTGTTTCGACGACGCGGTCGAGCAGGCCGCGCGCTTCGAGGGCCGACATGAAGCGGGCCTGGTGCGCGATGTCGGCAAGGCCGCGCTTGCGGGCGATCGAAAGCGCCAGCGTCTGCTGGTAGTTGTTGGACAGCACCAGAGCGCCGACCTCGGCGGTCATCTCGGCCAGCAGTTTGTTGCGGGCCGGGCGCGTCAGCGATCCCTTGCGCATCGCCGATGCCAGCGCGATCTTGATGTTGACCTCGACGTCGGAGCAGTTGACGCCGCCCGAATTGTCGATGGCGTCGGAGTTGCAGCGGCCGCCATTCATGCCGAACTCGATGCGTGCCCGCTGCGTGACGCCGAGATTGGCGCCCTCGCCGATCACCTTGGCGCGCACGTCGAGCGCGGTGATGCGGATGGCGTCATTGGCGCGGTCTCCGACCTCGGCATTGGTTTCGGCGGACGCCCTCAGATACGTGCCGATACCGCCGAACCACAGAAGGTCGACCGGCGCCTTGAGGATGGCGGTCATGATCTCGACGGGCGTTGCAGTGGTCTTGCCGAGGCCGATCGCCGCCGCCGCCGCCGCCGGCAGTGTGATCGACTTCTGGCTGCGCGAGACGATGACGCCGCCTTCCGACAGCTTCGACTTGTCGTAGTCCTGCCAGCTCGAACGGGCGAGGGCGAACATGCGCTCGCGCTCCGCCATCGAGGCCGCCATGTCCGGATCTGGATCGATGAAGATGTCGCGATGGTCGAAGGCGGCGATCAGCCTGGTCTTCGGCGATAGCAGCATGCCGTTGCCGAACACGTCGCCCGACATGTCGCCGACACCGACGACGGTGAAGGGCGAGGTCTGGATGTCGCGGTTGATCTCGCGGAAATGCCGTTTGACCGCTTCCCAGGCGCCCTTGGCGGTGATGCCCATCTTCTTGTGGTCATAGCCGGCCGAGCCGCCGCTGGCGAAGGCGTCGTCGAGCCAGAAGCCATGCTTCTCGGAGATGGCGTTGGCGGTGTCGGAGAAGGTCGCCGTGCCCTTGTCGGCGGCGACGACGAAATAGGGATCATCCTGGTCGCGCCTGATGACGCCGGCAGGCGGGATGACACCGTCCAGCCCGATATTGTCGGTGATCGACAGCAGGCTGGAGACGAAGTTCTTGTAGGCCGAGGTGCCGGCCTCGAAGATCGCGTCGCGGCTGCCGCCGGCCGGCAGGCGCTTGGGGAAGAAGCCGCCCTTGGCGCCGACCGGCACGATGACAGCGTTCTTGACCTGTTGCGCCTTGACCAGGCCGAGCACCTCGGTGCGATAGTCCTGGGCGCGGTCCGACCAGCGCAGGCCGCCACGCGCCACCGGGCCGAAGCGCAAATGCAGGCCTTCGACCTCTGAGCCGTAGACGAAAATCTCGCGCCACGGCCGTGGCGCCGGCAGTCCCTCGACAGCGTGGGATTCCAGCTTGATCGCCAGCGACTGGCCCTTCTGCTTCGTATCGGCAACGAAATGATTGGTGCGCAGCGAGGCTTCGATCAGATTGAGGTAGCGGCGGATGATGGTGTCGTCGTCGATGTTGGGCACATCCTCCAGCGCATCCTTGATCTTTGCCTTGAGATGCTTTGCCGCCACCACGCCTTCGCCCTCGGCCGTCGGTCCAAGCCGGGCGATGAACAGGTCATGCAGGCCGCGCGCGATCTCGGGATAACGGTTCAGTGCCGCAGCGATGAAATCCTGGCTTTGCGGAATGCCGACCTGCTGCAGATAGCGGCCATAGGCACGCAGGATGGTGATTTCGCCGGACCACAGGCCGGCGGTCTGCGCGAGGCCGTTATAGCCGTCATTGTCGACGTCGCCGCGCCACACCGACAGGAACGCATCCTCAAACAGCGCACCGCCATCGGCGAGATCGATCGGCTTGCCGTAGCTGTTCTCCAACTCCATGTCGTGAATGAAGACCATGCCGGTCGCGTCGTCGCCGACCTCGAAGGTGCGCTCGCTGATGACCCGGAAGCCGATGTTTTCAAGCACCGGCACCCGCCGCGACAGCGCCACCGGGGTGCCATGATGATAGATTTTCAGCGCCGCCTGATGCGGCTTCTGCTCGGCATGACGGTAATAGTCGATGGCGATCGGATTATCGGCACTGATCTTGGCGATGCGTCCGGCATCGACCAGCGCCACCGCCGCGCTGAACGAGTCGCGGTAGCTTTCCGGCAGCCGCGCGGCGATGGCCTTCAATGCCTGGTCGCCGCCATCGGCATCCGCCGCGTCGGAAAGCGCGTCTTCCCAGGTCCGTACGATGTCGCGGATCGCCGCCTCGATCGTCGCCGGCTCGATCTTCGGCGTCTTGCCGCCGGAGCGGCCGATGATGAAATGCACGCGCGCCAGCCCGCCTTCGGGGAAGGCCGGGTAATAGGCCGACAGCCGGCCTTCGAACACGGTTTTCAGATAGGCGCCGATCTTCTCGCGCACGACGCTATCGTAGCGGTCGCGCGGCACGAAGACGAGGATCGAGACGAAGCGGTCGAACTGGTCGGCGCGCACCAGCGCCCGCACCCGCGGCCGCTCGATGAGGCCGAGAATGGCTGCGGCATGCTTCCTCAGGATCGGCACCGGCACCTGGAACAATTCGTCGCGCGGATAGCTTTCCAGCACGTTGATCAGCGCCTTGCCGGAATGGTCGTGCCGGTCAAAACCGGACTTGGCGATGATGGTTTCGGCCTTGGACCGCAAATACGGGATCTTCATCACCGAGCGCGTGTAGGCGGTCGAGGTGAACAGGCCGACGATGCGCAGTTCACCCGAAAGCGCGCCCTTGGCGGTGTAGGTCTTGATGCCGATGTAGTCGAGATAGATGCGCCGGTGTACGGACGACTTGGCATTGGCCTTGGTGACGATCAGCGGCTCCGGCCCATGCAGGAAGGCGCGGATTTCGGGTGTCGTCGTCACCGCTTCGGTGCCGCGCCGCAGCACCAGCACGTCGGGATCACTGAGGATGCCGAGGCCGGGCTTGTCGGCGCGCTCCAGATTGCCGCTTTCCTCGCCACCGGTGTATTTGAACTCGCGCATGCCGAGGAAGGTGAAATTGTCGTCGCGCAGCCATTCCAGGAAGGCGATCGCCTCGGCGACGCTCTTCTTGTCGAGCGGCACCGCCGAATAGCGGAATTCCGAGATCGCCTGGTCGAGCCGGGCCAGCATCGGCCGCCAGTCGTTGACGGCGGCATGCACCTGGCCGAGCATCTTGCGCAACCGTTCGGTCAAGCCGTTTGCCGCCTCCGCCGTCAGCCGCGGTATATGGACGTGAATGACGCTCAGCCGGTCGTGATTTCCATCGTCCTTGGCGAAATTGCCGTCGCCGAGGATTTCCTCGACCCCGCGCTTGCCGTGGCGAACGGTGATGACCGGATGGGTGACGAGCGTCGGTTCGCCTGATGTCTCGGTGATCTCGCCGAGGATGGAATCGAACAGGAACGGCATGTTGTCGTTGACGACGGTGATGACCGTCACCGGTCGGCCTTCGCGAACGACGCCCGAATCGGCCTCGACGGCGACGACGCATGCGCCCTTCTTGTGGCCGGCAACCGCCTGGCCTGCGAGGTCGGCGGCGCGTTCGAGGTCGGCCGCGTCATAGGCGGCGATGTCTTCGGCCGGCGCGCGCGCGAGCAGGTAATCGGCGAGCCGGGCTGGCCTTTCCTCGGTCTTGGCCGCCGATGTGGATTTTTTGTTCGGCTTCGCTGCGGATTTCACGCTGGCCATGACGCTATTCCCTCCCGTCGAATGCTTTTACGACTATCGTAGCAGATGACCGCTGTTTGGCGACAAAGGTTTGACGGCTTGCCAAGAATTATCCGAATTCGGCGGCTCGCCATCATCCAACAGGAGAAAAATGACCCATGACCGGCAAAATATCGGCGCTTGATCTGGCTTCAGGGGAGCTGAGCGAGGCGACGAAAGCCTATTTCGCCAAATGCCAGGAAAAGCTCGGCCTGGTTCCCAACGTGCTCAAGGCCTATGCCTTCGACGACAAGAAGCTGCGCGCCTTCACCGACATGTACAATGATTTGATGCTGGGCGAGTCGGGCCTGTCGAAGCTGGAGCGCGAGATGATCGCGGTCGTGGTCTCCTCGATCAACCATTGCTACTATTGCCTGACCGCGCATGGTGCGGCGGTGCGCCAGCTGTCCGGTGACCCGGCGCTCGGCGAAATGATGGTGATGAATTTCCGCGCCGCCGATCTTTCGGCAAGGCAGACCTCTATGCTCGAATTCGCAGTCAAGCTGACCGAGACGCCGGCGAAAATCGTCGAAGCCGATCGGGCTGCGCTGCGCCAGGCCGGCTTCACCGATCGCGACATATGGGACATCGCCTCGACGGCCGCGTTCTTCAACATGTCGAACCGGGTGGCCGCCGCGATCGACATGCGGCCGAACGACGAATACCACGCCATGGCGCGGTGAGGCACGGCAGGAGGCCAACCGCGCCTAATATTAGACATTGCTCATTCTAATTGCTTGTTTGCCGGTTTGGTCCGATGATCGGCAGGCGGCATGACCGCGTGCCGGTTCGATGCCGCTCATCAAGGGAGGAGAACATGGCGAAGTTTCTCTACGTCTATCACGGCTCCGGCAAGATGCCGACGAGCGACGCCGAGCGTAAGGCGATGACCGACGCCTGGACAGGCTGGTTTGGAAAGCTCGGTTCGGCCGTTGTCGACCCAGGCAATCCGGTCGGCATGTCGAAGACCGTAATGCCTGGTGGCAAGATAGAGAACAATGGCGGCAGCAACCCGACCGGCGGCTACTCGATCATCGAGGCGAGGGATATCGACGATGCCGCCGAGAAGGCCAAGGGCTGCCCGATGCTGGCCATGCCGAACTGCAATGTCGAGATAGCGCCTATCATCAACATGATGGGCTGACGCCTCGCCTCAGGACCGTGCCGCGATCGCGGCCGCGGCACCGGCCATCGTCGTGGCGCTGATGCGGTTGGCGATCTTCATGGCGCGCTTGCTCTTCAACAGCTTGCGCGCCTGCGAGGCGGCGAGCACCCAGGCGAGATCGATGGCGATCAGCACCACCGCCATGGTCGCCGTCAGCTCGACCCAGCCGACGATGCTCACCGAAGCGAGGTCGATGATTGTCGGCAGCAGCGCCAGGTAGAACATCATGATCTTGGGGTTGCCGAGCGTCACCGCCATGCCGGCGAAGAACAGTTTCGCCGGGGAATCCTCGCGCGGCATCTCGCCCTCTTTGGCATCGACCGGCGCCGTCCACATCTTCCAGGCAAGGTAAGCGAGATACGCGACGCCCACCCACTTCACCACGACAAACGCAAAGTGGAAGGTCTGCGCCACCACGGCCAGCCCGAACACCGCCAGCGACAGCCAGATGCCTTCGCCGATCCACATGGCGAGCAGGAACGGAAACACGTCGCGAAAGCCCTTGGCGATGACGCGCGCCACCAGTGCCGCGATCGATGGACCGGGCGAACCGGCGGCAACGAACAAGGCGGCAGCGAAAATCAGCAGCGAGGTGAGATGCATGGCGAGGATCTCTGCGTCAGGGCTCGATAGATTACAAATACTCGACAGCCGTGGCTCTGGCAAAGGCAACCCCTGCACGGACCATTGGCGCTGACGTCCCAATGCCTGGTTGCGAAGTCTCTTGAAGGCCGCTAGAAGACCCGCCGCGAAACAATTTCGAGCTTCATTTTGCCTCAGTAACCGCCGGTCTCGTCAACTCCCCCGACACACTCGCATGGCGCCGCATCCGTGGTGCCTGTTCCATGTTCATGTGTTCTCTGGGCGGCGGTTCGAGACCGGTTTGGCACTGCTGAACCGCTGTCGCGCGCTTTCCGCCGGCGACACCTGACTTTACCATCTCCGCAGCCTACCGCCACGCCGCGCCCGCATGGGCATCTCGACATTGCCGACCTGATGAACTTCCCGACGGGAAGGCTTTATCGGCATGTTTTCGACTCTGCTTATCCACTGGACGATCACGCCTGCAACCGCACCCCAACCGCTGATCAACTGCAACCGCTGTAGCGGCGTGAAGGCCTATCGCAGCAGCGGAAAATTCCGCGTCAACGCCAACGGCAAGCGTATCGACGTCTGGTTGATCTATCGCTGCGTCGACTGCGACAATTCCTGGAATTTCGGCATTTTCGAGCGCTGCAATCGCCGCGACATCGAACCCGCGCTGCTGCAGGCCCTCGAAAGCAACGACCCGGCACTTGCCCGGCGCCATGCCTTCGACATCGTCGCCTTGCGCAACCAGGTGGGGCGTGTCGAGGCGTTTGCCGATGTCGCCGTGCGCAAGCGGTTGGTCGGCGGCGCCAGGCAAACCGCGACTGCCCTGGAACTCCAGCTTGGGCTGGACATGCCGACATCGCTCCGGCTCGATCGCCTGCTCGCCGGCGAACTCGGCATTTCGCGCTCGCGGCTTCAGGCACTGGAGGAACGGCGCCTGCTGGCCGTCGATCCGGACGGCGCCAAAGCCTTGCGCAAGCCGGCCCGTCAGGGAGTGACGATCCGGATCGACCTGGCCGGCGAGCCGGATCGGGAAGCCATCATCCGCGCGGCTGGCGGCTGAACGAGGGAGGGGCGAAGCACCAATGCTCCGCCCCTCTCATGCACAGTCGGAAGTAAGAAAATTACGCCGCGCCGACCGCCTTGGCCGACTTCTCGAAACGCTTGCGCTCGTTCGGATCGAGATAGAGCTTGCGCAGACGGATGGTCTTCGGCGTCACCTCGACCAGCTCGTCGTCCTGGATCCAGGCAAGCGCGCGTTCCAGCGTCATGCGGATCGGCGGGGTGAGCTTGACCGCCTCGTCCTTGCCGGCGGCGCGGATGTTGGTCAGCTTCTTGCCCTTCAGCACGTTCACTTCGAGGTCGTTGTCACGGCTATGGATGCCGATGATCATGCCCTGATAGACCTTGACGCCCGGGTCGATGACCATCGGGCCGCGGTCTTCCAGGTTCCACATGGCGTAGGCGACCGATTCGCCCTGCTCGTTGGAGATCAGCACGCCATTGGTGCGGCCCGGCAGTTCGCCCTTGTAGGGCTCGTAGGCATGGAACAGCCGGTTCATCACGGCGGTGCCGCGCGTATCGGTCAGAAGCTCCGACTGGTAGCCGATCAGGCCGCGCGTCGGCGCATGGAAAACGATGCGCTGGCGGTTGCCGCCGGATGGGCGCAGTTCGACCATCTCGGCCTTGCGCTCCGACATTTTCTGCACGACGACGCCGGCATGCTCCTCGTCGACGTCGATGACGACTTCCTCGACCGGTTCGAGCAATTCGCCGTTCTCGCCCTTCTGCATAACGACGCGCGGACGCGACACGGCGATTTCGAAGCCTTCGCGGCGCATCGTCTCGATCAGCACGGCGAGCTGCAATTCGCCACGGCCGGAGACGAAGAAGGAATCCTTGTCCGGCGATTCCTCGATCTTCAGCGCGACATTGCCTTCGGCCTCGCGCAGCAGGCGGTCGCGGATGACGCGGCTGGTCACCTTGTCGCCTTCGGTGCCGGCGAGCGGGCTGTCATTGACAAGGAACGACATGGTCACGGTCGGCGGATCGATCGGCTGCGCATGCAGCGCCTCGGTCACCGCCAGGTCGCAGAACGTGTCGGCGACGGTACCCTTCGACAGCCCGGCGATGGCGACGATGTCGCCCGCCTGGGCCTCCTCGATCGGCTGGCGCTCGAGGCCACGGAAAGCCAGGATCTTCGAGATGCGGCCGGTTTCGATCTGGGTGCCGTCATGGTGCAGCACCTTGACCGCCTGGTTGGCCTTCAGCGTGCCGGATTCGATACGGCCGGTGATGATGCGGCCGAGGAAGGGGTTGGCTTCCAGGATGGTGCCGATCATGCGGAACGGGCCAGGATGAACCGTCGGCGCCGGCACATGCCTGACGATGAGGTCGAACAGTGGCGCCAGCTGCTGGTCCTTCGGGCCTTCCGGATTTTCCGAAACCCAGCCGTCACGGCCCGAACCGTAGAGGATCGGGAAATCGAGCTGCTCGTCGGTTGCGTCGAGCGCGGCGAACAGGTCGAACACCTCGTTGACCACCTCGACATGCCTGGCGTCCGGCCGGTCGATCTTGTTGATGACGACGATCGGCTTCAGGCCGACCTTGAGCGCCTTGCCGACGACGAACTTGGTCTGCGGCATCGGGCCTTCGGCGGCATCTACCAGCACGATGGCCGAATCCACCATCGACAGGATGCGCTCGACTTCACCGCCGAAATCGGCGTGGCCGGGGGTATCGACGATGTTGATGCGCGTATCCTTCCAGTCGACCGAGGTCGCCTTGGCCAGGATGGTGATGCCGCGTTCCTTTTCGAGGTCGTTGGAATCCATGGCGCGCTCGGCGACGCGCTGGTTGTCGCGGAACGAGCCGGACTGCTTCAAAAGCTGGTCGACTAGGGTGGTCTTTCCATGGTCGACGTGCGCGATGATCGCGATATTACGGAGTTTCATGTTCTGGTCTCGGAAGCGTTGCAGGCAGCAGGCCAAAGGCGCTGCCTCTTTCGGTTGCGCGGCTCATACAGGGTTTTTCGCAGTTGCGAAAGGGGAAGCGCGACACCAAATACTCATCAAATCTTAAGCATCTGCGTGCGAAATGATTTCGTTAACCAAGGCGGGAACCTTTTCAGGCCCGGGCAGTTCGACCATCATGACCGACAAACTCAACCGATTTTGGCCCCTCATCGCCTCCGTGGCCTTTGCCATGCTGCTGGCGGCCAACGCCGCGCAGTCGGCCGCGACACTGAAAGAGACGCGCCCGGCGCTGCCGTCCAATGCACCGGCCGAACAGATCTTCGCCGACGCGCCCGATGGAGTCGATCCCGTGGTCACCGGCCCGGTCAGCGCCGCCTTCAAGCAGCGCCAGGCCGCCGCCAACTGCGACAGCGCCGTGTGGCCGAACATTCCGATGGTTTGCTACCCGGATTAGAGGGCGAAGCTGCTAATCTCCCTCCTCGAGGGGGAGATGGCCGGCAGGCCAGAGGGGGTCGGTTCGACCGGGCTCAACTCATTATCGCAGGCGCCGGACGCCAGCGCTTCACGCGCGAGGACCCCCTCTGTCGCCTTCGGCGACATCTCCCCCTCGAGGGGGGAGATTACAGAGCTCACACCTCAAGCTGGCTGCGGTTCCGGATCGAACGCCGGCTTGCTGGTGTTGATCAGCAGCGAGATACAGGCTGCGGCAATCGCGGTCATGCCGGCGATCAGGAACGCCAGTTCGTAATTGCCCTGCAGCTCGCGCATGGTGCCGCCGAAGGCCGCTGCCGTGGCGGCGCCAACCTGATGCCCGGCGACTATCCAGCCGAACACGATCGGGCCGCTGCGGTCGCCGAACGCCTCGTTGGCAAGCCTGAGCGTCGGCGGCACGGTAGCGATCCAGTCGAGGCCGTAGAGCACGGCGAAGATGATCAGGCTGGTTGCCGAGAAACCGGAATAGGGCAGGTAGATCAGCGACAGGCCACGCACCGCATAGTAGACGCCGAGCAACTTGCGCGGATCGAAGCGGTCGGTGAGCCAGCCCGACAGCGTCGTGCCGATGAGGTCGAAAATGCCCATCATCGACAACAGGCCGGCGGCCTGCACCTCGCCGATGCCCATGTCGCCGCAGAAGGCGATGAGATGGGTGCCGACCAGCCCGTTGGTGGTGAAGCCGCAGACGAAGAAGGTGGCGAACAGGTACCAGAACACCCGGGTGCCGGCGGCGCGGCGCAGCGTGTTGAGCGTATGCGCCAGGAAATTGCCTTGCGATGCCGGCGATACCGGCGGCACGTCGTCGGCCTCGGCGCCAAAACGCACCATGCCGATCGAGGCCGGACGCTCCGGCACCAGCAGCCAGACCAGCGGTATCATGGCCGCCGTCGCGACAGCGACCGCGATGACAACCGGCTGCCAGCCACCGGACTGCGCCAAGGCGGCGATCAGCGGCAGGAACACCAGCATGCCTGACGCACTGGAGGCCGACATCAGCCCCATGACCAGACCGCGATTGGTCTTGAACCAGCGATTGACGATGGTGGCGCCAAGCACGCTAGCGACGGCGCCGGAGCCGATGCCGGAGAAGACGCCCCAGGTGATGAAGAGATGCCATGGCTTGGTCATCAGCAGGCTGAGCGCGGTCGAGCCTGACATGATCACCAGCGAGGCAAGCAGCGTGCGGCGCAACCCGATCTTCTCCATCAGCGCGGCGGCGAACGGACCGGTCAGACCGTAGAGCAGGATGCCGACGCCCGCGGCCAGCGAGATCACGTCGCGCCGCCAGCCGAAGCTGTTTTCGAGCGGCAGCATCATCACCGAGGGTGCGGAGCGAAGCCCGGCCGCGACCAGCAGGCAGAGGAAGATGACGCCGACCACCACGAAAGCGTAGCGCTGGCCAAACGGACGGGATTGAATTATCATGTTACTGACCGGTACGTTGCAGACAGGATCGTGTATACGTACCGATCGGTAACATTGTCAATCGAGCCGCATGATGCCAGCCGACAAAAATATTGAACTTGCCATCAGCGACGATCATGCGTCGGCACCACCCAAGGCCGCCAAGAAGATCCTCGACGTCGCCTACGACCTGTTCTACCGGCGCGGCATCCGCGCGATCGGTGTCGACGAGATCGTCAGGCGCGCCGGTGTCACCAAGCCCAGCCTCTACCGCAGCTTCCCCTCCAAGGATGAGCTCGCGGCCTCCTATCTCAGGCAGTACGATCTTGAATACTGGGAGCGTTTCGACGAAGCGGTCGAAGCCCATCCCGGCGACCCGCGAGCGCAGATCAAGGCTTTCCTGACCCGCATCGGCAAGCGCACGCAAGTGGCGGAATATCGTGGCTGCGGCATGACCAACGCGGCCGTCGAGTATCCCGATCGCAGCCATCCGGCCCGTGTGGTCAGCGAAGCCAACAAGCAGGAACTGCGCTGCCGGCTGCGCGCCATGGCCGCCGCCATGGGTGCGCAGGATGCCGACACGCTTGGCGATGGACTGCTGCTTCTGATCGAAGGGGCCTATATCAGCGGCCAGCTATTCGGCCTCGGCGGGCCGGCGCAGTCGGTCGCCCGCAACGCCGACCTGCTGATCGAAGCGAGCTTGAAGAAATAGCGATTGGCGGTACGCTGCCCCGGCCCGAACCGGAGGTGTCAGTCATGCGTGCCGTTCTGATCCCGCTTGCCTTCGCCGGTCTCTGCCAAGCGGCCCATGCCGGCGACATTTCCAGCGCCTACACCGACCTCGACTGGAAGAAGGACTGCGTAACCTACGCGCAAGCTGGAGAAGGGGAAGGCGACTGGGCCGATCTCGCCTGCTCCGGCTATCGCGGCTATCCCGTGCTGATCGCCTATGACGATGCCCGCGAATCGCTGTTCTACGGTTTTCCGCCGGGCGGCGACATGACGTCGGCCTGGGAAAGTTTCTCCGGTTTCAATTCGTCGGGAGCCAAGGTCGAATGGCGCATCGAAACCACAGGCGACAAGGCCGTGCCCTTCGCGGTCATCCACCGCCGCACGATCAGTGATGGCGAGGACGGGACCAAGTCGACGGACGTGCTGCTCGTCGCCAAGGTCGGCCAGGTGGACGGCCGCGACAGCTGTACCGTCGGCCTCGTGCTGGCGACCGGCAATCCACAGGCAAACGACCAGGCGCGAAAACTCGCCGACGAGAAGGCGCGCACCTTCGCCTGCGGCAAGGACCGGCACACCGTCATCGGCGACGTGCCGGCTTTTGGGCGGGTGGATAACTGACAACGTTGGCCGTTCGCTGGAACGCCCGTAATTCGTCATCCTTGGGCGGAGCAAGGAGCGAAGCGACGCGGCGCAGACCCAGGGATCCATGCCGCGATCTCAACTTTGCCGCAACGGTGCGGAATTCCCTTCCGCCGTGCCCTTCGCCAGCGAGGTCAAGGGCACGCACAGGCGCGGCGCCTACTTGGCTGCCTTCGCCCGCGCGATCGCGTCGACGATCATCTTCTTGGCATATTTGGAATCGTGCCAGCCTTCGATCTTGACCCATTTGCCGGGTTCGAGATCCTTGTAGTGCTCGAAGAAGTGTTGCACCTGCTGGCGCGTGATCTCGGGCAGATGCGTGTATTCGGTGACGTTTTCGTAGCGCAGCGTCAGCTTGGGCGACGGCACGGCAATGATCTTCTCGTCCTGGCCGGCATTGTCTTCCATGATCAGCACGCCGATCGGCCTGACATTGATGACGCAGCCCGGCACCAGCGCGCGCGTGTTGCAGACCAGCACGTCGATCGGATCGCCGTCCCCCGACAGCGTGTGCGGCACGAAGCCGTAATTGCCGGGATAACGCATCGAGGTGTGCAGGAAGCGGTCGACGAACAGCGTGCCGGCCTCCTTGTCCATCTCGTACTTGATCGGCTCGCCGCCGATCGGCACTTCGATGATGACGTTGATGTCCTCAGGCGGATTCTTTCCGGTGGCGATGGCTTCGATGCGCATGGCTTTGTCCCTCTCTCGGTTGGGGAGGAGATAGCGGGCGGCGCGGAATGGTGCAATGCGGCGAATCGCATTCAACGGCGTCAGTCGAGACCCGATGGTAGCAGACGCGTTCAATCATCGGCACAGGATGTTTCAGCGTCGTGATTTCACGGGGATATGCTCGGACATGCCGGCTTTGCTCTCGGCGATCAGTCCCCGTCGGTCATTCCCAGACGAAGGCGACCTTCTTCAGCGCTTTTTGTTCGAAGATCTCGACACCCTCGGCGACATCGCGACCGCCGGCGCCGGCATAGAAGGCCAGCGCATTCTGGTTGTCTTCCAGTGCCCACACCACCATGCCTTTCAAGCCGTGGTCGGCAAGACGCGCTTTGGCTGCCGAAAACAGGCGCCGGCCGAGACCGATGCCCTGATATTCGGGACGCAGATACAATTCGTAGATCTCGCCTTGCTGCTTGAGCTCCCGGGCGCGGTTCTTGCCGATCGTCGCATAGCCGGCGATGGTGCCGCCGATTTCCACGACCAGAACCGTCGCGGCGCGGCGAATCGCGTTCGCCCACCAGTCGGCGCCGCGCCGGTTGATCATCGATGTCAGTGTGCGGTGCGGAATGATGCCGGAATAGGCGCCGCGCCAGGCTTCCAGGTGCACTTCGGCGATGGCGCCTGCATCGCGCGGGTCGGCTTTCCGGATGTCGATCGTCAGCGTATTCATGATTTGTTAACCATAAGCCCGCATCGGCCGATTGCAAGAGTCCGGGCGGCCCGCATACCGCTTTCTCACAGCCGGGCCTGACATTGCCGGCAGGGGGCAAAAGCCCGTCCGGAAACAGGCCGGATGAGTAAAGTGGTGCTACCCGAAGGCTTTCAGATTTCGACCAGATGGTCGTCAAGCTCGTTGGCGTCGCCCGCCGTGACCGGGAAATGCTCGGCCAGCACCGCCCCCACCTGCTCGATCGCCTTGACGAAACCGTCGGCGAGCCGGTCGTCGCCGGCGTGCGCCGTGAGATCGCGCACCACGCCGTCCCAGACATGCTGGCCGACCTTGGCGTCGATACCCGAATCGGCGACCACCTCGGCATAGCGTTCTGCGATCGAGACGAAGACCAGCACGCCGGTGCGCGCGGCGGTGCGGTGAACGTTGCGGGCGAGGAACTGCTTGATCGCATTGGCGTGCGCCGCCTGATAGCGCAGCCGCCGTGGCACCATATGGATGCGCAGGCCGGGCACCGCCCACAACAAGGCCAGCACGCATGCCAGCGCCAGCAATTGAGCGATGACGAAATGCGGCAGCCGGATGGTGAGCCACCAGGCCTCCAACCCATAGGCAACGGCGAGGCTGACGACCAGCATGCCAAGCGTCGCCATCACGGCGGCGGGGGCGAAATAGCCGTCGCTGGCATGCGCGACGACGCAGTAGATCTCGCCATCGGTTTTGGCCTCGGCGGCGCGGATCGCGTCGGCGATGCGCTCATGATCCTGCGCGCTGATCGGTCGTGTTGCCATTGTCTCACCAGCTTCCTGAAGAACCGCCACCACCGGACGAGCCGCCGCCGCCCGAAAATCCGCCGCCGCTGCTGCTTGACCCGGACGACCAACCGCCGCCCGACGAGCCCGTTGTCCAGCCGCTGGACCCCGAGGACGATCCGCTTGGCCCACGGCCGTAGCGAAATGTCATGCCCAGCCATCTATACACGCCAGGCGACAGCTTGGTGCCGAACATCGGCGGCAGGAATGCCATCGCCAGGCCACCGAAGAACATCGTCGCCCACAGGATCAGGAACACCGCGACGATCGGGTCGATGGGTGTGCTGCTGTCGGCGGGATTACGCTTGCCGCGCGCTACCAGCTCCTCGGGATTGCCCTCCAGCACCATGATCATGTCGTCGACGGCCTTGGATATGCCGCCGGAGAAATCACCGGCGCGGAAAGCCGGCACCATGTCGTTTTCGATGATCAGCTTGGTGTGCAGGTCCGTCAGCGTGCCTTCCAGCCCATAGCCGACCTCGATGCGCATCTTGCGGTCGTTCGGCGCGACCAGCAGCAGCACGCCATTGTTCTCCTTGGCCTGGCCGAGCTTCCAGAAGCGGAACAGCCGGTTGGCGTAGGGTTCGATCTCCTCGCCAGCGAGGCTGGGAATGGTGGCGACGACGATCTGGTCGGAACCCTTGGTCTCGAAGTCGGCCAGCTTCCGCGTCAACGCCGCCTTTGTGCCGGCATCGATGATGCCGGCATTGTCGACGACGCGGCCAGTCAGTGCCGGCAGGTCGGCGGCAAAACCAGCGAAACAGGACAAAAGCAGCGCCAGCACGACCGTGAGAGCACGGATGGCCGGATTGGAATGGCCAGGCTGCGGCAGGCTGATGGTGGGTGTCATCACGCCCTCACCAGCTTCCCGAAGAGCCGCCACCGCCAGACGAGCCGCCGCCGCCGGAAAAGCCACCCCCACCCGAAGACCAGCCACCACCGGAACTGCCCGAGGACCAGCCACCCCCGGATGAGGAGCGCCGTCCAGGCTCGAACGTCATGCCGAGCCAGCGATAACGGCCGGGCCCGAGCTTCTGGCCAAAGATCGGCGGCAGGATCGATGCCGCGATGCTGCCGAACACGATGATCAGCCAGATGCTGACGAAGACGGCAAAGAACAGATTGTCGGTATTGAACGGCGCTTGCTCGTTGCGCTTGCCGCGCGCTACCAGCTCCTCGGGATTGCCCTCCAGCACCATGATCATGTCGTCGACGGCCTTGGATATGCCGCCGGAGAAATCACCGGCGCGGAAAGCCGGCACCATGTCGTTTTCGATGATCAGCTTGGTGTGCAGGTCCGTCAGCGTGCCTTCCAGCCCATAGCCGACCTCGATGCGCATCTTGCGGTCGTTCGGCGCGACCAGCAGCAGCACGCCATTGTTCTCCTTGGCCTGGCCGAGCTTCCAGAAGCGGAACAGCCGGTTGGCGTAGGGTTCGATCTCCTCGCCAGCGAGGCTGGGAATGGTGGCGACGACGATCTGGTCGGAACCCTTGGTCTCGAAGTCGGCCAGCTTCCGCGTCAACGCCGCCTTTGTGCCGGCATCGATGATGCCGGCATTGTCGACGACGCGGCCAGTCAGTGCCGGCAGGTCGGCGGCGAAGGCGGTCAGGGGAAAGAGAAGGAACCCGAGAAGAAGCCCAAGAAGAGTGATGTAACTGCGAGGCGCCCCAACGCTAATCTCCCCCCTTGAGGGGGAGATGTCCGGCAGGACAGAGGGGGGTGGTTGCACGCCAGCGGTCCGTCGTTTTCGCGGAATTTATTGATGACAGCCGCCGCTCAGCCGCCCTGCTTCGTGCCGAAATCGACCTTCGGCGGCTGCATCTTGTCTTCGTCGACGGTGAAATTGGCGAAGGGCTCATTGCCGCGGAACCAGAAAGTCGCCCACAGCACCGACGGGAAGGTCTTCAGTGTCAGATTATAGTCCCTGACCGCCTGGATGTAATCGCGCCGCGCCACCGCGATACGGTTCTCGGTGCCTTCGAGCTGCGCCTGCAGAGCGAGGAAATTCTGGTTGGCCTTGAGATCGGGATACGCCTCCGACACCGCGATCAGCCGCGACAGCGCGCTGGTCAGCCCGGCTTGTGCGTCCTGGAACTTCTTGAGGGCCTCGGGATCCTTCAGCGTTTCCGGCGTCACCGTGATCTGCGTTGCCTTGGCGCGCGCTTCGACAACCGCGTCGAGCGTGTCCTTTTCATGCGAGGCATAGCCTTTGACCGTTTCGACCAGGTTGGGAATGAGGTCGGCGCGGCGCTGATATTGGTTCAGCACCTCGCTCCAGGCCGCCTTGGCGTTTTCCTCCGCCGTCGGGATCGTGTTGTAACCGCAGCCGGCAAGCAGCGGCAGCACGATTGCCATCATCAGGAAGGCGGGCAGCGTGCGGAATGTCGATGGTCGAGCAAGGCGCTGGGCAAGCATGATGGTTCCCTCGGTAGAAGTTGCATGCGAAGCATTACCACAATCGGCGCGCAAGAAAACGGCCACCGGCCGCTACTGCCGCCCCGGAACGCTCCACGCCTCGCAAGGCCCTGTGATTGGCCGCGCGAACGCGATAAGGTCCGGTCAAAACGGGACATCATGATGGCGCAACGCCAGGACAGCGACAGGGAATCGCGCCGTATCCTCGAGCGCGTCGCGCAAGAGACCGATCCGGCCGGCACCTCCTTCGTGGCGCGGACGACGAAAGGCATGCGCGACCATGTCGCCGCCACCGACGCCGACCGCACCGATCCGATCGAAGTCTGGGGCACGCGCATTGGCAGGATACTCGGCCTGCTTCTGGCGCTGGGCCTGATGGTCTGGCTCGTGCTTTTCCTCACCCGGGGCAGCTAGGAATCAAAAAACAATGAGCGCCGAAAAACCCGACGCGCCGCGTGCGGTCATCGTCATTTCGAGCCATGTCGCCCGCGGTTCGGTCGGCAACCGTGCCGCCGTCTTCGCGCTGGAGACGCTGGGCTTTCCGGTCTGGGCGGTGCCGACCATTATTCTGCCCTGGCATCCAGGCCACGGCCGGGCGACGCGCATCGTTCCACCGCTCGACCAGTTCAAGGCGCTGATGGCCGATCTCGAGCGCGCGCCATGGCTGGGCGAGGTCGGCGCCGTGCTGTCAGGCTATCTGGGCGAAGCCGGCCAGGCCGAGGCCGTCGCCTCGCTGGTTGCCGCGGTCAAGGCCAGGACGCCGGGTGCCGTCTATATCTGCGACCCGGTGATGGGCGATTCCGGCGGCCTTTATGTGCCCGAGCCCACCGCCGCCGCCATGCGCGACCGGCTGATGCCGATCGCCGACATAGCCACCCCCAACCGTTTCGAACTGGAATGGATGGCCGGCGCGCCGCTGCCTGATTTGAAATCGGTGATCTCGGCCGCACTTCACGCCGGACCGTCGACCATGCTGGTCACCTCGGCACAGTCGATGATTTCAGGCGGCACCGGCAACCTGCTGCTCGACGGCACCCAGGCACTGCTCGCCGAACACCGCCTGATCGACAAGCCGCCAAACGGCCCGGGGGACCTGACGGCGGCCGTCTACCTCGCCCGCATCCTCTCCGGCCAGCCGCCGATCAAGGCGCTGCAATCGACCACGGCGGCGGTCTACGAAATCCTGGCGCGCACCTCAAAACGCGGCGGCGACGAATTGCAGCTTGAAACCGATGCGCAAAGCCTGTCGCACCCGATGGCCATGGTGCAGCTGCGCCACCTCACGCATCCGGGGCGGGACCGCCGGGCGTGACTTCGACGGAGGTTGTGCCGGCCAAGGTTGTGCTTGTCGGCGCCGATGGCTGCAAGGACGGCTGGATCGCCGTGCGGCGCGAGCCCGGCATGGCACCTTCGGTCAATGTCTTCGCCAGCTTCAGCGCGTTGCTCAAGGCAGTTCCCGACGACGCGGTGGTCGCCGTCGACATGCCGATCGGCCTGCCGGAGTTTTCGGGCAAAGGCGGGCGTGGACCGGAGGCGCTGGTGCGGCCGCTGCTCGGGCCACGCCAATCCAGCGTGTTTTCGATCCCTTCGCGGTCGGCGCTCTATGCCGACACCAGCGATTTCACCACCGTCGAAGCCTGGTACGCCGCGCATCGCAGGGCAAGCGAGGTGGCAAGGGCCACATCCGACCCGCCACGCGGCGTTTCCATCCAGGCCTTCGGCATCTTCTCGAAAATCCGCGAGATCGACACCTTGCTGATCGCACGGCCCGATCTGCGTGGCCGCATCTTCGAATCGCATCCGGAAGTCGCCTTCCGTCGCCTGAATGGCGGTGAGGCCATGCAATTGCCGAAGAAGATCAAGGGCAGCGTCAATCCGGCCGGCATGGCGGAGCGCAAGGCGCTGCTCTGCCGACACGGCTATGCCATGGACTTCCTCGACCGGCTGCCGCCGCGCGGTGCGGCCGCCGATGATTTTCTCGATGCCGCCGTCATGATGCTGATCGCCGGCCGCATCGCCGGCGGCACGGCCAGGCCGCTGCCTGACCCGCCACACTCTGACGGTTTTGGCATACCGGTCGCCATCTGGGCGTGACAGTATCGGCGGATGTCGCGCTTTGACGCATGGCATTTCTGCCCAGCCCCCACAATTCTGCATTGCTCGTGACGGGCTTTTGCCGTTAGAGCCTTTCACGATCGCACCATGAGTAAAGCACAATAGCAGAGCTGCCGCCTCCAACCCCGGAAAGGCCTTAGCCGCCCATGCCTCATCTTCCTGACCACCTCGTCGCCGGCTACCGCAATTTCATGAATGGCCGCTACCTCACCGAGAGCGGCCGCTATCGCGACCTCGCGCGTGAGGGGCAGGCCCCGGAGACGATGATCGTCGCCTGCTGCGATTCGCGCTCGGCCCCCGAAGCGATCTTCGACGCCGGGCCGGGCGAACTCTTCGTGCTGCGCAATGTCGGCAATCTGGTGCCGCCTTACGAGCCGGACGGCGAGTTCCATTCGACCTCGGCCGCGCTCGAATTCGCTGTGCAGAGCCTCAAGGTCAAGAACATCGTCGTCATGGGCCACGGCCGCTGCGGCGGCATCCGCGCCGCGCTCGACACCACATCGGCGCCGCTGTCTCCAGGCGACTTCATCGGCAAATGGATGAGCCTGATCGCGCCCGCCGCCGAGACCGTCGCCTCCAGCACCTTGATGACGGCGACGGAGCGCCAGACTGCCTTGGAACGCATATCGATCCGCTATTCCATCGCCAACCTCAGGACTTTTCCCTGTGTCTCGATCCTTGAAGGCAAGGGGCGGCTGTCGCTGCACGGGGCCTGGTTCGACATTTCGACCGGCGAGCTCTGGGTGATGAACAAGGAGACTGGCGACTTCGAGCGGCCAGTGCTGGAATGAACGGCGCGGCGCGCCGGGTGACGAACGTCCGCTCGGTCGTTTTAACGGCCGCCGCATTGCTTATAGCGATTATTGCCGCGCGCGCCGATGACGGCGCCATCATCAGCCGCTGGTATTCGGCGCTGCTGGTCGCAGACCGCACCGAACTCGCCGACCTGCTTGCCGACGACGTCCGGATCAAACTTGACGACCTTGGCATCGTTCAGAGCAAGCAGGAATTCATTGCCGCGCTCGATGAATGGAAGGGTGCCGTCGCGGGCGCCGCGATCCGCCATCGGATCGCAAAGAGCGAAGGCGGCGTCACAACGGTGATCGCCTGCTACGACTTCCCCGACAATGACGTGTTGATGCGGGAAACCTTCGCGGTGACCGACAACCACATCACCGCCAGCTCGCAAGCGGCCATCGCCGAAAACTGCGAGGGCTATTGAGCCGGACCGGCCAGCTGCCATATTGCGGGCTCGTGGGCCGCGCCCTACATCCGAGACACCCTCCTCCTTGATGCCAGCGAAAGACCCTCCATGCCCTCTCCGAAAGCCGTCGACCTCGCCGCCCATCCGCTGACCGCCTGGCAAGGGCCGCTCGGCCTACCTGATTTTGCCCAGATCGGCGACGGCGATTTCTCCCCGGTCTTCGACGCGGCGCTGAAGGCGCATGAGGCGGAGATCGATGCGATCGCCGGAAACAAGGATGCGGCGACCATCGACAACACGCTTGCCGCGCTGGAACTCGGCGGCGAGGCGCTCGACCACGTCTCGTCGATCTTCTGGTGCCGCGCCGGCGCCCACACCAACGATGCCATTCAGGCACTGGAGCGCGACATCTCGCCGAAAATGTCCAGGCATTTCTCGGCGATCTCGATGAACGAGAAACTTTTCGCCCGCATTGACGACCTCTACCAGCGCCGCGAGAGCCTCGGCCTCGACGCCGAAACCCTGCGGGTGCTGGAGAAGACCTGGAAAGGTTTTGTCCGCTCCGGCGCCAAGCTCGATGCCGAGGGCAAGAAGCGGCTGGCCAGGATCAATGAGGAACTGTCGTCGCTCGGCACGACTTTCGGCCAGAATGTGCTGGCCGACGAACGCGACTGGGCGTTGTTCCTCGACGAGGCCGATCTTGCCGGCCTGCCGGATTTCCTGAAAAGCTCGATGGCCGAGGCCGCCGAGATGCGCGGCCAGAAGGGCCGTTACGCCGTCACCCTGTCGCGCTCGATCTACGAGCCGTTCTCGACCTTCTTGGAACGCCGCGATCTGCGCGAGATCGCCTTCCGCGCCTTCACCATGCGCGGCCAGAATGGCGGCGCCTCCGACAACACGTCCGTGGTACGCGACATGCTGAAGCTGCGCGCCGAAAAGGCGAAGCTGCTCGGCTACGCCTCCTTCGCTGCGCTGAAGCTCGACGACACCATGGCCAAGACGCCGAAGGCGGTGCACGACCTGCTCGACCCGGTCTGGGAAAAGGCGCTGGAAAAGGCCGCCGCCGACCAGAAGGAGTTGGAACGGCTGGCGGCGGAAGCCGGCAGCAACGAAAAATTCGCCGCCTGGGACTGGCGCTTCTACCAGGAGAAGCTGCGCGCGGAAAAATTCGCCTTCGACGAGGCGGAACTGAAGCCTTATCTGCAGCTCGACCGCGTCATCAACGCCTGCTTCGATGTCGCGACAAGACTGTTCGGCATCACTTTCGAGGAGAGAAAGGGCATTGTCGCCTGGCATCCGGACGCGCGCGTCTTCGTCGTGAAGAATGCCGACGGCAGTGAGCGCGGCCTGTTCCTCGCCGACTATTTCGCGCGGCCCTCGAAGCGTTCCGGCGCCTGGATGAGTGCGCTGAAGTCCGGTTACAAGCTTGGCCACGGCTCGAAGCCGGTGATCTACAACATCATGAACTTCGCCAAGCCGCCTGCGGGAGAACCGGCGTTGCTGTCGGTCGACGAGGCGAAAACGCTGTTCCACGAATTCGGCCACGCGCTGCACGGCATGCTGACGGACGTCACCTGGCCGTCGGTGTCAGGCACTTCCGTCAGCCGCGATTTCGTCGAACTGCCCTCCCAGCTCTACGAGCATTGGCTGACGGTGCCGGCGGTGCTGGAAAAGCACGCGCTGCACGTTAAGACCGGCAAGCCGATGCCGAAAGCGCTGCTCGACAAGATGCTGGCCACGCGCACCTTCGGCGCCGGCTTCGCCACGGTCGAATTCACGTCTTCCGCCTTGATGGACATGGCCTATCACGCGCGGCCGGATGCCCCGGCGGAACCGCTTCGTTTCGAAACCGAAACGCTCGAAAAGCTGGACATGCCCGACACGATCGCGATGCGCCACCGCACCCCGCATTTCGGCCATGTCTTCTCGGGCGACGGCTACTCCGCCGGCTACTACTCCTACATGTGGTCGGAAGTGCTCGACGCCGATGCCTTCGCCGCCTTCGAGGAGACTGGCGATCCCTTCAACCCGGCGTTGGCCGAACGGCTGCGCAAGAACATCTACGCCGCCGGCGGTTCGAAGGACCCGGAAGAACTCTACACCGCGTTTCGCGGCAAGATGCCTTCGCCCGAAGCGATGATGGTGAAGCGGGGATTGGTGTAGCGCCGATCTCCCCCCTCGAGGGGGAGATGGCCGCAAAGCGGCCAGAGGGGGTCGGTCCGACAGGGCGCGACCTGCTGCGGCGGATGAAGGTTGGCGCTTCACGTGAGGCGACCCCCTCTGTCGCCTTCGGCGACATCTCCCCCTCAAGGGGGGAGATCAGCGGCTCTCCCAAGGATCCTTCACCCGTGGCCATACCGGCCGCGTCAGCTTCTTGTAGTCCGTCACCGCCGGGTTGCTGGGATACGAACTCGGCGCCGTGACATAGATGATCTCGGCGGCGATCGGCTCGAAGCCGGCGTAGAAATGGTTGGTCGACTTGATCAGCAGGATATCCTTGCCCAGCGGATCGACGCCGATGTTGGAGAAGATATCCGGCTCGAAGGTTTGCGTTCGGTTGGTGTTGAGGATGATGTCGACCTCGGTGCCTTCGATGCGGACCAGCGCGGTCGGCCCGAGCGTCACCCGGCTTGGTCCGAAACTCTGCCAGCCCTCGGCAACGGCCTTCAGCACCTTGACGCGCGCGTCGATCGGCTCACCGGCCTGCGGACCGGCCTTGCCGCCGAAACGCAGGTCGATGAGCGCGCCTTCGCCGGCGGCCAGGCAGAAGGTGACGGCGATCGGGTCCCAGATCGTTGCCACGCCGACATTGTCCAGCCCACGCGCCAGCATTCGGCGCAGCACGAACGTGCCGTCGCCGGGAACGCCGCCGCCGGGATTGTCCCAGACGTCGGCAATAACCACCGGTTTGCCCGGATTTTCAGCGCGAACCGCAAGCGCCCGGTCGATGCCATCATCGGTGTTCAGCATCGTCATCGCCGTCTTTTCGCGTAAGCCGTAGAGCTCGCGCCCGAGCCGCTCCGCCAGCGCGTCGCCCTTGGCCTTGTCATTGTCGGTGACGACAAGGATCCGCGTGCCCATTTCCGGCACGTCGGCCGCCATGAAGCCGTGGACGACCGAGACCGACAGCACGCCGTCCCTGCCATGCAGCGCCTTGATGCGGTCGACAAAGGAGCGCATCGGCTCGCGGCTGGTCGGCAGCACCTGGATCATGCGGCAGTCGAAGGTCGAAATGACGGGCTTGATCTCGCCCCGCGCCGCCGCCAGCCCAAGCTCGACGACATGCTCGCCGCGCTCGTAGAAATCGGTGTGCGGGAATTCGAGGAAATAGGCCATGATGTCGGAGGCCGCCACGCGCTTCGGCGTCAGATGGCTGTGCGGATCGAACTCTGAGGCGATCACCACGTCAAGCCCGACGATTGCCCGCACGCGCTCGAGCAGGTCACCCTCGCAATCGTCATAGCCCTGCGCCACCATGGCGCCATGCAGCCCCAGGATGACCGCATCGACCGGCAGCGCCGCCTCTAGCTGCCCAAGAATCTCGTCGCGCAGCGCCTCGAAGGTCTGCCGCTGCACTAGACCGCCGGGCTCGGCCCAGGTGGCGGTGCCTTCGATCACGGTCAGCCCTTCTTTCGCCGCGCGCCGGCGCAAGGCGACGATTGGCGAGGAACACAGTGTCGGCGTCTCGGGATGCTTGCCCGGCCCGGCATAGAACGCCATCTCGAACGAGGCCCGGTCGGTCGGGACCGGCGAGAAGGTGTTGGTTTCCGTCGCCAGTGAGGCGGTGAAGATACGCATGTAAACTCCGTGATGAATCGCGGCTATTTGACCGCCCCGAGCGCCAGTCCCCTGACTAGGTAGCGCTGCAGCCAGATGAACAGGATCGCCACCGGCAAGGTCGCCAGCAGCGTCGCCGCCATGACGTGGTGCCACTCGATCGTGTAGCGGCCCGCAACGAGAGAAAAGACCTGGATCGGCAGCGTGTAACTCTCCTGGCTGCGCAGCATGGTCAGCGCCACGACAAACTCGTTCCAGGCGTTGATGAAGGTGAAGATCGCCGTCACCGCGATCGCCGGCAGGCAAAGCGGCAGGAACACTTTGCGCAGGGTCAGCCAGCGGCCGGCGCCCTCCATCCAGGCGGCTTCCTCGAGATCGCGCGGGATGGTGTCGAAATAACTCTGCAGCATCCACACCGTGAAGGCGACGTTGAAGGCCATGTAGATGAAGCCCAGCGCCGTCGTTGATTCGACCAGCCCCCAGGCGGCCATCAGCCGGAACAAGCCAAGCACCAGCACGATCGGCGAAATCATCTGCGAGATCAGCAGGAATTGGCGGAAGGCGCCATAGCCGGCAAAGCGAAAGCGCGACATGGCGTAGGCGGCGGGAACCGAGATCAGGATGGCGCCGACAGTGGCGATAACCGACACGTAGAGCGAGTTGGCCAGCGCCTGGCCGAAGCCGGTCGCCACCCACATGTCGGAGAAGTTCGACCAGCGGAACTCGCTCGGCCACCATGTCGGTGACAGCACTTCCTGCCGTGGCTTGACCGCGGTCAGGAACATCACCGCGAAGGGAAACAGCGTCACCACGATCAGCGGCGCCAGCAGCAGCCAGGCGATGACGGTCCGCTTCAGCTTGCTGCTCATGCGCGCTGCTCCCGCATGGCGAGGCGTACATAGATCATGGTGAAGACCAGCAATATGGCGAACATCACCAGCGACACCGCCGAGGCTTCACCCAGTTTGCCGATGCGGAAGGCGAGCTTGTAGAGGTGGGTGACCAGGATGTCGGTCGAGTTGGCCGGCCCGCCCTGCGTCATCACCCAGATGATCGGGAACGAATTGAAGACATAGATGGTGTTGAGCACGATGGCGATGTTGATGAACGGTTTTAAGAGCGGAAAGGTGATCTCGCGGAACTGCTGCAGCGGCGTGGCCCCTTCGAGCGCCGCCGCCTCGTAAAGATCGTCCGGGATCGACGACAAGCCGCCGAGGAAGATCGTCGTGGTGAACGGCACCGTCACCAATATGCCGATCATCACCTGCATCGGGAAGGCGGTTTCCGCCTGGGCCAGCCATTGGATGTTGTGATCGATCAGGCCGAGGCCGAGCAGTGCCGAATTCAGCATGCCGCTTTCACCGCTCAGCGCCCAGCGCCAGACTACGGCGGTCATGGTCAGCGACACCGCCCAGGGCAGCATGATGATGACGCGGGCGACGCCGCGGCCATAGAAGTCGGTGTTGAGGATCATCGCCACCGGCACCGACAGCAGCAGCGCGCCACCGACCACCAGCACGGTCCACAGACCGGTGCGCCAGAGTGCCGCGACGAAGTCGGGATCGCCGATGAGCGCCGCGAAATTGGTCAGGCCGCTGAAGTCGCGCAGCTGGCCGAAGCGGCTGACATCATGGGTCGAGATCTGAATCAGGTCCCAGACCGGCCAGAAGATGACGACTGCCGCCAGGAACAGGCTGGGCAAGGTCAGGAGATAGGGCAGGAAACGATTTTGCATCGGCTGGCCTGGCTGGCGAATTCAGAATTCGCATCGGCAAGATGTGGCGCGCCCCGCCTGAGTCTGGGGCGCGCCACGGGCGCAGGGAGATACGCCCTTATGTCTTCGGCACTGTCCCTATTTCTTCAACACGGCATTGGCCTTGGCCGCCGCATCCTTCAGGCCTGCCTCGGGGTCGCCGCCGAGATAGATCTTCTGCATCGCGTCGGACGTGATCTGGGCGACTTCTTCCCAGCCCGGGATGACCGGCGCGAAGCGTGCGTCGGGCAAGAGCGCGGTGAAGGCGGCGAGGTCCGCGTTGTGGACGTAATAGTCCATCTTGGCCTCTTCCTTGTTCACCGGCAGGAAGCCTTCGCCTTGCGTGAACTTGGCGCGCTGCTCCGTGGTGAACAGGAAGTCCATCAGCTTCCAGGCTTCATCCTTGTTCTTGGAGTTCTTGAACATGATCATGGAATCGGTGACGCCATAGGTGCCGCGTGCGCCGGTCGGGCCGGCCGGAATGGCGGCGACGCCATATTTCAGGCTCGGCGCCTCGTCCTTGATCTGGTTGGAGAGGAAGGGCGCGGTGATCATCATGCCGACCTTGCCCTGCTTGAACAGGTTCTGCACGTCCTCGCGGTTGTTGGAGGTGACGCCCGGCTCCGTCAGCCCTTCGTCGATCATTGACTTGTAGAGCTTGGCGGCCTCGAGCGCGCCCGGGGTGCCGAGGCCCGACGTGCCGTCCTTGTTGAGGATCTCGGTGCCCTGCGACCACATCGCATAGTAGTAATAGACGTCGGTTTCGATCTCCTTGCCCTGCAGGCCGAAACCGAACGTGCCGGAGCCGAGCGCCTTGATCTTGCGCGCATCGTCCTGCAGCTCGGTCCAGGTTGCCGGCGGCTTGGCGATGCCGGCCTTCTCGAACAGCTCCTTGTTGTAATACATGGCGCGCGCCGAGGCGGCGATCGGCAGGCCGTAGGTCTTGCCGCCCATGATCGACGGCGACAGGAACGTGTCGATGAATCGGCCCTTGAATTCGGGCGTGATGTAGCCGTCGAGCGGCTCGGCGACATCCTGCTGGACGAAATCGATCAGCCAGCGCGTGCCGATGATCGACAGATCCGCATTGGTGCCGGCGGTGATGTCGGTGGTCAGCTTCTGCAACAACACATCCCACGGCACCACTTCGAACTTGACGGTAATGCCGGGGTTCTTCGCCTCGAATTCCTTCTTCACTTCCTCGAAATAGGGGCCGGTCTTGGCGCTGTATTCGGCGACGGTGACGCGCACTTCACCCGCATTCGCCTGCGCCGCGAAGGCCAGCATGCTCATTCCGGCCATCAGGCCGGCAGTCCATTTGGCAAGGCTCATCTCATCTCTCCCATTTGCTCCGCGCATTTGCGCTCCCTGTGCCGATGGGCTGGCACAAGATTTATGTGACTTTCCTACATTATCGATGAATTTACGGCATGCAAGCGGATTATTATGTTGCTTAATTACATTCCTTTCAATAGCCTGCGGGGGATCTGCCTGATCTGCGGAAGGAGCGAGCGCCGTGGTTTCGAAAGCCGAATTCGAAGGCAGGACTGCCGTCGTCACCGGGGCCGGTGGCGGTCTTGGCTCGGCGATCGTCGCATTGCTGGCAGACAGGGGCGCACGCGTGGTCGGCTGCGACCAGTCAGAGGAGGCGCTGGCAAGCCCGCGGCTGGCCTCGCGCCATGTCTTCAACCTTCTCGACCGGGCTTCGATCGAGGCAGGGATCGCTGCCGTGCTGGACAGGGATGGCGTGCCCGACATCCTGATCAACAATGCCGGCTGGACGCGCGCCGAGACGATTTATGCGCTCGACACCGACAGAATTGAGCACGAGCTCGATCTCAACCTGACCGGGGTGATGACCTTCGCCGACCCACTTGCGAAGGCGATGGCCGCGCGCGGTTCAGGTAGCATCGTCTTCATCTCGTCGGTCAATGCCATCGCGCATTTCGGCAACCCGGCCTACGCCGCCGCCAAGGCCGGCATCAACGCCTATGCCAAATCGGTCGCCGTCGAACTTGGCCGCAGCGGCGTGCGCGCGAACGTCGTCTGTCCCGGATCGATCCGCACCGCTGCCTGGGACCACCGCCTCGCCAAGGACCCGGAGATCCTGGGCAAGCTCAAGCGGCTCTATCCGCTCGGCCGCATCGTCAATGCCTCGGAAGTGGCGGAAGCAGTTGCTTTCCTTGCATCGGACCGCGCCTCGGGCGTAACAGGCGTGGTGATGCCCGTCGATGCCGGGCTGACCGCCGGCTGCCTGCCGTTCATCGACGACATATTGGGAGCGTGACCATGACCGACGTCCAGTTCCGCAACCTGTCGAAATCCTTCGGCCAGCACAGGATCCTCGAGGACATCAGCCTCGATATCAAGAGCGGCGAGTTCGTGGTGCTGGTCGGCCCCTCCGGCTGCGGCAAGTCGACCTTGCTGCGCATGCTGGCCGGGCTGGAGACGATCAGCTCCGGCGACCTGCTGATCGGCGGCCTCCGCGCCAACGACCTGCCGCCGCAGCAGCGCAACATCGCCATGGTATTCCAGTCCTATGCGCTGTTCCCGCACCTGAAGGCCTCGGACAATATCGGCTTCGGCCCGAAAATCCGCGGTGAGAGCCGCGCCGCGATCGACGACAAGGTCAAGAAGGCATCCGGCGTCCTCAACCTCTATTCCTATCTCGACCGCTATCCTCGCCAGCTCTCGGGCGGCCAGCGCCAGCGCGTCGCCATGGGCCGTGCCATCGTGCGCGAACCCTCGGTGTTCCTGTTCGACGAGCCGCTCAGCAATCTCGACGCGCAATTGCGCGTGCAGATGCGCACCGAGATCAAGGCGCTGCACCAGCGGCTGAAATCGACCATCGTCTATGTCACCCACGACCAGATCGAGGCCATGACCATGGCCGATCGCATCGTCGTGATGGATCGAGGCCGGATCCAGCAGGTCGGCGCGCCGCTGGAGCTCTATGACAGGCCGGCCAACAAATTCGTCGCCGGCTTCCTCGGCTCACCCTCGATGAGCTTTGTCTCCGGCGCTCTGAAGACAACGCCCGAAAAGACATGGTTCGAATCGGCCGGCGGCGGCCGGCTTGCCCTTGCCGGCAAGGCGCTGCCGGCGGGTAGCACCGTGGAGGCAGGCATCCGGCCCGAGCATTTCGTTATCGGCGAGGCGACCGACGCCATGGCGCTCAAGGTGGATGTCGTGGAGCCGACCGGTTCCGAGACCCATGTCTATGGCGCCATCGGCGCCGACACCGTGCGGGCCGTGTTCCGCGACAGGGTGCCGGTCAGGCCAGGCGATCTGCTGCCGGTCTCGGTCGATCCCGGCAACATCCATCTGTTCGACAAGGCGACCGGCCTGCCGCTATAACGCCACCCCTGCGAAGGCAATGGCATGAAGACGAAGCGACCAACGTGATGACGAAGACACGGGCATGAAGACGCCGGCCGACATCATCACGCGGCTGCAGCTGATGTCGCAGGACGGCACCAAATCGGACCGCCGGCTGGCTGGCCTTGTGCTCTCCGATCTCGATTTCGCCTCCAAGGCGGCGATCTCCGAAATTGCCGCGCGCGTCGGCGTCAGCGAACCGACGGTAACCCGTTTCTGCCGCAATCTCGGCTGCGAGGGCTTGCGTGATTTCAAATTCTATCTGGCGCAGGCCATCGCCATAGGCGGCCAGTATCTGTCACCCGAGCCGTTGAGCCGGGACGCCCGCGAGCAGCGCATCGCCACGGCCATCACCGAAGCGGCCGTTACGGCCATCCAGCGCGCCAGCGAGAACCTCGACATGACGACGCTGGTCGCCGTCGCCGCGCGGCTGGCGACGTCGGGCAACGTGCTGTGCATTGGCTCCGGCGGCATCTCCTCGATGATGGCGACCGAAATGCAGAACCGGCTGTTCCGGCTCGGCCTGCCCGTGCTGGCGCAGATCGACGGCCAGTTGCAGCGCATGTACGCTGCCGTCGCCACGCCGGAGACCACGCTGGTCGCCTTTTCGGTGTCGGGCTATGCGCGCTCGGTCATCGAGGCGGTGCAGGTCGCCCAGCAATATGGCGCCACCACGGTCGCCATCACCGCTCCCGATTCGGCACTGGCCAAGGCTGCCGACACGGTCATCCATTTGCAGCCGCTCGAGGATGGCAACATCTACAAGCCGACATCGTCGCGCTACGCGCTGCTGGCGATCGTCGACATGATCGTGACATCGGTGGCTGAGACGCGCGGCCCGAAAGTGCTGGAGAATTTGCGCCGCATCAAGCAGAGCGTGAACACGCTGAAGGTCGACGACCCAAGGCTGCCGCTAGGCGATTGACCCGGGCGCCGCGCGGCGAGGCGATGGACTATACGCCGAACGCCTCGATGCTCTTCGTCAGCATTTCCGGTTCGCCAACGACGCGCAGCGTCTTCAGCCGCGCCGTGCCGCCGGCAACAACTGAAACAGCCGATGCCGGCACCCCCAGCGTCCTGGCGACCAGCTTCTCCAGCGCTTGATTGGCGGCGCCGTTTTCCGGCACGGCGCGGACACGCGCCTTCAAATGGCATCGCCCGTCGGCCGATGTTTCGACGCCTTCGAGCCGATCCGAGGACGATTTTGGCGTCAGCCGCACGAACAGGTCGATGCCGTTCTCGCGAACACGGAACGGCGCGCTCATGCGGTCGCGGGGCTCACAGCACCAGCGGCGCAATCGTGGTGAGAATGAACTGCCTGATGAAGAACAGGATCAAGAGCAGGATGATCGGCGAAATGTCGATGCCGCCGAGATCGGGCATGAAACGCCGGATCGGCCGCAGCGCCGGCTCGGTCAGCCGGTAGAGCATGTTGCCGATGCTGCCGACAAACTGGTTGCGCGAATTGACCACGTTGAAGGCATAGAGCCAGGAAAAGATCGCCGAGGCGATGATGATCCACCAGTAGAGGTCAAGCGCCATGACGATTGTTTGAATGAGGGCGAGCATGCCGGTCTCCAATTGTTGCCGACATGTAGCCATTGCACGCCAAACCGGCAAGAGCCGGCTGCCATGCGCCAGGCAGCATGGATTTCGGCAAAACGCCGCCTTGACAGAAATCCGTCGCGCCCGATAAATGCGCCATCCGTTGGACGGGGCTGTAGCTCAGCTGGGAGAGCGCGTCGTTCGCAATGACGAGGTCAGGAGTTCGATCCTCCTCAGCTCCACCATCGGAATAATCTGTCTTCCATTTTTTGCGGCACTGGCAAGGTCCAGGCATCATCCGCCGCGACGCGATGCGCGTGCAGCGCCGATCTCCCCAAAATCGCCGTACACGATTTTCGCGATTCGGCAGGCGATGCGGTTGTCAATTGGACTTATGGCGATACCGACTGTCTGCTTGGCGCTGTTTTTTTTGGAACCTGCCTCATTAGACTGGCGCTATCAAATCAGTTTTTTCTGTGTGTTGTAGCGAGGCGTTTCGGCGGGGGCGACCGAAGGCGCTATATGGATTTCGAGTCGAAATGAAGCATCCGCCTGCGAAAGCAAAAAAGTGTCCATTCGCGAGAATCTCGGCGCAAATCTCAGACGGCTCTGCAAGGACCATGCCTCCGTTAGCGCGGTATGCCGTGAGTTGGGTATCAACCGTACGCAGTTCGAACGTTACCTGCAGGGGCAGAGCGTTCCCAACAAGGCCACTGCCAAGCTGATCTGTGACTATTTCCACGTCAACGAAGCCGAATTGTACCAGGACCCTGGCATTCCCGAGCCCAGGGATCCCGGCCTGCTGCCGATTTCCGAAAGCCTGTTCAACCAGATGATCCGCCCACCCGCCCCATCGATAGCGGGCGGCACCTATTTCACCTACTTTTCAATTCCGGGCCGTTCCGACCTCTTGATGCGCTCGGTGACCTTCGTGCGTCGCGAGGCCGAACTGGTCACATTCCGCAGGGTCACCGGATGGTCGGAACGCCGTGGCTCGACATGGGCGCGGGCGCGCGGCAACCACTATGGCGTGGCGATCTCGCGCCTGAACTGGATTTATTTCAGCGGCATCAACCGTCGCCAGACCGGCGAACCGTCGTTGATCTCCGTGCAATGGGCCCCAATCTCCGAACCGGTGCTGACAGGCAAGGCCATGCTTTTGACCGAGGCCGGACCGGCGTTCGTATCGGTCATCATGCGGCAGGATGTGTCCGGTATCCGGCCACGGCATGCGATCCGCATGGCGCATGTCATCGGTCTTGACGATCCGGGCGTCGATCAACTCGTCGTCAGCCTCGCCCGGGACGGGCTGGCCTGAAGCGTGTCGCGTTTGAACGGATTATGTGACGCACCTTAGGCCCTTGTTCTCATGCATGTCGTTCTCCCCAAACCGGGCCACGTCCGGACGACATGCATCGGCCGATCGCTTACGCTAAATAAGAATAAGAATATCCCGAAAGAGCGTATGCTGGCGATTGCCTACTCCATATCTGAGTAAAATCGATTTTTTAGACTTTGGTGCCAAGAAAGATATTTTAGATCACGTTGGCTTTACTGCAATTTTAATAAATCATTAACTCTTTCGAACTTACCTTTCTTCTTGCGGATCCCACGGTGAGGATCTTTCAACAGCCCCCATTGGGGGGCGGGGAAGGGATAAGAATGGCCAAGAAAGTGAACAGCGCCCCGAAGCTGACGGTTGTCGCGGGCACGCAGACCGTCTTCTTCTCGCAGGGCATGCACTACAACAAGCGCTGAAGTCGTTCGGCGCCGATGGGCTTTCGCCTGTCGGCGTCTCACATCCACAAAAACAGCATTCAGCATCATGAAAATGCGCTCTGCAAAAACCCTTGTCTTCTATCACGGGACCAACAAGATCACGGCCTGCAACTTCCTGACCAGAAGCGTCTTCGAATGCAGCCCCGAGGTGATCGGCCTTCTTGCATCCTGGGGCGAATGGGCCTCCACGGCGGAAATCGCACGCGCCCACGGATGGTCGAAATCAGACCTCAACGCCGTCGTCCCGCAATTGCTTGATTTTTCCGCCCTGGTCGCCGCCGGCTCGCCGCTGGCCGAACAGGAAACAGAATTTTCCGGACAGTGGAGTTGGGGTATCCCGACCGCGCTGATGCATTTCTGCGTCCAGGACGCCGAGTTCATGACCATTGAACAGGCCGAGGCACGCCAGATCGAACGCGCCGGTCACGTCGCGCAACCCGACCTTCTGCTCAAGAATGCCACGGGCGCCATTCGGCTGCCGAACGCACTCGACGACAACGAACTTCTGAGCCTGATGGCACGGCGCCGCACCAACCGCACCGCGGCCGCGCCCACCATCACGGCGCAGCAGCTTTCCGACTGCCTGTTCGCGGGCATGGGCATTACCGGCGAGACCGGCAATTGCGTCGGCGCCCTGCCCCTGGGCATGACCCCTTCTGGCGGCGCTCGGAACCCCTACGAGGCCTATGTTGTTGCGTTTGGCGTCGAGGGCCTGGAGCCCGGTGTCTATCACTATTCCGCCGCCGATCACGATCTTGGCAGGATCTCGGCCAACCATCTGCCGAAGATCTCCGAACTGGTCGGCGGGCAGGAATGGGCGGATGCCATGCCTTGCTTGATTCTGCTTTGCGCCAGGCTCGACCGCACCATGTGGAAATATGAGGATGCAAACGCCTACCGCGTCGTGCTGATCGAGGCAGGCCATATCGGCCAGAACATGATGCTGGCGGCGACCAGGCATAGGCTGTCGGCCTGCCCCACGGCGGCGCTCAGCCATTCAGCGATCAAGCGTCTTCTTGGCCTCGACCGCCTGACCGATGCACCTATCTATGGGTTGACGCTCTCGGCCCCGCAACCAAGCCCACATCCCGCGGGCCAGTCGATTAACTAACCGCCTATGTCCAGTGTAGCCAGTAACCCGTTCCAATAACTTAACTTCGACTACAGGAGCAACACGGTGATGAATCAGTCTTTACGTCAATCAGAGATTGATAGTCTTCAATATATCGCATCAATGACCAATGAACTGGTGCAGATGGCCGAAGCAGGCCGCTTTCCCATGATTTCATACCTGCTGGGCATGGCCTATGCCGAGGCCTTCGATGTCCTGCGCGGCGCACGGCCGACCCGGCATGCGCAGCTCAGCGGCAATCCGATGCATGCCAAGGTGCACGCGAAGGAGAACCGCGCGCAGCCAAGGACAGCGTAACCCGATGCAAATGTCAGCCGTATGCGGGGCGGGCGGCTCGCAGCCGAACCGATGGGAGACGCTCTGCGCGCTGCAGGGCCTTCTGCCGCTCCTGAGAAAGAACGCCGCCGACCTCGGCCGCATCGATATGGTCTACTGGTTCGACCAGGCCGACGCGGAGATCGCCAACATCATCAGGGGCCGACCTTCCGACGCCGCCGCGATCCCCGCCTTGATCGCCAGCAGCCGGCAAAATGAACATTCATAGATAGAGATTGAGGGGGACCCGCCGATGAACATGATCGCACCCATCAGAAGTGTCGACGCCAGAGACGGTGTCTTCAGCCGGCTCCATGCCCTGATCGCCTGCCGGCCGGCATCGTCGGATGCCGCGCGTGCCGAGGCCCGGCGACTGATTTCAGTGGCGATGGCCGAAACCTGGCAGACCGACAGCCTGTGGGGCGCGGCGGACGCCTTTCACGCCCATTTCGAGTTCATGATGCAGACCATCGAGATCAACGGCGCCGACGATCCGAACCTCAGGACGCTGCGCACGAAATGCCGCTTCTACCTGGAGCAAGTCGAAGCCCTGTGTCGGTCGATGAGCCACTGACTGCGATTTCTCGCGAAGGTCGTACAGTACCTGTATTTGGCCGGCCGAGCCCTTGCTCTAATTCTGCAAGTTGAACACGAACGGCGCCGTGCGGCTGACGCGCGAGCCGAGTTCCGGCGGCGGCGCCGGCACAGTGGCGCCCTGCAGCACGACGAGGGCGGCGCGGTCGAGGTCGGGATCGCCTGACGAACGGGCCACGCGCGCCGACATCACCCGGCCGGACGAATCCATCGTGAAGGTCACGTTCACATTGCCCTGCGCGCCCCTGGATTTCGCGGCGCCGGGATAGCGCTTGTGCCGATTGATCCATGCCGTCAGCCGTGATTCCCACTTGGCCTGGCTGACGCCTGAAACGCTGGCCGCCGATTTCGGCGCGGCCGCCCTGGCCGCCGGCTTTGTCTCCGGGCTTGCGGTGGCGACGGTCTTCGCCGGCTCGGCCTTTTCCTTCTTTGGCTTAGGCTTGGGCTTTTCGACCGGTCTTTTCGCCTTGGCCTGGACCGGTTTCTTTTCCTTGGGCTCCTCGGCGGGCTTCGGCTGTGGCAGCGGAACGACGACCTCCGGCGTCACCGCCTGGACGACGTCGGGAATGACCTCATCCGGTGGCGGCTGATCGACCGGTTCGGCCTCGGTCATCTCGGTCGGCACGATCTCGTCAGGCGGCACCGTTTCCGGTTGCTCGGAGGTCGCTTCGGCTTGGTCGGCCACTTTCTCGGGCTCGGCCTCGGTGACCTTTTCGGTCTGCTCGACAGGCTCGGTCCGGTCGGGCATCGCCGCATCCCGCATCGCGGCCTGTTCCGGCACCGCCGGCGTCACCACCATCGGCGCCATTTCGATCACCGGGGCCGGCGGCGGCCCGCCATCCATCTCGATCGGGCCGAAGCTTTGCACCGCATAAGCGACCGCGACATGGGCGCCGAGCACCAGCACCGCCGCACCTGTCCACAAGCCGAGATCGCGCCAGCCGAAGCGCGACAGCTGTATCGTGGGCAAGGCGGCGGACCGTGTCATGGCACGGCCGTTCCCGCCGGAGCCAGTGCCGGCGCGTCAGCCGCGGGCGCCGTCTCCAGGCCGACGAGCGCGATCTTCAGATAGCCGGCGCCCCGCAACAGGTTCATTGCTTCCATCAGGTCGCCATAGACGACCGCCTTGTCGGCACGCAGGAAGATGCGCGTCTGCTTGTCGCCCTTGGTCCTGCTGTCCAGCGTGGCGGCGAAAGCCGGACGCGGCACCGTGTCGTTGCCGATCGCCAGCGTCAGATCATCCTTCAATGTCAGGAAAAGCGGCGTCTCGGGCCGCGGCGCCGGCGTCGCCGTCGAGCCCGGCAAGTCGACATTGACGTCCACGGTCGCCAGCGGCGCGGCGACCATGAAGATGATCAGCAGCACCAGGATGACGTCGATGAAGGGCGTGACGTTGATCTCGTGGCTCTCCTCGAGATCGTCGTCCATGGTCTGTCGGATCCTGCTTCCCATGGCGTTGCTCCCGCTACTTCGCCGCCAGCGCCGTCGCTGGCGCCACCGTGCGGAAATCCAGGTCGCGGCTGACCAGCCGTTCGACGCCCGCCGACGCATCGGCGAGGATCTGCCGATAGCCGGCTATCGAGCGGGCAAAGACGTTGTAGATCACGACAGCCGGTATCGCCGCGACAAGGCCCATGGCGGTGGCCAGCAGCGCCTCGGCGATGCCCGGCGCCACCACGGCGAGATTGGTGGTCTGCGCCTGCGAAATGCCGATGAAGGCGTTCATGATGCCCCAGACGGTTCCGAACAGGCCGACGAAAGGCGCGGTGGAGCCGATCGTCGCCAGCACGCCGGTGCCGCGCGACATGCGCCGCGACGCCGCCGCCTCGATGCGCGACAGGCGCGAGGTGACCCTTTCCTTCAGCCCGTCGCCGCCGACGTGGTCGAGAGCGACGGCCGAGAGTGCGGTCTCTTCCTCCGCCGCCCGCACCAGAAGCGCGCCGGGGCCGCCGCTGCGGTCGAGCGCGCGGCTCGCCTGCCTCAGTGTCGCGGCATCGCCGATCGCACGCACGGCACGGCGGATACGCAGCTTGCCGCCGAAAATCTCCAGCGATTTGGCCAGCCATATCGTCCAGGTGACCAGCGATGCGAAGGCCAGTCCGATCATCACCGCCTTCACGATGATATCGGCGGCCATGAACATGCCCCATGGCGACAAATCGTGCGGCAAGGTGAGCTCCATCGCCCCCGCGCGCGCCGCCGCGACCGGCTGCGCCGGGGCCTTCGTGGGTGGTTCCACCGCCGCAGGGGTGGTGAGCTTAGGTGTCACGGGCGCTGGTGCGGCGGGTGCCATGGGTGCGGGTGCGGCTGGAGCCACGGGCATCGCGGCAGGGGCGGCGCCGGCAGGTTGCTCCTGGGCCACGGCGCTACCGCCCGCCAGGATCACCGATGCGACCAACGCCGCCAACAAACCATGTCTAGACAAGAGCTTCTTCCTTGTTGTCACAGCGGCCAGCCGTTTCCCCGCCGCGATCGTCATTGCACATAGCCAACCGGCTGGCCGGTGACCGGATGCGCGAACACGCCCATCTCCACGCCGAAAATGCCCTTGAGCACGTCGCCCCGCATGATTTCGCCCGGCGCGCCGCGGGTCAGCAGCTTGCCGTCCTTCAGCGCGATCAATTCGTCGCAATAGCGCGCCGCCATGTTGGGGTCGTGCAGCACCACGACGACGCAGAGGTCGCGTTTGCGGCTGAGTTCCCTGACCACCCCCAGCACCTCGACCTGATGGGCGATGTCGAGCGCCGAGATCGGCTCGTCGAGCAACATGACGCCAGCATTTTGCGCTACCAGCATGGCGAGCCAGGCGCGCTGCCGTTCGCCGCCGGACAATTCGTCGACCAGCCGGTCGGCGAAGCCGTCCATGTCGGTCAGCGCAAGCGCCTCCTCGGCATGCCGCCTGTCTTCCGCGCTGAAGCGGCCAAGCGCGCCATGCCAGGGATAGCGCCCGAGTCTTACCAGTTCGCGCACGGTGAGGCCCGTTGCCGCCGGCGTCGTCTGCGGCAGATAGGCGAGCGCTCGCGCGAGTTCGCGGGCACCCCATTGCGGCAACGGCCGTTTGGCGAAAGTGATGGCGCCCGAGCTTGCCGGTTGCTGGCGGGCCAAAAGCTTGACCAGCGTCGACTTGCCGGAGCCATTGTGGCCGATCAGCCCGTAAACGCGCGAACGCCGCAGCTCGAACGAGACAGGACCGAGCAGCGTTCGCTCGCCGACGGCAAACCGCACGGCGTCGATTTGAAAGGCAGTCTCGGCTCCCGCCACGGTCACGGCTTTTTCTCCAATGCGGCCGTCGGATTCCCGATTTCTGGCCTCGGCAGTCCGATGCCCGGTTGATTATAAAACATGACATTGCTAGTCAACATTGAAGATGACTTCAACAGTCAACAAATCGTCGTGACCGTCAATTTCGCCGCGAAATTCGCAAAACAGGGCTGCGGCGGCCATCGGATGGCAACCAATCTGGTCTCGGGCGCCATACGCCCGGCGGCGAGCGATCGCCCGCATGTCTAGAGCAATTCCAGGAAAAGTGTGTAACGGTTTTCCGTTCGGAATTGCGTAAAAACAAAGAGTTAGAGCGGTTCGACGATTCCATAAATCGCTGAACCGCTCTAGCATCTGGTGTCGGCGCATTGAACGATTATGCTTGGTCGAAAGCAGGGAGCCACCAATGATCAAGGCAACGCCGTTCGACTTCCCCTATGACGGTAGGCTGGTGGCTGGAAACACAGCGCTTGTGGTCATCGACCTGCAGCAGGATTTCCTGTCAACGACGGGCTACTTCGCCAGGAAGGGATATGACCTCTCGCCGCTGCGGGCGATCCTGCCCGCGGTGAACCGGCTGATATCGGCCGCGCGCAAAGCCGGCGTCGCGATTGTCCACACCAGGCAGGGCTATCGCGCCGACATGGCCGACATGACGCCTTACGAAAAATGGCGCCGCAAGCGTTCCGGTCTCGACGACACCGACGTCCTGCTGCGCTCGGGCGCGGGATTCCAGATCGTTCCGGAAATCGATGTCGCGCCGCATGACATCATCGTCGACAAGACCTGCAACAGTGCCTTCACCTATACGGATTTCGAGCTCGTGCTGCGCGCCCGGGGCATCACGCATCTGATGTTTTCCGGCTGCACGACCGATGTCTGCGTCCACACCACGCTGCGCGAGGCCTGCGACCGCAACTTCCAGTGCCTGACGATTCCGGATGCCTGCGCCAGCGGCGACAAATATGCGCACGAAGCCGCATTGCACATGGTGACGGTCGAGGACGGTGTCTTCGGCGTCCTCGCCGATTCACACGCCGTCATCGAAGGGCTGTCGCGGCTTGGCGACAGACCCGAAACGACAGAGGGGCCTCAGCCCGCTGCCCACGTCTCCGCCCCGTCGCGAGGCGGATAGGCTCCCGGCTGGAAGGCGTCATGCTCGCGGCGTGCGAGCGAGTTGCGCAGTAGGGCGATCGTTTCCCGGCCGGCCGTCACGATCTCGCGCGGCGTGTCGACGCCGACGATCATGAATTCGTCGATCCCGAGCCCGGCATAGGCAAGCAGCGACAGGGCGACCTGTGCCGGCGGCCCGGACAGGTCGGCCGCCTTGTGGCCGGTGGCGGCAGCGCCCCGGTGAATCCGCACCGGAAGCGCGAAGCGCAGTCTGCCGGCCCGGCCATGTTCGGCGGCCGCACCGCGCACCCGCTCCATCAGCCGCCGGACCTCGTCGATCGAGCCCGGCGCCAGTTCGAAGACATCGGCGTGCCGGCCGGCCACCTTCAGCGCCGTTCCGGACTGTCCGCCCATGCGGATGGTCAGGTCGGCGCCGTGCGGACCCTTGCGCTCGATATAGCCGCCCCTGATGCTGTAGAAGGCCCCTTCGTGGTCGAAGGGCCGCTCGTTCGACCACAGCCGCTTCAACAGCACCAGATATTCGTCGATGCGCTGCCAGATGACCGTGTGCCCGACCGGCCGCGACTCGGCATCGTCGTCATTCAGCGGCTCGCTGATCATCCGAAGCGCCAGCCGCCCGCCGCTTTTGCTATCGATCGATGCCAGCTGGCGCGCCGCCACGGTCGGTTCGATCACGCCGGCCCAGTGAGTCAACACCACTTCCAGCGACGCCGTGCGGTCCAGCACCTGGGCGGCAATATCCATATTGGTCAAGAGCCCGGCCGGATCGTCGACGACGATCTTCCGGAAGCCGCCATCCTCGATCAGCCCGAGCTTGGTGGCGGTCGCGGCGAGGTCGTAGAAGAAGGGAACGGCGTCGTCCGAGGACTTGCCTGGGACATGGGTGAATTCGACCGGCATTGTCATCTCCTCCATCGCTGGAATCATGGATGTGGTGAGATTCGAACCACGGCCGCGCGCAAACGCACCGGGATCCGGTTCATTCAACTCCGATTGACTTGATACAGTGGGGCAACCCGCCGCCTGCCGATCCGCTGACTTAGGGAATGAGTCCCAGAACGACGGCCCCGGTGAACACGAATGCAAGGGCAAAGACGAGATAGGCGAAAGCTCCGGCATAGGCCGGGCGAAATGTCTGGGCATTGGCCAGCCTCTGGCCGCTGCTGTCGGTCTGAGCGTTCTGGATATAGGACATATCGACCTCCGTCTCGCCGGTTAATCTATAAAACTTGTAGACTTTGTCGATTGCTATTTTTCGGCTGGCGGCAGAATAATTTTCTCGTTCATGGCGCAAAATTAGTGCCCATTTGCTGAGGTGGCCAGCGGAACAAACCGGTCGGCAAGGCCGTTCACATCGCTGCAGGCGTCCGAATGGACCTTCGGCCTCGGAACTGTTCGCGTAGCCCAAGTCGAGGCTGCGGCGAAGGCCGCGGCCGAAAAGCTCAGGCCGGTCACGGTGCAGCGCCCTCTCCGACCGCTTCGCGGCGAGGAACCAGGTCTACCGCTCTTCCCTTCGGAACGGCTTCAGCAGCGCTGACGGCGCCACCGCGTTGCGCGACATGAAAGCCATGGCAACGATGGTGAAGATGAAGGGTAGCATCAGGAACGCCTCGTAGGGGATATGCCCGAGCCCGCTCGCCTGCATGCGCAGTTGCAGGGCATCGACAAAGGCAAACAGAAGCGCCGCGCCCGCCGAGCGCCACGGATCCCAACGGCCGAACACGACCAGCGCGATCGCCACCCAGCCGCGCCCGGAGACGACGCCGAAGGTGAAGGCGTTGAACTGCGCCATCGACAGGAAGGCTCCGGCAAGCCCCATCAGCGCACCGCCGAGAATGACCGCCTGGAAGCGCGTGGCAATGACGCTGACGCCGGCGGAATCGGCCGCGCGCGGGTTCTCGCCGACCATGCGCACCGACAGGCCCCATGGCGTGCGGTAGAGCACAAAGGCGGCGAGCGGTATGGCGATGATTGCCATGTAGACCAGCGTGAACTGGTTGAACACCGCCGACCCGAGCACGGGAATATCCGACAGCACCGGGATCGGCAGCGTCTGGAAACCCTTGATCGCGGGCGGCACCGATTGCTGGCCGAAGATCAGCCGGTAGAGGAAATAGGCAAGGCCCGACGAGAACAAGGTCACGCCGATGCCGCAGACATGCTGGCTCAAGCCCAGCACCACCGTGAACAGCGCGTGCAGCGCGCCCATTAGCATGCCGGTCAGCACCGCCACCAGCACGCCGAGCCACAGGCTGCCGCTGAGGCTGGTGGCGGTGAAACCGGTCATGGCGCAAAGCAGCATGATGCCTTCGATGCCGAGATTGAGCACGCCGGCCCGCTCGGAAAACATCTCGCCGAGCGTGGCGAAGGCCAAAGGCGTGGCGATGCGGATGATGGCCGCCAGAAAGCCGACCTGAAAGATCTGTTCCAGCACCACGCTCATCGGGAAGCTCCGACGCGGCGGATGCGATAGGCGGTGAACAGCAGCGCCACCAGCATGGCGAGCAGCGCGGTTCCCTGGATGACGTCGCTAAGGAAGGCCGGCACGCCGGTTGCGCGCGACATTGCCTCGGCGCCGGTCATCACGGCGGCCAGGAAGATCGCCGCCGGCACGACGCCAAGCGGATTGAGCCGCGCCAGCATGGCGACGACGATACCGGAATAACCATAGCCCGGCGAGATGTCGCTCATTACCTGGAAATGCACGCCGCCGACCTCGCCGACGCCGGCGAGACCCGCGAGAGCGCCTGACAGCAGCGCGGTCGAGAGCAGCACGCGCTCGACATGGATGCCGCCATATCTGGCCGCTTCCGGGTTTTCGCCGGTGACCCTGATGCGGAAACCGAGCGTCGTGCGCGCAATGAGGAACCAGATCAAAGGTGCCGTGATCAGCGCCACGATAACGCCGAGATGCAGCCGCGTGCCTTCGATCAGCACCGGAAAATTGGCCGAATCCTCGATGGGCGGCGAGATCGGATAGCCGCTGAAACTGTCCTTCCATGGCCCTTCGATCAGCGCCATCAGCGCGTAGTAGATGACCGAGTTGAGCAGCAGCGAGCTCACCACGTCGTCGACCTTGAATTTCACCCGCAGTGTCGCCGGCACCAATGCGACCACGGCACCGGCGGCAGCACCGGCGATTGCCATCAGCAGCATGGCGAGCGGCCCCGGCATCGGGATCGCGCCGACAAAACAGCTCGCCACCGCACCGGCCAGCAATTGCCCTTCGGCACCGATGTTCCAGAATTTGGCGCGAAAGGCGACGGCCACCGCCAGCCCGGTGAAGATCATCGGGGCGGCGCGCACTAGCGTTTCGGTGATCGCGTAGCTGTCGCCGAGCGACGCGGTGAACATCACGCCGTACGATTCGAGCACACCGGCGCCGGCCAGCGCGATCAGGCCGCTGCACAGGATGAGCGTGGCGCCGATCGCCAGCAGCGGCAGAACCAGATTGAACCAGGCAGGTGTCGACGTGCGGACTTCCAGGCGAAACATCAGCCGTGCCCCTCCGCTCCGGTCATCAGCAGCCCCAATCGCCCGATTGTGGCATCGGCGCTGTCGAGCGTGCCGACGATGCGGCCCTCATACATCACCGCGATGCGGTCGCAGAGCACGAGCAGTTCTTCGAGGTCCTCGCCGATGACGATGATGCCGCAGCCCTTGGCGCGCATGTCGAGGAACTTTTCGTGGATGAACCGCGCCGCGCCGATGTCGAGGCCGCGCGTCGGCTGCGAGACAATCAAAACCTTCGGATCGAAAGCGAGCTCGCGCGCCAGCAGCGCCTTCTGCAGATTGCCGCCCGACAGCGCGCCGGCGCGCGTCATCGGTCCAGGGCATCTGATATCATAGGCCTTGATCTGCTCTTCCGCGAAGGCGCGGATCGCATCAGGCTTGAGCAGGCCCTTGGCGGAGAATGCCGCCGTGCCGATGCGCGGCAGCACCATGGAATCGGCGAGCGGCAGGTTGGTGACCAGACCCGTCGTCATGCGGTCTTCCGGGATGCGGCCAAGGCCGAGCGCCTGCACCTCGCGCGGCGAAAACCGCGACACTTTGTGGCCGGCGATCGTCATCCGTCCGGCGTCGGGTGCGCGCACGCCGGAGATCACTTCGGCGAGCGCGCGCTGGCCATTGCCCGAAACGCCGGCAATGCCGAGGATCTCGCCGGCGCGAACGGCAAGCGAGACATCGCGCAGCACGGTGCCCGCATGCTTCGAGGTGGAAATGCCGTCGAGCGTCAGCACAGCAGCACCGGGCGTCGACGGTCCCCTCGCCGGCGGCACGATCTCGTGGCCGCACATCAGCTGCGCCATGGCGGCCGACGTGGTGTTGGCCGGATCGTCGACACGGCCCGCGACACGGCCATGCCGCAGCACCGTGCAGCGATGGGTGAGCGCCCGCACCTCGTTGAGCTTGTGCGAGATGAAGATGATCCCGAGGCCCTGCGCCGCCATCGAGCGTAGCGCCGAGAACAGCCCGTCGACCTCGCTTGGCGCCAGCACCGCCGTCGGCTCGTCGAGGATCAGGAGCCTGGCGCCACGAAACAGCGCCTTGACGATTTCGAGCCGCTGCTGCTCGCCGACCGACAGCGTCGAGACCGGCAGGTCTGGATCGAGCGTCAACCCATGCTGGCGGCTGATTTCGGCGAGCCGCGCCAGCCCGCCGGCACGGTCGATCCGCCCCGATTTGCCCGGGATGCCGATGAGCAGGTTTTCCAGCACCGTCAGCCTTGGCGCCAGATGAAAATGCTGGTGCACCATGCCGATGCCGGCGGCCAGCGCATCGGCCGAACTGGTGATCCGCACTGGCCTGCCCTGGATCAGGATCTCGCCCGCATCCGGCGCATAGGCCCCGAACAGCACGTTCATCAGCGTCGTCTTGCCTGCGCCGTTCTCGCCCAGCAGCCCGAGGATTTCGCCGGGTGCCACGCTGAGGTCGACAGCCTCGTTCGCCTTGACCGCGCCAAAGCTCTTGGTGATGCCGCGCATTTCGATGAGTGGGGCGGGCGACAAGAGTGCTCCTTGGATTTGCATCCCGAGGGCAGCGCGAGGCCCCCCTCTCTGGCCTGCCGGCCATCTCCCCCTCACGGGGGAGATCCGATGTCACGTAGGCTTTCGCCAATCTTCTACGTTGCAGGAAGCGCCAAGATCGAAGCCGCCAATCTCCCCCCTTGAGGGGGAGATGCCCGGCAGGGCAGAGAGGGGCTTGGCGCTAACCTCGAGACGAAGCGCTTAATCCGAAACCGGCGTATTCTCGTCGACGTCCACCCGGAAATTGCCTTCCAGAATCTCGGCCTTCTTCTTCTCGACCAAGTCCTTGACCTCGGCCGGCAGCGTCTTGTCGAACTTATGGTAGGGCGCCAGGAACGACCCGCCCTTAGCCATGCGCGAGAAGTCGCCATAGTCCTGCGCCGTGTAGACGCCGGCCTTGACCAGTTTGATCGCCTGCTCGACGGTCGGGTACATGTCCCAGACCGGACCGGTGATCACCGTGTCGGGGCCAAGGCTCGACTGGTCGGACATGTTGGAGATGGCGAACACCTTCTTCTCCACCGCCGCTTCGACGACGCCGAAGCGCTCGGCATAGATGACGTCGACGCCGGCATCGATCTGGGCGATCGCGGCTTCCTTGGCCTTGGGCGGATCGAAGAAGGAGCCGATGAAGGCGACCTTCTTCTTGATGTTGGGATTGACCTCCTTGGCGCCGGCGAAGAAGGCGTTGACCAGCCGGTTCACTTCCGGAATGCCCATCGCCGCCACGGCGCCGACCGTGCCCGATTTCGACATCTTGCCGGCGATGATACCGGAGAGATAAGCGGGCTCGTGGATCCAGTTGTCGAAGACGCCGAAATTCGGTTCCGCCGGTCCGGCACCCGAACCAAACAGCCAGGCGGTCTTCGGGAACTGCTTGGCCGTGCGGCGCGACTCGCGCTCCGCGGCGAAGGCGTCGCCCAGCACCAGTTGGTAGCCGCCCTGCGCATATTCGCGCATGACGCGGCTGAAGTCGGCGGTCTGCACCTTCTCGGACCATTTGTATTCGATGCCGAGTTCCTTTTCCGCCTTCTGCAGGGCGACATGGATCTGGTTGTCCCACGGCTCCTCGATCGGCGTGGCGAAGATCGCCGCCACCTTCAGTTTCTTGTCCTTGGCAAAGGCCGCACCCGGCAGCATCGCCGCCGCAACGCCAAGCGCGCCCAGCTCCAGCACATTGCGTCGCGAAAGCCCTTCGCGTGTCGAATGGGATTTGTTCTTCCGGTCTTCCATCGCGTACCCCTCTGTTTGACAGCCGTGTCGAGCCGGCCGTTCCAAAAGACAAGGAACTATGGAACGGGTGCGGACTTTTGTCCACATGGTCAAATTTGGCGAGACGCCGAATTCGGCCCTGTTTCTCGCCTGCCAGCCGGAAGCCGCGGTCAGGCCCGTTCGAGCGCGATGGCGATACCCTGGCCGACGCCGATGCACATGGTGGCGAGCGCGTAGCGGCCACCGCGCTCGCGCAGTTCCAGCGCCGCCGTGCCGGAGATGCGGGCGCCCGACATGCCCAGCGGATGGCCGAGCGCGATGGCGCCGCCATTCGGATTGACGTGCGGTGCATCCTCGGCGATGCCGAGCTGGCGCAGCACGGCGATGCCTTGCGAGGCGAAAGCCTCGTTGAGCTCGATGACGTCGAACTGTTTCGGCGTCAGGCCGAGCCGGGCGCACAGTTTTTGCGTCGCCGGCGCCGGGCCGATGCCCATGATGCGCGGCGCGACGCCGGCGGCGGCGCCACCGAGGATGCGCGCGATCGGCGTCAGGCCGTATTTCTTGATGGCAGCTTCCGAGGCGACGATCAGCGCCGCCGCCCCGTCATTGACGCCGGAGGCATTGCCGGCGGTCACCGTGCCGCCTTGCCGGAACGGCGTCGGCAATCTGGCCAGCGCCTCGACCGTGGTGCCGGCGCGGGGATGCTCGTCCTTCGACACGACGACCGCATCGCCCTTGCGCTGTGGGACGGTCACTGCCGTAATTTCCTTGGCCAGCCGGCCATTGGCCTGTGCCGCGACCGCCTTGTCCTGGCTGCGCACGGCAAAGGCATCCTGGTCCGCGCGCGACACGGAATAGTCCTCGGCGACATTCTCGCCGGTCTCGGGCATCGAATCGACGCCATATTGCTTTTTCATCAGCGGATTGACGAAGCGCCAGCCGATGGTGGTGTCATAGATCTCCGCATTGCGCGAAAACGCGGTGTCGGCTTTGGGCATGACGAAAGGCGCGCGGCTCATCGATTCGACGCCGCCCGCGATCATCAATTCCGCTTCGCCTGATTTGATGGCACGCGCGGCGATGGTCAGCGCATCCATGCCCGAACCGCACAGGCGATTGACGGTCGAACCCGGGATTTCCTTCGGCAGCCCGGCCAGCAGCAGCGCCATGCGCGCCACGTTGCGGTTGTCCTCGCCGGCCTGGTTGGCGCAGCCATAGACGACGTCGTCGACCGCCTGCCAGTCGATGCCGGCATTGCGCTCGACCAGCGCCTTCAGCGGAATGGCGCCAAGATCGTCCGCGCGCACCGAGGACAGCGCCCCACCAAAGCGGCCGATCGGCGTGCGGATATAGTCGCAAATATAGGCCTCGGCCATGTCAGGCAGCTTTCCCTTTTCCTGTACCCTCATGCGCCGCCTTGGTGCGGGCCTGCAGGTCGCGCAATGTCTTGAGCTCGAGTTCGCTTGGCGCCGGCGTTTCGTCAAGCGCCTCGGCGAACCTGACTATCCAGCCACAGCTCTCCTGCACCTGCTGGCGCGTCACGCCAGGATGCAGCGACACGACGGTGAATTCCTTGGTTGCCGGGTCCGGCTTCCAGATGGCGAGGTCGGTGATCAGCAGTGTCGGTCCAGCTGTGTCGATGCCCAGCCGCTGGCGATGATCGCCGCCTTCGCCATGACCGAAGGAGGTGAAGAAATCGATCTTTTCGACCATGCCGCGCTTCGACTGCGCCATGGTGATGTAGACCTCCTTCGACGAGGTCGCGATCTCCGGCGCGCCACCGCCACCCGGAAGCCTCGTCTTGGGGTGGAAATAGTCGCCGATGACCGTGGTGTTGATGTTGCCGAACTTGTCGAGCTGCGCCGCGCCGAGGAAACCGATCGAGATGCGGCCGCCCTGCAGCCAGTAGCGGAACATTTCCGGCACCGCGACGGTGGTGACCGCGGTCTCGCACAGTTCGCCGTCGCCGATCGACAGCGGCAGCACTTCGGGAGCCGTGCCGATCGTGCCGCTCTCATAAATCAGGGTGATGTCGGGCGCGTGCGTCAGCCGCGCCACGTTGCAGGCGGCGGAGGGGGCGCCGATGCCGACAAAGCAGACATCGTCATTGCCCAGCGCCCGGCTGGCGGCGATGGTCATCATCTCGTTGGGAGTAAAGCCCAGCTGATTGTCGCTCATGCCGCTTTCCTCAGATGCTCGACCCGGGCCGCGAAATCGTCGGCGCTCTTCTCCAGGACATTAACCTGCATCCAGGCCTGGAATCCCTCCCTGTCGGCGGCGATCTCGTCCCATTCGAGATAGGCGGCGTTGTCGCGCGCATAATAGCCATGGGCGTAGGACGGATGCGAACCGCCTGGCACCACCGATATCGCCGCGATCGTCCAGCGCGGCAGCACGGTCAGATTCGGATGGAGATCGTCGAAATTGTCGACCACTTCCTCGACCGTCACCACGGCGCGTTTGGCCGCCAACACCGCTTCCTTCTGGATGCCGATAATGCCCTCGACCAGCACATTGCCTCGTCTGTCGGCCTTCTGCGCATGGATGAAAGTGACGTCGGGCCGGATCGAGGGAACCGCCGCCAGCACCTCGCCGGTGAACGGGCAAGAGATCGTCTTGATGTTCGGATTGACCGTCGCAAGGCCGGCACCACGATAGCCGCGGAACACCGCGCAGGGCAGGCCGGCCGCGCCCGCCTCATAGGCGTTGGCCATGCCGGCATGGCTGTGCTCCTCGACCTCGATCGACCTGGGAAAACCGTTCTCGATGGCATCGCGGGCGCGCCGCAGCAGGCCGACGCCGGGATTGCCGACATAGGAGAAGACGATCTTCTTCGCCATGCCCATGCCGATCATCTGGTCGTAGATCAGGTCCGGCGTCATGCGGATCAGGGTCAGGTCGCGAAACCCCTGGCGGATCGCCTCATGCGCGGCGGCGGTCGGGATCAGATGGGTGAAGCCTTCGAAGGCGACGGCGTCTCCATCGTTCAGATTCTCGGCCACGGCCTGATTGAGCGGCAGGAACTTCACCATCACCAGGACTCCAAAAGTTCGTATTGCGAACATTTGTTTTATATGTGATACTTTCTATTTGACGCGATAGGGCGGAGTCAACCCCGAGATGATGGCGACCCGAGGCGGTAAGATGGGCGAAGAAGCCGTTTCCCGTGACCATGTCGGCTCGCTCGAGCGCGGCCTTGCCGTGATGGAGATCCTCGCCCGCCACCCGTCGGGCATGACGCTGACCGAAATGGCCGAGGAGGCCGGCCTGACCCGCGCCGGCGCGCGCCGCTTTCTGCTGACGCTCGTCGCTGCCGGCTACGCCACTCAGGACGCCCGGGTGTTCTCGCTGTCGCCGCGCCTGTTGTCGGTTGCCCGCACGTGGCTCGGCGGCGGTTCGCTGTGGAGCTTCGCCGCGCCGATCATGCGCGCCGTGGCAACGCAGCTGAACGAGGCCTGTTCTGCCGCGATCCTGTCAGGCCACGATGTCGTCTACGTCGCCCGCATTCCCGGCCGGCGCATCCTCAGCGTATCGCTCGACGTCGGCACCAGGCTGCCGGCCTATTGCACCTCTATGGGGCGCATGCTGCTCGCCGGCCTGACGCCGGAGGAACTCGACAAGTTCCTGCACCAGGCGACCATCGAGAAGCGGACGCCGAAGACGATCACCGACGCCAGGCTGTTGGCCGGTGCCATCGGCAAGGCGAAGGTGGACGGCTTTGCCATCGTCGACGAGGAATTGGAACTCGGCCTGCGCTCCATCGCGGTGCCTATCCGCGACCGCTCGGGAAGCACGGTCGCGGCCATCAATGTCTCGACCCAGTCGGCGCGATTCGCGGTTGCGGAGATGGAACGGGAAATCCTGCCGATGCTGCTTGAGGCAAGGCGCAGGGTTGAGGATTTCTTTGTGGTTTAGGAGGCTTTGTCCAACCCGCAACGTCGGCGGGACAGCGCCCCCCTCTGCCCTACCGGGCATCTCCCCCACTTGGGGGGAGATCGGACGTCACGACGGCTTTCGCCAATCTTCAGCGTTGGAAAGAGGGCGTCGGGCCCGACGCTGCCAATCTCCCCCAAATGGGGAGATGTCCGGCAGGACAGAGGGGGGCGCCGTAGAGCGCTGGCGTTCGCCCTTCGCACCGCCACTCCTCAATGCTTGATCCGATCCCGCATCGCGTACCACAGCATGCCCAGCACATAGAGCGGGCCGCGCAGTGCCGTGCCGCCCGGGAACGGCATCGGCGTCAGCGTCGAGAACAGATCGAGCCTCGAGGCATCGCCGGTGATCGCTTCGGCCAACAGCTTGCCCGACAGCGTCGACAGGATGACCCCCTTGCCGGAATAGCCATGCGCGAAATAGACCTCGCCATAGTGGCCGACATGCGGCAGCCTCGATGTCGTCACCGACACCAGCCCGCCCCAGGCATGATCGATGCGGCAACCCTTGAGCTGCGGAAACGTCGCTTCCATATGCGGCCGCACGAAGCCGGCAATGTCGGCCGGCGGCGATGGCGTGTAACGTTCGCCGCCGCCGAACAGCAAGCGGCCATCCGCCGACATTCGGTAATAGTTGACGACGAAGCGTGTGTCGGACACCGCGACATTGGCCGGGATGACATTGCGCTTGCCTTCCAGCAGCTCGGTGGCGACGATGTAGTTGCCGACCGGCATGATGCGGTTGTTGACGCGCGGCTCCAGCCCATTGAGCAACGCATCGCCCGCCAGCACGACATGCTTGGCCTTGACCGAACCCTTCGCTGTCGAGACCCGGATCGAAGGCTCGCGCTCCAGTTTCACCGCCACTGAATTTTCGTGGATGGTGACGCCGGCAGCCACTGCCGCGCTGGCAAGGCCGAGCGTGTAGTTCAGCGGATGCATGTGGCCGCCAAGCGGCTCATACATCGCGCCGTGATAGGGCGTGTCGACCTTGGTGCGGGCTTCCGCCGCCGAGAGGATCTCGACGTCGCGGAATTTCATCACGCTGTCGAGGCACTTTGCCTCCTCTTCCAGATCCTTGAGATCGGAGCCGTTGACCGCACCGACCAGATGACCGGTGAGCCTGAGATCGCAATCGATGGCGTGGCGCTCGATGATGTCGAGCACCAGGCCGCGCGCCTCGAAGGCGAGGTCGAACAGCACCTTGGCCCGTTCCGGACCGTAGAGTTTGACCAGCCCCTTGGCGCCCTTGCGCAGGCCGGGGATCATCTGGCCGCCATTCCGGCCCGACGCCCCCCAGCCGATCTTGCCGCCTTCGAGCAGCACCACCTTCAGGCCGCGCTCGGCGGCATGAAGGGCGGCGGACAGGCCGGTGCAGCCGCCGCCGACGACCACCAAATCGGCCTCGACGTTGCCGGCAAGCGCCGGATGGTCCGGCGCCGGATTGGCGGTGGCGACGTAGTAGGATTTGCCGATATCGAGACCGGAATTGAAACCCGTCGAAGATGCCATGATCACACCTTCAGCAGCAAATGGTCGCGTTCCCAGCTCGTCACCACGCTCTGGAACAGGTCGAGCTCCACACTCTTGACGCGCAGATAGGTCTGGAAGAAATCCTCGCCGAGGAGTTTACCCACGGGGTCGCAAGCCTCGAAACGATCGAGTGCCTCCTCCATGGTCTTCGGCAGCGTGCTCTTGATCTTGTAGGCATTGCCCGTGGCTTCGGCCGAGCGCGCCAGCTTCTGCTCGACGCCGAGATAGCCGGCGAGCAGTGAACCCGCGATCGCCAGATAGGGGTTGGAATCGGCGCCCGGCAAGCGGTTCTCCACCCGACGCGCCGCGCGGCCACCGGCCGGCACGCGCAGGCCGCAGGAGCGGTTGTCATGCGACCATTCGATGTTGGCCGGCGCGCTGTGGTTCGGCCTGATGCGGCGGAACGAATTCACGTTGGGCGCGAACAGCGGCATGATCTCGGGCACGTATTTCTGCAGGCCACCGATGAAGTGGCCGAACATCTCGGTGTCGGCGTCATCAGCGCTGGCAAACAGCGCATTGCCGCCTTCGTCGACGACGGACATGTGCAGGTGCATCGAACTGCCGGCCTGGGCGGCGATCGGCTTGGCCATGAAGGTAGCGTGCATGCCGCATTGCTGCGCCGCCTGGCGGGTCAGCCGCTTGAACAGAAGCACCTGGTCAGCCAGCGGCAGCGCCTCGCCATGCAGGAGATTGATCTCCAGCTGCGCCGTGCCCGATTCATGGATCAGCGTGTCGAGCGGCAGTCCGGCGGCCGCGGCATAGTCGTGGACGCGACAGATCACCGGCTCGAACTCTTCCAGTGCCGCCATGTCGTAGGGATGCTGCACAGTTTCCGCGCGGCCATTGCCGCCGACCGGAGCCGTCAGCGGCCTGTCCGGATCGGGGTTGGGTGCGGTCAGATAGAATTCGAGTTCCGGCGCCACAACCGCCCGCCAGCCGCGCTGGCGGTAGAGATCCAGCACGGCGCGCAGCACGTGGCGCGGCGAGGCCATCCATGGCCTGCCGTCCATGTGGAAAGCGTCGGCGAAGACATAGGCCTTGCCGGCGCCCGCACCCGGCGCCAGGCACAGCGTCGAGACGTCAGGCACCATGCGCATGTCCGGGTCCGAATAGGCAAAACCCTCGTCGATGGAGCCGGAATAGCGGCCATCGATGCTGACCAGGAAAGCGCTGCTCGGCAGATAGAGCGCACGGTCTTCCAGCGCCTTGAGGAATTTGGTGGTCGGCAGCGCCTTGCCGCGCAGCACGCCGTTCATGTCGGGCACCAGGCATTCGACTTCCGTGATGCCGTGCTGGGCCAGCCAGGCCCTGGGGTCGTTGGAGATCGCAGCGATATTCGTGTTCATGTCGGGCATTTCGTTCAAGTCCGTATCAGAGAGAGTATGGCTTGCGCGGCCATTTCCGTTCCCGGGTTCAGCGCCATATGGGCTGCATTATCCTTGAGACGGGCGCGCATGGCGTCGTCGGCCAGCAGGCCGAGAATGGCTCTCTCCAATACTCCTTCGGTCCAGCCGTCACGGCCGATATGGTCGCCGGTGCCGGTCTCTTCGGCACGGCGCGCATTGTCGTGGCCGTCCCAGCAATAGGGCATGATCAGCGACGGCACGCCGAAGCGCAGCGCTTCGCAAAAGCTGTTGTTGCCGCCGTGATGGATGAACAGGTCCGACTTCGCCACCACCGAGGGCTGCGGGAACCAGGCGTCGAGATAGACATTGTCCGGCACCGCGCGATAGGCGTCGCGCAAGCCGCCGACATTGACGATGAAACGCGCCGGCAGCCTGTCGAAGACGGCGAGCATGCGCTCGATCAGGCCGACATCCATGGCGCCGAGACTGCCGAAACTGACATAGACCAGCGGCCCGACATTGCGCGGAAACACCGGCACCTCGAACGGTCCTTCCGACCGCACGCAACCTTCGAGATAGACGAAGCGCTCAGGATCGAGCGGCTTGGCCCGCTCGCGCCGCACGATGGCCGGCGTCAGCAGCAGATTGAGGTCGGGCGAGCTTTCCAGGAAGACGCCCTTGGGCAACGGCGCCAGGCCACAATCCGCGCGAAAACGGTTGAAGCGGTCATGCGCCGGCGCCGACGCCGAGAGATAGCGCGCCTCGAACGCGGCGCGCTGCGGGTCGTCGGCGCCCAGCCCCGACAGATAGGGCGGCACTCGCGCGTCTGGCAACTCCGTCTCGGCGCAGGAGACGACGCGCACCCACGGGCAGCCGGCGGCCGATATCGCCGGGAACATGATGACATTGTCGAGCACCACCGCGTCCGGCTTTAGCCGCGCCAGCAACTGGCGCAGCGGCACCTCGGCATTGACCGCAGTATCGACGATCGCCTGCCAGGTCGGCGCGACATACGTCTCGAGCTGGTCGATCGGGCTGAGCCGGAAATGCGGCAGGTGCCGGCGCACGAAGGCCTGCCAGTAGCTCTGGCGCTCGCTGTCGCTCAGCGGCTCGTCGGTCGGCAGCTGGTATTCCTGGAAACCATAGTCGGCAAAGACGCCGGAGAAGCCGGCATGGCAGATGAAGACCGGCCGGGCGCCCTTGGCACGCAGCGCCTGCGCGATGCCGACGCAATTCAATGCGGCGCCGAAGCTGGCTTCGGGAAACAGCGCGATGGTCGGGCTGGCTTTACGCGTCAATTAATCCTCGTCATTCCGGCCGGCGGATCATGCCGAACAGCGCGGGAGCCCCGCGGCTGGCCGCTTGCGGTCGCTGGTTGCGGGAGAGCCGCAGGTGAATGCGAAGCAGATCGGCAGCCACCTCATACTGCCGGCTTTCGAGATGGTCGAGTATGTTCAGGTGTTCCAGCAAGGATTGCCGCAGCCGGAAGACGTTGACGCCGGCATAGATGCCGGGCAGCCGGCGCAGCCTGAGATGATCGGCCAGCGCGTCGGCGACGAAGCGGTTGGCGCAGCCCTCGGCGACCATGCCGTGAAAATCCATGTCCAGCCGCTGGAACTCGCGCGTGTCGAACGCGGCATCCGGAAGCGCCGACAGCGCCTCCATGCCCTGGCGCAACGCCGCCGCCCTGGCGCCGTCCAGCCGGAAACCCGGCGTCAGGATCGCCGCGGGCTCCAGGAGCAAACGGAACTCATAGCTCTCGCCTTGCGCCTCAGGATCGTCGGGCGCGCGGCGGAAAAGCCAGGACTGTCCGGGCGCGCGATCCAGAAGATTCTCTTCCGTCAGTTTATTAAGCGCTTTTAGTACCGTCTTTCTGTCGGCGCTGTACCGTCGCATCAAACCGGCGGCGGTCACTGTCTGGTCCAGACGCCGGGCCGAGCGGTCGCGCAGGATTGCTTCGGCCAGCTCGTCTTCCTCCGCACTGGGAAGCTCGGCCGCAATGGCCGGCTGCGCGGCAAGGTCGATGGCCATGACATAGCCGGCATCGGCCTCCCAGCGCACGACCCCTCGTTCCGCGAGCAGGCTGAGCGCAGCCCGCACCGGCGTGCGCGACACATTGCAGAGCGAGGCGATCTGCTGCTCGGGCAGGCGCGTGCCGGGTTCGAAACCACGCTGGCGCGCCACATCCAGGATGCGCTGCGCCAGATCGAGATGGTTGGTGCGCGGTCGGCGTGCTGCGGCTTGCATGACTTATCTCGGCGGGCGGAAGTGACCGCATTGGTTTGACCGATCGCCGACGCGGACGCAATCGGCCAGATTCCTCGGTCGCCCAGTTTTCTAGTCGCTCGGCAAATTATGGATTGACGTACTTTTTTCTGCAATAGTACTGTCTGTACAAATCGGCGATAAAAAGACCGAGGGAACCGGATCGAAGGCAGCGGCGTGGGTCGCGCCCGGTCCAACACAGAATTCGACGATCAACCGGAATGGGAGTCTGCCATGACCGCTACCAGCCCGCGGCGCCGTGCGCTCAAGGTCTCTTCAATCGCACTCGGCCTTGCCTTGACGCTGTCGGCGCCGGCGATAGCCGCCGACCTCGTCATCTCCAACTGGGACGGCTATATGGCGCCCGACGCCATGGCAGCCTTCAAGACCGCCACCGGCGTTTCCGGCGAGGTGGTTGTGCACGCCACCAACGAAGAGATCATGGGCAAGCTGATTGCCGCCGGCGGCAAGGGTTATGATGTGGTCTTCGTCTCCTCGCCCTTCGCCGAAGTGCTGAACAAGCTCGGCCTGACCGAGCCGATGGACCACGCCAAGATCCCCAACCTCGCCAACCTCTACCCGGAAGCAACCAAGCTGCCGCACGATGTCGGCAACGCTTTCTCGGTGCCTTACACTTGGGGCACCACGGGCCTGTGCTACCGTTCGGACCTGGTCAAGACGGCGCCGACGAGCTGGAGCGATCTGCTCGCGCCTTCCGACGCGTTGAAGGGCAAGACCACCATGCTGGCGACAGATCGCTGGCTGCTGGCCGCCGGTCAGCTCGACAAGGGGTTTTCGGTCAACGAAACCGACCCGGCCAAGATGGCCGAGGTCAAGGACCTGCTGATCTCGGCCAAGAAGACCCTGCTCGCCTATGACGACACCACCTTCTATTCCAAGCTGGTGTCGGGCGAGGCGCTGATGGTGCAGGCCTGGGACGGCTGGTGCAATTACGGCATCGCGGAAAAACCCGAGATCAAATACGTCATCCCGAAGGAGGGGTCGGACCTCTGGGTCGATACGATGGTGGTGATGAAGGCCTCCGAGCACAAGGACGACGCCTTCAAGTTCATCAACTTCATGCTCGACGCCAAGAACCACGCCTGGGCGGCGCAGAACATCGACTACAAGGTGCCGAACAAGCCGGCGATGGAAAGCCTGCCGGCCGATTTCCTGGCCAAGTTCCCCAACATGGCGATGCCGGTGGCCGATCTCGTCAAGTTCGAGCAGCTGCGCGATGTCGGCGAAGCCCAGCGCGACTATTCCAAGATCGTCAGCGAGATCAAGGCCGCCCAGTAAGCAGCCCGGACATCACGGCCGGCGACGCTCCTGCCACCGGCCTTGAGCGGTACCCTGAAATTGTCCCAAACCCGACTCCGTTCCTCCCTGCTGATGGCGCCCGCGCTGGTCTGGCTGACCGCGCTGATGGTGGTGCCGTGCGCGCTGGTGCTGGCGCTCGCCTTCTTCCGGCGCGGTATCTATGGCGGCATCGACTATACTTTCACGCTGGAGAATTTCGGGCTGGTCTTCGACCCGCTCTATGCCGGCATCTTCCTCAAATCGGCGCGCATCGCCGGCACCGCGACGCTGTTCGCGGTGGTGATCGGCTATGCCGCCGCCTACGCCATCGCGGCCGCCCCGCGCCGGTGGCAGCCAGTTTTCCTGTTCTTCGCCGTGCTGCCGTTCTGGTCCAACTACCTGATCCGCACTTATGCCTGGATCGTGCTGCTCAACCGCGAGGGCCTGATCACGCAATTGCTGCGCTGGTTCGGCTACACCGGCGAGCCGCCGTCGATGCTCTATACCGAAGGCGCGGTCATCGCCGGCCTCGTCTACAACTATCTGCCCTTCGTCATCCTCGCCTGCTACGCGCCTTTGTCCCGGCTCAACCCGGAACTCGCCGAAGCCTCGCGCGACCTCGGCGCCTCCGCCGCCACGACATTCCGCCGTGTCATCCTGCCGCTGACCGTGCCCGGCATCGCCGCCGGCGCGGTCTTCGTCTTCGTGCTGTCGATCGGCAATTTCGTCACGCCCGCCCTGCTCGGCGGTGGCCGCTTCCAGATGATCGGCAATCTCGTCTACGACCAGTTCCTGACCGCCAACGACTGGCCCTTCGGCGCCGCCCTGGCGATGGCGCTGATCGCCATCATGCTCCTAGTGCTGATGGCCCAGGCGATGGCTGCCAACCGCGCCGCGGGGCGTGCGGCAGAGGCAAATGGAGGCGCCGATGGCTGAGCGGTCTCCAGCGACGCGGCGCACGCTCTGGGTTGTGCTTAGCCTCGTCTTCGCCTTCCTCTACATCCCCATTGCCGTGCTGGTCGCGCTGTCCTTCAACGAAGGCGGCTTGCCGACGGCGTGGTCGGGCTTTTCGCTGAAATGGTATGTCTCGCTGGCGCACAACTCCGCGATCCTGTCGTCCGCACTCAACACGCTGATCGTCGCATTGGTCTCGACGGCGATCGCCACGCTGCTTGGCACGCTGCTCGCGATCGGCGTCGAGATGCGCCGGCAATATGGCAAGGGCCTGGAAGCGCTGATCTTCGCGCCGATGATCATCCCAGACATCGTGCTGGCGATCGCGTTGCTGTCGTTTTTCTCGATGCTCAACCTGACCATGGGCTTGCACACCATCATCCTCGCCCATGTCGTCTTCAACCTCGCCTTCGTCTGCTCGGTGGTGCGCGCAAGGCTGAAGAGTTTCGACTGGTCGATCGTCGAGGCCTCCGCCGACCTGGGCGCCTCTGCGCTCACCACATTCCGGCGGGTGACCTTGCCGGTCATCGCGCCGGCCGTGGTCGCCGGTGCGCTGCTTGCCTTCACGCTGTCGGTCGACGAGTTCATCATCGCCTTCTTCACCGCTGGCGCCGGCCGCGCCTCGACCACGTTGCCGATGCAGATCTACGCCATGATCCGCTTCGGCATCACGCCGGAAATCAACGCGCTGGCGACCATCGTCATGGCGGTGTCCATCACCGCGCTGACCCTGTCGCAGCGGCTCAACCGGGGAATGATCGGCCAATGAGCGAACCGCGCACGCTGCTGGCCATCGATCAGGTGTCGAAGAATTTCGGCCGGGTCACCGCCGTCGACGCCATCTCGCTCGATATCCGCGAAAATGAATTCTTCGCTCTGCTTGGGCCTTCAGGCTGCGGCAAGACCACGCTGCTGCGCATGCTGGCCGGTTTCGAGACCCCAACCGACGGCCGTATCTTGCTCGACGGCAAGGATATCGCCAGGACGCCGCCCAACAAGCGGCCGGTCAATCTGATGTTCCAGTCCTACGCGCTGTTCCCGCATATGAGCGTGCGCGCCAACGTGTCCTACGGCCTCGAAATGGAATGTTTGCCGGCGAAAGAAATCCGCTCGCGTGTCGACGCCATCCTGGCGACCACCGAACTCGTCGCCTTCGCCGACCGCAAACCGGAGCAGTTGTCGGGCGGCCAGAAGCAGCGCGTCGCGCTCGCCCGCGCGCTGGTCAAGCGCCCCCGCCTGCTGCTGCTCGACGAGCCGCTCGGCGCGCTCGACAAGAAGCTGCGTGGCGCCATGCAACTGGAGCTGAAACGCCTGCAGCACGAGGTCGGCATCACCTTCGTCATCGTCACCCACGACCAGGAAGAATCGCTCGTGATGGCCGACCGCATGGCGGTGCTGAAGGACGGCCGACTGCTGCAATGCGACACCCCGCACGCAATCTACGAACATCCCGCAGACCGCTTCGTCGCCGACTTCATCGGCGTCATGAATTTTATCCCGGGCAAGGGATCAGCCGACGGCGTGATGGCTGCAAACGGCGCGCTCATCGCCGGCAAGGTTCCCGCCGCGCTCACATCGGGCGCACCGGCCGTGGCGTCGGTGCGGCCCGAGCGTATCCGGCTGTTCCCATCTGATGAGACCGCCAACCGCACCACCGGCATAGTCGAGGCGCTGGCCTATCAAGGGCTCGACCTGCAGCTGCATATCAGCACGGCCTTGTCGCCAAAACCGTTCCTGGTGCGCGTGACCGCTGACGCCGCCGACCGCAGGCCGGTCGCCGCTGGCAACCAGGTCGAGCTGGGCTGGGATGCCGCCGATGTCAGAATTTTCGCAGATTGATTGGAAGGAGAAGCCTGATGGCGCAGAAGACGATCGCGTTTTTTCCCGAAGCCGCCTATGGCCCGGCGCTCAATTCCGTCGGCATCGCGCAGGCCGTCGAGGCTCGCGGCCACAAGGCTGTATTTCTGTCCGATCCAGGTTTTGTCGAGGTCTACAGGGGCTACGGCTTCGAGGCGCATCCGGTAAACCTCTCCGAGCCGATGCCGCCCGAGCAGATGGCCAAATTCTGGGAGGATTTCATCAACGGCCACATCCCGAATTTCCGCAAGTCGCCCTACGATCAGGTCGACAACTACGTCAAGGATTGCTGGACCGCGATCGTCGACAGCGCAAAATGGGCGCAGAAGGATCTGCCGCGTGTTCTGGCCGCCATCAAGCCGGATATCATCTGCGTCGACAACGTCATCTTGTTCCCGGCGATCAAGCAGTTCGGGAAGCCATGGGTGCGCGTCATCTCCTGCTCGGAAAACGAGATCGAGGACGAGGATATCCCGCCGCATCTGTCGGGTTGCAGCGAGAACGACCATGCCGGGCATCAACGCTACCGCGACCATTTCAACGCGGTGATCAAGCCGATCCATGACGACTTCAACGCCTTCCTGAAGGCCAATGACGAGGCGCCCTATCCGGTCGGCCAGTTCTTCGAGGCCTCGCCCTATCTCAATTTGCTGCTTTATCCCGAGGCGGCGAAATTCAAGCGCCGCCATCCGCTGGATCCCCGACAATTCCAGTATCTCGAAGGCTGCGTGCGACAGGAGAAACCCTACACCGTACCGACCTTCGCCAAAAACAATGACGGGCCGCTGCTCTACGTCTCCTTCGGCAGCCTGGGCGCGGGCGATGTCGACCTTTTGAAGCGCATCATCGCCACGCTCGGCAAGACGCGCTATCGCGCGCTGGTCAATGTCGGCGGCTACAAGGACCAGTACGCCGACGTGCCCGGCAACGTCATCGTCGAGAGCTGGTTCCCGCAGCCTTCGGTCATTCCGCAGGTCGACGCCGTGATCCACCATGGCGGCAACAACTCGTTCACCGAGTGCCTCTATTTCGGCAAGCCGGCCATCATCATGCCCTATGTCTGGGACGGCCACGACAACGCCACCCGCGTCGAGGAAACCGGCCACGGCTTCGGCATGCCGCGCTACGACTGGAGCGATGCCGAACTGGTCGCGAAGATTGAGACCTGCCTGACCGATCCCAGGATGAAGGCAAAGCTGGCGAAGACATCGGCACAGATGCACGCGCAGAACGGTCCGGAAAAGGCGGCGGGTCTGCTGGAGGCGCTGCTTTGACCTCTTCCGCCCCGCACCTTTACCAGGCCTCGACCCGCACCGACCTCGTCGACTGGGGAGTCCAAGCCGATGCGCTGGAAGGCGCCTCGCATTCCACCGGCAGGCTGGTCCACAAAGGCCCGAACAACCAGCCGGAATCCGGCATCTGGGTGTGCACGCCAGGCCGCTGGCGGCTCTCGATCCCGCGCGATGAATTGTGCCATTTCGTCGCCGGCCGCGCCACCTACCGGTCGGATGCCGGCGAGGTGATAGAAGTCTCGGCCGGGACCGTGGTGATGTTTCCGGCCGGCTGGACGGGCGAATGCACGGTGCACGAGACCATGCGCAACGTCTACATGCTGGCCTGAGTAGCATGATCCCGAAAAGTGGAAGCCGGTTTTCGGACAAGATCATGCTTAAGCAAGAATAGGAGCAAGACATGTCGACACCGCATTGGCCTGACGCCGCGAGCGTGGAACTGGAGGATTGGGGCGCCGGCTCCAATACGCTGGCCGGTGCGCCGCGCGCCTCCGGCAAGATCCTGTCGCAAAACCCGGACGGATCGAGCGAATGCGGCCTGTGGTCCTGCACGCCTGGCACCCGCAAGGTCACTTTCGCCGCCGACGAATTCTGCCACTTCCTGTCGGGTCACGGCAGCTATGTCCACGACAATGGCGAGCAGATTCCGGTCGAGGCTGGCACGCTGGTGTTCTTTCCCGCCGGCTGGACCGGCATCTCCATCATCACCCAAACGCTGACCAAGGCCTTCATGTGCCGGTGAGCACTTTTTCAAGGAACTCCATATGACCACGCCGATCATGCAATCGCCGCTCGCCGTCACCGACCTCGTCGACTGGGGCGTCATCCCGACCATGATCGAGGGGCAGTCCCATACCTCGGGCAAGCTGCTCTACAAGGGACCGGAAGGGCGCTCGGAATGCGGGCTGTGGGTCTGCACCCCAGGCAAATGGCACTGCCACGTCACCCACGACGAATTCTGCCACTTCCTCGAAGGCCGCTGCACCTATGTCCACGACTCCGGCGAGGTTATCGACATCGAGCCCGACACGGCGGCCTTCTTCCCGCAGGACTGGAAAGGCGTCTGCATCGTCCATGAGACGATCAAGAAGGTCTACATGATCCGCTGAGCCTCGGCAGGGCGAATTCTCAAAAGGCTCTATGCGTGGCGAAGGACAAAAATGCATTTCTCCCCTGACCGGCCGACCTTCTTCGTCAATCCGGATTACCGGCCGATGGCCGGCGCGGCAAAACCTGTGGTCGATCCAGCGACGCTGGAAACCGTCGGCGCGATCGCGGCGGCCAGCGACGGCGAGATCGACGCCGCACTCACCGCCGCGACCAGGGCGCAGGCGGCGTGGAAGAAACTCGATGCCAAGAGCCGGGCAAAACACCTGCATGCCGTGGCCAACGCCCTCGAGGCGGCCGACTTCACCCGCTGCGCCGAACTGATGGTGCGCGAGATGGGCAAGCCCTATCCCGAAGCGATCGGCGAGATCGCCAACTGCGCGCCGATCTTCCGCTACTATGCCGAGATGGCGCGCGACGATGCCGGCAAGGTCGCGGGCACGACGCAGGCGGGCTCATTCCAGTATGCGCGCTACGAGCCTTATGGCGTCTCCGTCCACATCATGCCCTATAACTTCCCGATCCTGTTGATGTGTTGGACCGTCGCCGCGTCGCTCGCCGCCGGCAATGCCTGCGTCATCAAGCCGGCCGAGGCGACGACGCTGTCGACGCTCGACTACATGACCGTGTTCCGCTCGCTGCCCGAGGGCCTCGTCTCTTGCTTGCCCGGTGGGGCCGCCACGGCACAAGCCTTGATCACGTCCGATCGCACTCATGCGGTCGCTTTCACCGGCTCGGTCGCCGCCGGCAAGGTGGTAGCCGTGGCTTGCGCCGAACGCATGAAGCCTTGCGTCATCGAGGCCGGCGGCAGCGATCCGCTGATCATCAGCCAGCACGCTCCGCTCGACGTAGCGGCGGCCGGCAGCGTCACCGCCGCCTTCCACCTCACAGGCCAGGTCTGCACTTCGGCCGAGCGCTTCTTCGTCGTCGATTCGGTCCACGATCGCTTTGTCGAGTTGTTCGCCGAGAAGACGCGGGCGCTGCGCATCGGCAATGGCATGGACAAGACCGAGATCGGTCCGCTGGTCAGCGAAGCGGCAAGGGCGAAAGTGATGCGGCTGGTCGACGACGCCGTTCGCAACGGCGCCAAGGCCGTCACCGGCGGCCGCATCCCGCCGGCGCACAACACCGGCTGGTTCTATGAACCAACGATCCTGACCGGCATCACCCCGGACATGGCGATCGTGCGCGAGGAATGCTTCGGGCCGGTCGCCGCCATCTGCCGCGTGAAGGATTTCGACGAAGCCATCAAATTGGCCAATGACAGCCCGTTCGGCCTCGGCGCCTCCGTCTTCACCTCCGATCTCGCCGAAGCGCATGAGGCGGCCGAGCGGCTCGAAGCCGGCATGGTCTGGGTCAACAACCCGCTCATCGACAATGACGCCTTGCCCTTCGGCGGCTGGAAGGCCTCGGGCCTCGGCCGCGAACTCGGCCGCCAGGGGCTCGACGCCTTCCGCCGCTCGAAGATGGTCATCATCGACCACAGACCGGCGATCCAGGATTGGTGGTACCCCTATCCCGACAGCTGGTTCCGCGAGACCGGCGGCCGCAAGCACGTTTAGGTCGCCCCGGCAGGCTGAACACTCAATCAGACGCCGCCATCGACGGCCAGGTCGGACATGGACCCCGTGCTATCGTTCCCGGAACAGGAGATTCGCTGTTCCTTTCGAGAAGCCGAGCTTTGCGTAGAAAGGAACGAGGCGGTCGGGGCAATAGAGCTCGAAGCTGCGCACACTCGCCAGGCGATCGTGGTCAATGATACGCGTGACGATAGCCTGTCCAAGGCCTCTGCCGCGAAAATCCGCATGAACGATGACGTCGAAGATAAGTGCCTTGAAGGTGTAGTCCGTCAGCACACGCGCAAAAGCGACCAGCCGTTCATCCGAGCAAAGGCCGATTGCCAAATCGGAATGCTCGACCATTTTGACCACATCCTCGAAGCTCCTCCCGGCAGTCCACCATTCCTTCGTGTAGAGGTCGTACAGCCGAGGCCATCGTTCCCCCTCGAAGGTTTCAATCCATCGATCAGCCATGCCGGTCCCCACACCATGGGTCGCTATCGAGCGACAAGGTATGATCTGATCGGCAAGGTCCGCAACCGGTAGTCCCCGGTCGTTCAAGACAGTCGATTGAGCCCTGGTCCTTGGGGAGCGGCGCCCGGAACCGTGCATCGCCGCAACATCTACCGCAAGCTCAAGATCAAGTCGCGGGCCGGCCTGTTCGCCCGCTTCGTCGAGGTCATCGATGCGCGGATCCGATAATCGCCACCGCCCTCGTCGGTCGTTTGATCAGTCTGTTGCCTCCGCCTCCCAGGACCCGGTCTCGGCCATCCGCTTCAGCAGCAGCGCCGGCTTGAACACATCCTTACCGGTCCGCTGGTGCCAGTACTCGAGCCGCTCGACGATCCTGGCCGCGCCTTCGAGGCCGGCCCAGAACATCGGGCCGCCCTTGCCGATGGGAAAGCCGTAGCCATTGACCCAGACGACGTCGATATCGGACGCACGCGCCGCGATCTTCTCTTCGAGGATCTTCGCCCCCTCATTGACCAGGGGATAGAGCGTGCGCTCGATGATCTCCTCGGCGCAGATCGCGCGCGGTTCGATGCCCCGCTCGGCCGCCTTGTCGCGGATCAGCGCCTCCACCTCGGGATCGGCAACGCCCGCCCGTGCGCCGGCCTCGTAGAGATAGAAACCACGGCCGGTCTTCTGGCCGAAACGCCCCTGTTCACACAGCGTGTCGGCGATCACGGCCGTCAGGCCGCGCGCCTTGCGGTTGCGCCAGCCAATGTCGAGGCCGGCGAGATCGCCCATCTGGAACGGCCCCATCGGCCAGCCAAAATCGGTGAAGGCCTTGTCGATCTCACTGGGTGTCGCGCCCTCCAATAGAAGCGCCTCGGACTCCGAGCCACGCGCCGCCAGCATGCGGTTGCCGACGAAGCCGTGACAGACACCGACGACGACGGCCACCTTGCCGATCCGCCGCGCGAGGTCGACGACGGTCGACAGCGCATCCGGCGCGGTCTTGCCGGCGCGTACGATCTCCAGCAGCTTCATGACGTTGGCCGGCGAGAAGAAATGCAGGCCGAGCACGTCCTGCGGCCGCGAGATCGAGCCAGCGATTTCGTTGATGTCGAGATAGGAGGTGTTGGTGGCAAGGATGGCGCCCGGCCTGGCCACGGCATCCAGCTTGCCGAAGACTTCCTTCTTGACGGCCATGTCCTCGAACACGGCCTCGACGATGAGATCGCATTCGGCGAGATCGGCATAGTCGGTGGAGCCCTTGAACTGGGAAAGCCGCTGCCGCTTGGCCTCTTCGGTCAGGGAACCGCGCGAAACGGAGACGGCATAGTTCCTGTCGATCGTACCCAACCCGCGTTGCAACGCTTCCTCACTGGTTTCCAGCAAGGTAACCGGAAAACCGCCATTGGCGAAGGCCATGGCGATGCCGCCGCCCATCGTGCCGGCGCCGATGACACCGACGCGCGCGATCCTGCGTTTGGGCGTATCCTTGCCCGGCAGCTTTGCCGCCTCACGTTCGGCGAAGAACAGATGACGCTGCGCCCGCGACTGGTCGCCGGCGACCAGCTTCACGAATAGCGCGCGCTCCGCGGCAAGCGCCTCGTCGAAGGGCAGCGTGACGGCATTGCGCACCGCTTGCGCACAGGCGATCGGCGCTTCAAGGCCGCGCGCTCTCCTGGCGAGGTCGGCCGCCTCTGCATCAAAAGCCGCGAGGTCCGTTTCCTTCAGGCCGTCATTGCGATCGTGTACCGGCGTGAAGGGGCCGCCCTTACGGGCGATTTCTCGGGCAAAGTTCACCGCATGCGTGACCAGATCGCCTTCGAAGACAGCGTCGACGAGGCCTGCCCCATGCGCCTCGGCAGCACCGATCGGCGCGCCGGAAACGATCATTCTCAACGCCTTCACCGCCCCGACAAGGCGCGGCAGCCGCACTGTACCACCTCCACCCGGCAAGAGGCCGAGCTTCACCTCGGGCAGGCCGAGCTTGGCGCCGGCGTCGGCAACACGGAAATGGCAGCCGAGCGCCAGTTCCAGCCCGCCGCCGAGCGCGGTGCCGTGGATGGCGGCGACTGTCGGCTTGGCGATGGTCTCCAGCATCGCCACGATGGCGCGCAGATCCGGCTGCAGCACCGGCTTGCCGAATTCGGTGATGTCGGCGCCGGCGACGAAGGTCCGGCCGGCGCAGGCAATCACGATGGCTGCCACCGAAGCGTCGTCGCGCAAGGCAACCAGCGCCTGCATCAGCGGCTCGCGGACATGAAAGCTCAGCGCGTTGACCGGCGGATTGTCGATGGTGACGATGGCGACGCCACTGTCGTTCGCGACGCTGACGGAATTGGACAAGCGGAGCCCTCCCGAGGCCAACTGTGATCGCGCAAGGGTTTACTAGGCCGAGCCGCAAATGGAAACCGGCTGTCAGGCTGGCCCAACAGTTGGCCTGGGTAAGCGGATCCGCGACCGGCGACGGATCACGCCATGGATTGGCGCAGCAAGCCCCGGAATGACAAGGCGCGGACTCAACGCACCGCCTTTTCCCCACCCGCCGCCGTAATCACCCCGACAATGATCAGCCCGGTCAACAGCAGACGCACGCCGGCGCTGACGCCGAATGTGTTGAGCATGGTCAACAGCAGCACCAGGAACAGCGCCGCGCCCCACACCCCCGGCACGTTGGCCTTGCCGCCGGCGACAGACGTGCCGCCAATGACGACGACGGCGATCGAGGCGAGCAGATATTCATTGCCGATATCGACATTGGCGCCGCGGAAATAGCCGGCGAGGAGGGCGCCGTCGATGCCGCCGAGCGCGCCCGACAGCGTATAGGTGAGGAAGCGGATGCGGCCGACATTGACGCCGGCGAGCCAGGCGGCGCGGATATTCTGGCCGATCGCCAGCACCGAGCGGCCATAAATCATGCGTTGCAGGGCAATGGCGGCCCCGATGGTGAACAGCACGGTCAGCAACGCCAGCACCGGCACGCCCAGGATTTGCCAATTGGTGAAATCGGCAAAGCCCGGCGGCGGCTTGATCTGCAGCCCGCGCCCATAGCTGATGTCGATCGACTGGATGATGAAGCTCGCCGACAGTGTGGCGATGATCGGTGGAATGCGCAGCGCCCAGATCAAGAGGTAGTTGACCGCGCCGATCGCCGCGCCGCAGGCGAGCGCCGCCAGCAGACCGACGACGATCATGGAATCGCTGCCAGCCATCACCTTCATGGCAACCGCGCTGGCAAGGCCGATATTGGCGGGCAGCGACAGGTCGACATTGCCAGGTCCGAGCGTGATCACGAACATCTGGCCGACGCCGACGATGACGGTGAACACGGCGAGTGACAGGGCGGCCGTGACCATGCCGCCGGCGCCATAGCCGCCAGTGAAGGCGATCGTTGCCAGCCACACCAGCAGCGCACCGAGGAACGACCACACCCAGGGTTTGCCGGCCAGCGATTTCACCAGGATCATCGCTCACCTCTCCTTGCGGCTGATCAGCACCCGCGCCGCCAGCACGATGATCAGGATGGCGCCGTTGGCCGCCACCTGCCAGTCCGGCGGGATGTGCATGAAAGTGAGCAGCGGCGAAGCGGCCAGCGCCAGCGTCAGCGCGCCGATCACCGCGCCGATCGGCGACACCCGGCCGCCGACGAACTCGCCGCCGCCGAGAATGACGCCGGCGATCGCCAGCAGCGTATAGCCATTGCCGATATTGGCATCGGCCGAGGTGGTGATGCCGATCAGCGCCATGCCGGACAGCACGCCGAACAGGCCGGCCAGCGCAAACAGCACGATCTTGGTTCTGAGCAGCGACCAGCCGGCGCGCTTGAGCGCCGCCGGATTGCCGCCGGAGCCACGCAGGATCACACCATAGGAGGTGCGCATCAGGCCGAAATGGACGACGAGTCCGATCAGCAACGCCGCGATGATCGGGAAGGGAATGAAGGGCGGCTTGAACGACATGGTGGCCAGCAGCCAGTCCGGCGCCTTGCCGCCGGGTTTGGGCAGGACGAGAATCGCCAGCCCCTGCCAGACGAAGCTCATGCCCAGCGTCACCACGATCGACGGCAGATTGCGCAGGTGGATCAACGCGCCGAGCAGCGCGTAGATGCCGATCGATCCGAGCAGGATGGCGACACCGATCAGCGGCGCGTCCTTCAGCCAGGTCGCGGTGACGCAGCCGACGAAACCGACAAAAGTGCCGATCGACAGGTCGAGCTCATTGCCGGCGATGACGAACATCTGCGCGATCGTCGCCAGCGCGATCGGGATCGCCAGGTTCAGCATCAGGCTGAAGCCGAAATAGCTGATGGCGCGTGGATTGAGCCAGGCAATGGCGGCGAGCACCAGCGCCAGCGACAGCGCCGGCAGCAGCCCGCGCAGCAGGCGGGCGCGGGCCAGCGCGCCACGCTCGGCCGACGTCTTGGCGGTGGTGTCGAGACTCGCCGCCGTCATCTCAGGCCGCGTCGCCGAAGGAGGACTGGATGATCTTCTCTTCGGTCAGCTCGTCGCGGGTGAGGTTGGCGACGATGCGGCCGTTCTTGAAGACATAGATGTGGTCGCAATTGTCGAGCTCTTCTGTTTCCGTCGTGTACCAGAGGAAGGTGCGGCCATTTCGCGCCTCTTCGCGCACGAGGTCGTACACTTCGAGCTTGGTGCCGATATCGACACCACGCATTGGATCGTCCATCAGCACGATTTCCGCATCGGAGCCGAGCGCGCGGGCAAACAAAGCCTTCTGCTGGTTGCCGCCCGACAGCGAGAAGATGTTGTTGTTCATGTCGGGCGTGCGGATGCCGATCTTCTGTTGCCAGAACGCGGCGAGTTCCGCCTCGCGTTGCGGCGAGATCAGCAGCCCGTTGCGCAACCGCGCCAGCGAGCGGATGCCGATATTCTCGGCGATCGACCATTGCGGGAAGATGCCGTCCGACTGGCGGTCGCCGGCGACCAGGGCCACAGGCGCGGTCACTTCGATGCCGGGCCTGATGCGCTGGGCAGCGGCAAAGATCGCCAGCAGGAGATCCGTCTGGCCGTGGCCGGCAAGGCCGGCCAGGCCGATGATCTCGCCCGCACGCGCCACCAGTTCCTTGCCGTCCGCCTGCCGGGCGGGGCGTGCACGGACGCGCAACGGACCCGCCTCGGCCTTGGCCGTTTCGGTCATTGTTCCGCGATGGGCCTCCGCACCGCCCATCGCCGTCACCAGCCGGTCGCGGTCGAAGGCGTTTGCAGCGTCAGCGACGACCACCTTGCCGTCGCGCATCACCACGATACGGTCGGCGTTCCTGAGCACCTCGCCCAGCACATGCGAGATCAGGATGCAGCTTTTGCCGGCGGCGACGAAGCGGCGCACGAAAGCCAGCAGCTGACCGGCCGTATGCGCGTCGAGCGACGATGTCGGCTCGTCGAGGATGACGAGGTCGAGCCGGTCCTGCGTCACCGTGAAGGCGCGTGCCACCTCGACCATCTGGCGCCGGCCGATCGACAGGTCGCCGACGATATCCCAGGCCGAGATGCCATGGTCCGGGAAGATCTCGTCCAGCTTGGCGGTGATGAGTGTCGCCGCCCGGCGCCGCCAGCCGAGGCCCGAGAGCGACGCGTGATTGATGCGCGTGTTTTCGGCGACGCTGAGGTTGGGACACAGCGACAGCTCCTGGAAGACGCACCGAATGCCGAGTTTCTGCGCCCGCGACACCGAGTAATTGTCCTCGATGCCGCCATGCACGCCGATCTTGCCGCTGTCGGGTGCGAGCGTACCCGCCACCATGTGCATCAGCGTCGATTTGCCGGCGCCATTATGGCCGACAAGGCCGACGCATTCGCCGGGGCCGACATGGAAATCCACCCCGCCCAGCGCCCTGACGGCGCCGAAATGCTTTTCGGCACCGTCAAGTCTTATGATGTCAACATTGGCGGCGCGGAAATTTTTTTCGGCGCCGCTCAGTCCGATGATGTCAGCGTTCCCTTCAGGCATGCCTAGAGATTATCCGTGCGATGGTACGAAGGGCAACGCTGTCGTGACACTCACTTGATGTTGGCTTTGATCGCCGCCAGGGCGTCTTCCTGCGTGTATTCGTGCGTGGCGACGCCGCCTTCCTTGATCTTCGGCAGGGCTGCCTCGAAATCGTCCTGGGTGAAGGCCAGATACGGCACCAGCAGGTCGTGCGGAATGTCCTTGCGGCCGTCGAGCACCTGTTGCGCCACCCAGAAGGCGAGCGACGACACGCCAGGTGCGATCGACGCCGACCAGGTCTTGTAGCCGTCCTTGTCCTTCTGTTCCTTCCACCACTTCAACTCGTCCTGGCGGTTGCCCATGATGATGGTCGGGCGCGGCTTGCCGGCGGCGGCGAAGGCCTGTGCGGCGCCATAGCCGTCACCACCCTGGTCGACGATGCCGACGACGTCGGGCAGCGACGGCAGGATGGTCGCGACCGCCTTCTGCGCGGTCGTCTGGTCCCAATCGCCGGTCACCGAGCCGACGATCTTGAATTCGGGATGGGCGGCAACGCCTTCGAGGATGCCGGCATGGATGGCATCGTCGATCGAGGTGCCGGCCAGGCCGCGGATTTCCAGCAGGTTCCCGCCCTTCGGCTGGAACTTCGCCATCTGCTCGACTTCCTGCTTGCCCATGTCCTTGAAGTCGACGACGACGCGGTAGGCGCAAGGTTCGGTGACGGTGCCATCGAAGGAAACGACGACGATACCGGCGTCGCAGGCCTGCTTGATGGCGCCGTTCAGCGCATCCGGCGAGGCGGCGTTGATGACGATGGCGTCATAGCCCTGCAGGATAAGGTTCTGCACCTGCGCCGCCTGCGTCGGCACTTCCTTGTCGGCGGTGGTGAAGATGTCGGCCGCGCCGACGATCTTGTCGGCGACCGCCTTCTTGGTGACGATGCCGTAGCTGTCGAGCATCGCCTGCCGCCACGAATTGCCGGCGTAGTTGTTGGAGAATGCGATCTTCTTGCCGCTGGTATCGGCGAGCGCCGTACCGGAGGCGAGCATCGCCGCGAGGGCGCCCAAAACGAACAGTTTCTTCATGTCATACTCCTCCCGAGAGTTGCTTGGTCATGCTGATTGTGGATGAAGGTCGTGCCTGCGTGCCTGTCTTGCGTACCTGTTTTTTATCTATTGTCAGACAAAAGTGCAGAAGGGCGGCGGACTGTCAACTGCAATCCGCGACAGGCAGGCGATCAACTTGCGGTGCGATGATTGAAATGCCTCCGGTTGATGGGCTAGGCATGCGCACAGGAGGCCTTTGCATGGCAGTGACGCCGATCGTTCCCCCGGGCGCCCCGGGAATTCCGGCGCGCTGGACCTCAAGCGCCAAGAGCGGTGTCGGCACCGCGTTTTCAGCCAAGAGCCCGCTCTGGTTCACCATCAGCCATGGCATCTTGAACGAGATCTACTATCCACGTCTCGACAGCGCCTGCACGCGCGACATGGAGCTGATCGTCACCGGCCCCGACGGCTATTTCTCGGAAGAGAAGCGCGACGCCGCGCATACCATCGCGCCGTTCGAGGACGGCGTGCCGGGCTACAGGCTGACCAACACCGCGACGGACGGCGCCTACCGCATCGAAAAGCGTATCATTACGGATCCGAAACGGCCCGTTCTGTTGCAAGAAATCGCATTCGTAGCGCTGAAGGCTTCGGCGGCCGACTACCACGTCTACGCGCTGCTTGCGCCGCACCTCGTCAACGCCGGCATGGGCAACACAGCCTGGGCCGGCGAATACAAGGGCCAGCGCATGCTCTTCGCCACGGGGCGCGGCGGATCCCTGGCGCTGGTGTCCTCACTGCCCTGGCGTGCCTGTTCGGCCGGCTATGTCGGTTTCTCCGACGGATGGCAGCAATTGCAGAACGGCGGTGCGCTCGATCCCTCCTGCCAACGGGCGCAAGACGGCAATGTCGCCCTGACCGGCGAGATCGGCTTTTCCGCCGACGCGACAACGGCCTTGCTGGCGCTTGGCTTCGGCGCCTCGCCGGAGGAAGCGGCCGACCTTGCCCTGGCGAGCCTGAAGCAGGGCTTCGAGCCCGCGCGGAAGGCCTATATCGAGAACTGGCGCAAATTCCAGGCCCGGCTGGAAAAACTTGATCGCCACACCGCCTCCGGGCTGAACATATATCGTGTGAGCACGGGGGTGCTTGCCTCGCATCTCTCGGTCGCGAGACCCGGCGCCGCCGTTGCCAGCCTGTCGATACCATGGGGCTTCAACAAGGGCGACGACGATCTCGGCGGCTACCATCTGGTCTGGCCGCGCGACCTGGTCGAGACCGCTGGCGGTTTCCTTGCCGCCGGCGACGGCAAGCAGGCGCTGCAGATCCTGACCTATCTGCGCTCGATCCAGCAGCCGGACGGTCACTGGCCGCAGAATGCCTGGTCGGACGGCACCGCCTACTGGCCCGGCATCCAGATGGACGAATGTGCCTTCCCGCTGCTTCTGGCCGACGCCTTGCGCCGTACAGGCCACCTGCCGCGCGCCAGGCTCGCCGATTTCCTGGCCATGATCGAAAGCGCCGCCTCCTACATCGTGCGCAACGGCCCCGTCACCGGCGAGGACCGCTGGGAGGAAGACGCCGGATACAGCCCGTTCACGCTGGCCGTCGAGATCGCCGCGCTGCTGGCAGCGGCCGACATGTTGGATGTCGTCGGAAAGAATGAGCCGGCAAACTACCTGCGTGAAACCGCGGATTGCTGGAACGACCAGGTCGAACGCTGGACCTACGTCACGGGCACCCAGCTCTGCGCCGAGATAGGAGTCAGCGGCTACTATGTCCGTATCGCGCCGCCGGACGATGCGGGCGCCGCCGCGCCGAAGGACGGCTTCGTGCCGATCAAGAACCGGCCGCCGGGCGACACCGAAAAGCCGGCGGAAGCCATCATCAGCCCCGACGCTCTCGCTCTTGTTCGCTTTGGCCTCAGGGCGGCCGACGATCCGCGCATCGTCGGTACCGTCAAGGCTGTCGATGCCCTCTTGCTTTGCGATCTTCCGCAAGGCCCGGTCTGGTACCGCTACACCAGCGACGGCTATGGCGAACATGAGGATGGTGCGCCCTTCGACGGCACCGGCCGAGGACGCGCCTGGCCCCTGCTCACTGGCGAGCGGGCGCATTACGAGCTGGCGGCTGGCCGCAAGGAGAAAGCCACGCGGCTTCTCGAGAGCTTCGAGCGCTCGGCCGGCATAGGCGGCCTGCTGCCGGAACAGGTCTGGGACGCCCCTGACATGCCGGACCGCGAGCTGTGGCTGGGTAAACCGTCCGGCAGCGCCATGCCGCTGGTCTGGGCGCATGCCGAGCACATCAAGCTGTTGCGATCGCTGCGCGACGGCGCGGTCTTCGACATGCCGCCGCAAGGCGTCGAGCGTTACATCCAGGGCAAGACAAGCTCGCCGCTGAGGATATGGCGCTTCAACAACAAGATCCGCTCCATTCCGGCCGGCAAGGTTTTGCGCGTCGAGCTTTCGGCGCCGGGCGTTGTCCATTGGAGCAGCGACAAATGGCTGACCATCCAGGACCACAAGACCGGCGAAAACGCTTTCGGCGTTCATCTGGTCGACCTGCCGGTCGCCGAGCTGGAGCCGGGAGACACCCTCGTCTTCACTTTTTTCTGGCCCGATGCGATGCGTTGGGAGAATGTCGACTTCAGCGTCGGCATCGACGCATCATGACTGAAGCAGCGGGGTCGATAGATTTGTTCTTTCCTCAAGCAATCGGGACGAAACCATGCAGATCGGAATGATGGGACTGGGCCGGATGGGCGCCAACATGGTCCGCCGCCTGATGCGCGACGGTCATGAATGTGTCGTCTACGACATCAACGCGGCAAGCGTTGCCGCCCTGGTAGCGGACGGCGCGCTCGGCGCGGCATCCCTGACGGAATTCGTCGGCAAGCTCGCCGAGCCGCGCTGTGTCTGGCTGATGCTGCCGGCCGCGATCACCGGCAAGATCATCGATCAGGTTGCCGCCCTGATGGAGCCCGGCGACGTCGTCATCGACGGCGGCAATTCCTACTATCACGACGCCGTCGACCAAGCCGCGAAACTGGCAACCAAAGGCATCCACCTCGTCGATGTCGGCACCAGCGGCGGTGTCTGGGGCCTTGAGCGCGGTTACTGCCTGATGATCGGCGGCCCCGACGTCGCGGTGCAGCATCTCGATTCGGTCTTCGCCACGCTGGCGCCGGGCGCCGATGCCGGCGCCCCGACCCCGGACAAGGCTGCCGGGACGGCGCCTTTCGGCTATCTGCATTGCGGACCGAGCGGCGCCGGCCACTTCGTCAAGATGGTGCACAACGGCATCGAATATGGCGTCATGGCCGCGTACGCCGAAGGCATGAACATCCTGAAGTCGGCCAATGCCGGCAAGCGGCCGCGCACGGCGGACGCCGAGACCAGCCCGCTGGAAAGCCCGCAATACTACCAGTTCGACATCGACCTTCCCCAGGTCGCCGAGGTCTGGCGCCATGGCAGCGTCATCGGCTCCTGGCTGCTCGATCTGACCGCCGGGGCGCTGAAGAGCGATCCGGGCCTGGCGCAGTTCGGGGGCCGGGTATCGGATTCCGGCGAAGGCCGCTGGACGCTGAAGGCGGCGATCGACACCGGCGTACCGGCGCCGGTGCTGTCCTCGGCGCTGTTCGACCGCTTCTCCTCGCAAGGCGAATCCGAATTCGCCGACAAGCTGCTCTCCGCCATGCGCTATGCCTTCGGCGGCCATGTCGAGAAACCGAAGGCCGGCAAGTGACGCCACAGCAGGAGACGCACGCATGAGCCAGGAACGGTCCGACACGCTGGTGCTCTTCGGGGCCACCGGCGACCTCGCCCACAAGAAGATATTTCCAGCCCTCTACCAGATGGTCGCCAAGGGCACGCTCACCGAACCAGTGATCGGCGTCGCCTTCGACGCCTGGGATATCAAGCAGTTGCAGGACCGCGCCCGCGACGGCATCGTCAACGCGCTGGGCAAGATCGACGACAAGGTGTTCGCCAAGTTCGCCTCGCTGCTGCGCTATGTCAGCGGCGACTACCGCGATGCGGCCACCTTCGAGAAGTTGAAGACCGCACTCGGCAGCGCGCAGCGGCCGCTGCACTACATGGCGGTGCCGCCGACCATGTTCGAGACTGTCGTGCAGGGGCTCGAGCAGTCGGGCACCGCGCATGGCGCGCGGCTGATGGTGGAAAAGCCCTTCGGCCACGATCTGCAATCGGCGCGCTGGCTGAACCGGGTGCTGCATCTGGTGTTCGACGAACAGTCGATCTTCCGCATCGACCATTATCTCGGCAAGGAAGCGATCCAGAACCTGCTCTATTTCCGCTTCGCCAACTCCTTCCTAGAGCCGATCTGGAACCGCAATTTCGTCGAGAGCGTGCAGATCACCATGGCGGAGGATTTCGGCGTCGAAGGCCGCGGCAAGTTCTATGACGATGTCGGCTGCATCCGCGACGTCATCGAGAACCATCTGCTCAACATCCTGTTGCTGCTTGCAATGGAGCCGCCGGTCGGCCGCTCCGCCGACGACCTCATCGACGAGAAGGTCCAGGTGCTCCGGGCAATTCGTACGTTGACGAAGGCCGATGTCGTGCGCGGCCAGTTCACCGGCTATCTCGCCGAGCCCGGCGTCAAGCCGAACTCGCCGGTCGAGACCTTCGCCGCGGTGCGCTTCTTCGTCGACACCTGGCGCTGGCAGGATGTGCCGTTCTTCATCCGCGCCGGCAAGAACATGCCGGTGCATGTCACCGAGGTGGTGGTGCGGCTGAAGCGGCCGCCGCTCGACGTATTCGACCCGATCAAGCCCGCCGACCAGAACTACGTGCGCTTCCGCATCGACCCGCAGGTAGCGATTGCCATCGGCACCCAGCGCAAGGCGCCCGGCGACGACATGGTCGGCGAGCAGGTGGAACTTTCCGCGCTCGACAACTCAAAGGGCGACATGCCGCCTTACGAGCGCCTGATCGGCGATGCCATGAACGGCAACGGCCAGCTCTTCACCCGCCAGGACGCGGCCGAGCTCGCCTGGCGCATCGTCGGCCCGGTGCTCGGCGACACCACGCCGCCGCATCTCTATGAGCCGAAGACATGGGGACCGGCCGACGCCATGGCCGGTTTCGGGCCGCCCAATGGCTGGATCGACCCGGTGGCATAAGTTCCGGTGATATGAGTGGAGGAGACGTGATGGCCAAGGCAGTGAAGCAGACAGCACCTGACGCCGAGCAGATCGTGCTGACGATCGACATTGGCGGCTCGCACGTCAAGATCCTGACCAGCGCCGGCGGGCAGGAACGCCGGGACGACTCCGGCCCGGACCTGACGCCACAGCAGATGATCGACAAGGTCAAGAAGCTCGCCGAGGGCCTGCCCTACGACGTCATCTCGATGGGTTACCCCGGCCCGGTGCGTCACAGCAAGCCTGTGCTCGACCCCAAGAATCTCGGCAAGGGCTGGGCCGGCTTCGACTTCGACGCGCAGTTCGGCAAGCCGGTCAAGGTGGTCAATGACGCGCTGATGCAGGCCATCGGCAGTTATGAAGGCGGGCGCATGCTGTTCCTGGGTCTGGGGACCGGCCTCGGCGCGGCGATGGTCTTCGACAATGTCGGCCAGCCGATGGAGCTCGCCCATCTTCCCTACAGGAAAGGCCACAGTTTCGAGGACTATGTCGGCGAGCGCGGCCTTGAAAAGCGCGGCAAGAAGAAGTGGCGCATACATGTCTTCGACGTCGTCGACCGGCTGCGCGCCGCCCTCCAGCCAGACTATGTCGTCATCGGCGGCGGCAATGTCGACAAGCTCGACGAGTTACCGGCCGACTCCAGGCGCGGTGACAACACACGTGCCTTCGAAGGCGGATTTCGTCTGTGGCGAGACAAGACCCTGATCGTCTGATATTATTACAGTTTAGTATAGTTGTTCAAAATAACGTGTGACGCCGCGCTTAATCATTGCGTTGCGCAGATTTGCCGACTAGGAATTTCGCGCGCTGCCCCCCGCGTGCCTCCACTGGATACGCTTGAAGACGCTTCAACATTTTTCATTTTTTGTGCCTCGTCCTTTCGAAAAGAGTCCGATTTTCGAGGCCGTGCGCCATAGACGGAGAGAACAGTGACCGACGATAGCAACGACGCTCGCATCGACCTTCTCGAACTGACCGCCCACATCGTGTCCGCTTATGTCGAGAAGAACCGCCTGCCCGCCTCCGGTCTGGCCGACCTCATCGCCAGCGTCGCCTCCTCGATCGACGGATTGGGCAAGCCGGCCGTTCCGGTGGCGGCACCCCTGGTCCCCGCGGTCAATCCGAAGAAGTCGGTGACGCCGGATTTCATCATCTGCCTCGAGGACGGCAAGAAGTTCAAATCGCTGAAGCGCCATCTCGGCGTGCATTTCGGCCTGACGCCGGACGCCTATCGCGCCAAATGGGGATTGCCGGCGGACTATCCGATGGTCGCCCCCAACTATGCCGCTTCGCGCTCGCAGCTGGCGAAATCGATCGGCCTCGGCCGCAAGGCCGTCGAAGTGGCGCCCGTCAAGGCCAAGGGCCGGAAGGCCAAGGTTTCGGCCTGATCAATTCAGTCCTGAGCCAATATTTAGGACGACTGGAACAGAAGCCTGCCGGCGAAACCGCCTTGGCAGGCTTCATGTTTTTATGGCTTGGATAACCCACATGAGGATGATCTGGGGGAAGCCATGAACTACACCAGGATGGTGATCGAGAAGGAAGCGCCGGAGGAGTACGGCTACGACCGTATCCGCTACAATCTCTCCGAAAGCTCGATCGCCGACCAGAAGCTCTCCGACATCGGCCTGTCGCTGCCGGACCTGACGCTGTTCTATGGCGAGCATCGAGGCGACAAGGAGCTACGCACGCTCGTCGCGGCGCAGGATGCCGGCATTTCGCCCGACGATGTGCTGGTCACCGCCGGTGCCGCCGGCGCGTTGTTCATCATCTCGACTTCGCTTTTGTCGGCCAGCGATCATCTCGTCGTCATCAGGCCCAACTACGCCACCAACATTGAAACCCCAAGGGCGATCGGCTGCGCCATCAGCTTTGTCGACCTGGCCTTCGAGGACGGCTTCGCCATCGACGTCGGGGCCACCCAGGCGGCGATACGGCCGAACACGAAACTGATCAGTGTGACCTGCCCGCACAATCCGACCGGCACGATGATGTCGCGCACCGATCTCGACGCGCTGGTGGCGCTTGCAGAGGCCAGCAACTGCCATCTGCTGGTCGACGAAACCTATCGCGACCTTTCCTATGGCAGGCGCCTGCCCTCGGCGGCCTCGCTGAGCAGGAAGGCGATCAGCGTTTCGTCGCTGTCGAAAGCCTTTGGCATTCCAGGCATCCGCATCGGCTGGCTGATCACCAGGGATGCAGCGCTTCAGGAAACATTCCTGGCCGCCAAGGAGCAGATCGGCATCTGCGGCAGCGTCATCGATGAAGGCATTGCCCGCGGCATGCTGGAGCGCCGGGATGCCTTCTTGGGCGTGCTGCTGCCCGAAATGGCCAAGCGCCGCGATATCGTCCAGGCCTGGATCGACCGCGAGCCGCTGGTCGACTGGATCAGGCCCGAAGGCGGCGTCGTCGGCTTCCCGCGCCTCGATGTCGAACCCGGCTTCGACCTCGACCGCTTCTATGTCAACCTGCTGGAAAACCACGGCACCTATGTAGGGCCGGGCCACTGGTTCGAAATGGACAAGCGCTACTTCCGCGTCGGCTTCGGCTGGCCGACGGAAGCCGAGCTGCGGGGCGGGCTTGAGGCGATTTCGGCAGCACTGCGGCAGTAACTTCCACGTGCAGTTGAAGGAAAAGGGGCAGCGTCCCTTGATCCTGAACCGATTTTAACGCATATGCGCGCCGAACTTTATCAAGTTTCATTGGCCGGAACAGCGCCCATTCGGGAAGTGCCCCGCCGGCATCGCATCGGCCCGTAAATCGGTTCCGATTTTCGGAAAGCACGATGCGAAGACTAAGAAGTGTTGGAGCGTACTTTATGCGTCCGAATTGGACGCACGGCGTTCCAATGCAATCACAACGGGGCCTCATTGCATGACATCCGTAAAAACATCGCCGGAGCAGCGCTACGCCGCCTTCCGGCACAAAGCCTTCCTCAGCTACTGGACGGCACGCTTTCTCACCACTTTCGCGACCATGATCGTCTCCGTCGCTGTCGGCTGGCAGATCTATGATCTGACGCGCGATCCATTCGACCTTGGCATTGTCGGCATCGTCCAGTTCCTGCCATCGCTGCTGCTGGTGCTGGTCACCGGCGTCGTCGCTGACCGCTTCGGCCGCCGCCTGATCATGGCGTTGGCAACGGTGGTCGAGGCAAGCTGCGCGCTCGTTCTCCTGTATTTCACGCTGCGCGGCCTCGTCAGTCCGCTGCCGATCTTCGTCGTTCTGGCGCTGTTCGGCATGGCGCGCGCCTTTTACGGACCGGCCTCGTCGTCGCTGTTCGCCAATCTGGTGCCGCCGGAGGATTTCGGCAATGCGATTGCCTGGAATTCGTCCGCCTGGCAGACGGCGACCATCGTCGGGCCGGTCGCCGGCGGCCTGCTCTACGGCGTTTCGCCGGAGGCTGCATACGCCGTCGCCTCCGTGCTGATGCTGGTGGCCGGTCTGCTGATCTTCACCATTCCCAAGCCTGCCCAGCAGACCGCCACCGACAAGCCGACGATGGAGACGCTGTTTGCCGGCTTCCGCTACATCTGGAGCGAGAAGATCGTGCTTGGCGCCATCTCGCTCGACCTTTTCGCCGTGCTCCTGTCCGGCGCCTCGGCGCTGCTGCCGGTCTATGCGCGCGATATTCTTGAACTCGGCCCCTGGGGTCTCGGCCTGTTGCGCTCGGCGCCCGGCATCGGCGCCATATGCGTTGCGGTGTGGCTCGCCGGGCATCCGCTTCGCGACAATGCCGGCAAGATCATGCTCGGCTTCGTCGCGGCCTTCGGCGCCTGCACCGTATTGTTTGGCCTGTCGACCGCCACCTGGCTGTCGATCGTCGCATTGGCCCTCCTCGGCGCCACCGACATGTTCAGCGTCTACATCAGGGAAACGCTGATCCAGTTGTGGACGCCGGACGAAGTGCGCGGTCGCGTCAACGCGGTCAACCAGGTCTTCGTCGGCGCGTCCAACGAAGTCGGCGAATTCCGCGCCGGCACCATGGCGGCGCTGATCGGCACGGTGCCGGCGGTGGTCATCGGCGGCGTCGGCGCGATCGCGGTTGCGGGGCTGTGGGCCTGGCTGTTTCCGGCGCTGCGCAAGGTGCGGCATTTGAACGGGAGGAATTGAGGGACCGTTTGATTGGGTGATCAAGCGGTCCAGGCTGCGCCAACGATGTTTGATGGGATCGGCCGGCCAAACTACCCGTTCAAGATAATATCTAAGATCGGGCCGGCTGCTGAATGTCGGGTTTTGCGCGCGGGCTTGCACGCTTTGCGCAGCAGAGCCACGTGCTTGCGATGTCGCCCCGCTTACGACAGGATTGCCGCAACTGGAGGTTAGCCTATGACGCTGCGACTCGACCACCCGCCACTGGACACTCCGCCCGTGCAATACCTGAACCTGGACCCCTCGCTTTATATCCGCGATGATATCTGGCAGCAGGAACGGCGCGATATCTTCGCGAACACCTGGCAGTTCATGGGGCCTGTCGCCTCGGTCGCGACATCAGGTCAATACCTTGCCATCGACATCGCCGGCACGCCGGTCTTCGCCATCCGCGGCCGGGACGGGACCTTGCGCGGATTCAAGAACGTCTGCCGCCACCGGGGAGCGAGACTTCTGGCCGACGGCGCCGGCAAATGTGGGCTGATCGTTTGTCCCTACCACAAATGGTCCTTTGCCGACACCGGACGGCTGGTGCAGGCCCCGTGGTATGGCAAGGATCCCGCGATCATCGCCGAGGACTGGCCGCTGGAGACGGTGCAGTTATCCGAATGGCGCGGGCTGCTCTTCGCGGCACTCGACCCGAAGGAAAGTCTTCTGGATCAACTTGGCTCTCTGCCCGCCGAACTGGCGGACGAGCCGTTGGAGACCTATGCCGCCACCGATCAGGCCACCGTCAGCTTTGCGGCAAACTGGAAGATCTACACCGACAATTTCGTCGAAGGCTACCACATCCCCGGCACGCATCCCTCGTTCTACGCTGCCATCGACTTCGAAGCTTTCCAGACCACCGCCCATCCCGGTTATGTCAGGATGACCGCACCGCCGAAAGACGGTCTGTTCTATCGCGGCAAATGGCTTTGGATGTGGCCGAACTGGACGCTGTCGCTTTTCGATGGCGGCATGAACGTCAGCAGGATCAACCCGACCTCACCGCATCACACAGACCAGCACTACCATTTCTTCTTTGCCGATACCTCTGCTGAAGCATCCGAGAGCAGGGCGAAATCCGTGCAAGGCACCCTGGCCGTGGTGCGCGAGGACTACACGATCTGCGCCGACACGCATCGCAACTATGCCGCAGGGGCCTACAACTCCGGCCCGCTTTCGGGACGGCATGAGCGCGGTGTGCAGTATTTCCAGGAACGGGTCGCGACCGCACTGGGGCTGTGACCGCCCTGGCGTCCTGTCCGCCGGATAGTGCGCCGGCTCAACTATCCGCCCGCGTGTTCGTTGCGACCGTGAGCCGCGATGAACATGGCGACGGCCGAGCGGCAATAGGATTCGATCTCTTTATCGTCTTCTGCTCCGGCCTCATCGAAGCGTGCGATAATCAGAAGATCGGAGCCTTTGAAAAGTGCGGCAAACAAGCGGGCGGACCGGAGAGGGTCGGGCACGTTCAAGACAGCCTTGGCGTGCAACTGACGCAACAGGGCCTCGATTTGGGCGACGATATGGGCGGGGCCGGCTTCGTAGTGGACTTTGCTCAACGACTTTTGGCTCGGCGTGTCGGCCATGACCATGGCTTCGACGTTGCGGACGTCCGGGCGCAGCAGCGTGCGAAGCATCGACGATCCCACCGCCATAAGCTGATCCTCCGCCGAGCCATCGACGCCTTCAAAAAGCACCTGTGGGATTAACTGCTGACAGCGGGCCGCAAAGGCCGCGCCAAACAGCGCCTCTTTGTTCTCGAAGTGCCTGTAAATGCTGAGCTTCGATATCTTCGCTCGCTGGGCGACCTTGTCCAAAGTCGTCGCCTGAAAACCCAATTCCGCAAACAGTTCGCCTGCGGTGTCGACGATGGTTTGGCCGAGCGCCTCATTGGCGGGCCGGCCTCGGCGGCTTCGATTTTCCGTCATCGCAATTACAGTCCTTGACAGTATCGTAATTCATGAATTACGATACTACGCAGTTTCGGAAATTCCAAGAGTGGATTTTATCGTGTCCTCCAAATCAGCATTGCCTTGGCCGCCCACCGATATCGACCGCGCATCGCTGGACAATTCCGCGCGCCATGCTCAGCCCAACCCGCTTCATACGCAACACGGAGCCCATCACCATGGATGACGTCATCATCATCGGCGGCAGCTTTGCTGGCCTTGCCGCCGCCCTGCAACTCGGCCGTGCCCGCCGAAAGGTCACCGTTCTCGACACTGGCCTGCCGCGCAACCGCTTCGCCGGCCACTCGCATGGTATGCTCGGCCACGATCACAAGCCGCCGCTGGACATCCTGGCCGAGGCGCGCCGGCAGTTGGCGCGTTATCCTGCGATCAGTCTGGTCAACGCTCGGGTCGACAAAGTCTCCGGCGGCATCGACGATTTCTCCGTCCTCCTGAGCGATGGCGAACGCCTTTGGGCACGTCGGCTGATCCTGAGCTATGGCATCACGGACCAGATGCCCGATGTGCCGGGGTTTGCCGAAAGCTGGGGCACGTCCATCGTGCCGTGTCCCTATTGCGACGGCTTTGAAGTCGCCGGCCAACATTGGGGCCTCGTCTGGTCCGGCCCGCAGTCGCACAATCAGGTCAGGCTGTTCCACGATTGGACCGATAGGTTGACGGTCATCTCCGATGGCCACGACATCCCGGCCGATATTCGGGCCGATCTGGAACGTCGCAACACGCCTGTCGTCGATGGCCGGATCACTGAAATCGCCCGTCACGGCGGCCGTAATCCCACCCTCAAGCTCGATTCCGGCCGTGATGTCGCTGTCGACATTCTGTTCGCGCATCCGCGCAACAAGCCGTCCGCCGGCCTGCATGAATCACTCGGCCTCGCCACGGCCGCTACGCCCCTTGGCATCGTCCTCAAGGTTGATGAGCGCCGCGAAACAAGCATGCCCGGCATCTACGCCGCGGGCGACCTCACGAACCCCATGATCCCCTCGGTCACCACGGCATCGTGGCAAGGCGCAATGGCGGGCATCTTCGCCCAGCAGTCGATGCTGGTTTGAGAGCAGAGTTTCTCCGGTTCCAATTGGCCAACCCCAGCGGCGGCGCTCCAATCCAGAGCAAGAAGGAAGTGATCCTCATGAATAAGACGAGTCCCGGCGTCGCCCTGGTGACCGGCGCATCCTCCGGCATCGGTCTCGCCACCGCCAATGCCTTGCGGGATGCGGGCTTTCGAGTGTTCGGAACCAGCCGCCGTGCGACGGCGAAGAGATCGGACGGAATTACTATGGTGGCCTGTGATGTTACCGACGATGAGTCCGTGGCGAAACTGGTCGAGCGGGTCCTTGCCCAGGCAGGCCGCATCGACGTGCTCGTTAACAATGCCGGCATGGGCCTGCTCGGCGCTGCGGAGGAGTCTTCGCCGGTTCAGGCGCAGGCGCTGTTCGACGTGAACGTCTTCGGCGTCTTTCGCTTGACCAATGCGGTGTTGCCGACAATGCGACGCCAAGGAAAGGGCAGAATTGTCAATTTGAGCTCGGTGCAGGGTTTCATCCCGGGTCCATTTTTCGCGCTTTATTCGTCAACCAAACACGCCGTTGAAGGCTATTCCGAATCGATCGACCACGAACTGCGCCCGTTCGGGATTCGTGTCTCGTTGGTGGAGCCCGCCTACACCCGCACGTCCTTCGAAGAGAACCTCGCGAAGCCGGACCAGTTCCTGGACATCTATGACACGGCGCGCGCAACCATGAATGGAGCGGTACGGAAGGAGATGGACAATGGCGATGCGCCCGAAGTGGTAGCCCATACCATATTGGCGGCTGCGACCGATCCGGCTCCGAAAACGCGCTATACGGCTGGGAAAACGGCGCGTCAGATCAGTCTCCTGCGCCGTTTCGTCCCCGCTTCCGCATTCGACAAGAGCCTGCGAAAACGGTTCGGCCTACCGGTTTGATGCAAGCATCGACCGGCTTTCGTTTCGCAGTCGAAGGAGAGCCTGGTTAAGACCGCATCACAACTAGGATATGTCATGGCACAGCACAATGCGGATCGGGTCGCCGATTGGAATGACCAAAGCGGGGAGCGCTGGGTCGCCCATCAGGCGCGGCTCGACGCCATGCTGGCCGTGTTCGGCCAGGCCGCGATCGAAGCCGCCGCGCCCGTGACGGGCGAGCGCGTGCTGGATGTCGGCTGCGGCGCGGGCGCGTCAAGTCAGGCACTGGCCACCCTCGTCGGCCCGAGGGGCCAAGTGTTGGGCGTGGACATATCCGAATCGTTGATAGGCAGAGCGCGTGCACTTATGCCGCAGGATATGCCGATCGTGTTCGCAGTGGCTGACGCCAGCAGGGCCGAGTTGCCCGAGGGCGCCTTCGACATCCTGTTCTCGCGTTTCGGGGTGATGTTCTTCGACGATCCGACGGGCGCGTTCACCCATATGCGCCGCGCCCTCGAGCCGGGCGGGCGGGTCGCTTTCGTCTGCTGGCGTGGCGTGGCCGAGAACGATTGGATGCGCCTGCCGATGGTCGCAATTGAAGGCATCGTCCCGCCGACCGCGCCGCCCGATCCCGAAGCACCCGGCCCGTTCTCGTTCGGCGACCGCGGACGGGTGGCTCGCATCCTAACGGCAGCCGGCTTCACCGATATCGCTATCGAGCCCTTCGATACTTCCGTTCCGTTTGGTAGGGGTCCGACGCGGGACGCCGCGATTGACGACGCTGTTAACATAGCGCTCGAGGTCGGCCCGCTGTCGCGCGCGCTAGCTGATCAGCCCGATGACATACGCGCCCGCGCCTCGGCCGCGATTCGTGCCGCCTTCGCGGACTGCCCCAGTGAGCGGGCGGTGATGATCAACGGCGCGGCGTGGATCGTCACCGCGCGCAGTCCAGTATGACCGAGTATGGCGCAAAGCAGGCATCCATGCAGGCAGGTGTGATCGCTTTGGATCATACTCCCCAGCTCAGACTAATCCGCTCCTACCCCACGCCCCCCAAACACCATCCGCAAAAACTCGTCCAGCCAGCGCTTCAGGTGCATGTCCCAGATCAGCCTGCCGCCCAGATGGTCGCGGCCGGGCTGCGCGCCTGGCAATTCGAAACGGTGCGCGCCGCGCACCACCCAGCGCTGCATCATCACCCTTGTCAGTTCGCCATGGAACTGGATGCCCCAGGCATTGTCGCCGTAGCGGAAGGCCTGGTTGGGATAGGTGTCCGCCGTCGCCAGCAGCGTCGCGTCGCTGGGCAGCGAAAAGCCCTCGCGGTGGAACTGGTAGACCATGTCTGGCCAGTGCATCAGTTTCCGGCCGGCCTCGGTCGCTTTGAGCGGGTACCAGCCGATCTCGACCAGCCCGTCGCCGTGACCTTCGACCTTGCCGCCCAGATGATTGACCAGCATTTGCGCGCCGAGGCAGATGCCCAGGCATGGCCGGTTTTCCCTGAGCGGAATTTCCAGCCAGTTGGTCTCGCGGCGGACGAATTCGTCCTCGTCATTGGCGCTCATCGGCCCGCCGAACACCACCGTGCCGGCATGGTCATCCAGCGTTTCCGGCAAGGAGTCGCCCAGCGGCGGGCGGCGGATGTCGAGCTCGAAACCCTCTTCGATGAGCATGTGGCCGACGCGTCCGGGGCTCGAATTCTCCTGATGCAGCACGATCAGGATCTTTGGCTTCGAACTCGTTGCGCGCGGCATCGTCAGGCGAAATCCCGTCTATTCGTCGCTCGAAATTCCACGCGCGTCCGGCGCCTGCGCCGCCGCCTTGCGGCGCGCTTCGACCCGGTCGTGGCGCTCGACGCCGATCAGTTCGGCGACGCGCCACACCGTATTGTCCTCGAGCTCGTGCAGCTCGCCATCGGCATAGACGATCTCCCACATCAGGCCGATGAACGCCTTGCGCCCCTCGGCGTCGAGATGGCGCTTGAGCACGCTGGTGAAGGCATAGAGATCGATCGCCTCATTGTCGGCGCGCTCGCCCGCGGCGGCCAGCGCTTCCAATTCGGCGCCGCTGATCGAATATGTTTCGGCCAGCACTGCCTTGAACCGCTCCCACTCGACATCCTGGCGCACGCCGTCGGCGTTCATCACATGGTAGAGCAGCGCCGAAGCGGCAACACGAGGATCATCGCTGCTGGCGGTCGCGCCGGAACTGTTCGGCAAATCCCTGAGAAACGACAGAACGCGTTCGAACATCAATCCATTCCCAAACGGCCCAATGGCCAAAATCAAAACAGTCGGAACCGGCGCGGCGACTTTTCCGCTTCCTCGTCCGGATCGACGCCGGGATCGTCCGGCAGCCGCGCCAGCTCTTCGGCCGGCTCGACGGCCTCCGCGTCGGCCGGCACTGCCGCGAACGCAGCCGCCGTGACCGGCGTGACGTGGTCTTCGCTTCTATCGATTCCCTTGCCCGCCGCCTCGTTGCCCGCAGTGGCGTGCTCGATCGTATCGATCGGTTTTTCGCTGGCCGGCTTCGCCAGCGCCTCTATGACCGGCACCCGGGTCTCAGGCGCATCGTCGCGGCTGTCGATCAGCTGGCCAAGCCGCTCCATCGGCGCGCGCCACTCGAAGGCATCGAGCCGTCCGCTGACAGGCGATACCGGCGCCCAGCGTTCCGAAACGACGCCATCGGCGACCCAGGCCGGATCGCGCGGCGCCCGCACCGCCTTGGACAGCAGCTGCCGCACCTTGCCCTGGTCGCCGGTCTCGGCTTCCTCGATGTCGGCCAGAAGCAGATAGGCGCCCTCGCGCCGGTCCATCCGGATCGCCGCCTCGGCCTCGCGGCGGGCAGTCGCAAAATCCTGCGCGTCGAGCGCCGCACGCGCCACCGTCATCGACGATTCCGCGTGGTTCTTCTTCATTTCCTGCAGCTTCTTCGCCCGGTTGAGACGATCGAGCACGGCATCACCTGGCCTTGCATGCGTATAGAGCTCGGCGATCTCCGGGTGCGGCTCGGCCCTCCATGCCGTCTCTAGGATTTTCGAGCCCTTGCGCACATCGTTCTGCTTGAACAGCGCCGCAGCGGCGGCAATTGCGGCCGGCGCGAAATCCGGCCGCAGCTTGTTGGCCTCGATCGCCGCTGTCCTGGCGGCATTCGGATCGCTGTCGGCGAGCGATTGCGCCTTGGCGGTCAACAGCACGGCGCGGCGGCGATTGGCGGCGTCGCGCTCGATCTGTCGCGTCGACTTCTGCGCGTCGACCAGCTTCAGCGCACCATCCCAGTCGCCGCGCGCGGTCAATTCCTCCAGCGTCGATTCGGCCGCCCAGGCCAGTTGCGGCGCCATCACCGCGGCGCGGCCGGCATAGTGGCGGGCAGCGTTGCGGTCACCCAGGCGCTCGGCTTCCAGGTAAAGCCCGCGCAGGCCGAGCAGCCGCATTTCGGGATCGTCGAGCATGCTTTCGAACTTCTGGCGCGCGCCTTCATGGTCGCCTTCGAGCAGCGATGCCTGCGCCTCCAAGAGATGGATCAGCGGCTCCTGGTCGGAGCGGATCAGCTTGGCCGCTTCCTTGGTCTTCTTGCGGGCCAGCGCGCCATCGCCGGCGCCGGCGGCGATCATGCCGGTCGACAGCGCCTGATAGCCACGGTCGCGGCGGCGCACGCGGAAATAGCGCGAGATGGTGTAGGGGCTGTTCCACAGCGACTTGACCAGCCACCACAGGATCATCACCGCGGCGACGACGGTGACGACGGCCACCGCGGCCACCATCAGGCTGACCTGGTACTGGTAGCCGCTGAAGGTGACGACCATGTCGCCCGGCCGGTCAGCCAGCCAGGCAAAGCCCAGCCCGAGCGCGAAGACGACGATGAGGAAGGCGAGCAGGCGGATCATCGTGTTGCCCTCATGCCTTCATCGCGCCGGAGATCAGCGCGTCGACCTGGCTTTCGACCTCGATGCGCGCCTTCAGTTTGCCGGCAAAGTCGGCACCCGCCGCCTTCACGGCGTCCGGCAGTGAATTGTATTCGTTGAGCGCCTTGGCATAGTCACCCTGGGTGACCGCCACTTCCATGCGCGCGACGGTCTCCGGCGCGCCGGGACCTTCGACGGCGCCGATCGGCCGGACCTTGACCAGCGATTCGGCACTCGACATCAGGTTCTGCAGGAAGCCGGCATTCTGGTCGACCGGCGTTGCCGCGGCGACCATGGCATTGGCGGCGGCATCCATTTGCGAGGCGATCTCGGTACGGGTCGGCACGCCCTTTTCGGCATAGGGCCGCAAGGTCGCGAGTTCCGGCGCGTTGGGAGAGATCGCGGCCAGCGTATCGAGCTCGGCCGAGAACGGCGCGCCACGGTCGAGCGCCGCCTTCAGCGCCGAAGCGGCGATGGCGAGCGCGATCTTCGGCTGCGATGCCTGCGCCTCGACCTTGCCGGACAGCTGCGCCACCGATTGTTCCAGCGCGGTGAGCCGACCTTCCTGCGCCTTAGCCGCATCGCCCGCCGATTTCACCAGCGCGTCGAGGCCGGCCAGTTTCTCGTTGACCGGGCCGAGATCGACCGGTGCCGCGCTGGCGGCCTTGCCGAGGGCGGCGACCGCGGTTTCGATCTGCTTGACCTTGTCGCCGAGGGCCGCAAGCCCGGCATTGTCGCCGGCGCCGCCCTGTCCAACAGCCGATTTCAGCGCCGCGACATCGGCCTTTACCTGTTCCAGCCCCGAGGACAACCCGACCACCTTGGCCTCCGCGTCGTTGTTGCCCCCGGTTTCCTTCAGGCCGGCGATGTCGCTCTTCAGCGATGCGATTTCGCCGTTGACGCCATCGAGCGAGACGCCAGCGCCGGAACCCGGTACGCCAAGCAGACCGGCGAATTGCAGACCGCCGGCACCCGCCAGCGCAATGACACCGCCGATAATGCCGGCGGCGATGCCGTTGAGGCCGCCGCGCTTTGCCGGAGGAGGTGTTGGCGCCATCTTCTCGTCCCGTGCCCCGGTTCTTGCCTTGCTGTCGTCGCTGCGCTTGGCCGATGCATCCTCGAAGTTGTAGTCGGAGGCCTGGGCGCGATTGGCTGGCGCATCCGAACCGGGATAGGGCAACTCCGGCTCGGTGGCTTTGGCCCCGGCCTGCCCTGCTGCGGCATCGGCATGCTCCCAGGGTTCGAGATCGGCCTGGTCGGCATGCACCGGTTCTTCAGGCGTCTCCGGCTGCGAAGCATCCTTTGCTTCCTCCGCCATGGTCTCCTCGGCCTTCGCCTCGTCGGCCTGCGCCGCATCCTTGGCCGCATCCTCGTCGAGGATGCGGGAGACGGCGCCCGGATCGAGATCGATGGTCACCGGCTCGCGGCGGCTTTTCGAGTGTCGCATCTTCGGCGTCTTGACCATGCCGGGGCTCCGCAAAATTCGCTTCGTCTCAACGCCTGACGGCGCATGATGGTTCTAAAAAGGGTCTAGCACATCACCAAGCGGTGAAAAGGGGCGGTGTGATGACGCGGCTCAGGGCAGCCCTCGTAAAAGCGCCAGCAGCGCCTCCTCGTCGGGCTGCGCCGCGATGCGGATTGGTTTGCCGGCGCTATCGTCGAGAGCGGCGGCGACGCGGCTCGAGAGAGCGAAAAACAGTGTCTTTTCAAAGTACCCGTTCAGGATGGATCGGTTGGCCACATCCCGCATCGCGGCAGCGGCCTTGGCCGAATAGAGCAGCACCACGTCGACGGATCGATCCGACAGACGCTGAAGCAGCGCTTCATCCGAATAGCGCACCGCCAGCGTGTCATAAGTCTCGGCGGCATGAACCCCGACACCGGCCGTTTCCAACCGCTGTTCGAAGGCCGCGAACCGCACCCGCCCACAGAGATAGAGGATCGTTTTGCCGGAAAATGCCTTGGCCATGCTGTCGGCCAGCGCCTCGGCATCGCCGGGGCCTTCCCTGACCGACAAAAACCCGGCCTTGAGCGCCGCCTCGGCGGTCCTCTTGCCGACAGCATGACAAGGCAGGTCGGAAAGCACGGCCATCAGCTCTCTTGAAGCATGGCGCACGGCATTGGCGCTGGTGATGGCAACGGCTGCTACGGTGTCCGGAACGGCTCCAGCATCGACCGGCAACGCCATCGTCTCTGTCAACGGCAGGACAAGAGGCTGGAAACCCATCCCTTCCAACCGCCGGGCCGTGCGCGATGCGCCCGGTTCCGGTCTGGTCACCAGGACGCGAAGCATGGTCAGAACCAACCGTCGAAGAATTTTTCGCCGGCCTTGGCCCGCACCGTTCGCGCGGCTTCATCGCCGATGCGGACGGCGTCTTGTGCTGTCCCTTGCAGTTCGACCGCGTGCGACTGCGTGCCGTCGGGCGAGATGATCAGCCCGGCGAACGACAGCGTTCCGGCCTCGACCGCCGCATAGCCGGCGATCGGCGTGCGGCAGGAGCCGTCGAGCGCCGCCAGGAAGGCGCGCTCGCAGGCCAGCGCCTGTCCGGTCGCCACATCATGGATCGCCACCAGCATCTTCTCGACAGCGCCATCGCCGATGCGGGTCTCGATGCCGATCGCGCCTTGGCCCGGTGCCGATGGAAAACTGTCGAGAGGCATCAGATCGGTGGCGACATGCTCCAGACCCAGCCGCTTCAACCCGGCATAGGCGAGTATGGTGCCGGCGGCGACCCCTTCGTCAAGCTTGCGCAGACGCGTCTGCACATTGCCGCGGAACATCACCACGTCGAGATCCGGCCGCATCCGGCGGATCAGCGCCTGCCGCCTGAGCGACGACGAACCGACCTTTGCCCCGCGCGGCAGTTCGGCGATCGTCTTTGCCGCCTTGCCGACAAAGGCATCACGTGCATCCTCGCGCGGCAGGAAGGCTGAGAGTTCCAGCCCGTCGGGCAGTTGCGTCGGCATGTCCTTCGACGAATGCACGGCCATGTCGATCGCGCCGGCGAGCAGCGCTTCCTCGATTTCCTTGGTGAACAGGCCCTTGCCGCCGGCTTCCGACAAGGGTCGGTCCTGGATACGGTCGCCGCTGGTCGAAATGACGACGACCTCGAAAGCCGCCGCCGGCAGGCCATGCGCGGCCATCAGCCGCGCCTGCGTCTCATGCGCCTGTGCCAATGCCAGCGGGCTGCCGCGTGTTCCGATTCTCAAGATGGTTTGCATGGCGCGTGGTCCGTGATAACCCCCGGGCAGAGCATTTTGCAGCCAGGTGGAGCCACTTGGCGTCGCGGAAATGCGGCTAGGATAACCGAGGCCTTTCCGAGCTTTCTCCTAAAGGGGAAAGGCCTGACAAACAATCTCTTGGGATAGCGACGAATTGATCCGCGTTCTGGGCATCGAAACGAGTTGCGACGAGACCGCCGCCAGCGTCGTGGCGCTGGAGGGCGGCGCAGCACCGAAAATCCTGTCTAACGTCGTGCTGTCCCAGATCGAGGAGCATGCCGCCTTCGGCGGCGTCGTGCCCGAGATCGCCGCCCGCGCCCATGTCGAGGCGCTGGACGGCATCGTCGAGGCAGCCCTTGCCGATTCGGGCACGGCCCTCGCCGATATCGATGCGATCGCCGCCACTGCGGGGCCTGGCCTGGTCGGCGGCCTGATCGTCGGGTTGATGACGGCCAAGGCGATCGCCGCCGCCGCCGGCAAGCCGCTGATCGCCATCAACCACCTCGAAGGCCATGCCCTGACCGCGCGGCTGACCGACGGGCTGGAATTCCCTTATCTGCTGCTTCTGGTCTCCGGCGGCCATACGCAGATCCTTGCCGTGCGCGGCGTCGGCGACTACCAGCGCTGGGCCACCACCATCGACGACGCGCTCGGCGAAGCCTTCGACAAGACCGCCAAGATGCTCGGCCTGCCCTATCCCGGCGGGCCGAACGTCGAAAAGGCGGCGCAGGCTGGCGATGCCGCGCGCTTTGCTTTTCCCCGGCCGATGAAAGGCTCGGCGCAGCCCGACTTCTCCTTCTCCGGTCTGAAGACCGCGGTGCGCCAGGCGGCGACGGCGATCGAGCCGCTGAGCGACCAGGACGTCGCCGACATCTGCGCCTCGTTCCAGGCGGCGGTCGCCGATGCGCTGGCCGACCGGGTTTCCCGCGCCCTGGCCCGATTCAGCCAGACATTTCCCGGCACCAAGAACCCGGCGCTGGTGGTTGCCGGCGGCGTCGCCGCCAACCGCACCATCAAGGCAACGCTGGAGCGGCTCTGTGCCGAGGCCGGTTTCACCTTCGTCGCGCCGCCGCTCAAATTGTGCACCGACAATGCGGCGATGATCGCCTGGGCCGGCATCGAAAGGTTGCGGCAGGGCATGGCGCAGGAGAACGGATTTGATTTCGTGCCGCGCTCGCGCTGGCCGCTGGACAGCATCTCGGCGCCGATGGTCGGTTCCGGCCGGCGCGGAGCCAAGGCATGACCGGTAAAGCCAAGAACAGTCCCGGCAAGAGCGGCTGGCGCGTCACTGTGCTTGGCGGTGGCGCCTGGGGCACGGCGCTGGCGCTGGCCATGCTGCGCGCCGGCCACGCGGTGCGGCTGTTCGCGCGCGACCCGGAAACCGTCGCCTCGATCGGCCGTGGCGAAAACCCGCGCTACCTGCCCGGCATCGCGATTGCGCCCGGCATCGAAGCGACATCGGACATCAGGGCAGCGCTCGCCGGTGCCGATTGTGTGTTGGCAGTGACGCCGGCGCAATCCTTGCGGGCAACGCTGGCGCTCGCGAAAAACCATATGCCGAGCGCTATTCCGCTCGTTCTCTGCGCCAAGGGCATCGAGCGCGACACCGGTGCCCTGCTGTCGGCGATCGTCGAGGAAATCCTGCCGCAAAATCCCGTCGCCGCGCTTTCAGGCCCGAGCTTCGCCAGCGATGTTGCCAAGGGATTGCCGACAGCAGTCGTGGTGGCCGCCCGCGACGAAGTCCTGGCGGCTGACCTTGCCGCTCGGTTTTCCGCAGAAAACCTGCGCTGCTATTCGAGCGACGACCTGATCGGCGTCGAGATCGGCGGCGCCTTGAAGAATGTCTTCGCCATTGCCGCCGGCGCCGTCACCGGCGCCGGGCTCGGCGCCAGCGCCCAGGCCGCCATGGTGACGCGCGGCTTCGTCGAACTGCGCCGCATCGGTGCCGCCTTCGGCGCCAGGCCCGAAACACTGATGGGGCTTTCCGGCCTCGGCGACCTGCTGCTCACCTGCTCCTCCGCTCAATCGCGCAATTTCGCCTATGGGTTGGCGCTTGGGCAAGGCAAGCCGCTTGCCGGCCTGCCGCTGGCCGAGGGCGTGCCGACTGCGGCGATCGCTGCCCGCATCGCCAGCGAGCGCAACATCGATGCGCCGATCATCACCGCCGTAGCGGCCATACTGGACGGCACCATCACCATCCAGCAGGCCGTGACCGCCTTGATGACCCGGCCGCTGAAGACCGAGACCAACGACTGATCCCCAGAATTTCGATAGAGGAAACAGGAGAACGACCATGTTGTTTGCGTTTGTTTGCAAGGACAAGCCAGGAAGTCTGCAGGTGCGCCTCGACACGCGGCCCGAGCACGTCGCCTTTCTCGAAGGGCTGAATGGCGAGAAGAAGCTGGCCTTTGCCGGTCCGTTCCTCGACGCCGATGGCAAGCCCAATGGCAGCCTCGTGGTCGTCGAAGCACCCGACCTGGCCGCGGCGCAGGCGCTTTCGGCCGCCGATCCCTATGCCAAGGCCGGCCTGTTCGAAAGCGTCGAAATCCGCCCGTGGAACTGGACGTTCAACAAGCCGGCGGCTAGTTAATTCCGGTCACCCGCAACTGGGCCTCAGGGAGAATATGAATGAACTACTGGCTGTTCAAATCGGAGCCTTTCAAGTTCTCCTTCGAGATGCTGAAGGCCAAGGGCAAGGCCGGCACGCAGTGGGACGGCGTCCGCAACTACGCCGCCCGCAACAACATGAAAGCGATGCAGATCGGCGATCTCGGCTTCTTCTACCATTCCAATGAGGGGCTCAACATCGTCGGCATCGCCGAGGTCTGCGCGCTCGCCCATCCCGACACCACGTCGGATGACCCACGCTGGGAGTGCGTCGACATCCGTGCCTCCCGCGAAGTCCCCAACCCGCCGACGCTGGCGGACATCAAGGCCAATCCGAAGCTTGCCGAAATGGCATTGGTGCGGCTCGGGCGGCTTTCGGTGCAGCCGGTCACCCCGGCGGAATGGAAGGAAGTCTGCCGCATGGGCGGCCTGACGCCGGCTCCGTGACGGCGCTCACTCCGCATAGCGCCAGGCAATTCATCCTCGACAACACGGCGCTGATGGCGCCGCCGCATGTGCCCGAGGTTCTGCTGCATCTCGCCGATGAAGCGCACGATCTTTGGCAGCGGACCGAGGACGAACTGGTCGAGATCGGACTGCCGCCGCCCTTTTGGGCCTTTGCCTGGGCCGGCGGCCAGGGCCTCGCCCGCTATGTCATGGACAACCCCGGCACGGTGCGGGGCAAACGCGTGCTCGACTTCGCCTCGGGTTCCGGCCTCGTCGCCATCGCCGCCGCCAAGGCGGGCGCTGCCGGGGTCATCGCCGCCGACATCGACCCGTTCTGCGCCACCGCGATCGGCCTCAACAGCGAGGCCAACGGCGTCGCCATCGCCTTCCTCGGCACGGATTGCATCGGCACCGATGCGGGCTGGGACGTGGTTCTGGCCGGTGACGTTTTCTACGACAAACCCTTTGCCGACCGCTTGATGCCATGGTTCGCGACGCTCAAGGCGCGCGGCGCCGAGATCTTCGTCGGCGATCCCGGCCGGTCGTATCTGCCGAAATCGGGGCTGGAGCCGCTCGCGGTCTACGAAGTGGACGTCACACGCGCGCTGGAGGATTCGCTGGTCAAGCGCACCACTGTCTGGCGCTTTGCTTGACGCCATCGCCGAAGCGCTTGATACAACGGTGCATGCACGTCATATGGCCTGCGTCTGGAGGGGGAGCTCATGGATTTTTCAGCAGTGAACTGGGTGGCGGTGATCGCCGCCGCCATAGTGGCTTGGCTGTTCGGCGCCGCCTGGTACATGGCGTTGAGCAAGCCTTGGCTGAAGGCCGCCAAACTCGATCCGGCGACGATGAAGAAATCGCCGCTGCCTTTCGTCATCAGCTTCATCGCCGAACTGGTCATGGCCTATATCATGGCGCTGGTCGTCGGCGCGATGACCGGCGGTGAGCCGACATGGCTTGCCGGGCTGGTCTTCGGCTTCGTGCTCTGGCTGGGCTTTGTCGCCACGACGCTTTCGGTCAACCATCGCTACGAGAATTTCGGCTGGGACCTGACCCTCATCGACGGCGGCCACTGGCTGGGTGTCCTGCTGATCATCGGCGCGGTGATCGGCTGGTTCGGCGCCGCGGCAAGCTGAGACGGCGAGTTGACGATGGCGGACGAGTCCGGATTCCCACGCGACCAGGTGTTCACTCGGATCTGCCACGTCAAGGAAGGCTATGACGACAGGCGCCGCCACATCGTCAGGGAGTTCGAACGGCGCGGCGTGCCGGTTTATTTTTATACGGACTTTGACCGGCCGGATATCACTCCGGAGATCCTCAACGAGCTGGTCACACCCAGTTTTACCCACCCGCCGGCCATCTCGCTGGCGCTGAAGCATCTCGGCATCTGGCGCGATTTCCTCGAGACCGACCTGCCCTATTGCCTGGTCTTCGAGGACGACGTCTTTCTTGCCCGCGACTTCGTCGCCAAATTCCGGCAGGGGCTTTCCGAACTCGGCGGCCCGACGCGCAAGGCCGTCGTCTATCTCGGCAATGGCAGCAACTACTACACGCCGAGTTGGAAACTGCGGAAAGGCCAGAAGCTTTACCCGGCCTTGCACGCCAGATGTACCGATTCCTACCTCATCACCCGCCCGGTCGCCGAAGCCCGCTGCGCCTGGATCGAGCAGAACAAGATATACACCTCGATCGACCACCAGGTGGAACAGATGGACGAGAAGCTCGGCATTGAAATGCTGTGGTTCGAGCGGCCGATTGTCGAACAGGGCAGTGAAAACGGCGCGTTCCAGACGTCCATTTCGGCGAAAAACTACCCGCGTTTGTACAAAAGCCTGAAATGGAAATGGAAGAAATACACCCGCATGATCTTCGGCCACAACGCCCGGTCGTGAGCGAAAGCCTAGGCCCGGCGCGGCCGGCTCACGCCTCCGTGCCGTGCGTCCTGGCCGCTTCCTCGAGCAGCCATTCGCGAAACGCGACGATGCGCGGGTCGTCCTTCACGGTTTGCGGATAAACCAGGAAATAGGCGAACTCCGGCGCGACCTTGATGCCGAGCTCGAAGGGGCGAACGAGACGCCCTTGCGACAGGTCGTTGGCGACCATGGCGAAGTCGGCCAACGCCACGGCATTGCCGTCGAGTGCCGCCTGCGTGGCATCGGTGGAGGAGCCGAAGACGAGGGTGCGGCTGTCGTCGAAATCGTCGACGCCGGCCGCCTGCATCCACATGCTCCAGTTCGGCCAGGTGACGCCTTGCCGCGACCATTCGATATGCGCGAGCGTGTGCCGGAAAAGGTCGCGCGGTTCATTGAGCGGCGGGCCTGAAGCGAGCAACGCCGGGCTGCACACCGGGATGATGATGTTGTCGAACAGCCGGTGCGCGCAAAGCCCGGGATATTTGCCGGTGCCGAACCGGATGCCGATATCGACGTCGTCGCGCTCGAAGTCCCTGACGTCGTAGGTGATGTCGAAGCGCAACTCGATGCCCGGCCTTTGATGGCGAAAATCGTCGATGCGCCGCATCAGCCATTTTGTCGCGAACTGCGCATCGAGCGTGACTTTCAGCAGCGCCGTGCCGCGTGTCATCTTGCGCGCGCGGCTGACGGCGCGATTGAGCAGATCGAGAGCATCGACCGCCGCTTCAAGCAGTACATGGCCCGCTTCGGTCAGCCGCATGGTGCGGCTGGTGCGCGTGAACAGCACCAGATCGAGCTGATCCTCGATTTCCTTGACCTGGTGGCTGACCGCCGCTGGCGTCAGCCCGAGCTCGTCGGCGGCGCGCGTGAAATTGAGGTGACGCGCCGCCGCCTCGAAGGTTCTCAGTGCGCGTGTTCCAGGCAGGAGACGAGCCATCCGATCTCCAAATAAAACTTGATGATCTGAAAAGAACTACTCGTTTCTCGTTTATTTTTCAATCCGGCATGATGGCACCATCGAAACACCGTCAAACCGGATTTGATGTCCGGAGAACCGAGATGAAGTCATGTCCGAAATCGTTCTGAAGTCTCACACCCCACTCAACTCCCACGCGGGCATCGCATCCTGGCTGCGCGCCGCGATCGATTGGCTGCGTCAGGCGCGGGTCGCCGTGACCCTCCCGCACGAATCCATCGAGGGCCTTTCCGACAGCCAGCTGCGCGACATCGGCGCCGAACGCCACGACGTCGCGAGGGTGATTGACCGGGAACTCCGCGAAATCGGCCTGCTGGGGACGGGTTGGCAGAAGCCAGGTGGGGGAAGAATAGGGGAATAAGGCAGCGAGGCAGTGCGGCAATAGGGGAAGTCAGGGCGCCGGAACACACTTCCTACTGCCCTACTGCCCTACTGCCCTACTGCCCTACTGCCCTACTGCCCTACTGCCCTACTGCCCTTTCCCTATCTCACCACCCTCACCACTGTCCGGTCCGACAGCAGCGGCAGAAGCCGCATCATCGTCCGCGCGGTCACCGCGACGCAACCTTGCGTCGGCGTGAAACCCGGGCGCGACAGGTGGAAAAAGATGGCGCTGCCGCGTCCGCGGCGGCGCGGCGAAATATTCCAGTCGAGCACCAGGCAGGCGTCGTAGAGATCGTCGTCGCGCCGCATGCGTTCATGGCTGGCGCCATAGGGAATCTTGACCGGCTTGTTGTAGTTGCGGTCATCGGGCACTTCGCACCAGCCGAGATCGGGCCCGATCGGCGTCATCGCCAGCCGTGTCCGGCGCGCACCGGCAAACTGATCTCCACGGAAATATCCCGACAAGATGCGCATCGAGCCAAGCGGCGTGGCGCCATCGCCCTCCCGCTTGTCGGCCGAGATGCCGCCGCGCCCCAGAGCGCAGGCAAACACCGTTTTGCCGGCCTGCAGCAGGCCTTGGGTGGGGTGGCCTGGCCTTGCCCGCACGGTCAGAACGCGCAGGCGTTTTGCCAAAATTGCGCCGGCTGCATTGCGATCGCGTTTTTTCTTGTATGATCGTGCCACGGAACAAATCACTGTGATCGGCTATTGTGTCGGCCAGCTTCCGCATAAATACGCAGCGGTCAACTGAATTTCATTTTCAAAACAACGGATTGATCCATGACTTCACGCACCATCCTGATCGTCGACGACGATGACGACCTGCGCGGCACTCTGGTCGAGCAACTCGCCCTCTATGAGGAATTCGACGTGCTGCAGGAAGCGACTGCGGCAAAAGGCGTCACCGCCGCGCGCGGCGGCCTCATCGACCTGCTCATCATGGATGTCGGCCTGCCCGACATGGATGGCCGCGAGGCCGTGAAGATCCTGCGCAAGGGCGGCTACAAGGCACCCATCATCATGCTGACCGGCCACGACACCGATTCGGACACGATTCTGGGTCTCGAGGCCGGCGCCAACGACTATGTGACCAAGCCGTTCCGCTTCGCGGTGCTTTTGGCGCGCATCCGGGCCCAGCTGCGCCAGCACGAGCAGAGCGAGGACGCCACCTTCTCGGTCGGCCCCTACACTTTCAAGCCCAGCCAGAAGCTGCTCATCGACCCGCGCGGCGCCAAGGTGCGGCTGACGGAAAAGGAGGCCTCGATCATCAAATATCTCTATCGCGCCGACCAGAAGGTGGTGACGCGCGACGTGCTGCTCGAGGAGGTCTGGGGCTACAATTCCGGCGTCACCACGCACACGCTGGAAACCCATGTCTACCGGCTGCGCCAGAAGATCGAGCGCGATCCTTCCAATGCGGAAATTCTTGTGACAGAAAGCGGCGGCTACAAGCTGGTTCCTTAAACATTTCATTATCCAATGAGCAATTCCAGGAAAAGTGTAGGCGGTTTTCCGACCGGAATTGCGAAAGCCAAAGGGATAATGCGGTCTGGGCGGGACCGCTTTCGGGTGCGATCCTGTTAGGGGATTAAGGATTCACTCGTGAAGGAGGGATTGGACTGACCGTTCGGGGACGCAGCTAGAGATGGCGTTGGATGACGACATCCGCATCCTGTCCGCCGTGAGGCTCTTCGAGGGTTTCACGCAGGAACAGCTGCGCCTGCTCGCCTTCGGCGCCGAGACCACGCTGCTCAATGCCGACCGCAAGCTCTACCGCGAGGACGACGAGGCCGACTCCGCCTATGTCGTGGTCAGCGGCAAGATCGCGCTCTACCGGGAACAGGACGGCGCGCGCATCCCGATCGGCACCGCCGGACCGGGGACCATGCTGAGCGAACTGGCGCTGATTGCCGACACCAGGCGGCTGACAAGCGCTTCCGCCGCCACCGATGCCGAAGTGATAAGGCTCAGCCGCAAGATGTTCCGCCGCATCCTGGAGGAATATCCCGAGGTGGCGGTGAAGCTGCACGAGCGCATCTCCGAGGAATTCCAGGCCATGATCCGCCGCATCGAGGAGCTGGCGCCACGCTTTTCGGGATAGGCTGCTACAGCGATACAGAACCTCGAAGGCTGGCGGGGCAGCGCCCCCCTCTGTCCTACCGGACATCTCCCCCACGAGGGGGGAGATTGGATGTTATCCCGGCTTTCGCCCATCACTGATGTTGGAAGATCGAGCGGCGCGCCAAGTCTGCTGATCTCCCCCCTTGTGGGGGAGATATCCGGCAGGACAGAGGGGGGCGCGAAGGATCTCGACAGACCGTCTTTTTAGCGGCGACCCCCTCAATCCAGATCAAACCGCGCAATGACCGGCACATGGTCCGATGGCCGATCCCAGCCACGCGCCGCCCTCAATATTTCATAGCCGGCGAAATCAGGCACCAGGTTGGGCGACGACCAGACATGGTCGAGCCGCCGGCCGCGGTTGGACGCTTCCCAATCCTGCGCGCGATAGCTCCACCAAGTGTAGAGTTTTTGGTCCGAAGGCACGTTGAGCCGCATCAGGTCGACCCAGTTGCCGGCGAGCCGCATCGCCTCGAAGTTTTCCGTCTCGACCGGCGTGTGGCTGACCACGTTGAGCAATTGCTTGTGCGACCAGACATCGTGTTCGAGCGGCGCGATGTTGAGGTCGCCGACCAGCACCGAGGCGGACACTTCGCTGTGCTCGGCGCGGATGGAATTCATCTCGGCGACGAAATCGAGCTTGTGCCTGAACTTCCTGTTGATTTCGGGATCGGGCTCGTCGCCGCCCGCCGGAACATAGAAATTATGCAGCAGGATCGTCTTGCCGCCGGCCTGCACCGTCACCGACAGATGCCGGCTGTCCTCGATGTCGCAGAAGCGGCGCCTTTCGACGATCTCGATCGGGCGCCGCGCCACGGTGGCGACGCCGTGATAGCCCTTCTGGCCATGGAAGGCGATGTGCTGGTAGCCGAGCCTGCGGAACGCCTTTTCGGGGAACAGTTCATCGGGAACTTTCGTCTCCTGCAGGCACAGCACATCGGGCGCGTACTCATCGAGCAGGCGCTCGACGATCGGCATGCGCAGCCGAACGGAGTTGATATTCCAAGTGGCGATGGAAAAGGGCATGAGGCAAATCCGGACAGCGTGCAGCCAGTCAGGGCCGATGGACCCTGACGTTGAAGACGCCTTTTGAGGGAGTCAGCCCGGAAACTGCCAGCAGGGAGCCGCAAAGACAAGCCGGGCAGCGCCTACAACCCGCTCAGACGCGGCCTAAGGTACGCTGAGATTCAGGCCGAGTCGAGAAAGGTAGATTCCGAGAACCGGCCTATGCCGACCGTAGCCCTCATAGAGCGGATACCCTTGTGAGGGCTTCGGCCGGCGAAGGCCGGGCGGAGCGTACTTTTCGTACGGGAGCACCGGAAGCGCAGGAAGCCGCCATTCGCAGGCCGGCCTCACCTGAATATCTGCGTACCTTAGCGCGTCTTGGTGTTCAGCTCGCGGTTGGCCGTATAATCGATGGCAAAGGTGTCGGGCGCGAAGCTGACGCCTTCCTTGGTGTTGAAGATCATCACCGTGGTGTCTTTTCCCTGCGCGTCGGTGATGGTCCACTGGCGCAGGTCATAGGTCTTCGGATCGAACATCATCGTGATCATCGCATTGCCGAACACCGACTTGTCGGAGAGCTTGATGGTGGTGAGGTCGTCCTCTTCCTTGACGCTCTTGACGCGGTCGCCGGAGAGGTCGATGCGGTCGTCGAGCAGAAGCTTCAGCGGCGTCTTCGACAACGGATAGAGATCGGACGTGTTCATTTTCTTGTTGAGGATGACCACCGACTTGCCATCCGAGATCACCTTGAAATTCGACGACCCGTCATAGTTGAAGCGGATCTTGCCAGGCCGCTCCAGGAAGAACTTGCCGCCTGTCTGCTCGCCCTTGGGGCCGAACTGGACGAATTCGCCGCTCATCGATTTGACCGAGGAGAAATGGTCGGCGATCTTCTGCGCGGCCGGGGGCACGGCGGCTTGCGCCGAGGCCAGCAATTCGAAGCCGGGAACCACGTTGAGGGCAGCGGCACCCACGGCGACAAGGCCGAGGCCAAGCAGCTGGCGGCGATTCGGGGCGAAATTGCTGAGTGCGGAAAGATCGTTTTTCATGGCGGTCACTCTCGTGGTGATTCCTGTATCTGTCGTTTTCCTGAGCCCCCAGTTGGGCTGAAGTTTGGCGACGCGCTGCAAGGTTCAGGTTCAACGCGCCGCAAGGTTCAAGGTTGCGGCCGGCCTTCCATCAGAATTTGTCGTCTTCGGTCGGCACCAGGATTTCGCGTTTTCCGGCATGGTTGGCCGGGCCGACAATGCCTTCCTTTTCCATCTTCTCGATGATCGAGGCGGCCCTGTTGTAGCCGATGCCGAGGCGGCGCTGGATGTAGCTGGTCGACGCCTTGCCATCGCGCAGCACCACGGCCACCGCCTGGTCGTAGGGATCGTCGGAATCCTCGAAATTGCCGCCACCACCGGACCCGCCGCCCTTGCCGGACGGTTCGTCGTCGTCCTCGTCGTCATCCTCGGTGATGGCGTCGAGATATTCAGGCACGCCCTGAAGCTTCAAGTGCCCGACGATCTTCTCGACCTCGTCATCGGAGACGAAGGGGCCGTGCACGCGTTGGATGCGGCCGCCGCCGGCCATGTAGAGCATGTCGCCCATGCCGAGCAGCTGTTCGGCGCCCTGCTCGCCCAGAATGGTGCGGCTGTCGATCTTCGACGTCACCTGGAAGGAGATACGGGTCGGGAAATTGGCCTTGATCGTGCCGGTGATGACGTCGACCGACGGGCGCTGGGTCGCCATGATGACGTGGATACCGGCGGCACGCGCCATCTGCGCCAGGCGCTGCACCGCGCCTTCGATATCCTTGCCGGCGACCATCATCAGGTCGGCCATCTCGTCGATGATGACGACGATATAGGGCATCGGCTCGAGATCGAGATTCTCGGTCTCGTAAATCGCCTCGCCGGTCTGGCGATCAAAGCCGGTCTGCACGGTGCGCGAAATCTTCTCGCCTTTTTTCTCCGCCAGTTGAACCCGCGCGTTGAAACCGTCGATGTTGCGCACGCCGACCTTGGACATCTTGCGATAGCGGTCCTCCATCTCGCGCACGGTCCATTTCAGCGCCACCACGGCCTTCTTCGGATCGGTGACGACGGGCGTGAGCAGATGCGGGATGCCGTCATAGACGGAGAGCTCCAGCATCTTCGGATCGATCATGATCAGCCGGCATTCCTGCGGTGTCAGCCGGTAGAGCAGCGACAGGATCATGGTGTTGATGGCAACCGACTTGCCCGAACCGGTGGTGCCGGCGACCAGCACGTGCGGCATCTTGGCGATGTCGACGATGACCGCCTCGCCATTGATGGTCTTGCCCAGCGCCAGCGCCAGCTTGGCCTTGGTCGTCTCGAAGTCGCGGCTGGCCATGATCTCACGCAGGTACACCGTCTCGCGCTTGGCGTTCGGCAGCTCGATGCCGATGGCGTTGCGGCCGGGCACCACCGCGACGCGGCAGGCGATCGCGCTCATCGAGCGGGCGATGTCGTCGGAAAGGCCGATGACGCGCGACGATTTGATGCCGGGTGCCGGTTCGAGCTCATAGAGGGTGACCACCGGGCCCGGGCGTACGGCTATGATCTCGCCCTTGACGCCGAAATCCTCCAGCACGCCCTCGAGCAGACGTGCATTCTGTTCCAGCGCGTCCTTCGACAGGCTCGGATCCTTGGCCACGTTCTTCGGTTCGGACAGGAAGTGCAGCGACGGCATTTCAAACCTGTCCGAGCCGATCAGCGAGGTCTGCGCCTCACGCTGGACGCGCGCGCCCGGAGCCGGGCGCGGTGCCGGCGCCTCGACGCGGGTGGCGGCGTCGGAACGGAACTGCTGCACCTTGGCCGTGGGCGCCACACGGCGCTGGGTGACGGGCTCCTCGTCGAAATCCATGTCCTCGTCGTCGCGGTCGAAGACGTCGTCATCGTCGGGATCGACGGTAACGCTGCGGTCATTGACCATGGCGGCGAAGAATTCCGGTTCGACGCGGGCGCGGCCATCATGGCTCATCCGGCTCTCGGCGAACTCGGCCGATTCGACCCGCTCGGCTGCGCGGCGCCAGGCGCTGGCGCGCGGCTCCATCTCCGGCTCGTATTCGTCCCGCTCCTGCCTGCGGCGCAGGGCACGTCGATGCATCCACGCGCGCAACGACAGCCACCAATGGGTGATGGCGCCAAGCGCCAATATGCCCTCGTCGCCCTCATCCTCGTCATTGTCGAACAGGAGATCGTCCTCGCGCGGGTCCGCGGCTGCTGGCTCTTCCATCACCGCAAAGCCGTTCTTGCGGCCGATCAGCGCCGAGCCATAGGCAAACAGCCACAATGTCGGCGCAGCCAGCAGCACGGCGAGCACGCTGGCGATCAGGCCGGTCGGATAGCCGCCGATGAGGACGCCGGGAATCTTGAGCACCATGTCGCCGAAGACGCCGCCGAGGCCGGTGGGCAGCGGCCAGGTCTTGGGTGGAACGATGCAGCCGGCGATGGCGGCGGCGAGCAGCGCGAAACCGAACCAGAACAGCCCGCGCTTGGGCAGCCTGTCGACACCGCGCGCCGAAAACAGCAGGTACCCCCAGATGACGGCAGGAACCAGCGCCGCAACCGCGGCAAGGCCGAAGAACTGCATCGCAAGGTCCGAGAACACGGCGCCGGCGTAGCCCATGGCGTTGGTGACGGTGTTGTTGGTGGCGTGCGAGAAGCTTGGATCGGCAACGTTCCAGGTGGCAAGGCTGGCAACGCCAAACGCGACCGCCAGGAACAGACCGGCACCGACCAGCCGGCCGACCTGCCGCCGCGCGAAAGCCTGGATGCCGTGCCCCGTATCGGTCAGCGCGAGCGGTGCTGAAGCCCCTGAACGCATGCTCTTCCCCGTCAGATTGCCTGGCCCGAGCGCGTGACACACTCCGGCAGATTCGGATGCCAGACTATGCGTGGGAAGGTTAAGGGCGCATTAACCATGGCTTTTTACCAACGCCTCATCCAAACAAAGATGGCGGGCCGAAGCCCGCCATCCTTGTCTTGAAACGACGAAACGATCAGGCCCTTCCGGACCGATCTCGCGCGATCACTTGTGACCGGCATACATCATCAGGTTGGCGCAGAATTCGGCATGAGGCTTGCTCATCGCCGCGTCCTGGCATTCCTTCATCATCGTGTCCTGCTTGTCCTTGGCCGTCGAGGCCCAGGCTGCCTTGAAGTCCGCTTCCGACTTCATGGTCTTCATGCCGGCATCGGTGAAGAACGGTGCCATGTTGTCAGGTTCGTCGAGCGCGCCAGCCAATGCAAAGCCGCTGACCATGGAAAGCGCGAGTGCCCCGAGGCAAATGTTCTTGAGCTTCATCAGAAAAATTCCTTCCCTGTGTTGTAAAACACGAACGTCGGAACGACGATCGCATTCACAGTTCGGAGCCATGGCGCTCGATGTTTCCTCGAAAAGCTTGCTCACGCGAACGTGATTGCGCAAAGCTGACCCTGGTCAGAACGAATTACCAAAAAAAGAGGCCCGGATCGCTCCGGGCCTCAAGGCGTGAGCCTCTTTCGAGAACGTCACGACGGGATCTCTGGAGCAATTCCGGGAAAGCCGAATAGCGGTTTTCCCGGAACTGCGGGAGGAGATATAGGGCCGGCAGGAGGAGGGTTCCGCCGGCCCCGTAGGCTAAGTTGGCCTTACGGCACCACTTCGCCATGCTGGGAAATGTCGAGGCCCTCGACCTCCTCCTGTGTCGTCGGACGCAGGCCGACCAGCGCCTTGACGATGTAGAGGATCACGAAGGTGGCGATCGCGGTCCACGCGATGGTGAAGACGATGCCGTAGAGCTGCTTGGCAATCGAAGCGTCTTTGCCGAGCGCATTGATCGCCGGATCGGCGAGCACGCCGGTCAGCAACGCACCGACCACACCGCCGACGCCGTGGACGCCAAAAGCGTCGAGCGAGTCGTCATAGCCGAACATGTGCTTCACTTTGACCGCCGAGATGTAGCAGACCACGCCGGCGACGATGCCGACGATGAAGGCGCCGGTCGGGTTGACGAAGCCGGAAGCCGGCGTCACCGCGACGAGGCCCGCGACAGCGCCCGAGATGATGCCAAGCACGGAAGGCTTCTTGGCGACAATCCATTCGGCGAACATCCAGGCCAGAGCCGCCGCGGCGGTGGCGACCTGGGTGTTGAGCATGGCGGCACCGGCAAGGCCGTCGGCCGCGAGTTCCGAACCGGCGTTGAAGCCGAACCAGCCAACCCACAGCAGCGAAGCGCCGATCACCGAGTAGACCAGGTTATGCGGCGCCATGTTGGTGGTGCCATAGCCTTCGCGCTTGCCCAGAACCAGGGCGCAGACCAGGCCCGCGACACCGGCGTTGATGTGAACGACCGTGCCGCCGGCGAAGTCGAGCACGCCGGCCGCGCCAAGGAAGCCGCCGCCCCAGACCCAATGCGCGATCGGCGCATAGACGACCAGCAGCCACAGCGCCATGAAGATCAGCAGCGCCGAGAACTTCATGCGCTCGGCGAAGGCGCCGGCGATGAGGGCAGGCGTGATGATGGCGAAGGTCATCTGGAACATCGAGAAGACGAATTCAGGAATGTTCGCCACACCTGGCAGCCACAGCGTCGAAACGGTGATGCCGTGGTGGAAGAACCTCGAAGCGCCGCCGATATAGTTGTTCATGCTGGCGGATTCGTTGGTAGAGAAGGCCAGCGAGTAGCCGAACATGAACCACAGCACCGTCACCAGGCAGGTGATGGCAAAGCTCTGCATGATCGTGGCGAGTACGTTCTTCTTGCGCACCATGCCGCCGTAGAACAGCGCCAGGCCCGGGATGGTCATCATCAGCACCAGCGCCGTCGAGGTCAGCATCCAGGCCGTATTGCCCGTGTCGAGCACGGGGGTTGGCGCGGCAGCTGGTGCGGCCGCGGCGGCAGCCGGAGCTGCTTCCTGCGCGAAGGCGGCGACGCTGCCCAGTGCTGCGAGAGCAAGCGAGCCCAGAAGGGCCGCCCGTCCCGTCGTCTTCAAGGTGGAAGGAATATTCATTGAACTCTCCGTTGGAATGGCTGGTCGCGGCTTAGAGCGCGTCGGTGTCTGTTTCGCCGGTGCGGATGCGCACCGCCTGATCGATGCCGAAAACAAAGATCTTGCCGTCGCCGATCTGGCCGGTCTTGGCCGCGGCGGTGATGGCCTCGACGGCCTTGTCGACCATGTCGGCACTGACCGCGACCTCGATCTTGATCTTCGGCAGGAAGCTGACCGCGTATTCCGCGCCGCGATAGATTTCCGTATGTCCCTTCTGACGCCCGTAGCCTTTGACTTCGGTGACGGTCAGGCCCTGGATGCCGACGGCGGTAAGCGCTTCGCGTACCTCGTCGAGCTTGAACGGCTTGATGATTGCCATCACGATTTTCATAAGGTTTCACCCTTTGCTGTTGCGGTCCCCCGCGTTTGCACACCTTCACCGATCCCAATGAGCCGGAGAGTGCTCCCAAGGATTCAAGCTCCGTGCCAAGTGCCGAAGCAGCACGTTAACCTGTTGTAAACAAAGGGAATGAAGCGACTGTAGCCAGCAGGCGCCAATGCATGCCGCACGCCATCTGCTCAAAAATTATGCAGTTTTTTAAAAATGCCTAATTTGCCGGCCTTGTGTGTAGTCCCGAAAGGGCCAGCCGGGTTTTCCCGGACAAACGTTTTCGTTTGTCCAGTGATCCTGCTCAAACAAGACTCGCAATGCTCAACGCTTGAGCCGGATCAAGCCTTCCTGGGCCATCGAGGCGATCAGCGTGCCGTCACGGGCATAAAGCGTACCGCGGCTGAAACCGCGTGACCCGGAGCTCGACGGGCTGTCCTGCGCATAGAGCAGCCAGCCTTCGAGCGAATGCGGCCGGTGGAACCACATCGAATGGTCGAGGCTCGCCGCCTGGATGTCGGGATCGAACAGGCCACGCCCATGCGCGAAGGTCGAGGTGTCGAGCAGCGTCATGTCGGAGAGATAGGCGAGCAGCACCGAATGCAGCGCGCGGTCGTCGGGAACCGGCCCGGCAAGGCGGATCCAGACATTCTGCCGTGGCGGCAGTTTGTCACGGCTTTCATAGTGCTGAAGATTGACCGGCCTGAGCTCCAGCGGCCGCTCGCGCGCCCAGAAGCGGCGCACCGCTTCCGGCACACGCTCAGCCGTTTCGAGCAGCTGCCGTTGCGTCTTCAACCCTTCCGGCGGCGGCACGTCGTCGGGCAGTGCGAACTGGTGCTCGAGCCCCTTCTCGTCGACCTGGAACGAGGCCTCCAGCGAAAAGATCGCCTGACCATGCTGGATCGCCAGCACGCGCCGGGTGGTGAAGGAGCCGCCGTCGCGGATGCGGTCCACCTCGTAGATGATCGGCACCTTGATGTCGCCCGGCCGCATGAAATAGCCGTGCAGCGAATGCACGAAGCGGTCCGGCTCCACCGTACGTTGCGCCGCCACCAGCGCCTGGGCGATCGTCTGGCCGCCGAATACGCGCTGCCACTCCACCTGCGGGCTGCGACCACGATACAGATTGTGTTCCAGCTTCTCGAGGTCGAGAATGCGCAGGAGCTCGTTGATCGCCGCCGTCATGTTTTGTGACCTCGCCGCAAAATTGCTATGGCGGTTTCCGACAGGAAGAACGAGCCGTCAAGGGCGCAAGCGCCGGTCGGCGCGCCTCAGGGTCGCCGAGAGAAGGAGCCAGGACAATGGAACGCAAGACGGACGGCAAGACCAGATCCGGGCTCGATGTCCTGGTCGCCGGCGCCGGCTATGTCGGGCTGGCCACCGCCGTCTCGCTGAAGCAGGCGCGGCCCCATTTGGCCGTGGCGCTTGTCGATGCCGCGCCCGCCGGCGCCTGGCAACGGGACGGCCGCGCCTCGGCCATTGCCGCCGCCGCATGCCGCATGCTCGACCAGCTCGACATCTGGGCCGAGATTGCGCCGCAGGCCCAGGCGATCACCGAGATGATCATCACCGATTCGCGCAGCGCCGACCCGGTGCGCCCGGTGTTCCTGACCTTCGGCGGTGAAGTCGCGCCGGGCGAGCCCTTCGCTCATATGGTCGCCAACAAGTCCTTGAACGGTGCTTTGCGGGCCAGAGCCGAAAAGCTCGGCATCGACATCATCGAAGGCGTGGCGGTGCAGGGCTTCGAGACCAATGGTGCCGGCATATCAGTGCATCTGGCCGACGGCGCCGCGCTGACGGCTCGGCTGCTGGTCGCCGCCGACGGCGTCAATTCGAAGCTGCGCGACATGGCCGGCATCAAGACGGTAAAGTGGGAATACGACCAGTCGGGCATTGTCTGCACCGTGGCGCACGAGCGTCCGCACAATGGCCGCGCCGAAGAACACTTTTTGCCAGCGGGCCCCTTCGCCATCTTGCCGCTCAAGCCGGACGCGGACGGCACCAACCGCTCGTCGATCGTCTGGGCCGAACGCACGGAAGACGCCAAGGCGCTGGTGGAGGGCGACGACCTCGTCTTCGAGCATGAACTCGAACGGCGTTTTGGCCTGAAGCTTGGCGAAATCCGCGTCGCCGACAAACCGCGCGCCTGGCCGCTTGGCCTGACCATCGCGCGCGCCTTCGTCGCGCCGCGCGTCGCCCTTGCAGGCGACGCCGCCCACGGTATTCATCCGATTGCCGGCCAGGGCCTCAATCTCGGCTTCAAGGATGTGGCGGCCCTTGCCGAGGTGATCGTCGAGGCCGATCGGCTCGGCCAGGACATCGGCGCGCTCGACGTGCTCGAGCGCTATCAGCAATGGCGCCGTTTCGACACGGTGCAGATGGGCATCACGACCGATGTGCTGAACCGGCTGTTTTCCAACGACATCACCCCATTGCGCACCGTGCGCGACATCGGCCTCGGCCTCGTCGAGCGCATGCCGCGCCTGAAGGAATTTTTCATCCGCCAGGCATCGGGGCTTTCCGCCGCCACGCCGCGGCTGTTGAAGGGTGAGGCGATCTGACCGTCTCGCAGCGACACACGACCTCGTCATCCACGGGCGCAGCAGGAGCGAAGCTCCGTCGCGGAGACCCTAGGATCCTGTGTGTTGTTCCCATGCTATGATTGAAGTGGGAAGGAGACCGAGAGGATCCTGGTCGTCTTTTTGAGGACAGGCCGCGGCATGGCTCGGTCCCTTCCCACCGGTGAACCCATCAACCTGAACAGTTGCACGGGGCTGTTAGCTGCAGACCCCGCACCACAGGAAGAGGCGTGGACATGATAATTCAGAACTATGTCGGCTGCGACATCTCCAAGCAGTGGCTCGATTTTTTTGATGAGACAAGCGGTCGGTGCCAGCGCATCGACAACCAGGCCGATGCGATAGCTGCTCATGTGGCAGGCCTTCACCCCGGCCAGGATTTTGTGGTCATGGAAGCGACAGGCGTCCATGACCGGCTGCTGCGCCATGCCCTGGCCAAGGCAGGTGTGGCGTTCTCGCGGCACAACCCGACACACACCCACAATTATGCGAAGTCGACGGCGCGACGCGCCAAGACCGATCCTCTCGACGCCAGGATGCTGAGCGGCTATGGCCGCCGCTATCACCCTGAAGCCGAGCCGGCGCCGCGTGAGGAAGACGAACATCTTCAATCGCTTGCCGCTACCGCGATCAGCTGGTCGATACCAGGGCAAACTTGAAGAAGCAGCTCAGTGAGGCTTTTGATGAGATCGTCATCGCCGGGTTCGAAGAGATGATCACTGACTTCAACACACGCATCAAGGCGCTCGAGAGCCGGATCGCCGAAGCCATTCGTCAATCCGAGGATACTGCCCGCGACAATGCGCTGATGGTTTCCGTGCCCGGTGTCTCCAAGGTCACCGCGTTCTCCCTGCTGGCGCACCTGCCCGAGCTCGGCCTGCGCTCACCCAAGTCGATCGCCGCACTCGCCGGCCTTGCCCCCTTCGACAACAAGAGCGGCAAGCTCAACCGCAGGAGCCAGATCCAGGGTGGCCGATCGCGTGTGCGCCGTGCTCTCTACATGGCTGCGCTCGGCGCCATCCGAGCTTGTGAGCGCTTCAGAGCTTTCTATACCGCCATCGCAGTCCGCTCAGGCTCGAAGAAGCTCGCCATCATCGCCGTCGCAAGGAAGCTCCTCGTCGTCCTCAACGCCATCATTCGAGACAAAAAAGCTTTCGCATGAACACAGTTGCCATGCCGGGACCTTGGTCGGAGGGTGCGCGCAGAATTCTGCACCGTGGCGGCGCTTCCGAGTCCCGGCATGGATCCCTTGGGCTGCGGAGCAGCTCCAGGGGTCTGCGCCGTCGCTTCGCTCCTTGCCCGGCCATAGGATGACGAAGTGATGGGCGTTTCGCGCCAATCGCCAAGGCCGGCGATCTCAATTCACCTCGAAACCCAGCTTCTGCCTCAACCTCAGAACCCGCTGATCAGCGATCCTGATGCTCTGCTCGCCGCCCTGGGCCACCCGGTTCAGCATCCGCAGCAGATCCTCCCTTTCATGCGGATCGAGGCGTTCGCGCAGGAACGGCGCCAGCTTGTCGATGACAATGGTGGTGTCGTCGATCTGCGAGGCGGCCCATTTGGCGTAGACAACCGCCTCGTCGGTCTTCTTGGGACCGTCGGCGATCTGCGAAATCACCTCGCGGATGACGGCTTCGCGCTTTGGCAGCACAGGACCTTGTTCCGAAACAATGGCGGTGATCAACGTCGCGGCGGCCACCACCGGATCGTCGATCGCCGTCAGCGGCGACAGCGCGGCCTGATTGCGCAGCTTCTTGCGACGGATGTTGCCTTGCACGCGCCCGACGACATCGGCGACCTCGCGCGCGGCGTCGTTCATGGCCTTCATCCGGTACCACCAAAACGCCGCCGCTCCGAGCACGCCAAGGACAGCAATCAGGAAAGGCATGCCGATATCCCCCAAGTCTTGCGCGACGATAGGAGAACTCGTGGTTCGCTTCAACACGCAAGAGTTGCCACCACGCCTTCGTCATCCTCGGGCGAAGCAGGAGCGAAGCGACGTCGCGGAGACCCCCGGAGTTGCTCCGCAGCCCAAGGGATCCATTCCGTGACAGAGGCCGCGAAAGCCGCGGACAGCCGGCGCGTTCTTTCACGCCACCTCTGTCCGCCGGACACAGCCGGATCGGCCGCTTCGGCCTCGACCCGTCATCTACGACCCCGGTATGTCGTAGATCGCCCGCACCTCGATCGTGCCGAGTTCGGCCAGCGGAATGCCGGCGGCGATGTCCAGCGCTTCCTCGAGATTGCCGGCTTCGACCATGACGAAACCGAGCAACTGCTCCTTGGTCTCGGCGAACGGACCATCGATGATCAGCCGCTTGCCCTGGCGCCGGCGCACCGTCTTGGCCGTCTTCACCGACTGCAGCGCCTCGGCGGCGATCAGCTTGCCTTGCTGATCCAACGCCCTGTCATAGGCCAGCGAATCGGCGTCGAGCTTGGCCCCTCTCTCGGCGGTGAGCGCGTAAAGGTCCTTTTCCTCGCCATAGACCAGGCACACGTACTTCATTTCCAGCTCCCTTGTTGTGACGGACCATAGGATGCGGTGGCGAGCGTGTCAGCCCTGCCTTCGACCCCCGCCGCATGGTCGAGAAGGCATGCCGCGACTCCGATGATGGCGACCGCCGCCATCAGCCTGCCAAAGACCGGCGCCGGCGGGTCCAGCCAGAAGTCTTCCTGTCGCTGAGGCCGGTCGCCTGAGCTCTTCCACAGCGCGAAAAACAGATTGTCCATGCGAACCTCCATCCGACCACGATCCCGTGGCCGCCCTCAGGACGACCGGCCCCGATGGAAGCCGACATTTTTGCGCGCGCTTTATTTGGAAGAAATTTTGCCGCTGATGCCGATGTCCCCGTTTCGCGGCCATGGCGCGATGGCCTTCCCTCGCGCCCGCGCTATAGTTGGGAGGAACGCTGGCGCCGGGCCGGCGCAATCGAGGCCAAGGAGGACTTCATGGACCGCACAGCAAACGCCGTCTGGAAAGGCAATCTGAAAGAAGGCAAGGGCACGCTCGACAGCCAGAGCGGCACCCTGAAAGGCACGCCCTATTCGTTCAAGGCGCGCTTCGAGGATGAAAGCGGCAAATCCGGCACCAATCCGGAAGAGCTGATCGCGGCCGCGCATGCTGGCTGCTACGCCATGCAACTGTCGCACTTCCTGGCCGAGAACGGCACGCCCGCCGCCGAACTCGACGCCAAGGCCGTGGTGACGCTGGTTCCAGGCACCGGCATCACCGGCAGCGCCATAACGCTGGTCGGCAAGGTGCCGGGCATCGACGCGGCAAAGTTCAAGGAATTGGCCGAGAAAGCCAAGGCCGAATGCCCGGTGTCGAAAGCGCTCGGCGCCATCGACGTTTCACTCGACGCGAAGCTGGGGTGAACGGTGGTTTATTGACAAGCCGCGTTCCGTCGCGCCCACCTCTGCCCTGCCGGGCATCTCCCCCACGAGGGGGGAGATCGGCAGCTTCGCCGTCCGGCCTCTTCTGCGACGTTGAAAATTGGCGAAAGCCGGCGTGACATCCAATCTCCCCCCTTGTGGGGGAGATGTCCGGCAGGACAGAGGGGGGCGCTGTCCCGCCAATGTCTCTAGTGAGCTAGCCGCCCAGCGCTTCGATCTTCGCCCGTAGCGCGGCAACCTCTTCTTCCAGCGCCTGCACGCGCGCTTCAAGATCGAAGGAAGGCATCGATGTCGCGCTCCGTTGAACCGCTAGTGCCGCAACATCCACTGGCCCGCTCAACAGATGCACGTAGCGGTCCTCGCGCTGGCCTGGTCCTCGCGCAATTTCCTGGATCAGCGGCGGCCGGCGGCCGATCAGCATGTTGAGTTCAGCGCGTAAATCCTCGATCGACGAAAACCGCGCCATGCGCTCGCTTCGCGCCAGCAATTCATGGGCCGTCTGCGGCCCGCGCAACAGGAGCAGGCCGATGAGGGCGGTCTGCGGCGTGGTAAGCGAAAAGCGCTGTGCCATCTGATGCTCGTAGCGCTCGACACGCGACCCGAACATCTGCCGCACCAGCCCCTTCTGCTCAAGCAGCTTCAGCCCCCGGTGCACCTCGGTCTGTTCCAGCGCCATCACCGGCTCGCGCGCCGTCTTCTGGTTGGCGGCGGCAAGTGCTGCGTTGAGCGTCAGCGGATAGACATCCGGCGTCAGCTCCTTCTTCTCGATCAGGCAACCGAGCACGCGCGCTTCGACGGGACTAAGGATAGGAAGGTCGTCGCTCATGAAAGTTGTTCAGCCTCCCGGCGGTAAAACGCGGTTGCAAGGGCATGTTTCCCCGCCCGGCCGGCCTCATCCCTGACCGCCGCGGCAAGATTCATTGCATGGTGATCATAGCGCGGTTCGAGGTAGCGAGCGATTGCGGTCCGGACTAGACCAGAGCCCATTCCGGTGTCTGGCTTTTCTGCTCGATCAGGTCACGGATTTCAAGGCGCGATCTGGCATCCAACCTATGCAATGGGTCACACGCTGGCATCTAATCCAACTCGACTTTGGCCGCCACGTCCGTCCGTGACGGTTTCAGCTTCCAGAACGATCTGACGAGCACATCTTCGGCATAGATCGCCTCGTCGAACCGGGCTTGTCCAAACACTTCCGCCAGCGTCGGGCGATCCCCGAGTAGCGAGACCCCGAAGGCAGCCTGATCGTTCGCCAGCGGCACGCCCAGCGCGTCAAGGATAGTGGGAAATATGTCAATCGTCCCCGAGATCCCGGTATACGCCTCTGAGGAAATGCCGTCCCCCGACAGGGAGAAAAAGTTGCGTCGGTCGTACTTGTTCAGACGATCCGTCACAGTGCTCGGCGCGCTAAGGTGGTCGCTTTGCAACGCCAGAACTGTGTTTGCCATCAGACCTTCGGCCTCGGCTTCGTGGATGAAGTCCGCGATGAGCATGTTCGTGCATTTCACGGCATGGAGGATGTTGGGGGTCTGTCGGGGAAGTCCCGTCTTGCCGATGCATTTGTCGGTCAGGTAGCCATCAATCGCATGACCGCCGCTGACGGCGATCGTCAGCGAGAACGGTCTGCCGTCTTGCTGCGCGCGCCTCAAAACGTCGAGGCTCATATCCAGTACCTGGGCGTCGTCGGCGCCGAATGTGCTGCCAGGCCCGCCGACGGCGGCCTCCACCTCGGCTCCCCCCATAATCGACGAGTAGCCATGCGACGCATAGAATGAACCCTGACCGGTAAAGCCGAGCGGCCAACCCGAAATGAAGTTCTGCCGATAGCCTCGTGCCTTTAGAACGTCGCCCAGGCATGTCAGGCCTGGCAGGAATTGCGAATTCTCCTCCAGATATTGGCGCGTTGTGAAATAAGTCATCAGCAACGGCGTTCCGCAGTTCGCCGCCACCATCCCGGCCATGGAGTTGTTGGTGTAGGCAAGTTGCACCATGTTCGTCGCCGAAAGGCCGCCCTTGTCGAATTCGAGCAGCGGATCCATGACGTCGCCGAACTCCGCCTTGTCCATGTAAGTGCGCTCGGCGCTCTCGATGAAGATGTGAACGAGGTTCTTTGGCGCGCCCGCCACGGCCTCCGGTCTTGTTAACGCAGTGATGTCGACGAACCGTGTGGATAGAAAATCATGCAACGGGTTGGGATACATCGCTGCGGAGATCGGACGCGTGAGCATCGGGTTAGCCGCCAGGAAGAACGTCATCAAGGCGACATCCAATCCTCTGGTCAGCGTGCCGCGCGCCTTCAACGCGCCAAGTCCGACGAGGACGACCACAATGACCAGTATCGTGCCTCCGGTATGTAGCAGATACTCAAAGACGACAGCGGGCGTCAGGATGCCCGCATCGACATGCATGAACATCGCACCCCAGTCAAAATAGCCGAAGACATTTTCGAGATAGACATAGACGAGGAATAAAAGGCCGGGGAAGAGCGAGAAATAGAGCCTGAACCGCCCGCTTTCCCGCCCATCCGCCTTCTTGTCCCGGAAGCCGTCAAGCAAGAGAAGCGCGATCAAAATGCCCAGGCCGAGAGCGGCAACAAACCTCTTTTCCTGCAAATGGATCAGTGAAACAAGCCAGGTCAGCGACCCCACTGTTGTGGAGCTGATCAATAGCCCGGATACTGTGTAACGATTTATGATGACGCAGCGCATAACTTTGCTCTCAAGCGACAAACTCGAAAGTGGATATCGAGAATCACTTAAAGCTATACTAAAGAAATGCTGCACGATCTCGTGCATCAGGCAATCAATTACTTGCAGTACTGCTAATATAGGATCGTCGAAAAAACCTCAGCCGGGGCGAATGGCATGTTTGAAACAGCGGTTAGGGCTCGGCGCGCCGGCAATTCACGAGCGGTCGACGCCCCACCCCAATCAGAGCAGACCAGGCAAGGCGACAGCGCCTCATGCTTCACCTTGGCGACTGGCGAAAGCCGCAATGACAGCCAAATCTCCTCCTTGTGGGGGAGATGTCCGGCAGGACAGAGAGGGGCGCGAAGGATCTCGGCCTGAGAATGTTAAGCGGCAGGCCTAGACCCGCCGCTCCACCATCATCTTCTTGATCTCGGCAATCGCCTTGGCCGGGTTGAGGCCCTTGGGGCAGGTCTGCGCGCAGTTCATGATCGTGTGGCAGCGATAGAGCCGGAACGGATCTTCGAGATTGTCGAGCCGCTCGCCCTTGGCCTCGTCGCGGCTGTCGATCAGCCAGCGATAGGCCTGCAGCAGCGTCGCCGGGCCTAGATAGCGGTCGCCGTTCCACCAGTAGCTTGGACACGAGGTCGAGCAGCAGGCGCACAATATGCACTCATAGAGCCCGTCGAGCTTTTCGCGGTCTTCATGGCTCTGCAACCATTCCTTGGCCGGCGTCGGCGAGACCGTCTGCAGCCAGGGCTGGATCGAGGCGTGCTGGGCATAGAAATTGGTGAGGTCGGGCACCAGGTCCTTGACCACCTGCATATGCGGCAGCGGATAGACTTTGACAGCGCCCGAAATGTCGTCGCAGCCCTTGGTGCAGGCCAGCGTATTGGAGCCGTCGATGTTCATGGCGCAGGAGCCGCAAATGCCTTCACGACATGAGCGGCGCAAGGCCAGCGTCGGGTCGATCTTGTTCTTGATCCAGAGCAGCGCGTCGAGCACCATCGGCCCGCAATCGTCCATGTCGACGAAATAGGTGTCGATGCGCGGGTTCTCGTCATCGTCCGGCGACCAGCGGTAGATGCGGTATTCGCGCAAATTGGTGGCGCCTTCCGGCTTCGGCCAGGTCTTGCCCTGCTGGATCTTCGAGTTCTTGGGGAGCGTCAGTTCGACCATTACCTCAGGTCCTTTCGGATGACGAGCTTCAGCCCGGACCAGATTTCATTGATGCCGGCGACCTTGACGTCGACAAGGTCGCGCTTGAGCGCTTGCGCGCGCACGACGCCTTCGGTGACATCGGTCGGCACTTTCGAGGCCTTCTTCGGCCAGGACACCCAGACCATGCCGTCTCGCTTGATCGCCGCCTCGACATCGCCGAGGCGATCCTCGATCTCGGCGCGCTGCCTGGTGAAGGCGTGGACGGCATCGTATTTTTGACGGCTGCCCGAAATGCCGGACCAATCGGCCAGCCGGTCGACCTCGGCAAAGGCCACGGCCTCCGCCAGGTCGTCGAGCTCCGCCGGCAGCGCGATGAAGGCGGCGACCATGCCATCCTTCAGGCCAAGCTTGGCCGGAAGGGGCGTGCCGGAATATCCCGTCGCCGCCATGGCCATCGTCAGTACACCCTGGCCTTCGGCGCGATCTTGGCGAGACTGATGCCGCCGTCCTTTTCGGCCAGCAGTGGCTCGGTGTGCACGGGCCGGTAAGAGAGCGTCACCTTGCCGTCTTCGCTCAGCCGCGCCAGCGTGTGCTTGCGCCAGTTGGTGTCGTCGCGCGCCGAAAAATCCTCGCGCGCATGGGCCCCCCGACTCTCCTTGCGAGCCTCGGCGCCATAGACCGTGGTGATGGCGTTGGCCATCAGGTTTTCCAGCTCCAGGGTTTCGACCAGGTCGGAATTCCAGATCATCGAGCGGTCGGAGACTTTTAGATCCTTGAGTTCGCCCCAGAGTTCCGAAATGCGCTTGCAGCCGTTCTCAAGTGATTCCTGGGTGCGGAACACGGCGGCGTCTTCCTGCATCGCCTTCTGCATCTTTTCGCGCAAGCTGGCCGTCGGCGTCGAGCCATTGGCGTGGCGCAGCCGGTCGAAGCGGTCCATGATCTTTTCGACCGAGGCCTCGTTGGGCGAAGGGATCGGCGCCTTGCGATCGATGACCTGGCCGGCGCGGATCGCCGCCGCGCGGCCGAACACCACCAGGTCGATCAGCGAGTTCGAGCCAAGTCGGTTGGCGCCGTGCACCGAGGCGCAGCCAGCCTCGCCGACCGCCATCAGGCCGGGCGACACCTTGTCCGGGTTTTCCGCCGTCGGGTTCAGCACCTCGCCCCAGTAATTGGTCGGTACGCCGCCCATATTGTAATGCACCGTCGGCAGCACCGGGATCGGCTCCTTGGTCAGGTCGACGCCGGCGAAGATCTTGGCCGATTCCGAAATGCCGGGCAGCCGCTCATGCAGCACCGCCGGGTCGAGGTGGTCGAGATGCAGGAAGATGTGGTCCCTCTTCTTGCCGACGCCACGGCCTTCGCGAATCTCCAGCGTCATGCAGCGCGAAACGACGTCGCGCGAGGCAAGGTCCTTGGCCGACGGCGCGTAGCGCTCCATGAAGCGCTCACCTTCGGAATTGACCAGATAGCCGCCCTCGCCGCGCGCGCCCTCGGTGATCAGGCAGCCGGCGCCGTAGATGCCGGTCGGGTGGAACTGCACGAATTCCATGTCCTGCAGCGGAAACCCGGCTCTGGCCGCCATGCCGCCGCCGTCGCCGGTGCAGGTGTGCGCGGACGTCGCCGAGAAATAGGCGCGGCCATAGCCGCCCGTCGCCAGCACCACCATCTTGGCCGAGAAGCGGTGAATGGTGCCGTCGTCGAGATTCCAGGCGACGACGCCGGTGCAGGCGCCGTCCGGCTCCATGATCAGGTCGAGCGCGAAATACTCGATGAAGAACTGCGCGTTGTTCTTCAGCGACTGGCCATAGAGCGTGTGCAGGATGGCGTGGCCGGTGCGGTCGGCGGCGGCGCAGGTGCGCTGCACCGGCGGGCCGTCGCCATAGTTCATCATGTGGCCGCCGAACGGCCGCTGGTAGATCTTGCCCTCTTCGGTGCGCGAGAACGGCACGCCGTAATGCTCGAGTTCGTAGACCGCGGCCGGCGCCTCGCGCACCAGATACTCCATGGCGTCGACATCGCCCAGCCAGTCCGAGCCCTTGACGGTATCGTACATATGCCACTGCCAGGAATCCGGGCCCATATTGGACAGCGAGGCGGCGATGCCGCCTTGCGCCGCCACCGTGTGCGAGCGGGTCGGGAACACCTTGGTGATGCAGGCGGTGCGCAGGCCCTGTTCGGCCATGCCTAGCGTGGCGCGCAGGCCGGCGCCGCCGGCGCCGACGACGACGACGTCGAACTTGTGGTCGACAAAAGTATAGCCTGCCGTGTTGGCTGATTTCGCGTCCTTGGCCAACTCAGCCTCCGAATGCCAGCTTGAGCAGGGCGAAGATCGAGGCGACGCCGACCGCTACCGTGAAAAATGTGTTGAGCGCGATGAGCGCCAGCTTCATGCCTTCGCCGTGCACGTAGTCCTCGATGATCACCTGCATGCCGAGCCGCATATGGTAGAGCCCCGAGACCAGCACCAGGGTCATCACCAGCGCCACGAACGGATTGGCAAGCGCTGCCCGAACCTCGGTATAACCAGCGCCGTTGAGCGCGATCAGCAAACCGACGAAGAACAGCGTCAGCGGAATGTTGGCGAGCGCCGTCAGCCGCTGGCGCCAGAAATGCTGCGTCCCCTCGCGAGCCGAGCCGAGACCGCGGACCTTCGCCAGCGGCGTGCGCATGTCGGTGTTGTTCCTGCCGCTCATGATCAGTGTCCCCGCGCCATATAGCCGGCGATCCAGATCAGCAGTGTGAGCAGGATCGAGCCGGCCAGCGTCGCCCAGGCGATCTTCGAGGCTGTGTGCTTTTCGAGGCCGGCGCCCGTATCCCAGACCAGGTGGCGCACGCCACCCAGCATGTGGTGCATCAATGCCCAGGTGTAACCGAACAGGATGAGCCGGCCGAGCCAGGCGCCGAAAGCCCAGTTGACCCAATCGAAAGCGCCTTGCGAGCTTGCCGCCGCCATCAGCCAGACCGCGACCAGCAGCGTGCCGAAATAGAGCGCTCCGCCGGTGATGCGATGGATGATCGACATCGTCATGGTGATCGGCGGCCGGTAGATCGTCAGGTGCGGCGAGAGCGGCCGTTCACGTCTGGCGAATTCGCGGGTGGCTGGTGATTTGCTCATGGCTCCCCCAGGTTCGGCGTCTCTGGCGCCGCGGGTGGAAATGCGGCATCGCCGCTTCCGGTTGCGACTTCGGACAGCCGGTTTCTAATGCTCTTTTTGCACCGCGTCAAAGCCAGAAAACCGTTTCGAAAACGTAATTTAGTCTGACTAAAAGGCGGGGCGGGCCTTCAATCGATTAGGGGTGGAGGACCCAAAGCCGGCTCGATATCGCTGCAGTGCAGCATGCCTGGTCCACAGCCCGGTTGTGGCGGGTTTCGCGCTATCGCTTGCAGGTGCGCGGCGTCGAGCCCCTCTTCATCACCAGCGCCTCACGCCCGTCGATCACGATTGCGTTATGCGTGGCTGCCTCCTGATAGCGGCTGGACTGGTTGGCGGGCGATGCCACAAACTCTTCGGTCGCGCCATCCGGCTCGATCACCCGCAACGACGAGCCGAGATTCTGAATGGTGATCGCGCGCCCGTTGCCGCATCCATAAGTTGCCGTTCCCACGGCCGATCGCGGCGCGGTGAGATCTGTGATGATCTTGTTGGTCGCCGGTGCCGGGGGCGCCGCCGCGGCTGCGATGGACTGCTGAGCCGGCGCCGACGGGGCGGTGTTGGCCACCTTCGGCGTGCCATCCTGCGGCACGCAGGCAACAACGGTAACGAGCAACGGAAAAACGGACACAAAAGCCGTCCGGCGTAGCGCCATATGCTGTCCTCCCCCACGGCAACTAGCCACGATGACGCGCCAAGATCAAGATTGCTGCGGCGTTACCCTTGGATCCGTTCGATGCCGGCCGCGATGGTGCGGCCAAGCATGGCCGAATGATGGCCAACGGGGTTTTCCCCCAATCGGAAATTAACCATGTTTGACGAGACATCGCCGCGCTGGCGGGCCAGCCTCTTAACAAAGGTTAAGAAAAGGTTAATTTCTGATTCGAGGAGGCGTGCATGCCGCCCGGAGCCGCGCCAGCGGTTTCAGTCGACGAGATGCATCCCGTCAGACCTCTAACCTGGAGGACGCCATGCGTTCCAAATCGAGCAATTCGCGCCTGGCGGCGCTGGCACTGACCGCACTGGCCACGGGGTTCGCCGCCCCGGCGCTGGCCGACGGGCGCCATCAGGATCGCGTCTACGCCGATTCCTTCGGCAATCTCGTCATCGACAGTGCCGCCGGCTACAAGCGTATCATCGTCGGCGAAGGCAAGTTGGCCAAGCAACTGTCCGACTACACCAGCGCCGGCCAGCCCAAGGTGATCTACCAGAACGAGGCCGACGAGGTCTCGGGCTACAGCGATTGCTACCGGCCGCCGGTCTTCGTCAAAGGCCGCAGCTACATGTACGGGCTGTCCGATGGCGAAATGCCCGAACTCAGCCCCTGCCGCTAGAGCAATTCCAGGAAAAGTGTGTAACGGTTTTCCCGGGAGAAGCGCACGGCGCTTCCCCTTAGGAATTGCTCAAAAAACAAAGCGTTAGATCAGGATGACGATTCAACCAAACGTCATCCTGATCTGAAGTTGACGGCGATCGCGTTGGACGGCCATTCGCCTCCCGGCCCGGCTGAGATACGCACGCAGTCGCGCCCGGCATTCTTCGCCAGATAAAGCGCCTCGTCCGCGCGCCGCATGAGATCGGCACTGGTTTCACTGGGATGAAGTTCGGCAACCCCGAAGCTCGCGGTGCAGCGATTGTCAGCCGGCAGTCCATCGATGGGCAACGCGCCGAAGGCGCTGCGCGTGCCTTCCGCGAACAGCCGGGCGGCCGCCAGATTGGTTCCCGGCAGAATGATGGCGAATTCCTCGCCGCCGATACGGCCCGCGACATGCCCGGTGGCGGCCCCTCGCAGGAAACCGGCAAAGGTCTCGATCACCCGGTCGCCGGAGGCGTGGCCGAAATTGTCGTTGATGCTTTTGAAATGATCGAGATCGGCGATGACCAGCGTGACCGGCGCGCCTTGCCGCAAGGCGCCATGCACGGCCTGCTCGACCTCGCGCGTGAAGGCACCGCGATTGAGCAGTCCCGAGAGTGTATCGATCTCCGACTTCGAGGTCACTTCGGCCAACACCTCACGCACCAGGATCGCCAGCACCAGCAACGCCACGGCCAGGGCAAAGACAGTGCCGAGCGATTGCGACACCAGCGCGTAGTTGCTCTGCAGATAGGCTTGCGGATTGGCGCCCCAGCCGCCGAGCGCATGCGCGATGAACGGCTTGGAGGCGAATTGCACGCCGCTGGCGGCCAGCACCGCCATCAAGATGCGATCGAGCCGGCCACGCTTTTGCCTGGACGACCAGACAATGGCCAATCCGACGAATTGCATGATGGCATAGGGAAGCTGGTAGGCCATCATGCGGGCCAGTGACTGGCGCGGCAGGTCCTGTACGAAATAGACGGTGATGGTGGCGGCGACCAGAAAGAGCAGCATCGGCGGCCATGGCGGCGCGACGCCGTATTTGCGGGCCAGTCCGGCATTGAAGGCCATGGTGGCGACTAGAAAGACCGCGAAGGCGGTAACCACCGGGATCCGGGCATCGGTGAAGGCGGGAATGCTGAATTCGATCGCCGAATAGGCCATGCCCAGGACATAGCCTGACGCAAACCAGCGCGCCGGTGCGCGACCGACATCATGGAACGCGACCGCCAGGAAGGATGCCGCCAGCAGGCCGGCAACCGACAGGTTGATCAACAGGATGAAGTTGGCTCCGCTCATCTCTTTCCACGCCCTACGCCCGAGCTAAACATCGACGGGCGAAAAAGACGTTAACGTGAGTTTGGATACACGCCTCAGCCGGTCCAGGACGGCTCCGGCACGAACAGTGTTTCCGGCCGTTCGTAGGAGAGGCGCACGCTGTCGCGGCCATTTTTCTTGGCTTTGTAAAGCGCCTCGTCCGCACGGCGCATCAAGGGCTGCAAGGCCTCCTCGCCACTGCGGGCCGCCACGCCGAAACTGGCGGTGACCTTGGTGCCGGGGGGAAGCCCGTCGACACCGCCGGCCGAGTAGAGCGTGCGCACCGCCTCGGCGAACAGCCGTGCGGCGGCGAGATCGGTAAGAGGCAGGACGACCGCGAACTCCTCGCCGCCAATGCGTCCGGCAGCCCCGCGCGCGCCGGCCGCCGTGCGCAGCTTGGCGGCGAAATCGGCGATCACCCGGTCGCCCGCGGCGTGCCCATGCACATCGTTGAGCGCCTTGAAATGGTCGAGGTCGGCCAGCACCAGCGCCACAGGAAACTTCGCTGCCGCGCAACGCTGCAACAGGAACTCCGCCCGCTCCTCGAAGCCGCGCCGGTTGAGCAGGCCCGATAGCGGATCGGTATAGGTCTCGGCCTTCAACGCCTTCATCACGTCGAGCGCGGCGGCGGTGAACAGGCAAAGCGCGATCAGCAACGACAGCAGAGCATGCGACAGCAGCGCCGTCGTCCAGTAGGACGAGCCGTAGAACCCGTCATAGCTGGTGAATGGCCCATGCGCGATAACGACGATCAAAGTGCGCACGAAGAAATTCAGGCCCGACAGCAGCGACAGCACGAACAGGATTTTCTCGGTCGGGCCGTTGTTGCGTACCGGCCGCAACTCGGCGGCAACCAGGAGGCTGATCCCGCCAAAGCCGAAATTCATTGCCAGAACGCGCCAGGTGAGATCCGGCGCGACGAACAGGAACCAGCAGAACGACGCCAGGCCCCCGCCAGCCAGCACGCCGATCCCGACAAAAGGCACCTTGCGGCCATAGCGGGCGACGATGGCGCCCGACAGGCAGCAGCCGGCGAAGGTGAAGCAGATGTTGGAGACCAGCTTGGTCAGCGACATGCCGATAGGCAAGGTGAAATACTGCAGTAGAAATCCCAGGGCCGAAACACAGTAGCTGAACCCCAGCACGGCCAGATAGGGGCGGTGGCGCTGATAGGTCCATAGCACGAGGAAGGCCGCGCCGAGTGCCAGCGCGATCGTTGGATTGAGCAGCGCTATATACAGACCGGTGTCCAAAGGACGATGACTTCCCCTCACTGACGTCGGGGAAGACTTTAGACCGCAAGCGCAAACAAGCAGTTAAGCGCGGGCAAATATGCGGCCCGCACGAATGAAAAAGACCCCGGAACCGCAAGGCGATCCGGGGTCTGGCAAGTCACCAAAACGTGTGGACGGGACGTTTATTTCCAGTCGCGGATGTCGACGAAGTGGCCGGCGATCGCCGCCGCCGCCGCCATCGCCGGCGACACCAGATGGGTGCGGCCCTTGAAGCCTTGCCGTCCCTCGAAATTGCGGTTCGAGGTCGACGCGCAACGTTCATGCGGCTTCAGCCGGTCGTCGTTCATGGCCAGGCACATCGAGCAGCCCGGCTCGCGCCAGTCGAAACCCGCGGCGCGGAAGATCTTGTCGAGGCCCTCGGCTTCCGCCTGTTCCTTGACCAGGCCCGAGCCCGGCACGATCATCGCATCGACATGCGCACTGACCGTCTTGCCTTCGACCACCTTGGCCACGGCGCGCAGATCCTCGATGCGGCCATTGGTGCAGGAGCCGATGAAGACGCGGTCGAGCGTGATGTCGGTGATCTTCGTTCCCGGCGTCAGGCCCATATAGTCGAGCGCGCGCTGCTTGGAAGTGCGCTTGTTCTCGTCTGATATGTCGTCCGGGTTCGGCACGATGCCTTGCACGGAGACGACATCCTCGGGCGAGGAGCCCCAGGAGACGATCGGCGGCAGTTTCGCCGCGTCGAGCACGATCACCTTGTCGAAATGCGCCCCTTCGTCGGACTGCAGCGTCTTCCAGTAGGCGAGCGCCGCATCCCAGGCCGCGCCCTTGGGCGCGCGCGGCTTGTCCTTGACATAGGCGAAGGTGGTTTCGTCGGCGGCGATCAGGCCGGCGCGGGCGCCGCCCTCGATCGACATGTTGCAGATCGTCATGCGGCCTTCCATCGACAGCGAGCGGATCGCCTCGCCGGCATATTCGATGACGTAGCCGGTGCCGCCGGCCGTGCCGATCTCGCCGATGATGGCGAGGATGATGTCCTTGGCGGTGACGCCTTCCGGCAACTGGCCGTCGACGCGCACCAGCATGTTCTTGGCCTTGCGCTGGATCAGCGTCTGCGTCGCCAGCACATGCTCGACCTCGGACGTGCCGATGCCGTGCGCCAGCGCGCCGAAGGCGCCATGCGTCGAGGTGTGGCTATCACCGCAGACGATGGTCATGCCGGGCAAGGTGAAGCCCTGCTCGGGGCCGATGATGTGGACGATGCCCTGGCGGATATCGTTCTCGGAATAGTATTCGACGCCGAAATCCTTGGCGTTCTTGGCCAGCGCCTCGACCTGGATGCGGCTCTCCTCGTTCTTGATGCCGAACTTGCGCTCGGGCGAGGTCGAAACATTGTGATCGACCACGGCCAGCGTCTTCTCCGGATGACGGACTTTCCGGCCGCTCATGCGCAGGCCTTCGAAGGCCTGCGGGCTGGTCACTTCATGGACGAGGTGGCGGTCGATATAGAGCAGGCAGGTGCCGTCGTCCTGGCGGTCGACAACGTGGTCGTCGAAAATCTTGTCGTAGAGGGTGCGCGGTGCGCTCATGTGCGTAAATCCGTCGATATGAGAATGGGAAAGAGCAGGTGCCGGCAAGCCTTGGTCCGGCGCAACGCCCTGGACAGGTCGGCCTAGCTAAGTCGGCTGGTCAAAGCGCCGCTGACGCGCGCGGAAAAGCGCGACGGCAGGCGTTTCCTGTCCTGCAGCACGAACCCTTTGTAGGCCGGATCGCCAAAAAGCTCTTCCATGGCGGGGTAGATAGCAATGTTTTGGCTTTTCGGCAATTGCGGCTTGCGCGACTCCTCCTTGTATCAGAAGGGAAGAAGAAGGCAGCGCTCACATCACCTCGAACACAAACGTCTTCACCAGCGCGTCCGGTTCGGCGATGGCGTAGCAGCGGAACCATGAGCTTTGTTCGACCGGTCGCCATTTCCTCGTCCGCGTCAGTTCGTCGAACACCGCCTGAAAGCCGCCGCTTTCAAACACCTGGTCGCGCACGGTGAAGATGGCGTGGCCGCCCTTCTGCGTGATGCGCACCAGTTCGTGCAGGCTTGAGGCCGGCGCGTGGCTGATAGTGAAGACGCCTGTCGAGAAGAAGGCGCGGAAATGCCCGTCCGCCCAGGGAAGCGGTCCGCCGAGCATCGCCTGCTTCAGCTCGCTATAGGCGTTGCGGCTGCCGGCGATCTTCAGCATGTCGTCCGACAGGTCGAGGCCGGCAATGTCGCCATAGCCCAGCGCTTTCAGCGACGGTCCCGACAGGCCGGTTCCGCAGCCGGCATCGAGCAGCGGCCCCTCGCCCGCCGGTACATGGCGCGCCACCCAGGCGGTGATCAGGAACGGCAGCAAATAACCGAGCGAAGCTGTTTCGCTGTCATAGGTCGCGGCCCATGCGGCATAGGCCTGCGCCAGCGTTTCCGGCGTGTCGGCTCCGTAGACGGAATCGAGCGCCGCATTGGCCTTGTCGACGATCATGAGACCTCCTCAACGAGATATGCCGGGGATCGTAGCGCCGTCTTCGCCGGAAAACTATTCCTCATGCTGGTTCCGCAGCCGCCGTTCCAGCGCCCGCAGCGCCAGCGACAGGCCGACGGTCAGGATGAGATAGATATAGGCCACGATCGAATAGGTCTCGAAGAAGCGGAACGAGCCGGCGGCATAGACCTTGCCCATCTGGGTGATGTCGGCGACGCCGAGCACCGAGACCAGCGAGGAATCCTTGACCAAAGCGACGAAATCATTGCCGAGCGGCGGCAATATGGTGCGGATCGCCTGCGGAAAGACGATCAGCCGGAAGCGTTGCGAGCGGCTCAGCCCAAGCGCCTTGGCCGCCTCGATCTGGCCTTTCTCGACTGACTGGATGCCGGCGCGAAACACCTCGGAGATGAAGGCGGAGTAGCCGATGGTCAGCGCCATGATGGCGCGCCACAACAGCGACACGTCGCGCACCAGCAATTCGCCGAGATAGCCCGCGCCCTGCAGCGGCGCGGTCAGCGTGTTCCATGCCGCGACCAGGGCTGGCGCGCCGGCAAACGCGATCCAGAACAACAGCACCAGGATCGGCACGCCGCGGATGATCTCTACATAGAAGCGGGCGACCTGGCGCAGCCAGGGCGAGCCGGACAGCCCCATCAGCGCGATGCCGAGACCAATGATCGACGCCAGCGCGAACGCCACCACGGTGACGAAGACGGTGATGCCGATGCCCTTGGCAACGGTGGCGAAGACCTGGGCATAGAGATCGCTGGCGGCGATGAACAAGGCCGCGGCCAAAGCCAGGACGGCAGCGACGGCGAGCCACCAGGGGAACTCAGTTTTGGTGGAAGTCGGTCCAGCGGACATCAGAAGATGCCGTGGGTGCGGAAATCCCGGAAGGGCTGCGCCAAGGCGCCTCCCTCTGGCTTGCCGGACCCGGCAGGACACAGGGGGGCGCTCAGGCGCAAACTAGGCGCGAGGTTCTGCACAGCCACTGTCGTCGACAAATGGGACTACTGACCCATCTTGTAGTCAAGGAACCACTTCTTGTTCAGCGTATCCAGGGTGCCGTCCGCCTTCAGTGCCGCGATCGCGGCGTTGACCGGCTTCACCAGGTCGGATCCCTTCGGGAAGATGAAGCCGAAGTCCTCGGTGCCGAGCGGGCCGCCGATCAGCTTCAGCTTGCCTTCGGAGGCATCGACATAGCCCTTGCCGGCGGTGCCGTCGGTCAAAACGACATCGACGTCGCCTGACTTCAGCGCCTGCACCGTGGCGCCGAAGGTCTCGAACAGTTTGATGCGGGGGTTCTGCTCGTTGCCGTCGAGCACGCTGTAGACGGCTGTGTAGAAGGGCGTGGTGCCCGGCTGCGCGCCGATCAGCCCGTCCTTGAAGGCACCGAAGGTCTTGGCGTCGGTGAAGCGGCTTTCGTCGCCGCGAACCAGCATGAACTGTTCCGAGCGCATGTAGGGGTCGGAGAAATCGACCTTCTCCTTGCGGTCGTCCTTGATGGTGATGCCGGTCATGCCGATGTTGTACTGGTTGTCGGAAACCGCCTGGATCATCGCGTCCCAGGAGGTGTTCTGGTACTCGACCTTGAAATTCAGCCGCTTGGCGATTTCGTTCATCGCGTCATATTCCCAGCCGATCTGTTTTCCGGTCTTGGGGTCGATGAACTGCAGCGGCGGATAGGCGTTTTCGGTCACCACCACCACCTTTTTGCCGCCGAGGTCGGGCAGCGCCTGCGCGAAGGCGGCAACGGGCGCAAGCATAAGGGCAAGCAGGCCGGCCAGCAGCAGTTTCGACTTGGTCATGACACACTCCGAAAATTGAAAGCGCCCGGATGGGCTTACAGAAAATCCGGCGCCGACTTTAGCTTTCCGCAAACGCCACGCAAGACGGTCCGCTGCGTCAGCACGCTCGAAATGGGATTCGCATGCCTGAATTCAGAGATTTCGGGATGATCTGGTTACGTCGAACCGGAAACCGGCGCTTCCGCATCCGCCGACGCGTCTTGCGCGACGGCATTGCGCAAGCCGGCCACGAGATGGGTGAGCGTTGCGTGCAGCGCTTTCGCTTCGGCAGGCTGCAGCGGCACGCTGCAGGCAAGGGCCAGGGACACGTCCTTTATGCGCCCGCGCAGCGCCTGGCCCTTCGCCGTCGGCTCGACCAGCACCCGGCGCTCGTCGGCGGCATCGCGGCGGCGGGTGACGAGGCCGCCCGCCTCCATCCGCTTGAGCAACGGCGTCAGCGTCGCGGAATCCAGGCCGAGCGCCTCGCCAAGCGCGCCCACCGTGCTCGGCGCATGCTCCCATAGGGCCAGCATGGCCAGATATTGCGGGTAGGTCAGGCCGAGCGGATCGAGCAACGGCCGATAGAGCTTCGTCATCAGCCCGCTCGCCGAGTAGAGCGCGAAGCAAAGCTGCTGGTCGAGCCGCGGCACTGTCCCGGCGGCCTCCGCCGGGACGTCGCTGGCGCTGTCTGTGGTCCTTCCCGTCATGCCGCCTTTACCGAAAGCGCTACCTCGACATTGCCCCTGATGGCGTTCGAATAGGGGCATATCTTGTGTGCCTCCGATACAAGCGCTTCCGCAGCCGCCTGATCAAGGCCTTTCGTCTCCGCCGCCAGCGTGACGCCAAGCCTGAAGCCCTCGCCGTGGGGAAGCAGGCTGACGGTCGAGGTTACCCCCGCATCCGTCAGCGGCAGCTTCTGTTTGCGCGCGACGAAGCGGATGGCGCTTTCGAAGCAGGCAGCGTAGCCGATGGCGAAAAGCTGCTCGGGATTGGTGGCGCCGCCCGGCCCACCAAGCTCCTTGGGCATCGCCAGATCGACCTTGAGCAGGCCGTCGCTGGTCTCGCCATGGCCGGCGCGGCCGCCGGTGACGTGAGCCTGTGTGGTGTAGAGTGCCATATCAAATCTCCAATTACATTGTGCACGATTATTTAGTACACAAGATAATATGTCGTCAAGGCACCAATTGCTGCATATTCACCGATGCTCGAATGATGGCAGGCCCCCGACTTCGTCATTCTAGGGTGAAGCAGTCGCGAAGCGACGTCGCGGAAACCCTAGAATCCATGCCGTGACGGCCGGTACAAGCGCAGCGGCTCAGAATGAAGGTCGCGCTCACCGGAGCCAGTTCTGCGCCGTAGGATCGCACAGACGGCACGGAATGGATCCCCGGGTCTGCGCCGCGTCGCTGCGCTCCTTGCTTCGCCCGAGGATGACGAAGCACAGATGTCTCGGCCGATTGCCAAGGTGTCCACAAACACGAAAGACCATGGTCGAATGCCCTGCCTGTTCGCCAAAACGAAAAAAGGCGGCCGAAGCCGCCTTTTCAGAACTCGTCTCTCGAAACCTTATTCGGCCGGGGTCGCTTCAGCAGCCTTGGCAGCAGCTTCAGCCTCTGCGGCGGCCTTCTTCTCGGCGGCTTCCTTGGCGGCGGTCTCGGCGGCCAGCGCCTGGGCGGCCGCGACCTTCTCGGCCTCGATGCGCGCCTTCTCGGCGTTCAGCGCGTCGCGCTCCTCATCGTTCAGCTTGCGGGCGCGCACGCCGGTGTTTTCCGAAATACGGGCCGACTTGCCGCGACGATCGCGCAGGTAATAGAGCTTGGCACGACGCACCTTGCCGCGACGCACGATCTCGACGCCTTCGACCATCGGCGAGTAGACCGGGAACACGCGCTCGACGCCTTCGCCGTAGGAGATCTTGCGGACGGTGAAGTTTTCCTGGAAGCCGGAACCGGCGCGGGCGATGACAACGCCTTCATAGGCCTGGACGCGGGTGCGGGTGCCTTCGGTCACGCGGACCTGGACGCGCACGGTGTCGCCGGGCTGGAATTCGGGAAGCTTGCGCTTGGCTTCGATCTTGGCGGCCTGTTCGGCCTCGAGCTGACGGATGAGATCCATCTGGTAATCCACTTCTTGTTCTTCCGACAGTCAGAGCGCCCTACGCTCGCCTTGCAGTTCCATTGACCGCTCGGCTATGTCCTTTGCCTCTAAGACGTTCGTCCGCAAGACATCGGCAGGGGCGACTACACCGTCATTGTTGACGGGTCCGCAAGATTGTTCTTGCCGGTACGGGCGGGCACATACAGCTATTTCGGCCCTTTGTCACGCCCGGCCCAAGCATTTTTTGCCGGCATGGCATCATGGTAATTGCGCCGTGCCGGGTTGCGTCAGGCTTTCGTGCTGCCTAAGCCGGAACAAGTACAGTTTTCGGTGGCCGCTTTCCATGTCTGTTTTCGACGCCATCCTGCTTTTCCTCGCGGGCTTTGTGTCGGGCGCCGCCAACGCGGTTGCCGGCGGCGGCACCTTCATCACATTCGGCGCCATGACCTTGGTCGGGGTGCCGCCAATCGTCGCCAACGCCACCTCCTCGGTCACGCAATTCCCGGGCTATATCACCTCGACGCTCGCCTATTGGACCGACATCAGGCATTTCTGGCGCGGGGCCCTGCTGCTTTGCGTCATATCGGCGATCGGCGCACTGGCCGGCGCGCTGATCCTGTTGGCGCTGTCCAACCCATCCTTCCGCGTCATGGTGCCGTGGCTGCTGTTGGCCGCAACCGCCCTGTTTGCCGCCGGGCCGTGGCTTAAGCCGGCGCCAAAACCCGGCCATCAGGCGGCGGTCGGATCGCTAGCCGGATCGCTGGCGCAATTCGTCACCGCCATTTATGGCGGCTTCTTCGGCGCCGGCATGGGCGTGATGATGCTGGCGACGCTCGGCCTGACGCAGAGCGGCGACTACCACCGGCTGAACGCGCTGAAGAACATGCTGGCCGTGGTCATCGCGGCTGTCGCCATCATCGTCTTCGTCTCGGGTGGCGTCGTCGCCTGGCCGCAGGCGATCGTCATGATCCCCGGCGGCGCGCTCGGCGGCTATGCCGGCGTCTGGATCGCCAAGCGCGTGCCACAGAACGCCGTGCGCGGCTTTGTCATCGCCGTCGGCCTGTTTCTGGCGTTCTATTATTTCGGCAAGGGGTGAGCGCCGAGCAGATCCGGCCGCCGCTCCCTTGTCAGCGCTTCCGACTCCGCCCGCCGCCAAGCCGCGATCTTCTTGTGATTGCCGGAGATCAGCACCTCGGGAATCTCCCGCCCCTCGAACTCCTGCGGCCGCGTGTAGTGCGGATGTTCGAGCAGGCCGTTTTCAAAGCTCTCTTCCTCGCCCGACACCGCATTGCCCATCACGCCGGGCAACAGCCGCACCACGGCGTCGAGCAGCACGAGCGCTGCCGGTTCGCCGCCTGAGAGGATGAAATCGCCGACCGAGACTTCCTCCAGCCCCCGTGCCTCGATCAGCCGCTGGTCGACGCCCTCGAAGCGGCCGCACAGGATGACGGCACCCGGCCCCGCGGCAAGCTCGCGCACGCGCGCCTGCGTCAACGGTTTGCCGCGCGGACTCATCAGCAGGCGCGGACGCGGATCACCAGGCGGCGAGGTGTGGTCGATCGCCCTGGCCAAGACATCGGCGCGCATCACCATGCCGGCGCCGCCGCCGGCCGGCGTGTCGTCGACGGTGCGGTGTTTGTCCTGAGCGAAATCGCGGATCTGGATCGCCTCGAGAGACCACGTGCCGGCCTCCAGCGCCCGCCCGGCCAGCGACAGGCCGAGCGCGCCCGGAAACATCTCGGGATAGAGCGTCAGTACGGAAGCGGAAAAGCTCACCGGTTGCCCCCGGCGTCGCGCGGTCCGCGCGGCCTGCCTTTCGGGTCAAAATCCTCGTCGCGCGGCGCCTCGCCATCCTCGTCCTCGACCAGTCCTGCTGCCACCGGGTCGACGCGGACAAAGCCCTCCGATATCGCCACTTGCGGCACGGCGGCCTGCGTGAACGGGATCAGCACGCCCTTGCGACTGCCCAGCGTCACATCGAGAATATCGCCGCCGCCGAAATTATGCACCGCGACCACCTTGCCGAGCGCGGTACCGGTGTCGTCCCGAACCTCCAGTCCAACGAGGTCGGCATGGTAGAATTCATCCTCCTCGCCGTCGTCGGGCAGCATCGAGCGGTCGACGAACAGCTCGGTGCCGGCGAGCGCCTCGGCGGCGTTGCGGTCGCCGATGCCCTTGAAACGCACCACAACGACCGTGTTGGCGGGCCTTATATCAATGATCTGGAAGGCGCGGCCGTCCCTGGCATAGAGCGGCCCATAATCGGCCAGCGCCATCGGCTCGCCGGTGAAGGTCTTCACCCTGAGTTCGCCCTTGATGCCATGGGCGGCGCCGATCACGGCCATCTGGACAGGGTTTTGCGGCTTGGCCATCGGAAAAAGTCCTTTGGCCTGCTCTAACCCCAGCCCGGCGTCATTTCAATGATCGCCCTTGGCATTTCAATGACGCGCTCTTCACGCCTTCCTAACCCCGATACCCGAAAATGCCGCCATGCAGGAATTCCTCATCCCGGCAAAGCCCGATCTCCAGGCGGCACGCGAGAGCTGGTTGAAGATGCTGGCGCGTGAACGTCGCCTGTCGCCCGCGACAGTGGAAGCCTACGAGCGCGACTCACGTCAGTTCCTGCATTTCCTCACCGGCCATTGCGGCGGCTCGCCCGGCATTTCCGATATCGCCAATCTGCGCCCGGCGGACCTGCGTGGCTTCCTCGCGGCGCGCCGCAACGAAGGCGCCGGCGTTCGCACGCTTGGTCGAGGTCTGGCCGGCATCCGCTCGCTGCTGCGGTTCCTCGAACGGCGCGGCCTCGCCAATGCAGCGGGCGCCGCAGCACTTCGCGCGCCGCGTCAGCCCAAATCGCTGCCAAAACCTCTTACCGCGAGCGACGCCAGACAGGTCGTGTCGGTGGAAGGCCAGCTGGCGGAGGAGCCCTGGATCGCCGCCCGCAACGCCGCCGTGCTGACGCTGCTTTACGGTTCCGGCCTGCGCATTTCCGAGGCCCTGGGTCTTGCCGCCGCCGATCTGGCATCGGAGACCGACACCGTGCTGCGCGTCACCGGCAAGGGCGGCAAGACACGGCTGGTGCCGGTACTGCCGGTTGCGCTGAGAGCAATCGCCGAATACCGCCGGCTCTGCCCCTATCATCTCGATCCGAAGGGACTGCTGTTTCGCGGCGCGCGCGGCGGCCCGCTCAATCCGGCCATCGTCCAGCGCGATATGGCCAAGCTGCGCTCGGCGCTCAACCTGCCCGACACCGCGACGCCGCACGCGCTGCGCCATTCCTTCGCCACACATCTGCTCGGGCGCGGCGGCGATTTGCGCACCATCCAGGAACTGCTCGGCCACGCCAGCCTGTCGACGACGCAGATCTACACCGGCGTCGACACAGCAAGGCTGCTGGAGATTTACGAGGCAGCGCATCCGAGGGCGTGAGCTTGCCGCAGTCGCGATTGGCTGAAGCCTCCCAATTTCGTCATACTAGGGCGGAGCAGCGGCGTAGCGGAGACCCTGGTATCCATGCCGTGACAGTTGTCGAGGAATGCCACGGAGCGAATTTCTGCGCCGCGTCGCTACGCTCCCTGCTCCGCCAGTGGATGACGACCGGCGTTTACGCCAATCACCGGCCCATCAGCGTCAGCACATAGCCGGTCAGGACAATTTCTCGGCGCCAATTAACCGTTTTGCCGTTTTTTGCGCCTACGGATGATGTCATGAAACGCGTCATAGCCATCGCCGATCGTGCGGCGTCCCTGTCGCTGAAGCTGCTCGTTGCGCTCAACGTGCTGTTTTTCCTGTCCTTCCTCGCCGTGCTGCTGTTCGCTGCGGGCAGGGCGCATGCGGAAATCCCGACCTGCGGCGGCGCCGACATGCTGTCGGCCTTGCAGAAGAGCAATCCGGCCACCTACAGCAAGATCGAGGCGGAAGCTGCCGCCACGCTCAATGGCAAGGGCCTGCTGTGGAGGCTGGAAAAGCCGGGCGAACAGGCTTCCTACCTGTTCGGCACCATGCACATGACCGACCCGCGCGTCACCACGCTGCCGCCGGAAGCGCAAAAGGCGTTTGACGCCGCCGGCACCCTCATCATCGAAACCACCGACGTGCTCGACAAGCAGAAGATGATGACGGCGATGCTGAAAGAGCCGGACCTGATGATGTTCACCGACTCCACGACGCTGTCCTCATTGCTGACGCCGGACGAGGCGGCGGCGATGAATGCGGCACTCGACGCGCGCGGCATTCCGCCGGCGACCGTCGCCAAGATGAAGCCGTGGATGCTGTCGGCGATGATGGCGCTGCCGGCGTGTGAACTCGCCCGGCAGTCCGGCGGTGCGCCGGTGCTCGACGTCAAGCTGGCCGAAAGCGCCAAGGCGGCCGGCAAGCCGGTGGAAGGACTGGAAACGGCCGAGAGCCAGCTGCGCGCCATGGCCTCGCTGCCGCTCGCCTTTCACATGAAGGGCCTGGTCGACACGCTGAAGCTCGGCGACAAGGTCAACGACATCAACGAGACCATGATCGTGCTCTACCAGCGTGGTGACACCGGCATGTTCTGGCCGCTGTTCCGGGCCGCCATGCCCGAGGAGCAGAATGATGCGGCCGGCTATGCCGCCTTCGAGGAGACCATGATCACCAGCCGCAACAAGGTGATGGTCGATCATGCCGGGCCGATCCTGGCCAAGGGCAATGCCTTCATGGCGGTCGGCGCGCTGCACCTTCCCGGTCCGCAGGGACTGGTCGAGGATTTCCGCAAGGCCGGCTATACTGTCACGGCGGCGGGGCTTTAGCCCTTATTTGATCAAAACCTGAGCCAGCATCGCCGGAACGATGATCCGGTGAAACGGCATGATGACGGCAAGATATGTCCGCCCAAGCAGATTGTGTGTCTTGACGATCGTCGACACAGCCACCTGCTGACGGCCCGCGCCGAGGTCGTTCACCTCCACCAGGATGCGGAAATCGAGATGTCGGTCGTCCAGACCAAGGACGGCCCTGCCTTGTGCCTGGCTGATGAGCGGAAAGATGCCGATCCTGGTTTCCGGCGGCGCGTCGGGCTCCGCCCCCGCTTTCAGCCCAAATGGCCTCACGGCAAGATTGCGGAGCTGCGTAAGCCGGCCGACCCATCGCGGTGACCGCCCCAGGATGCGTTCGGCCGCGCCAATGGCGGTGAGGGCAAGACCATCGGTTGTCAGCACATATCGATCGGCGAACTGAGCCCCGGCAAGAGCGCTTTCGGGATCGGGAAAAATCTGTGCAGTGGGCGTCATGCCGGCAACTCCCTCGCAACCAACGATAGCATCGGTTGGCTTGGCTCGCTGCGTTGCGAAACGCCGCCAGTCAGGTTGCTCGAAATCAAGCTGGCGGGAGGCGTCATTTCCCCGGGCTTGGGCGACTGGTCGAGGATTTTCGCAAAGCCGGCTATACTGTCAACGCCGTCAATTGAGTCGGATGGCAGCGGGAGGCTCAAACGCCGCGTTTTCGGCGCTTTCCTTCGCTAGCGTGAAACCCATTCGACGCTTGCGCGTTGATGGCTGTTGATTGATCATTTTCATCCACGGAGGACACTTTTATGGCGAATCCATCGAACGACACTCCCAGGCCGAGCGGCGGGGGCGGCAGCCCTTGGCTGATTGCGCTGGTCGTCGTTATCCTGGCGATTGTCGCGTATTACGTTTTCGGAAGAAAGGGCGAGCATCCGGCACCGGCCGAGCCGCCAGCGGCCAGCACTCCGGCCCCGGCGCCCGCACCGGCTGAACCGATGAAGCCGGCCACGCCTGCTCCGGCACCTGCGCCCGCTCCGGCCCCTGCGCCAGCACCCGCGCCAGCCCCTGCTCCTGCACCGGCCCCCGCGCCTGCTCCGGCACCAGCACCGGCTCCGGCCAACTGATCGGCTCGATATCGAATACGAACGGTCCGCTGAAAAGCGGGCCGTTTTTTTGTAAGTCAGTGCCCTGAAAGGCCTTTCCAGAAACTCGCTCCGGTGAGTCAGCTGGTGTGGTTTTCGAGAACCGGAGCGCAGCGGACACTAGTTCCGTGAGCACCGGAAGCGCAGAAAACCGCGCCAGATGGCCACCGGAGTAGAGTTTATGAAAGGCCTTTAAATGTGGATCGGCTTGAAGAAGGTGGCCAGCGCCGCTTCCTTCACCGCTTCCGACATCGTCGGATGCGCATGGCAGGTGCGGGCGAGGTCTTCCGACGAGCCGCCGAACTCCATCAGCACCGCCGCCTCGTGGATCATCTCGCCGGCGCCGAAACCGACAATGTGCACGCCGAGCACGCGGTCGCTGACCTTGTCGGCGAGGATCTTCACGAAGCCGTCCGTGTGCAGCATGGCGCGCGCCCGGCCATTGGCGCTGAATGGGAATTTTCCTACCTTGTAGTCGATGCCGGCCTTCTTCAACTCTTCCTCGGTCTTGCCGACCGACGCAATTTCCGGGCTGGTGTAGACGACGCTCGGGATGACCTCGTAATTCACATGGCCAGCCTGGCCGGCAATGGTTTCGGCCACCGCCACGCCCTCGTCCTCGGCCTTGTGCGCCAGCATCGGCCCGGCGATGACATCGCCGATGGCATAGATGCCGGGGACATTGGTCTTGAGATGAGCGTCGGTCTTGACCCGGCCACGCTCGTCGACCTCGACGCCGGCTTCTTTCAGCTCCAGACTGTCCGCAAAGGCGCGGCGCCCGGTCGAGATCAGCACCACGTCGGCGTCGATGGTCTCGGCCGCACCGCCCTTCACCGGCTCGAAAGTAACGCTGGCGCCCTTTTTGGCCTTGGCGACGCCGGTGACCTTGGCGCCGAGCTTGAACTCGAAGCCCTGCTTGGCGAGCAGCCGCTGGAACTGCTTGGAGACCTCGCCATCCATGCCGCCGAGGATCGTATCGAGGAATTCGACCACGGTGACCTTGGCGCCGAGCCGCGCCCACACCGAGCCGAGCTCGAGCCCGATGACGCCGCCGCCGACCACCACCAGATGGCCCGGAACCTTCTCCAAGGCCAACGCGCCGGTCGACGACACAATCACCTTCTCGTCGAAATCGACCTTGACGCCGGGAATGCCGGCGACGTCGGAACCGGTGGCGATGACGATGTTCTTCGTCTCGATCTGCTCGACCTTGCCGTCCTCGGCGGTGACCGACACCTTGCCCGCCGCGAGCACCTTGCCGGTGCCGCGGAAACTATCGATCTTGTTCTTCTTGAACAGGAAGGCGACGCCGTTGACGTTGGACGCCACCGTCGCATCCTTGTGCGCCATCATCTTCTTCAGGTTCAGCTTGGGCGCGGCGATCTCGACGCCCAGCGTGTCGAAGGAATGGCCGGCCTCGGCGAACATTTCGGAGGCATGAAGCAGTGCCTTGGACGGAATGCAGCCGATGTTGAGGCAGGTGCCGCCGAAGGTGGCGTTCTTCTCGACCACCGCCACCTTCAGCCCGAGCTGTGCCGCCTTGATGGCGCAGACATAGCCGCCGGGTCCCGATCCGATGATAACGACGTCATAAGCCATGTTCGTTGTCCTCTTATTTGGCGCTCAGCGGCCGCCGCTGACATTCAGGATCGCGCCCGTCGTATAGGACGCGGCATCGGATAGAAGATAGAGAACAGCGCTGGCGACTTCATCCGCGGTGCCAGCTCTTTTCATCGGCAAGGTATCCTGGATCAGCGCCACCCGGTCCGGCTGTCCGCCGGAAGCATGGATGTCGGTGTCGATAATGCCCGGCCGCACGGCATTGACGCGCACGCCTTCGGCGGCCACCTCGCGCGCGAGCCCGACGGTGAACGTGTCGATGGCGCCCTTGGACGCGGCATAGTCGACATAATTGTCGGGCGCGCCCAGCACCGCCGCGGCCGACGAGATATTGACGATCGCTCCGCCCTTGCCGCCATGGCGGGTCGACAGGCGCTTGACCGCCTCGCGGGCGCAGAGAATGGAACCGACGACATTGATGCGCATCATGCGTTCCAGCCGTGCCGCGCTCATCTCGTCGACGCGCGCCTTGGCGTCGACGATGCCGGCATTGTTGACGAAGGCGTCGAGCCGGCCATAGGTGCGATCCACCGCCTCGAAGATGGCCAGGATATCGGCCTCGCTGCCGACATCGCCCTTGACCGCAAAAGCGTTGCCGCCGCCGGCCTTGATCTCGCCGACCAGCGCGTTGGCGGCCGCCTGGTTCGAAGCATAGTTGACGACGACGCGATAGCCGGCCTTGGCGCCGAGCCTGCAGACGGCGGCGCCGATGCCGCGACTGCCGCCGGTGACCAGCAGCACCTTTTGCACATCGCTCATTCCTGGCATCCCTTCAGCGTGAAAACATCCGACGGCACTTTCGAAAATCCACTGCCGCCATAGGCCGTGGACTGATGCAGCATCGGGCCGAGATCCGGCAAGATCAGCGTCTTCGGCGCCTCGACGCCTTCCGCCGGCAACAGCCCGATGCTGCCCTTGTCGTCCGACGTATAGATGACGCCGTGCCAGGGGGTACAGGCGGCGAGTTCATCGCCCGTGGTGTCGCCTTCCGGGCATTTGTACATCAGGGAGCCGTTCGGCCGCGCTTCACCCGAGCTCCACATGACGATGCCGTTCAGCACCACATTGTTGTCGAGGATCATCCGGAAGCTGTTGGTGACGGTGGCCGAGGTGCCGGTTGGGGTAAAATCGATCTCGCTGCCGCTCTGCGCGTCGCCATAGACGGCGAGTTCGATCGGACAGGCGGCATGGGCGGCGGAATTCGCCGCCGTGAGAGCCAGCGACCCGGCCACAAATCCAATCATAGGCGAGGCGGCATTGGTCATCAGTTCGTCTGGTTGCTTTCTCGGCCGTCAGCATTTTCGAGCACTTCGAAGTCGGTCATCAGGAGAAGTGGTTCGCCGGCCGCGTTCAATCCCCAGAAGGACCGATATGAGCCGTCGCCATAGCCGGTGTCGAACATGGCGACATTGAGGGGGTTGCCTTCAATCGGACTATCGATACAAAACCTGTCGATAGTGCAAGCGACATCGGCGAGATAGTCGTCGAGTTCCTGCTGGTCAGACATCAGCGTCAGGACCGATTTGTCCATGAATGACGCAACCGCGTCATCGACAATAAATTCAAGAAATTCCGACTTATAAACCGGTGCACGATCGGGAACGAAGGTCGCCAATTCCCAACGCATCGGCAAGCCAGGGCTGAATCGCAAGACCGCCGCGGCAACGCAGCCCTGTGCTTGAAGAAGCGTGACCGGGTAGCGCCCCGGCTTCACCTTGCGGCTGAAAGCGGGCCGGCTTAGTCCGGTAATGAGCGGATCGCAGGCGACGATTTCGCCGGTCGGCAGTTCAAGCTCACCGATCGTGATCGCGCTGATCTTCCGTTTAGCCATCTCAGCATCGCTGAGAGCGAAGACACCGAGATTACTGCTTCCTAGCGCTGGGCTCGATTCAAGCGATTTCGCCGGCGAAGCCGCAACGGCCGAGGCCGTTGGCCGAAAAGTCCGAAGAGCGCGACCCAGCGCAAACCCGAACCGTTCCAGCCAGCCGCTCATTGCGGATCAGCCCCGCTCACAGATCGAGCACCAGCCGCTCCGGATCCTCCAGGCTTTCCTTGACGCGCACCAGGAAGGTGACCGCTTCCTTGCCGTCGACGATGCGGTGATCGTAGCTCAGCGCCAGGTACATCATCGGCCGGATCACGATCTGCCCACCGACCACGACAGGACGGTCCTGGATCTTGTGCATGCCCAGAATGCCCGACTGCGGCGCATTGAGGATCGGCGTCGACATCAGCGAGCCATAGACGCCGCCGTTGGAAATGGTGAACGTGCCGCCCTGCATGTCGGCGACCGACAGCTTGCCGTCGCGCGCGGCGATGCCCAGCCGGCCGATGTCCTTCTCGATCTCGGCGATGGACATCTGGTCGGCGTCACGCACGACCGGCACGACGAGGCCCTTCTCCGTGCCGACGGCGACGCCGATATGGGCGTAGTTCTTGAAGATGATGTCAGTGCCGTCGATCTCGGCGTTTACCGAGGGAATCTCCTTCAAGGCATGGGTGACAGCCTTGGTGAAGAAGCCCATGAAGCCGAGCTTCACGCCATGCTTCTTCTCGAACACATCCTTGTACTTGCTCCGCAGCGCCATCACCGCCGACATGTCGACCTCGTTGAAGGTGGTCAGCATGGCTGCGGTCGACTGCGCTTCCTTGAGCCGCCGCGCAATGGTCTGGCGCAGCTTGGTCATGCGCACGCGCTCTTCGCGCGAGGCATCGTCGCCTTGGGATGGCGCACGCACCGCAATCGGTGCCGGTGCCGCCTTCGGCGTTTCTGCCGGCTGCGACGGCGCGCCCTTGGAAATGGCGTCGAGCACGTCGCCCTTCAGCACCTGGCCGCGCTTGCCCGAGCCGGAAAGCTGGTCGACCGACAGATTGTTCTCGGCGATCAGTTTCGCGGCGGCCGGCGCCGGCGGCATGGTGCGCGACTCGACCGCGCCGTCGCCGGCGATCTTGGCGGTCTCGGCCGCGGCCTGCCTGGTGGTCTGCGCCGCGTCGGGGCTGGAGGCCTGCGCCACCGCTTGCGGCTTGGTCACCGGGGCAGCGCCACCGGCCGAGATCGAGCCCAGCAGCGCGCCGACACCAACCGTCTCGCCTTCCTTAGCGACGATTTCGCCGAGCGTGCCGGCAGCGGCGGCGGGCACCTCGATCGTCACCTTGTCGGTTTCGAGTTCGACCAGCGGCTCGTCGGCGGCAATGGCATCGCCGACCTTCTTGAACCATTTGCCGATAGTCGCCTCGGTGACGGATTCGCCGAGAGTGGGAACGCGGATTTCGGTAGCCATTGTGCCTGTCCGTTATTTTCGGTTCTGTTCTTGTTCGCCCAGTTTTCTATTCGCCAAGCGCGTCTTCGAGCAAGGCAGCGAGCTGGGCAAGGTGCTTGGACATCAATCCGGTCGCCGGCGACGCGGCCGCCGGCCGGCCGGTGTAGCGCACCCGCTGATGCTTGGCGTCGATATGCGCCAGAACCCATTCCAGATACGGGTCGATGAACGACCAGGCGCCCATGTTCTTGGGCTCCTCCTGGCACCACACCATCTCGGCGTTGCGGAAACGCGACAGTTCGGTGATCAGCGCCTTGGCCGGGAACGGATAGAGTTGTTCGACGCGCAGCAGATAGATGTCGTTGATGCCGCGCTTCTCGCGCTCTTCGTAGAGGTCGTAATAGACCTTGCCCGAGCACAGCACGACGCGGCGGATCTTTGAGTCCTTGGTGAGCTTGATCGCCTGGTTGGGCAACAGCTGGGCGTCGTCCCACAGCAGCCGGTGGAACGAGCTTTCGCCCGAGATTTCCGGCAGCGTCGACACCGCCCGCTTGTGGCGCAGCAGCGACTTCGGCGTCATCAGGATCAGCGGCTTGCGGAAGTCGCGTTTCAGCTGCCGGCGCAGGATATGGAAATAGTTGGCCGGCGTCGTGCAGTTGGCGACTTGCATGTTATCTTCGGCGCAAAGCTGCAGGAAACGCTCCAGCCGGGCCGACGAATGTTCCGGACCCTGGCCTTCATAGCCATGCGGCAGCAGGCAGACGAGGCCCGACATTCTGAGCCACTTGCGCTCGCCCGACGAGATGAACTGGTCGAACACCACCTGGGCGCCGTTGGCGAAGTCGCCGAACTGCGCTTCCCACAAGGTCAGCGCCTTCGGCTCGGCCAGGCTGTAGCCATACTCGAAGCCCAGCACCGCCTCTTCCGACAGCATCGAGTTGATGACCTCGTAGCCGGCTTGCGCCGACGACAGATTGTTGAGCGGGATGTAGCGGGTCTCGTCGCGTTGGTCATAAAGCACCGAATGGCGCTGCGAGAAGGTGCCGCGCTCGGAATCCTGCCCGGAAAGCCGGATCGGGTTGCCGTCGAGCAGGATGGCGCCGAAGGCGAGCGCTTCGGCCGTCGACCAGTCGATGCCTTCGCCGGACTCGATCGCCTCGCGGCGGTTCTCGAGGAAGCGGATGATCGTCTTGTGCGCTTCGAAACCCTTCGGCACCTCGGTCAGCTTCTTGCCGATTTCCTTCAGCGTCTTGACCGGCACGGCGGTCTTGCCGCGCCTTTGTTCGTCCTGGTTGTCGGCCGTGCGCAGGCCCGACCAGGCGCCGTCCAGCCAGTCGGCCTTGTTGGGCTTGTAGTGCTGGCCGACTTCCCATTCGGATTCCAGATGCGCGCGCCAGTCGGCCTTGAGCTTGTCGAGCTCGGCCTGGCTGATGTGGCCCTCGGCGATCAGGCGCTCGCCATAGATCTGCACCGTCGTCTTGTGGGTGCGGATGTTGCGGTACATGAGCGGTTGGGTGAAGGACGGTTCGTCCCCCTCATTGTGGCCGAAGCGGCGGTAGCAGAACATGTCGACCACGACAGGCTTGTGGAACCTCATGCGGAATTCGATCGCCACCTTGGTGGCGTGGACCACGGCTTCCGGATCGTCGCCATTGACGTGGAAGATCGGCGCTTCGATCATCTTGGCGACATCGGAAGGATAGGGCGACGAGCGCGAGAAGCGCGGATTGGTGGTGAAGCCGATCTGGTTGTTGATGATGAAGTGCAGCGTGCCGGCGACGCGGTGGCCGCGCAGGCCCGACAGGCCTAGGATTTCGGCGATCACGCCCTGGCCGGCGAAGGCGGCGTCGCCGTGCAGCAGGAGCGGCAGCACCTTGGCCCGCTCTTCCAGCGGCACGATCTCCTCGCGGCCGCGGCCGAACAGATAATCCTGCTTGGCGCGCGCCTTGCCCATCACCACCGGGTCGACGATTTCCAGATGCGACGGGTTGGCCGTCAGCGACAGATGCACCTTGTTGCCGTCGAACTCGCGGTCCGACGAGGCGCCGAGATGGTACTTGACGTCGCCCGAGCCCTCGACCTCGTCAGGGGCCGCCGAGCCGCCCTTGAATTCGTGGAAGATGGCGCGGTGCGGCTTGGCCATCACCTGGGACAGCACGTTGAGCCGGCCGCGATGCGCCATGCCGAGCACGATTTCCTTCATGCCGAGCTGGCCGCCGCGCTTGACGATCTGCTCCAGCGCAGGGATCAGCGCCTCGCCGCCGTCGAGGCCGAAGCGCTTGGTGCCCTTGTACTTGACGTCGATGAACTGCTCGAAACCTTCCGCCTCGATCAGCTTCTGCAGGATCGCCTTCTTGCCGGTGGTGGTGAAGGAGATTTCCTTGTCGGCGCCCTCGATGCGCGCCTGGATCCAGGCCTTTTCCTCGGGATCGGAGATGTGCATGAATTCGACGCCGAGCGTCGAGCAATAGGTGCGGGTCAGGATCTCCAGCATCTGCCGGATGCTGCCGAATTCGAGCCCGAGCACATTGTCGAGAAAGATCGGCCGGTCGTAGTCGGCCTCGGTGAAGCCGTAATTCTCCGGCGACAATTCATTGTAATCCTCAAGCGGCTTGGCGATGCCGAGCGGATCGAGATTGGCGTGCAGGTGGCCGCGCATGCGGTAGGCGCGGATCATCATGATGGCGCGCACCGAATCGCGCGTCGCCTGGTGCACGTCGGCATCGGAAAGCACGACGCCATTGGTGACCGCCTTGTCCTTGACCTTCTTCTCCAGATGCTTCTCGACGATGCCCCAATTGCCGTCGAGCGCCGACACCAGCTCGCCATTGGCCTGCAGCGGCCAGGAGGGCTTGGCCCAGGAGGCGCCCTTGGCATTCTTTCGCACATCGCCGGCATCGTCCTTCAGGCCAGCGAAGAACTCCTGCCATTCGGGATTGACAGAGGCGGGATCATCCTCATAGGCGGCATAGAGCGCGTCGATGTAATCGGCGTTGCCGCCATAGAGGAATGAGGTGAGCGAAAATTGGTCGTTGGCCTGATCTTGTCTTGCCATGTCGTTTCAGCGGAGCAGCGCTCCGTCTCCTTACGTTTGCGGCAGAGCCGCGATAGTGGACGGTTCACCCGCCCTTCTTGTCCCCTCAAAAGCCAACGAACCGTCGCTGGCCCTCATTCCATAACCGGCGCCAGATTCAGCCCTTGATGGCTTCAACCAGCGTCGTGCCAAGCCGGGCCGGCGACGGCGAAACCTTGATACCGGCCGATTCCATTGCCGCGATCTTGTCCTCGGCGCCGCCCTTGCCGCCGGAGATGACCGCGCCGGCATGGCCCATGGTGCGGCCGGCCGGCGCCGTGCGCCCGGCGATGAAACCGGCCATCGGCTTCTTGCGGCCACGCTTGGCTTCGTCCTTGAGGAACTGCGCGGCGTCTTCCTCGGCCGAACCGCCGATCTCGCCGATCATGATGATCGACTTGGTCTCGTCGTCGGCGAGGAACATCTCGAGCACGTCGATGAACTCGGTGCCCTTGACGGGATCGCCGCCAATGCCGACGGCGGTGGTCTGGCCGAGGCCGACATTGGTGGTCTGGAACACTGCCTCATAGGTAAGCGTTCCCGAGCGCGAAACAACGCCGACCGAGCCCTTGCGGAAGATGTTTCCTGGCATGATGCCGATCTTGCATTCGTTGGGGGTGAGCACGCCCGGGCAGTTCGGGCCGATCAGCCGCGAGGTCGAGCGGTCGAGCCGCGCCTTGACCTTGATCATGTCCATCACCGGTATGCCTTCGGTGATGCAGATGATCAGCGGGATCTCGGCCTCGATCGCTTCCAGGATCGCTTCGGCTGCACCCGCCGGCGGCACATAGACCACCGACGCATTGGCGCCGGTCTTTTCCTTGCCCTCGGCGACGGTCGCGAAGATCGGCAGGCTCTCGCCCTTCGACCCGGTCCAGGTCTCGCGGCCCTTCTTGGGATGGATGCCGCCCACCATCTTGGTGCCGTGATAGGCCAGCGCCTGCTCGGTATGGAACGTGCCGGTCTTGCCGGTCAGGCCCTGCACCAGCACCTTGGTGTTCTTGTCGACGAGAATGGACATCGGAGCCCTTTTTAAAAACCGTTGAGTGTGGAAGGCAAAACGCGCCGGTAGAGCCCGCTCACCATGTCTTGCCAGCCATCGCTGCCGGCAGGTTTGAAATGCAATCGCATGCGGTAGGTATCTGCATCGTCGAAAACATAGGTCACGCGTGCGGCGCCGCGCGGCGACGAGCGTTCCAGAACCAGTTCGTCGCCGTTCCACGTGCCTGTCGCCGGCGAAGCCGGCACAAAGCCCATCGAATCGAACTGATGCATGGTGACGAGGCTGTTCTGCTGGTCGAAGCCGAACACTGAGTGCGATCCGAACGAGATCGTGCCGTCGCGGCGCTGGCGATAGCGCTGCACCACGAACTGGCCGCCGAACTCAGCCTCTGCCAGCACTTCAGACGTCGCTGGGCCGCCATCGGCCCATTGCGTGTCCGAGACCTCTTCCCCGCCGCGCCACGCGCCGACCAGCGCCTGCAGGCGTTTGTGACCGTCCGAGAGCGAAGAGAAGGACGCCGTGTTCATCGGTCAGAGCCGCTTCAGGTCGGTGACGGTGAGGTCGCTCTTGGCGTTGCCGGTGTTGAGCGTCGTCGCCGGCTCGAACATCAGCACCACGGGCTCTGGCGTCAGCGAACGCGGCCGGTGCTCGACACCGCGCGGCACGACGATGAAGTCGCCCTCGCCGAGCTCGACCGGACCGTCGCGGAAATCGATGGCGATCCTGCCGCGCAGCACGAGGAAGGCTTCGTCCTCATTGTCATGCGCGTGCCAATCGAAAGCCTCGCCGAACTTGGCGACCTTGGCCTGGCTGTCATTGACGTCGCCGGCGATGTGCGGATCGAAGACCTTGGCGATCTTTTGATCCGCTGCCTCGACGAGGCTTATCTTGCGCGGAGGCATCCGCTCAGCCCTTCACCGCCGCCACGATCTTCTTGGCCGCATCGTCGAGATCGTCGGCCGACACCACGTTGAGGCCGCTGTCGTTGATGATCTTCTTGCCGAGCTCCGCATTGGTGCCTTCGAGCCGCACCACCAGCGGCACCTTCAGCCCGACTTCCTTGACCGCGGCGATGACGCCCTCGGCGATGATGTCGCACTTCATGATGCCGCCAAAGATGTTGATCAGTATGCCTTTGACCGCAGGGTCCTTGGTGATGATCTTGAACGCCGCAGTGACCTTCTCCTTGGAGGCGCCGCCGCCGACATCGAGGAAGTTGGCCGGTTCGGCGCCATAGAGCTTGATGATGTCCATCGTCGCCATGGCAAGGCCGGCGCCGTTGACCATGCAGCCGATATTGCCGTCGAGCGCGACATAGGCGAGGTCGTATTTCGACGCCTCGATTTCCTTCTCGTCCTCTTCGGTGGTGTCGCGCAGTTCGAGCACGTCGGGGTGGCGGAACAGCGCGTTGTTGTCGAACGACACTTTCGCGTCGAGCACGCGCAGGCGGCCATTCTTCATGACGATCAGCGGGTTGACCTCGAGCAGGCTCATGTCCTTGTCGACAAAGGCCTTGTAGAGGATCGGGAACAGCGTGCCGCCGTCCTTGGCAGCAATGCCGTCGAGCTTCAACGCGCCGTTCAGTGCCTTGACGTCATCCGCCGTGACGCCCTTTTCCGGATCGATGGCGACGGTGATGATCTTTTCCGGCGTATCATGCGCCACCGATTCGATGTCCATGCCGCCTTCGGTCGAGACGACGAAGGCGATGCGGCCGACTGAACGGTCGACCAGGATCGACAGATAAAGCTCGCGCTCGATGTCGGCGCCGTCCTCGATGTAGAGGCGGTTGACCTGCTTGCCGGCCGGACCGGTCTGCTTGGTCACCAGCGTGTGGCCAAGCATCTCGTTGGCGTTGGCAACGACTTCGGCGACCGACTTCGCCAGCCGCACGCCGCCCTTGGCGTCGGGCGACAATTCCTTGAACTTGCCCTTGCCGCGGCCGCCGGCATGGATCTGGCTCTTCACCACATAGAGCGGACCGGGCAGTGCTTTTGCCGCGGCTTCCGCCTCGCTTGCCTTGAACACCGGCACGCCTTCGGCCACCGGCGCGCCAAAGCTCTTCAGCAGCGCCTTGCCCTGATATTCATGGATGTTCATTGGGGATTATCTCCAGGTCAGCGACTGGGTTTACTTCGAAGCGAGCTGCGGCGCGATCTTGACGCAGGCCTCAGTCAGGCCCTGCACCGTCGCCACCGAGCTGTCGAACATCTTCTGTTCGCTCTTGTTGAGGTCGATCTCGATGATGCGCTCGACGCCGCCGGCGCCGATCACCACGGGAACGCCGACATAGGTTCCCTTGACGCCATACTGGCCGGAGAGATGCGCCGCGCAGGGCAGCACGCGCTTCTTGTCCTTGAGGTAGGATTCGGCCATCTGGATCGCCGAGGCCGCCGGCGCGTAATAGGCCGAGCCGGTCTTCAGCAGGCCAACGATCTCGGCGCCGCCGTCACGGGTGCGCTGGACGATCTGGTCGAGCTTCTCCTTCGAGGTCCAGCCCATCTTGACGAGATCGGGCAGCGGAATGCCCGATACCGTTGAATAACGGATCATCGGCACCATGGAATCGCCGTGGCCGCCGAGCACGAAGGCGGTGACGTCCTCGACCGAAACCTTGAACTCCTCGGCCAGGAAGTAGCGGAAGCGCGCGCTGTCGAGCACGCCGGCCATGCCGACGACATGGGTCTTGGGCAGGCCCGAAAACTTCTGCAGCGCCCACACCATGGCATCGAGCGGGTTGGTGATGCAGATGACGAAGGCCTTCGGTGCGTACTTCTTCAAGCCGGCGCCGACCTGTTCCATGACCTTCAGATTGATGCCGAGCAGATCGTCGCGGCTCATGCCCGGCTTGCGCGGCACGCCGGCGGTGACGATGCAGACATCGGCGCCCTCGATGCCGGCATAGTCGTTGACGCCGGTCAGCCGGGAATCGAAACCATCGACCGGCGACGACTGCGCGATATCGAGCCCCTTGCCTTGCGGAATGCCCTCGGCAATATCGAACAGCACCACGTCGCCGAGATCCTTGAGGCCGATCATGTGGGCGAGCGTGCCGCCGATCATGCCCGAGCCGATAAGCGCTATCTTGTTGCGTGCCATGTGAGGATGTTTTCCCTTTGTCTGTGACTGCGCCCAAATCTTTGACGATCTGATGACGGTGCCGAGGAAGAGGCCGGAATGCTGCGGAAAACCCGCGAGATTTCGCCGCACCCAATAGCTCCGGTGCGGAATAAATTCAAACGATTATTTCGACCCCAGCATTTTCAATCGGTTAGATGGTTTGGGATTTACGTAAACGTCAAAGTCTGTGAGCCGACTTTCTAGATATTATACAACTAGGGTGACAATTGGAGGGCTTGAAGGGCCGATGACGCCGTTGTGATGGGCTTCGCCAAGGACGTGTTCCACTTGAGGACGTCCGCGGGACAGCGCGAAGGATCGCTACCTTCGTCTTTAGGCCTGCGCCTGCTGCGCTTCAGCCGCCGCCTTCGCGTTCCGCCGCTCCGCCCATTCCTCCAGCCAGTCGCGGCTCTGCATCTCGATCAGCCGGGAGGCCGTACGTTCGAACTCGAACACCTCGACGCCGCGCTTGGCCACATAAAGCTGCGGTGGCGGGGCCTCGGCGCTCACCACCAGCCGCGTGTGGTGGTCGTAGAGCGTGTCGATCAACAGGATGAAGCGCTTGGCCTCGTTGCGCTTGCCTTCGCCCAGCACCGGCACGTGATCGATGAAGATGGTTGAAAACCGCGCGGCGATCGCCAGGTAGTCGCGCGCGCCGAGCGGCTTTTCGCACAGTTCGGCAAAGGTGAACCGCGCCGCGCCATCCGCCGCGCGCGGCACGACCACCTGCCGCCCCTTGATGGTCAGCGACGTTGCCATGGCCGGCTCACCACGCGTCATCGTGCGCCATGCCTCGTCCAGCGCCCGGTCGGCGGCCGCGTCGGCCGGCGTGACGTAGACCGGCGTGCGGGCTAGCTTTTCCAGCCGGTAATCCTTGTCGCTGTCGAGCGACAGCACCAGCGCATGGCGTTCCAATATGCGGATGAATGGCAGGAAGAGCTGGCGGTTCAGCCCATCGCGGTAGAGATTTTCCGGCGCCACGTTCGAGGTGGCGATCAACACGACGCCATTGGCGAACAGCGCCGAAAACAGCCTGGACAGGATCATCGCATCGGCGATGTCGGTGACCGAGAATTCGTCGAAGCACAGCACCCAGGCCTGCTCGGCCAGCGCCTTGGCCACCGGTGGGATGGGGTCGTCTTCCTTGACGTCGCCATTCTTGCGCGCCTGCCGGTGTCTCTGGATGCGGTCCTGCACATCGGCCATGAAGTCGTTGAAATGGACGCGGCGCTTGCGCCGGACCGGCAGCAGCTCGAAGAACATGTCCATCAGCATGGTCTTGCCGCGGCCGACACCGCCATGGATGTAAAGGCCCCTGACGATGTCGCGCGTCTCGCGCTTGCGGGCAAATAGCCAGCCCAGCGCACTGGATTTGTGCGCCAACCTTTTTGCCGAGATTTCCGCTGTCAGCCGGTCGAGTGCCGCGGCGACGCGCTCCTGCGCCCCGTCGCGCTCGATCGCGCCGGTGTCCACCAGATGGTCGTACCGCTGCCTGACGGTCGCATGAGTCTGGAGGCCGTCACGCAGATGCATCGGTCACGTCGTTTGTTCAGAGCAGGAATGCTTCAGAGGGACTGGGGGTGCCAAGATTCAGGTCGGGCTGCGCGCAGGCCGGCATCACCTGAATATCTGCATACCTAGCCTACCTTGTAAGCGAAATCGGCTGACCGTTGGAAGTCTGGCCGTCGAATTTGGAGCCGCCCGAGGAATAGAGCCGGGCCAGCGAGCCGCCATTCTCATCATAAAGCGTCAGCTGCTTGCCAGCGACGTTCCAGGACTTGATGCCGTCGATAGGCGCCGGGCAGTGCAGCGGTCCGGCGCGGAAGCCGGCGCCGAACTTGGTCTGCGGCGTCGCGATCTTGCAGCTCTGGCCGGAAACGCTGGCATTCCAGACGCCGGCGACGCTTGCCGCGCTGAGATCCGAGGCACCGGCGGGCGCCGAGCCGTCTGGCGGCAGGGACGCGACCTGTGTGTTTGCCGGCGCGGTCGGGAATTGCGACGGATCGGTGGCGCCGGGCGAAGCTGGTGGCGGCAGCTGGTTGGAACTCACCTGGCCGGCCGGAGCAGCCGGCAGCGGTGCCGGCTGCTGGTCGTCCATCGACGAGAAGCGTGAGGTTGAGCAGCCGCTCGCAACGAGCGCAGCCAGCGATACGGCCACCAGGCCGCTTTTCGAAAAATTCATTCCAACCTCCGTCGGATCCGGCTGGGGGGGAAGCCGTCCGCGCAATATCGCCTCCACCAAGATGGAGAAGGTGGCGAAATTTCAACCCGATATGGTTAAAATTGGGTTTGCGGCAAGATTTGTTGCAAATTTATCGCAATCTCGGCGTGCCTGATCTCCCCGTCGCTCAAGTCCGTGGATGTCGACCGCTGCGGCGCCCGCTTCCGCATTCGCCTCGCGGATGCTTGCGCCAACCGGCGCAAGGCCTATGTCTAGGAGCCGAAATCCGCTGGAGCACAGACCTTGCCCGCGAGCAAAAGAGCCGCCAACCGCTATTACAGCGGCCCGCCCAGCGACCATTTCGACGGCGCCTTGTTCTTCAATCCCGGCGGCCAACTGCCCGGCCGCTTCACCGATCTGCTGAAATGGCAGTTCAACGGCCAGCGCTCGAAATGGCCGGCCGCCAATCCGAGCCCTTTCGCGCGGGCAAGGCCTGCCGCCCGGGTCGACGGCGCCGGCCTCACCATAACCATGGTTGGTCACTCGACGCTGCTGGTCCAGACCGCCGGGCTGAACATCCTCACCGATCCGGTCTGGTCGCAACGCACCTCGCCGTTTTCCTTCGTCGGGCCAAAGCGCGCCAACGCGCCGGGCATCGCCTTCGACGACCTGCCGCAGATCGACCTCGTTCTGGTCAGCCACAATCACTATGACCATCTCGACCTCGCCACGCTGAAGCGGCTGAAGGAAAAACACGATCCGCTGGTGGTGACGCCGCTTGGCAACGACACCATCATCGCCGCCGCCGTGCCAGGCATGCGTCTGGCGGCGCATGATTGGGGCGACAGGGTCGAGGTCGGCGCCCACTCTGCTATCCATGTCGAGCCGGCGCATCACTGGTCGGCGCGCGGCGGCCGCGATCGGCGCATGGCACTGTGGGCCGGCTTTGTTATCGAGACACCGGGCGGAAAGATCTATTTCGCCGGCGATACCGGCTTCCACGACGGCATCAACTACCGGCTGATGGCCGAGAAGCATGGCGGCTTCCGCTTCGCCATCCTGCCGATCGGCGCCTACGAGCCACGCTGGTTCATGGCGCCGCAGCACCAGAATCCGGAAGAAGCCGTGCAAGGCATGAAGCTGTGCGGGGCTGCCTTGGCCGCCGGCTGCCACTGGGGCACTTTTCAGCTCACTGACGAACCGATGGACGAGCCGGTGCGCAAGCTGGCCGGTGCGCTTGAGGCGGAAGGCCTGCCGCAAGAGTGCTTTCGCGCCTTGCAGCCGGGAGAGGTGTGGGACGTGCCTTGAGTTCCGGCAAGGTTTGACGTTTACCCCAGGGCGGTTTTCGCCCACCATGGGGTATCACGGAACGGAGAGGCGCTTATGAAATCGATCCTGGCTGCGCTGCTTGCCGCGGCAATCTCGACCTCGGTCGCCCATGCCGGCGACATCGCCGATCGCGCCGCCGACGCCGAAAAGGCGCTGCAGGCGGGTGACGGTGCCGCGGCGCTGGAGAAATTCCGCGGTGCCGAGGAGGCGCTTTGGAAGGCAATGCCGCTTGCCGTGATGAATGTCAGGCAGGTCGATTCGGCCAGCGGCTTCGGCATCTACAGCGAGCGGGCCAATCACATTTACAAGGCCGGCGAGAAGGTGGTGCTCTATATGGAACCGGTCGGCTATGGCTATGGCTCGGACGGCCTCGGCAACAGCCAGATCGGGCTTTCCGTCGACCTCACCGTGCTTTCCGAGGCGGGCGAGAAACTCGGCACATTCGAGAAGATCGGCAGCGTTCAGGTCGCGTCCCGCTCGCACAATCGCGAGCTGTTCTTCAAGCTGGATCTGTCCCTCGATGGCTTGCCGGCTGGCAAATACCGGTGCGACTTCCTCATGCACGACCAGAATTCCAGCAAGACGGCGCCATTCAGCACGGACATCGAGATCGCCGGATAATTCGCCGCTGGCACGCGTCGCGGCCAGTGGGAACCCAAGCCCGACAGAAACGTTTTGATGCGGTTTCAAGATCTATCGGCTTGCGAGGCATTCCCATGATCAAATGGATCATCATTCTTCTGATCGTCGCCGCCGCGGCGAGCCTTCTAGGCATGCCGGCATTGGCCGGAGCCGCCGCCACCGGCGCGCGCATCCTCATCGGCATCGTTCTGGTCATCTTCCTGCTGGTGGTGCTTGGCATTTTCGCGGTGACGTAAGCCCGGTGCCTTTACGTCCGACCGTTTGGCAATAGTGGCGGTTTGAGGCCGTCCATGGTTCAAGCTTCCGATGTGGGCGATAACGTAACGGCCGGATGGCCACCATCTTGGAGATTGCGATCATGGCGCTCAAGCGCATGGACAACGTGGGAATCGTTGTCGAGGACCTCGAAGCTACGATCGATTTCTTCCTCGAACTCGGCCTTGAGCTCGAAGGGCGTGCGACGATCGAAGGCGAATGGGCGGGGCGTGTCACTGGACTGGGCGATCAGCATGTCGAGGTCGCCATGATGCGCACTCCGGACGGCCACAGCCGGCTCGAACTCTCTCGCTTCCTCAGGCCGGCTGTCATCGCCGATCACCGGAACGCGCCGGTCAACGCCTTGGGCTACCTTCGCGCGATGTTCACCGTGGACAATGTCGACGATACGCTGGAAAGGCTGGGCACGCGCGGCGCCGAACTCGTGGGCGAAGTCGTCCAGTACAAAGACGTGTATCGGCTCTGCTATATCCGTGGGCCTGGAGGGCTTCTCATCGGACTTGCCCAGGAACTCGGCTGAACCGACGCCGGACTGGTAATTCCCGCCCGTTTCCGCCATATAGCGCCAAACGGACATGGAATGTCGCGGAGCCATGGCAAGCACTGCCCCTTTCGCCAAGATGAACGGCATCGGCAACGAGATCATCGTAGCCGATATGCGCGGCCGTGCCGACAAGGTGACGGCGGCGGCGGCCCTTGCGTTGAATGCCGATGCCGCGACCCGCTTCGACCAGATCATGGCGATACATGATGCGAAGACGCCGGGTACCGCCTATTATGTCGACATTCTTAATTCCGACGGCACCGGCGCGCAGGCCTGCGGCAACGGCATGCGCTGCGTCGTCCAGGCGCTCGCCGCCGAGACCGGCCAGAAGACTTTTACTTTCGAGACCCGTGCCGGCATCCTCAACGCCCGCGAACATGCCGACGGCACGATCTCGGTCGACATGGGCATTCCGCATTTCGGCTGGCAAGAGATTCCGCTGGCCGAGGAGTTCCGCGACACCCGCATGATCGAATTGCAAATCGGCCCCATCGATGCGCCGGTGCTGCATTCGCCTTCCGCCGTCTCGATGGGCAACCCGCACGCCATCTTTTGGGTCGACCGCGACGTCTGGTCGTATGAACTCGAACGTTTCGGCCCGCTGCTCGAAAACCACCCGATCTTCCCCGAGCGCGCCAACATCACCATTGCCCAGGTGACGTCCCCCGAGAGCATGATCATCCGCACCTGGGAGCGTGGCGCCGGCCTGACCAAGGCCTGCGGCTCGGCAGCCTGCGCATCGGTAGTGGCCGCAGCCCGCACCAGGCGGACCGGCCGCAGCGTCAGCCTTCTGACCCCCGGCGGCGGCACGCTGCATGTCGAATGGCGCGACGACGACCACGTCATCCTGACCGGCGCCGCCGAATGGGAATTTTCGGGCAGTTTTGATCCCTCGACCGGAACATGGGCCCGTGACACCGAAAGCGCGGCCTGATGTCGGTTGCTCTGTCCAAGAGCCCGGACTTCGACGGCTCTCGTTCCGGGGCCTCCAGCCGCATTGACGTGGTGACCTTCGGCTGCCGGCTGAACACCTATGAATCCGAAGTGATGCGGCGTGAAGCCGAAAGCGCCGGGCTCGGCGCGCTGCAAGGCGGCGCCGTCATCTTCAACACCTGCGCCGTCACCGGCGAAGCCGTGCGCCAGGCCAGGCAGGCGATCCGCAAGGCGCGCCGCGACAACCCTGAGGCGCGCATCATCGTCACCGGCTGCGCCGCCCAGACCGAGCCCGAAAAATTCGCCTCCATGGATGAAGTCGACCTCGTGCTGGGCAATGAGGAGAAGCTGAAGGCAAACGCCTATCGCGCTCTGCCGGATTTCGGCGTCAACGACACCGAGAAGGCCCGCGTCAACGACATCTTTTCCGTGCGCGAGACCGCCGGCCACATGGTCGACGCCATCGAGGGTCGCGCCCGCGCCTTCGTCCAGGTGCAGAATGGCTGCGACCACCGCTGCACCTTCTGCATCATCCCTTACGGCCGCGGCAATTCGCGTTCGGTGCCGATGGGCGCCGTGATCGAGCAGGTCAAGCGGCTGGCCGGCAACGGCTACGCAGAGATCGTGCTGACCGGCGTCGACATGACGTCCTTTGGCGCTGACCTGCCGGGCGCGCCGAAACTTGGTAAACTGGTGAAAACCATTCTCAGGCAGGTGCCTGACGTAAAGCGGCTGCGGCTGTCCTCCATCGATTCGATCGAGGCCGATGACGATTTGCTCGACGCCATCGCCACCGAACCCAGGCTGATGCCGCATTTGCATCTGTCGCTGCAGTCAGGCGACGACATGATCCTGAAGCGCATGAAACGCCGGCATCTGCGCGACCAGTCGATCCGCTTCTGCGAGGATGTGCGCAAATTGCGTCCTGCGATCGTTTTCGGCGCCGACATCATCGCCGGCTTCCCGACCGAGACCGACGCCATGTTCGAGAACTCGATAAGAATAGTCGAGGAGTGCGGCCTGACCCATCTCCATGTCTTCCCATTCAGCCCGCGCGAAGGCACGCCCGCCGCGCGCATGCCGCAGCTGCGCCGCGAAGTGGTCAAGCAACGCGCCGCTCGGCTGCGCGCCGCCGGCGAAGCCGCGTATGTCAGCCATCTGTCCTCGCTTGCCGGCACCCGCCAGTCGATCCTGATCGAGCGTGACGGCCTTGGCCGCACCGAAGGCTTCACGCTTGCCGCACTTGTCGTCGGCGCGCCGGGCGAAATCGTCGAAGCGACAATTACCGGCCACGATGGCGCCAGGCTGATCGCAGCCCCCCTTGCCGCCCGCGCCGCCTGAGAAACGCAAAGCATGGCTGGTTTTTTCAAGAAGATATTTTCGTTCGGCAAGAAAGAGGTTGTCGAGGAGCAGATCGACGAGACCGCGCCGCTGCCGCCGATCAAATGGGACCAGCTCGATGCGCTGAAGCCGGCGGCCGAGCAGGTTGTTCCGGAGTTCTTGAAACGCGAGGAGCCACAGCCCGCGGCGAAGGTAGCGCTGGCGCCCGCCGAGCAGGAGGTCGCCCTTTCACCCGAACCGGCACCTGTCGAGGAGCCGGTGCCAGAGCCCGCACCGACCATTCCGTCGGAGCCGGAACCGCTGCCGGTCCCCGTGCCGGAAGAAGAACCGGCACCCGCTCCAGCGATCCCGGAACCGCCGGCGCCCGAGGAGATTCCGCTTCCTCCGGCCGCTCCGGAGCCCAAGCCCGAACCGCTGCCGCAAGAAGTCCCTGCTCCCACGCCGGAAGAGCCAGAGATCGCGCCGCGTCCCGAAAGGCAGCCGGAACCGGCGCCGATCGAAGTGCCGGCTCCGCCTGTCGAGATTCCGGTTGAGCAGCCTGCGCCGGCCGAAGTACCGCTGCCGCCGTCGCCTTCCGTGCAACCAACTTTGGAGGCCGGCGCCGCCCCTCATCCGGCTGCCGCCACCTTCTCCCCTTATAGGGACGGGGCGGAGGAAGAAGTTCCGGCGCCCGCGCCCGAGCCGGAAGCCCCGGCTGCCGAAATCGCGCCACCCATCCGCCAGCCGGCGCCGGTCGAGCCGCAGCCCGTCATTGCCGAGATCGCGCCCGAGCCGCAGGCTGTCCCGCAACCGGCGCCCCAAGCCTCGGCGGAGCCGAAACCCGTTCCGGGCAAGGTGACCGTTAGCAAGAAAGTCGAGCAGAAGGCCGAGCCGGCGAAAGCGCCGGAGCCGGCGCCGCGGCGCTCCTGGTTCCAGCGCATGCGCGACGGGCTTGCCCGTTCGTCGCGCGAGCTCACCGGCAACATCGCCGGCGTCTTCACCAAGCGCAAGCTGGACGAGGACACGCTGCAGGACCTGGAGGACGTGCTGATCCGCGCCGATCTCGGCGTCGAAACGGCACTGCGCGTCACCGATTCGCTCGCTTCCAGCCGCTATGGCAAGGATGTCTCGGATTCGGAAGTCCGGGCTGTCATGGCGGCGGAGGTGGAGAAAGTGTTGACCCCGGTCGCAAGGCCGCTCGAGCTCGATCTCTCACACAAGCCGCATGTCATCCTGGTGGTCGGCGTCAACGGCACCGGCAAGACCACCACCATCGGCAAGCTGGCGGCAAAACTGACCGATGGTGGCCTGTCGGTGATGCTCGCCGCCGGCGACACCTTCCGCGCTGCCGCGATCGAGCAATTGAAGATCTGGGGCGAGCGCACGAAATCGCCTGTCATCGCCTCCAAGCTCGGCGCCGATGCCGCCGGCCTCGCCTATGATGCCTTCGAGAAGGCCAGGGAAGCCGGCTCCGACGTGCTGATCATCGACACCGCCGGCCGCCTGCAGAACAAGACCGAATTGATGGCCGAACTGGAAAAGATCGTACGCGTGCTCGGCAAGCTCGATCCGGAAGCGCCGCACACCGTGCTGCAGACGGTCGACGCCACCACCGGCCAGAACGCGCTCAACCAGGTCGAGATCTTCCGCAACATCGCCGGGGTCAACGGCCTTGTGATGACCAAGCTGGACGGCACGGCGCGCGGCGGTATTCTGGTGGCGATCGCGGCAAAGCACAAACTGCCGGTCTATTTCATCGGCGTCGGCGAACAGGTCGACGACCTCGAGCCTTTCTCGGCAAGCGAATTCGCCAGGGCGATCGCTGGAATGGCGTAACGGCGTGATCCCCTTTGACCGGGATCGTGCGTAAGAAGGAAGATCATGAACCCACCCATTCTCGAACGCGATCCGTCCGACCCGCAGAAAGAGAAGAAGGAAGGCGTCAACCCCGTGCTCAAGCTGGTGCTGGAGCTCGGGCCGCTACTGGTCTTCTTCTTTGCCAATGCGCGCGGCGAGTGGCTGGTGCAGAAATTCCCTGTCCTGGGCGAATTCGGCGGTCCGATCTTCGTTGCCACCGGGCTGTTCATGGCCGCCACGGCCATCGCGCTGATCGCCTCGTGGCTGCTGACGCGCACGCTGCCGATCATGCCGATGGTGTCGGGCGTCGTCGTCTTCATCTTCGGCGCGCTGACGCTCTATCTGCAGGACGACATCTTCATCAAGATGAAGCCGACCATCGTCAACACGCTGTTTGGCGGCGTGCTGCTCGGCGGCCTGTTCTTCGGTAGGTCGCTGCTCGGCTATGTCTTCGATTCCGCCTTCAAGCTGGATGCCGAAGGCTGGCGGAAACTCACCTTCCGCTGGGGCCTGTTCTTTATCTTCCTGGCCGTCGTCAACGAAGTGGTGTGGCGCAATTTTTCTACCGATGCCTGGGTTACCTTCAAGGTTTGGGGCATCATGCCGATCACGCTTTTGTTCACCTTCAGCCAGATGCCGCTGATCCTGCGCCATTCGCTGGACGACAAGGCAGGCGGGGAAGAGAAGGCCGGCAAGTAGGGTCTGCAAAAGCAATTCCAGGAAAGTGTGTAGCGGTTTTCCCACAGGAATTGCGTCAAAACCAAAGGGGAGAGCCATGGAATTCGTCACCACGCGCGAGGAATTGCGGACGATCTACAAGACGCCGCGCCCGACCGATGGCTCGATCCGCAAGGAGTTGACGGCGCTCGACGGCCATTGCCGCTCCTTCATCGGCAAGAGCCCTTTCGTGCTGATCGGCTCCTCTGACCGCGAAGGCAATGCCGACGTGACGCCCAAGGGCGACAAGCCCGGCTTCGCCGCCATTCTTGACGACCGGACCATCGCCATTCCCGACCGGCCCGGCAACAACCGGCTGGACACGCTGGAAAACATCCTGCGCAATCCCTCGGTCGGCCTGCTCTTCCTCATCCCCGGCATGAACGAGACGCTGCGCGTCAATGGCGATGCCCGCATCACCGTCGACGCCACCTTGCGCGAGCGCCTGGCCGTCGACGGCAAGGAGCCGCAAAGTGTCATCGTCGTCGCCGTCAAGGCCGCCTACATGCATTGCGCCAAGGCCTTCATGCGCTCCGATTTGTGGAAGCCCGACACCTGGTACGACCGCGCGACGCTGCCGACGCTCGGCCAGATCCTGCGGGACCAACTGGCGCTGGCCGATTCGGCCGAGGCCACCGACCGCTGGCTGGACGGGGAATACAAACAGACCATGTGGTAGGCTCGGAGCAATTCCGAGAAAAGTGTGAAATGGTTGTCCCGGAAAAGCGCGTAGCGTTTTGCCTCGGAATTGCGTCAAAACAAATAGACGGCGATTCGTCCTGACTGGGTCCATACCTTGCTGAACATCCTTGCCATCTCCGGCAGCCTGCGGGCAGCCTCCACCAATTCGGCCCTGGTCGCGGCGCTGGCCCGCAATGCGCCTTCAGGCTGCAGCGTCACCGTCTATGACGGCCTCGGCCACGTGCCCATCTTCAACCCCGACGATGAGGGCGAGCGGACGCCGCATGAGGCCGCCGCGCTGATCGACGCGGTGACGCGGTCCGACGGCATCGTCGTCTCCTGCCCCGAATATGCCCATGGCGTGCCAGGCGGGCTGAAGAACGCGCTCGACTGGCTGGTCTCGCGCGACGCCGCCATCGCCAAGCCGGCCATGCTGGCACACGCCTCGCCGCGCTCGCTGTTCGCCCGTGCCGCCCTTGCCGAGATCATGCGGACCATGTCGTTCGCGCTTTGCGAGGGCGAGCTGGAGATTGCGCTGCTGGGGAAGAAGCCGCCGGAGGTGGAGATGATTCTAGGGGAGGAAGCGAACCAGCAGGCCATGCGGGAAGCACTGCAGGGCTTTGTGAGTTTTATACGCGCAAACGCAACTTCGTCATCCTAGGGCGGAGCAGCCGCGAAGCGACGCGGCGCAGACCCCTGGAGCTGCTCCGCAGCCCAAGGGATCCATGCCGTGACCCTAAAGCGTTGCAACGGTTACAGATTCTGCGCCGCTGTGCTTGACGTCAGAGACCACGGCATGGATCCTCGGGGCAAGCCCGAGGAGGACTAAAAAAGGGAGCGCCCGAACCCCAAACGTGCCGGCGACCTACCCCTTACGCAACGTCTCGACATCGGTCTTGCCGACATACCAGTCGCGGGCATTGACCTCCTCGAAGACCACCCAGACATCGTCATTGCCGAGGCCGGTGGCGTCCATGATCGCCGCCGTGACCTTCTTGGCGATGTCAGCCTTCTTGCCGGCCGGATCGGCGGCGATCACTTCCTTGACGATGCGGATGTTGACGAATGGCATGACGTCCTCCCCTTCAAATAGCTAACACCGGCAAGAGACCGTTTCGAAATTCGCTCTGGCGAGTCATATGGTGGTGGTTTCGAGAACCGGAGCGCAGCGGACATTCGGGTCCGTGAGCACCGGAAGCGCAGAAAACGCCATCAGATGGCCGCCAGAGTAGAATTTCCAAACGGTCTCACTCAAAAAGTCTTGGCCCCGTTGACCATCAGCCGCACCGAGTAGAGCGAGGTGGTGCCGGCGATGTAGAGACAGTTCAGCTTGGCCCCGCCGAACACGCAATTGGCGGTCACCTCCGGCACCTTGACCTTGCCGATCAGCGTCCCGTCAGGATCGTAGCAATGGATGCCGTCGGCGGCGCTGGTCCAGATGCGCCCGTCGGCGTCGAGCCGGAAGCCGTCGAACAGGCCTGACGTGCAGTCGGCGAACACTTTTTCGCCGGACACCTTCTTGCCGTGCTTGCCGACATGGAACACCCGCATATGCGCCGGGTTCTCGGCGCCATGGGTACGGCCGGTGTCCACGACATAGAGCAGGCTCTCGTCGACCGAGAAGGCAAGCCCGTTGGGCCTCACCATGTCGGTGATGACAGCCTCGATCTCGCCGCTATCGGGATCGACCCGGTAGACATGACAGGCGCCGATCTCGCTCTCGGCCTTGTCGCCCTCATAGTCGGTGTCGATGCCGTAGGTCGGGTCGGTGAACCAGATCGAGCCATCGGACTTCACCACCGCGTCGTTGGGCGAGTTCAGGCGCTTGCCTTTCCATTTGGCGGCGATGGTGGTGACCGAGCCGTCATGCTCGGTGCGGCTGACGCGGCGGCCAGAATGCTCGCAAGTCACCAGCCGGCCCTGCCGGTCGACGGTGTTGCCGTTGGAATTGCCCGAGGGTTGGCGGAAGACGCTGACGCTGCCGTCGGTCTCGTCGTAGCGCAGCATGCGGTTGTTCGGAATGTCGGACCAGACCACGTAACGGCCGGCGGCGAACCAGGCCGGTCCTTCCGCCCAGCGGCATCCGGTGAACAGCTTGTCCACCTGCGCGTTGCCGTTGAACAGGCGCGCGAAGCGCGGATCGAGAATCTCATAATAGTCTGCGGCCGCCATGCATTTCCTCCCGGCATCACGTGACGCCGGATCAAGCCAGCCCGCGATCGATCTGGCAAGACGGGGCCTTCGCAATTTGTATGACAAAACAGAGAGGAAGCGCCGCCCGCCCTGGTTCAGCGGTGCTCGCTTGGGCGCGAAGCGCTTTAGGACGCCATTAACCGGCTATGCGTCCAGTGCAATGGTGCATTGCAACATCTTCTTTTTGCAACGCACCATTACTATGTCATGCTTCGAACTGATCAAGGGAGGAACAACCAGCCGCGAAAATGCGGTGCAAAAGGGAACTCGCTATGATCTCCGACCTCATGACCCGCGCTCGCAACAGCATCGCCAAGCGCAAGCACTACAACCGCCTCGTCGCCGAAATCGACAGCTTCACCAGCCGTGATCTGGCCGACATGCGCGCCGACCGCTCGGAAATGCTCTACCAGATCCACAAGCAGATCTACGGCTGAGCCCTACCGCGCTTCGTAATCCTCGGGCTCGACCCGAGGATCGCGGCGAAGAGTCCCTAATCCTGAACCGCCTTGCCTGTCACGACTGTCGCGGCATGGATTCTAGGGTCTGCGCGGCGTCGCTTCGCTCCTTGCTTCGCCCTAGAATGACGAAGAAGGGCTGCGCCTAACCCGGCGCCGCCAACGCCTTCTCGATCTGCGGCAACAGCAAATCCCGCGCCGACTCCGCCGTCAGCGGGCCGACATGCTTGTAGGCGATCTTGCCGTCCTTGCCGATGACGAAGGTTTCCGGCACGCCATAGACGCCCCAGTCGATCGCCGTGCTGCCTGCTTCGTCGACGCCGATCGCCTGGAACGGATTGCCGAGGTCGCCGAGGAATCGGCGGGCATTTTCCGGACGATCCTTATAGTTCAGTGCCGCCATCACGAACCGTTTGTCCTGCGACAGCGCCAGAAGCACCGGGTGCTCTTCGCGGCATGGCGCGCACCATGACGCAAACACATTGACCAGCGTGACCTTGCCGGCAAAGGCTTTCGAAGCGAGCCCGGGCAGGTTCGACCCCTCCAGCGCCGGCAGATTGGTCTGCGGCGCCGGCAGGCCGATCAGCGCCGACGGCACTTCCGAGACATCGCGGCCGGACAGCAGTTGCGACAGGAACAGGCCGGCAAGGCCGAGAAAGATCAGCAGCGGCAGCAGCACGAACAGGCGGCGGCTGGGTGGTGGCGTTTCGGTTTCGCTGCTCACGGCTTCGCACCCGTCTTGTCGGAACGCCGCCGCACCCCGGCGGCTTCAAGCTCGGCAAGCTCGCGCTTGCGCGCCCGCTGGTCGACCAGGATCCAGCCGATCAGCCCGGCCAGCACGATCGCGGTGATGCCGTAAGCAGCGGTGACATAGAGCGCATGAGCACTCATGCGAGGCACCCCACATCGCCTTCCGCTGTTGCTTCGCCGTGATTGATCATGGCCTTCCTTAGCTTCACGCCACAGGCTGCGCAATCGGACGCCGCGTCGCGGCCTTCATAACGCTGCGGCCACATCAATCCGTTCCATGACGCAGCGCCAGCGCCGCAGAAACCGGCCCCAGCACGGCAAGAAACAACGTCAGCGCGGCAAGAATGAGGAAAGGCTGCAGGAACGGGTCTGGATCGGCAGTTGCGCCGTAGCTCGCCGAAACGCCGAAGATCAGCACCGGGATGGTCAGCGGCAGCACCAGCACCGAGATCAGCAGCCCGCCGCGCGGCAGCGCCACCGCCACGGCGGCACCCGCGGCCCCGATGAAGGTGATGGCCGGGGTGCCGACCAGCAGCGTCAGCGCCGTGGCGCCTATTGCCACCGGCTCCATGTTCATGAACAGGCCGAGCAGCGGCGCGGCTATGACCAGCGGCAGCACGCTGCCCGCCCAATGCGCCAGGCATTTCACCAGCACCGTCAGCGCCAGCATGTGGCGATCGTTGCCGAGCACCAGGAGATCGAGCGAGCCGTCCTCGCGGTCGGCCTGGAACAGCCGGTCGAGCCCGAGCAGGCAGGCAAGCAGCGCGCCGATCCACAGGATCGCCGGACCGATGCGGGCAAGCAGCTTCAAATCCGGTCCGACGCCGAACGGAATGGTGGCGATGACGGCAAGGAAGAAGATCACGCCGGTCAGCGCGCCGCCGCCGGCACGGATCGAAAGGCGGATGTCGCGGGCGAAGAGGGACCACATTTACGATATGGTCCCTAGTTGAGGCTGGTGTTCCTTCGCGCCCCCCTCTGTCCTGCCGGACATCTCCCCCACGCGGGGGGAGATTGGCAGCTTCGGCGCTCCGCTCACCTTTGCGACGCTGGTCATTGGCGAAATCGCCGGAGACAGCTGATCTCCCCCCTTGTGGGGGAGATGTCCGGCAGGACAGAGGGGGGCGCCGTAGAGTGCTGTCATCAAGACGCCTGCCCCATCCTCAATTCCTTCGCCCCTTCCAGCCCCAACGGCAGATGCGTCGCCGCAACGATCATCCCACCCCCAGCGCAATGTTTCCCCATCAACCCGGAAAACCGCCCCTCCGAAGCCTTGTCCAACCCCGCTGTCGGCTCATCGAGCAGCCACAACGGCCTAGGGCTGACCAGAAGCTTGGCGATCGCCGCCCGGCGCCTTTGCCCTGTCGAGAGGTAGCCGAACGGAAGATGGCCGATGCCGGCTAGCCCGACGGTTTCCAGCGCGTCTTCGACGCTCGCATCGCCACCGCCATTGAAGTCGCGCCAGAATCGCAAATTTTCCGCCACGCTGAGCGCCGGCTTCATCGCGTTCTGATGACCAAGATAATGACAGGCCGCGGCGATCGAAGGAAAGTCGTCGCCGCCCCCTTCGATCCGCAGCTGGCCTTCGGCCTTCGGCAGCAGCCCGGCGATGATCCTGAGCAAGGTCGATTTGCCTGACCCGTTCGGCCCTGTCACCACCAGCGCCTGCCCGTCCTCGAGCGCAAAGCCGGTGCCGGAGAAAACCGTCTCGCCGCCGCGTTCGCCGCCCAGATTTTCGGCGATAAGCCGCATCCCTCGCCTGCCCTGAAAACAATGTTTCGCGAGCGCTGCCGCATCGCACAAATTTGCTCTCCAACTGTCTAGAACTATTCCAGAAAATTCTCTATATGCGGTGCATCCGTGCCAGCGGTCGGCGCGGGAACAGAATTTGCGCCGAACCAGCGCACGCGCCGCCTTGAACGGCTCGGGTTGCTTGGGAACGGACAGCGGAAATGGCCGTACCCGCACCTTTGCGCGTGATTGCATGCCATCGGCGTCCGTTCCCTTTCAGGCTGAACAGACAAGGACGGATCGCACGTGTCAAAATCCCTCGATAGCTTCAATTGCCGCCGCACACTGACCGCGGGTGGCACCGAATATGTCTATTTCGACCTCGTCGAGGCCGAGAAGAACGGCCTCACCGGCATTGCCCAGCTACCCTATTCGATGAAGGTGCTGCTGGAGAACCTGTTGCGCAACGAGGACGGCCGCTCCGTCACCAAGGAGAGTATCCAGGCGGTTGCCGGCTGGCTGACCGACAAGGGCACCGCCGGCGTCGAGATCGCCTATCGCCCGGCCCGCGTGCTGATGCAGGATTTCACCGGCGTTCCGGCCGTGGTCGACCTCGCCGCCATGCGCGACGCCATGGCCTCGCTCGGCGGCGACCCGCAGAAGATCAACCCGCTGGTTCCCGTCGACCTCGTCATCGACCACTCCGTCATCGTCGACGAGTTCGGCACGCCGATGGCCTTCGCTCGCAATGTCGAGCTCGAATATGAGCGCAACGAGGAACGCTACAAGTTCCTGAAATGGGGCCAGCAGGCCTTCCGCAACTTTCGCGTCGTGCCGCCCGGCACCGGCATCTGCCACCAGGTCAACCTCGAATATCTCGGTCAGGTGGTGTGGACCAACAGCGAGGACGGCGAAACGACAGCCTACCCCGACACCTGCGTCGGCACCGATTCGCACACCACCATGATCAACGGCCTTGGCGTGCTCGGCTGGGGCGTCGGCGGCATCGAGGCCGAGGCCGCCATGCTCGGCCAGCCCGTTTCGATGCTGTTGCCCGAAGTCATCGGCTTCCGCCTCACCGGTAAGCTGAAGGAAGGCGTCACCGCCACCGATCTCGTTCTCACCGTCACCCAGATGCTGCGCAAGAAGGGCGTCGTCGGCAAGTTCGTCGAGTTCTTCGGCCCCGGTCTTTCCAACATGACGCTGGCCGACCGCGCCACCATCGGCAACATGGCGCCGGAATATGGTGCGACTTGCGGTTTCTTCCCGGTCGATTCGGAAACCATCCGTTACCTGACAATGTCCGGCCGCAGCGAGGACCGCATCGCGCTGGTCGAAGCCTATTCGAAGGCGCAAGGCATGTGGCGCGAGGCTGGCTCCGCCGACCCGGTCTTCACCGACCTGCTCGAACTGGAGCTGAGCAGCGTCGTCCCGTCGATGGCAGGCCCCAAGCGCCCCGAGGGCCGCGTCGCGCTGGAAGGCATCCCGGCTGGCTTCGCCAAGGCCATGGAGACCGAATACAAGAAAGCCGCCGAGATTTCCAAGCGCTACGCCGTCGAAGGCACCGACCATGATCTCGGCCATGGCGACGTCGTCATCGCCGCCATCACCTCCTGCACCAACACCTCGAACCCGAGCGTGCTGATCGGCGCCGGCCTCCTGGCGCGCAACGCCAACCGCCTCGGCCTCAAGCAGAAGCCATGGGTCAAGACCTCGCTGGCCCCGGGCAGCCAGGTGGTCGCCGAATATCTGGAGAAGTCGGGCCTGCAGAAGGAGCTCGACCAGATCGGCTTCAACCTGGTCGGCTTCGGCTGCACCACCTGCATCGGCAATTCCGGCCCGCTGCCGGCGCCGATCTCCAAGACCATCAACGAGAAAGGCCTGATCGCCGCCGCGGTGCTCTCCGGCAACCGCAATTTCGAGGGCCGCGTCTCGCCCGACGTCCAGGCAAACTACCTCGCCTCGCCGCCGCTGGTCGTGGCGCACGCGCTGGCTGGAACCGTGACAAAGGATCTCACGTCAGAGCCGCTCGGCGAGGACAGGAACGGCAACCCGGTCTACCTCAAGGATATCTGGCCGAGCTCGGCCGAGATCCAGGAGTTCATCGAGAAGAACGTCACCCGCGAGCTGTTCGCCCGCAAATATGCCGACGTCTTCAAGGGTGACGAACACTGGCAGAAAGTCCAGGCGCCGGAAGGCCAGACCTATGCCTGGGACGACAATTCGACCTATGTGCAGAACCCGCCCTATTTCGCCGGCATGACCGCCGGGTTCGGCAAGATCGGCGACATCAAGGGCGCCCGCGTGCTCGGCCTGTTCGGCGACAAGATCACCACCGATCACATCTCGCCGGCGGGTTCGATCAAGGCCGCTTCCCCGGCCGGCAAGTACCTCACCGATCATGGCGTCGGCGTTGCCGACTTCAACCAGTACGGCACGCGGCGCGGCAACCATGAAGTGATGATGCGCGGCACCTTCGCCAATATCCGCATCCGCAACCACATGCTGGGCGAGAACGGCAGGGAAGGCGGCTACACCATCCACTACCCCAGTAAGGAAGAGGAATCGATCTACGACGCGGCGATGGAATACAAGAAGGAGGGCGTGCCGCTGGTCATCTTCGCCGGCGTCGAATACGGCAACGGCTCATCGCGCGACTGGGCGGCCAAGGGCACCAACCTGCTCGGTGTCCGCGCCGTCATCGCCCAGTCCTTCGAGCGCATCCATCGCTCGAACCTGGTCGGCATGGGCGTCATCCCCTTCGTCTTCGAGGACGGCACCTCATGGGCCTCGCTCAACCTGAAGGGCGACGAACTGGTCGAGATCGACGGCCTGAGTGCCATCAAGCCGCGCCAGACGATGACCGCCAGGATCACCTATGGCGACGGCACGGTGAAGAACGTGCCGATCATCTGCCGCATCGATACGCTGGACGAGCTCGACTACTTCAAGAACGGTGGCATTTTGCAGTACGTGCTGCGAGACTTGGCTGCCTAAGGCAGCAAGGGAATAAGGCAGTAGGGCAGTAAGGCAGTAGGAAAGAGGACACCCTACTGCCCTACTGCCCTACTGCCCTACTGCCCTACTATCCTCCCTTTCGGCGCCCCATACCGCGCCGTCGCCGCCAGCAGCACCCCCAGCATCAGCCCGTTGAAGATGTGCCAGAGGAAGTGCGTGCCGAGCGGAAAGCTGGCGCAGACCACCGGGTCGATCATGCGGCAGATGGCGGACACGATGAAGATCGCCGACCCCGTCAGATTGTACCAGCCGGCCCGGTTGCCGGTGGCCGTCACCCAGAGACCGAAGAAGGCGAGCGCCAGGAATGGCGGCAGGTAGCTCGTCGTGCCGTTCGACGCCTGGCGCAGCCAGTCCGGCACGGCGAAGGTGAGCGCGCCGGCCACTGCGTAGAAGATGACGAAGATCGCGATCGCCTTGCCCCAGCCCATGCCGAGGAAGCGGCGCAGGTTGAACAGCGTATAGGCGAGCGTGAAGCCGGCGATCGGCAGGATGTCGGCCCAGATCGTGCCCCTGGTGGCAAAGGTATGGAAGATGGTCGAGCCGACGCCGATCGCCACCACCCACCAGGCCAGCACCTCCGAGAATGTACCGGCCTTGCATCGCCGTACTTCCCGCACACCCCATAATCCTGCCGCAATGAAAACGAGGTTGGTCAAAGCATTCGTCGGCTCGGCCCAAAGTTCCGGCCCGGTCCGCTCGCAATAGAGATCGACCGGGGTCAGGAGAGTTTGCCACATGGTGATGATGCCACTCCCAATCGAACCGCGCCGTGAAATGCAATGTCACTCCTATTGCGGCCTTACCTGTGGCTGCAATGGCAAAATTTCACCGCAACGTGACTTCCCGTTGACTTCCGCTTCTGCCACATATTTCAGACAATCAGAACAAAGCCGGCGCCACCGGCGGGAATTGGAATGATCATGGCCTGGCGAAGATCACTTTGGCTGGCGGCTTTTGCGCTGGCCTTACCGGCTTTTGCCGGCGCCGGCCATGCCGGCGAGGCCGAAAGAACTCAGGCCGAAAAATCCCTACCCGACAAGCCGCTCGGCGTGGTGGAACTGTTCACCAGCCAGGGCTGCAGTTCCTGCCCGCCGGCCGATGCATTCTTCGCCGAACTCGCCACCAAGGAAGACATCGTCGCGCTCTCCTATCACGTCGACTATTGGGACTATCTCGGCTGGAAGGACACGCTGAGCCGCAAGGAAAACACCGAGCGGCAAAATGACTACATGCGTGCCTTCGGCAGCCGCTCGGTCTATACGCCACAGGCAGTGCTCAATGGCCGCGTGCACGTCAACGGCGCCAATCGCGGTGAGGTCGACGGCGCGCTCGCCCGCATGGCGAGATCCGGCGAAGGCATGCATGTGCCGGTCAAGGTCAGCCGCACCAGCGACCGCGTGATCATCGATGCCGGCGATGCCGGCGCCGGTCCGAGCGACGCCCATGTCGTGATCGTCTATTTCGATGCGCCGCAGACGATCAAGATCGCCCAGGGCGAGAACTCCGGCCGCAAGATGACTTACTGGAACGCGGTCACCGGCATCCAGACCGCCGGCATGTGGCACGGCAAGGCGCAACGCTATGAATTGCCGCTGAGCGAGATCACCAAAAAGGGCGGTTGCGCCGTGCTGTTGCAGTCCGTCGGCAGGGACGGCATGCCGGGGCCCATCCTCGGCGCCGCCGTTGTTCATAAGCCGTAGAGACGCCCTTGTCCTTCTCCCTTGTGGAAGAAGGTGGATCCGCGCGCAGCGCCGAAACGGTTGAGGGGTGCGTGACGGATTGAGGCGGCGACGATTTCAAGCAAATCGCCAAGCTGGAACGCCGCTCATCCGACCTCGCTTCGCGAGGCCACCTTCTCCCGCAAGGGGAGAGGGACAGGCGGCGCCGGAACCCGCTCAACAAAAAACCGACGTCAGCTTGCTTCTGACGCCGGTCATTTAGGTTTTGGGATCGTCGCACCCGATTCTTCCGAGGAAAAACCGAGGTTGGTTCGATCCGACGCAGACCCGTGGGCGGGGGGCTTGGGGTTTACGAGCCGGTGCCGGACCGAACCGTCTCAGGCAACGCCGGTAAATTCGTCGGACATTGGGGCATGAGCGCGGATAAAAAAAGGCAGAAATGTGGCGAAGCATCACCAATTCCAACAAGCAACGTTACAAAAGTGACTGGACGCATCGGAAACCGCGCACCCCTGCCCTCTCGCCACGGCTCTTGCAATTGCAGCGCGAAGGGGCCAATTTTGGCTGGCAAAGATTCATTTTGAAGGATCGAGGCATGACTGACGACAGCGGCGGGACGGGGGATGGTGACGCATCCGCGATATTGATCCCGCTGCACGAGGCGCGCAGCGCACGCCTCGACCAGCCGGTGCGCTTCGATCGGCGTGAACTGGACCAGATCCTCAGGCTCTACGGACGCATGGTCGCCGCCAATGAATGGCGCGACTACGCCATCGACCATCTCACCGACAGGGCGGTGTTTTCCGTCTTCCGCCGCGCCAGCGAAGTGCCGCTGTTCCAGATCGTCAAGGATCCGAAACTGGCCCGCAAACAGGGCGCCTTCGCCGTCATCGCTGCCGGCGGGCGCATCCTCAAACGCGGCCAGGAGCTTGGCCGCGTGCTTGGCGTCTTCGACAGCAAGCTCAGGGTTGTCGAGGCTTGAGCTGGAAGGCGAAAGAGGACATCCGTCAGTCTTCAACTCCCTTCCTTTCAATTACCTTCCCTGCCGAAATCTCCGTTCCGGCAGCGAATCCGGATCGGGCGCGACCGACGCGCCGCCATTCAGCGACAGCTGCATGAACACCGTATCCAGCCAGCGTCCATGCTTGTAGCCGGAGCCTTCGAGCCGGCCCGAATGGCGAAAGCCGAGCTTTTCGTGCAGCCTTACCGAGGCGCTGTCGGGATGCCCGTCGCCGATCACCGCGACGATCTGGCGGAAGCCTGCCACCTCGGCCGCGGCGATCAGGCCCTTCATCAGCTGGAGGCCGACGCCCTGGCCCTTGGCCTCGGGCGCGACATAGACCGAATCCTCGACGATGAAGCGATAGGCCGGGCGTGGCCGGAAGGCGCCGGCATAGGCGTAGCCCAGCACCGCGCCGTCCTTCTGCGCCACCAGATACGGGAAGCCGCCGGCCGTGAGCGTGGCGAATCGCGTGCCCATCTCGGCGCGGCTGGGCGGCTCCAGCTCGTAGCTCGCCGTGCCATGCGTCACCGCGTCGGCATAGATTTCGGTGATGGTATCGAGGTCGGCCGCACTGGCCGTCCGAATGACGATATTGCTCATTCTTTATGCAAGCCTTCTGTCTGCCTCGGATAACAGCAAACACCGGCGCAAAAGAAAAGGGCGGCCGTTGGGCCGCCCCTTCAAACCCGATGGTCCAGTCAGACCACGATGCGGACTGCCTTAACGGCGGTCGCCCATGAACTGCAGCAGGAACATGAACAGGTTGATGAAGTCGAGGTAGAGCCTCAGCGCGCCCATGATGGCCTTGCGGCCGGCGACATCGGAAGCGTCTCCGTCGAAATACATCTCCTTGATCTTCTGCGTGTCGTAGGCGGTGAGGCCGGCGAACACCAGCACGCCGATCGCCGAGACGGCGAAGGACAGCGCCGACGACTGCAGGAAGATATTGATCACCATGGCGATGATGATGCCGAACACGCCCATGATCAGGAACGAGCCCATCGCCGTCAGGTCGCGCTTGGTCGTGTAGCCGTACAGCGACAGCGCGCCGAAGGCGGCGGCGGTGGCGAAGAAGGTCTGCGAAATGCTGGCCGTGGTGTAGACCAGGAAGATCGACGACAGCGACAGGCCGACGAGGCCGGCATAGACCCAGAACGTGGTCTGCGCGGCGGCGACGCTCATCGACTGGATCCTGAACGACAGGAAGAACACGGCGGCCAGCGGCGCCAGCATCACCACCCAGCGCAGCGGCGAGCCGAAGATCGCGTAGCCGAAGGAGGTCAGCATTTCGCCGCTCGGCAGCGTTGCGACAGCCGAGGCCGGATCGGTGGTGGTGGCCAGCATGATCGTGCCGATGGCGGCAAGGCCGGTGATGACGAGGCCGAGCCCCATCAGATTGTAGACCTTGATCATGTAGGCGCGCAGGCCCTGATCGATGTCTGCGCGAACGCCGGGCACCGCCGACGTCTGATAGTTGCGAATGGGATCAGCCATTGGAATCCTCTATTGCTTCTGTCCCGTCCGGTGTCGGGCCTCTTGCGGACCCAGGCGCCGCTGGCGGGACTCCAGCATGCCTGTGGCGAAATATGATGGTTATTCGCGTCAAGAACAAGACCGTAACGGCATGTAACGGTTCGTGAGGCCCCAAATCGCGGTTTCCGGGGCTTTCCAGCCCGCATCCTTACCAAGATTTAATCCGCGACGGCCGCTTTAGAGGTCGCGAAGCACCGGTGCTGCCTTGTGGCCAAGCACCCGCCATGTGCCGGCGAGGCCGATGCCGACCGTGATCACCAGCGCAAAGACGATGGTCGCCACCGCCACCTCCGGCATGAAATGCGACGGCAGGGTCATGATGCGGGCGACGATGTACCAGGCCGCGATGCCGCCGGCCGCCAGGGCGAAGACAGCCGTGGCCAGGCCGATCAGCATGTATTCGAGCGAGAATGCCGCGATCAGCGTGCGCCTGGTGGCGCCGAGCGTCTTCAGCACCACCGCGTCGTGGATGCGGGCGCGGTTGCCGGCGGCCAGCGCGCCGGCCAGCACCAGCACCGAGGCGATCAGCGCCACCCCGGCCGCGGCGCGGATCGCCGTGCCGAGCTGGCCGACCAGCCGGTTGACGACGTCGAGCGCGTCCTTGACCCGCACTGTCGTCACCGCCGGAAAGGCGCGGGTGACGGCATTGAGGATGCGCGCGTCGTCGGCCGTGGTGGCACTCTTTTCGGTCAATGTCGCCATCCAGCCATGCGGCGCGCCGGCAAAAGTGTTGGGGGAGAACACCATGACGAAATTGACGCCCATCGTTTCCCATTGGACCTGGCGGAAATTGGCGATCCTGGCCGTCACGTTGCGGCCAAGCACATTGATGGTGACGGTGTCGCCGAGCTTCAGCCCTATCTCCTTGCCTTCCTGTGCCGAGAACGAAACCAGCGGCTCCCCGGCATAATTGTCCGGCCACCATTTGCCCTCGGTCAGCGTCGCATTTTGCGGTTGCCTGGCGTCATAGGTCAGGCCGCGATCGCCTTTCAGCACCCAGGCGCCTTCGGCCGGCACCTTGACCTTGTCGACATCGACGCCGTTCAGCGCCATCACCCGGCCGCGCAGCATCGGCACCTTGGCCAGCGTTCCCTGCGGCGCCTCTTTGCCGATCAGCGCGGAGAAGGCATCGACATCGCTGCCCTGAATGTCGACGAAGAAGAAGTTCGGCGCCCGCTCCGGCAGGCTGCCGGAGATCTGCTGCCGCAGATTCCCATCGATCAACGCCAGCGTCACCAGCAGTGTCAGCCCGAGCCCCAGCGACAGCACCACCGACGGCGTCAGCGCGCCAGGCCGATGGATGTTGCCGACGGCCAGCCTGAGCGCCACGAAACGCACGCGCGGGCTGTTTTTGGCGACCCACTGAACCAGCGCACCGACCAGGCGCAGCACCAGGAAGGCAAAGATCGTAGCGCCGACGAAGATCGAGGCGATGCGCTGGTCGCCGGAGAACAGGATCGCCAGCGCGGCCAGCAGCAGCGCGATGCCTATGGCCGATGCGACATAGATCGGACGCGGCAAGCCACGGCCTTCGAGCCCCATCTCCCGGAACAGTGCGGTTGCCGGCACATCGCGGGCGCGGCCGAGCGGCAGCAGCGCGAAGGCCAGCGTCACCAAAAGGCCGAACAGCGCCGCCATGCCGAGCGCGCCGGGATAGAAGCCGCCCTCCGCTGGTACCGGAATGATGGATTGAAGTGCGGCGCTTGCCACGAAAGGCATCAGCGCGCCAAGCACCAGGCCGGCAACGATGCCGAGCGCGGCAATGATCAGGATCTGCACGAGATAGACGGCAAAGACGAAGCCGCCGGAAGCACCGAGGCTCTTGAAAGTGGCGATGACGCCGCGCTTGCCGTCGAGATAGGCGCGCACCGCATTTGCGACGCCGACGCCGCCGACCACCAGCGCCGTCAGCCCGACCAGCGTCAGGAATTGCGAGAAGCGTTCGATGTTGGACGACAGCGCGGGTGCTGCATCGCCGCGCGTGCGGATCGACCAGCCGGCCTCGGGAAAATCCTTCGCGGCCTGATCCTGGATGGCCTTGAGCCGCGCCTCGTCGGCGTCGGCGGGCAGCCGCACCTTGTAGGCATTTTCGACCAGACTGCCCGGCTGCACCAGTCCGGTGGCGGCCAGGCCTTCGGTCGAGATCATCAGCCTTGGCGCGAAGCCGAAACCGTCGGACACGGCGTCCGGTTCGGTGACCAGCCTGGCCCGCAGTTCGAACGTGGCGGTGCCGAGTTTCAGCCGGTCGCCGAGCTTGAGATGCAGCCGTTCGAACAACAGATCGGGCGCCGCCGCACCGAAGACGCCAAACTCCTCGCCGAACAGTTCCTGCTTCGACAGCTTCGGCTCGGTTTCCAGCATGCCGTAGAGCGGATAGGCTTCATCGACCGCCTTCGCCTCGACCAGCGCCTGGTCCGAACCGTCGGCCAGACGCGCCATCGAGCGCATGCTGGCGGTGCGTGAAACGGTGCCCAACCCATCGAGGAATCCGCGCTCCGCTTGGCTGGCATCGCGCTGGTTGATCTGGAAACGAAGATCGCCGCCGAGAAGCGTCTGGCCCTGGTCGGCGACGCCGGCACTGATTGAGCGCGCGACCGAATTGACGCCGCCGATCGCCGCGACGCCGAGCGCGATACAGGCGAGGAAGATCAGGAAGCCGGACAGGCCGCCGCGCATCTCGCGCAGCGAGAAGCGGACCGCGAGCTTCAGCGTCTGCGCCAGCGGCATCAGGCAGTGACCTTCAAGGGCGCCGGCGCCTCGATCCGTCCCGAGCGCATCGAAACCTGGCGCGTGCAGCGCGCCGCCAGCGCGGGATCGTGGGTGACCAGGACCAGCGTCATGCCGCGCTCCGCCGCCTTGGCGAACAGCAGGTCGGCGACCTGCCGCCCCGTTGCCTGGTCGAGATTGCCGGTCGGCTCGTCGGCGATGAGGATGCGCGGTGACGGCGCCAGCGCCCGGGCGATCGCCACGCGCTGCTGTTCGCCGCCGGAGAGTTCGCCGGGATAGTGGGTGACGCGGTCGGAGAGGCCGACTGCCGCCAGTTCTCGCGCCGCCACCGAAAACGGATCGGCATGGCCGGCCAATTCCAGCGGCACCGCGACATTTTCGAGCGCTGTCATGTTCGGGATGAGGTGAAAGGATTGGAACACGATGCCAATGTTTCGGCCACGAAACGAAGCAATCCGGTCCTCGCTTTTGCCGTTGAGCAGCTCGCCGGCGATCCGTATCGTACCCGAATCGACCCGTTCCAGGCCCGCCAGCACCATCAGCAAGGTCGACTTGCCGGACCCCGACGGACCGACGATGCCGGTGGCCTCGCCGAGCGCCACCTCGAGGCTGACACCCTTCAGCACGTGGACCGACGAAGCGCCTTCGCCGAGTGTCAGGGATACGTCTTTCAGCGCGATGACGGCTTCTGTCAAAATGAAAGCGTCCTATATCAGGGATGAAGGCTCTGCTTGCCGGAAGCCGTCGCCGGAAGAGTTTTCTGTCATATGGGGCCTGCCGCATGTCTTTCAAACGCCAGATAGCCGCAGGCTTGATCGTTCTCCTCGCCATTTGCGGCGCCATTTCGTCGGCGCGGGCCGAGCCGTTCAAGATCGTCGGCTTCGGTGACAGCCTGATGGCCGGCTTTGGCCTCGGCCCCGGCGAGGGCTTTACCGACAAGTTGCAGGCCGCCCTTCAAGCCAGGGGCCATGATGTGACCGTCGCCAATGCCGGCGTTTCCGGTGACACCACGAGCGGCGGCCTGGCGCGGCTCGACTGGTCGGTGCCGGACGGCACCCAGCTGGTCATCCTCGAACTCGGCGCCAACGACATGCTGCGCGGCGTCTCGCCTGATATCACGCAAAAGAACCTGGATGAGATGCTGGGCAAGCTCAAGGAGCGCAAGATTGCCGTGCTCTTGGCCGGCATGCGCGCCGCGCCCAATCTCGGTGCCGACTATCAAAACAGCTTCGACGCCATCTTTCCGCACCTGGCCGGGAAATACGATGTTTCGCTCTACCCGTTCTTTCTCGACGGCGTTGCCGGCCAGCCTGGCCTGCAACTCGAGGACGGAATGCATCCGAATGCCCAGGGCGTCGACAAGATGGTCGAACGCATCCTGCCCACCGTCGAAAAGGCCATCGCGGCGGCATCGGGAGGTTCGTGAGGCCGACTGGACCTGTTTCCGTTAGGGAAGCTTTTTGACAAGGACTGTGGCCAACAAACCTCTTGCTCCGTTTGACTATCGATGATTCGCTATGGATGACAGTTCGATTCGAGGAAGGGAGGCTCTTCATGCCGCGTCTTTTCACCGCCCTCGAAATTCCGCGTGACGCTGCCCTTTCGCTGTCCCTGCTCCGGGGCGGCCTGCCCGGGGCGCGCTGGATCGACGTCGAAAACTACCATCTGACGCTGCGCTTCATCGGCGATGTCGAGGGCCATGTCGCCGACGAGATCGCCAACGCGCTGGACCGCGTCCACCGCCCCTCGTTCTCGCTGACCTTGTCCGGCGTCGGCGCTTTCGGCCAGAAAAAGCCGCACGCTGTGTGGGCCGGCGTCACCCCGTCACCGGATCTGAGCGCCCTGCAGGGCGAGATCGACCGCATCTGCCAGCGGCTTGGCCTGGCCGCCGACCCGCGCAAGTTCACGCCGCACATCACTTTGGCGAGGCTGCGCAATTCGAGCCCGCTGGATGTCGCCCAATATCTGTCGGCGCGTGGCAATTTCTCGACAATGCCGTTCCGCATCGGCCGCTTCGTCCTGATGTCGTCGCGCGATTCGGTCGGCGGCGGCCCCTATATCGTCGAAGAGGCCTGGCCGCTGTCCGGCACCGATGCCCGCGCCGCCAGCCGTGTCGCCAGCGCCTCCGACGCTTCGCGGATCATGCGATAGACCTCGGCAAAGGCTTGCTGGTCCTCATAATAGGGATCGGGCACGTCGCGCGCCTGTCCATGCGCGAACTCTAAAAACAGGTGCACCCGGTCCCGCGCGGGCGCCAACGTCTTGAGATCGGCGACATTGGAGCGGTCCATGCCGAGGATCAGGTCGAAACGGGAGAAATCCTCCGGTCTGACCTTGCGCGCCCTCTGCCCGGAAATGTCGATCCCGTGACGCAAGGCAATCGCGATCGAGCGCTGATCGGGAGCCGAGCCGACCTCCCAGCCGCTGGTGGCCGCTGAATCGAGCACCATATCGCGGCCCCGGCCACGCTCCGCCCAGACGGCGCGAAAGACGCCCTCGGCCAGCGGCGACCGGCAGATGTTGCCGAGACAGACGAAAAGAATGGAATTTATCGGCTTTATGCTCATTCGATATGCGCCGTTCGTGCATTTGGAACCCCAAAACCGCAAAACACTTTTGGGCGACTTGCAGTATGCTGAGGCCAAATTCGAGATAGCACGGGAAATCATCATGACGAGAGAAAAACTCAGCAAGGACGCCATCACCATTGCCCTTGCCGAACTCGGCGGCTGGTCGCTGGCCACTGACGGCGCGTCGATCAAACGCAGCTTCGTCTTCAAGAACTTTTCCGAAGCCTTCGCTTTCATGACCCGCGTCGCACTGGCCGCCGAGAAGATGGACCATCATCCCGACTGGTCCAATGTCTACAAGACGGTCGACGTGACGCTGAACACGCACGACGCCGGCGGCGTCACCGCGCTCGACATTGCCCTGGCGAAGAAGATGAACGGATACGTTGGTTAGGCATCCGGCGACCTGTCAGCGCAGCAGCCTAACCTTCGTCATCCCAGGGCGAAGCAGCCGTGCAGCGGCGTCGCGGAGACCCTGGGGTCCATTCCGTGACCTCGACTTGGGGCACAGCGGAGCAGAATTCTGGACCGCGGCGATGCGTTGGAATCCCGGCATGGATCCCTTGGGCTGCGAGAGCAGCTCCAGGGGTCTGCGCCGCGTCGCTTTCGCTCCTTGCTCCGACCGTGGATGACGACGAGAGAGGTGTTTCAGCTAAACTCCAAAGTTGGCGCTGGCCAACCGGAGCCACTTGAGCGTCACGCAAACCGAAAAGCATCCATTCCGATTTCGGTCAGGTAATCGCACCGGCATCTTGTACCCGGGTTCCCCTTTCACCACATTTTCCGTCGCGAGGCATGAGCCAGGACGCGCGTGGCGACCCGCAAGGAGTGATTGATGGCGCAACAACCCGGTTTTGATTTCTTCGGCTTCGGCGACAGGCTGGGCGGCGAGAGCGAAGTGCGTGAGAAATTCTGGCGCACCGCCAAGAAGGCCGCGCGGCAGATACCGTTCATGGAAGAGGTCGTCGCCGCGTACTATTGCGCCATGGACAAGAACACGCCGTTGCGCGCCAAGGGCATATTGGTGGCGGCACTTGGCTATTTCGTTCTGCCTGTGGACCTCATCCCCGACTTCATTTTCGGCCTCGGTTTCACCGACGACATCGCCGTACTGACCGCCGCGATCACCGCCGTCGGCGCGCACATCACGCCGGCGCATCGGCAGGCTGCGAAGGACGCCATCGCCGACAAGGGCTGAGCGTCTTTGCGCCGCACGAGCCTTCCTGATGGAGCGGCCCGGCGGCTGGCTGAAAAGTCAAACTCTTGCCGCTTTCGTGGCCTCCAAGTCGCCGAAGGGACGTCGCGCCGGCCGCTGACAAGGCGGCGGCGCGGGAATGGCGGCGGTTTCCTGGGGTGAGCGTCCTTTTGTTGAGGGAAATTCACCGTTTGGTAACCCAGATTAAATCAAAATGAAGCGACGGCAGGACGCCATGCGGCCCGCCTCCGCACCATTTGGAATACGGGAAAAACGATGCGCGGATTGATTGCAGTAGTCTCGAGTCTGGCCCTGGTGGCCTTCGCAGCGCCGGCGCTGGCGCAGCAGGCGACCAAGATCGGCCAGCACAATGCCTGGGGCACCTACAGCTACCAGGCGTCGGGCGGCAAGGTCTGTTATGTCTTGACCGTGCCGACCGACAAGCAGCCGCCGACGCTCGACCATGGCGACATGTTCTTCTTCGTCAGCCAGCGGCCCGGCCAGCAGGTGTCCTATGAGCCGCAGTTCATCGCCGGCTACAATTTCCAGGAAGGTTCCAAGGCCACCGTCACGATCGACAAGAAGTCGTTCTCGATGTTCACGCGCGGCAAGTCGGCCTGGGTCGAGAACGCTGCCGAGGAACCGGTGCTGATCGCCGCCATGAAGACCGGCACCGACATGAAGGTGACGGCGAAGTCCGGCCGCGGCAACCCGACCTCCTATGTCTTCTCGCTGAAGGGCATCTCAGCGGCGCTGACGTCGATCGCCAAGTGCAAATAGGCAAAGCCTCGTTTTGAAACCAAGGGCCGGGCCGCAAAGCCCGGCCTTTGCTTTCAGCCATGGCCTTGTTCTGGCGCGGCTTCCGCCCGCCGGCGCCGGATCGCCTCGGCGATGAATACCCGCGACAGCGCGTGATAGAGTGGCTCGTGCGAGATCATCCGCGCCGTGCCATAGCCGAGCATCGAAGCCAGCATCAGCGCGATGACATTGTCATGATTGCCGGTCATCTCGAGGATGATGACGAAAGCTGTCATCGGCGCCTGCACCACGCCGGCGAAATAGCCGGCCATGCCGAGCAGCGCCGCCGCACCGGTGCTAGCGCCAAGGATGAGGCCGAGCGAACTGCCGATACCGGCGCCGACCGCCAGCGACGGCGCGAAGATACCGCCGGGAATGCCCGAGACCATCGACAGCAAACCGGCCGCGAATTTTTCGGCGAAGAAGAACCATGGCAGCGGCGTGCCCTCGACGGCGCCGCGCGCCTGTGTGTAACCGGTGCCGAAGGTCAGTCCGCCCGAGGCGATGCCGATCACCGCGACGCCGAACCCGCAGACGGCGGCCACCAGCAAGGCGCGCTGCAAGGGCTGCTGCGTGTGCCAGCGCCGGATCCGCCGCGTGACCTTCAGCGCCAGCAGCGAGAACAGCGCGCCAAAGCCGCCGCCGATGACGCCGCAGGCGATCACCAGCGGCCATTCGACCGCAAACGAGATCGTGTCCTTCGAAACGCCGAAATAGGTGTAGTTGCCGAGCAGGCCGAGCGAGGCGAGGCCAGCCAGGATCACCGCCGTCAGCACCAGTCCGTTGGTGCGTGCTTCATACGTCCGGCCCATTTCCTCGATGGCGAAGACGATGCCGGCGAGTGGCGTGTTGAAGGCGGCGGCGATGCCGGCGGCGGAACCGGCCAGGATCAGCCCGCGCGCCTGCGCCATCCCGCCCCAGCGCGCCGCCTGCAGCATCAGCGATGCGCCGACCTGTACGGTCGGACCCTCGCGGCCGATGGAAGCGCCGCAGAACAGACCCACGATGGTGAGCACGATCTTGCCCACCACCAGCTTCAGCGACAGGATGTGGCTGCGGTCTTCGTCGTCGCGCAGGTGCCGAGCGGCGATCGCCTGCGGAATGCCGCTGCCTTGCGAGCCGGGAAAGAAGGCATATGCCAGCCACGCGCACAGCACGAAACCCAGCGGCGTGACGATGAGCGGCAGATAGAAACGCCAGCTGCGCCCGTCACCAATCATCAGGTCGCCGATCATCAGGTGGAACAGCGCCTGTGCCTTGTCTGCGAGGACCGCGAACAACACGCTGATCACACCGATGCCGATCGCGCCGGCCCAGAACACCAGCCGCGGCTGCCAGACGCGCCGTGAGCCGAGCATGGCGCGCGAACGCCGCAGCATGGGAAATTTTCGCGATGTGCCGGCCATGTCCGTCCTTCAGGTGAAGGCCAAGGCCTAACACAGGCGTTGCGGCGATCAAACCTCCGCAATCAAGTCCGTGCGGACGTTGAGCCATGCCGTCGGCCGACTACCCACAGCATGGCCCTGGCCCTTACATGGCCATTTTTTCACATTCGGCCTGGGCCTTCTTTGTCGACGTATCGATCATGTAAGTTTTGCCCTTGGCGTCGGTCATCAGCATCATGCAGTGCTTGATCGGCTTGGCCATCTTCATCATTTCGGCGCCCATTTTCGCATCCGGCGTCATGGTTCCCATATGCCCGTCCGGCATTATGGCCGTTACCTGCCCACCTTTCATCATGGTCATCGTGCCCATCGTGTCTTCGGCAAATGCCTGTGAGACACAGAGGCCCATAAGACCGATGACAACGGCGATGTTTTTCGAATTCATCCTGCATACTCCCGTTTTTGAAGGGCACTTTTGCCCTATCCCAGGCTTCGACCGGTGAAGGGCGGTCGTTACATCAACACGACTATGTGATCGGCACCGCGCGTCGGCACGTGGAGGGTCCACCGAAACGGGGGCAGGCCGACGCCGCATGACTTCGTACTCAACCTGTGCTATGCGCCGCGCTTCATATCAGGCACGATGGATGAAATCGGCCGCAAACCGCTTATATCCGTGGAACCATGACCCTTTCGCTTGACCTTACCGCCGAAGGCGCCCGCGACGCGTTGCGCAGCCGTGCCGCGACGGCCGAAAAACCGTCGCTGATCGGCTTGACCCGCGCCGAGCTCGCCGCCGCCCTCATCGAATCCGGCACCGTGCCCGAGCGCCAGGCCAAGATGCGCGCCCAGCAGCTCTGGCACTGGATGTATGTGCGCGGCGTTTCCGATTTCGCCGGCATGTTCAACATCTCCAAGGACCTTCGCGCCGAGCTCGACAAGCATTTCACTGTCGCCAGGCCCGAAATCGTCGAGGAGCAGATTTCCGCCGACGGCACGCGCAAATGGCTGTTCCGCTTTCCGCCGCGCGGCGCCGGGCGGCCGGTCGAGATCGAGACCGTCTACATCCCCGAGGAAGGCCGCGGCACGCTGTGCATCTCCTCGCAGGTCGGCTGCACGCTGACCTGTTCGTTCTGCCACACCGGCACGCAGAAGCTGGTGCGCAATCTCACGGCCGAGGAGATCCTGGCGCAGTTGCTCACCGCCCGCGACCGGCTCGGCGATTTCCCCGACCGTGACACGCCGGATGGCGCCATCGTGCCGGCCGAAGGCCGCAAGGTCTCCAACATCGTCATGATGGGCATGGGCGAGCCGCTCTACAATTTCGAAGCGGTGAAGAAGGCGCTGCTGATCGCTTCCGACGGCGATGGGCTTTCCTTGTCCAAGCGCCGCATCACGCTGTCGACCTCCGGCGTCGTGCCCGAGATCCTGCGCACCGGCGAGGAGATCGGTGTCATGCTGGCGATCTCGCTGCACGCCACCAATGACGATCTGCGCGACTTGCTTGTGCCGATCAACAAGAAGTATCCGCTGAAGGAGCTGATCGCGGCTTGCCGCGCCTATCCCGGCCTGTCCAACGCCAAGCGCATCACCTTCGAATATGTGATGCTGAAGGACGTCAACGATTCCATCGAGGACGCCAAGGGGCTGATCAAGCTGCTCAAGGGCATTCCGGCCAAGATCAACCTGATCCCGTTCAATCCGTGGCCCGGCACCAACTACCAGTGCTCGGACTGGGAAACGATCGAGAAATTCGCCGACTACATCAACAATGCCGGCTACGCCTCGCCGATCCGAACGCCGCGCGGCCGCGACATCCTTGCCGCCTGCGGCCAGCTGAAGTCCGAATCCGAGCGCATGCGAAAGGTCGACCGACTGGCGCTGGAAGCCATGATGATCGCGGGGCACGGAGAGGCGTGAGCCGTCTCGTCGCCGGACTCAAACGCATCGCCATCATAGCAGTCGGTTACATCGCCGGCGTGCTGACCTCGATCCTGGTGCCTGTGCTGCTGATCACGCTCCTGGAAGGGATCGAATATGGCAACTGGTCCCTGGTCTTCACCTTCGACTGGCTGGGCTCCTTCCCGCTGGCGGTGCTCACCGTGGCGGTCTGCGCGCTGCTGATCGTCGGCCCCGCGATCTTCATCGCCGAACGGTTGTCACTGCGCGGATGGTTCTATTTCGCGGTCACCGGGGCGGTCACCTCCATCGCCTTTGGCGTTCTTATCCCGGGCTCGGCCGGCGGGTTTGTCTTCAATCCTGGCTTTCTCGGTTTCCTGGCCACGGCCGGCACCGCCGCCGGTTCGGTCTACTGGTTGGTTGCCGGACGCCGTTCGGGCCGTCTCATGGGCCGAGATCCCCAATGACCCGCTTCGTCGCCTATCTCGTCCGCTTTGCCGTCATCCTGTTTGGCTATGCCGTCGCCTCGCTGGCGGCGAGCGCCTTCCTCAACGTCCTGTTCCTGGCCTCGCTCGGCTATACGCCCGACCACACGCACCCGACGATGACGGCTTCGCTGTATGTGTCGATCCCCTTCGTCGCTTTGTTCGTGGCCTATTTCGCCTTCTTGCCGTCGGTGATCGTCATCCTGGTTGCCGAAATCATCGGCCGGCGCGACTGGCTGTACTACGCGCTGGCGGGCGCGGTGGTCGCGGGCGTCTTCCTCGGCCTCGTCGACCACGCCCAAGAGTCCATCTTCGCGGTGAAGGAGACCGGCGCGATCATGGCCGTGATCGGCGGCGGCATGGTTGGCGGCATCTTCTATTGGCTCGCCGCCGGCCGCTGGGCCGGAAGCCGGTGGACCGATGAGAACCCGCCTATTTCGCCTGCGCCGTCAGGATCTTGAGCGCGAAAGCGGAAAAAACACCGGCGAAAAGATAGTCGACCACCCGCGTGACGCGCGGGCTGGCCTTCATAGCCGCCGAGAATTTCTCCGCCGCCAGCACCATCGGCGCCGTCACCGGGATCGACAGCACGATGAACATGGCGCCAAGGAAGAACAGCTTTCCCTGCGCGTGCGGGTCATGCGCTGAGACGAACTGCGGCAGGAAGGTCATGAAGAACAGGATGATCTTCGGGTTGAGCAAATTGACGCCCAGCCCCGCCGCCCAGCTGCGCAACAGCGAGATTTGCGGTCCTGTCTTCTTCTCCGGCGAAAACGCCGAGCCCTTGGCGATCGCCTGCCATGCGAGGAAGACGAGATAGCCCGCGCCGAAGATTTTCAGCACGAAGAAGGCCATCGGCGAGGCGACGATCAGCGCCGAGACGCCGACCACCACCAGCGTGGTGTGGATCAGCGTGCCGCACAACGCGCCGGCCATCGAGGCAAAACCGGTGGCGCGCCCCTGGCTCAGGGTGCGAGACACGAACAGCGTCATGTCAGGCCCGGGCGTGATCGCCAGGATCACGGTGGCGATGGCGAACTGGATCAGCGTGGCGGTATCGGGAATGAAGGACATGTGCGGCCCCTAGGAGAACATGGGAGCCTATACGGGACGCGCGGCATCGGCGCCAGACGGCAGGTCAGGCCGCCGACTGGTCCATCTCGGCCAGCATGACGGCTGCCGTTCCGGTCAACAGGATCTGATCGATCGGCTTGGGACGGCCAAGGAAATAGCCTTGCGCCTCGTTGCAGCCTTCGACTTGCAGGATGGTCAGCTGGACATGGGTCTCGACGCCTTCGGCCAGCACGGGGATGTCGAGGCTGCGCCCCAGCGTCAGCACGGCGCGAATGATCGCCTTGGCCTGCGGGCTGCGCTCGACATCGGCCATGAAGGAGCGGTCGAGCTTGATCTTGTCGAACGGAAACGAGCGCAGCGTGTCGAGCGAGGAATAGCCGGTGCCGAAATCGTCGATGGCGATCGTCACGCCGAGCGCCTTGATCTGGCGCAGCACGTGCAACGTGCGCACCTTGTCGGCGACGATCGTCGATTCGGTCAGCTCGAGCTCGAGACGCTTCGGCGAGAGACCGGTCTCGACCAGTATCTGATGGACGAGCTTGGCGAGATCAGCATGGGCGAGCTGCACCGGCGACAAATTGACCGCGATCTTGTGGCCATTGTCCCAGGAGGCCGCCTGCCGGCAGGCGGTGCGCAGCACCCACTCGCCGATCGCCAGAATGGAGCCATTCTCCTCGGCGATCGGAATGAATTCGACGGGCGGGACCATGCCGTGCACGGGATGGGTCCAGCGCAGCAGCGCCTCGTAGCCGCAGGTGGCGCCGGTCTGCACCGAGGTCTGCACCTGATAGTGCAGCGACAGCTCGCCGCGCTCGATCGCCAGGCGAAGGTCGGTGGCCAGCGCCCGGCGCGCTCGTGCCGTCTCGTCCATGGCCGATTCGTAGAAGCAGACGGCCCGCGTCACGTCGTTTTTGGCCCGGTACATGGCCAGATCCGCATTGCTGACCAGCCTTTCCCGGTCGGCCCCGTCTCGCGGATGGACGGCGACGCCGATGCTGGCGCCGGTGACGGTTTCGAAATCGTCGATGCGCAACGGCTCGAACAATGATTTCTCCAGCCGCGACACCAGGCCGAGCAGGTCGTTCTGGTCCTTGAAGCGCTTGATGGCGGCGAATTCGTCGCCGCCGAGCCGGGCGACGAACTCGCCGTCGCCGGTAAGCTTCGCCAGCCTGCGCGCAATGATCTTGAGCGCCTGGTCGCCGGCGGCGTGGCCCCTGAGGTCGTTGATCTCCTTGAAGCGGTCGAGATCGATGACGATGACGGCCGTCATCGTGTCCTGATCCTCGCCAGCCTGCGCGATTTCGTGGTCGAGGCGGTCGTTGAAGGAGACCCGGTTGGCAAGGCCGGTGAGCGCGTCGTTGAGGGCAAGGTGCTGCAGCCGCTCGAAGCTCTCGAGCCGCCCGCGCTCGTCGATCAGGTAGCTGGCGAAACCGGTGGCCGCGACGATCAGGCCGACCACGGCGACCGCGACGGCCATTGCCTCGAGGATATCGGGATTGGTGCCGGTGGTGATGAAGGAGAGCGGCGTCACGGCCACCGCCGCCATCGCCGTGAAATGCAGGCCGACGATCGCCAGCACCAGAAGCCCGATGCCGAGATAGTGCGACCAGCGCTGCGGCCGGCGCACCGCCTGGCCGATCGCCACGGCGGCAAAGACCATCGAGATCAGTACCGAGGCGGCGACATAGTGGCCGTCCCACTCGACGATGCCGGCCACATGATAGGCCATCATGCCGGTATAGTGCATGGCCGAGATCGCCAGCCCGACGGCGCACCCGCCCCATTCCGGCGCCAGGCCGCGGCCTTTGTCCAGGGCAAGGCCGAAGCCCGCGCCTGTTCCGACCATGGCGATGACCAGGGATATCATGGTGAGCGCCGGATCGAAGGTGATCGGCGCGCCGGGCTGATAGGCCAGCATGGCGATGAAATGGGTGCACCAGATCGAGGAACCGGCCGCGACCGCGGTCAGGAACAGCCATCCCCGCATCTGCACGCCGACGGTTTTCCTGGCGCGGTCGAGGAGACCGATCGTCACCCAGCAGCCGGTGACGCACATCAGTGCCGCCAGCAGAACGAGCCACAGATTATGCTCCGTGACGATGCATGATATGACGCGCATCAACAAATGCCCAAGCCCGAGGATGCCCGCAACGGGCGGCAAAAGCCGCTTCGGCCCGATTGCGCGGCCAATGCAGCTCAGGGCTGTTTGTTTAGCGGCAGAGCATGAAAACTTGCTTAAATCCTGGGCGTAAATGCAGCCCATGATTGTAGCGGGTTGTTTCCCCAGTGGCATGATCTCCGGACAACGGGCTTCCATTTGCCCGGAGGTCATGCCGCGATAAGCCGGTTGCAAAGGCCCGACGCGCGCTGGATCAGCGGTCTGGCGCCGCGCATGCTTGCTCGCTTTGCCGTTCCTGCTAAAAGGCGCTCCGACAATCCGTGACGCCCGGCTTCCAAGCGTCCGCCATCGACGGAGCAGAAATGTCCAAGACCAAAGACGTCAAGAAAGTCGTGCTCGCCTATTCCGGCGGTCTCGACACATCCATCATCCTGAAATGGCTGCAGACCGAACTCGGCGCCGAAGTCGTCACCTTCACCGCCGATCTCGGCCAGGGCGGCGAATTGGAGCCGGCGCGCCAGAAAGCCGAGATGATGGGCATCAAGGACATACGCATCGTCGACGTGCGCGAGGAATTCGTCGCCGACTTCGTCTTCCCGATGTTCCGCGCCAACACCGTCTATGAGGGCACCTACCTCTTGGGGACCTCGATCGCGCGGCCGCTGATCTCCAAGCACCTCGTCGAGATCGCCAGGGAGACCGGCGCCGACGCGATCGCGCATGGCGCCACCGGCAAGGGCAACGACCAGGTCCGCTTCGAGCTTTCGGCTTACGCCCTCAACCCCGACATCAAGGTCATCGCGCCCTGGCGCGACTGGTCGTTCAAGTCGCGCACCGACCTGATCAATTTCGCCGAGCAGCACCAGATCCCGGTCGCGAAGGACAAAAGGGGCGAGGCGCCGTTCTCGGTCGACGCCAACCTTCTGCACTCCTCTTCCGAGGGCAAGGTGCTGGAGGATCCGTGGGTGGAGCCGCCGGAATTCGTCCACCAGCGCACGGTCTCGCCGATGGATGCGCCGGACGCGGTCACCGAGATCGAGATCGAATTCCTGAAGGGCGATCCGATCGCGCTCAACGGCAAGAAGCTGTCGCCGGCGACGATGCTGGCCGCGCTCAACGATCTCGGCCGCGACAACGGCATCGGCCGGCTCGATCTGGTCGAGAACCGCTTCGTCGGCATGAAATCGCGCGGCGTCTACGAGACACCTGGCGGCGCCATCCTGATCGTGGCCCACCGCGCCATCGAATCGATCACGCTCGACCGCGGTGCGGCGCATCTCAAGGACGAGTTCATGCCGCGCTACGCCGAACTCATCTACAACGGCTTCTGGTTCGCGCCCGAGCGTCTGATGCTGCAGGCGATGATCGACAAGAGCCAGGAAGACGTCGAAGGCACGGTGCGCCTCAAGCTCTACAAGGGCAACGTCATGGTCACCGGCCGCAAGTCGAAGAAGACGCTCTATTCCGACGCGCTGGTCACCTTCGAGGACGACCGCGGCGCCTACGACCAGAAGGACGCCGCCGGCTTCATCCGCCTGAACGCGCTAAGGCTGCGCACGCTCGCCGCGCGCAGCCGCAAGGGCTGATACTCAACGGCAGCAAAGCACTACCAATCATGCCTAACAAACCCGGCGGAGACGTCGGGTTTTATTTTGTCCCGCTAATATAAACAGAATGAAGCCGACTGCGGTCGGTTCTTGTTTGACCTTCTGGCAGCTTCATTTAAGTTCATTTGTGGGTTCAGGGGTTTTGACAGTGAAAAATAGCATTTCCTTTCTGCTTGCAGCGGTTGTCGTCTTGTCGATGTGCCAGTCTTCACAAGCAGGCGCCAAGCGCGATCCCAAGACAGATATGAACGAGTGCATCGCTTTTGCCCGCACGGCGAACCTTACGTTCAAGCATGACATCGCTTCGTTCATGGGCGTCTCTGAGGAACGCATGCCGGCCTTGTTCTGCCAGCGCCTCGCCGATGGGATACGCAGCGGCCGCATCAGTTATTCCGACATAAACAGGCTGCAGCTCGATCAGTCGACCGAAATCTGGATGGTTCTCAAGGGGAAGTCAAAGCCCGCCAAGGTTACGCAAGCGCCGGCGCCGCGGTCGCCCAACTTCCGTAACTGCAGCGGTATTGACGGCGCCTTCCAGGTTCCCGTTTCCCAGAAATGCCCGGCGAGCGGCTGGGCGCATTCCGACCAGCCGACAGAGATGGACATCAAGGGCAGGCCAAAGGCGGCTCCTACAGAACGGCGAAATGCCAAATTCCGTACCTGCTCAAATGTTTACGCCGGCACCTTCGAGGTTCCCGCTTCCAAGACATGCCCCTCGGGCGGCGGCGGCTAATAGCAGGCTACCGGAGTTCCGACGGTGGTCGAGGGCACGCCAAAGGCGGCGGCTCCAACGCCGAGGAACTCAGCACTCCCGGTTCCCGGAAATGCCCGTTGAGCGGTTACGCGCATTGTTGAGGGAGATTTGACGGGATCGAACTTGGTCATTCGAGCGATTGGGTTTTAATCCTGGTCCATGACCAAGAGCCCGGCGCATGGCCGGGCTCTTGCCGTCGAACAGAGGGTCAATCAGTTGGCGTCGATCGCGTCGGCGATGCGGGCGATGGCCTGCTGGTAGACGCTCGCGGAATTCCAGCCGGCAATCGCGCCCATGTTCGCGCTCGCGCTCGCGCCGGCCCGCCAGCCATGCCCCTTGAGGTAGTTGGCGGTGGATGCCAAAGCCGTCGCCTTGTCGCGCAAATTGCCGTTGCCGACCGCATACTTCAAGACATTGCCCGGCAGGAACTGCGTGTGGCCAACCTCGCCATGCATGGCGCCGACCGACGAGGCGGTCAACGCTCCGCGATCGACCAGCTTCAAGGCCGCGATGGCATGCGGATGGAAATAGGCCGGACGGCGGCAATCATAGGTCAGCGTCAGGATGGCGGAGACCGTATTCTGGTTGCCCATGGAGGCACCGAAGCCGGTCTCCATGCCCCAGATGGCGAGCAGCACACCCGGCGACACGCCGTAGTTGCTCTCGATCTGGCTGAACAGCGCCGCGTTCGACTTCTTCAGCGCACGGCCCTTGGAAATGATCGCGGCCCCGCCACGGCGCTTCATGAAATCGTCCACCGAGCCGCTGAAAGCCTTGTGGATGGCGCGGTCGGCCGAGATCGTCCTTGTTGCATAAGTCGCGCCAGCCAGGGCGGCCAGACCCTTCGAGCCGACGCCTTCGGACTTGGCGTCCGCGGCAAAATCCTGTTTCCAGGCATCGAAGCCGGCGCCCGTCTTGCCACAGCTGGGCGCCGCCTGCGCGCCTGCCGCCAGCCCAAGCACCGCCACCGCCGCGGCCGCTAAAATCCTACCCTTGGCAAGAAATGCCATGTTGTTCTCCTGGTTGCCTGATTCACGTCCCGGCGCGAATTTGCCAGCGAAACCCGCATTTGTCACCGTCTGTGGCACGATGCTGGCGCATGCCGGGGAATTTACCTACGATCAAGTGAATATTGTGACAGGCGCGGCCGAAGCCTCGCTTATCCTCCACGATGTTGCTGAATGGTGTCACGGCCAGGGAACGGCGCTCGACGATCGGCGTTTGAACGATGCCCTTCCCCAAACGGTTTGAGATCAAGATGAAACTCTTCGACTGCCCGCATTGCGGCCATCGTCTCTACTTCGAGAACGCGCAATGCCTGAACTGTGGGAGCCTCGTGCTCTACGATGCCGAGCATGCCCGTTTTGCCCTGTCGGGTACGGACGGCGTCTTCCAGTGCACGAACGCCGATGAGTGCGCCTGCAACTGGATGGCCGAACCAGGGCAGGTCTTTTGCCGCGCCTGCGTGCTCAACCAGATGATCCCCGATCTCTCCGTCGACGGCAACCGCCGCCGCTGGATCCGGGTCGAGGCCGCGAAGAAGCGCGCCATCTATTCGCTGCTTGCCTTCGGCCTGCCTGTCGCGCCCAAGCAGAACCCCACGGACGAGGTGGGCCTCGCCTTCGACTTCCTTGCCGATCCGATCGGTGGCGGCCCCGGCGGCGAGCGCATCCTGACCGGCCATGACAATGGGCTGATCACGCTCAACGTCGCCGAGGCCGATTCAGCCGAACGCGAGAAGCGCCGCGTCGAGATGGGGGAGAACTATCGAACCCTGCTCGGCCATTTCCGCCACGAACTCGGCCATTATTACTGGGACCGCCTGATCCGCGACGATCGGCAAAGGCTGGACGCTTTCCGCGCTCTGTTCGGGGACGACCGCGCCGATTACGAAGAGGCGCTGAAGATCTACTACGCAAACGGTGCCGCGCCCGACTGGCAGCAAAACCACATCACGGCCTATGCCACCTCGCATCCCTGGGAGGACTGGGCCGAAACCTGGGCCCACCATCTGCACATCACCGACACGCTGGAGATGGTCCACGCGCTGAACTTCCCACTTGGCCAGCTGGAGACGGTGGAAGCCAATGACCTGCCGCGAGGCGACACTGGCGGCGAACCGCAGGCCGCGGCTTCGGAGCCCGCCAACACGCCCGAGCCGTTCGAAAAAATCCTGGCCCGCTGGCTGGTGCTGTCGGAAGCCTCCAACTCGATCAACCGTTGCATGGGTCTACCCGACCTCTATCCCTTCGTCATTTCGGATGTGACGGGGCGGAAACTGGCCTTCGTTCACGACCTCTTGACCGGTCTGCCGAAAGAAGCGGGAACAAATCGTGAGGTCGCGCGGGCGCTTTAGCCGGAACGCATGCGCCATTGCCCCGTTTTCACCGCCGAGGGACCATGAAAACGGAGAGAAGCCATGAAATCCGTCTTGTTTCCCGCAATCGCCGGGATGATGACCGTGATGTCGGGTGTCGCGTTTGCCGACACCGCCGTATCAGCGGTCACCGATCTCAACGTGCGCGCCGGCCCCGGCCCGCAATATCCGGTCATCGGCGTGCTCGCCGCCGGCCAGTCGGCGACGCTCAATGGCTGCATCGAAAACAGCAAATGGTGCACCATCGCCGAAGCCGGCGGCCAGGGCTGGGTCTATTCCGACTATGTGACGGCCGATTTCAGCGGCAGCCGGGTGATCCTGACGCAACGCCCGCACGGCTCCAGCATCGCTGTCGTCTCGCCGCCAAAAGACATCGGCAATTACTCGACCGACTATACCGGAGCCATCATCGCCAGTGATCCGGTCGAGGGTGACTTTCCCCCGCCGCCCGCTGAAGTCCGTACCTATGTCGACACGCATCGCCTCGACCCGGTCTATCTCGACGGCGAAGTGGTGACCGGCGCGACCTTGCCCGACACTGTCGAGCTGCGCGAAATTCCCGACTACAACTACCGCTACGTCTATGTGAACGGTCAGCCGGCGCTGATCGATCCGCAGACGCGGCGCATCATGTACGTGGTGCGTTGACGAAAACTTGCTCAAGCGACGGTCGCTACGGCGCCGCCGCTTGAGCGTGCAAGCCAGTCGATGCTCTGGCGCCGCGTTTCGGTCGGAAGCGCGGCCAGCGTTATCCTTTGCGAAATCGATTCCGATTTTCGGGACCATCAGCTAGAGCAATTCCAGGAAAAGTGTGAAACGGTTTTCCCGGGAGAAGCGCATAGCGCGTCCCCCTTGGGAATTGCGTCGCAACAAAGAGCAGATCCGCAGCTGATGGATTCGTCAAAAGGACCCCGCGTGACGATCGACCCGGCCGCGTTTGAGACCTACCGGCATTCGCCAAACCACAAGACGACCTTGTGGCGGCTGTTTTCCGGCACGGCAATCGTCGTCCTGTTCTGGGCCATATCCACCGCGATCGTGCTGTTCGGCGGTACCTATGCCTACTTCGCCTGGCAGGCTTCAATCGGTGGGACGGCACCCGTCGGCGGGATGCAGGGTTTCCTTGCATCGCCCATCGGCATCCTCAGCGCGCTTGGCTCCTTTGCCGGCATCTGGATCGGCCTGTGGATCGCCATGCGCTGGGTACATGGCGAACCGCTGTCGGCGCTGCTTGGCGCCAGTCGCCGTGTATCGTGGCCGGACTTCTTCAAGGGGCTGGTCGCGGTGCTGATCACCTCGGCTCTGTCAGAAATCCTGCTCTATCTACTGCAGCCGGGGATAGCGCGCGGCACGATCAGCCTGTCATCCTGGCTGCTGTTCGCGATCCCGATCGTCGCGCTCACCTTTCTGCAGACGTCGTCGGAAGAAGTGCTGTTTCGCGGTTACCTGCTGCGTGGCTTGGCCAACCGGTTCAGAAGTCCGCTGATCTGGGCGTTGCTGCCCGGCCTGCTGTTCACCGCGCTGCACTGGAGCAGCGCCTCGTCGGCCGCCATCAACGCCTGCGTGCTCGTCTCGATCGCGGCTTTCGCGCTGCTTTTGACACTGGTGGTCTACGCCACTGGCAATCTCGGTGCGGCGCTGGGCGCCCATCTCGGCAACAACCTGACCGGTTTCCTGCTGATCTCGCACCAGGAGAGCTACAATTCCTTCGCCTTGTTCACCGCCAAGCCGCTCGAAGGGCCGGACTGGACGACGGCGGATGCAATTGTCATCGCCGTCATCGGCATCGTCTGCAGCCTGTTGACGATCGTGCTGCTGCTGCATTCGCGCTCGCCGCTCAGGGTTGGCGCTGGGCTTTCGGGCGCAATGATGGCAGCCTGATTGCTGCTCGAAGAGCCGCACCGATTGGTCCCTGCCTTGACTCCGCAGCCGTTTTCCTGTCTACACGCCCCGAATTCCGCGACGAGTATCCCTCCGAGCAAGCCGACCAGGACGCCGAAGCCTCTTTGAGGCCGAGTGCTGTAAACAGATCCTGGAGGCCAACACCCGGCAGCGCTGTGCGCCCCCGGGTGCTTTTTGGTTTTGGGCTTTTGCTTGGCGACTTGGCGCGAACGCATTACTTCTCGGATCGAACCCCGAACCGAGATCGAAGGACGATAGATGTTTGAATCGCTGCAGGAGCGCACAAGAGGCGTGGAGGGCCACCGGCCCGACAGGGATCCCTATGACTCCAAGGCGCTCTCGCGCGGCGGGTTGACCAATGTTTGAGTCCCTACAAGAGCGCCTTGGCTCCATCCTGAACGGCCTGACCGGCCGTGGCGCGCTGTCGGAGGCTGATGTCTCGGCGGCGCTGCGCGAGGTGCGCCGTGCGCTGCTCGAGGCCGACGTGGCGCTGGAAGTGGTGCGGTCGTTCACCGACAAGGTCCGTGAAAAGGCCGTCGGCGCCGCGGTCCTGAAGTCGATCAAGCCCGGCCAGATGGTCGTCAAGATCGTTCATGACGAGCTGGTCGACATGCTGGGCGCCGAGGGTGTCGCCATCGACCTCAATGCGCCGGCGCCCGTCGTCGTCATGATGGTCGGCCTGCAGGGCTCCGGCAAGACGACGACCTCGGCCAAGATCGCCAAGCGGCTGACCGATCGCCAGAACAAGAAGGTCCTGATGGCCTCGCTCGACACGCGGCGTCCCGCTGCGCAGGAGCAGTTGCGCCAGCTCGGCGAGCAGGTCAAGGTCGCCACGCTGCCGATCATTGCCGGCCAGAACCCGGTCGACATCGCCAAGCGCGCCGTGCAGGCGGCCAAGCTCGGCGGCCATGACGTCGTCATCCTCGATACCGCCGGCCGCACTCATATCGACGAGCCGCTGATGGTCGAGATGGCCGACATCAAGAAGGTGTCGAGCCCGCATGAGATCCTGCTGGTCGCGGATTCGCTGACCGGCCAGGACGCCGTGAACCTTGCCAAGAGCTTCGACGAGCGCGTCGGCATCACCGGCCTGGTGCTGACCCGCATGGACGGCGATGGCCGTGGTGGTGCTGCTCTTTCCATGCGCGCCGTCACCGGCAAGCCGATCAAGCTGATCGGCACTGGCGAAAAGATGGACGGGCTGGAGGAATTCCACCCCAAGCGCATCGCCGACCGCATCCTCGGCATGGGCGACATCGTCAGCCTGGTCGAGAAGGCCGCCGAGAACATCGACGCCGAGCAGGCGGCGGCGATGGCCAAGAAGATGCAGTCGGGCAAGTTCGACCTGAACGACCTCGCCCAGCAGCTTCAGCAGATGTCGAAAATGGGCGGCATGGGCGGCATCATGGGCATGATGCCCGGCATGGGCAAGATGAAGGACCAGATGGCCGCCGCCGGTCTCGACGACAAGATGTTCGGCCGCCAGCTCGCCATCATCTCCTCGATGACCAAGGCCGAGCGCGCCAACCCCGACATGCTGAAGCACTCGCGCAAGAAGCGCATCGCCGCCGGCTCCGGCACCGACGCGGCCGAGATCAACAAGCTGTTGAAGATGCATCGCGGCATGGCCGACATGATGAAGGCGATGGGCGGCAAGGGCAAAGGCGGCGGTCTCATGCGCGGCATGATGGGCGGCCTTGCTTCCAAGATGGGGCTTGGTGGTTTGGGGGGCGGCATGATGCCCGGCATGGGCGGCATGCCTGACCTCTCCAAGATGGATCCCAAGCAGCTCGAGGCCTTGCAGAAACAGGCACAGGCCGCCGGCCTCGGTGGCATGAAGGGCCTCCCTGGTGGTCTTCCCGGCGGCGGCGGTTTGCCCGGCCTGCCCGGCGGCATGAAACTTCCGGGCCTTCCCGGCCTCGGCGGTGGTGGGCTGCCCGGCCTCGGCAAGAAGAAGTGAGGACGCTATGAACGAGGAAAAAGACATGGCCGACGCACGCATCATCCTGGCCGGCTACCGCGCCTCGATCGACAACATCGATGCCGCCCTCATTCACATGCTGGCCGAGCGCTTCCGCTGCACCAAGGCGGTCGGCGTGCTCAAGGCCGAGCATGGCCTGCCGCCGGCCGACCCGGCGCGCGAGCAGCAGCAGATCGCCCGTCTCCGCCAGCTGGCGCATGACGCGCATCTCGACCCCGATTTCGCGGAGAAATTCCTCAACTTCGTCGTCCGCGAAGTGATCCGCCACCACGAACAGATCGCCGCTGCCAACGGCGTGACGAAAACGGGTTGAGGTCGACCCAACTCATCAACGAAATCAGAGCTTTTAGGAGATAAAGAAATGGCACTGAAGATCAGACTGGCCCGTGCGGGCTCGAAGAAGCGTCCTTACTACCACGTCGTCGTTGCCGACGCCCGTTCGCCGCGCGACGGCCGGTTCATCGAGTCGCTCGGCTCGTGGAACCCGCTGCTGCCGAAGGACGGCGAGCGCGTCAAGGTCGACGCCGACCGCGTCAAGCACTGGCTGTCGCACGGCGCCCAGCCGACCGACCGCGTGCTGCGCTTCCTCGACGAGGCCGGCCTTGCCAAGCGCGACGCCCGCTCCAACCCGAAGAAGGCCGAACCGGGCAAGAAGGCGCAGGAACGCGCCGCCCTGCTGAAGAAGGCGCAGGAAGATGCCGCGGCCGCCGTTGCGGCCGCTGCCGCCGCGCCGGCCGAGGAAGCCGCCACGGCGGAGTAATCGCTTCCCATTCCTTGCGGAAACAAAACGGCGGGCCTGTGCCCGCCGTTTTGCTATTGTCGAGCAATGCCATGGCGGCATTCGAGCCGAGCGGATGAGCGAACGGGAAATTACCCAAGAAATCCTGTCCGGTGGCGTTGCCGGAGCGCTGTTGCGATGCGCCGAGGCCACGACGGGCGTCGTGGTGTTGAGCGGATCGAGCGGCCGCGTCGACGTCGCCCGCGCCCGGCTGTTTGCCAACCAGGGTGTGTCCGCGCTCGCTCTTCAGTGGTTTGGCGGCGAGGGGCAGGTTCCCGGCATATGCGAAATCCCGCTGGAAACATTTTTCGCCGCGACCGACTGCCTCGTCGGGTTGGGATGCCGGCGCATCGTTTATGTCGGCACGTCCAAAGGCGCCGAGGCGGCCTTGCTCGCGGCGGTTCATGACCCGCGCATCGATGGCGTGGCGGCGATCAGCCCGACATCGGTGGTTTGGGGCAATATCGGCCCCGGCCGCGACGGCATCAGCTGGCCTGAACGATCGTCATGGACACTGAAGGGCGTTCCGCTGCCATTCGTTCCGACCGACCCGAACTGGAAGGTAAGCCATGTCGATGGCCTTGTGTCTTACAGAGGACTTTTCGAGCACTGCCTGGCGAGCTTCAAGCAGGATGCGGACCGAGCCGCCATTCCCGTCGAAGTAATTTCAGCGAAGATCGTGTTGGTCGCGGGTGGCGACGACGCGCTGTGGCCATCGCTGGATTTTGCCCGCTCGATTGTCCGGCGTCGAGAAGATGTCGGCAAGCTCACACGACTTGTCTCAGATCCCGACGCCGGCCACCGCCTTCTCCTGCCCGGAGAAACCACGCCACGTTCGGCATCGCACGCCCATGGCGGCAATGATGATGCCGATGCGCGTCTCGGCCGCGAGGCTTGGGAAGCCATCAAGGAGCTGCTGTAGGGTGTTCAGACGCGAAACGGCGGGCGATCGCCCGCCGTTTGCTGCTTTTCAGTGCTGAGCGCCGATCAATAGCCGTCGGGGCAGCGGTCGACATAGACCCGCCCGTGGCGGTCGCGGTACCGGCATCGGCCGCTTTCGCTGGCATGGCCGATCAGCGCGCCGGCCACCGCACCGACGGCGCCGCCTACCACGGCGCCTTGAACCGGATCACCGGCAACGGCCGCGCCGACCGCCGCACCGCCAAGGCCGCCGATCGCCGCGCCTTTTTCTGTTTGCGAACATGCGCCGAGCGCCGTCGTCAGTACCAAGATAGTCAGGATTTTCTTCATTTTCGTTCCTCTCTCACGCGGATCGCCGTCTCGCCGCCAAGCCCTTAACTCTCAGACGGCTAATTTGATCCCGAGGATAATGAAGATCGCTATGTCCTTCGCTCGAACACGCAGTGGCGTCCCCAGAGCAATCCCGTCAGACGCTGAACCGCTCTAACCGGTCATGCCTCGGTGTTGCGCTTCAGATTGGCGAGGCCGACTTCGAAATCCCGGCCGATCAGCGTGTCGAAATTCATGAACAGGCCCATCAGCTTGGCGATGAACGGCCGGCTGCCGCGCATAGCCCAGGAGACGGCGGTGGTGTCGCCCGACGTCGTCAAGGTGAAATCGACACTGTTGTTGGCACGGAACGGTTTTTCGAAATCGAGCTCGAGAGCGACCAGCGAGGACGGCATCGAATTGACGATCTCCATGCGTCCCTTGCCGGCCTTGCCATTGCCTTCCCAGGCATAGACGGCGCCCTTGCCGCTTTGCGCGCCGGAGAGCGTGCGCTTCATGTCGGGGTCGAGCTTTTCGTAGGGCGACCACTCTGGCCAGCGGCTGAAATCGTTGATCAGTGGGAAGATCGCTTCCGGCGCCGCCTTGATGGTAGCCGTGCGTGTGGTGACGAAGTCATTGGGCCGTGTGGCGGCATAGATGAGGACGGCGGCGATGACGACGACCAGGACAATGAGGATGGTGCTGAACATTTTTCTCTCCCCCTTACAGCAATTCCAGGAAAAGCGCGTGGCGCTTTCCCTTAGCAATTGCGTCAGAAACTACCGGCTGAATGGGATCAGCGCGCGCACCCGGGGGTCGCGCAGATACAGGCCGCCCCACAGCATGATGCCGAGATAGACACCGAACAGCTCGTGCGAGAACAGCGGGCTGTCGACGCGCACCTTGGTGGCGATGGCGCCGCCCATATAGGCGGTGAGCAGTATGGCGCCGAGAACCGAGGTGCGCGGCAGTGCATAGAGCGCCGTCGAGACGAGGCCGATGACGCCGAGCATGCGCGCCACATTCGGATCCGCCGGCCAGCCCAGCGGCACCATCGTCTGGGTGACGATGTCGAGCGGCGGCAGTTTGATGACGCCGTCGAAGATCATGAACAGGATGATGAGGCCGCTCAACGCGCGGCCGGTCCACAGGGCGCCGGACGGAACGGGCGCGGTTTGAGAAATGCTCATTGGTGCTCCTTCGGATGTTTCGGGTTCAAGCGCCGGCCTTCTTGTTGAAGGTCGATCCAAGGACGCGCAGCGGGACGACGACCCGACACGCCACGGGATTCTTTTTGCACTCCGGTACTGCGACCTTCGCAGAACACCGGGCCGTGATTGGTTCAAAGCGTCTTGAGATAGGCCTCCAGGCGCGCATAGCTCGCCATGACCATCTGGCCGAAGCCCATCTTTACCGCCATGTCCCGGGCGGCGATCGAATTGGCGCGGACGGTCGCCACGATCCGCGTCTTGCCGCCGGCATCCTCGAACAGGATGGTCGTCACCATCTGCGCCGGCGGCAAGCTGTCCTGCCACTGGCTGCGGTCGAGAGGCGCATCGCGATAGATGATCCGCTCCGGCGGCGTGATCTCCAGATAGACGCTGTTGGTCGGATATTCGCTGCCGTCGGCAAAACGCATGGTCAGCCGCCATTCGCCACCCGGCCGCACATCCATCTCGCAGACCGGGTAGGTCGAGCCCTCCGGTCCCCAGAAGCGAACCAGATGGTATGGATCGGTGAACAGCCTGAACATAAGCGCGCGCGGTGCATCGAAAGTCCTGGCGATGATGATGACCGGGTCATCGGATGGAAGTTCTATCGATTGATCCGCCACTTTCCTGCCTCTCCTTGATTGACCATGCCGGCTTCAATTGTGGCTGCCGTCGGGATCTCCCTTCTGCAGGGCCTGCAGATAGGTTTCGATCCGATCGAACCGCGCGTTCCACAGCACACGATAGGATTCCAGCCACGCGTCGACCTCGCGCAACGGCTCCGGCTGCAGGCGGCGCGGCCGGAATTGCGCGTCGCGGCCGCGCGCCACCAGGCCGGCGCGCTCCAGCACCTTGAGATGCTTGGACACGGCGGGACCGCTCATGGCGAAGGGCTCGGCCAGCTCCGTCACCGAGGCCTCGCCGAGCGACAGCCGCGCCAGGATGGCACGCCGCGTCGGATCGGCCAGTGCGGCCAGTGTCAGGCTGAGTGCGTCGGTTGCCATATATAGAAAACCAATTAGTTATCTAACCGATTGGTTATATACTGCACAATAACCCGGCGGTCAAGTGGCATGGCAGGAGGATTGTGTCTCAATGCGGAGTTGGTGTCCGGCGAGACTTCGGATCGAGCCTCAGCCCTTCGGCCAGCCAGGAAACAGACTTCTGCGCCGCGGTATACACGAGCTCAGCCGTGTCGTAATGCACGCCGGAATAGCATTCCGTTGGCGTCCAGGCGCCCGACGGCCGTTGTCAGGAAAAATAGAACTTCTCGGCCGGCAGCATTTTCGGCGGCGTTTCGCCCAACGCCTCGAACACTGAAATCTCGCAGACGCGGCAGAGACCGTCCAGGGCGAGGTCGTTGGCTTCGGTGCCGAACGGATCCTCGAGTTCCTCCGAAAGCGCGTCGAGGCCGAAGAAGGTGTAGGCGATGAGCGCCGTGAACAATGGCGTCGCCCAGCCGGTGGTCGAGATCAGGCCGATGGGCAGCAGCAGGCAGACGATATAGGCGGTGCGATGCACCAGCAGCGTGTAGGCGAAGGGCAAGGGCGTGCCGGCAATGCGCTCGCAGCCGGCCTGGATGGCTGTGATCGAGGCCAGCCTTTCATCCAGGATGCGGAAGCCGATCGTGTCGACCTCGCCGGCCTGGCGCTGCGCATTGGCGCGCCGGCCCATACGCCTGACCATCTCGTCGGCCGGGTTGGCGAAGCGTACTGCCGCATCCGCTTCGGCGTCTATGAAGGCGCGGGCGTCCTTGACGCTGTCGGTCTTGCGCAACTGTCCGCGCAGGAAATGGCAGAAGGCCAGCGCCTCCATGAGCAGGCCGCGCTGCTCGGCAGGGTCGGCGATCAGGCTTGTCGTGGCGCGAGACAGGTTGCGGATTTCGAAGACCAGCGCGCCCCACAGTTTGCGGGCCTCCCACCAGCGGTCGTAGGCGGCGTTGTTGCGGAACGAGAGGTAGATCGACAAGGTTACGCCGACCAGCCCGAACGGCGTGATGTTGAAGACGCCGAGGTCCAGCACGAACCAGCGCGCCAGGGCGACGATGACCGCCGAGTAGATGGCGAAACCAAAAATCTGCGGCAGGATGCGCGGCACGACGGAGCCGCGCATGATGAAGAACAGCTGCAGGAAGGTCGGGCGCGGGCGAACGATCATTCGGGCAAGCCTTTTTCGCGGACCGGAGGGGGCCGACGACCTCTCTATTGTGCGACGCGGCAAGCAGGCAAGCCCGGCCGCCAGCGACATCGCCATGTCGTGAGTGCGCGCATGGACTATCGGCTTGCGGCGGTGGCGGATATTGAGGAGCGGACGGCCCGTTTCATCAGGCGAGAGAACGAAGAAAATGACCGGCGAGACCGATCTTAAGACCCTGTTGGCATCCATGAGACCGGAGTTGCTCGACAGTATCTACGTCTTCGCCACGCTGGCGCCTGGGGTTGCCCAACCGGACGGCCTCGAACCGGTGATGGTTTTTCGCGAGCGCGAGGGCACCACGCTGATCGTGACCGAGGCGGCGGCAAGGGCAGCAGGACTGACCGCCTCGTTCCGTTGCCGGATGATCACCCTTGATATCCATTCATCGCTGGAGGCGGTCGGCTTCCTCGCCGCCATCACCACGCGCCTCACCACCGCCGGCATGGGCGTCAACCCGGTCTCGGCCTTCTATCACGACCATCTGTTCGTGCCGGCGGAGCGGGCGCAGGAGGCGTTGAGGTTGCTGAAAAAGCTGGCCACCGACAGCGCCGGCTGAAATCAACGCCGGCGGACATACAAAATATCCGGCAGGCCTTCCTCATTTGTGTTGCCGTCGCCGAAGGCCTCGGCACGAAAGCCGTGGCGCTCGTAGAAGCGTCGGGCGCCGGTGTTGGCCTGGAAACAATGCAGTTTCACCACCGGCAGCGCCGCTGTCATTTTCATCAGCAATCGGCTGCCGAGACCTTGGCCCGTCCAGGCCGGGTCGAGATAGAGCTGTTCCACCCAATCGCCGTTCACGGCGATGAAGCCGACAATCTCTTCGCCAGCCTCGGCGACCGTCACCTGCTGCCGTGGCAGCACGATGTCGCGGATGAATAAAAGATCTTCCTCTGGCGTATGCAGCACCGGCATCCAGTCGAAAGCGTTGAGCGACGCGCGCATCATGGTCGCGATGGCGACGGCATCCGAACCGATGGCCGGACGCACGGTGATTTTGGTGCGATCGCTCATAGGTCGGCGCTGCCCCTCATCCGCCTGCCGGCACCTTCTCCCCGTAGAACGGGGAGAAGGAAGAGTGCCTTCGGCCGAAGGCCGAGCCCGCGACAGCGGGCCGCCGGTCGTCCGGCGCCCCCGCGGAGGGCCAGCCGCGGCAGCGGCGGTGCGGCCCGTGAGCGCTAATCAAACAGCCGTCAGGCCGCCTTCTTCTTTGGCTGGATCAGGCCGCGCTCGACCAGAAGCTCGGCGATCTGCACGGCGTTGAGCGCCGCGCCCTTGCGCAGATTGTCGGAAACGATCCACATCGACAGGCCGTTGTCGATGGTCGAATCCTCGCGGATGCGCGAGATGAAGGTGGCGTCCTCGCCGGCTGACTCCAGCGGCGTGATGTAGCCGCCGTCCTCGCGCTTGTCCAAAACCTGGCAGCCGGGAGCATCGCGCAGGATATCGCGCGCCTCGTCGGCGGTGATCGGCTTCTCGAACTCGATGTTGACCGCTTCCGAATGGCCGATGAACACCGGCACGCGCACGCAGGTTGCCGTCAGCTTGATCTTGGGGTCGAGCATCTTCTTGGTTTCGGCGACCATCTTCCACTCTTCCTTGGTGGAGCCGTCGTCGAGGAAGACGTCGATATGCGGGATGACGTTGAAGGCGATGCGCTTGGTGAACTTCTTGACGTCGACCTGGTCGGCGACGAAGACCGCACGGGTCTGGGTAAAGAGCTCGTCCATGCCTTCCTTGCCGGCGCCCGACACCGACTGGTAGGTGGCGACAACGACGCGCTTGATGGTGGCGGCATCGTGCAGCGGCTTCAGCGCCACCACCAGCTGCGCGGTCGAGCAGTTCGGGTTGGCGATGATGTTCTTGCGGGTGAACAGCGAGATCGCGTCCGGGTTCACTTCCGGCACGATCAGCGGCACGTCCTGGTCGTAGCGGAAGGCCGACGAATTATCGATGACGACGCAGCCCTGCTTGCCGATCTTCGGCGACCATTCCTTGGAGACATTGCCGCCGGCCGACATGATGCAGATGTCGGTGTCGGAAAAATCATACTGGTCGAGCGGCCTGACCTTCAGCGTGCGATCGCCGAACGACACTTCCGTGCCCATGCTGCGCCGCGAGGCCAGCGCCACCACTTCGCTCACTGGAAAGCCGCGCTCTTCCAGTATGTTGAGCATTTCCCGGCCCACATTGCCCGTGGCGCCGACGACTGCAACCTTGAAACTCATCTGAGATCTCCTGTCCCTCTCCGCTTGGTTTTTGGAGAAAACCCGCTGGCCGAAGCGGGTTCCGTCCCCCGGGCCGGACCCGGGAGAGGGTGGTTAGGCCAAGGGAATCACACCGTTTTGGCGGTGGTTTTTTTGGCCATGGTTTTGCTGGAACGGACGGACGCGTCCAAGCGCCCGGCCCAATGCTTTACATTGTGGCTGGGGGCGTCGAATGCAAGAAGAGCCATCAAAAGGCCGCGCATCGAAGACAATCCCGTTCGAAGCGGGCTTTTACGCGGTTTGCGGCAGGAGTCAATTGCGGCGCCTGTTCTTCCTTTTCCCCTTGTGGGAGAAGGCAAGGCGGGCGGCGTGCTTTGACTGTACAATCGCCACTGCAGGAAGTACGAACGGCCAAGATTGTTGGCTGGCGTTGCGCCAGCCCCGGCCTGCGCTCCATGATCGGCGCAGAACCCTGAATTCCGAAAGAGTAAGATGTCCAACTTCGAAGCACTTGTTCCCGCGCTGGCAAAGGCGCTGGAAAAACGCGGCTATGCCGAGCTGACGCCGGTGCAGAAGGCCGTGCTGGAGCTCGGGCAGGCCGACGCATTGGTGTCGGCGCAGACCGGGTCCGGCAAGACCGTGGCCTTCGGCCTCGCTCTGGCGCCGACGCTTCTCGAAGGCGCCGAGCGCTTTGGCCAAGCCGCCGCACCGCTGGCATTGGCGGTGGCGCCGACGCGGGAGCTGGCGCTGCAGGTGACGCGCGAGCTGGAATGGCTTTACGAAATGACCGGCGCCACGGTGGCCTCCTGCGTCGGCGGCATGGACATGCGCACCGAGCGGCGCGCGCTGGAGCGCGGCGCCCACATCGTCGTCGGCACGCCCGGGCGGTTGCGCGATCACATCACCCGAAACTCGCTCGACATGTCGGCGCTGAAAGCCGTGGTGCTCGACGAGGCCGACGAGATGCTCGATCTCGGTTTTCGCGAGGATCTCGAATTCATCCTCGATGCAGCACCCAACGAACGCCGCACGCTGATGTTCTCGGCCACCGTGCCGCGCTCGATCGCAACGCTGGCGCAGGGCTATCAGCGCGATGCCGTGCGCATTTCGGCCGCCGGTGAGGAGAAGCAGCATCTCGACATCGAGTATCGCGCGCTGAATGTCGCCCAGGCCGACCGCGAGAACGCCATCATCAACGTGCTGCGTTTCTACGAGGCGAAGAACGCACTGGTGTTCTGCAACACCCGCGCCGCCGTCAACCATCTGACCGCGCGTTTCAACAACCGCAATTTCTCCGTTGTCGCGCTCTCGGGCGAACTCAGCCAGAACGAGCGCAGCCATGCATTACAGGCAATGCGCGACGGACGCGCCAAGGTCTGTATCGCCACCGACGTCGCCGCGCGCGGCATCGACCTGCCCAATCTCGAACTGGTCATCCACGCCGACCTGCCGACCAATCCGGAAACGCTGCTGCACCGCAGCGGTCGCACCGGGCGTGCCGGCCGCAAGGGCGTCAGCGCACTGATCGTGCCGGGCAGCGCCCGCAGGCGCACCGAGCGGCTGCTGCAGAACGCCGGGCTGAAGGCGACATGGGCAAGCCCGCCTTCCGCCGACGACGTGATCCGGCGTGACGACGAGCGCATCCTTGCCGATCCGGCCTTCGACGAGCCGGTGAAGCATGACGAGCGCGCTTTCATCGACGCGCTGCTCGCCAAACATGGTGCCGAACAGGTGGCGGCAGCCTTCGTGCGCCAATGCCGCGCCAGCCGCTCGGCGCCCGAGGATCTCATGGACGTCGCACCGTTCGCACCTTCGGGCACGCCTTCACGGGAAAGACCGGGGGGCGAGAAATTCGCGCACCGCGACGAGGCGCCCAGCCGCCGCGAGGATTTCGGCGCCAGCGTCTGGTTCTCGCTGTCGGTCGGCCGCCGGCAGAATGCCGAGCCGCGCTGGCTGATCCCGATGCTGTGCCGCACCGGCAGCATCTCGAAGCGCGAGATCGGCGCCATCAAGATGCAGCCGGAGGAAACCTTCGTGCAGATCGCCGCGGACTGGGCCGACCGTTTTCTGGCCGCCATCGGTCCCGATCGCAAATTGCAGGGCAACATCGTGGTCAAGCGGCTGGAGGGCACGCCGGATTTGTCGCGGGCCGGCTACCAGCCGCCGAGCCCGGACAAGAAACCGCATCGCGGCAAGGCGCCGTTCGACCCGAACGCGCCGAAGCGCAAGTTCGAGAAGCGCGCACCCGCATCCGCCGACCAGCGCCCGGCCGCCGCGCATGAGGCAAAGCCGTGGGCGAAGAAGGCGGGCAAGCCGAAATTCGACAATGCCGGCCCGCCAAAACACAAGAAGGCCAAGAAGCGGCCTTCGTAAGATCTACCAGGATCGGAGGCCTCGTGACCTGCCCATCCTGGCTCGCGGCGCTGGCATCGGAATGCTCGACGGTCAATGTCTGCTTGGGCAAAGAGGCTGCACGTGAAGCCTTATGCTTGATTTGCCGCTAATGGTAGCCGCGCCGCTTGGCCTTGCCGGCGGGGTCGGGCCTGTGCCACACCTTGGCAGGGACGCGGCGACAGGGGGTGTCAAATGCGCGGCGAGGTGCTTCACTATGATGCGGACCAGGGCTTCGGTTTCATCACCGGAGCCGATGGCAACCGCTACACTTTCACGCGAGAGAACCTTCGCCGGCAAACCGCGATGCCCAAAGGCGCGGCGGTCGAGTTCCAGCCGGGCGGCGGCCAGGCGCGTGACGTTTTCTTGATAGAGGCCGCAAGCCCGGCCGCCGGTGCAAGCCCCGCACCGACTCAAGCCAATCCCGCGCCCACGGCCGTCGTATCACCGGCGCAGCATTTCGGTCGGACGGCAGAGCCGGCAGAGCCCACCGATCTCTGGTCCTATTTCTGGGGAGGCCTGACCCGGAACTACTTCAATTTTGCCGGCCGCGCCCGCCGCAAGGAATATTGGGGCTATTGCCTGTTCTGGACGATCGCGTTGCTGGTGATCGTCGGCATCGGCGTTTTCACCGATGCCGAGATAGGCAATTTCGACAACGCCGAGGTGCCGGCGATGACGGTGGGGCTTTTCGGCCTTTTCCTGCTGGCCACCTTCCTGCCCAGCCTCGGCATGATCGTGCGCCGCCTACACGACCTCGGCCTGACCGGCTGGCTCTGCCTGCTCATCCTGGTCCCGACCTTCGGCGGCCTGATCATCCTCGTCTTCGCGCTGATCCCGACACAGGGACGCGAAAACCAGTGGGGGCCGGTGCCGGCGGGGGTCCGCGTCTAACCTAAACGTGCACATTGCAATCAACTTTTAGTAGTATTGGCGCATCGCAGCACGGTGAGGGGCAAGGTATGCGGGGCGCGGTCTATCACTACGACCAGGATCAGGATTTCGGTTACATCAATGGGGTCGACGGCAAGCGCTATATGTTTGCTCGTAATGATCTGAACGATGGTGTGGCCCTCGTGAGGGGCACTCTCGTCGAGTTCGAGCCGGATGACGGCGCGGCCCACAATGTAGTCGCCGTCGCCTCGGCCACGCCGTCGTCAGTTACCGGTCAACCACTTAAGCCTGGCCAAAACCAGCCAGCCGGTTCAACAGGGCTGTGGAGCTATTTCGGGCGCGCGGTGAGCGTGGACTATTTCAATTTCAGCGGACGCGCCCGCCGCAAGGAATTCTGGGCCTTTTGGCTAGGCTATACCCTTGCGATGGTTGCGCTTCTTGGCTTCGGGATACTCGTCAATCTGGCCATTAACGGCTTCGGCATCAACGCGGGCAGGAGCTCGATAGGCTTCGTACCTGCCCTTATCTTCGCCTTGGCAGCTACCCTGCCGTGGATCGCACTTGTCGTGCGGCGTCTTCACGACATCGGCCTGAGTGGCTGGTTTATTTTGTCCTGCTTCGTCCCGGCCATTGGCGGCGTGGCATTGCTGGTTTTCGGGCTGATGCCATCCCAGGTGGGCGAAAACCCCTGGGGGCAGGTGCCGGCAGGGGTCAAGGTTTAGAGATCAGTCCCAAGAATGTTCTTTTAGCTATATAAAACAACTGGTTAAGTGTTCGGAACATACCTCCCTCAGTCGAATTTCGCCACGGCTAAAGATTCTTCTTGCAATTTACTCCGCGCACAGATAATCTGTGTGCAGATCAAATCATCGATCGAACGGGATGGACGGAGCAAGACGATGTGGACCAACGAATACACCGCGATTTCCCCGCTGCCGGCGCAAGCCATCTGGAACGCATTGAAGGCGTTGCATGAAGGCCGCCTGACCTATGAAGGGTCAGACACCTTCGTGCTGCACGGGCCTTTCGCCAGGGGCACACGTGTCTCGGTGACCCCGGTCGGACAGGATACGTTCGAATCGACGATTGTCGATCTCGTCGACAACGTCACCTATGCCGACGAAACTTCTTTCGGCGACACCAGGCTCTTGTTCAGGCATACGCTGAAGCCGGTCGAAGGCGGCACGCAGGTGACGCACCGGCTTGAAATATCAGGCCCTTCGGCCGCCGAGGTCGGACCGGAGCTTGGACCGCAGATCAGCGGCGATTTCGACACCTCGATGGCTAAATTGTTCGAGCAGGCGGCGGAGTTGGCGAGCCATGGGTGATGGGCAGGATTTGAAGACGCGCTTCGGCGGACCTGCGGAGAGCCCCGGCTTGTTGCTCTGGCGAACCACCATGCGCTGGCAGCGCGTCATGACGGCGGCGCTAGCGCCACTGGACCTGACTCATGTTCAGTTCGTGTTGCTGGCCTCGGCCATGTGGCTCGGCCGCAATGGCGAGCCGCCCAACCAGGTGCAGCTCGCCGCCCAGGCCGGCACCGAAGTGAAGATGACGTCTGATGTCGTTGCCCGGCTCGAGGCAAAAGGATTGATCGCACGCGAGGCCGACCCCAGGGATTCCCGTGCCAAGGTGATCCGCATCACCCCAGCCGGGGCGGCATCCGCGCAGCAAGCCATCGTTGCCGTCGAGGCCGCCGACGCGGCCTTTTTCGAGCCGGTGGACGAAGCGCAACTCGTCGGCATGCTGCGTCAGCTTGCCGGCGAGATACGCTGAGACTGGTTAAGCCAGGAACCTGGCGATGATGGCGTCGCCCATCTGGACCGTGCCGACCTCGGTCATGCCTTCGGACATGATGTCCTTCGTCCGCAGGCCCTGGTCGAGCACGGCGGCGATCGCAGCCTCCACACGGTCGGCTTCCTCGACCATGCCGAAGGAATAGCGCAGGCACATGGCGAAGGAAGCGATCATGGCGATCGGATTGGCGATGCCCTTGCCAGCGATGTCGGGCGCCGAGCCGTGCACCGGCTCGTAGAGCGCCTTGCGCTTCTTGGTTTTCGCGTCAGGCGCGCCGAGCGAGGCCGACGGCAGCATGCCGATCGAGCCGGTCAGCATGGCGGCGATGTCGGACAGCATGTCGCCGAACAGATTGTCGGTGACGATGACGTCGAACTGTTTCGGCCAGCGCACCAGTTGCATGCCGCCGGCATCGGCCAGCATGTGGTCGAGCTTGACGTCGGAATAGCGTGCCTTGTGGGTCTGGGTGACGACCTCGTTCCACAGCACGCCCGACTTCATGACGTTGCGCTTTTCCATCGAGGTGACGTGGTTCTTGCGGGTCCGCGCCAGTTCGAAGGCGACGCCCGAAATGCGCTCGATCTCGAACGTATCGTAGACCTGCGTGTCGATGCCGCGCTTCTGGCCGTTGCCGAGATCGATGATCTGCTTGGGCTCGCCGAAATAGACGCCGCCGGTCAGTTCGCGCACGATGAGGATGTCGAGGCCTTCGACCACCTCCTGCTTGAGCGAGGAGGATGCGGCCAGCGCCGGGTAACAGATGGCGGGGCGCAGATTGGCGAACAGCTCCATGTCCTTGCGCAGCCGCAGCAGGCCGGCTTCGGGACGCACTTCGTAAGGCACCGCATCCCATTTCGGCCCGCCGACGGCGCCGAACAGCACTGCGTCCGCCGCCATCGCCTTTGCCATGTCGGCATCGGAAATGGCCGCGCCATGCGCGTCGTAGGCGCAGCCGCCCACCAAGCCTTCATCGGTAACGAAGCCGCTACCGAGCTTTTCGTTCATGGCCGCGATCAGTTTCTTGACCTCGGCCATGGCCTCAGGGCCGATGCCGTCGCCGGGGAGCAGGAAAAGATGTTTCGTTGCCATGGAGAAAACCGTCCCAGAAAAAGAATGCGTTTTGACTTTGCACAGCGTCCTTTACGCGCCAAGAGGCGCGCGGCGCTGTGCTACCGCGGCCTTGCTAAACGCCAAGCGCTTGCGGCGCAAGCCTGCGCTTGAGAAGCGCATTCACCGATGCGAGAGAATGTTAACCAGCCGGCCCAGCGGATCGCGCACATAGAAGCGCCGTACGCCCCAGGGCTCGTCGGCCGGTCCGTATTCGATGGCGAAGCCGGCGGCCTTCATGGCGGCCAGCGCCTCGTCGACATCATCGACCTCGATCGACAAATCGGGCACTGGCGTGCCGGAGCCGCCCTGTTCGGCGAAGCTGATCTGTACCGCCATCGTTCCGGACGAACCGTAGGTGGCGATCCAGCCATGATCCATCAGCAGTTCGAGGCCGAGAACGTCCTGGTAAAAACGCCTGGCCGCCGCGACATCGGGCGTGGCGATGTTGGCGATGATGCGTAGGACCGTCATGCGGACCGCCGCAGCGCCGTGACCTCGATCTCGATCTTCATTTCCGGCTTGTTGAGCTGGCAGACGATCATCGTCGCCGCCGGCCGGATGTCGCCGAACGTCTCGCCGAGGATCGGGAAGACCAGATCCACGAAGGCCTGGTCGGTGATGTAGTAATGCGCCCGCACCACGTCGGCCATGTCAAAGCCGCCGTCGGCAAGCGCTTTGGAAATCGTCGCCAGGCAGTTGCGCGTCTGCGCCTCGACGCCGTCCGGCATCGTCATGGTGGCATAGTCATAGCCGGTGGTCCCGGAGACGAAGCACCAGTCGCCCTGCACCACCGCGCGCGAATAGCCGGCGGTCTTTTCGAACGGCGAGCCGGTGGAGATGAGTTTGCGCATGGGAGGCCTCGCGGTTGGTTTGGTCATTCTGAACCGCGCGAGCGATCCAGTCGTGAGCCAGGGAGCGTAGACTGGCGGTGCAAAACTTTGATGGCGGCGGGACAGCGCCCCCCTCTGGCCTGCCGGCCATCTCCCCCACTTGGGGGAGATCAGACATCACGCCGGCTTTCGCCAATCTCATATGTTGAGGAATGGGCGGAGCGCCCGAAATAGCCGATCTCCCCCCTTGTGGGGGAGATGTCCGGCAGGAAAGAGGGGGGCGCGAAGGATCGCGGCATCACAGAAGGGCTTCGGCTAATTCGCCGACCCCTGCGCGTCGTCGAGCGCCTTCTTGATGTCGGCCGGCCAGGTCGTGACCGCCGGCCATGCCTGAGGCTCGCCATTGTCGCCACGGCGGGCGAAGTAGAGCGTGTGCTTGGCCGGATCGACCGCCATGAATCCGTCATTGCCGCCGCAGTCGTGCGGCACGCAGCCGGTGGCGTAGAAAGCGCCGGAGGCCGTCTTTTCCGTGCCGCCGCCGACCAGCAGGCTGGTCGCCATGTCGGGCATGTCCTTGCCGAGTAGTTTCACGGCCTCCTTGTAGACGGCCTCGTTGTGGAAGGCGTCGATGATGTTGTCGTATTTCGACGGATCGATGTCCTTCCAGTCGGTGCCGGGTTCCGGCGTGTAGGTGAGATTGCCCGAGATCGTCAGCCCCTCCGTGGGTGACCACTGCAGCGCCGGCTTGGTATCGCCGGGTAACAAATAAGGCACGAAATAGATGGCGCTGTCGGAGATCGCGGCCGGTGGCGCGCCGCATTCGTCCTGCTCGACCGTCGTCGTCCTTATCTCACCGTCCTTCGGCTTCCAGACGATGACCTTGGCCGGTCCGCACTGATTGCCGCCGTCGCCGACATCGACCAGCGCTACGTTGACGTCGCCGATCTTCACGACCTTGTCGAAGAAGACATCGTAGTTGCTGGCCAGCTGCTTGCCGTCATAGGCCAGCACCTTGTCGCCGTCCTGCTCCGGCTGCGTGATGGTCAACTGGCCGCCCTCGAACGGTATCGGCGCTTGCTTGTCATCGTCGGCGGGCGCCGCATCGCTGGTGCTCGACCCGCTTTGGTCGGTCGCCGGCTGGTCGGCCGGCTTCTGGGCTGTCGAGGGCGCCAGTTGCGCGGCGGGTGTCTGTGTCTGCGCAACCGCGCTCGTGGCGGGCACCACCAAAATGGCCAGCCCGCAAACGCCGGCAAGAAGTGAACGTGCCATGACTGTCCCTCCCTTCAGTCGCCAAGACCCCGGCCTCGAAAGGCCGGGCCTGTCGTCGGACGGCGCCGCTCAGGCCCAGGGGCGCTGTTCGGCGTTCTTCTTCTCGAACGAGGCGATGGCGCCGGCCTTCTCCATGGTCAGCCCGATGTCGTCGAGCCCGTTGAGCAGGCAGTGCCGCTTGAAGTCGTCGAGGTCGAAGGTGACCACGCCGCCATCGGGGCCACGGATTTCCTTGGCTTCGAGGTCGATCGACAAAGTGGCGTTGGAGCCGCGCGAGGCGTCGTCCATCAGCTTCTCCAGATCCTCGGGGCTGACGGTGATCGGCAGCACGCCGTTCTTGAAGCAGTTGTTGTAGAAGATGTCGGCGAACGAGGTCGAGATGACGCAACGTATGCCGAAATCGAGCAGCGCCCACGGCGCGTGCTCACGGCTCGAACCACAGCCGAAATTGTCGCCGGCGACCAGGATCTGCGCCTTGCGGTAGGCTGGCTTGTTGAGCACGAAATCCGGATTTTCCGAACCGTCGTCGTTGTAGCGCATTTCTGCGAACAGCCCGGTGCCAAGCCCGGTGCGCTTGATCGTCTTGAGATAATCCTTCGGGATGATCATGTCGGTGTCGACATTGACGATGGGCATCGGAGCGGCGACGCCGGTGAGTTTGGTGAATTTTTCCATTGCCTTTGGCCCGTGTTTTCGTTGCGGGGATTTGCCGAGGCACGGTTTACACAAAGCCGCGGGCAAATAAAAGGCAACTGTTCGTGCTGCCCAAGCCAGACCGCATATCGCCCGAAAGTGGCCTCGGCGCGAAACTAGCTTCGAATTCGCCGACCTATGGTGCAGTCTGGCGGTCATGGCCGAGAACTCCCGGATTCTCTACGCACATGAACCCGCGCTCGACGTCGCCGAATTCCGCCGCGTGCTGGTGGAATCCGGCCTCGGCGAGACGCGCCCCGTCGATGACGAAGCGCGACTGCGAGCGATGCTGTCAGGCGCCAATCTGGTGCTGACGGCACGTCTCGATGTGGCGGGCAAGCCGGTGGTCGGCGTTATCAGGGCAATGACCGACTTTTCCTGGGTCTGCTACATCTCCGAACTCGCCGTTTCCCAGTCGGCGCAGGGGCTTGGCATCGGCAAGGGCCTGATGGCCGAGGCCCGGCGCCGGCTCGGGCCGTCCGTCGCCATCAGCCTGATCTCCATGCCCGACGCCGTCGGCTTCTACGAGCGCATCGGCATGAAGCGCATGGCCGACGCATTCTGGTTCTCCCGCAAGCGCTGACGCTTTCCACTCACGATCGCCTTGCCTGATGGGCAGGCAAACTTTTCGTGATTCGCCAGCCACTTGACATGCAACCAAATGGTTGCATATTAAAGCCATGAGCATGGATGCCGTCTTTCGCGCACTGGCCGACCCGACACGCCGGCAATTGCTGGACAGCCTCCATGCCAGGAACGGGCAGACGCTGAATGCGCTGTGCGCGGAAATGGACATGACGCGCCAGGCGGTGACCAAGCACCTGGCGATCCTGGAGGAAGCCAACCTCGTCACCACGCTTCGGCGGGGCCGGGAGAAGGAGCACTACCTCAACCCCGTTCCCATCAACGAGATCGCCGAGCGCTGGATCGGCAAATTCGAACGGGGGCGTCTCGACGCCCTCAGCAATTTGAAGAAACGCCTCGAAAGGGAAGAGCCGTGAGCAACAACACCTTCGTCTACGTGACCTACATCCGCACCACGCCCGAAGAACTTTGGGAGGCGCTGACCGACGCGGAATTCAACCGGCAGTTCTTCCTCTGCTCCTATCAGGAGAGCGAGTGGAAGGTCGGCTCCAGCTGGAAGCTCATCTTCCCTGACGGCAGCATTGCCGACTCGGGCGAAATCCTCGAGATCGACCCGCCGCGACGCCTGGTCATCAAATGGCGCAATGAATGGATGCCGGAGATCAAGGAAGACGGCTACACGCGCTGCACCTTCGCCATCGAGCAGGACGGCGATCTGATGAAGCTTGCCGTCACCCACGAAGCGGACGGGCCGCACAGGCTGATCGGCAACGTCGCCAAGGGTTGGCCGCTGGTGCTCGCCAGCCTCAAGAGCCTGCTCGAGACCGGCAAGGGCTTCGAACGTCCGCCGTCAAAGGGATGAAAGCCTCGTTCGATAGCGGAACAATTTCTGAGGAGAGAGTCATGATGCATTTCTCCAGTGTGCGGAGCATGACCAATGGCGAGACGATCATGGCTTCGGCCACCATCGAGGCGCCTCCCGAGCGGATCTTCCCTGCGCTGGTCGGCAAGGACGTGGAGCAGTGGTGGGGGTCCACAGACACCTGCCGGATGGTCGACTGGTCGACCGACCTTCGTGTCGGCGGCCGCTGGAGCATTATCGTCCAGACGGCCGATGGCAGGGAGCTGCCGGCCGCCGGCGAATTCCTGGAGATCGAAGCGTCGCGCCGGATCGTGCAGACGCGGGCCTATCATTGGGACCATCCGACACTCGGCCGGCGGCAAACCACGGTCGCCTGGTTGCTGCAGCCGATCGCCGAGGGCACACGCCTCACCATCTGCCATGGCGGTTTTGCCGGGCTGAGCGACGCAGCGGCCGAGCATGCCGAGGGTTGGGGGCGGGTTCTGATCTGGCTGCAGGCTGATGCCGCGGCCGGGAGACTGGCGGCGGCCTGAGCAGCGGTCGCAGCTTGTCTTGACCGGCGCCTCATCTGGTCCACATCCCATGCATGGAAAAGCAGGTATGTTTCATAGGCACGGCCGGCTGGGGAATTCCAAGCCGATACAAGGAAGAATTCCCGCAGCCCGGCTCACATCTGGAACGCTATTCCAGGCACTTTCCGATCGTCGAGATCGACACCTCCTTCTACAAGCCGCATCGCCGCGAGACCTATGAACGTTGGGCGGGTTCCGTGCCGGCGCACTTCCGCTTTGCCGTCAAGATGCCGAAAGCCATGACCCATGAGCATCGTCTCGCGGATTGCGAAGCTCTTGCCGACGCGTTTCTCCGGCAGGTCGAGGGCCTCGGCGGCAAGCTGAGCGTGCTTCTGGTGCAGTTGCCGCCGAGCTTGCCCTACGAGCCGGACATCGCAGGCGGCTTCTTCGATATGCTCAGCAAGCGAACAAAGGCAAGACTGGCATGCGAGCCGCGCCACGCGAGCTGGTTCGAAGCGGAGGCGGAAGCCCTTCTGGCCGGCCGGCGGATCGCGCGCGTTGCCGCCGATCCCGCTCCGGTCCCTGCGGCAGCGGTGCCGGGCGGTTGGGCCGGCCTCGCCTATTTCCGCTGGCATGGCATGCCGCGCGTCTATTATTCGGACTACGACGCCGAAAGCCTCGCCCGGATCAGGCAACAGGTGCAAACAGCGGCCGCGTCGGGCGCCGAGGTCTGGGGCATTTTCGACAACACGGCTGCCGGACATGCGCTTGGCAACGCTCTTGCTGTCGATGCCGTGGTTGCCCAGACTCCTCTTCCTTCTCCCCTTGTGGGAGAAGGGAAGAAACCCGCCTCTAGATCACATTCAGTTCCCGGAACGCCCTGCCCTCCGCTACCCGCTCATACCCGAACGCCGAGCAGTCGATCGTCCGATACCCGCCATGCACCAGAAACTCCGCCAGCGCCTTGCCCACCGCCGGCGCCTGCTGCAGGCCGTGGCCGGAAAATCCGTTGGCGAAGATGAAATTGCCGACCTCTGGATGCGGCCCGATCACCGCATTCTGGTCGAGCGTGTTGTAGTCATAGTGCCCGGCCCAGGCGCGCGTCGCCTTGATCGCCTCGAAGGCGGGAATGCGGGTCGCCAGCACCGGCCAGATAGCCTCTTCGAACAGCGGCCAGTCGACCTCAAAATCGGCAGGGTCGGCGGGGCCGTCGCCCTCTTCCGGTTCGGCGCCGCCAGTAAGGTAGACCGAGCCTTCCGGGCGCACATAAATGCCGGAGGGATCGACCAACAGCGGCATGTCGGCATATTTCTCGCGCGCCTCGAAAACGAAAACGTTGCGCTTGCGCGGCTCGACCGGCAGCGCCAGCCCGGCAAGAGCCGCGACCTTGCCGGCATTCGGCCCGGCGGCGTTGACGACGATGCCGGCCTCAAGCGTCTGGCCATTGTCGAGGGAGACGCTGGTGACGCGGTTGCCGTCGCGCACGATGCCGGTGACCGAAGCGGTGATGAAATCGATCTGCTTGTCGCGCAGCGCCTTGCGGAACAGCGTTAGCATGGCGTGCGCGTCGAACCAGCCTTCGCCGCTGCGGCCATAGGCGCCGGCGGAAATGCCTTCGCTCGACAGCCAGGGGAAGCGCCGCGTCAACTGGCCGGCGTCCTCGAGCACGATGTCGGCGCCCTCGGCCACCTGCGCGTCGTGATTGGCCTTTAGGATCGGCAGGCCGGTCTCGCCGGCCAGAATGAGATAGCCGCCTTCGCGAAAACCGATATCGGCATCGGTGCCGAAGGTCTCCTTCAGCCGCCGGAACAGTTTCAGCGTGAACTGCGACAGCCGGATGTTTTCAGGGATCGAGAATTGCTGCCGGATCGAGGCCATGGACAGTGTCGTCGCCGCATGGGCGAATTGCGGATCGCGTTCGATCAGCGCGATGGAGCCGGAAAACCCTTCCTCGCGCAGATAATAGGCAATGGAGGACCCGACGATGGCTCCGCCGATGATGACGATGTCGTAGCGCATTTTTTCTCCGATCCGGCCGCCGGCCTCTCTACGCCGCCGGCAGAATGATCTCGAAGCGCGTGCCGCGTTCGGAGTCAACCAGCCCGATCGAGCCATCATGCGCTTTCAGGAGGGCCAGCACGATGCCGAGGCCCATGCCGGTGCCGCCCGAATCGCGCCGGGTGGTGAAGAACGGTTCGAAAATACGCGCCCGGTTGCTTGGCGAAATGCCGTCGCCATCGTCGCTCACCAGCACCGTTGCCTTGCCACCATCGCTTGTCGTGGCGATCGAAACCAGCGTCGCGCCGTGCCTAGCGGAATTGTCGATGAGATTGGCGAGCACGATAGCCGCGTTCTCGGCCGAGATGCGCAAGGCTCGATCACCGCCCGCCTCGACGCGAACCGTCAGCCTGGTGTCCACGGGCAGCAGCGCCAGCGCGGCATTGATCGAGGTGCTTTCGCCGCTGGGCGCAAGATTTTCGGCCTTCGCCAGATCGAGCAGGCGCCGGACCAGCAGGTTGAGCCGCCCGGCGTCGGTGACGATATTATTGGAGAAACGCCGCCGGTCGTCATCGTCCATGGCGCTGCCGGAATCGCGCAGCAATTCCGCCGCCCCCTGGATCGCCGTCAGCGGCGATTTGAGTTCGTGCGAGACATGGGTGGCAAACGTCTGGATCGAGTCCGATCGCGCCTGCAGTTTTTCCGCCATGTCGAGGAAGGCGGCCGAAAGCTCCGCCATTTCATAGGTGCCGTGATGGTCGAGCGGGCGGATTGCGTCGCGCTCGCCGGCGGCGATGCGTTGCGTGCGGTCGATCAGCGCATAGATCGGCCGGCTGACGGTGCGCAGGAAGACGAGGCCGATGAGCAGCGTGCCGCCGAGGATGGCGATCGCCGCCAGGGTCACCTTGCCGCGTTCGCCATAGAGATGCTTTATGATGTTGTTGGGCGTGCGCGAGACATAGACCACGCCGGCGACCCGGCCGTCGACGGCCACCGGCAAGGCGACGAAGACCCGCACCTTGGTACCGCGGCTGACCGAATAAAGCGGTGGCGCGGGCTGGTCGGGAATGCGCAGCCGCAGCGCGCTGGCATAGCGGCCGGCCAGCGCGTCGCGCACCTCCTCGACCTCGCCAAGCGACTGCCCGACCTCGCCACGCCCAGCGATGACGACACCTCTTGGATCGAGCAGGCGAAAGCCGGCCAGCGTGGTCTTCTGCGTCGCGTCGAGAATGCCCGACAGGCGCACGCCGATCGCGGCGAAGGCGGGATCGGCGGTGGCGGGCTCTGCGGCCGGCCGGATCGGCAGCACATAATCCGAAGCGAGATCGAGGCGTGGCTCGACCGGCCGGTACGGGCCGTCCGGATCGGCACTTCGGCCAGCGCTGCCATCGGCCTGCGGCATCGGCGCGCCGAGCTTTTCCGGTGGAATGCCGGCGTCGCGGACATCCCGCGCATAGATGGCGGCGATGGCCGCCCCTTGCGCGATCAGCTCCGCTTCGGTCTGGCGGATCAGTTGGTTCTCGTAGAGGCGGAAGAAGAACAGGCCGACCAGCGGCAAGGCCATGACAAGGATCAGGATGGCGACGACGACCGTGGCAAGCCGTGGCCGCCATTTGCGGCCGATCCATTTGCGCGAGGCCCTCAGCCGCATCGGCCGAGCCGGAAGCCGACGCCATGCACGGTTTCGATGGCATCGAGGCACCCCACCACCGCCAGCTTGGCGCGGATGTTGCGGATGTGGCTGTCGACCGTGCGGTCGGCGACATGGATCTTGCCGGCATAGGCATTGGCCATTACCGCCTCGCGGTCGAGCACATGCGCCGGCCGCGCCAGAAACCCCTTCAGGATCGCGAACTCGATGCCCGTCAGGGCAAGCGGCTTGCCGTCGAAGGCGGCCGCGTGGCTGGCCGGCGCCAGCGTCAGCTTGCCATGCGCGAACTGCCTGTCGTCTACCGGTTCGGGCGCCGGCGGGCGGGCACGGCGCAGGATGACGTTGACGCGGGCGACCAGCTCGCGCGGGGAAAACGGTTTCGTCACATAGTCGTCGCCGCCCATTTCCAGCCCGAGGATGCGGTCGATCTCCTCGTCGCGCGCCGACAGGAACAGCACCGGCACATCGGATGTGTTCCTGAGCCGCCGGCAGACCTCGAGCCCGTCCATCTCCGGCATGCCGATGTCGAGCACGACGAGATCCGGCGCCCGGCGTGCGATTTCCTGCAAGGCGGCGGCGCCGTCGGCCACGCCAAGCGTTGTCATGCCGGCCTTTTCCAGCGCGAAGCAGATCACTTCGCGGATATGCGGATCATCGTCGGCGACGAGAATGTGATGCGGCATCGGTCAGCGGCCCGGCAAGGAAGGTTGCGCAGGCTGAGGAAGCACGGGCGACCCCTTGCTGTCGAGATATCGAAGCAGCCGCCAGTCGCGAAAGCTCCAGGCGCGCCAGTCCCGCTGGACGCCGCGATACCAGTCTTCGTCGCTGTCCCGCAATCCCTCGAGTTCGCGCACAGTGCCGGCGGCAGCCGTCTTGTCCTGGTGATCGAAGAAACGGTCGAGCGCCGGAAACGCGCCCGGCCCGAGCGAGCGCAGATACCAGGCGTCGAGGGGAATGCCCTGGCCGGTCATCTCGAGGGAATGGTCGACATTGTAATTGGCGATCATGGCGGCAAAATTGATGAAGCAGCAGCCATAAAGCGTCAGCGATAACGTCAGAAGATTGGCGGAGGATAGCCATTCGTTGGATTTTCCGAGCGCGATGCGGGCGATGATCAGCGCCAGCCCCGCCGCCACCAGCCCCATCCAGACGAAGGCGGCGATACGCCAGTAGGTCAGCGCATAGATGCCGATATAGAGGTCGAGCCGCAGGATCGACGAGACGACCAGCATGATGTTTTGCGCCACCCAGGCATAGACCAGCCGGCGGATGAGCGGATCGGCCGAAGTCTCGCTTCCAGGCCTGAGCGCCGCCAGCACGAAACCGGCGGCAAGCAGGGCGGTGACGATCAGGGGATAGGCGCCGCGATGCGCATAGGCGGCGTAGCTCAACCCGTCGGGAAGGGCTGCCCCGCCCCACAGATAGGTGGCGTCGAGCCCGGTCTGCAACGCGAACAGAATGTTGAAGACGAGCAAGGCACGCAGGATGGCTGCCTTGCCGAACAGGATGTCTTCGATGACATGCCTTTGCGGATTGATCGCCGGTTGAGCGGCAAGGGCGGGATTTTGCCGGGAGACGCGCTTCGAGAAACGCGGCAGGCGCGGCCGCAGAAAAGCCCAGACGACGGCAAGCACGAACAGCCAGAAGGCAATCCGCGCCAGCTGGATGAGATCGAGCAGTTTCATCAGGTCGATTAGCGACAGCCAGTAGTCGATGACCGGGTTGGCGGCGCCGAACAGCGCCAGGAACACAGCGCCGAGCGTCAGCGGCATCACCCACACCGCGACCGCCGCCAGCCGGACGCGGCGCCGGCCGAACCGGCGCGCCGTCCTGCGCCAGCGAATGAAGTCCCTGATGAAGCGGAACGGCACCGCCAGCCAGAACAGCGCGACCTGGCCGGCAATGCGCGCCATGCCGTGGCGCAGGCGTCCGCTCGACGAAAGCGCGAAGACGACCAGCGCCGCAAGCGCGATCGACACCGACAAGGCGCTGACATTCTCAGTGAGCGGCAGCAGCGCGACGAGCAAGGCGGCGGGCTTGAGCCAGACCCTGCCGTCGCTGAAGGCCGCTGGATGCACGGCCACCACAGCAGCCGCAATGAGGGTGGCGAAAAGGAAGACGGTGATACCGGCGGGCTGGCCGTAGAAGAGGAAATCCGCCAGCACGACCAGCAGCGCGGCAACACCGAAGCGGCGGCAATAGCTTGGTGCTGCTGAGAGAAATAATGTCATGAGCTGACCTTCCTGATGGTGTCCAATCGCCGCCTTGGCGGCGGGCTCTTGCGGGCGAAAGGGATGAGGGTCGCCATGGGAACCGCGCGTGGCGGATCGACCAGCCACCAGCCTTCGCTGCGCAGGCGCTGTGGCAGGGACCAACGGGGTTTTGCTCGTTTGTGCATGCCGCCGGTCTCGCAGGCGGGCGGGGAATTGGCAGGGCGGATCCGAGGAGCTTTTCCGCAGGCCTGTGCAGTTTTCGTGCAGGGACCGCGCTTCCACCGTTGGAGTGCTGCCCGCTATCCCTTGCCAGACCCTGGCGCTGCCAACTTCGACGACTGGCTCATCTCAGGCACGGCCCTCTGCGCTTGCCTCACCTGTCCACACGCGGCATAGATCGGCCATGACAGCCGAACCCTACCGCCCGCGCCGCTCGGTGCTCTATGTCCCGGCCTCCAACGACAAGGCGCTGGCCAAGATCGCGCAGCTGTCCTGCGATGCCGTCATCATCGACCTCGAGGATGCCGTCGCGCCGGCCGACAAGGTTGCCGCCCGCGAAAAACTGCCGGCGATCTTCGCCAACCGCCCTGGTGCCAACCACCTTGGCCACCGCTGCGAGATGGTGGTGCGCGTCAATGCGCTGGCCAGCGAATGGGGCGCCGACGACCTGCTGGCCGCGGCAAAATTCGAGCCCGACGGCATCCTCTTGTCCAAGGTCGCGACACCGCGCGATATCCTCGAGGTCGGCGACGTGCTCGATGACAATTCTGCCCCCGACAGCGTGAAGCTGTGGGCGATGATCGAGACGCCCAGGGCGCTGCTCAACATCGGCGCCATTGCCGAACTGGGTCGCGATCCGGCCTCACGGCTCGATTGTTTCGTTGCCGGAACGAATGACCTGGCCAAGGACACCGGTGTGCTGGCGACGCCGGACCGGCGCTACCTCGTGCCATGGCTGCTGCAGATGGTGCTGGCCGCGCGCGCCGGTGGCCTCGACATGCTCGACGGCGTTGCCAATGATTTTCGCGACCTCGACGCCTTTGCCCGCGAATGCGCGGACGCGACGGCCATGGGCTTCGATGGCAAGACCCTCATCCATCCGGCCCAGATCGACGCGGCAAACCGCGCCTTTGCGCCGTCCACGGCAGCGCTGACCGAGGCGCGCCTGATAAAGGACGCGTTTTCACGTGCCGAGAATGCCGGCAAAGGCGTGATCGCGCTGAACGGCAGGATGGTCGAGCGGCTGCACCTGGCGCAGGCCGAAAAACTGCTGGCGAAAGCCGCCGCCATCGGCGCATGATGCCGGCCCTATGCTCGCGGGCTACTCACGACAGGACTGAAAAATGAAACTTTACCGCTTTCTGACCGCCCCCGACGATGCCAGCTTCTGCCACAAGGTGACGGCGGCCCTGAACAAAGGCTGGCACCTGTTCGGCTCGCCGACCTACGCCTACGACAAGAAAACCAAGACCATGCGCTGCGGCCAGGCCGTGGTGAAGGATGTCGACGGCCAGGAATACGGGCCGGACACCAAGCTGAGTGATTGGTAGATTTTACAAGCGCCGACGCAGGCTGTGTCGAGATTCAGGTCAGGCCGAGTCGGAGTCGAAGACGGGCGCGCAGCGACCAAACTGGGTGGTACCCGAGAACCGGCCTTCGCCGGCCGAAGCCCTCATAAGGGTCTCCGCTCTATGAAGGCTACGGCCGGCGTAGGCCGGAGCGGAGCGTACTTTTGGTTACGTGAGCACAGTTCTACTGCGACGCAGTAGAACGGGGAAGCGCAGGGGACCGCCGTTTGCAGACCGGCCTCACCTGAATATCGGCATAGCCTACTCGGCCGCTTCCTCGATCCGCTCCATATCATCATCCGACAGGCCGAAATGATGGCCGATCTCGTGGATAAGCACGTGGGTGACGATGTCGCCCAGCGTCTCCTCGTTCTCGGCCCAGTAGTCGAGCATGGCGCGGCGATAGAGCGTGATGCGGTTCGGGCCTTCGCCGGTCTGCGGGTTCCAGCGTTCGGCGATGCCGCGGCCCTCGAACAGGCCGAGCAGGTCGAAGGGCGTCTCCAGCGACAGATCGTCCATGATCTCGTCGGTCGGGAACTCGGCGATCTGGATGACGATCTCGCCGGTCAGCTTGCGAAAATCCTCCGGCAGATGGGCGTACGCCTCCAGCGCCAGGAACTCCAGCTCCTCCATCGAGGGCGCGAGTTCGCCATGCCAGGTGCGGGTTTTGTAGATGCGAGCCATGCTTTGTCCTTTGATCCCGGCATATAGGCTTTCGAACCGGTCGAGGCAAATGACGGGACCGATGCCGTCGGTGACGGGCAAGCCATGCAGGAATAAATTCCTTGTGACTCTGCTTGACTCTTCCGTCACCCTCTGGAATCTATAGGAACATAACAGGAACAATTGTGAGTGGACACTGACCGTCATGGCGATATCAGCCGTGGCGCGGGAGACTGTTTTTGCCCTGCGCCGCCAGATCGCGAAGATCGAGGGAACGCTGCCCGAACGCCTGCAGGCGCCGGCTGGCGCGCCGCTTGACGCCGGCGCCGATGCCGATGCCACACCCGGCGCCGATCTCACGATCGTCCGGCGCGGTCTTGCCGCGGCCTTGCCGGATGGCTTCCTGCCGATCGGCGTCGAGCGTCTCGATGCCGCCCTGGGCGGCGGCCTGCCGAAAGCGGCGCTCAGTGAGATCCATGGCCTCGAAACCCGCGAGGCCGGAGCCGTCGCCGGCTTTGCCCTGTCGCTCACCAGCCTGATCCTCAAGCAGGCGCATGGCCTGCCGGTGTTGTGGATCGGCACTACGGAAATCTTCCGCGAAGCCGGCTTTCCCTATGCCAGGGGGCTGCAGGCCTCGTTCGGCATCGCGCCCGAGCAATTGCTGTTTTCCGAGGCGCCGAAGCTCGTCGATGCGCTGTGGGTCGCCGAGGAAGCCGCCCGGATGACGGCGCTCGCCGCTGTCATCCTCGAAATCCGCGGCAATCCGCAGCGGCTGGACCTGACCGCGACGCGCCGGCTGCATGCGAGGGCGGCAAGCGCCGGCCGCCCGGTATTCCTGCTGCGGCAGGCGGCCGAACCCGAACCGACGGCGGCACCCGTCCGCCTCATCGTCTCGTCGGCGCCGGCGGTGCCGCGCGTCACCGTCGCCGGACCGCTCGCCGGCTCGATCGGCCGCCCCGCCTTCACCATCGCCATCGGCAAGAGCCGCACGGCCCTGCCTGGACAATTCACACTGGAGTGGAACCCCGATGAACGCGCATTCGACGAAAGAAGGGGCCAACGGACAGAGAATTCTGTCCCTGTGGTTTCCCTACCTCGCGGCCGAAAGGATCCTGCGGCAGCGTCTGGGGCGGTCCTGGCGTTCCCGGCCCCAAGATCATCCGATGTCGGATCATCCGCCACTGGTGGTCAGCCACCGCCAGGGCAACGCGCAGCGCATTTCGGCCCTCGACGAGCGGGCTGAGGCGCTGCATTTGAAGCGCGACATGGGCATCGCCGATGCGCGCGCCATGCATCCCTGTATCGACATTGTCGAGGCCGATCCGGAAGCCGACCGGCGCCTGCTCGAAGGCCTGGCCGACTGGTGCGACCGCTACACACCGCTGGTGGCGCTGGACGGAGTGGACGGCCTGTTTCTCGACGTCACCGGCTGCACCCATCTGTTCGGCGGCGAACGCGCCATGCTGGACGATATCCTGTCGCGCTTCTTCCATCAGGGTTTCGATGTCCGCGCCGGCCTTGCCCCGACGCCGGGCGCGGCCTGGGCGGCGGCACGCTTTTGCGGCGACCGCATCGTTGGGTCAGGCGAGGAGGAGGCGCTGCTCGCCCCCTTGCCGCTGGCCGCATTGCGCATCGCGCCGGAAACCCGCGCCAGCCTGGAAAGTGTGGGTCTGCGCACGGCGGGCGCCGTCATGGCGGCGCCGCGCGCGCCGCTCGCCCGCCGCTTCGGCGCCTCGCTGCTGTTGCGCCTCGACCAGGCGCTTGGCCACCTCGACGAGGCGATTTCGCCCCGCCTTCCCGTGGCGCCGCTCTCGGTCGAGCGGCATCTGGCCGAACCCGTCACCCTGACCGAGGACATCGAACGGCTGGTTGGCCTGCTGGCAACGACCCTGAAGACCGATCTCGAGCGCCGTGGCGAGGGCGCAAGGAGCCTGGCGCTGCTGCTCTTCCGCGTCGACGGCGCCGTCAGCCGCATAGCGCTCGGCACCTCGCGGCCGATGCGCGATCCCCGGCTGATCCAGAAACTGTTCCATGAAAGGCTGGCCGCCCTCGAGCAGGACATCGATGCCGGCTACGGCTTCGATCTTGTCCGGCTCTCGGTGCTGGCGGCGGCCGCCTTCGACATGGCGCAGGCCGATTTGACCGGTGAGGTCGCCGACGACGGCGCCGACATCGCACTGTTCGCCGACCGCATCCGCGCCCGGCTCGGCGAGGGCGCGGTTCTGCGGCCGGTAGCCGTCGAAAGCCATCTGCCGGAACGGGCCGTCGCCAACATCCCGTTCACCGAGGCGCCGCGCCGGACCACGCCGCCGAGAACGCCAGGCAAGGTGCAGGCGCCAAAAACCATCTTCCCGCCGGAACGCCCGATCCGGCTGTTCCGCGCGCCCGAACCGATCGAGGTGCCGGCGACTGAAATGCCCGAGGGGCCGCCGCGCAATTTCCGCTGGCGGCGCGCGCTCTACCGGGTCACCCGTGCCGAGGGGCCGGAACGCATCGCCGCCGAATGGTGGCGTGAGGCGCCGGGCGACCCGGCGGCATCGACCCGCGACTATTTCCGCATCGAGGATGCCGACGGCCGCCGCTACTGGCTCTACCGGCAAGGCCTTTACGGCGGCTCTCAAGCCGCGCCGCGCTGGTTCATGCACGGGGTCTTCGCATGAACGCGCTTACCGTCATTCCCTATGCCGAGTTCGGCATCCAGTCGAATTTCTCCTTCCTGCGCGGCGCCTCCAAGCCGGAGGAGCTGGTGGTCGCGGCCAAGCTCCTGGGTTTTTCGGCGATCGGCCTTGCCGACCGCAACACGGTGGCCGGCGTGGTCCGCGCCTGGCAGCAGGCCAAGGTCGAAAAGCTCTCCTATCACCCCGGCTGCCGCCTGGTTTTCGGTGACGGCACCCCGGATATTCTCGCCTATCCCAGGGACCGTGCGGGCTGGGGGCATCTGTGCCGCATGCTCACCCAAGCCAATCTGCGCGACGAAAACGAAAAGGGCGCCACCCTTCTCCAGCGCGGCGACCTGCTCGAATGGGGAGATCTGATCTCGCTGGCGGTCCTGCCCGATCCGACGGCGGACGCCGAGGACAGTCTTGCCCGGCTTCACCAGCTCAAGCACCGCTTCGGCACGGCCCTGCGGCTCGGCGTCTCGCCCTGTTATGCCGGCAATGACCGTTTTCGCATCGAGCAGGCGGCAGCACTTGCCGAGGTTGCCGGCATTCCGCTGATGGCGACCAACGATGTCCTCTACCACACCGCCGAACGCCGCCCGCTGCAGGACGTGCTGACCGCGATCCGCCTCAATACGCCTGTTGCCGAGGTCGGGCTGGAACTCACCGCCAATGCCGAACGCCATTTGAAGCCGCCGCTGGAAATGGCCCGCCTGTTCCGCAGGCATCCGCAAGCGCTGGCCGAGACTTTGCGGTTTGCGCAAGAGCTGACCTTCTCGCTCAGCGACCTCCAGTACAATTACCCCGACGAGCCGACGGAATCGGGCCTCGGACCGCAGGCCGAGCTGGAAAGACTGGCGCGGGAAGGGGCGGCCAGGCGCTTTCCAGGCGGTGTCCCGGCCAGCGTCATAAAACGCATCGAGGAAGAACTCGCTCTGATCGAGCGCCTGAACTACGCCCGCTACTTCCTGACCGTCCACGACATCATCAAATTCGCCCGCGACCAGAACATCCTCTGCCAGGGTCGCGGCTCCGCCGCCAATTCGATCATCTGCTTCTGCATCGGCATCACCGAGGTCGGGCCCGACAGGATCGATACGCTGTTCGAGCGCTTCATTTCCGAGGAGCGGAACGAGCCGCCCGATATCGACGTCGATTTCGAACATGAGCGGCGCGAAGAGGTGATGCAGTACATCTATTCGAAATACAGCTCCAAGCGTACCGCACTTGCCGCCGCCGTCATCAGCTATCGCGGCCGCTCGGCGCTACGCGAAGTGTCGAAGGCGATGGGCCTTTCAGAGGATGTCCGGGCGTCGCTGTCGGGCTCGATCTGGGGCTGGTCGACCTCGGAGCTCGGCGAGAAGGAAGCCCGCGCCGGCGGTCTTGACCGGAGTGACCCGATATCGCGGCATGTGATGGAACGGGCCAATGAGATCATGGGCTTTCCTCGTCACCTCTCCCAGCATGTCGGCGGCTTTGTCATCACCAGGGACCGGCTCGACGAGATCGTGCCCATCGTCAAGACGGCGATGGACGAACGCAAGATGGTCGAATGGGACAAGGACGATCTCGACTCGGTGAAGATCCTCAAGGTGGACATCCTGGCGCTCGGCATGCTGACCTGCCTGCAACGCGCCTTCACCTTGCTTACCGCCCATTATCCGAAGGCACGGGACCCATATGGGCAACCCTATGTGCTGGCCACGCTGCCGGCGGAAGACCAACGTGTCTATGACATGATCTGCCGCGCCGATACGCTCGGCGTCTTCCAGATCGAGTCTCGCGCGCAAATGTCGATGCTGCCGCGGCTCCAGCCGCGCGATTTTTATGACCTTGTCATCGAGGTGGCGATCGTTCGGCCGGGCCCGATCCAGGGCGACATGGTCCATCCCTATCTGCGCCGCCGGCAAGGCAAGGAGAAGGCCGAATATCAGAAGGCGGAATTGAAGGAGATTCTCGGCAAGACGCTGGGCGTGCCGCTGTTCCAGGAACAGGCTATGAAGATCGCCATCGTCGCCGGCGGCTTCAAGCCGGGCGAGGCCGACGAATTGCGGCGCGCCATGGCCACCTTCAAACGCACCGGCACCATCGGCAATTACCGCCAGCGCATGATCGATGGCATGGTCGGCAAGGGCTACACCAAGGACTTCGCCGAGCGTTGCTTCAAGCAGATCGAGGGGTTTGGCGAATATGGCTTTCCCGAAAGCCATGCCGCCTCCTTCGCCCTGCTCGTCTATGCCTCGTGCTGGTTCAAGACCTTCTATCCCGACGTGTTCTGCGCCGCGATCCTGAATTCGCAGCCGATGGGGTTCTACCAGCCGGCGCAGCTGGTGCGCGACGCGCGCGACCATGGCGTCGACATCCGCGACGTCGACGTCAATTTCTCCGCCTGGGACTGCACCCTGGAAAAAGCGCCTTTCGACCCGGCCCGCATCCTCCCGCGCCATGCCGAAATGCGCGGCGTCATCGAGACGGCCCATGCGCTGCGGCTCGGCTTCCGCCAGATCAAGGGACTTTCCAAGGACCGCATGGAGCAATTCGTCGCGCGCCGCGGCTCCGGCTACTCGACCGTCCGGGATGTCTGGCTGCGTTCCGGCCTCGATGTCGGCGAGATCGAGCGGCTGGCGCAGGCCGATGCCTTCCGTTCGATCGGCCTCGACCGCCGAGCCGCGCTTTGGGACGTGCGTGCGCTGGGCGCCAGGAGTGCCGCCGAAAAGCTGCCGCTGTTCGACCAGCCGGCGCTCGGCCTGCGCGAACTGGAGCCGCAGACGAAGCTGCCTAAAATGCCGCTCGGCGAGCATGTCATCCACGACTACCGCTCGCTCGGCCTGTCACTGAAGGCGCACCCGGTCGCCTTCCTGCGCGAGCGGCTCGACCGGTCCGGCGTCACGCCAAATGCCAACCTGCCTGCCGTGCGAGACGGCAGGCGGGTTTCCGTCGCCGGCCTCGTGCTGGTGCGCCAGCGCCCCGGCAAGGGCAACGCGATCTTTCTCACCCTGGAAGACGACAAGGCCGTCGCCAACGTCATCTTCTGGGAGCGGACCTTTACCCGCTTCCGCCCCATCGTCATGGGCGCGCGGTTCGTCAAGGTCACCGGCAAGTTGCAATCGGAGTCCGGTGTGATCCATATCGTCGCGGAAAAGGTCGAGGATCTGACGCCTTGGCTGACCGTGCTGCTGGAGAAAGTCAGCGGGGCAGGGCTGCCGGGTGCCGGCCCTCAGGAACCCACCTCCAGGAAAGACCCGGATCGCTCTCGCCATCCCGCGCCACGCGACGCGCCGGTCGGCCAGGATCTCGCAACGCTGTCGGAAGAAGCGGAAAGCGTCATGCCCAAGGGCCGCAATTTTCAGTAAGCGCTGCCACGCACGCCTTCGTCATCCACGGCCGGAGCAGGAATGGTTTCGCCAATTACGAAGGCCCGCCCAGCCGCGGCGGTGACAGCACATCCTCCGCCGAGATGGTACGCGCCTCGGAGGGCAGCATGATCGGGATGCCGTCGCGCACCGGATAGGCGAGCTTGGCGACCCGCGAGATCAGCTCGCCGCGCTCGGGATCCCAAGCCAGCGGCCCCTTGGTCAGCGGACAGGCCAGGAGCTCCAGCAGCTTGGGATCTACATTGATCTTCTTTCCGTCCCGTCCGTCCGCCGCCACCGTGTTGTCTCCTGACCAACGATCGCAAGATGTACCGAGATCCAGGTCAGGCCGAGTCGAAATGGTGGCTTCCGAGACCCGGAGCGGAGCGTACTTTTCGTACGTGAGCACCGGAAGCGCAGGAAGCCGCCATTTGCAGGCCGGCCTCACCTGAATATCGGCACATCTTATTGCAAGCTCGAGCCAAAGTCCTCATTCTCGCGCGCCAGCGCCATTTCGGTGATGGCGATCAGCGTTTCGGCCCGCGTCTTCAGGTCGGCGGCTTCGAGCAGCGCCTGTTTCTCGGCCGGCCCATAGGGCGCCATCATCGACAGCGCGTTGACCAGCATGGTATTTTCGGCGCGGCTGACGCTTTCCCAGTCGGCTTCCAGATCGTTGGCCTGCAGATAGGCGCGAAAGGCCCTGAGCAGCGCCGGCCGGTCGACTTCGTTTGCCGCCGGATCGTCATCGAGATCGGCGAGGAAGGGCGCCGGCTTGGCCTGGCGAAACGGCGTCTTGACCGTCAGCTCATGGGCGATGCGGAAGCGGCACACGCCTTGCAACGAAATCAGGTAGCGCCCATCGCCGGTCTCGGAAAAGGCGATGATGCGGCCGGCGCAGCCGACATTGCACAGCTGCGGCTCGCCATCCTCGCGCAGCGCGCCGTCGAGGCTGGGCTGGATGACGCCGATCAGCCGCGAGCCGGCGACCGCCTCGTCCACCATCTGCAGATAGCGCGGCTCGAAGATGTTCAGCGGCATGCGGCCACCCGGCAGCAGCAGCGCCCCTTCGAGCGGAAAGAGCGGGATCGTCGACGGCAAATCCTTGGCCATCCGATAATGCGCGTTTCCCGCTTGCACCTCATTCCTCCGATCGACTTCGCTGCCGCCCGCCGGGATCATCGGCTTGCCGAAGTTCAGCTCCTAATCTGGCGCGGCCACCAGCGACGCCAAGCCCATGCGACGAAACGGCCGCCGGCTCAGGAAAACAGCAACGCCGACAATTTGCGCCGCGCCGCCAGCGTCGCCTCGTCGGTCATGCCCCAGGCCTCGAAGAATTGCAGCAATTGCGTCCTGGCGCCATCCTCGTTCCATGCACGGTCGGCCTTGATGATCGCCAGCAGATTGTCGGCGGCCGCCGTGCGCTCGCCCCTTGCGTTCTGGATCATGGCCAGATCGAAGCGCGCCTGATGGTCCTTGGGGTTTTCAGCCAGCCGGCGCTCGAACTCGGCCGGATTGCCGAGGCTCGCCGCCTGCGCGGCCAGCGCCATCTTGGCGCGCAGCGCCGCAAGCACGGGTGCATCCTTCTTGGCCTCGGGCGCCGTTGCCAGCAACGCCTCGGCGCCTTCCGTGTCGCCGGCCTCGAACAGCAGGTCGCCCAGCCCGGCGATCGCTTCGACCGTTTCCGGCGCCTGCGCCAGGACGGCGTCGAAGATGTCGGCCGCGGTCTGCATGTCGCCGGCCTCGCGCGCTTCGGCCGCCGCCGCCAGCGCATCGGCCACGGCCGGGGCGCCATTCCCCTTGCCGCCGACCTTGGTGATGAATTCGGCGATCTGGCTCTCCGGGATGGCGCCCATGAAGCCGTCGACCGGCTGGCCGTCCTTGAAGGCGATGACGGCGGGAATCGACTGGATCCCGAGCTGGCCGGCGATAGAGGGATGATCGTCGATGTTCATCTTGACCAGCTTGACCTTGCCGGCGGCGGCCTTGACCGCCTTTTCCAGCTGTGGCGTCAGCTGCTTGCAGGGCCCGCACCATGGTGCCCAGAAATCGACCAGCACCGGCTGGCGGCGCGATTCCTGGATGACGTCGGCGGCGAAGGCCGCGGTCGTTGTGTCCTTGATGACATCGCCGGCGGCAGGTGCGGCAGGCGCATCGCCAAGCGAGACCTTTGCTGGCGCGGGTGCCGTTCCGCCATACTGTACGGTGGTGGCATACTGGCCGCCATTGCTGCCGAATGACCCGCCAAACGGCTTGTTGTCGCTCATCTCGTCACCCTTTCGGTCGCGCCGCCGGCCCGCGGGTCGGCGCCATGTCAGTGGAAGTCGGTTTCGCCATGCATGTGGCGATCACGCCGAGACTTTCAAGATAGCAGCATCATGCCCGGTTGCCTCGACGAATCTGAGGAGATCGCCAGCAGCGATCGACGTCGTCGCCTCATTGGTCAGCGGATGGCCGTTGATGACGGCATGCTCCATCAGATCCTTGTCGAGTACCAGCTTGACCCGGTTTTGACTGTCGTTGATGACGCCGAAGACGGTGACGGCGCCCGGCGAAACGCCCAGAAGCTCCATCAGCATTTCCGGCTTGCCGAAAGACACACGGCTGGCGGCGCCGATCAGCTGGTGGATCTGCTTGAGATCGACGACTGCGTCCTCGCCGACGGTGACCAGGAAGAAATTGTCCTTCTTGTCCTTCAGGAACAGGTTCTTCGTGTGCCCACCGGCGATTTCACCGCGCAGCGCCTGCGAATCGGCAACGGTGTAGAGCGGCGGATGGCGTATCGTCGAGACGGCAATGCCGAGCTCGGCAAGAAAGGCCATCAATTCAGCTTCGGTCTTCGGCATCGCTTGTCATCTTCGTCGCTTGTCTTCTTCGTCGTTTTTCCGTCTTGCCGTTTACGGCCAATGCGGTGACCGACACAAGACCATGGCGCAAGCGGGCGACGAAATCCGCCTCGCGCAGGCGGTTTGCCGGCATCGCTCGAAAGGTTGCAAAAGCCTGCGATTTCCCTGTTGCAATCGCCGCGCTCTTCAGCCATATAGGCCCGGCTTGCGGCCGAGACGCCGTGTGAGCGGGTGTAGCTCAGGGGTAGAGCACAACCTTGCCAAGGTTGGGGTCGAGCGTTCGAATCGCTTCACCCGCTCCAATTTCCTCAAGGGAATCAAGCATCGAAAAGCCGCGGTCCGCCGCGGCTTTTTCGCATTTGGGCGGGCGGAACCTCGACCGCCAAAGTGCCGGTCGTCACTTATGGGACTGCTGGAAGCCGGCAACGTCGTACTGAGATACGCTCTTCGGATTCTTTGAGTTCTGCGGCTGGGTGCCTGCGTAATGTGTCCCCGCGTTGCCATCCGGGTTGAAGGCTGAACCCGGGGCGGTGCTGGCATTGCCAGGCGTAACATTTCCTGTCTGGGCGGTGCCAATCGTTTGATTGGGCTGACCTTTCGTCCCCGTTACAGAATGGACGTTGGCGGCCAGGGCCAGGCCGGTGGAAGTCATTATGAGCGAGCCCAGCACTATGGGAATAAGGCGATGTTTCATCGTTGTTCTCCCAAAAGCAGTTTGATCTAGGGCGCTCGCGGTCTTAGGAGCACCCGGCGAACTAGGACTGGAACGTTTTTCGGGCCACCATTCATCCCAAGCATCGCGAATCTGTGATGCCGGGCGACACTGATATGGCCTGTTACATGGGTCAAACCGCGCCTCCGGGCGGGTGCGCGAAACATCCGCAATTCCTGACACGCCTTGAAAACCGCCCTTGCCAACCCCGACGCGCAAACCAGATTTCAGGCTGCGTGGCGTTGTTTTGGCCTGTCGCAAGCGAACCGGATTGGTCGCGCTGACATCTCACCGCCCCGGTTTTCTCCAGGCTTCGAAAGGCGCGGGTTCCGCGGGTTTTTCCTTTTCAGGCGCTCTTCACCCCATCCGCCTTGCGCAGCGACGCCTGGTGCACCAGCGATGTCCAGCTGTTGGTCGAGGCGAGGTGGCAGTAGAGCAGGCCGAGCGCACCGGATTTCCTGAGGTCGAGAAAAGCCGTGTCGCTCAGCTTGTTGAAGGCCGCCTCGTCGATCACCTGAAAATCGGTGAGGTTGAGCACTTCGCCGCCTTCCAGCGTCACCTTGCTCTGGCGCGGTGCGAACAGGCCATGTGCGTCGATCTTGTCGACCATTTCGCGGGTGGCCCTGAAATCGATCTGGAACTGGTCGCAGAAGGCGAGCGCCTGTTTCGTCGCTTCGGTCGGTTCGGCGCCGTTGAAGAACGGCGCGATCTTGTCTTCGCGGAACGGCGCCATGAGCTGGTCGATGACACGGTCGCTTGCCCGGTCGACACACAGCGTCAGCCGGCCGGCCGAGGTCGGGTCCTCGGCCAGGATGAAGGGATAGCGGCGGACATAGGCGGGGATGTAGTGCGGCGCGGTCCACCGACCCTCGGCATCGACGAACAGGTTCTCGTTCTGGCGCACGCCGGTGATGATCACCGGCGCCTTGGCGGGGCCGATGAAGACGATCGGATAAGAACGCATCGCCGCCGGCATTTCCGACGCCACGACCGGGATGGCATGCGCGGCGCGCGCGAAGGAAAAATCGCTGCGCGCCGTCAAGCCAAGCGAGGCGTGCCGGGTCGGGTTGAGCGCTTCGGGCTTCGAGTAGAACAGCGGCATTGCTTCGGCCGCCGGCGCCGCTCCCGTCCTAGCCCCGTTGTCAGCCATGGTCCGTCCCTTTCTCCCGCCAGCGACCGGGCCGGCTGCTTCGCCTCAGACCCAAGACTGGACTCTGCACTTGTTGCGCTGATCTTGGCCGGGCCAAGAATCCGCCGCAGGAACAAAGTACTACAGTGTCCAAGGCACGCATAAAAGGACAGGCGCTGCTGTATTTTGCGGTTTGCCCCGGCGAATTGCCTCACGCACCACCCAGGTACGCCGCCGGCCTATGGACAGCTTGCCGCGAAGCGGCGACAGTGCCGCCGTTGTAAAGAGATCGAGGCGGACAGCATGGTTTCGGTAGCGGAATTCGAGCAGGCGGCGGGGTCGGTTTTCACCATTTCGGCTGGTGGAAGGCAACTCTCCCTCGAGCTGACCCAGGTTCGCCGCATCGAGGCCAGCCCTCGCGATGGCGGTGGCTTCACGCTGCTCTTCAAGGGACCGCGCGACATAAGGCTGCCGCAGGCCATCTATCATTTCGCCGGCGACACGATCGCCGATGACATTTTTATCGTGCCGGTTTCGGTTGATGCGACAGGCTATCATTACGAGGCCGTGTTCAACTGAGCCTGGCCATGGTCGACCATCTCGTTATCCCTGAAGTGCTGGACAAAGCGGCGTGCGACGCGCTGTGCGGCGAAATTCGCGCCGCGGCCGGCCATGACGCAGGGCTGCTCGGCCGCTCCGACCAGAAGCCCGCGTGGCCGCGGGTGCGCCGGACCAGGCGCGCCGAGGTTTCGCCTGCGACCGAGGCGCTGATCGAGCGTCTGCTGGCGCGGCAAAAACCTGATCTGGAACGGCATTTTGGCGTCGCGCTGGGTGCGTTCGAGAAATCGCAGTTCCTGCACTACCGGGAGGGCGATTTCTTCGTGCCGCATCAGGACGGCAACACGCCGCTCATTCACGACGAGTCGCGCTTCCGCAAAATCTCGGCGGTTATCTTCCTCAACGCCCAATCGGACGATCCTTCGCCGCAAAACTACGCCGGCGGCTCGCTGGTCTTGCACGGGCCCTACACTGGCCCGGATCTGCGCATCGCCGTGCCGGCATTGCCGGGCTCGCTCGTCGCCTTCCGGTCGGAAACCACTCACGAAGTCACCCCGGTCACGCGCGGCGAACGGTTCACCATCGTCTCTTGGTATCGCGGCGCGGGACCAGTTTCAGGGGAAGGTGACGCAGCTTCGCAATTTGCATCACAATGAGGATGCGGCCCGCAGCATCAGGTCGTAGACGCCCTTGTCCTCGGCGACGGCGAAGCCCAGCCGCAGATAGAGACGCATGGCCGGGTTGTGCTTTTCGACATGGATCGAGACACCCTTGCCAACAGCGTCTGCTTCGTCGATCAGGTCGCTGAGCAGCACTGAGCCCAGCCCCTTGCGACGAAACGCCGGCAGGAAGGTGATATCGATGATCCGGTGCTCGCGCGGCCAGCGCTCGATATAGAGACGGCCGATGTCGCTGCCTTCATGCGTCATCACCAGCCAATCGGCATTGGGATAGTACTTCTGGTAATGCGCGTGCTGCGCCTGGAATTGCATGTCGAGGAACGCCGTCTTCTGCGCGGCGCTCCAGGACGTCGCGGCCAGCTCCTCAGCACGAGCCGAGGCGTAAACCGCGGACAAGAAGGGCAGATCGGCGTCCGTGGCCATGCGGAATGCGAGCCCGGCACCAGCCGCGCGCACCCAGCCGGCCGCCCGGGGAAAATCGGTCATCGACAAATCAAGGACGCGGCGGGAAGACACCCTGCATCGCGATGCAAAAATTCAAGGTGATATAGGGCATCATGTTGTTGTGCGGCTGGTTGCCGCCGGCCGGAGCAAGGGTCTGGCCCGACAATGCCACCATGTTGGCCGCGGGCGTGTAGGCATTTCCTTGCGCCGACTTCCCGAATGCGGTGTTTGTGGGAACGTTCGAGTTGGCGGAGAAATTGCCGGGCACGCTCTCCACGGTATGTGGATGCAAGGGCATTTCGCTCTGCAGCAGGGTGACGGTCTCGGAACCGCCGGTTTCGCCGAGATCGTGCAGCGAAAGGCCAGGGCCTTGGCCGGGGTGCATGGGCGCGTTGCCCTGCATGTTGGGCAGGGCAAAATTCGACTTGCCATCACCGCCGTAGGTGGTGCCAAGCAACGAAAAAAGAGCGGTGTTCTGCGAGAGCGGCAGGAGTTGCCCGTCGCAGAACGCCCAGCCCTTGGGCGCGAAATTGAAAGGGAAAATCCGGATTTCGGCGACGAACGGATCAGCCATGACGTCCTCTTAAGTCTGTGACGGGAAAATACCGAATAGCGAGATGATGAAGTCCACGCACAGATAAGGTTGGAAATTGGTGTGCGGCTGATTTCCACCGACGCCGTTGATGAATTGCGGGGCCATCGGGATCGAAGGAACCGCGTTGATGAACACTTTGACCTGAGGCGACCTGCCTATAACGCTGTTGCCCGGATTCGGCGAATTCGCGGTATCGTTCGACGCCATGAAAAGGTGGCTGTGCATTGGCATCTGGTTCACGTTCAAAGTGACTTCCTCGACGCCGCCGGTTTCCGCCAGGGTAAAGCCATTGCCTTGATGAATTGGAAGGCGGCCACGCAGATCCGGCAGCGCGAAAGTCTCCTGACCATCGCCGCCATAGGTTGTACCAATCAGATTGAATAGCGTTTCATTTTCGGAAATGGGCAGAAGCTGCCCATCGCAGAACATCCATCCCGCCGGCGGGAAATTGCCGGCAAACATGCGGATCTCACCAACATAGGGCTGTGCCATGGCGCGTCTCCGTCAATTCTGCGATGGGAAGATGCCCTGCAAGGCGATGCAGAAGCTCAATGTCAGGAAGGGCTGCATGTTGAGATGCGCCTGGCTGCCGCCGACATTGCTCACGGTATCCGGCCGCATATTGGTAAGATTCTGCGTCGGGCCATAGAGCAAATTGGGCGCGGAACCGCCCAGGAGATCGCCGGCCGGTATCAGGTCCGATCCCGCATTGCTGGATGCGTTCGCCTGATGCGTGTGGGACGGCATCTCGGCAATGGTAAGCGTATGCGCCTGTTCGCCGCCGCGCTCACCGAGGACATGGCCCATGCCTCCTGTGTGGTTGGGCGTACGACCGCGCATGTCCGGAAGAGCGAAGTTCACACGCCCGTCGCCACCATACGTGGTGCCGAGCAGCGAAAACAGCGCCTGATTCTGGTTAATGGGCAAGAGCTGCCCATCGCAAAGCGCCCACCCCTTCGGCGGGAAGCCGAAAGACATAATTCGGATTTCCGAGAGAAAAGGCTCGGCCATCTGCGCCCCTCCAAAATCAATTTGCGTAGGACAAGAAGTATCCTTCCCCAAGGGAACTGTCCAGCAATTTTCAGATTGTTTCGTTAACAAGAAATAGTGATCTTCCCTTCTCGGGAAGTTTTACACGAATCTGCAACTATACATTGCATTGCTACTGATTGGGGTTGGTGGGCGTTTTCGTGTGGCCGCCATTATGACCAACCGGGATCGCGGATGGCAGAGGCGCGATGTTGTCCAGCTCGATCACGGAACCTACAGGCGTATTGCCGGCATTGTTCCAGGTCGTTGTCGGATCCGTGGTGAATCCTTCCATGTAAAGGTGGGAATTGACGCCACCAGTATTCTCAATGGCAAGCCCCACGTTTCCGGTGGTGCCATTGATCGAAGCAGGTGCAATAACATTGTTTTGCAGATTTACAGTTAGAATGGTTGCGTCATTGTCGGACGCCCCAGAGGAAAGCAGGATGGCATTGTTGAAGCTATTCGCGTTCAGGTTCCTGCCTGCAAGGGTAATGTTGTTGTTCTGGATGGTGAGGTCCAGTGATGCATTGAACTTGGATATTCCGTCGCCTTCTACATTCGCCGAAATCGCCGCATCCTGGCCATTGTTGATGATCGTATTGCCGATCACCTCTACCACGCCGGTGGCATTATCCTGCGGATGGATATAGATCGGGCTGCCTGCAAAATTCGTCCCTGTGGCGTTGTTTTCAATATCGGCGTTGTTGTTGATCCGGCCCTGGATGCTCGCATTGTCCTGGGCATAGATGTTGATGACCGGGCCGCCAAAACCATAGATTTTCTTGTTGCGGTTGATGTTGAAATTGAGCTGCGCGGTATCCTCGGCGTTGAGCCCTATGGCCCGCCCCGTGAAGGCCTCGGTCGTCCCGCCCGTCGTGAAGGTGTTGCCGTTGCCGGCGGTGCCGCCGTCGGTGATGTTGACATTCAGGGTTGACGTATCGCGCGCGAAAGCCTCGACACCCGAGGTTTTGAGATTCGTAAAAGTGCTGTTCGACACGTTGACCGTGGCCACCGCGGATCCGACGGTGGTTATGGCGAAGCCACCGGACCCGCTGGTCGAATCCCTTGTGTTCTGGAATGTGCTGCCGCTGATGTTCAGTGTCAGCGTGCCCGTGTTGTTACGGACCTCTACCAAATTCTCGCCGCCGGTTGTGTCGCCTGGCACAAAGCCGAAGGTGGAATTGGTGATCGCCGAGGTGCCGGAGAGGTTCCAGAGCTTGACATTGCCTTCACCGGCCGCGTCGCCGAAGCCGGTGACGGTGCTGTTGGCGAGCGTTAGGTTCGAGACGTTCTGGCCATTGATGCCGACTTGCGCGCCACCGGCGCCGCCATTTCCGACGACATTGAGGTTCGTGAAGGTCGCGGTCGCAACGCCACTCATATTGATGGCCGCCTGGGCGGCACTGTTGAACGTCGGATCGTCGATGTTGTTCACGGTGCCGTTGCCGCTGTTGGCGTTGGTGAAGTTCATATTCGACAGCGACAGATTCTTGGTCGACGTGAACAGCGCGCCCTGCACCGCGTTCTGAATGGTGCCGCCGGAGCCTGACGTTGTACCCGTGCCGGTGACCGTCAGGCCACCATTGCCGGCGGCGAGACCGGTGTTGTTGAGCACGATGCCGTTGGTCGCGCCATTTGTCGAAATGCTCTGGAAGACCAAATTACCGCTGCCGATGGATGTGTTGGCGACATTGAGCGCTGTCGCGGTGCCGGAGCTGATGACGCTGCCGGTGCCGGTGGCGCTGATCGTGCCGCCGCCCGTAGCGCTGAAGCCAATGGTGTTGCTGCCCGTCAGCGTCAAGGTGTTGCTGAAATTGATCGTCGCGCCGGTGTTGCCCGAAAGCGCTATGCCGCCGCTAGATCCGGTTGCCGAAATGGTGCCACTGAACGCCGTCGTGCCGCCGGTGTGGCTCTGGATACTGACGATATTGCTCGAATTGTTCGACTTCGAGATGGTGCCGGCATAAGTGATGTTTCCCGTGCCGCCGTTCACATTGAAGCCAACGCCGGTCGGATTGGTGATCGAGGTGCCAGCGCCAAAACCGAAGTTGCCGGCCGAGCCGTTGACGATATCGACGCCGGCGTCGCCGCCGTTGAGCGTCGTCGTCCCGTTGAAATTATAGGTACCGTCGGCGTTGTCGAATTGCAGCCCGGTGCCGTTGGTGGCCGACAGGGTGCCGCTGTTGAAGGTCAGTGTTCCGGTGTGGCCGCCAACGACCGACAGCAAAGCCTGGGCGGCGGTCGCCTGGCTGATATTCCCGGCATAGGTCAGGTTGACGCTGCCACCGCTGATGCTGATCGCCGCCGCACTACCGCCAACCAACGTGCCTGTGCCGAGATTGACCGTTCCCGCGCCGGTGACATTGGTGAGCACGACGCCGCTGGTGCCGCCCGCGCCATTGCTGGTGGAGGCGAAATTGACACCGCCGGCCGCGACGGCAACGCCATTCATGTTGACCGGCACGCCGGTGCCGGTCGAGATCGTGTTGGCATTGGCACCTGTGCCGACACTCACCGTGCCGCCGCCGGTGGCGCTGAAGCCGGCGCCCGACGTCGTTGTGATGGCAAGCCCGCCGCCAGTGAAGTTGATAGCGGCGCCGGTGTTGGTCGCCAGATTGACCGCCGTGTTGGCGCCGGTAGTCAGCGTCTTGGTGGCGCCGGTGAAATTGAAGGTGCCGCCGGTATTGCTCTGGACATTGATGCCGTTGTCGAAGCCGCCGGTGGCGCTGAGATTGCCCGACAGCGTGACCGTGCCGCCGGTGGCGCCGGAGATGTCGACGATCTTGCCGGCGCTGGTCTTGGTCACGGAAGCGGCGACATTCAAGGTCGCTGCCCCGCCTGAAACTTCGACGCCGATGCCGGCCGGATCGTCGGTCGCGCCGATCGAGCCGCCATTGATGTTGACGGAGCCCGACGTGTTCAGCAGGCGCACGCCGGACGCGCCGGTGTTGTCGATCGTCACCGTGCCGAAGGTGACCGTGCCGGTCACGCCGGTGTTGATGTCGATGCCGTTGAAGGTGGCGTTGCTGACAACGGCGCTGTTGAAGTTGACGGTCGATGACGTGCCGTTCTGGACGGTGATGGCGTTGTTGCTCGAACCCGCGATGGAAACATCGCCGCCGTTGAAGACGCCGCCGCTGACATTCGAGAGCTGGATGCCCGCGCCGCTGCTTACGGTTCCGGTTGATTTCAGCGTCTGGAAGGTGACGCCGCCCGCGCCGATGGTCGCGGTCTGCATCGAGACGACACGGCCGGTGGCCGTCGTCACGGTGTTGGCAGAACCGGTCACGGTCACTGCGCCGCCAGTGCTGACGAAGAAGCCGTCGCCGCTTGACGTGTCGACCGTCAGGCCACCGGTGAAGGCGGTGGTGCCAGCGGTTTGCGAGAGCCCGGCGCCGCTGGTGGTATCGATATTGGCGAGACCGGAGACATTTAGCGTGCCGCTGGCCCAACCGATACCGCCGCCGGCCGTCGCGGCGTTGTTCACCGTCAGCGTGTTGAAGTTGAAGGTGCCGGTGTTGGTGTTGATCGCGCTGACACCCGCGCCGGACGTACCGGTGATGGTGGTCGTGCCCGTGACGGTAAACGTGCCGGCGACGCCGTCGAAGATGATGCCGCTGGCGCCGCCTGTGGCGGTGACGGTGCCGAAGGTCATGTCGACGGTCAGCGGATCGAGATTGAACGCCGCGCCGTTGGTGGTGTCGACCGTGCCGCCACTGTTGTTCAGCGTGAAAGTGGTGTTCGCGCCCTTGGTATCGACCAGCACGCCGGTGCCGCCATTGTTGGCGAGGTTGAGCGTGCCGAGATCGAGCGTGCCGCTGGTGTTGATGAAGCTGAGGCCGTCGACCTGGACCCGCGCGCCGGGGTTGCCGACGGTGAGCGTGCCGGCGCTGACGGTGCCGCCAACCCCGTCGGCGTCGAAGCGGACATTGGTGAAGTTGATGCCGCCGCCGGTGCCGCCGATCACCGTATTGCCGGCGAAGGAGCGGATCGCGATCGAATTGTCGGTCGCGCTGATGTTCTGGCCGGCAAAGGACGCGGCGAGCGCCGATCCCGTCGACTGCAGCGTGTTGGCGTCGATCGACAGCAGCAGCGTGTTGGCCGGCGCGCCTGTCGTGGAGAAGTCGAGCGCCCTGCCGCCGGCCGCGATGTCGTTGTTGCTGAGGAAGAAGCTGGAGGCGGCGGCCGCGTTGACGGCAACGCCTGTGCCAGTGCCTGTGTTGCGGATGATCAGGTTGGCCATGCCACCGGTGAGCGTGCCAGTACCGGTCGTCGCCAGATCGACCACCGAGCCAGCGGTGTTGCTCTGCAGGATGGGCCGCAGCGTGTCGATACCACCCGGCGCCGAGACGATCGGCGTGTTCTGCACCGTGGTGAAATGGAACGCCGCCGAAGCACCGCTGCTGGAATCGATACCAAGCTGCGAAACATCGACCGCCGCATCGCCGCTCTTGAAGGCGAGCAGCACCTGGCCGTCATCGAGCTGGAACGACGTGCCGCCGAGGTCGATGGTTTCCTGGGCACCGTTGACGTTCTGGTCGATCAGCACCACGACATTCGCGGTGGAAGCCTGGGCGCCGGCATAGCTGCCCGGGTTGGCGAGGCTGCCGTCGCCGGTGCCGCCTGACGTGACATAATAGACACTGATCGAGGACAGGTTCGACGTGTCGCCGGTGAAATTGACGTCGTTGAAATTGTAGTCGCCGTTGGTCGGCAAACTATCAGTGGCGTGGATGACCTGGCCGCCGGTGGTCGCGATCGACGATTCGGCCGGGCCAGCGCCGTCACCGAACACCAGCTTGGCATTGGTGGTGCTGGAGAACTGGACGCCATAGCCGACATTCTTGATGGTCGAGGTCTGGCCGGCCGGATTGTTGTTGACCGCATCGCCGAGCTGGATGGTGCCGGTGCCGGTCGTTCCGGCCATGTCGATGCCGAGCGTGCCGGCGAAGCTGCCGCCATCGACATCGAAATCGCCCGCCGTGATGGTGCTGGCGCCGAGCAGAGCGCCGTTGAGATCGAGGCCGACCGCGTTGGTGGCATTGAGCCCTATGTCGATGCTGGTGGCGCTGATGGAGGAGCCGAGCGTGCCGGAGATATCGATGCCATGCGCAGTGATGCCTTGCAGATCGACCACGCCGAGGCCGATCCCGCCGCCGCTGATGTTATTGAGCGAAACGCCGGTCGCCGCGCCATTGGCCGAGATCGAATCGAAGGTAATGCCGCCGGCGCCGACCGACGCGCCGTCGAGGTTGAGCGCGGTGCCGGTCGTCGTGGTGATTGTGTTGCCGGTGCCGCTGACGCTGACCGAGCCGGCGCCGAAGGTGCTGGCTTTGAAGCCGGTGCCGCTGGCGGTGGTGATCTCGAGGTTGCCGCCGGTGAAATTGAGCGTGCCCGTGCCCTGGGTTGGGCCGATGCTCGGAGCCTTGACGATGGCGTCGTTGGCGCCGCTGCTGGTGTTGAAGATCTTCGACGTGCCGGAGAAGGCGACCGTTCCCTCGGACGATCCGTCAAACAGGACGCCGACCGCCGTGCCGGTATGATCGATCGTGCTCGAAATATTGTACACGCCCTCGGCGTTGCCGCTGAAGATGAAAGCGGCTGCCCCCAGCCCGGATATTGCGGTAGTCGAAACGACCGAACCGCTCAGGTTCAGATGGGTCCAGTCGCCGCCGCCGGCTTGCAGCACCGAGCCCGTATCGACCTTGATCGAGCCGTTGTAGTTCAGCGTGGCGTGGACGAGGTCGTTGCCGCCGGAGAGGGCTATGGCCGAGCCGATGGTGCTTGTCGTCGCGCCGATGCTGGCGATGCCGCCATTGCCGCCGACATTGACGGTCCCGGTCTGCAAGTCGAACTGCGTAATGCCGACCTGGCCGCCATCGATGGTCAGGGTGGATCCAGCGACATTGGCGATGTTTATGGTGCCAACCTGGCCGCTGATCTGGAACCCATTGTTGCTGACGTCGAGATCGGTGGTGCCGGTGAAATTGACAACGCCAGCGCCGGACAGGCCGGACAGTGAGGCGCCGGTGTAGCCTGTGTCCTTCAGGCCGCCAATATTGACGTCGCCCGCGAGGGTCATGGCTGACAGGAGCACGCCAGCTCCGCCGCCCAAGGCGCTTGTGGATACGGCCGAGATGCTGTCGAAGGTGACACCGCCAGCGCCGACAACGGCGCCGACCGCCAGCAGGCCGTCGCCGCCAGAATTGATCTTGTTACCGCTGCCGGTAACGGTAAAGCTCGAGGAGCCTAGGTCCCCGATGGCTATGAAGCCTGCGCCCGACGTTGTGGTTATGTCGAGGCCGCCATTGGTGAAATTGATTGCGGAGTTCGTGCTGGGGGTCGGCGTGCCAGAGGGCCAACCGCCGGGGAGGCCGAGATTGACACCGTCGGCCGCGCCCGAGCTGATTTGCTTGGTCGTGCCCGAGAAGGTGACAGTGGTGAAATCGTTGCCCGCAACGAAAATGTTGCCGCCGGCCGCCGCGAGGCTGTCGGTGAGATTGCCCGACAGCGTCACCGAGCCGCCGATCATGCTTTGGATCGATACGGCAGCGCCGGTGCCGTTGCTGGCGATGGTGCCGCCATAGGAAATGGTCGCGTTGCCGCCGCCGCCCGCGGACGTCGAGCCGACATTGAACGCCATGCCGGAACCGGTGTTGCTCAACATGCCGGTGCCGAATGCGGCCGTGCCGGCCAGATTCTGCAGGTCTATGCCGGTGCCGGCGCTGAATGTCGCGTTCGTCGACGCGAAGTTGATGCCGGCCGTGATGCCGTCGAGCGCCACCGCTTGCCCGTTCGTGTTCGCGATCGTCCCTGTCGTGACATTGACCGTGCCGCCGCCGGTGGCGGTGAAGGCCGTCGCGCCTGATGTGGAAACGTCCAGATCGGCAAAAGTGATCGTTGCGCCTGTATTGTTGGTCAGCGAAACGCCGTTGCCGTTGACCGTCACCTTGTCGGTGAAGTCGACCGTGCCGCCAGTGCGGTTGGCAATCGAGATGCCACCGCCGGTCAGCGTGCCGGCCGGTCCGCTGTTGGGCAGGTTGCCGCGCGTCAGCGTGATGTCGCCAGCGCCGCCATTGGCGTCGAGCAGCGTGCCGGCGACGTTGATGTTGTTATTGGTGATCGACACATTGGTGTCGACGCCGATGATCTTGATCGCCGTCTGGCCGGCGGCGACATTGCTGACCGTCACGCCGTCGATGAAGATGCCGCCGGCATTGTTGAAGCCGCCCGCGCTCTGGTCGACGGTGAAGACAGAGCCGCTGCCGCCGGTGAAATCGAAGGCGGTGTTGCGAACCTGGTTGCTGCCGAGCAGATGGAGCGTGTCGCTGCCCGTGCTCTTGACCACGCCCTCGTCGCCGGTGACGTTACCGCCGGTGGCGCCGAGATTGCCCTGCACGTTGACCGGCTGGACGGTGCCGGAGGTGAGGATGGAGTTGCCGTTGCCGAAGCCGGTGATCGACTGGCCGCTATCCAGCGTGAACGGCGTGCCGCTGAGATCGACGGTGCCGACGAAGGCGAAGGTCTGCGTGCCGAGCAAGGCATCGGCCTGGGCGACCGAAATGGTCGTCACCGCGGCGCTGAGTCCGTCCGTGCCGGCAGCGATGACGCCGCCCGACTGCGAGACCATGATGACGCCGCCGGCTGCACTCGCCAGATGCGCGCTGCCGGTGAAGAACACGTCGTTGAAATTGTAGTTGCCGAGCGTCGGATCGAGGCCGATCGTGTTGACCGTGTAGCCGCCGGCCGCCGCGCTGATGGACGATTGCAGCCCGTCTGCCGACGTGCCGTCGCCGAAGGTGAAATTGGCGTTGGCCGATGTCGCCGTGGTACCGCCGGACGACAGGTCGACGCCGACGCCGACATTGGTGATACTGGAGCCACGCAGGAAGGTGATGGTCTTGTTGCCAGTCGTCGACGACAGGTCGATGCCGCGCGAGGTCAGGTCGCCATTGCCGGTGATGGTGGTCAGCCCGAAAGCCGCCGCCGTCGACGAGCCGCTGAAGTCGATGCCGGTCTGGTTGGCGCCGGCGCCGAGCGTCACATTGGTCGTGCCGAAGCTGACATTGGCGTTTGTGCCGCTGAAGTTGATGCCGGCCGTGTTGGCAGCCGCGCCCATGGTCACGGTCGTGGCGCCGAAAGTCACCGGACCGGCATTGCTGCCGATGTCGATGCCATTGCCCGTGGCGCCTGTCACGGTGACCGCGCCGAAGGTGGCGCTGGCGCCGCTGGCGACGTTGGAGACCGAGAGCCCATTCCCGGTCGCGTTGGTGATGGACACCGGCGCGGTCACGTTCAGGGTCGCGGTCCCGGCAAGCCCGGCGGTCACACCGCCGCCGCCGGTCGCCGTCAGGGCCGAGCCGGTGAAGCTGATCGTTCCGCCCGTCGGCGCCGTGGTCGAGCCTATGTTGAAGAGATTGCCTGTGCCGGTCGCGGTGACGCTGCCAGTGAAGGCCGCCGAACCGCCGGTGATGCCGTCGACCTTGACTGCCGTGCCCGCGGTCGCCGAACTGGATATGTTTGCCGAGACCGTGATCGCCGCGCTACCGCCGGAAACGACGACGCCATCGCCGCTGCCGGAATTGGTGATGGTGCCGCCAATGCCGATGGTGCCGGTGTTGTTGGTCAGGCTGACATCCGCGCCGGAAACACCGGTCGTGACGAGGTTGTTGACGCTGACGGTCGCGGCGCTGTTCTGGACGACGAAGCCCGGACCCGGACCGCCGACTGTGTCGATGGTCGTCGTGCCGTTGAACGTATAGGTGCCGCTGGCAATGTTGCTGAGCCGGATGGCATCGCCATTGACCCGGCTGACATTGACGGCACCGAAAGTGACGTTGCCGCCGCTGGTGTTCTCGATGAGGATGCCGGTCGGCACCGCGCCGCCGGACCCATCGACCGTGACGCTGGCGAAGGTGACGCCGCTGGCGCCGATGGTAAGCCCACCTGCGCCGCCGAGCTGGATACCCTTCTCGGTCGAACCAGCACCCGTGGCTATGGTGTTGGTGCCGATGACATTGAGCGTGCCGCCATTGATGGCGCTGAAGCCGAAGCCGCCATCCGTGGTCAGATCGAGCCCGCCGGTAAAGTTGATCGTGCCGCCGGTGTTGCCGGTCAGGTCGATGGCATTGGCAGCACCCGTGCTGGCGGTGATCTTGCCGCCGAAGGTGGCGCTGCCGCCGGTCATGTTGGAAATCTTCACCGCGCTGGCAGCGGTCTGGTTGATGGTGCCGTTATAGGTGAAGTTGGGCGTCGAGTTGGTGATCGAGACAGCGTTGCTGGTCGTGCCGGCGATGGAACTCCCGCTGCCGAAGGTCAAGGTCCCGCTCGAGCCGCCAACGACGCCGACGCCTATGCCGCCGCCGGTGATATCGAGATCGTCGAAGGTGGCGGTGCCATCGAAGTTGTTGGCGAACAGCGCGACATTGGTGGCGCCGGCAATCGTCGTGTTGCCGGTGAAATTGACGGTCGCGCTCGAACCGACCAACGCGATGCCGGTCTGGCTCGGGTTCTGGATGTCGAGGTCCTTGACCGACACAGTGCCGGCCACGTCGTCGAGCAACAGGCCTATCGTGCCACCGCTGACCGTCACGCCCTGGATGGTCAGGCCGGTGATGCCGGTCGCATTGATCCCCTCCGCCGACCCGCCCGAAATGTCGAAGTCGAGCAGCGAATTGCCGTTGGCAGCCGTCACCACGGCGCCGGCGCCGGAATTGGTCAGCGTCGCCGCGCCACCGCCCGGATCCGAGACGACCTGGTCGTGCTCGATATTGGCGCCGGTGACATTGACCGGCACGCCGCCGAGGGAGAACGAGCGGCCATTGCCGAACGAGGCCAGCGTCTGGCCGTCGCTGAGCGAGAAGCCGCCGTTGGCATCGATGGCGGAACCTTCGTTGACCAGCACGAAGATCGCGTCGCTGGCGGTGTTGGCGTCGGCCAGATTGATGGCAAGCAGGCTCGACGTCGAAGAACCGTCGCCCGATGATCCGACGCCGCCGACGAAGATGACATTCTGCTGGTCGAACAGCTGCGGGCCGCTGAAGGTGGTCGAGCCGAACGCATAGTGGCCGAGCGTCTGGTTGAGCCCGCGCGCGTCGAGCGAGGCGGTAACGCCCGCGATCGAACCGCCACCGAAGGTGAACTCGGCATTGGCCGAATGGGCAAGCGACCCCGAAATGCCGAGCCGCACGCCGGTGTCGACGCCGGAAATCGAACCGCCATTGGTGATGGTGATCGCGGCGTCGCCGGTGGTGTCGGCGAGGTCGATGCCGATCGAGCCGGCGCCGGCACCGCTGATGTTGGCCGACAGCGCGGTGAATGTCGTCTGGCTGCCGGAGAAGTCGAGACCGGTATGGCCAAGGCCAAGTCCGGAGATGACGATGTTGCCGGCCACCACCGCTGCATTGACGCCGCTGAACGACATGCCGTCGGCGCCGGGGTTGGTGATGGCGATGTCGCCGAAGCGGATCGCCGCCGGCGAATCGGAAATGGCGATCGCCGGTCCCGTCGTGTTGGAAATCGTCGTCGCGCCGTTGACGGTGAAGCTGCCCGAGACATGGTCGAGCACCACACCGGATGTGCCTCCGGTCTGCGTGATCGAATCCAGCACCACATGCGCGGTGATCGGGTCGATATAGACGCCAACGCCGCCATTACCCGACACCGTGCCGCCGGTGGTAGTGAAGCTGCCGCCGCTCGACGTACCCTGTACGGTTATGCCGCGGTCGATGTTGTTGAGCGCATTGACGGTGGCGAAGCTGTAGGTGCCCTGGCCGGTGATATCCAGGCCATCGTCGAGATTGCCCGACAGCAATGTCGTGCCTGTGAAATTGTAGGTGCCGTTGTCTTCTATATGCAGGCCGTCGAGGCCATTGCCGGTGGCGGTGAAACCGGATGCCTTGACGTTGGTCGAATTGCCGGTGAACTCGGCGCCATTGCCGCCGGCGCCCGTCACCGTGACATTGGTGAGCGTCGTGCCCGTGACATTGTTGCCGAAGATGCCGTCGGCGCCGCCGGTGATGGTGATGGTGATGCCGTTGAGCGTGTTGCCGTTGCCCAGCGTGATGACGTTGTTGGCGACATTCGTGCCCTGGATCGTGCCGTCGCTGCCGCCGAGGTTGAAGGTCGCGGTACCGCCGCCTGACAGTTTCGCGGTGACGCTCTCGCCGCCGCCGATCAATGTCTGGCCGCTGGCAAGCGTTGTTCCGGCCGTCTGGATGTTGCCGTTGCCGCCAAGCGCCACCACGAAACCGCCATTGCCGGCCTTGGTAACGGCGTCGTCCAGCGTTGTCGGGTCGGCCTGCGTGCCGGCGCCAGCCAGGCCGCCATCGGCGAAGTAGAATTTGCCGAACGCCGCATTGGTGGCGGCGTTGATGGCGACGCGTGTCGTCGAGCCGCCGATCTTGTCCTGCGACTGGACCCTGACGCCGATATCGCCGCGCACGCGTTCGTTGACGCGCTTGCGCAGGCCTTCGCTCACCGGATAGACCGGTTCCGTCCCGATGGCCGCGGTCGTGTCCGAGCTGTGGCCGGGATTGAACGGGATGTTCAGCCGCACACTGCCGGCGAACTGGGTGTCGTCGCGATTGTCGTTGCGGACCTCGCCGGCGAAGACCAGTTCGGTGCCGCTGCCGAAGACGTCGCCGATCGTATATTCGAACCCGGCCTTGGCACCGGTGACGCTGCCGTCGTCGCCATGCGGGTCCTCGAAATGGTAGCCGCCAATGTCGAGCCGCAGCGAGTGCTTGTCGGGCAGGTTGATCGGCACCTGGGCGCCGACCTCGCCCTCGATGCCCCAGGCCGCGTAGTCGCGGTGGTCGAGCACCGATATCTGCTCGATCAGCTGGTTCGACACCATCGACAGGCTCGAAGAGACCGAATGATCGGTGCTGTCGCCCTTGATCGGCACGAAGACGTTCACATGCGCGTCGAAGTTCGGCGTGATCGCCTCGACGCCCAGCGTGGCCGCGGTGAACTGGGTGCTGTTGTAGTTCTCGAGGTTGATATAGGCGTAGCCGCCGAGCATCAGGTCGGGATTGACGATGCGGCGAATGCCAAGGCCGATGTCCTGGCCGGAAGCGTCCTTGAAGTCGTGCTTGGCCCGCACATCCAGGAACAGTACCGATTCAGCGCTCTGCTTGATCGGGATGAAGCCTTCGAGCGCGGCGTTGCCGCCATTGTTGTCGGCGCCGACGATGGCGCGGATCTGCGGCTGCCAGAGCCCGGCGTCGTCGCCATAGGCGGCCACGCCCGAAAGGCCAAGCGCCAGCGTCGTCAGCGCCGTCGTCTTCCAGAGTTGTTTTGCGATTCGCGAACGCCGATAGACGGCGCGCATGTGGAACCCCTCCCCACGCGCCGCCATCTCACCAACTTGCCGAGAGCTCTCGGTAGTTTCCATCCCAGGCGAGTCCTTATGGGACTGCACGTCCCGCGTGTTAAGTTCTACGCGAATTCTATTGTATAGCGAGTCCGGAAAGTTCCGTGCGTTGTTGTTGGTCCTCAAAGTTCTGTCCTGTGGCCTTGCTGCCACAGTAAATTTGCCGGCTTGCTTGGCCTGCAAGCGCACTTTCGGAGCAGTCCCCATTGTTGTATCAGGCCTTTTCCAGGGAAATACCTGTTGGTCCAAGGAAAACTGCGGGGCGTGAAGAACATGACAACTACTTTAGCGAAAGCTAATCTTCTCGATCTGGTCGCGGCTGCGGCCGCCTTGTGGCTGCTATCGGCCTCGGTCGGCCCGGCACGCGCCGAGGACGCGGCCAAACCGGCGCCAGCCAAGGAGGCCAAACCGGCGGCAGACGCCAATCCCTGGGCGGTGAACTGTTCCAGCGGCTCGGCCAATTCCGAGCTTCAGTGCCAGGTGTCGCAGAACCTGACCGAAGCCAAGACCGGGCAGCGCGTGCTCACCGTCACCGTGCGCCGCGACAACGGCAATGGCAGCCTGGCCATGTTGCTGGCTTTGCCGCACGGCCTGTTCCTGCCGTCGGGCGTCAGCTATCAGATCGACCAGGGCCAGAAGACCACCATCGCCATCCAGACCAGCGACCAGAACGGCGCCTATGCCGCCACCCCGCTGTCGCCGGAACTGGTCAAGGCGATGAAGTCGGGAACCAATCTGAACATCGGCATGGAATCGGTCACCCGCAAGCCCGTGACCATCCCGGTGTCGCTCGCCGGCTTCACCTTGGCGATCGCCAAGCTGGAGACGATCAAGTAGTCGCCGCGCGTTTGGATGGGCTGGCTGCGCCCATGGATCCAGTGGCCCTGAGATTGATGGGCGCCACCCATAACTTCGTCATCCACGGGCGGAGCAAAGAGCGCAGCGACCCGGCGCAGACCCGAGGATGACGAAGTTGAGAGGTGCCCGCAGACCGTCATCAGCAAGCAACGCACTTGATTGTCCGCGGCCGCAATGCTCCGTTGCCGCTTCGGACATCCGGAGAAACCCATGACGGGCTTTGTCGACCGCCAGCGCGCCGCGCAACTGATGGAACGCGCCGGCATCGGCGCGCTGGTGCTTTGCGCACCCGAGGCCTTCCACTATGCGACCGGTGCGTGGATGGGGCCGGCGGGCCTGTTCCGGCGTGCCGGCGGCGGCTTCGTCGTCATCCCGGCCCGGCAGGATTTGCCGATCGGCATTGTCGTCGCCGATTTCAACGCGGCGCAGACGCGGCTCGCCATGCCTGAAGCGGTCGTGCGTTCGCATCCCATCTGGATCGAATCCGCGCCGCTCGACCCGGGAGCCCAGGGCCTGCCCCTGGCCGGGCGCATCGAGGCCGGCCTCGCCTCGCTTGGCCGCACACCGGATTTCTCGCGGCCCGCGACCTTCGACCTCGCCGGCTCGGTGCGCCAGTTGCAGGCCTTGCTGGACGATTTCGGCCTGGCGCGCGCGACACTCGGCATCGACCTCGATTTTGTTCCCGCTGCCGACTTCTCCGCCATCCAGGCGCTGATGCCGCGCTGTACCATGGTGGACGGCTCACCGGTCCTGGACAGGCTGCGGGCCGTCAAATCGCAGCGCGAGATCGATTTGCTGCAGCAAGGCATTCTTCTGTCGGAAGCCGGGCTGGAGCGCCTGCAGGTGGATGCCATGGCCGGCATGCGCCAGGCCGATCTCGTCGCGCTCTACCGCAAGGGCGTCGCAGACGCGGCGGCCGGGCTGTCGTATCCGGTGGTGACGGCGGAATATGTGACGCTCGGCGCCCGGGCCAAGGGCGCCGACGCCAGGGCCGTGGCCGGCGATCCCTTGAAATGCGACATGGTGTGCACGGTCGGCGGCTACGCTTCCGACATGTCACGCAATTTCACCTTCGGGCCGCCTTCCGCCGACCAGGCAGAACTGCACGCGATCGCCGAGCGCGCTTTCGAGGACGGGCTGGCAGCACTGATCCCCGGAAACACGCTCGCCCATGTCCACCGCGTCGCCTCCGACAGCCTGGCGCGGCAAGGCCTGGGCTCTTACCGCCGTGGGCATTTCGGCCACGGCGTCGGGCAATCGGTATTTTCCGAGCAATGGCCGTTCATCGCCGAAGACAGCGATATCGTCATCGAGGCCGGCATGGTGCTGGCCTTCGAAATCCCGCTCTACATCGATGGCCTCGCCAGCTTCAATCTCGAGGACCAGTTCCTGATCGCGGCCGATGGACCCAAGCCGATGAACCGGCTGCCGAGACGGCTGGAGGCGATTGGGTAGGCGAGGCCTGATCCCCGCCGCCGTCAGCACTCTACGGCGCCCCCCTCTGCCCTGCCGGGCATCTCCCCCACGAGGGGGGAGATTGCTGATCACGACCGCTTTCGCCAATCTTTACCGTGCAAGAAGAGGAGCCGGCGCCCAAGCCGCCAATCTCCCCCCTTATGGGGGAGATGTCCGGCAGGACAGAGGGGGGCGCCAGAACTCGACCGAGATAGCCTGGCGCCAACTAACCACTCACCGGCGGCCGCCGATCCCTCCACGGCATCTCCTGCTCCAGCTGCGCCGACGCGGCCAGCACCGTCGCCTCGTCACCATAGCGGCCGACCAATTGCACGCCGATCGGCACGCCGTCTTTCGACCATCCGAGCGGCAGCGAGATTGCCGGCTGGCCGGAAATATTGAAGGGAAATGCAAACACGGAGTCCGCCCATTTGGCGTTGTAGCTGTCGATGTCGGTTTCCGACATGTCGTAATAGCCGAGCGGGCGCGGCAGTTGCGTCAAGGTGGGCGTGATGAAGAGATCGTAGCCCGCGAGATCGCCGACGATGTCGCGGCCGACCTGCCTGAGTTGCTCGACATCGGATATGTGCCTGGTGCCGCTCGTCGCGCGGCCGCGCTCGATGATCGCCCAAGTCACCGCCTCGACATCGCCAGGCGTGACCGGCCGGCCGATCACTGTTTCGAGATAGTCGAATGTCGCCGCCGTCTGCACGCAGGTCATGTTGGTGTAGGTTACCCACACGGCATTGGCCTCGAGCGGCATGTCGTGCTCCTCGACGTGATGTCCCAGGCGCTCGAGCACCGCCACCGTCGCCAGCACCGCCGCTTTCACCTCCGGATCGATGGCCGTGCCGTTGGGTGGCTTCACGCTGAAGCCGATCCGCAACGCCTTGGGGGCCTGCGCCGACAGCTTGAGCCATGAGGCGTCCGGCACCGGTGGCGTATAGGGATCGCCCAGCAGGGCGCCGGCCACCGCGTCGAGATAGGCCGCGGTGTCGCGCACCGTGCGCGAGCAGCACAGAAAATAGGCGCCGCCATACCAGTAGTCGCCGAATGGCGCGAGGCTGACGCGGCCGCGCGACGGTTTCAGGCCGACAATCCCGCAGCACGAGGCCGGAACGCGGATCGAGCCGGCGCCATCGCTGGCTTCGGCGATCGGCACCATGCGCGAGGCGATGGCCGCGGCGGCACCGCCGCTCGAACCGCCGGGGGTGATGCCTGCCTTCCACGGGTTCTTCGTCACGCCGTAGAGTCTTGGCTCGGTCGTGATCGACCAGCCGTTTTCCGGCGCGTTCGACTTGCCGACCAGCACCAGCCCCGCCGCCTTCATGCGGCGCACCACTTCGGTGTCGAAGTCGGCGACGACGTCTTTCAGGTAGAAGCAGGAATTGGTGTTCGGCGCGCCGGTCCAGGACGAGGCCAGTTCCTTGAGCAGGAACGGCACGCCGGCGAAGGGAGCCGATTTGTCGACCGTCTGCGCCTGTGCGCGCGCCATGTCGTAGAGGCGGTGGATGACCGCGTTGAGCCCCGGATTGAGCCGCTCGACCAAAGTGATTGCCGCCTCGACCAGTTCGGCCGGCGAAACCTGGCCGCTACGCACCAGCCCGGCCAGATCGAGCGCATCGGACTCGACATAGGTTCTCAACAGACTGTCGGTGACGGCGGCCATGTCTCTCTCCTAATTTCCACCTCGGGCATCGCGGCGGCCGTAGTGAGCCACATCGCAAAGTTGGCGCTGCCATTCATCCGCCCGCCGGTACCTTCCCTTGGTGAACGGGCGGAAGAGGAAGCTCCTGCCCCGGCGCTTCCTGCAGCACCGCAGCCGGATTGCGTCAGGCCAGTTCGACAGTTCGCCCCAGTTCGATGCTCTGTTCGGCGGCGAGCACGATGCGCAGGCTGTTGACCGCCGCATCCATCTGCTCGGTCAGATCGAGGTCCTCGCGAATGGCGCGCAGGAAGAAGGCCTGCTCGCGGTCGCACAGTTCCTGGTGGCCCGGTTCGTCCTCCATGCTGACGATCTCGTCGGGCTTGGAGAAGTTCTTGTCGCCGTCGACTTGGGCGTAGTGGATCTTCAGCGCATCGGTCTTGGTGTGACGATCGATGTCGGCCGAATTGGAAACCTCGGCGTCCGAGGCGGTGCTCGCAGCCTGGCCGGCGACGATCGACACAGCGCCTTTCGGGCCGACCACGTCCTTCACGAAATAGGCCGTCTCGCTCATCATCGGCCCCCAGCCGGCCTCGTACCAGCCGACCGAGCCGTCATCGAAGGTGACGTGCAGATGGCCGTAATTCTGCTTGTCCGCCTCGGCCCACAGCTTGGCGCCGATGCCATGCACTCGCACCGGCCTGGCGCCGGTCAGCTGGCACATGACGTCGACATAGTGCACCCCGCAATCGACGATCGGGATCAGCGAATCGATCAGGTTCTTGTGCCAGTGCCAGGCGCTGCCGCTGCTCTGCTGGTTGAGGTTGAGGCGCATCACCAGCGGCTTGCCGAGCGTCTTGCCGACCTCGATGAACTTGATCCAGGAGGGATGGACACGCAGGATATAACCCAGCACCAGCTTGCGGTTCTTGGCCCGCGCCGCCGCGACAACCTTCTCGGCGTCCTCGATGTTGGTGGCGAGCGGCTTTTCCATGAACACATGGCAATTGGCCGCGATCGCCTTCAGCGCGTATTCGGCGTGGGTGTTCGGCCAGCTGTTGATGGAGACGGCGTCCGGCCTTGTCTCCTTCAGCGCCAGGTCGAAATCCTCATAAAGTGGATAGCCGGCTAACTCCGCCGGGATCTTGGTGTTGCTCTTGATCGAGCGGCTCATGATGCCGACGATCTGAAAACCCTCGGAGCGGTGGTAGGCGCTGGCGTGCGACGCGCCCATATTGCCGAGACCCACCACCAGCACTTTTACCTTGTCGGCCATTTCCGCCTCCCACGCTCTTCAATGGATGCGGGCGGCAACCCTGTCGCCGCCCGGTGTTGCTGCCAGCAGGTTTACTTCACCGCCGAATCAAAGAGATGCGCCTTTATCTTCTCGACATCGAGCGCGGCGAAGCCTTCCGACAGTTTGACGCCGTCGGCGTCGGCCTTGACCTTGGCCTTGTCGAAAGTATTGGCCGCCGGGATCAGGTCGTTGGTGCAGACATCCTCCGCCTTCACCGGATTGGTGATCTGGCCGATCTTGTGGATCTCGTCGAAGAAGCCCTGCCAGCTCGCCATGTCGTGCGAGCCCCAGCCGCCGCGCTTGTCCATGTCGCCACGGAAGACGTTGATCTGCTGCAGGATCGAGGTCGTGCCGAGCTCCGGCCCGAGATTCTTGGCCAGTGTCGGGAACTGCTCGAACACCGCTTCGACGGCCGCTCGCGGGTTCTGGTAACCGAATTCGAGGCCCATTGCCCAGCCGCGCAGGTATTTTTCCAGGAACGCCTTCTTGTCGGGATCCTCGAGATCGGCGCTCCGCACGACGAAGGTGTTGGCTGGAAGCTTGGAGTTCTTCACGCCGAGCCAGTATTCGAAGTCGAGGCCCTTGGCGATCCATTCGGCGCGCAGCCCTTCCCAGGACAGGGCCGCATCACCCTGGCCGCCGGCAAGGGCGGTACCCCAGGTCGGCCAGCCGGCTTCGACATATTTGACTTTCTTGATGTCGACGCCTTGCGCGGCGAGCAGCGGATCGGTGATCGACTGCCAGGCGGCGGAGCCGAGCAGGATGGTCTTGCCTTCGAGCTTCTTCAGATCGTTCGATCCCTCGCCCTTGCGGAAGGCGATGCTGAACGTGTCGCGCGCGCCCATGTGGAATACCGACTTCAGCTTCATGCCGTTCTGGATGGCGAAGGAGAACACGCCGGGCGATGGGAAGCCCATATCGGCCTGGCCGACATCGACGAACTTCACCGTCGCCGTACCGTCCGACGGACCCGGCTGCATGTCGGTATCGAGCCCGTCGAAATAGCCGGCTTTCTTTGCCGCCCAATAGGGATAGTCGTCGAGCACTTCGAGCGTGCCGCGCGGCGAGATCCAGGTGAATTTGCCGTAAGCCTCGGCTCGCGCCTTGAGTCCCGTGACGCCGAGCGCCGTTGCCGTCACCAGGCCGGCGCCGGTCACTTGCAGGAAATAGCGGCGGCTGATCCCCGCCTGTCGGACGAAATTGTCTGTGGTCATCGCTTTCCCCTTTTTGTTGATTTTCAGTCTGTTGCCCGCCTCCCGGGCGTCTTGCCTTCAGATCCTTGTCTTCAAGCCTCCCAGCTCGCCCATTTCTTGCCGATCAGGAAGAACAGCACGTAGATGAGGATGCCGAGCGTCGACAGGATCAGCACCACGGCAAAGAATTGCGGCATCTGGATCATCGACGAATAGGTGGTCAGCCGGTTGCCGAGGCCGAAGCCGCCGCCGACCATTTCGGCGCCGACGGCCGTCAACAGGCCGAAGATGGCGCCGATCATCAACCCGACCAGGATCATCGGCAGCGCCATCGGCGCGCGGATCTTCCAGAAGATCTGCAAGGTGCTGGCGCCGTAGGAGCGCGCCAGCGCGATCTTGGCGCTGTCGACGCGGCGGAAGCCGGTGGCGGCGTTGATCATCACCATCGGCCCGGCGGCCAGCGCCACCGCGATGATGCGCGGCGTGTAGCCGAAGCCGAAGCGCAGGATGAGCAGCGGCACCAGCGCCAGCATCGGCGTGGTCACCAGCAGCAGGATATAGGGCGCGACGATTTTTTCGGCGAAGGGGAACTGAGTGATGACGGCGGCCAGCACCAGGCCGACGACGGCGCCGATGGCAAAGCCCGACACCAGCTCGACCAGCGTGTAGCCGAGATGCGGCGCGATCAGCGGAAACTCGTCGAACAGCGCATAGGCGATCGAGCTTGGCGGCGGCATGATGTAGAGCGGCACATGGAACAGCCGCAGCGCCAGTTCGATGCCGCCGATGATGACCACCGCGACAGCGATGATCGCCGCCACCTCCTTGCCCGACTTGATGCCGGGGCCGCTGGCGAAGGCCGAAAGATTGGTCAGGCTGACGTCCTTGCCGTCACTCGATTTGGATTTGGAGAATTCGGGGATGGCGTCGCTCATGGCCTGATCCTCACGATCTCGGCGCTGGTGCGCTCCGGCGGCTTCGCCCTGGCGCGCTCGCCGACAATATCCATCTTGATCCGGTTGGTGAGGTCGAAGACTTCTTTCGTCGCCATGATCTCCAGCGAACGCGGCCGCGCGAACGGCACGCGATATTCCTTGGCAACCTTGCCCGGCCGGGCGCTCAGCACCACCACGCGGTCGGAGAGAAAAATCGCTTCCTCGATCGAGTGGGTGATGAAGACGATGGTGGTCTTGGTGTCGAGCCAGATCTCCTCGACCAGCCGGTTCATTTCCTCGCGCGTAAAGGAGTCGAGCGCACCGAACGGCTCGTCCATCAACAGCACCGAGGGCTTCAGCGCCAGCGCCCGAACGATCGCCGCGCGCTGCTGCATGCCGCCCGACAGCTCGCGCGGGAACTTGCCGCCAAAGCCGTCGAGGCCGACGCGGTTCAAGAGATGCGCGATCCAGGCGCGATCCGGTTTCTCGCCCTTGATCTCGAAGGGAAAGCGGATGTTGGCATCGAGGTTGCGCCAGGGCAGGAGATTGGCTTCCTGGAAGACGATACCGATATCGGGATGCGGCCCGGTTATGGCCTTGCCGTCCAGCCGGATCTCGCCGCTGGTCAGGCTGTGCAAGCCCGACATCGACCACAAAAGCGTGGTCTTGCCGCAACCGGACGGGCCGACGATCGATACGATTTCATTGGCTCTGACATCGAGGCTGCAGCGGTCCAGGGCCAGCAGGTCGCCGGACGCCGTGTGATAAATCTTGGTCGCTGCCTGCACGCCAAGCTTCGGCGTTGTTGTCTCGCCCGCGTTCATCCGCCCCTCGGAGATTGCGCGATGACCCAGTAGGTCATCAGACTGCCAGAAATCAGTCTGTAACTATCCTACTTTGCTGTCAAGCGATGACCGTCGATCTTCGGCTATCGATGCGTCTGATTTTATCCATCTATTTGTTTCTGTTACATTTTCTATATCTTGAAATGCGTGTTGCTTTCTTACATACTTCGCAAACAGATACGCAAGCATGCCCAGTAGCACGCAGCGGTTGCAGCGCATGGAACGACAGCGTGCAAACATGATAAGAGGTGGGGCCGACAAGGGCAGGGACGACCGATTTTCATCGGCGAGGGAAGACCGATGTTCATCGGCGAGGGAAGACCGACTTCATGACTGAATCTGACAGCAGGCAAGGCAGCGCCTCGAATGGGGAGCCGGACGGACGCGACCTCGGGCGCATCCCCGACATCATCTCGCTGGTCAAGGATTCCTACGCGGAATTGCGACCGGCCGAACGCCGGGTCGCCGATGTCGTGCTCGACGATGTCAGATACGCCGTCGATGCCTCCAATGCGGCGATTGCCGAGCGCGCCGGGGTGAGCGAACCGACGGTGACCCGCTTCTGCCGTGCCATCGGCTGCGAGGGCGTGCGCGATTTCAAACTGAAGCTGGCGCAGAGCCTCGTCGTCGGCGCGCTCTATCTGGACACCTCGCCTAGCAGGGACAGCGATACCGGCATGCCGTTCTGGAACGCCGTGTTCGGCGAGGCGCGCCGGGCGCTGCAGGAGGCCGAACGGCAGCTCGATCCCGGTGAGCTGCACAAGGCCGCCGAACTGATCGCCAAGGCGCGCCAGGTCACCGTCTTCGGCCTCGGCGGCAGTTCCTCGGCGCTGGCGCAGGAGACGCAGTACCGGCTGTTTCGCTACGGCATCACCGTCAGCGCCCAGTGCGATCCCTATCTGATGCGCATGACGGCCTCGACGCTGAAACCCGGCGATTTGGTCGTCGCCATTTCCGCGACCGGCCGCACGCGCGAGGTGATCGAGGCGGTCGAACTCGCCAAGCACTATCGCGCCAACGCCATTGCGGTGACGGCGCCCGACACCGATCTGGCGCGTGCCTGCGATGTCAGGCTCACGGTGGCGGTGCCGGAATATCCCGACACGCTGAAGCCGACGGCGTCGCGCTATGCCTTCCTGGCGGCGATCGACCTGTTGGCGGTGGCCTCGGCCTACAAGCTCGACGGCTCCGCCCGCGAAACGGTCCGCCGCATCAAATACAACGCCCAGATCCACCGCACCGGCAAGGAGATGGAGCCGCTCGGGGATTAGCAGGCGGATGAGGGGCGGCGCCGAGTTCAACAATTGAAGATCCGCATGCAGCAAGAGGGACAAAATGCTCGAAATGGCACCGACGAAACAGGCCGCCGCATGGCTCGAATCCCTAGCTCAGACACTCGCAGCCGGCGACGAGACAGCCGCCGCCAACCTCTTCGTCGACGACTGCTACTGGCGCGATCTTCTGACCTTCACCTGGAACGTCACCACCATGGAAGGCCGCGAGGCCATCGCCGCCATGCTCGAGGCAACGCTGGCGACGACAAAGCCCACCGCATGGCAGATCACCGGCGAGGCGACCTCGGACGAAGGCACGATCGAGGCCTGGTTCACATTCGAGACGGCAGTGGCCTCAGGCCAAGGCATACTGCGGCTGCGCGACGGCCGTTGCCGCACCTTGTTCACGGCGATGACCGACCTGAAGGGGTTTGAGGAGAGCAAAGGCTCGGATCGGCCGCTCGGCGTGCGCCACAAGGCCGACCCCGAACGCGAGACCTGGTCGGAGGCACGAGCGCGCGAGACGCGCGAGCTCGGCGCTTCGGAACAACCCTATTGCCTGGTCATCGGCGGCGGCCAGGGCGGCATCATGCTGGGCGCGCGGCTGCGGCAGCTCGGCGTGCCGACCATCGTCATCGAGAAGAACGCAAGGCCGGGTGATTCCTGGCGCAACCGCTACCGCACGCTCGTGCTGCACGACCCGGTCTGGTACGACCATCTGCCCTACATTCCCTTTCCGGAGAACTGGCCCGTCTTCACGCCCAAGGACAAGATGGGCGACTGGCTGGAAATGTATACGCGCGTCATGGAGCTCAACTACTGGGTCGCCACCAAATGCCTCAGCGCGTCCTATGACGAGACGCAGAAGGAGTGGACCGTGGTGGTCGACCGCGTCGGCCGGCAGGTCACGCTGAAGCCGAAACACATCGTCTTCGCCACCGGCGCCTACGGCCCGCCGCGAAAGATCGACCTGGCCGGCGCGGAGCAGTTCAAGGGCGAGCTGCTGCATTCGAGCCACTATGCCAGCGGCGAAAAATTCCGCGGCAGGAAGGTAGCAGTCATCGGCGCCGCAAGCTCGGGGCACGACGTCTGCGTCGATCTCTGGGAGAGCGGCGCCGACGTCACCATGATCCAGCGTTCGCCGACCACCGTGGTCAAGTCGGACACGCTGATGGAGGTCGGCTTCGAGATCTTCTCGGAGAGCGCGCTGGAGCGCGGCATCACCACCGAGAAGGCCGACATGATCGTCGCCTCGACGCCATTCGCCCTGGTGCCCAAGGGCCAGCGCGCGCTCTACGAGGTGATCAAGGCGCGCGACGCCGGCTTCTATGATCGCCTGCGCGCCTCCGGCTTCGCCATCGATTTCGGCGACGACGAGACCGGCCTGCTGATGAAGGCCTACCGCACCGGCTCCGGCTATTACATCGACGTCGGTGCCTCGGATCTGATCATCGACGGCAAGATCGGCATCCGCAGCGGCGTCGCCATCAAGTCGCTGACGAAAAATGGCATCCTGTTCGAGGATGGCAGCGAGCTCGAGGCCGACGCCATCATCGCCTGCACCGGCTACCAGTCGATGAACGAGAATGTCGCCGCGCTCGTCTCGCGCGAGGTCGCCGACAAGGTCGGTCCGTGCTGGGGCCTCGGCTCCGGCGTCAAGGGCGACCCCGGCCCTTGGCAGGGCGAATTGCGCAACATGTGGAAACCGACGGCGCAGGAAGCGCTGTGGTTCCACGGCGGCAATCTGGCGCTGTCGCGTTTTTACTCGAAATATGTCGCGCTGCAGATCAAGGCACGGATGGAGGGTGTCCAGACGCCGGTCTACGGGAAGCCGAGCAATTCCTGACCAGTTAAGGCAAGCGGTGGGCGGCCCTCGAAATTGCTTGCGAACTTTTCAGATAGGGTGAGTAGTGCCCCAGTATTGCCTGGCAATTCGGGGAGGAAGCCAGTGGGACTGCTGAGAGGGCTTCGCATAAAGCTGGGTTTGAAGAAGGATCCGCTGCCGCCGCTGCCCGGCGTCGAGATCGGTCGCCATACCTATGGTCTTAGCAAGAAATCGTTCTTCGTTCCGCGCGAAAACGTGCCGGTGCGCATAGGATCCTTCTGTTCGATTGGCCCGGATGTTCTCTTTATCTGCGCGGCCGAGCACCGCATCGACACCGCGACCACCTTTCCGATCGCGTTTGTGAACGGCAAGATCCGCAACGGAAATGGAACCGCCGGCAAGGGACCGATCACAGTCGGCCATGACGTCTGGATTGGTGCACGCTGTATCGTCCTGAGCGGTGTCACGATCGGCAATGGAGCGGTCCTTGGCGCTGGCAGCATCGTCACCCGGGACATTCCGCCCTACGCTATCGCGGTTGGCAATCCGGCTCGCACCATCCGTTACCGGTTCGCGCCCGATGTCATCCAACGCCTGCAGTCGCTGGAGTGGTGGAACTGGAGCGACGACCTTATCCGTGAACGCATCGAGCTTCTGACAGCGACAGGTATCGAGCGTTTCCTGAGCGTGGTGGGGGCGGCGTAACCTCGCCGACGCTCCGCGCCGCGCACGACCTCACTCGTGCCGATGCCCGAAATGCCGGGCGGCAACCTCGACATGCGTGTGGTTGGAACGCGGCTCGAAACGCTCGGTTTCGCTGACATCGTTCACCCCCTCGTTCGGCCACCAGGCGCCGCCGATGACGATGCCTTCCGACACCAGCCGCTGATCGGCTACCAGCGCCGCGCCGACCGCGTCGACGAAGGTGAAGCGGCCCGATCGTTGGCGAAGGACAGTGACGTCGCCGACGGTGCCGACCGCCAGCGTGCCGAGGTCCGGCCTTGCGATCGCCCGCGCCGGTCCTTGCGTCGCGGCGCGCAGCACCTCGACCAGCGGCATGCCGAGCGCCATCAGCTTCGACATGCAGACCAGTATGTCGAAGGCCGGCCCGTCGACGCAGTAAAGGTGCACGTCGCTCGAGATGACATCGGGCGCCAGCCCCTCGGCGAGCATGGCGCGGGCGACCTCGAAATCGAACGAACCCATGCCATGGCCGAGATCGAAGATCACGCCGCGCTCGCGCGCCAGCCGCATGTCGGGCCGCACCGCGCCCGAGGCGAAGACCGGCGCGTTGGGGAACGGCCGGAAGCAATGGGTGAGGATGTCGCCCCGGCGCAGGCGCGGCAGCACTTCCGAGCGGCCGGGCGGCGGCTCGTCAATATGCGCCATCAGCGGCAGGCCGGCCTTGTCGGCGGCTTCGAGCGCCAGATCCACCGGCGCGATGCCGCTGGCGCCGCCGGCATGCTTGCCGGAGCGGACTTTCACGCCGACCACGACATCCGCGTGCTCGCGCGCCGCCGCCACCACCTCGCGCGGTTCGCAGAGCCTGAGATCGCTGCATTCGCCGACCGAGACCGTCTGCGAAAAGCCGAAAATGCCGGCAAAGGAAATGTTGACATAGGCCAGGATGCGCACCTTCGAGCGCTCCATGACATGGCGGCGGAAGCCGAGGAAATTGCCGGCGCCGGCGCTGCCCGCATCGATGAAGGTGGTGGTGCCGCTCTTGGCCGCCAGCCGGTCGGCGTCGACGCCGAGCGAGGTGCCGCCCCAGTAGACGTGGCTGTGCAGATCGACCAGGCCGGGCGCGACGATGCAGCCCGTCGCGTCGACCACCTGGCTGGCGCGATCCGGCGGGATAGCGGCGTCGACGGCCGCGACGCGGCCATTGGCAATGGCGACATCGCGCGGCGCATCGATGCCGGACGCCGGATCGATCAGCCGTCCGCCCTTCAGCAGGAGGTCGAATTGCATGGGGGAAACCTCCGCTTCGTTGCCTTGTCGTCTCAGACCGGCCGGTAGGCGACCGCCTCGACCTCGATCTTGATGTCGATCATCAGCCGCGATTCGACGGTGGTGCGGGCCGGCGGATTCTGCGGAAAATGCCGGCCATAGACGGCATTGAAGGCGCCGAAATCGCGCGCATCTTCGAGCCAGACCGTGGTCTTCACCACGTCGTCCAGCGTACAGCCGGCCAACGCCAGCGCCGCTCTCACATTGGCAAGCACCTGCTCGGTCTGTTCGGTGATGCCACCCTTGACCACGATGCCGTCGCTGCCGACCGGAACCTGGCCCGATATATAGACGAAGTCGCCGGCCCGCACGGCGGGCGACAGCGGCACATGAGACGTTCCAAAAGTCTGCTTGGGCAAGGAATTGCCTCCTTTGATCGTGACGGAGTTCCGGCGCAGATTTACCGCGATAAGGGCTGTCCCGATAGGGCCGTTGTTGGAAAGCAACATTCTTCGAAATCCGTGTTGCTTTATTACAAGAGCGCTTGCATCGTGCGCGCCTGACGGACGGCTTTCAAGCCGCCGCGAACCAATGCCTGCGCGAGACCGGAGAAACCGAGAATGACCTTCGACAAGAACCCGTTCCCTTCGGGCGACGCCGACCGCCACGCGCTTTGGGAGATGCTGGTGCGGCGCGACATCGACGCCTTCATTGGCCAGGACTGGTCCATGGTCGAGGACGATTTCATCGCCGAGAGCTTCTTTGGCATGCATGCGCATTTTCTCGCCAATGCCGATGCATGGCGGCTGCAATTTCCCAGGCTGGAAATCTATCGCGACGAGTGGCTGCGCCAGGCCAGGGAAACGGCGGCGACCAAATTCGCCGAACCGCTGCGCGAGGCGATTTTTCGCGTCACCAACCTGCGCGACATCGATGTCGACGGCGACCGCGCCGTGCTGCACAAGAAGTTCGACGGCTCCATCGCCAAGGCCGATGGCAGCGTCGACCGGCTGAAATGGCAGACTCTGTATTTCTGCAGGAAGGTCGCCGGCAGCTGGAAGATCGCCGGCTTCGTCGGCTACATGCCTTATCCGCTGGGAGCCTAGGGTTCTATCGTTCGGGTCAGGTATCATTATCGACGTTCGGGATTGGCGGAGGCAACTAGACTTCGTCATCCGCATCTGAACTTCGATGGAAAGCGGCCGCCAATCCCCGAGCCCTATCGCTCCACCAGCACCGCGGCGCGAAAGGCCGGATTGCCGTACCAGGCCATTCGGTCGAGTTCCGCCGCCCTGACTCAAAGTCGACCACGGCCGTTGCGGTCAAAGCCGGTGACAACGACGGCAGACCTCAAGCGCACGGCGATTGACCTCTCTGGCCTCACGATGATGCGCTGGCGCAGATTGGCCTAAGCCGGACAATCAGTAGAGGGTGATGAAGGCCGGGAACAGCACGCCGGTCTGCCGGAGATATTCGATCAGCTCGATGGCCGGGAAGATGGCGAGGAAATAGAGCCCGTCATAGAAGGTGCGCTTGAGCGCCCGCGTCGAGAACTGCAGCTCGTCATTGTCGCGGTAGAGCAGCGGGTTCGGCCAGAACCGCGGCGTTCTCGTGATGTAGGCCAGATAGGCTGGGCCGAACTTACCCAAGAGAAATTCGGCTTCCTTGCGCGCCGTGACACGGAAGATGAGGAAGCTGGCGAGGCCCAGCGCCAAGGCGACCAAAACCGAGCCGTAGAGCAATCCGATGCCGACCGCGCCGACCGTCGAGAAGAAATAGAGCGGGTTCTGGCTGATCGAAAACGGTCCCGTCGAAACCAGCTCCTCGTTCTTCTTGCCGCCGACATAGAGGATGCTCCACAGCCGCCCGGCGACGCAGGCGAGCACCAGACAGAAGCCGACAAATTCGAGCGTTTCGTGCCCGTCCGAACCTTCGCTGAGCGCCGGCTTGGTGAGAAACAGCAGCAGCACCGCCAGCGCCGCCGCGACGCGCACGAAGATCAGCCGCTTGCGTTGGACGAACGCCTTCGAAACCGGCTTGAGCGACGCATAGGTCATTTCGTGGTTTTCCTGGGGCACGGATTGCAGGTTCGGGCACTGGGGCACGCCATTGATGGCGGATGCAAGGCGGTGGCTTCTATCAGCGCGCGCGCGCGGTTCGTAAAGACCTTTTGTGCGGCCGGCGTCCATTCTTACGAAATTGTATGCCGCCGGACAGGCTGGAGTGAAGTCGCTTCCCTATCGTTGGGATGCCCACCCGCCGTTTAGGGTCGGGTTCAGTTATGGCACCCGGACGGGCATCAGACAGGGAACGGTTTCATGCGAAAATTTGCACTTGCCATCGCAGCGGGCGCCGTCGCCGTCGCCGGCTCGATTTCCAGCGCTTCCGCCGCCGCCACCGCGCCTTGCGAGGAGACGTTGAAGACCCTTCGTGCCGCGGAAGCAGCGGCCACGCTCGGCGACGCCGACAAGTCGAAGGTCTCGGAACTGGAGACCAAGGGCATCGAACGCTGCAATGCCGACGACGACAAGCGCGCCGATGACTTCTTCGCCCAGGCGATGAAGGTCATGGGCAAGTAGTCCCGCGAACCATCAGCCTCAGGAGGTCCGCCATGCTCTCTCCCAACCCGCAACACCCTGACGGCCACAACAGGGTTCCGGACGTCACCCTCGATTTCTGGCTGATCAAGCTGATGGCGGTGACCATGGGCGAGACGGCGGCGGACTATCTCGCCGTCAATCTCGGGCTCGGGCTGACCGTTACCTCGCTGATCATGACCGGCGTGCTGATCGTCGCCCTTGTCCTGCAGTTCGCGCAGAAACGCTACGTACCCTGGGCCTACTGGCTGGCGGTGGTGCTGATCAGCGTCGTCGGCACGCTGATCACCGACAACCTCGTCGACAATTTCGGCGTGCGCCTGCAGACGACGACGATCGCCTTCTCGGTCGCGCTCGTGGCGATATTCGCGGTCTGGTACGCCAGCGAAAGAACACTGTCGATCCACACCATCTTCACCACCCGCCGCGAAATTTTCTACTGGCTGGCGATCCTGTTCACCTTCTCGCTCGGCACCGCCGCCGGCGATCTCGTCGCCGAGAGCTTCGACATGGGCTATCTGACGTCCGGCCTGATGTTCGGCGGCGTCATCGCGCTCATCGCGCTCGCCTATTATCTCGTCAAGCTGGACGCCATCCTGGCCTTCTGGCTCGCCTACATCCTTACCCGGCCGCTCGGCGCCTCCTTCGGCGATCTCCTGTCGCAGCCGGTCGAGTATGGCGGCTTCGGTTTCGGCACCACCTTCACCAGCCTGATCTTCCTTGGCTGCATCTTTGCCCTGGTTCTCTACATGACGCTGAAGAAAGCCGCCGACGATACCGACGAAATTCTGCTGGAATCGGATTGAACCTTGATTTGGTCATCCACGGCTGGAGCATGAGCGTGGCGACGCGGACCCGAGGATGACGAAGGTAAGGAGAGTGCCACACGGTCAAAGCCGCCCTGCCCTCCTAGGAACAGGCCCGAGCCGGTGATAGCCTGTTGCCCAAATTGGCAATCAACCGGAACAGCGATGCGACTTCTTCTTGTCGAGGACGACCAAAGGACGGCGGACTACATCGTCAAGGGCCTGACCGAGGCCGGCCATGTCTGCGACCTCCTGCGCAACGGCCACGACGCACTTTTCGCCGCGACCAGCGGTGGCTATGACGTGATCGTCGCCGACCGCATGATCCCGGGTCTCGACGGCCTGTCTATGGTCAAGGCGGTGCGCGCGGCGGGCGTGCGCACGCCGGCGATATTCCTCACTTCCGTCGGCGGCATCGATGATCGCGTCGAGGGCCTGGAGGCCGGCGGCGACGACTATCTGGTCAAGCCCTTCGCCTTTTCCGAGCTGCTCGCCCGCATCAATGCGCTCGGCCGGCGGCCCGCGGCGCAGGAGCAGAAGACGGTCCTGCGGGTCGGCGACCTCGAAATGGACCTGATCATGCGGCGCGTTGTCAGGCAGGGCCAGCCGATCGACCTGCAGCCGCGCGAATTCAGCCTGCTCGAGGTGCTGATGCGCGGCGAAGGCCGTGTCATCACCCGCACCATGCTCCTGGAGCGCGTTTGGGATTTTCATTTCGATCCCAAGACCAGCGTCGTCGAGACCCATATCAGCCGGCTGCGGGCCAAGGTCGACAAGCCGTTCGACGTCCAGCTCATCCACACGATCCGCAACACCGGCTACAGCCTGCACGCTCCGCTCGCATCATGACCGGTACCTGGTCTCGCCTGCTGCGCAGCACGCCGTTCCGGCTCGCGCTGACATTCGGCTTTCTGTTCATGCTGGCCTTCGTACTGTCGGGCGCCATCGTCTATGAGATGATGAGCGCCGATCTTGCCGAGCGGCTCGACGAGACCATCAAGGAAACCTATTCGGTTGTCGCCGCCACCTATACCGAGAACGACCTGGAAGACCTTGTCACCACGATCGAAAGCCACGCCAAGCTCAGCCCGACGAAGGAACAGCTGTTTTCGCTGACCGACCCGGCCGGTAACCACCTGGCCGGCAACTTCACCGCCGCCGGGCTTCCCGAGGGGTTCTCGGCGTTCGACGCCGTATTGCCAGGCGTCCCTCCCGATACGGAGTACCGTGCCTTTTCCGGCTCGATCGGCCACTACAGCCTCACTGTCGCCTTCAGCCTTTCCGACACGGAGGAGCTGGAAACGGTGGCGATGATGAGCTTTGGCTGGGCAACCCTGATCATCACGGGCCTGGCTGTCGCCGGCGGCGCGCTGCTTGCCTCGCGTGTCCAGCGCCGCCTTGATGGCATCGCCGCGACCATGGTCGACGTCTCGCATGGCCGGCTCGATACCCGCATCCCGCTGACCGGCACCGGCGACGATATCGACATCGTTTCCAGTCAGGTCAATGCGGCGCTCGACCGCCTGTCGGGCCTGGTCGAAGGCATGAAGCAGGTCAGCACCAACATCGCGCATGATCTGAAGACACCGCTCAACCGCCTGCAGATGATCCTGGAAGGTGCCGCCGACAAGTCCACGCGAAATGAGGATGTCTCCGACGACCTGGCCGATGCCCGCGTGGAAGGGTATCAGATCAACGAGACCTTCGACGCGCTGTTGAGAATCGCGCAGATCGAGGCCGGCGCGCGCAAGGCGCGGTTCACCGATGTCGATCTGGGCGAGATCCTGCAAACCATCGCCGATATCTACTCCGACGTGGCCGAGGATGACGGCAAGTTGCTGTCACCGCCGATTCTGGACGGAACGGCGGACCGCATCCACGGCGATCGCGAGCTTTTGACGCAGATGTTCGCCAATCTGGTCGAAAACGCACTGCGCCACTGCCCTCCCGGAACCACGATCACGCTGTCGGTGACGCACCAGGGCGCGCGCATCCTTGCCGGCGTCGCCGACAATGGACCGGGCATTCCCGCGGACGAGCGCGAAAAAGTGTTTCAGCGTCTTTACCGGCTGGACCACAGCCGCTCGACGCCGGGCAGCGGCCTCGGGCTCAGCCTTGTCAGGGCCATCGCCGACCTGCACGGGGCCTCCATTACGCTGGAGGACTGCCGGCCAGGCCTCGCCGTGGAGGTGAGCTTTCCACTGTTGAGATCGCCGGGGTCATAGAGCTGAAGCGAGAGCCGGAAGCTTACCAAAACGTATGAGGCTGGCGACCCGCCAGTAAACTTGCGGCGGCATACTGAGGGACCTCAGCTTGCTTCGAAAGGCCGCGGAAATGAAAACCCCTTCTCGGAAAACCAACAGCGTGTTGCCGGTTCTTGCCGTCGCGGCGTGCCTTGGCACGATAGTCACCCTGGTCCCAACGCTTTGCAGCCTGCCAGCTTCGGCCGCTGAGAAGGCTGTCCAACCCGAGAAGAACCCCCCGGGGGACATTCCCGATACGCAAGTGTTCATCGACTATACCTCGCCGGAAGGATTCAGCCTGAAGGTGCCTGAGGGCTGGGCACGGTCTGATCGCGCCGACGGCGCCAGCTTCGTCGACAAGCTGGACGGCGTCGTGGTCTCGATTTCCAAGGCGGACGCCGCGCCGACCGTCGACAGCGCCAAGGCGGACTATGTCGCCAAGCTCGAAGCCGCCGGACGCGCTGTGCAAGTGAGCGCCGTCAAGCAGGTCAAGCTGCCGGCTGGCGCCGCGATCCGCATCGTTTATACCTCGAACTCCGAACCGAACGCGGTGACCAACCGGCAGGTTCGCCTCGAGAACGAGCGCTACCTCTATTTCAGGGACGGCAAGCTCGTGGCGCTGGAACTATATGCGCCCAAGGGCGCCGACAATGTCGACCAGTGGCAGCTGATGTCCAAATCGTTCCGGTGGAAATGAGATGCACGCGTTGGACGCGCATGAAATCTATCGCTTTTTCCATATCGGCGACGACGAGACCGCCGCGTTGCGAGGCGTCAGTTTCCACGTTGGCGCCAGCGAGATCGTCGCCCTGGTCGGGCCTTCCGGCAGTGGTAAATCCACCTTGCTGGCCTGCGTCACGGGCCTCGATGAACCTGATGGCGGCCATGTCGAGGTGGCTGGCGTCCGGCTGACCAGGCGACCGGAGGCCTACCGCTCGCGCGTTCGCGCCGCCAGCTTCGGCATTCTGCCGCAATCGGGAAACCTGTTTGGCCACTTGACCGTCGCGCAGAACCTTCGATTGCAGATGCTGCTGGCGAAGAAACCGGATGACCAACGAATAGCCGGCCTGCTGGACAGTGTCGGCCTCTCGCATCGTGCGCGCGCTTTTCCGACCGAGCTGTCCGGCGGCGAGACGGCGCGCGCAGGCCTTGCCGTGGCGCTGGCCGCCGATCCGCCGGTCTTGATCGCGGACGAGCCGACCGCGGAGGTTGATAGGGATACCGAATCCCGGCTTATCGCCCATTTCGAGGCCAGGCGCGACGCCGGATTGGCAACGCTGCTGGCGACCCACAGCAGGGCGCTGGCGCGGAGGGCCGATCGCATCGTCCGGCTAAAGGACGGGAGGATCGACCGTGGGTGAGACGCTCGTCGTCGCCAAAGGCCTCGGACGGGACTTCCGGGATGGCAACACCGGTCGGATTGCAGTGCTGCGCGATGTCGACTGCGAGATCGCTTCGGGCGCGCGTATCGCGCTCGTCGGACCTTCGGGCAGCGGCAAGACAACCCTGCTGCATATTCTCGGCGGGCTCGACCGGCCATCGGCCGGTACCGTCGAATGGCCTGGGCTTGGCGCGTTCGAGGCCTTGAGGCCGCGCCAGATCGGCTTCGTATTCCAGTCGCCCAGCCTGTTCCCCGCCCTCACCGCCGTCCAGAATGTCGGCCTGCCCATGCTGCTCGCCGGCGAGAATACCGACACTGACCACGCCGGGGCATCGCTTCTGCAATCGTTCGGCCTCGGCGAGCTCGGCGACAAGCTGCCGGAGGAGCTGTCCGGCGGTCAAGCCCAGCGCATTGCCATGGCCCGTGCTCTGGTCATGGGTCCGAAACTCGTGCTGGCCGACGAGCCTACCGGACAGTTGGACAGCCGAACGGCGCTGCGTTTCTTCGACGCCGTGTTCGACCGCCTGGAAGGCACCGACGTCGCCCTGGTCTTGGCCACGCATGACGAAACCGTGGCCAACCGCATGGCGACGCGCTGGACGATGGAACACGGCCGGCTGACCACCGGGCATAGGCCAGGGGCCGCCGCGGCATGATGGTCCTGCTGTGGATCCGTGGCGTCCTCGCCCGCCGTTTCCTGCGCGTGGCCGGCGCCGCTGCCGGCATCGCGCTGGCCGTCGCCTTGCTTGCGGCAATGTCGCTCTTCCTCGCCGACGCCGGTGCATCGATGACCGCCCGCGCCGTGTCGGCGGTTTCAATCGACTGGCAGGTGCAGATTATTCCCGGCGCTGATCCGGATCTCATCGGCAAGGCCTTGACGCAAGCTGCTCCGGTCAAGGCGGCGCATCAAGTCCGCTATGCCGACGTCGCCGGCCTTGAAGCCCAGACCAGCGGTACGACCCAAACCACGGGGCCTGGCCAGGCGGTTGCTTTCGATAGCCGGTATCCCACCGATTTCCCGGCGGAAATCCGCTCGCTTTCCGGCACCCTGGACGGCGTGCTGATTGCCCAGCAGACAGCCGCCAACCTGCATGTCGGCCCCGGCGACACGGTCTCGATCCAGCGTATAGGTCTGCCGCCGGCGGAGGTCAGGATTGCCGGCGTTGTCGATCTCCCCGACGCCGACGCCCTGTTCCAGGCTGTCGGCCTGCCGCCCCAGGCCGCGCCGCAGGCGCCGCCCGACAACGTCCTCATCCTGCCGCGGGAAACCTGGCGGCAAGTGTTCGATCCGCAGCAGCAGGTCCGTCCCGACACCACCCGGCTGCAATTGCATGTGCGGCTTGACCGCGAGACGCTGCCACCGGATCCCGTCGTGGCCTATACCTCTGTCGCCGCCGCCCAGCGCAATCTCGAAGCGCGGGTCGCCGGCCAGGCCCTGGTGGCCGACAATCTCGGCTCGCGGCTTGGGGCGGTCCGCGAGGATGCGTTGTACGCCTCGGTGCTGTTCCTGTTCCTCGGGCTGCCTGGCATAGCACTGGCGGTTGCGCTCACCTTTGCCGTCACTGCGTCCGGTGCGGCACGCCGGCGCACGGAGCAGGCGTTGCTTCGCGTCCGCGGCGCGACCACCAAGGACATCCTGCTCCTGTCCGCCACGGAAGCTGCCGTGGCGGCAATCGCTGGAACCGCAGTCGGTATGGCCGCGGCATCGCTCCTTGCCATCGTCGCGCCAGGCCTCAACCCGGCGCTTGGCCTTGACGGACCGACACTGCTTGTTGTCGCCATCTTCGGGCTGCTGGTCGGGTTCATCGCCTTTCTCTACCCCGCCTGGCTGGACGCGCGCTGGACGACCGTGACCGCGGCGCGGCGCACCGTGAGCCGGCCGAGCGCACCGCTCTGGCAGCGCCTGTGGCTGGACTGCCTGCTGCTCGCAGCGGCGGGATTGCTCTTCTGGCAATCGGCGAGCACCGGATACCAGATCGTGCTTGCGCCCGAAGGCGTGGCGGCGACGGCGGTGGACTACAAGGCGTTCATCGCGCCGGCCTTGTTCTGGCTTGGGATCGGGCTGCTGACGATCAGGCTGTCGGCGAGGATCATCGCCAGCAATGGTACGCTCCTGCGGATGATCGTTGCGCCGGTGTCGGGAGCGCTGGCGCCCGTCGTATCGGCCGCCCTGTCGCGGCAATCGGGACGGCTGACCATCGGCATTGCGATGACCGCGCTGGCCATTTCCTTTGCGACATCGACGGCCATCTTCAACACCACTTACAATGCCCAGGCGCGCATCGACGCCGAGCTGACCAACGGTTCCGACGCCACAGTCTTCGGCACGGCGGACAAACCGGCCGGAGCCCACCTTGCAGCGCTCGCCTCGCTGCCCGAAGTGGCAACGGCGGAACCCATGCAGCACCGTTTCGCCTATGTCGGCGCCGACCTGCAGGACCTTTATGGCATCGATCCCAACCGCATCGGGCGCGCCACCAGCCTGTCCGATGCCTATTTCAGCGGCGCCAGCGCGGCCGGCACGCTCGCCTTGCTCGCCGCGACACCAGACGGTGTTCTGGTCTCGGAAGAGACCGTACAGGATTTCCAGCTCCAGCAGGGCGATACGATCAACCTGCGGCTCATCGATGCCAGGGATCACCAGTATCATCCTGTGGCCTTCAAGTTCATCGGCGTCGCCCGCGAATTTCCGACCGCGCCAAAGGATTCTTTCCTTGTCGCCAATTCGGCCTATGTCGCTCGCATGTCCGGCTCCGACGCGTCGGAATACGTGCTCATGCGGGCCAAGGCGGATCCAGCCGAACTGGCGCGACAGGCTTCTTCGGTGCTCGATTTCGATCCCTCGCTGAAGGTGGCCGACATCGGCCAGGCGGCACATCTCATCGGCTCGAGTCTGACCGCGGTCGATCTTGGCGGTCTAACGACAATCGAATTGAGCTTCGCGGTCGTCATGGCCGCGGCTGCCGCCGGGCTGATGCTGGCACTGGGGTTCTTCGAGCGTCGCCGGCCTTTTGCCATTCTCGCGGCGATCGGCGCCAGACCGCGCCAGCTCGCCGCCTTCCTCTGGAGCGAAGGTCTGCTGATCCTCGTTGGCGGCATTGTGTTCGGCCTTCTTTCAGGCCTGCTGACGGCATGGATGCTGGTCAAGCTGCTGACCGGCGTGTTCGATCCGCCGCCGGAAGCACTGTCGATTCCCTGGCTTTACCTAGCGGTCATGCTCGGCCTTGTGGCCGCTTCGGTGGCTGTCGCCGTTTGGTCGGCCCGGCCATCGGCGGGACAGGCAGCGGAACAGTTGCGCGACCTCTAAAGCAATTCCAGGAAAAGTGTATAACGGTTTTCCCGGGAGAAGCGCATAGCACTTCCCCTAGGGAATTGCGTAAAAACAAAGAGTTAGGCCGGAGGTCGATTACCTATTTGTAAACTCGCGGCCAGCCAGCCGAAAACTCCACGGTCTAGGCTTACTTAGCCGCTTCGAGGCCAATGGCCGGCGGCTCCACAACCAAGCCAAACGGGAAAAAGACCATGAAGAAATCAGCTATCGCAGCCGCGATTGTACTCGCCGTCATATCCTCGACCGGCGCCTTCGCCAAGGCGGCCAGCGGCACAATCGCCAGCATCGACAAGAAGGGCGATTCGATCACGCTTTCCGACGGCAAGACCTTCATCTTGCCGGAAGGCATCGAAGCCGAGACACTGAAAGTCGGCGAGAAGGTGGTTGTGACCTATTCGACCAAGGCCGGCAAGATGGCGGCATCAAGCATCCAGCCGGCTAAATAAACCAGCACCAGCTGGAGCAATTCCGGGAATAGGTCGGAGGCCCGCCGGCAGCGAACTAAACGGCTGTCGGCGGACTTCTTCAAAGTATTCCGGTGACCAACCGATCGAGACGGGGTGTCGGGAACCACTCTACTGGCGGCGCCAGGTGATGGCGGAGTTGGTGATGTAGTTCCACGCCGAACCGACGATGGCGCCGGCAAGGCCGGCGACCCACCAGCGTGAGTGGCCGCTGTAGAGAAGCGTCGATACCCCGACACCTGCCACGACGCCGAAGCTGCATAGGGCCGCGAACATGAGCAAGCCGGTCAGGAACCGCCAGCCGCGCCGACGTTGGTCGCGATAGGTGAACGCGTTGTTCAGCGTGTAGTTGAAGGCCATCGCCGCGAACATGGCAGCTGTCTGGGCGACGGCAAACGACAATCCGTGCGGCAGCAATGCATGCAGGACGGAGAGATGGACGACGACGCCGGCGGATCCGACTAGGCCAAATGCAAGGAAACGCGTCGAGATCAGATCCCCCGACATTTTCGAAACCAGCAGACCGGCGTATTCAAGCGCGACCAGGGAGTCGAGTTTGCTCTGTCCATGCAGGCGCGGGGCGAACACGTAAGGGATTTCCCTGATCCTGATGGTGGTAGGCGAAGACGCGACGATGTCGAGCAGGATTTTGAAGCCTTGCCGCGACAGCCGGGGGGCCACCGCCTCGACGATCTCCCTGCGCAACATGAAGAAGCCGCTCATCGGATCGTCGATCTGCGTCCTCAGAAGGACGCGGGCAAGATGCGTCGCCAGCCGGCTGGCATTCGATCGCAACTTGGTAAATCCGCCATCGGCACCGCCATTGTCCTGGTAACGACTGGCAATCACCAGGTCGGCCTCGCCCCGCTGCAGGACCGCGAACATGGTGGACAGGCAGGTTTCGTCGTGCTGCAGATCACCGTCCATCACGGCGACGATCGGTGCCGAACTCGACAGGATGCCCTCGAGGCAGGCTCCGGCGAGGCCGCGGCGGGCGATACGCCGGATGCCGCGAACCCGGTGGTCGCTGGCCGCAATGTCGCGGACCGCCAGCATCGTGCCATCCTTCGAGTCGTCGTCGACGAACACCACCTCCCATTCAAGAAGCGGAAGCGATTGCCGCAGCCGGTCCACCAGCAGACTGATGTTGGCGCGCTCGTTCAGCGTCGGAACGACGATCGTCAATTCCGCCCCGCCCCGCCCGGTCATTATGGGAAGCACGTTGTCCGCCAACACACCGCCGCCCTGTTGGGCCACCTTGTTCATGGCAGTCCCGCCGCCGGCTGCATATTGACCTTGGGAGGTTGCGCCTGCGCGCGCTTCACCGGCAGGACGAGCATGTCAAACACCGGAAATCCGTACACTTGCTGCACCACATGCCGGGCATCTCCGTTGACGGCAAATAGGCCGCCGAGACTGTCGCGAGCGTCCTTTTCGTGAGCGGCCTCGTCGCTGAAGTTCAAGGCGGCGATGAAAAACCCGGTGTTTCGGCCAGCAAGAGGGCTCTTGTCCATGAACTGGAAGTGGCGCGGGTCGCCAGGAAGCACCTCGATCGGAATGTCCGGGCCAAGTTCGTAGGCCAGCTTTGCCGCCTGCATCCAGTTCGAAGCGACGACGTATCCGTTGGCGTGCCTGATCTCGTCGGCGATCTTGCTGTCCGTCAGCGCGGACCAGTCGACGAGTTGCCAGTTGACGTCGAACTTCGACGCCCTCTGGAAGAACGGCCTGGTCAGCGCGCCGGTTGTCGTCTGCACCGCAAATCCGACGGCCAGAAGCGATACGACACCGGCGGCAATGACGAAGGATGCGAAAAGCCGGGTTGGCCGTCGCGTCGAATAGACGCTGCACCATTGGCCGACGAGGGGAAAGGCAAACAGGAAGCCGCTCATCGACCAGTGCGGCAGGGAGTGGGCACTGAACAGCGCGATCACATCGAAGAATACGATGGGAAGCGCCGAGAACAGCACGAAGAAGCGATCGATTGGCGTGCCGACCCGGGCGCCTCGCCACAGGCACGCCATGGCGACCAGCCAGATCGGCGGCCACAGATAGGCGGCCTGGCCGAGCAACGTGGTGGCGAGGTTGCCGGGATGCAGGAGGTGGCCCTCATTGGCGGTGCCGCGGCCGGACTGGAATGCCAGTGAAATCCAGCCGTGGTCCATGTTCCATAGAACGACCGGCAACAGACCAAGTGCCGCGACGGCCCCGGCCACCCATGGCCCGGCAGTCCGCAGCTGGCCCCTGCCGGGTTTCGTCAACAGCAGCACCAGCAGGGCGGAGATGCAAAATATGCCGGCCTGATATTTCGACATCAGCGCCAGCCCAAGGGCGACACCGGCCGCGCACCAGCGCAGGAACGCAAAGCGCGGCTCTGAACCGAGTAGCATTGGCGCGGCCAGGCAAGCGGCGGCCAACAGAAAGAAATCAAGCGGCCCGTCTGGAACGACGAAATGGCCGGCCGAGATGAGAAAGAACGGCGCGATCGTATACCAGGCCACTGCCCAGAACGCCGCGACGGCACCATAAGCGTATCGGGTCAGCGCAAACAGCAGCAGCGCTGACGCAGAGCCGAGCAGCACGTAGGGAAGCCGCACCACGAGCCGGCATTCGCAACCGGACATATCCGCCATGAACCGGGCGAGCGCGAAGCCGAGCGGAGGATGATCGAAGTAGGAAAGCGAATGGCTGCGCGACACCACCACCGCATAGGCCTCATCGATCGACAGTGGGATGACCGACGCAAGTCCTATCCTGAAGATCAGGAAGGCGGCGACGAGAAGAACCATCTGGGAATCGGGAGACGCGGGAAAAGAGCGCGCCACGCCGGATGATGGCCACGTGGCGACACCGCCTCCCCGCCAAGTTTCCTCGGACTGCATCCGGGCGCTACCAGAACCAGAGCTGATGGGCGCCGTAATCTTGCATCGGCCCGTTTTCGGACATTGGGAGCGACAGCAAAGCGATAGTCAGCAACACGGCGGTGGTTGCGATGCATATCCACCGACTTTGCCAGACGGAAACATTACGCGGTACGTTCAAAGCCACCTCTCGGAACGCGACAGGTTTTCGGCTTCGGTTTGGCCGCATCGGTTCGAGCGTGACACTACCTTGTCAATCATACCGGCGTTTTGCCGGGTTCTTACAAATCGGTAAGAGGGCGGGAATCGCCCATGAACGGCCCGACACTCAGCGATCGATGCGCGTCGACAGGATGATCGACGACGATGTCCGCTCGACTCCTTCCATGGCGCCGATCCGGTCGAGCAACGCGTCGAGGTCGCGGATCGACGGCGCGTCGACGATGACGATCATGTCGAAATTGCCGCTGACGGAGTGCAGCGTCCGCACCGGCGGCAGCGCCTGCAAGGCACGCACCACCTTGTCGGCAAGCTTGGGCGTGACGGTGAGCAGCACATGCGCCCTGACCAGGCCCTGCTCATAGTCGGCGGAGAGCCTGACGCCGTAGCCCGATATGATGCCACGCTGCTCCAGCCGTTCGATCCGGCTTTGCACGGTTGTCCGCGACACGCCGAGCTGCCTCGCCAGTTCGGCGGTCGAGGCGCGCGCGTTGGCGCGCAGCAGGGAAAGCAGGGCCTGTTCGGCTTCACTGAGCATTTCAACGAATTCCTTCGGCGAATTGTGTAATTAGAGGTTTCATTTTGCACAATTCCACGCTTCCTTTCGACGGGCAAGCTGCGATCCTGTTCCCTTGATTTGGCTTTTTGCATGAGGGATTGGGTCATGAAGAAAATTGTTGTCGTCGGCGCCGGCAAGATCGGCTCCACCATCGCCGGGATGCTCGCCGCCACCGGCGACTTTTCCGTCACCGTCGTCGATCGCGCGGCGGCACAGCTTGCCGCGGCCGAACTGCCCGCCGGCGTCGAGGCGCTGGAGCTCGACATCGCCGCGCCGGGCGCGCTCGAAGCAGCACTCGCCGGCAAGTTCGCGGTGCTGAGCGCCGCCCCCTTTCACCTGACCACGCGCATCGCCGAGGCGGCGGCCAGCGCCGGCGTGCATTATCTCGACCTCACCGAGGATGTCGTCTCTACCCGCCGCGTCAAGGAACTGGCGCGCGACGCCAGGAGCGCCTTCATCCCGCAATGCGGGCTGGCGCCGGGCTTCATCTCGATCGTCGCCAACGATCTGGCCAACCGTTTCGACACGCTGGAAAGCGTCCGCATGCGCGTTGGCGCGCTGCCGCAATACCCGTCCAACGCGCTCAACTACAACCTCACCTGGAGCACCGACGGTGTCATCAACGAATATTGCGAGCCCTGCGAGGCGATCGTCGAAGGGGAGCTGATCGAGGTCCCGCCGTTGGAAGAGCGCGAAGAATTCTCGCTCGACGGCGTCACCTACGAGGCCTTCAACACCTCCGGCGGCCTCGGCACGCTGGCCGAGACGCTAAAGGGCAAGGTGCGCACGCTGAACTACCGCACCATCCGCTATCCCGGCCACGCCGCGATCATGAAGGCGCTGCTCAACGACCTTGGCCTGCGCCATCGCCGCGACGTGCTGAAGGATATCTTTGAAAGTTCCCTGCCCTCGACGCTGCAGGACGTGGTCATCGTCTTCGTCACCGTCTCCGGCCGCCGCAACGGCCGCCTGCTGCAGGAGACCTACGCCAACAAGATCTATTCGCAGCGCATCGGCCAGACGGTCCGCAGCGCCATCCAGATCACCACCGCGTCCGGCATCTGCGCCGTGCTCGACATGCTGGCCGACGGCAGCCTGCCGGCGACCGGCTTCGTCAAGCAGGAAGACATCGCGCTCGACGCATTTCTGGCCAACCGTTTCGGACGGGCCTATGCGCAACATGAGATGGTAAGCCGGCTGGCGGGATGAGGCTGTGTAGTCTCCCCCCCCTCGAGGGGGAGATGTCGCCGAAGGCGACAGAGGGGGTCGCCTCGCGCAGAGCGCCAACCTCCTTCTGTCGCAAGGAAGGCCGCGTCCAGTCGGACCGACCCCCTCTGGCCTGCCGGCCATCTCCCCCTCAAGGGGGGAGATCAGCTGCCCTCAAATATGCAGCGCGTGCCCGAGTGCCTTGAGCGCCGCTTCCTGGAACCCTTCCCCCTGCGTCGGATGCGCATGGATGGTCCCTGCGATGTCTTCCAGCCGCGCCCCCATCTCCAGCGCCAGCCCGAAAGCCGCCGACAGTTCCGACACGCCTTGCCCGACAGCCTGGATGCCGAGCACCAGATGGTTGTCGGCGCGGGCGACAACCCGCACGAAACCATCCTCGCCCTGCTTCGTCATCGCCCGCCCGTTGGCGGCGAACGGGAACAGCCCGATTTTGACCTCGCCCTGGGCCTTGGCTTCTTCGGGCGACAGCCCTGATGTGACCAGCTCGGGATCGGTGAAGCACACGGCGGGGATCGAGCGCTTGTCCCAGCTGCGCTTGTGGCCGGCGACGATCTCGGCGACCATTTCGCCTTGCGCCATGGCGCGATGCGCCAGCATCGGCTCGCCGGTGACATCGCCAATGGCGAAGACGCCGCGCATCGAGGTGCGGCACTGGTCGTCGATCCTGATGAACTTGCCTGACATGTCGAGGTCGATCTGCTCGAGCCCCCAGCCTTCGGTCACCGGCTTGCGCCCGACCGTCACCAAGACCTTGTCCGCCGCGACCTCCACGCTCTTGCCGTCGCCAGTCTTGCCGTCCCCAGTCTTGCCGTCCGAACTCTCGACCAGCAGCGCGTCGCCTTTTTTCGACAGCCCCTTGGCCTTGGCGCCCAGCATCACCTCGACGCCGAGCGCAGCAAGCCGCTTGCTCACCGGCCGGGTCAGCTCCGCGTCATACTGCGCCAGCACGCGCGGCAAGGCCTCGACCACCGTGACCCTGGCGCCCATTCTGGCGAAAGCCATGCCGAGCTCCAGCCCGATATAACCGCCGCCGACGACCGCTAGCCTCTTCGGCACCTCGCTCAAGGCCAGCGCGTCGGTGGACGATATCACCGGCCCGCCAAAGGGAAGGAAGGGCAGTTCGACCGGCGCCGAGCCGGTGGCGATGACGATCGCCTCGGCGCGGATCACCTGGCTTCCGGTCTCGGTCTCGACCTCGACGGTCTTGCCGTCGCGGAACGTCGCCCAGCCATGCACGGTCTTCACGCCCGCCTTCTTAAGCAGGCCGGCGACGCCGCTGTTGAGCCGGCTTACGATGCCGTCCTTCCAGGCGACGGTTTTGCTAAGGTCGAGCACGGGTGCCGAGACCGAAATGCCGAGCGGGCTCTTGCCGCCGGCCATATGCGACACCTTCTCGAACTCCTCCGCCGCATGGATCAGCGCCTTGGACGGGATGCAACCGACATTGAGGCAGGTGCCGCCGGGCTTGCCGGCCTCGACGATCACCGTATCGACGCCAAGCTGGCCCGCCCGGATGGCGCAGATATAGCCGCCGGGACCGGCGCCGATGACGAGCAGCTTGCAGGAGATTTCTTTCATGGCGTGATACTTCGATCCGAGGAAATGTTCCGTCGCGTTCCTTCGCGCCCGCCTCTTTCCTGCCGGACATCTCCCCCACCAGGGGGGAGATTGGCAACGTCGTCGCTTCGCTCATTCCGGCAACGATGGAGATTTGCGAAACCCAGCGTGACATCCAATCTCCCCCCTTGTGGGGGAGATGCCTGGCAAGGCAGAGGGGGGCGCTGTCCCGCCGTCATCTCGGTCATTCCCCGCCCCTCAATCCACGAAAATCAGAGCCGGTGTTTCCAGCAGCGCCTTGATGCGCTGGATGAAAACCGCCGCTTCCCAGCCGTCGATCACCCTATGGTCGAAGCTCGACGACAGGTTCATCATCTTGCGCGGGATGAACTGCGTGCCGTCCCACACCGGCCGCACCATCATCTTGTTGACGCCGATGATCGCCACCTCCGGGTGGTTGATGACCGGTGTCGTCGCCACGCCGCCCATGGCGCCGAGCGAGGTGATGGTGATGGTCGAGCCGGACAGCTCGTCACGCGTCGCCGTGCCGGACTTGGCCGCCTCGGCCAGCCTGGCGACCTCGGCGCCGCAATCCCAGATGTCGCGCGCCTCGGCATGCTTGACCACCGGCACCACCAGCCCGGACGGCGTCTGCGCGGCGATGCCGATATGGATGCCGCCATGCTGATGAATGATGCCGGCCTCGTCGTCGAACAGCGAATTGAGCTGCGGCTGATCCGCGATCGCCTTGACCATCGCCCGCATCAGGAATGGCAGCAGCGTCAGCTTCGGCCTCTCGCCGCCGCCGCTGGCCTGGCGCTTTTCCTTGTTGAGCACGGCGCGCAATTCCTCCAGCGCGGTGACGTCGATCTCCTCGACATAGGTGATGTGCGGGATGCGCGATTTGGACAGCGTCATCTTCTCGGCGATCTTGCGCCGGAGACCGATCACCTTGATGTCTTCGACCGCGTCATTGCGGGTGAGGCCCGACGCCTTGGCGACCTGCGGCCCGCGTGCCAGGAACGCCTCGATATCCTCATGGCCGATACGGCCGGCCGGGCCGCTTCCCGCGACCTGCCTGAGATCGATGCCGGCCTCTTTCGCCCGCAGGCGCACGGCCGGCGACGCCAGCGGCTTTTCACCTTCCGGACGCGGCGCGCCGGAGACGGAAACGCCGGTGCTTTTCGAAGCGGGAGGGGCGGGCTTCACCTCCGCTGCCGCCGCCGCGGCCGCCGGCGGGATCTTTGCGGCCGGCGCGGCAGTCTCGGGCTTCGGCGTCGGAAGTTTCACCGGAGGCTCCGATGCCACCGCGCCGCCCTGCTGCCTGACATTGCCCTCGCCCGCCACTTTCAGCCGCACGATCGGCGACCCGATCGCCACGGTGTCGCCGATCTCGGCGCCCAGCCACAGGATCTCGCCATCGACCGGTGACGGGATTTCGACCGTCGCCTTGTCGGTCATCACGGCCGCAAGCACCATGTCCTCGCGCACGATGTCGCCGATCTTGACGTGCCATTCGACGAGTTCGGCCTCGGCGACGCCCTCGCCGACATCGGGGAGCTTGATGATGTGTTCGCCCATCTCAGGCTCCCCAATCTACGCTTGCATGGTTTCTAGGAGGGCACGGCCGACACGGGCGGGCCCCGGAAAATAGTCCCATTCCTGCGCATGCGGATAGGGTGTGTCCCAGCCGGCAACCCGCGCCACCGGCGCTTCGAGGTGATAGAAGCAATTCTCCTGCACCAGCGCCGACAGCTCGGCGCCGAAGCCGGAGGTCAGCGTCGCCTCATGCACGACGACACAGCGCCCGGTCTTCTTGACCGACGCCACGATCGTATCCAGGTCGAGCGGCAGCAGCGTCCTCAGATCGATGATCTCGGCATCGATGCCGGTTTCCTCGGCCGCGGCTTCAGCCACATAGACCATGGTGCCATAGGCGAGCACGGTCACATCGCAGCCGGTCCTGCGGATCGCCGCCTTGCCGAGCGGCACGGTATAATGGCCGTCGGCAACCTCGCCGAGCTCGTGCTTCGACCATGGCGTCACCGGCCGGTCGTGATGGCCGTCGAACGGGCCGTTGTAGAGCCGTTTCGGCTCGAGGAAGATCACCGGATCGGGATCCTCGATCGCCGCGATCAACAACCCCTTGGCGTCATGCGGGTTGGACGGCACCACCGTCTTCAGGCCCGACACATGGGTGAACAGGGCTTCGGGTGACTGGCTGTGCGTCTGGCCGCCAAAGATGCCGCCGCCGGTCGGCATGCGGACCACGATCGGACAGGTGAAATCGCCGTTCGAGCGGTAGCGCAGCCGCGCCGCCTCCTGTGTCAGCTGGTCGTAGGCCGGATACATGTAGTCGGCAAACTGAATTTCCACACAGGGTTTCAGGCCGTAGGCCGCCATGCCGATGGCCGAGCCGACAATGCCGGATTCGTTGATCGGCGCGTCGAAGCAGCGGCTCTTGCCGTATTTGGCCTGCAGGCCCTGCGTGCAGCGGAAGACGCCGCCGAAAAAGCCGACATCCTCGCCGAACACGACGACCTTGTCGTCGCGCCCCATCGACACGTCCATGGCGTCACGAATGGCCTCGATCATGGTCCGTCTTGGCATGGCTCAGACTCCCGCCTGCTGCCGCTGGCGCCTGAGATGCGGCGGCATCTCGGCGTAGAGGCCCTCGAACATGTCGCGCGTCGACGGCTTGCCGCCGGCATGCAGCGTGCCGTGGCTTTCGGCCTCCTTCTGCGCCGCGATCACCGTGTCGAGGATCTCGGCCTCGGCCTGCGCGTGCCGCTCGTCCGACCAGACACCGAGCCCGATCAGATGGTTCTTCAGCCGCACGATCGGGTCGCCGAGCGGCCAGGCGTCGGATTCGGTCTTCGGCCGGTAGGCCGACGGATCGTCCGAACTCGAATGGGCGCCGGCGCGGTAGGTGACATATTCGACCAGCGTCGGCCCAAGGTTGCCGCGCGCCCGCTCCGCCGCCCATTTGGCCACCGCATGCACGGCGAGATAGTCGTTGCCGTCGACGCGCAGCGACGGGATGCCGAAGCCGAGGCCACGCGCCGCGAATGTGCCGGAGCCGCCGCGTGCGATGCCCTGAAACGTCGAGATCGCCCACTGGTTGTTGACGACATTGAGCACGACCGGCGCCTTGTAGGTGGAGGCGAACACTAGCGCCGAATGGAAATCCGATTCCGCCGTCGATCCGTCGCCGATCCAGGCCGCGGCGATTTTCGAATCGTTCGATATCGCCGAGGCCATCGCCCAGCCGACCGCCTGGATATACTGCGTCGCCAGATTGCCGGAGATCGAGAAGAAGCCGTGCTCCTTCGAGGAATACATGATCGGCAGCTGCCGGCCCTTCAGCGGATCGGCCTCGTTGGAATAGATCTGGTTCATCATGGTGACCATCGGATAGCCGTCGGCGATGAGCAGGCCTGCCTGGCGATAGGTCGGGAAATTCATGTCGCCGGGCGCGAGCGCCTTGCGGAATGCGCAGCTCACCGCCTCTTCGCCGAGATGCTGCATGTAGAACGAGGTCTTGCCCTGGCGCTGCGCCATCTGCATGCGTGCATCGAAGGTCCTGAGCGTCATCATGTGGCGTAGGCCTTCCAGCAATTCGTCGCTGGACAGCAGCCCGGCCCACGGCCCGACCGCTTCGCCGTTGCGGTTCAGCACCCGGATGATGGAGAACGCCATGTCGCGGATGGTGCGCGGATCGACCGATATTTCCGGGCGCGGCACCGACCCGGCCTCGGCGATGGTCACATTGGAAAAATCAGGTGCGCCGCCTGGCCGCACTTCCGGCTCCGGAACATGGAAACGCAACATCCCAGCATCGGCCATGACCTTTGTCCTCCAATGTTGCCTGATGTGGATATTCGCATATCGCCCCACCAGTGCCAATTCTTCGGCCAAGCCTTCGGCCGCCCGCCGGCCGGATCCGGCCTCCCGCGCCCAAGATGAAGCTATGTCCGCGAAATTTCTTGTCGATGTTTCGAGGCGCCGCGCAATTTGGCGAATGGTGGGAGGTAGATTGCCGCCAGATAAGGCGATTGGCGGCAAACCTCGCGCCTTTCCTCTCCCCCGTCGATCGGGGGAGAGGTGTCGAGCGAAGCTCGACGGAGTGGGGGTCGACCTGGCTCGGCCGTTGTTATTTCAAGACCGTTTATGCCTGCCCTGATTTGGGCTCTGTGCTGAGTTGTCAGCGGCCGCGCATTTGAGCACCGCCTTCCCCCACTCCGTCCCGGCTTCGCCGGGCCACCTCTCCCCCCTCCGGAGGGAGAGGAAGGGCGCCAAGGTCAGCGAACCCGCGTTTCTCCTCTCCCGACCTGACACCCTCGTTAGGGCTAGGAACCCAAGCTGGAAGCCGCCTCCGCATCATGCTAACCAGCCTCCATGGCACAAAAGAAAGCTTTCGAGGTCGACGGGTGGCTGGCGCGGCCTGATCCGCGCATCTCCATTGTCCTGCTTTACGGCCCCGATCGCGGGCTGGTTTCCGAGCGGGCGAAGGCCTTCGCCGCCAAGACCGGGCTGCCGCTGGACGATCCTTTCTCGGTGGTCCGGCTCGAGGGTTCGGAGGTCGACCGCGACGAGGGCCGGCTGCTCGACGAAGCCCGTACCGTGCCGATGTTTTCCGACCGGCGGCTGCTCTGGGTGCGCAATGCCACGGGCCAGAAGGCGCTGGCCGACGATGTCAAGGCGCTGACGGCCGAACCCGCGCGCGATGCCATCATCCTCATCGAGGCCGGCGATCTCAAGAAGGGCGTCGGCCTGCGCGCCGTGGTCGAGGGCGCGGACAACGCCATGGCGCTGCCTTGCTATGCCGATGAGGCCCGCGACATCGACACGGTCATCGACGACGAACTGCGCAAGGCCGGCATGTCGATGACGCTCGAGGCCAGGCAAGCGCTGCGCCGCAATCTCGGCGGCGACCGGCTGGCCTCGCGCGGCGAAATCGAAAAACTCATTATTTACGCCCATGGCCAGAGGGAGATCGGGCTCGAAGAGGTGAGGGCCTTATCGGGCGATGTGTCCGGCGCCTCCTTCGACGACGCCGTCGACGCGCTGCTCGAAGGCAAGGTCGGCGATTTCGACACTGCCTTCACCCGCCACTGCCAGTCCGGCGGCCCGCCTTTCCTGGTGCTGTCCTCGGCGATGCGCCAGTTGCAGCAGATCCAGATCATGCGTGGCCAGATGGACTCCGCCGGCCGCAACGCCGCTTCGGTGGTGGCCGGCGCCCGCCCGCCGGTTTTCTTCTCCCGGCGCAAGCTGGTGGAGAAGGCGCTGGAACGCTGGAGCAGCGACGCGCTCTCGCGCGCCTTGACCCGGCTGCAAACCGCGGTGCTGCAGACGCGGCGTCGGCCGGATCTGTCGGTGGCACTGGCACGGCAGGCGTTGCTCGGCATCGCGGTGGAGAGCGCCAGGCTTGGGCAGCAGCGGTAGGCGATTGGTCGATCTCCCCCCTTGTGGGGGAGATTGACGGCTTCGCCGATTTCGCCAGTCATCAGCGCCGTAAAAGAAAGGGCCGGCTTAATAGCCAGCCCTCGTTTTTCTGCGTCAAACCGAGCGTCCGCTCGACGTTATTCGCCGGCTAACTATCGCTCCTGCTTCAGTCTCCGGCACAGCTCATCCAGCTGCTCCAGCGACCGATACGACACCCGCAGCTCGCCGCCCTTGCCCTTGTGGTCGATGGCGACGATCATGCCCAACGTGTCGGTCATCAGCTTCTCCAGGGCCAGCGTGTCGGCATCCTTTTCCGGCGCGGCCTGTGGCTGCTTCGGCTTTGCTGGAGCGAGGCCGGCCGGCATCTGCGCCAGCGCTTCGGCCTGGCGCACGGAAAGTCCTTCCTCGACGATGCGCTTGGCGAGCCCGGCCGGATCCTCCGCCGTCACCAGCGTGCGGGCATGGCCAGCCGACAAGGCACCGTCGACCAGCATGTCGCGGATGACGTCCGGCAGCTTCAGCAGCCTGAGCGTGTTGGCGACATGACTGCGGCTCTTGCCGATGACATTGCCGAGATCGGCCTGGGTGTAGCCGTGCTCGTCGATCAGCTGCTGGTAGCCCAGCGCCTCCTCGACCGCGTTGAGGTCGGTGCGCTGGACGTTCTCGATGATCGCCAGTTCGAGCGCGGTGCGATCGTTGACCTCGCGGAGGATGACCGGGATCTCGGTCAGGCCGGCGCGCTGAGCCGCCCGCCAGCGCCGTTCGCCGGCGATGATCTCGTAGCGGCCGGCCTGGGTCGGCGACGGCCGCGCCACCACCGGCTGCACGACGCCATGCTCGCGGATCGACTGGGCGAGATCGGTCAGCTCGGCGTCGCCGAAATGCCGGCGTGGATTTTTCGGATTGGGGCTGAGGAACTCGATCGGCACCTTGCCGTCGGCGCTCATGCCGGGCTTCTCCGGTGCCGCCGGGCGATCGATCTCGCCGATCAGGGCTGCCAGTCCACGGCCCAGTCTTTTCCTCGAAAGGTCTTCGCTCATCTTTATTCCAAGTCTATTTCAGAATCGTTTCGGTATCGAATCGGCCGTTAATTCTGCATCCAGTCTGTTCAAGCGGCGCGTAATTTGCGCTCGCGGCGGATCACTTCCGAGGCCAGTTGCAGATAGGCCTGGCTGCCCGAGCATTTCAAATCGTAGAGGATTGCCGGCTTGCCGTACGACGGCGCCTCGGACACCCGCACATTGCGCGGAATGACGGTCTCGTAGACCTTGTCGCCCATATGCTCGCGCACATCCTGCACCACCTGGTTGGCGAGATTGTTGCGGCCGTCATACATGGTCAGAACGATGCCCTGGATGGTGAGATCCGGATTGATCGAGCGGCGCACCTGCTCGACGGTTTCGAGTAGCTGGCTGAGGCCTTCGAGCGCGAAGAACTCGCATTGCAGCGGCACCAGCACCGAATCGGCGGCCGCCATCGAATTCAAGGTCAGAAGATTGAGCGAAGGAGGACAATCGATCAGCACATAGCCGAAGGGCGCCCCGCGCTCGGTCGCGGCGCGCAGCGCATTGCGCAGCTTGAGCACGCGATCCGGCGCCGAGGCGATCTCCATTTCGATGCCGAGCAGGTCGAGCGTCGACGGCACGATCGACAGGCCGGGGACGGCGGTCGGAATGGCCGCGGCTTCCAGCTCCAGCTCGCCGGTCAGCACATCGTAAGAAGAAACGGTGCGATCCTTGCGGTCGATACCGAGGCCGGTGCTCGCATTGCCTTGCGGATCGAGATCGACGATCAGCACCTTTTCGCCGATCGCGGCCAAAGCCGTAGCCAGATTGATGGCGGTGGTGGTCTTGCCGACACCGCCTTTCTGGTTGGCTACAGTGATGATTCGGGGGCCGTTTTTCATCATGGGTTTATGCCAGAAATTCATTTTGGGTCGCCAAATAGCCCGACAAGTCGAAGGTCAGACAGGTCGCAGGTCAGACAGTTCCAGGATGACGCCTTGTGGGTCCGTCACACTGGGATGTTCTACCAGATCGAAGGCCCATCGGTTAACGCTTTCTTGCACCTCCGCGCGATAATCCCGGCCTTTGTGGAACAGTCCGCGCGCGCCTGATATCAGCCAGGGCGACGTCAGCTCGAGCAAGGTCGAAAGCGCGGCGAGGGCGCGTGCGGTGACGATTTGCGGTTGCGAAACAAGCGCATGGCTGTCCTCGATCCGCCGCGCCACGACCCGCGCCGGCAGGCTGAACTGGCCGATGACGGTCTGCAGGAACGATGCCTTCTTGCGGTTGCTTTCGACCAGATCGATGCTGGCCCCCGGCCGCTCTGCCAGCAGAAAAGCCATGACCAGCCCGGGAAATCCACCGCCCGAACCGATGTCGACCCAGTGCACGGCATTGGGCTCAATGCGCGCCAGCTGCGCGCTGTCCAATATGTGGCGCTGCCAGACATCGCCGGCTGTGGATTGCGCCACAAGATTAATGCTGCGGTTCCATTTCTGGAACATCGCTTCGAACGCCACCAGGCGATCGAATGTTTCACGTGAAACGGGGCCGGCTGCGTCCTGCAGGCTTTTCCAGGAGACAGGGCTCACGCAACGTCTCTTTGCGAAGCCTGCGGCCCCTGCCCGCTTTCATGGTGCCGGACATGCGCGACGATGATCGCCAGCGCCGCCGGCGTCATGCCTTCCATGCGCTGCGCGTCGGCGATGGAACGCGGCCGCCGCGCCTGCATCTTCTGCTTCAATTCATTGGACAGGCCCGGCACGCCGGCAAAATCGACCGTATCGGGGATCAGACGGCTCTCTTCGTTGCGGATTTGCGCGACGTCGCTCTTCTGCCGCTCGAGATAGACCGAATATTTCGCTTCCGTTTCGAGCCGCTCCGCGGTCTTGGCATCGATCGCACCGAACCTCGGCTCGACCCTGGTCAGCCAGGCAACATCGACGTCGGGATAGGCCAGCAACTCGTAGCCGGAGCGGCGCACGCCGTCGCGGTTGATCTCCAGCCCGTGTCGCGCCGCCTCGTTGGGCGTCATTGTCAGCGCGTTCGCCAACTGCCGGGCCTCATCGAGACGCTGCATGACGTCGCCATAACGCTGCATCCGCGCCGCCGAGGCAATTCCGAGCCTTGCCGCCAGCGGCGTTAGCCGCTCATCGGCATTGTCGGCGCGCAGCGACAGCCGGAACTCGGCACGCGAGGTAAACATCCGATAGGGCTCGCTGATGCCGCGGCTGGTGAGATCGTCGACCATCACGCCGATATAAGCCTCGGTACGGCTGAGCACGATCTGTTCGCCGCCTGAGGCGCACCGCGCAGCGTTGAGGCCGGCGAGCAGGCCTTGACCAGCCGCTTCTTCATATCCGGTCGTGCCATTGATCTGTCCCGCCAGAAAGAGGCCGCCGACGCGCTTGGTCTCAAGCGTCTGATGCAATTCGCGCGGATCGACATGATCATATTCAATGGCATAGCCGGGCTGCAGCATCACCGCACGCTCCAGTCCAGGGATGGTCTTCAGTATATCGAGCTGGACATCCTGCGGCAGCGACGTCGAAATACCATTCGGGTAGACGGTGTCGTCGTCGAGCCCTTCCGGCTCCAGGAAGATCTGGTGGCCGTCACGATCGCCGAACTTGACGATCTTGTCCTCGATCGACGGGCAATAACGCGGCCCAATGCCTTCGATCGAGCCGGAATACATGGCGGAACGGCCGAGATTGGCGCGGATCAGCTCATGCGTCGCGGTGGTCGTGCGTGTGATGCCGCACTCGATCTGCCGCGTTTCTATGCGATCGGTCATCAGCGAGAACGGCACCGGATTCTCATCCGCCGCCTGGCTTTCCAGAGAAGCCCAGTCGATGGTCTTTCCATCCAGCCTTGGCGGCGTGCCGGTCTTCAGGCGTCCGAGCCTGAAGCCCGCACGGTCCATTGTCGCCGACAGACCGAGGCTCGCCTGCTCATTCATGCGGCCGGCGACAATCTTCTTCTCGCCGATATGAATGAGACCGCGTAGAAAAGTACCGGTCGTCAAAACCACGGCGCCGCAGGCAAACCTGCGGCCGTCGGCCAAAATAACCGCGGCGATCCGTCCTTCGGCGATCTCGAAATCCAGGACTTCGGCCTCGACCACATCGAGATCGTTCTGGGCCCGAATCGCTTCCTGCATCGCCAGGCGATACAGCTTCCTGTCGGCCTGCGTGCGTGGTCCGCGAACAGCCGGTCCCTTGCGGCGGTTGAGCAAGCGGAACTGAATGCCCGCCGCATCCGCCACCCGACCCATCAGGCCGTCCATGGCGTCGATCTCACGGACAAGATGGCCTTTGCCGAGCCCGCCGATCGCCGGATTGCATGACATCACGCCGATCGTGTCGAAGCGCAAGGTCACCAGCGCGGTCCGAGCACCGGCGCGAGCGGCGGCACTGGCCGCCTCGCAACCTGCATGGCCGCCGCCCACCACAACCACATCATAGTGATCGGTCATTTCCAGATCCCGGACTCGAAGAAAAGAGAGGGACACATGTCCCCGCAAGGCAAGACTGTCAAGGAAACTTCGCTATAAGTTTCACGTGAAACAGGCTGGAGGCCGTACCAGGCCATGTTTCAGCCGTACCAGGCCATGTTTCACGTGAGTCACCGCCGCTGCAAGTGTTTCACGTGAGTCACGGCAAGGGATCGCCGAAGCGTCCCAAGTTCGTCATCCACGGGCGGAGCAGCCGCGCAGCGGCGTCGCGGAGACCCGAGGATCCATGCCGCGACCGCAGTCGTGAGGTGCGGCCGAGCGAGATTCTGCACCGTGGTGACAACTTCGGAGTCCCGGCATGGATCCTATGGTCTGCGCCGCATCGCCTCGCTCCTTGCTTCGCCATCGGATGACGAAATGGTTGATGTCTCCGTTTGCAGGACAAGGCACGCGTCAAGCACCGCATGCGACCCCTGTCCGACCAAGTACTTGTTTCACGTGAATCATTTCCCGATGCAGAACTGCGCGAAGATCACGTCGAGCATATCCTCGACATCAATGGCGCCGACGATCCGGCCCAGGCGATCCGCCGCCAGCCGCAATTCCTCGGCGCGCAATTCCTGACCCGCGGCGCCATTGTCCGTGGCGCGAAGCAGATGGCGGACTGTTTCTCCGAGCAATTCGACATGGCGCAGCCGGGACGGCAAAATATCACCAATATTACCAGCCGCGGCAGCGGCGCGACGACCAATTTCTGCCAGCAGCGCCTCCACCCCTGTGCCGTCCACGATTGAAATAACGAGGTCATACCTATCGGGCGCACTGCCGGCCGCCTGCCCCTCCAACAAGTCGAGCTTCGTGCCGACGCGCAACAGGGGTGCCGCTGCCGATACCTGTCCGATATCCCGGGGCACCAAAACGTCTTCCAGCAGCAACAGAAGATCGGCGCGATCGGCCTTGGCCTTCGCCTTCTCGATGCCGATCGCTTCGACCTTGCCGGGCGCTTCGCGCAAGCCGGCCGTATCCGTCAGCCTGACGCGCAATCCATTGAGGTCCAGCACCACTTCCAGCAGATCCCGCGTCGTGCCGGGCTCATCCGTTACAATAGCTGCATCGCGCCGCGCCAAGGTGTTGAACAGGCTCGACTTGCCGGCATTCGGCGCGCCAAGAATCACCACCTCGAAACCGTCACGGATGATCTCAGCGGCGTAAAATCCGGCAATGTGGCGATCGATTTCGCCCGTCAACGCCTTAACGTCGGACCAAACCGTATCCGAAACGGAACCGGGCACGTCGTCCTCGTCGGCAAAGTCGATCTCCGCCTCGATCATCGCCCGGGCGTGGATCAGCCGGCGACGCCAGCCTGTGTAGAGATTACTCTGTACGCCGTCGGCATTCTGAATGGCGAAGCGGCGCTGCGCCTCGGTCTCGGCATTGACCAGGTCGGCGAGTGCCTCGGTCTCGACCAGGTCGAGCTTGCCGTTGAGAAAGGCGCGGCGGGTGAATTCACCGGGTTCCGCATGCCTGACGCCTTCGAAACCAGTGATCGTCTCCAGCATCCTGGCCACCACGGCGCGGCCGCCATGGACATGGAATTCGCCGACATCCTCACCGGTAAAGCTAGCTGGGCCGGGAAAGAAGACGACGAGGCCGCTGTCCAGCACGCTGCCATCCGGCGCCCGGAACTTGCGCAGCACCGCCGCGCGCTCCTTAACCATCCCGCCGGCAATCGTTTCGATAACGAATCGAGTCTGGGGGCCGGAGATGCGCAGGACGGCAACGCCGGCAGGAAGCCGGCCGCTCGACAACGCAACGATCGAATCGCCTGAAATCATTTGCCCGCTCTGTTGAACCGCCCTAGCTTCGCGCCTTCGAGACAACCCGAGTTTCCTCATCGTGACATTGCCCGCGCAGAACCTGCTTGCCGACGAAGCCAGCCCCTATCTGCAGCAGCACAGCGGCAATCCCGTTCATTGGCGGGCGTGGTCCCCGGCTTCGCTGGAAGAGGCAAGGACGCTCGATCGCCCGATCCTGCTCTCCGTCGGCTATGCCGCCTGCCACTGGTGCCATGTCATGGCGCATGAAAGCTTCGAGAATGATGACGTCGCCGCCGTCATGAACCGTCTGTTCGTCAATATCAAGGTCGACCGCGAGGAGCGCCCCGACATCGACCAGATCTATATGGCAGCGCTCTCCTCGATGGGCGAGCAAGGCGGCTGGCCGCTGACCATGTTCCTGACACCGGATGGCAAGCCATTCTGGGGCGGCACCTATTTTCCACGCGAGCCGCGCTATGGCCGCCCGGGCTTCATCCAGGTGATGGAAGCGGTCGACAAGGCATGGCGCGAGAAGCGGGCAAGCCTCGATCAAAGCGCCGACGGCCTGACATCCCATGTCGAGGCGCGGCTGTCGGGTACGCATGCCAAGGCGCTTCTCGATCGCGGCACGCTCACCGATCTCGCCGGCCGCGTCGGCGGCATGGTCGACCTTGACCTTGGCGGCCTGCGCGGCGCTCCGAAATTCCCCAACGCGCCGTTCATGCTCACCCTCTGGCTGTCCTGGCTGCGCGACGGCAACGCATCGCACCGCGACGCGGTGCTTGTCAGCCTCGAACAGATGCTGAGCGGCGGCATCTACGACCATATAGGCGGCGGGCTCAGCCGCTATTCGACCGACGCGGAATGGCTGGTGCCGCATTTTGAAAAGATGCTCTACGACAATGCGGAGCTGATCCGTTTCTGCAGCTGGGCCTTTTCGGCGAGCGGCAACGATTTGTTCCGGGTACGAATCGAAGACACCGTCGCATGGCTGTTGCGTGAAATGCGCGTCGACGACGGTGCCTTCGCCGCCAGCCTCGACGCCGACAGCGATGGCGAGGAAGGGCTTTTCTACACCTGGAACCGGCAAGAGATCGAGGCCGTCTTAGGTGACGATTCTGCATTGTTTTTCAAATACTTCACGCTCTCCAGCCCGCATGGGTGGGAAGGCAAGCCGGTGATCCATCAAACCCGGTCCCAGCAAGCCCAAAGCGTGCTTGATCACGAGAAACTCATTCCACTCAAGGCCAGTCTTCTCGCTGCCCGGGAAGCACGGGTGAGACCTGGCCTGGATGCAAAGACCCTCACCGACTGGAACGGCCAGATGATTGCGGCCCTTGCCGAAGCCGGCCGCTCGCTGGCCCGGCCCGACTGGATCGACGCTGCCGCCAAGGCGTTTGCCCATATCAGCTCCGCCAGCCGCGACAACCGCTTGCCGCATTCCATGCTCGGCGTCAGGAAACTCTTTCCCGCTCTGTCCAGCGACTATGCCGCGATGGCCAATGCGGCGATCTCGCTGTTCGAGGCGTCGGGCAAGTGGAGCTATGTCGATCAAGCCAGCCGCTTCATTGAACAGCTCGACCATTGGCACACCGACGCCGCCGGCACTGGCTATTATCTCACCGCTTCGGACAGCACGGATGTGCCGATCCGTATCCGGGGCGATGTCGACGAAGCGATTTCTTCAGCCACCAGCCAGATTATTGGGGCGCTGGTGCGGCTCGCTTCCGTTACCGGCGATCTCGACCTCGGGGAAAGGGCCTGGAAGATCGCCGAACACGCAGCCGGCCGCGCGGCGCACCAGGCCTATGGCCAGGCCGGAATCGTCAACGCCTGCGCCCTGGCCATCGAGCCGCTGAAACTGGTCATCGTGGATAGCGCGGAGAATCCAAAGCTTGTTCCGGTTGCGAATCGATGCCCTGATCCGCGCCGTGTCGACATTTTCGTCGCGATTGGTTCGGAGGCGAATCGACCTTCGTTGCCAGGGGGCATCCTGCCGCCAACCGACAAGGCGGGCGCCTGGCTTTGTACAGGTCAGGTCTGCCTCCCCGTCGTCACAGATCCGCAAGAGCTCGACCGCCTCCTGCGCCGTCAATAACGTCATGACGCGTCTGCCTGCGACCTCGGGACAAGCGTCGTTTCAGCCGCCGCTGCCGCTTGCCTTGGCCTGAACAGCAGATCCTTGGCGGCGGTCACGGCGCCAATGGTGATCAGAACGCAAGCAAGCGCGACCGACCAGTGGAAGACACCGAAGCCGGCCGCCAACAGCACGATGACCGAAAACAGCGGCGCGGCGTAGGAGAGCGCGCCGAGGATCATGATGTCCCCATGCTTGCAGCCATAGTCCCAGGCATAGAAGCCAGCACCGAGAGGGATCGCACCGAGAATCAGGATCGCGCTCCATTGTGTCGCCGTCTGCGGCCACACCGTGGTCTCGAGTGTCAAATGCAGCGTCATGGCGACCACTGCCGTGATGAAGCAATAGCCGGCCACCACATCGGTGGGCACCTGGCCGAAACGACGCGAAAGCACCGAATAGCCGGCCCAGACGAAGGCACAGAACAGCGCGATGACATGGCCCTTCATCACGCCATTGGCAAGGCCGATCGTGCCGCCTTTGGTGATGACGACGATGGCGCCGCCGAGACCGAGAACAACACCGACGACGTGATGAAGCTTCAGTCTTTCGCCCGGCAGGAAGGCGGCGAAGACAACGATCAGCAACGGCCAGAGATACGCGATCAGACTGACCTCGACCGGCGGCGCCGACTGAATCGCGAAGAAATACGCGCAATGATAGATGCACAGCCCTGCAACGCCAGTCGCCCAGACCTTCCACGGCTGCCGCAGCGATTGGATCGCGCCCGGTCGGAAAGTCCAGCTGCCCGCGCCAACCAGGGATCCCAGCAGAAACGTCATCGCGGCCAATTGAAAGGGCGGTATCGGGCCGGCGGCCGTCGAAAGCAACGCCAGAAAAGACCAGGTCAGGATCGCCGAAAAGCCGATCAAGGTCGGGATGGTCTTTTCCAAGTCGCTGTTTCCTGCATTCGCAAGTGCGAGTTCTCCCATAAAGAGGACACTGCCGCTTCGGCATACGGCCTCCCGATATCGGGAATGCGACTCGGCGTCCCATGCAATGAAAAACCCCATCCCGGTTTCCCGGAATGGGGCTCCAATGCGGCCGGAAGGTTCGGGCAGACCTACGTATTCATCGAATCGAAGAAATCGCCGTTGGTCTTGGTCTGCTTCAGCTTGTCGATCAGGAACTCGATCGCGTCGGTGGTTCCCATCGGCGCCAGGATGCGGCGCAGCACGAAGATCTTCTGCAGGTCCGCGCGGGGCACGAGCAGGTCTTCCTTGCGGGTGCCGGACTTCAAGATGTCGATGGCCGGATAGATGCGCTTGTCGGCGACCTTGCGGTCGAGCTGGATTTCGCAGTTGCCGGTGCCCTTGAACTCTTCGAAGATGACTTCGTCCATGCGGCTGCCGGTGTCGATCAGCGCGGTGGCGATGATGGTCAGCGAACCGCCTTCCTCGATGTTGCGGGCGGCGCCGAAGAAGCGCTTCGGCCGCTGCAGCGCGTTGGCGTCGACACCGCCGGTCAACACCTTGCCGGATGACGGCACCACGGTGTTGTAGGCGCGGCCGAGGCGGGTGATGGAATCGAGCAGGATGACGACGTCGCGGCCATGCTCGACCAGGCGCTTGGCCTTTTCGATGACCATTTCGGCGACCTGCACGTGGCGCACCGCCGGCTCGTCGAAGGTCGAGGAGATCACCTCGCCCTTCACCGAGCGCTGCATGTCGGTCACTTCCTCGGGCCGCTCGTCGATCAAAAGCACGATCAGATAGCATTCGGGGTGATTGGCGGTGATCGAGTGTGCGATGTTCTGCAGCAGAACCGTCTTACCGGTGCGCGGCTGCGCGTTGATCAGCGCGCGCTGGCCCTTGCCGATCGGCGCCACCAGGTCGATGACGCGGGACGATATGTCCTTGGTCGTCGGGCTGTCGACCTCCATCTTCAGCCGCGAGGTCGGATAGAGCGGCGTCAGATTGTCGAAATGGATCTTGTGGCGGATCTTTTCGGGATCGTCGAAATTGATGGTGTTGACCTTGAGCAGTGCGAAATAGCGCTCGCCCTCTTTCGGGCTGCGGATCGGCCCTTCGACCGTATCGCCGGTCTTCAGCGAAAAGCGCCGGATCTGCGACGGCGAGATATAGATGTCATCGGGACCTGGCAGATAGTTGGCATTGGCCGAGCGCAGGAAGCCGAAACCGTCCTGGAGCACTTCGACCACGCCGTCGCCGATGATCTCGATGTCCTGGGCGGCCAGCTTCTTCAGGATCGCGAACATCAGCTCCTGCTTGCGCATGACGCTGGCGTTCTCCACCTCGAGCGATTCGGCATAAGCGATCAGCTCTGGCGGCTTCTTGTTCTTGAATTCGGTAAGTTTCATTTCTTGCATAGACGGACTCTGGGTGAGCTTTGGGAAAAAATATCGGCGGGATGCGACAAATGCCGGGCGCGGCCGAAAACAATGAGGGGCGGCGCATGACGGGAAGGAAGACCCGTCTTTTATCGTCCGCCGGGTGAAAGAGCAAGCCGCGTTTTGCTCGGCGCAAAAGCCTTGAAATACTTGCGCATGTTGTTGTCCGAAACCGGGACCACTTTTGGGGCGTCATGCCTCAGAACGGCTTGACGACAACCAGGATCACGATTGCGATCATCAGCAATGTGGGGATCTCGTTGACGATCCGCCAGTGCCGGGCCGGCTTTTCGTTGTCATCCCTGGCGAATTTGCGCACCGCGCCGGCGAGATAGCCGTGAACGGCCGATAACAGCAGCACCAGGGCAATCTTGGTGTGCAGCCAGCCGCCCTGGAAACCGAAGCCTTTCCAGGCGAGCCACAGGCCGAACACCCAGGTGCCGATCATCGCCGGGTTGATGATGCCGCGCAGCAGGCGCCGCTCCATCACCTTGAAGGTTTCCGACTGCACCGAGCCCTTCTCGGCGTCGACATGATAGACGAACAGCCGCGGCAGATAGAGCATGCCCGCCATCCAGGAGATGACGGCAAGGATATGGATTGCCTTTGCCCAGGGATAGAAGCTGTCGGGCGCGAAGAAGAACAGAAGCGCCGTCAGCACGATCAGGACGCCGACGCTGATGACCATGCGCATCATCGCCTGGCCGGTGCTGTTGGTGTCGTTCATCTCAGCCATCAGCGTACCGCGCTCCTCACCTGTTTCACCATTGCCTCGACATTCGCGATCGGCGTCTCCGGCGTGATACCGTGGCCGAGATTGAAGATCAGCGGCCCCTCTCCCAATGCCTTCAGGATGGAATCGACGCCATCCGACAGCGCCTTGCCGCCAGCCACGAGACGCAAGGGATCGAGATTGCCCTGAACGGCACCCGAGCGCTGCAAGTCCTTTGCTGCCGCCAGCGGCACCGTCCAGTCTATCCCCAGCCCCGTCACGCCGGTCTTCTGGCGATAGGTGCGATAGCGGGCGCCGGCGCCCTTGGGAAAGCCGATGATCGGCACATCGGGATGGGCCGCCCGAACCTGCCTGACGATCTCGGCCACCGGCCAGACGCAAAACTGGTCGAACGTCGCATCGTCCAGCACCCCGGACCAGGAATCGAAAATCTGCACGACGTCGGCGCCGGCCTCGATCTGCCGGATCAGATATGCGGCCGAATGGTCGGCCAACACCTTCAGCAGCTGTTGGAACGCCTCGGGCTCGCGATAGGCAAACAGCCGCGCCGGCGCTTGGTCGGGCGTTCCATGGCCGGCAATCATGTAAGTCGCCACCGTCCATGGCGCGCCGCAGAAGCCGATCAGCGTGGTCTCGTCAGGCAGCTTCGCCCGCAACCGGCGAACCGTCTCGTAGACCGGTTCGAGATTCACGTGAAACACATCACCTTGCAGAGCCGCGATCTCGGCCGCGGAAATCGGCGTCAGCAGCGGTCCTCTTCCCTCTTCGAAGCGAACGTCACGGCCAAGCGCATGCGGAACGACAAGAATATCGGAGAACAGGATCGATGCGTCGAAGCCGAAGCGCTCGATCGGCTGCAACGTCACTTCAACGGCAAGGTCGGGATCATAACAGAGATCGAGGAACGAACCGGCGCGCCTGCGTGTTTCACGATACTCCGGCAGATAGCGCCCAGCCTGGCGCATCATCCAGAGCGGAGGCGGAAAATGAGCCTCGCCCTTCAGGACGTCCAGCATGATCCGGCTTTTGGGCATCGAATGCTCGCCTCTCCCAGCCTTCCTATATCTAAAGATTCTTATATCTAAGATTCTTCTGATTCTAAGAGTCTGTTGGTTGTGGTGGTTGTCACCTGTCCCGCTTCGCCAGCCAAAAAGCCAGCCAGCATATTGTCGCGCGCATCGTTCTCCCGGAAGCAGGGCTTTGGGGATAGTCCCGAATCCGTCATCGGAGTCAAAGGGTTAGATCGCCATGGAAAAAGCCTGCCCTGTGGATGGCTGAAAGGCAAAGCAAGCCGTCCCCAGATTTGTCCCCAGCCGCCTGGCGAAGCTGACAGAGGACCGAATTGTGGACAAACCGGCATCTGATACAGTCGCTTGCCGTCGCCTCGACTTGCCGTCCCGTCTTATCCACACAAGCCCACAGCGCCAGGTGATTCCTGTGAACAAACCTCAAAGCTTCTTTCACCTGCACCTGATTTCCGACGCGACCGGCGAAACGCTGCTCGCCGCCGGGCGCGCGGCCTCGGCGCAATACAAGGATGCCCGCGCCATCGAGCACATCTATCCACTCATCCGCACTGAAAAGCAGGTGGCCAAGGTGTTCGAGGACATCGAGGAGGAGCCGGGCATCATTCTCTATACGGTCGTCGATCAGAAGCTGGCGCGCGGCATCGACGAGCGCTGCGCGGCCATGGGCCTGCCTTGCGTCTCCGTGCTGGAGCCGGTGCTGACCGTCTTCCAGTCCTATCTCGGCACGCCCGCCGGCCGCCGCGTCGGCGCGCAGCATGTCCTCGACGCCGAATATTTCCGCCGCATTGATGCGTTGAACTTCACCATGGAGCATGATGACGGCCAGCTGCCGGCCAATATGGACGATGCCGATATCGTGCTGATCGGCATATCGCGGACCTCGAAGACGCCGACAAGCATCTATCTCGCCAACCGAGGCATCAAGACCGCCAACATTCCGATCGTGCTCGGCGTGCCGGTGCCCGAAAGCCTGGTCAGCGCCTCCAAGCCGCTGATCGTCGGGCTGATCGCCACCGCCGAGCGCATTTCGCATGTTCGCCAGAACCGCGTCCTCGGCAACAGCAGTTCTTTTGAGGCGACCGATTATGTCGACCGTGCCGCCATCAGCGAAGAGCTCGCCTATGCCCGCCAGATCTGCACGCGCCACGGCTGGCCGATGATCGACGTCAGCCGCCGCTCGATCGAGGAAACGGCGGCGGCCATCGTTGCCCTGCGGGGGAAGACGCGGTAGACGAGCGAGAGTGTATTTTCCGAGACTTCTTAGCGGAAACTCGGCACCGCCCCTCACCTGCCTGCCAGCATCCTCTCCCCGTATAGTGACGGGGAGAGGGGCGCTGCGATCGACGTTTTCGCCAATCGCCGGCGCTGAAGCTGCTTTTTCTCCCCGTCTCTATACGGGGAGAAATGTCCGGCAGGACAATGAGGGGCGGCGCTGACTTCGCAAATCAAAGCCCATACCCCAACCGCGCCTGTGTCTGCGCCCGAGTGCTAAAATGACCGAAAAAATCATCCTCGCTTCCGGCAGCCCGTTCCGCAAGGCGATGCTCGTCAATGCCGGGCTCGACATTGAGGCGGTTCCGGCCGACGTCGATGAGCGCTCGCTCGAGGCGCCGTTGCAGGACAGCGGCGTTTCACCCGAGGACGTCGCGCTGGTGCTGGCCGAGGCCAAGGCCACGGAGGTCAGCGAACGCCGGCCCGGCGCACTGGTGCTTGGCTGCGACCAGACCTTGTCGCTCGGCGACGAAGTGTTCCACAAGCCGGCAGACATGGAAGGCGCGCGGCGCCATCTGCTGGCGCTGTCGGGCAAGACCCATCAGCTCAACAGCGCGGCTGTTCTGGTGCGTGACGGCAAGGTGTTGTGGCGGCATGTCGGCATCGCCTCGATGACCATGCGCAAGCTCGACCCCGGCTTCATCGGCCGGCACCTCGCCCGCGTTGGCACCAAGGCGCTGGCCAGCGTCGGCGCCTACCAGATCGAAGGCGAGGGCATACAGCTCTTCGCTGAGATCGAGGGCGACCATTTCACCATTGTCGGCCTGCCGCTTTTGCCGCTGCTCGCCGAACTGCGCACACTAGGAGCCATCGATGGCTGAGGCGACCAGGAAGGCTTTCGTCATCGGGCATCCGATCAAGCACTCGCGCTCGCCCAAGATCCATGGCCACTGGCTGGCCAGGCATGGCATCGACGGCAGCTATGAGGCGATCGATGTCGCGCCCCAGGATTTTGCCGAGTTCATCGCGACATTGCAGGCAAATGGCTTTTGCGGCGGCAATGTCACCATTCCGCACAAGGAAGCAGCCTTCGCTCTTGCCCACCGCCGCGACCAGGCGGCGGAAGAGATCGGCGCCGTCAATACGCTGTGGTTCGAGGACGGCGTGCTGTGGGGCGGCAACACCGACGGCCACGGCTTTGCCGCCAATCTCGACGATTACGCGCCGGGCTGGGCGGAGACGGGACCCGCGGTGGTACTCGGCGCCGGCGGCGCGTCGCGCGCCGTCATCCAGGCGCTGAAGAAACGTGGTTTCAGCGACATCAGAATCGTCAACCGCACGCTCGCCCGGGCGCAGGAATTGCGCGACCGTTTCGGCGCCGGTGTTTCGGCGCATGGCACGGCGGCGACCAGCGAATTGCTTGCCGACGCCGGCCTGCTGGTCAACACCACCGCGCTCGGCATGGTCGGCAATGAAGGCCTCGCCGCCGATCCTACCTTGCTGCCGGACCACGCCATCGTCACCGACCTTGTCTATGTGCCGCTCGAAACGCCGCTGCTCGCCGCCGCCCGCGCCCGGGGGCTGAAGGCCGTCGACGGTCTCGGCATGCTGCTCAACCAGGCGGTGCCGGGTTTCGAACACTGGTTCGGCGTCAGGCCACAGGTGACGCCTGAATTGCGCGCCATCATCGTCGCTGATCTAGTACCCCAGTCTTCGGTCGCCAAACCATGATCGTGCTCGGCCTCACCGGCTCGATCGGCATGGGCAAGTCGACGACGGCCAGGATGTTCGCCGATGCCGGCGTGCCGGTCCATGATTCCGACGAGACGGTGCATCGCCTCTATGCCGGCAAGGCAGCGCCCTTGGTCGAGGCGGCGTTTCCCGGAACGACCGTTGGTGGCGTGGTCGATCGCGTGAAGCTCGGCGCGCGCGTGCTTGGCGATGCCGCCGCCCTGAAGGCGCTGGAGGCCATCGTCCATCCACTGGTACGCGCCGATGCCGATGCCTTTCTGGCCAGGCATCGTACCGCAGGCGAATCGATCGTTGTGCTCGACATTCCGCTGCTGTTCGAAACCGGCGGCCGTGACCGCGTCGACAAGGTCGTGGTCGTCACGGCACCGGCTGAAATCCAGCGCCAGCGTGTGCTGGCGCGGCCGGGCATGACGGAAGAAAAGCTGGCGTCGATCCTGGCCAAGCAGGTGCCGGATTCCGAGAAGCGCAGGCTGGCGGATTTCGTCATCGACACCGGCCAGGGTCTGGACGCCGCGCGTGCCCAGGTCGACGCGATCATTGTCGAACTGGTCGGATAGCAAAGCCTGGCCCTTACAACGGCTATCGCCGTGACCAGCTGACCGTCAGCGCAAACCTGTAGTGATTGCCTCGGGCAGCCGCGTTTTCCATTGCCATTTTGTTCCGGTCTCGTGATTCTGCTCCCCAAGGAGCAAACTGATTCGATGCGCGAGATCATCTTCGACACGGAAACCACCGGCCTTGATGCGCGCGACGACCGCGTGATCGAGCTGGGCGGCGTCGAGTTGGTCAACCGTTTCCCGACCGGCAGGACGTTCCACCACTACATCAACCCGCAAGGCCGTGCGATCCATGCCGAGGCGCAGGCCGTGCACGGCATCAGCGCGGCGGACCTTCAGGGCAAGCCGACCTTTGCCGACATCGCGCAGGAATGGCTCGACTTCATCGACGGCGCCAAGCTGGTTGCCCACAACGCCACCTTCGATATCGGTTTCCTCAATGTCGAATTCGGCCGGCTTGGCCATCCGAACGTCGATCCCGGACTTGTCGTCGACACGCTGGCGCTGGCGCGACGCAAACACCCGATGGGCCCCAATTCGCTCGACGCGCTCTGCCGGCGCTACGGCATCGACAACGCCAAGCGCACCAAGCACGGCGCGCTGCTCGATTCCGAATTGCTGGCCGAGGTCTATATCGAGCTGATCGGCGGCAAGCAGGCGGCGCTTATCCTCGACAGCACCGGGCCGGCGCAGGGCGGCGAAAATGTCCGCCACATCGAAATCATTGCCGCCGAGCGGCCGGCGCCATTGCCGCCGCGCCTGACCGAAGCCGAGCGTGCCGCTCACGCCGCCATGGTCGCCACGCTCGGCGAAAAGGCGCTCTGGCTGAAAGCCTCCGAAGCAAGCGCGGCCACGGCGTCGTAGCTCTCAATACGGCCACTCGCCTCGGCCAAGCGCTGCAAGTGATTCAATGATCCGCGCGAAGGCCTCAGCGGCAGCGGGAACCGTGGTGCGGGCGCGCAAGAAACTATGCACGAGACGGGGTTCTTCGTGCCACCAGGCCTTGCCGCCGGCCGCGACAATGCGGTCGCGATAGGTTTCGCCGTCGGATGACAGCGGGTCGCATTCGGCCGTGAGGATCACCGTCGGCGGCAGGCCGGAAAAGTCGCTGTCGCGCAACGGCGAGAATGTGGGGTCGTCAGGGGACTGCCGCTTGCCCGAGCGGACATCGCGGTAGAAGGCGATGTCACCGAGCGACAGCAGCGGCGCCTCGGCATGCTCGACATAGGAACCCTTGCTCTCGTCGCCGCCGAGGCCGGGATAGATCAGCACCTGGCCGACCGCCGCCCTGACATACCGGCGCGCCGCTTGCGCCACCGCGGCCGCGAGATTGCCGCCGGCGCTCTCACCGCAGAGCACGATCGGCAGGCTGCTCGTGCCAGCCACCCAGCTGAAGGCGGCCAGCGCGTCGTCGAACGCGGCGGGATGCGGGTGCTCCGGCGCCAACCGGTAATCGACCGACAGCACCTCGAAACCGGTGCCGGCACAAAGCTCGGCACAGATGTCGTCATGGCTGTCGAGCCCGCCGAGGATGAAGCCGCCGCCGTGATAGTAGACAACCGACGCGCGCGGGGCCTTGCCGTGGAGTTGGTAGCGCCTGACCGGAACAGCGAAGCCGCCGCCGCCGATCACGTGGTCTATGGCAGTGACCTTTGGCGGATAGGCCCGATGGAAGGCCCGGCACATCCGGTCGTAGACGTCGCGCTGCCTGCCGATCGGCAGACCGGCGACCTCGGGCGGATACCAGGCGTTGACGCTGTCGATATACGCCCACAGCGCCGGATCGAGCCGGTCTTCGTATTTGCCGCGTTTGCTCATGCCCCCAATCGTCATGGATTCGCGCGTCATAGATCCGCGTAGAGCCGGGCCGCATCGTCGAAGCTGAAGCGCAGCGGCACCGAACCTTCGACCTGCCAGACCGTGACCGTCTCGCCGGCCAGCAGCCGGCAGGCGCCCTCCGTGTCGGTGACGGCGCCGCCATAGAGCCGGTTGGCGAGGTTGAGGATGCCGGTCTGGTGCATGGCCGCACTGCCGCTGCCGCAGGCATCCTTGACCAGAAGCACGCGAAAGCCCTTTGCCACGGCATCCTTGACCGAGGCATCGATGCAGGCCTCTGTCCACACGCCTGATATGACCAGCCATTCGATGCCGGAAGCCTTGAGTTGGTCGGCCGCCGAACCGTTGCGAAAAGCGCTGGCCTCGGCCTTGATCAGCAGCGCCTCGCCCTCGGCCGGCGCTACTTCATGGCAGATTTCGGTCAGCGGATCGCTCTTGTCGGAGAAGGCGGACTTGCCGTCGGCGCCGACGGGATGAAAGGGCCGGTCCTGGCTGTCGAGATCGACGATATAGGCCCAGTGCTGGAGCGGCACGTGGTGGGCGCGCGCCGCCGCCTGCAGGCGCTGGACGTTGGCGAGAATCTTTCCATAGCCCTCGACGAGGTAGCGCGGGTCCTGCCGGTGCTCTTCCTGCAGGTCGATGAAGATCGCGGCCACGGTACCGCGCTTGATGGCGATGGGAGACTTCATGCGGAGGCGCCTGGATTGCAGGCTGAATCGGTCTGACGGTTGGCAGGCTGGTCAAAAGCCGACATCGTTGCTTTCAGCGGGTTGGCGCAAGCGGTGACGATTGGCCGGGGCCTCCCCAACGTCGTCATCCACGGGCGAAGCAGCCGCGAAGCGGCGTCGCGGAGACCCGAGGATCCATTCCGTGACGTCAATCGAATGGCGCAACGGAGCAGAATCTGCGCCGTGGTAGCGCGTTGGAGTCCCGGCATGGATCCTAGGGTCTGCGCCGCGTCGCTGCGCTCCTTGCTCCGCCCTAGGATGACGAAATGAGGGGCGGTCGTGCTAATCGCAGTGAGACTCAAGCCCGCCCCTCCAGAAACTCATCCTCATAGGGAAAGCGCGACAGAAGCTCCGTGCCCGTCTCGGTGATCAGGATTTCGTCCTCCAGCTTGACGCCCTCGCGGCCGCCCTTCTCGCCGATATAGCTTTCCACGCTCACCACCATGCCTGGCACGATATGGCCGTCGCGGCCATAGGTCTCGTAATCCATGGCATGGGCGATGAACGGTGTCTCGCCATGCATGCCGACGCCATGCATGACCGATGTGTAGCGCTGGTCGACAAAGCGGTCGGGAATCTTCCACGCCTTCTCGGCGATCTCGCGGAACGCCATGCCGGGCTTGACGATCGAAATATTGTGCTGAACCTGGTCATGCGCCATCTGGTAGAGCGACTTCTGGTAAGGCGTCGGCTTGCCTGGTCCGCAGCGGAAGGTGCGCGAGAAATCCGAGTAATAGCCGTAGCAGCCGATCGTGTCGGTATCGAGCGCCAGCAGCTCGCCCGGCCGGATTTTTCGCCCGCTGGCTTCGTTGAACCACGGATTGGTGCGTTGGCCCGAGGTCAACAGCCGTGTCTCGATGAACTCTCCGCCCTGGCGGATGACCTCGCCATACATGATGGCGAACAGCTCGTTTTCGGAGACGCCCGGCTTGATCGCCTCGCGCACCGCATAGACGGCGGCCTCGGCGCCGGCCATCGACACCTGCAGGCATTTCACTTCCTCCGGCGTCTTCACCGCGCGCACCGCCAGGATTTCGCCCTGGCAATCCTTGACCTCGCAGCCGCGCTTTTCCAAGGCGAGGGCCTGCAGATGGCTGCAGCGGTCGAGCCCGAGCTTCATCGAGCCGCCGCCAAGTTTTTTCAGAAGCTCGGCGATCTCGTCGGCGAACGGCCCGGCGGTTTCGTCGTCGCGGCCGGAGACCGACGACCAGACCAGCTTGGAAGGCCGCGCCTCGTCGATCGTGTCGAGCACCATCGAGACATGGTAGCTCTGCGGGTATTCGAACAGCACGATCGGCCCATCGGTCGGGATGAAGAAATAGCGCGTCGAGTTGCGCAGGAAATAGCCGAACATGTTGCGCGAGCCGGTGGCGTAGCGCTGGTTGTAGGGGTCGAGCAGCACGACCGCGCCATAGCCGGCGTCGCGCATCCAGCCGCGCAGTTTGGCCAGCCGGCCTTTGCGCAAGGCATCCGCGTCGATGAAGGACGGCTCGGTGTCCGACAGCCACATGCCGCCCGCCGCATCGGCCGCCGCGGGGTGGCGCATGCGGTCCTTGAAGTCGACGTCCTCGGTGCTGTCGGGGTCGAATACGACGATGCTCATGGGTGCCTGGCCTTGGGTCTGTTGGGAAGGCTGAGCATGGCGCAGCAGCGTCGGCGGCATTGTGCGAAAAACCGCGTTTGTTGTGCGGGATGCCGCTGACCAATCGGCCACGTCGCGATCATTCACGCCCCCCTCTGCCCTGCCGGGCATCTCCCCCACGAGGGGGGAGATTGGCAGCTTCGTCTGCCGCGCCTTGGTCTTCAGGGGGATATTGGCGAAGGCGGCGGTGCCAGCTGATCTCCCCCCTTGTGGGTCCCTTGTGGGGGAGATGTCCGGCAGGACAGAGGGGGGCGCTGTCCCGCCAACGTCTCCCAGTGTCAGCGACCGCCGCCTAATGCCGCCGCGCCAACTTCGGCGGATGGCCATGCTCCTCGCGAAAGGCCCGCGCAAAGCTCGACATCGAGGCAAAGCCGCAGGCCAGCGCCACGTCGCGCACGGCAAGCGTCGAATGCGCCAAAAGATCGGCGGCGCGTTTCAGCCTGAGCCGCCGGTAGTAGCCGTTGGGCGAGATGGCGAGTTCGGAGCGGAAGGAGCGTTCGAGCTTGTCGGAGGACACGCCGAGCCGCGCGGTCAGTTCCGCCATGCCGAGCCGCTCCTCCACCGCGTCCTCCATGATCGCGATCGCCGACAGCACCAGCTCGTTCTGCACGCCGGTGCGGAGCCTGAGCGGCATCAGCTTGCGATCGACGCTGGAGCGCAACTGGCTGTGCACGAACCATTCGGCGACGCCGGCGGCAAGCTCGGCGCCGTAATCCCGGGTGATGATCTCCAGCATCATGTCGAGGCTGCCGACGCCGCCCGCCGAGGTGAAGCGCTTGCGGTCGATGACGTAAAGGTCGCGCCGCAGTTCGATGTCGGGGAAGGCCTCGGCGAAAGCGGCCTGGCTGGTCCAGTGCAAGGTGCAGGCATGGCTATCGAGCAGGCCTGCGCGGGCAAGGAAGAACGCCGCATCGGCCACCGCGCCGATATGGGCGCCATTGCGCAGGCTGCGGCGGATCCAACTCGCCGCATCCTCGGCGACGAGATGATCGGCATCGCCGCCCGAGCAGACGACGATGCGGTCGACCTTCGGCGCCTCCTCCGCGTAAAAACCCGGCTGGATGACGACGCCGTTCGAAGCCTCGACCGCGCCTTTCGTGCCGCCGACGATGATCCAGCGATAGCATTCCTTCTTCGCCAATATGTTGGCGGCGCGCAGCGGCTCGATGACGGAACTGAACGCCATCATCGGAAAGCCGGCAAACACCAGCACCGCGAAGGTGAGAGGCTCGGTGGGTTTTGGGGGTTCGCGCGTGGCCATCGACGCTAGATTCGGGCCGATGGGACGCGAGGTCAACCGGGGTGATGACTGGGCCGTTCATCGTGAGACGTCGGCGCCGCCCCTCAATGCCCTGCCGGGCATTTCTCCCCGTAAACGGGGCGAAAGGGGCCAACCGTTGCCGCCGGCGATTGGCGAAACCGGCGACGACAGTTCCCTCGCCCCGTTTACGGGGAGAGGATGCCGGCAGGCAGGTGAGGGGCAGCGCCAGCTTTGGCGATTGGCTCGTGCGCAGAAGTAGCGCCCATTCATCCCCCCAGAGCCTGCTCCAGGTCCGCGATCAAATCATCGCCGTCCTCGATCCCCGCCGACAACCGCACCAGCGAATCCGAGATCCCGATCTCCGCCCGCTTCTCGGCGGGGATAGAGCCATGCGTCATCAGCGCCGGGTGTTCGATCAGGCTTTCCACGCCGCCGAGGCTTTCGGCCAGCGTGAACAGCTGCGTGCGTTCGAGGAAGCGTTTTGTGCCAGCGAGGTCGCGGTCGAGCACCGCGGTAATCATGCCGCCGAAGGCATGCATCTGCTGCACCGCTATGCGGTGCTGCGGGTGGCTCGCGAGGCCGGGATAGAGGACGCGCCGTACATCCTTTCGGGCTTCCAGCCACTGCGCGATCTTGAGGCCGTTGGCCGAATGACGCTCCATACGCAATGCCAGCGTCTTCAGGCCACGTAGGGCCAAAAAGCTGTCGAACGGACCCGAAATGGCGCCGATGGCGTTCTGCAGGAATTTCAGCTGGGCGGCGAGCTCCTTGTTGTCGCCGACGACAGCCACGCCGCCGACCATGTCGGAGTGGCCGTTGAGATATTTGGTCGTCGAGTGGACGACGATGTCGATGCCGAGCTCCAGCGGCCGCTGGATATAGGGGCTGCAGAACGTGTTGTCGGCGACGGACAGGATACCCCGGCGTTTGGCCAGCGCGGCGACGCCTTCCAGGTCGACGATGCGCAGCAGCGGGTTGGTCGGCGTCTCGACCCACAGCAGTTTCGTCTCCGGGCGGATCGCCGCTTCGACGGCCGCAAGGTCGGTGAAGTCGACGAAGGAGACTTGCAAATTGGCCGAGCGCTTGCGCACCCGTTCCATCAGCCGGAACGAGCCGCCATAGATGTCGTCGGTGGCGACGATATGCGCGCCGCTATCGAGCAGTTCCAGCACGGTCGAGATCGCCGCCAGGCCGGAAGCGAAGGCGAAGGCCGCCGTGCCGCTTTCGAGGTCGGCCACCGCGCGCTCGAAGGCAAAGCGGGTCGGGTTCTGGCTGCGCGCGTATTCGAACCCCTTGTGCACGCCGGGCGACTGCTGGCCGTAAGTCGAGGTGGCATAGATCGGGACCATGACCGCACCGGTCAGCGGGTCGTGGCTCTGGCCGCCATGGATGGTGCGCGTCGAAAAGGCCAGGCGGTTCTTGCCGGATACGTTGCTGCTCATCGTGCGCGCCTCAGATGGTTGATCAGGTCGATGCGGGTGACCAGGCCGACGAACTCGTCGCCGTCGAAGATGATGGCGACCTCGTTGCGGTCGAACACCGGCAGCAAGGCATCCAGCGTCTGGCTGGCCTGCAGCGTGTGCAGATTGGAAGTCATCGCCGTGCGCACCGGACCGTTGAAGCGCTCCCAGCGGCCGTCATAGGGACCATCGACATGAGCAAGAATATCGCTTTCGTCGACGATGCCGACCAGCCTGCCCTTGTCCAGCACCGGCAGCTGCGAGACATCGGAGCGGCGCATGCGGCCATAGGCATTGAGCAGGCTCTCGTCCGGGCCGACGAAAACGGTGTCGCCGGTGCGGTGCGAGCGCATGACGAGGTCGCGCAGGTCGCCATGCTGCTCGTGCTCGGCCAAGCCCTGCTCGGCCAGCCAGAAATCGTCGAACACCTTTGACAGGTATTTGTTGCCGCTGTCGCAGACGAAGGTGACGACGCGCTTGGCCGAAGTCTGCTCGCGGCAATAGCGCAACGCGGCCGACAAAAGCGTGCCCGACGACGAGCCGGCAAGTATGCCTTCGCGCGATAAGAGGTCGCGCACCGCCAGCATGCTCTGCTTGTCTGATATGGAATACGCCTTTTTCACCAGCGACAGATCGGCATTGGGCGGCACGAAATCCTCGCCGATCCCTTCCACCGTCCAACTGCCGGCCTCTTCCATCTTGCCGGTCTTGATCAGCGGCGCCAGCACCGAGCCGACCGGATCTGCCAGCACCATTTCCGTCTTCGGCGACACTTTCGAAAAGTAGCGGCCGAGCCCGGTCAGCGTACCGCCGGAGCCGACGCCGACCACCACCGCGTCGACATGCCCGTCTAGCTGCGAAAAGATTTCCGGCCCGGTGGTCGTCTCATGCGCCAGCGGGTTGGCCGGATTGGCGAACTGGTTGGCATAGAAGGCGCCGGGCACCTCGGCCGCGATCTTCTCGGCCATGTCCTGGTAATATTCGGGATGCCCCTTGCCGACATCGGAACGGGTCATGCGCACTTCCGCGCCCAGCGCGCGCAGATGCTGGATCTTTTCGCGCGACATCTTGTCGGGCACCACCAGCACGATGCGGTAGCGCTTGGGAATGCCGACCTGGGCGAGGCCGAGGCCGGTATTGCCGGCGGTCGCCTCGACGATGGTGCCGCCACGCTTCAGCCGGCCCTCTTTCTCGGCCGCGGCGATCATCGACAGCGCGATGCGGTCCTTGATCGAGCCGCCCGGATTCTGGCTTTCGAGCTTGATGAACAGCCGGCATTTGCCGGTGTCGAATTTGCTCAGCTCGACCACCGGCGTCTGGCCGATCAGGTCGAGCACCGAGGCATAGGGCGGACGCAGGCGGGATGTTGCGCTGTCCGAGGGACCGTTGTCAGGCGCGGCGATCTTCTGCTCGCTCATTCGGATGCTCCATGATCAAGCGGCCGCCTAACGCATGATGCCGAAAAGTGTGAAGTAATTTTCGGATGACATCTTGCGCTGTTTTTTGAGTTGGTGGGCAGAGCGGCAGCGTAGTCTCTTTTCCAGCCGTTTGTCGCGCGATAGAAGATAGATCATGCCAATCGACCGGCCAGATGCGGAATGAAATTCCGGTTTGGATACAGCGCGGAAGGCCGCGGGGACGCCGAGGGTTCTTATCCGTTCGGCTCGGCGCGCGCCCATGCGAGGCATCGGGCGGCGGAACATGCTCTTTGGTTTGAAGCAATTCCCAAGGGAAGGCATCGCGCTTTCTCCTGCCCAGGCTTTCCTCGGCGGCAGGGACTTCAGTCTTAGTTGAGTGATAGCTAATGTATCTATAGCTTGGTCGGTGCGGAGGACGATCCCAATCGAAGCCTATCCCGCAATGGCCGGTGCAGCCCGCTTCCAATCCAAGCATCCCCTGCTCCGGCCATTCCTTTCCTTGTCGCTGGGTGCCTATAGCCGGCTTGGCCGATGGCGGTGGATGTCCCACCACGCCTTGGTGTGTTCGACGAAGCGGCGCTTGGCGGAAGCCGGCCAGTTCTGCCAGATCTTCTGGTTGAACGGGCGCAGGCCGTCGACCACGTCGCGCCAGTCGATGCCGGCCTCCTGGTTCTCACGGATCAGGTCGCGGAACCAGCCGACGAAATAGGACAGCTGGGTGCCAAGCGGAATGTCGGCGACGTCGAGCTTGATCGGATTGCCCTTGCGGTGCGGCGACGGCAGCAGCCCGCGTCGCGACACGGCGACGATCTTGCCCTTGTGGCCGCGCTGTTCGAGCGCCAGGAACGCGTCGACCATGCTGAGGCCGGTGCCCAGCACCATGACTGGGCTGTCCGCATCGAGTGCCGTATCGGCCTCCGAGCCCATGCGGACCGCATGACCTTGCGTCGGCTGCTCGTCATGGCCTGTGGCGAGTATGGCCAGATGGCCGACGACGCTGGTGCCGTTGGCAAGCGCCACTTCGACGCCGGAGGTGGTCGGCGTGATCGACAGGCTCTCTTCGTGGATGAGGCGCAGCCGGCCGGTCGGCTGTTCGCGGGCTTCGAGGTCGTCGAGCAATTCGCCGAGGTAGCGGGCATAGATGCTGCGGGGCGCGTAAAAGGGTGTCCGTGGCGTCTGCTCCGGGTCCACCAGGCCATGCCCCTGCAGCCAGCGCCAGAAATTGCCGGGATCGTCGGCATAGGCGCTCATGCCGGCGGCGCTGACATTGAGCACATGCGCCGACAGCAGCGTCGAATAGGCGATGCCCTGGCCGAAATGCGGCCGCCTCTCGATCAGCGTGACGCGCAGATCCGGATTGGGCGATTTCAACAGATGCGCGGCCAACACGACACCCGAGGCGCCACCGCCGACGATGATGATGGAACTGGGGATGATGGAATTGACGCGTCCGCTCATGCGCGCTCCCGCCCTGTGAGATGCGTCAGGCCTGGACCTTCACCGTGACCGGGAGGTCGTCGAGGCCGATATCGCGCATCTCGGCGAGACTGCGCTGATCGAGCACCTCGGCGATCGCCTGCCGGACCTCGAGCATCAGATGTCGGACTTGGCATGTCGCCTCGTTGCAGTCTTCACAGCGCTGGTAAAGGGTGCGGCTGGCGCAAGGGATCGGCGCCAGCGGCCCGTCGAGGACGCGCACGACGTGGCCGACCTTGATCTCGTCGGCCGGCCGGGCGAGGCGGTAGCCGCCATCCTTGCCCTTGCGGCTCTGGACGAAGCCGGCATTGCGCAGCTCGCCCAGGATGGCGTCGAGGAATTTCTTCGGAATGGTGTTGCCAGTCGCGATGTCGTTGACGAAAGCGAGCTGCCCGGCCGGCATCCGCGCGAGGTGGACGAGCGCCTTGAGGCCGTACTTCCCCTTTTTTGTGAGCATGAAATCAAAATTTCCCTGTCATGCGACGGTGTGAGATCCTCAGCGCCAAAAACACTTGGCACTCCGGGAATGCGCGACCGAACTGTCAACATGGATAAATTCCAGTGACATTCGCTACAAGCCAAGTGGCCTTGATTCTGTTTCTTTTCTAGCCGCCGCGGGCCCGAGACGACCCGGAATATGCCGAGACATCGTAGCCCGAGGGCGGATCGGGGTGCCGCCCGTCAGGTGGTTCATCGCCCCCTTATTTCGATAATAATACTATACTTAGGACCGAGCACATGGAAGCCTGTTCCAATTCGTAGGCTGACGACGCACGAATTCACCGAATTTCTGCGGTAATGGAGAAAGTCGTATGGGGCGGCTCGCGGTCGCCTATCCAGCGCTCTCTGCCACGCTACCAGTTGCGGAGATCGTCCCTTCCAGTCGTCAAATCCGGTTTGCAGGCCTCACGAACGCGACCTTTCCAGCAAACGGTTTCGGCCGGAAGGGATCGGCTCCGTGTCAGAGATGGGGGTTTTCGCCGCCCGCGATCATCAGGTGGTGCTGCTGATGATGCATTCCCTGCGCCATGAGCCCAAAGAACCCAAGGCCGCGCAGTTTGGCGGCATCTTTCGCCGGCGGCCACACGGTCAGGGATGCGCCACCGTCGATTTCGGAAGCCTCGAAACGCCAACCGTCGATCTCGTTCATCGCCGCCGCATGGGCCTTCACCATCCGGCGCACGGAATCCCGAACGGCTCCCGAACCCGTGACCAGGAAGCGGGTTCCGCCCGCGACCGGCTCGCTCTTCACATCGGCGGCCAAGGTAACCGCGCTCATGTCGACGAGATGCGCGCGCAGGGCGTCGATGTCCACTCTGGACCAGTCTGTATGTGGATCAGCCTCGAGGATGGCTACGATCTCCTGGATCGCCGCGAACGCGCCTTGGCCCGTTTCCGTCGGGACCGAGACACCAGCGGCTTGCGCGCCCATCATCTGCATGTGCTGCATCATCGTCTTGTGGTCCACTCCGTTTGTCTGGGCTTGCTGGGCGCAGGCCAGGGAGGGGATCAGGCAGGCGGCGAGGACGAGTGCGCGTATCATGACAATTGCTCCGTTGGCGGGGCATGCTTGCCATAGCGTAGAGCAACGCTACATGATTGGAATCATGTCGCCCCCGCTAATTGCCCTGCTCGACCGTCTGGAAGGCCGCGAGATCGAGTTCGCGGCGGGAGCACCGGTGTTTCATCTGGGTGATCCCGTCCGGTGCGTTCACGTCGTGCGTTCGGGCGTTGTTCATCTGGTCAGGCATCAGGACAACGGGTCGGCCCTGATCCTTCAACGCGCGGGTCCAAATTCCATCCTGGCCGAAGCCTCGTTGTATTCAGCCTCCTACCATTGCGCGGCCCAAGCGGAGATTGCTGCCGTGACCTGGGCCATTCCACGCACCGGGCTGCTCGCCCGGATCGAGAACGATACCGAGTTGGCGATCGCTTGGGCGCGCCATCTCGCACACGAGGTCCAGCAGGCGCGGCTGCAGTCGGAGATCCTGTCACTCAAGACAGTCGCGGCCCGCCTCGATGCGTGGGTTTCCTGGCATGGGAGCCTTCCCGCCAGAGGACATTGGTCGACGCTGGCCCATGAAATAGGCGTCAGTCCCGAGGCGCTCTACCGTGAGATCGCACTGCGCCGGAGGCAGCACGTGGTGACGAATATTTGATCGCCATCGGTGAGATGCGGTTCATTGCGTCGATCGCGCCATTGAACGGCATGCTGCTTTCTTCCTGGCTCGTGGAGGACTGGCGCGGCAACGGCAGACAGGTCGAGGTCGAGCGAACGGCTCCCTCTACATCCGAGGACGGTTCGCCCACACCAGCCCGGCCAGGCCGACCAGCATGGCGGCAAGCCCGATATAGAGCCATTGCGACTGGCCGGTCATGAAGCTGCCGCCGACCACGCCGATGCCTTGCAACGACCACACCGCTCCGACAGCCAGCACAATCAAGGCCAGCAGATTTTTGGTCAGTCTCATTGACGGATCCCGCTTTCCAAGTCGATCGTTTGCGGCGCCATGGCCGCGATGAAAGAGCCGAAGGAAGTCATCAGATTGGCGCAACTTCTACTTGAAAATCTAAGCCAAATCTTGTCATGAAAGTCCTCGGCGCGATTACGAATATCATCAAAAACTGATCTTCGCGCGCCGGAAAATCCCTGACAGACTGTTACCCGGTGACTCCAAACGTGTGATCTCGCCACGGAACGGACAGATCACTGCCGCATTTCCTGCCTTATTCTCGACCTAACGGCTGGGGTCTGTCAAAAACGGAGCCACCCCTTAAAGATGAAGACCCTAAATCAAACCGCGCTTGTCGCGGTAACGATCGCTGCTGGCCTGATGGTCGGCGCCTCCGCCACTTCGGCGACCGCCGCCGCCGGCCAGTGCGGCCGCGCTTCCTGGTACGCGCTGCACTCGAAGACCGCATCGGGCGAGCGCATGAACCCCTCGGCGATGACCGCCGCCCACCGCACCTTGCCTTTCGGCACCAAATTGCGGGTCACCAACCAGCACAATGGCAAAAGCGTCATCGTGCGCATCAATGATCGCGGCCCGTTCATCAGGGGTCGCATGCTCGACCTGTCGAAGAGCGCCGCCGGACAGCTCGGCTTCATCAGCTCGGGCCAGACCGCTGTCTGCGTCGCGCGCGTCTGAGCCTATTCCTGTGTCCGGCAACAGGGCCGGACATATTTCCTACACATTTCGGCACTGCACATTGAGCCGGCTCGCCCGTTCAAGGCCGATTTCCAGCGCTTTGGACGAAAGAACCATTGCTCACGCGACGTGACGTATTGCATCGCAACAATTAGTTGTTAACCTCGCCGCGAGACATCTAGGGCTCGGCGCTGCTCGTCGTTCCTTCGATTGCAGGCCGCAGCGGGGTTGTCGATGTTCTACCAGCTCTATGAGATGAACCATGCGGCACTGCAGCCCGCCCGGCTCTATGCCGACGCGGTGCGGCTGTTCTATTCCAACCCGCTCAATCCGATCTCGCACACGCCCTGGGGCCGTTCGATCGCTGCAAGCGCCGAACTGTTCGAACGCACCACGCGCCGCTACGGCAAGCCGGCCTTCGGCCTCGACAAGACCGTCGTCGACTGGAAGAGCGTCGCGGTCACCGAAAGAACCGTCTGGTCGAAGCCGTTCTGCAATCTCGTCCGCTTCGAGCGCGCCGTGCCGGCCGCGCGCAAGCCCGACCCGAAGCTGCTGATCGTGGCGCCGATGTCGGGCCACTATGCGACGCTGCTGCGCGGCACGGTGGAAGCCATGTTGCCCTATGCCGATGTCCATATCACCGACTGGGTCGACGCCCGCATGGTGCCGCTGGCCGACGGCAGTTTCGATCTCGACGACTATATCGACTATGTCATTGAGATGTTCCACGCGCTCGGGCCCGACACCCATGTGATGGCGGTGTGCCAGCCTTCCGTGCCGGTTCTGGCCGCGGTGGCGCTGATGGAAACCAGGGGCGACCCGTTCGTGCCGTCGACGATGACCCTGATGGGCGGCCCGATCGACACCCGCCGCAACCCGACCGCGGTCAATCTGCTGGCCGAGGAAAAGGGCATCGACTGGTTCCGCGACAATGTCGTCATGCGCGCGCCCTGGCCGGTGCCCGGCTTCGGCCGCGAGGTCTATCCGGGCTTCCTGCAGCTGTCCGGCTTCATGAGCATGAACCTCGACCGCCACATCATCGCCCACAAGGACTTCTTCATGCACCTCGTGAAGCATGATGGCGACAATGCCGAGAAGCACCGCGATTTTTATGACGAATATCTAGCGGTCATGGACCTGACGGCGGAGTTCTACCTGCAAACCGTCGACACCGTGTTCGTGCGCCATGCCTTGCCCAAGGGCGAGATGACGCATCGCGGCACCCGCATCGACACGTCGGCCATCCGCAATGTCGCCCTGTTCACGGTCGAGGGCGAGAACGACGACATATCGGGCCTTGGCCAGACGAAGGCGGCGCAGGATCTATGCGTCAACATTCCGGCCGACAAGAAGGCGCACTACATACAGCCGGCGGTCGGCCATTACGGCGTCTTCAACGGCTCGCGCTTCCGTTCCGAGATCGTGCCGCGCATCGTCGACTTCATTACGAGCTATGGCCGCCAGAACCGCGTCGCGGTGAAGCCGAAGCTGGTCCGCACCGCCAAGCGGTAGGCAATTCCGCGCAGAATCGACTGCCCGTCCGGTTCTGTTGCGCAAGCGTCGCTGTCCCTCCCCGCGGGTAACCATGCTGCAAATCAGCCCGTCGTCGGAATTGACACGGACCGCCAATCGCCCTTAACGTTTCGTTAATAACAGGGTGAGCGGGGACAATGAATTCCTCAACAATGGCGAGAAGGCTGCGCCTGTGCGTGGCCATGGCCGGCCTGGCAGCCACGGCGGGCTGGATGGCACCGGCCTTGGCTGCCGGAGCGATGGCGACCGGGGGCATCACCTCGCAGCCGATCGGCCACTATGATTTCTGCAAGCTGCACCCCGGCGAATGCTCGATCCGTCCAAGCAATCTGGCGCCGGCCAGGATGACCCATGGGCTGATGACCAAGCTCGCCAGCGTTACCGCCAGGGTAAACGCCGCCGTCAAGCCGATGAGCGACATGGACATTTACGGCAAGGACGAGGTCTGGGCCTATCCCGACAAGGGCGTCGGCGATTGCGAGGACTATGTGCTGGAGAAGCGCCGCCGGCTGTCCCACATGGGCATCTCGCTTGCCGATCTTCTCATCACCGTGGTGCGCAAGTCCGACGGCGAAGGCCATTCCGTGCTGACCGTGCGCACCGACAAGGGCGACTACGTGCTCGACAATCTGACCGACAAGGTCAAGGCCTGGGACCAGACTGGCTACCGCTTCCTCAAGCGGCAGGCGATCGACAACACCGGCCGCTGGGTCTCCATCCGCGGCGGCCAGCAGGTTCTGGTCGGCTCGGTGGAGTAAGCGACCGGGCGACGGCTTGCGAGCACCACCATGCATCCATCGTCGGTTGTTCCAGACGATGAGGGGCGGCGCCAACTTGGCCAGCCGCGCCCTCTCGCGCATCCCCCAAGGAATCTTCGCATCTCCGTGAACCATTTCCGTTCGCCCGGCGACACACAGCCGTGAACGATAGAAACCCAACCATGGAGACTTCAAATGACTGCTTTCCTGCGTAATGCCCTTCTCGCCGCCGTCGCGGTATCGGCCTTGGGTGGATCCGCTCTGGCTGGTCAAACCGACACGAGCTGCGTCAAGACGACGCTCAATGACCTTTGGGCCGGCCGTTGTTGCGGCACCGCCGGCGCGTCGGACTGTCTGGGCGGTGGCAACGGCGGCCGTGGCGACCATGACCACCCGGGCACGAATGGCGGCAATCCCAATGGCGGGCCGGCCGGTAAGCCCTGATCCCACCACAGCTGCCCGCTGGCGTTTCGCCGGCGGGCACTGTTTTGCGATCAGGCGGACGCCCGTCGCAAAATCCGGTTGAAACAGATCACACCCGTCGGCCCAGCGCCGCACGGATCGATGCGGTGATGCGGCGCAGTTCCGCCTCGTCGAGCTTCTCGATGTTCTCGGCCAGCAGATTGGCCAGTTCGGTGGCGGCGGGTGAAAGACCCGACGTATCGAGCCTGACGCGTGGATGCGAGGCTTCGGCCAGCCGTGCCAGTTCCTCGGCATCGTCCCAGATGACGTTGAAATAGCCGATGATCTTCTGGATCAGCGTCCAGGTCGGCGCGCCGCGCCTGCCATGCTCGAGCGCCGACAGATAGGCGGCGCTGACGCCGATCGCCGCCGCCATGTCCTTCTGGCTGACGCCGCGCTCGTTGCGGAGCGCCCGCAGCCTCTCGCCGAACGGCGTCATGCGCCCGGCCTCACAACCTTCATGAGCGCGCCCGCCGCAGCCTGATATAGAGCGCGCCCGCGCCGCCATGGTTGCGGGCGGCATGGTCGTGGCTGGAGACCAGCGGCCGGAACGCCGGCGTCGACAGCCAGGCCGGCACCGCACGCCGCAGCACGCCGTCGCCGCCGGAGGAAGTCCCCTTGCCGGTGATGACCAGCACATAGCGGATGCCGCCGGCATGCGCCCGGTGCAGGAACGAGAACAGCAGCGAATAGGCTTCGTCCTGCGTCATCCCATGCAGGTCGACACGGCCTTCGATCGGCAGCCGGCCCTTCGACAATTTGTCCAGCGTCGGTTCGTCGAGCCGGTGCGTGACATGCTGTGCCTTTGGCTTGGCAACGGCCGCCGTATTGGCGGTGGGCTGGGCCGGTTGCGCCGGCGTTGGCTTGGCCTCGATGGCCAGGTCGGGAATGTCGACCGACGTCCTGCCCTTGAGCGGTTTGGCCGTGCGCGCCACCAGGTTCCACAACACCCGGTCGTCTTCGCTCAGCCTGTCCGGGCGCTTGCTCACCGGCCGCTCCCGGCCAGCGCGCGCGGCACCAGCGCATAAAAATCGGCGGCGTTGCGCACCACGCCGGCAATCTCGCCGGCGGCATCGCCCGAGCCGGCGAACAGATCGCCGCGCGCCGGCCCGGTGATGGCCGAGCCGGTATCCTGCGCGATCATCAGCCGCCGGAACGGTTTTTTGTCGAAGGCGGTCAGCGTCGGCGCGTCGATGTAGAAGGGCGTGCCGAACGTGTGCAGCAGCCGGTCGACGGCGACCGAGCGCCCCGGCGTCAGCGGCACCTTGGCGGCGGCGATCGGGCCGAGGGTCGCGTCCTCCACCTCGGCCTCGCGGAAGAAGATGTAGGAGCGGTTCTGCCACAGGATCTCGTCGACGCGCCCGGGATGCGCCTTGAACCAGGCGCGGATCGACTGCATCGTCACTTGCGACAGCGGGATTTCGCCCAGTTCGCTCAGCACCTTGCCCGGGCCGGTGAAGCGCTGGCCCGACTTGGCGGCGTAGGTGACGCGGCAAAGCCGGCCGTCGGTCATGGCGAGCCGCGCCGCCCCTTGCACATGGACGAAGAAGGCATCGACCTTGTCGGCCAGCCAGGCGATCTCAAGCCCCTGGCCCGTGAGCGCGCCGCGCTCGATCGCGCCACGGTCGAAATACTCGACCGGTCCGTCCGCTGTCCGGCGTGCGAAGGCGAGATAGGCATCCATCCCCTGCGGCCGGTTGGCGTCGTCGACATCGACGAGATCGGCCGGCCGCGACAGAAGCGGCACGGTGAAACGGTCGGTGCGCACCGGCGATGCCTCGACCTGCGGCTCGTAGAAGCCGGTGACGAGGCCGGCGCCGGTCTCGGCCCCGACCGGCATCGGGACAACCAGCATGGGGATGAAATGCCGCTCGAAGAAGGCTCGCGCCTGCGCTCCATCCGGCGAGGCGACGCCGCGCGCCTCCGCATAAGCCTCGGCGAAGGCGCCGAAATCGACGCCGAGCGCGCCGCTGCGATAGGATTTTACCAGAACATGGAAAGCGGAGCGGCGAAACGCCTCGAAGGCCGGCAGGTGGTCGTCGTCGCCCCAGCCGGGGAGACCCGCGAAGGACTTCTCGACAAAAAGCGGCGATAGCGCCTCGCCAACCCTGTTCTCATGCATGTCGTTATCCCAAAACCGCTTCGCACTTTTAGGCGGCATGCATCGGGGCTCAGTCTTCTTCTTCGGTGGCGACGAGCTTCCAGTTCGGATCGCGCGAGCGCGTGTCGCGGGCGAAGGTCCAGACATCCTTGACCTCGGCCACGGTTTCCGGATCGCCGTCGATGACAGCGCCCGCCTTGTCGCGCGTCGCCGAAATCAGTTCGCTGATGATGCGCAGCGTCACATGCGCCTCGCCGCCCTTCATCTCGGCCGAGACGATGTCGGCCTTGTTGATGCCGACGAAGGACGACTGGATCTTCTCCGACTTGGCCTCGCGCTCGCCGATCGCGGCGACGAAACCGTCGAAAACCTCGCGCGACAGAAGGTTCTTCAGCGTTTTGCGGTCGCCGTCGGCATAGGCCATGACGATCATCTCATAGGCCATCTTGGCGCCGTCGACGAAGCCCTTCGGATCGAAGGATGGATCATTGTCCTTGATCGCGCGCAGGCCCTTGTTGAGATCGGTGTCGGGCTTGGCGAAGGCATCGATCGCCGTATAGGCGTCGGCCGGGGCCGGGTCGCCGGGCGCGCGCTTGCGCGGCAGCGAAACGACATTCTCGGGCTTCTGCGTTGCATCCTTGTCGGTGCGCGCCGCCGTATAGGGATCGAAGGGCGGCCGCTCGCTCCCGGTGCGACGGCCCAGCACGTTGCGCAGCTGGAAGAAGATCACCACCGCCGCGATCAGGAAGAAAATCGTGCCGAAGTCGAAGAATCCCATATCTTCCGCCAATCAATCCCTGCCTCTAGGCCGGACCGTCCAGCCGAAAGGCCGCGGTCGCATAGCGTTCAACATTCAAAGCATATAGAACGCAAGGCGCAATCATTCAAATCAATGGCAGGCATACCTATCTAACAGCCTCGGTGCCAGCGGTGATTGGCCGCCAGGGGCAAAACAAACGAAACGACCATCGAAAAAAGATCGGCAAGACTTGCGCATTTCGCTGCTTCCCCTTTTCCTTCTCGCGCTTCCGCTGCTGGAAATCGCCGGTTTCGTCATCGTTGGCCGCGAGGTCGGCGCGCTGGCGACGGTCGGCCTCGTGCTGGCCTCGAGCATCGCCGGCGTGTTGTTGCTCAGGCACCAGGGTTTCGGCGTCATGGCGCGGGTGCGCGCCGAGATGGATGCCGGCCATGACCCCAGCCGCCATCTTGCCCACGGCGCCATGATCGTGGTCGCCGCGATCCTGCTCATCATCCCTGGTTTCATCACGGACATTATCGGCCTGCTCCTGTTCCTGCCGCCGGTGCGCGACCTTGCCTGGCGCCGGTTCAAGGGCCGCATCGTCGTCGCCACCGATTTCAGCGCCGGCGGCTTTCGCGGCCGGAGCCGCGACAAGGTCATCGACCTCGACGACGGCGATTACTCGCGCGAGGACGATCTCAAGCGCGGCCCGGACCACAATTCGCCGTGGCGGCGGCTGAAGGACGATTAGGTCGCAGCTTGTTCCCCGACGTTAGCGCTGCCCCTCATTGCCCTGCCGGGCATTTCTCCCCGTAAACGGGGCGAAAGAAGCTGGCCGCAACGCCGGCCGCATCTTTCCAACGCTGGCGCTTGGCGAAGCGGCGAGGACAGCGTCCTTCTCCCCGTTCACGGGGAGAAGATGGCGGCAGCCAGATGAGGGGCGGCACCGACCTCGACGATGATCTCTCCACACCCGGCCGCGGCCGACGCAGCCTCTGGCAAATGCCCCGAGCCCGAAGGCGGCAAACCTTGTCTTGTCATGCCGGCCATGGTAGCGAACGCCCGATTTCAATTCGGTCAGCAACGCTGCCCAGGGGAAAAGGAAAAGGCTCATGGCCAGCAATGATGACGCGCCGACCGGCGCTGCCAACGGAAACGGCAATGCGGCGGCGCAGCCGTCGCTCAACGTGCTCGCTCAGTATGTGAAGGACCTGTCCTTCGAAAGCCCCGGCGCGCCGAATTCGCTGCGCGGCCGCGACAAGGCCCCCGGCATCGCCATCAACGTCAACGTCAACGCCAACCCGCTTTCCGACAAGCAGTTCGACGTCAATCTGACGCTGAATGCCAAGGCCTCCTTCGACCAGGAAGTGCTGTTCAACGTCGAGCTGGTCTATGGCGGCGTCTTCGCCATCTCCGGCTTCCCGCAGGAGCACATGCTGCCGATCCTGTTCATCGAATGCCCGCGCCTTTTGTTCCCCTTCGCGCGCCAGATCATCGCCGAGGCGACCCGCAATGGCGGCTTCCCGCCGCTGATGCTCGACCCGATCGACTTCGCCCAGATGTTCCAGCAGAAGCTGGCCGAGGACCAGGCCGCGTCCTCGAAGGTCCAGGTGAGCTGAGGCTCGGCTTGATCGGATGTTTCGAAAAACCCGGCTTCGGCCGGGTTTTTTGTTGGGCGCCACCCTCGCGCTTTCGTCATCCACGGTCTCCGCGACGCCGCTGCGCGGCTGCTCCACCCGTGGTTGACGACGTTGGGAGGCCTGCGCGCCTTCCTTGCCAATCGCTTCCCGCCCCTGCGGAGCGCCGCACAACTCCTGCGGATTTCAGAACACTCCCCAACGTCACCCAGTCCTATCATCGGCCTCTCAGGCAAAGGCGCCCCGGCGGTAGCAGCCGCCCCCGCGCTGGCGATCGCTCGGGGCGCACTGTTTTCTGTGCATGCCGTTGTCCCAAAACCGCCTCGCACTTTTGGGCGGCATGCACCAACAAAAGAGGGAACGACGATGAAATTCATGCTGACCGACCGCGAACTGCATCCCCAGGCCAAACCCGTCGCCGACGATTTCAGGAAGGGCGGCATCAGCCGCCGCGAATATCTGGCGCTGATGGCCGGCCTCGGCGTCAGCGCCGCCGGCGCGCTGGCGCTCGGCGGCCTCGCCGCCACCCCTGCCCGCGCCGCCGAGCCCAAGAAAGGCGGCACTTTGCGCGTCGCCATGAACGTCAAGGGTTTCAAGGACCCGCGCACCTTCGACGGCGTCGAAATGTCGAACGTCGCCCGCCACTGCAACGAATATCTGGTGCGCTGGAACACCGATTTCTCGTTCGAGCCCTGGCTGCTCGAAAAATGGGAGATGAGCGATGACGCCAAGACGCTCACCCTGCATGTCCGCAAGGGCATCACCTGGTCGAACGGCGATGCCTTCAACGCCGACGATGTCGTCCACAACCTTACCCGCTGGTGCGAGGCCGGCGTCGCCGGCAATTCGGTCGCCGCGCGCATGGGCGCGCTGGTCAATGCGGATACCAAGAAGGTGGTCGATGGCGGCATCGAGAAGGTCGACGACCACACCATAAAGCTCAATCTGCCGAAGCCCGACATCTCGCTGATCGCCGGCATGGCCGACTATCCCGCCTTGATCATGCACCGCTCCTATGCCGGCGACGGCGATCCGATGAAGGCGCTCGCCATCACCACCGGTCCCTGCGAACTGGTGAAGTGGGACGCCGAGACCGGCGCCGAGGTGAAGCGCAAGGACAAGCCGTGGTGGAAGGGCGAATTCTACCTCGATGGCATCCAGTGGATCGACTACGGCTCCGACCCCAACGCCATGCTGTCGGCGTTCGAATCCGGCGAGATCGACACCGACCACGAGACCGCCTCGGACGCCGTCTCGCAGACCGACAAGATGGGGCTGAAGAATTCCGAGATCGCCACCGGCTCGACCATCGTCGCCCGCTTCAATGTCGGCAACGCACCCTATGACGACGTCAAGCTGCGCCGCGCCGCCCAGCGCGCCGTCGACAATTCCGCCGTGCTGAAGCTCGGCCTCGATGGCCGCGGCAAGCCCGCCGACAACCACCATGTCGGCCCCATGCATCCCGAATATGCCGATATCGGCCCGGCCAAACGCGACGTCGAGGAGGCGAAGAAATTGCTCGCCGCCTCCGGCAAGGCGGACCATGAATACGAACTGATCTCGGTCGACGTCGAATGGCAGAAGACCACAGCCGACGCCATCGCCGCGCAGATGCGCGAGGCCGGCCTGAAGATCAAGCGCACCGTGCTGCCCGCCGCCACCTTCTGGAACGACTGGAGCAAATACCCCTTCTCCTGCACCGAATGGCTCGGCCGCCCGCTCGGCGTCCAGGTGCTGGCGCTTGCCTACAAGTCCGGCGCCGCCTGGAACGAGAGCGCCTACGCCAACAAGGAGTTCGACGCGCTGCTCGACAAGGCGCTCGCCATGCCCGACGCCGCCAAGCGCAAGGAGATCATGGCCGAGATCGAGAAGAATTTGCGCGATAGCGGCATCATCATCCAGCCCTATTGGCGCTCGGTCTACCGGACCTACCGCAAGGGGGTGGAAGGGTGTGAGCAGCACCAGGCGCTGGAGCAGCATTTCGAGAAGGTTTGGCTGGAAAGCTGAGGCGAGCGTCGGTCTTGGGTTCCTCTCCCTCCGGAGGGGGCAGAGGTGGCGCTGCGAAGCAGCGACGGAGTGGGGGAAGCCCTAAGTGAAGTCAAAGCCCGTTGAGAACCTAGGACCCAGCTAGCGCGCGACTATCGCAGGTCGGCGCCGCCCCTCATTGCCCTGCCGGGCATTTCTCCCCGTAAAAACGGGGCGAAAGAGGCTGTCGCAACGCCGGCGCCTTCTTTGCGACGCCGGCAATTGGCGAAAGCAGCGGCAAGAGCGTCCTTAGCCCCGTTTACGGGGAGTTGAGGAGTGGTCCGCGCAGCGGACGAAAAGCCAACTGCTTGGCTTTTCGAACGACGAGTGGCGGCAGCCAGATGAGGGGCGGCGCGAACGCTCGTCTTCCAGTCGCGGATATCGACGGAAGGCGGCTCTAAACCACCAGCTACCGCTCCGCCCGCACCAGCGTCCAGATCCACCCGACAAAAGTCAGCACCAGGAACGGATAGCCTGCCGCCGGCAGCGGCGACGAGGTCGGCAGCAAGGGTGCGCCCCATAGGATCATGCAAGCCGAGACGACAAACAGCACGGCGGCGACGAGCGCGGTGAGCCGCATCCACAAGGCGAAGGTTTTTGGCGCACTGATCAGCACCAGCCCCGCCGCCCACAGCGAGATGCCGCCGGCATAGGAAGGCACGCTGGCCTGCAAGCCCGCCGCATTGCCGGCCAGCAGCAGGCTTTCGCCGGCAAGGAAGGTCAGGAAGCCGGCCGCGACGCAATCATTGCCCAGCCGCTGGTACTTCATCGTCAGCAGCGCCGTCGCCACCACCAGCGCCACGCCGTCGATCGCCCACAGCGTTTCGCGCAATGGCGCGCTGGCCACGAAAGTGCCGGCAAGCCCGAAAGCGCCGCCGACAGCCAGGCCGGTCGCGGCGACGATGTCCAGAGAATTGGAACGCATTTGGAATTCCCCCCAAGCCGTGCAGGATACTCCCCGGTGGGGCGTTCTCAAAGCGGGTATCGAAAGGGTGCGCGAGGCGGCAAGCGGCAGTGCCTTGGGGCAAACCACCCCCGGGGCCGATCCGGCAACCGAAGGCTGCGGGAATGGCCGGCGCGAATGCCGGTGAGGCAGTTGCCTGAGCCCGCGCCGGCCACTGGCGAACTGATTAAGGTCCGCCGCACGGCTTCTCTACTGCTGCGAGCCAGCGCGAGCAACCAACTCAGGGTTGGTATGGATTGTGCCGGCCCGTTCCATCACGTCGGTGAAGAAGTCCCGGCAGGTCGGGCCTGAAGCGGAAACTAGCCGCAGGGCTGCGAAACCGGGCAGGCGATTGCCGTCACGGCCGAAAGCTTCTCGCGCCTGTTCAGCGTCGGCTTTGCATAGATCTTTTTCATGGATAGTCCCCCTGGCCCCCAATGGCGTCCAATGACGACGGTATTCGGGTGATGTCAATGTGGGACGGATATGCTCGGGGCGCGGACGACTGCCGAAGTCAGCGCTGCCCCTCATCTGGCTGCCGCCACTCGTCGTTCGAAAAGCCAAGCAGTTGGCTTTCGTCCGCTGCGCGGACCACTCCTCAACTCCCCGTAAACGGGGCGAAGGACGCCGCCGTCGCTGGTTCGCCAATCCCAACGTTGCAAAAAGGGGGCACGGCGAAGCGGCCAGCTTCTTTCGCCCCGTTTACGGGGAGAAATGCCCGGCAGGGCAATGAGGGGCGGCGCCGACGCTCGTCTTCCTGCCGCGGATTTCGACAGCAGCGGCGCCTCTCCGCCCATCCCGCAGCAGCGTCCAGATCCACCCAATAAAAGTCAGCACCAGGAACGGATAGAAGGCGGCGGGCAGCGGCGACGAGGTCGGCAGCAAGGGCGCGCCCCACAGGATCATGCCGACGGAGACGACAAACAGCACGGCGGCGACGAGCGCGGTGAGCCGCATCCACAGAGCAAAAGTCCTCGGCGCGCTGATCAGCACCAGCCCCGCCGCCCACAGCGTGATGCCACCGGCATAGGAAGGAACGCTGGCCTGCAAGCCGGCTGCATTGCCGGCCAGCAACAAGGTATCGCCGGCAAGGAAAGTCAGGAAGCCGGCGGCGACGCAGTCATTGCCCAGCCGCTGGTCTTCATGGTCAGAAGTGCTGCGGCCGCCACCAGCGCTACGCCGTCGATCGCCCACAGCGTTTCGCGCAGCGGCGCGCTGGCGACGAAGGTGTCGGCGAGGCCAAAGGCGCCACCGATGGCGAGGCCGAGAGAGGCGACGGTGTCTGAGGGGGTGCGCATTTGGTGTCCCCGCAAGCGGGGAGGATACTGCAGGGTGGAGCGGTTTCAAATGGGGGCGTCCTTTGTGGGAACTCGGCTAAGAGATCGCATCGAGCAATATCCTGGCAGCTCAAAAGGCAGCCGCCCGCAACCAATCGGTGTGAGTACCGGGTTGCGCGTATCGGGCGAACGCTCTTTTAACGCCACCTCGCCTCCACCAGTAAATATTGTTCTTATCTAGAACGACAATTAGATGTAAGCCTAGAGCTAATGCTTGGGAGGGCTCAGTATGGTCGATACGTTTGATTTCGGAGGTTTGGAAAAGCCAAAGGCTGGAGCCAAACTCACAAATCCGAGAGATATATTTAGGGCGCGGCCATCGGGGAAATCTAAAATAAAGGAGCTATGGCAGGGTCAGGCGAAGGCCTTGGATGACTGGTTTGCCAAGCCTGATCGTAACACCTTAATATCGATGTACACCGGAGCAGGAAAAACGCTCGTCGGTTGCCTCATTGCGCAAAGCTTACTTAACCAAGGTCGAAGGAATGTCGTCTACGCCTGTCCCACCATCGATCTAATAAGGCAAACTGAGAAAGAGGCGAATGCCATCGGGTTAAACACAACCACATATTTCGAACAGAATTTTTCAAATGATGGATTTGATCAAGGTAAATCATTTTGCATAACGACATACCAAGCCCTGTTAATAACAAGGACTAAATTCAGGGGTCAGCGTCGACCTGGGGCAATTATATTTGACGACGCCCACGTTGGCGAGCGGCTGGTTCGAGATGTCTTTACGGTCAGGATTTCGAAAATCGACCACAAGGATCTGTTCGTCTCTCTCCTGCCTGACATCGAGGAGGCGTTTACAGAGATAGGGCAGAAACATAACTTTGACGCCGTGATGGCTGACACGTCAGCCGGTTCAGTCGCCCTTTGCCCGCCCAATGGGATTTACGCAAGGAGTGATCGTATTCAAGCGACCCTTCAAAGATTTGCCGGAAGCTCGTTCGAAATCGAATTGCCCTTAGATTACCTCAAAGGACACATCGGTTGCTGCGCGGTGACGATTAGCAAGAATATTATAGAGTTTACCCCGGCTTTCTTGCCGTCAATGAATATTCTGGCGCTAGAGGACAACGCCGTCCCAAAGGTATTCCTCTCTGCGACCGTCCAATCGCGAGGCGACATAATTCGAGCCTTCGGAAAATCGCCTTTCGTAATTGAACCTGACGTAGACGCTGGCCGTGGAGAGCGAGTACTTCTTTTTGGCTCTGCGATACCTAGCTTTGTATCTGATAAGCAGCATATCAACAAACTAAGTCAGAAGCATAAGGTCTTGATTTCGGTACCCAGCGAACGCTCTTCCAACAATTGGGCTCCCATAGTTACGGCACCGTCAGACGCCAAAGCGTTCAGTGCGCAGTTGGATCAGTTTCGAGCGGCTAATACCGGTAAGTTTCTCCTTGTGGGACGGTATGATGGGATAGACCTACCAGACGACGACTGCCGCATAATGGTTGTGGATGGTCTGCCTATCGGCACTTCGCAGTTGGAGCGATATTCGTTCGACCGCTTACATCTCGACCAAGCCTTTTTTGCTCGCATTGCAAATCGAATTACTCAACTTTTCGGCAGGATCAATCGAGGAAAGAACGACTATGGCGTCTACATAATTGCCTCCCGGGACTTCGAGAACTGGATACGTAATGTGTCGAATCAAGCTTTCTTTCCCAAGATATTACAAGAGCAGGTCCGTCTTTCGGAAGATTTCTGTGACCAGATAAAAGCCAGTATCACAGACGAACGAGTTTATTCTATTATAGACCAGATAATAGACCGTGATCCGAAGTGGGTGGAGTATTACAATGCCCATATTGGGTTGAATCCGCTCGACGACAAAAAGATCGAGCAGAGGGATCAATATACAAAGGTTGATGATCAGTTTGCGAAGAGAGAGGCCAATTTTATAGTCAAACTCTGGCAAGGTGACATTCAGGGCGCCATAGCAGAATTCGAAGAAGAGTTCGAGACGATTCGCTCAAATAACCCGCGCCTTGCAGGCTGGTATAGCGTTTGGATCGGCACCGCCTACAACATGCTTGGCAATCAAAGCGCGATGTTTGACTGGTTCGATGAAGCTCGGAATAGGCTCGGCGGGAAGTTGCCTTTGCCACGAAGACAGCTCGACGAAATTGGGACGATTCACCCTGAGAAAACGGTTATTGAGGAAGGGCTACGACGGTTTTGTATCGGCTCGCTGCCTGAGGTTATGAAGAGGGGGCTCAAGGCAAGGGAGCAAGCCAAACTTGCCTTTGGGGATACTCCTCATAATATCGCTGAAGAAGCCGTTCGCCAAATTGGCGCCAATCTTGGTTTTGATGCGAGGCGGCCATGTAACGACGTTCACGATGGCCCAGATGATCTGTGGCTTGATCATCACACGAAAATCGCGATACCTATCGAACTGAAGAATGAGAAGAAAGGTACTGCAATAAATAGCGAAGAGGTTGGAGAGATATTCCAGCACCTTGAGTGGACTAGAACCAATTATAAAGGTTATAGCGTTCCCGGTATATTGGTATATACGGAATCAAGTTCTGTTACCGATAGCAGTAACCCATCATTGGATATGTTTTTTACTAACAGGGAGCGGTTGGAATCACTGTGGGATGATTTCACTCAGATAGTGGCTCAGATGGCAAAGACAACACCTGTCGAACGGTATGCGATAGCTAGCCAAGTCGGAGAAAGTGACAAATGGACCAGCGAAGCGATATTCAACCGCCTCGCTTTAAAATCACTAAAACAAGTGAATTAATTCGGTCAGCCGGACCGCTCAATCGCCCATCTTCAGCGCCTGAATAAACGCCTCTTGCGGGATATCCACCTTGCCGAACTGGCGCATCCGCTTCTTGCCCTCTTTCTGCTTGTCCAGGAGCTTGCGTTTGCGCGACACGTCGCCGCCGTAGCACTTGGCGGTGACATCCTTGCGCAGGGCGGAAATGGTTTCGCGGGCGATCACCTTTCCGCCGATCGCGGCCTGGATCGGGATCTTGAAGAGGTGGTGCGGGATCAGCTCCTTCAGCTTCTCGCACATCTGCCTTCCGCGCTTTTCCGCCGCCGTGCGGTGGACCAACATGGAGAGCGCGTCGACCGGCTCCTCATTGACCAGGATCGACATCTTCACCAGGTCGCCCTCGCGATAGTCGGTCAGGTGGTAGTCGAACGAGGCGTAGCCCTTGGAGATCGATTTCAGCCGGTCATAGAAATCGAAGACGACTTCGTTGAGCGGCAGGTCGTAGGTCAGCATGGCGCGCTTGCCGACATAGGAGAGATCGGCCTGGATGCCGCGCCGGTCCTGGCAGAGTTTCAGGATGCCGCCGAGATAATCGTCGGGGGTCAGGATGGTGGCACGGATCCACGGTTCTTCGATGGCGGAAATTTTCACCACGTCGGGCATGTCGGCCGGGTTGTGCAGTTCCTTCACCGAGCCGTCGGTAAGCAACAGCCGGTAGACGACGCTCGGCGCGGTGGCGATCAGGTCGAGGTTGAACTCGCGCTCCAGCCGCTCCTGGATGATTTCCAGATGCAGCAGGCCGAGGAAGCCGCAGCGATAGCCGAAGCCGAGCGCCGCACTGGTTTCCATTTCATAAGAGAAAGAAGCGTCGTTGAGGCGCAATTTGCCGACGGCGGCGCGCAGATCCTCGAAATCGGCGGCGTCGACCGGGAACAGGCCGCAGAACACCACCGGCTGCGCCGGCTTGAAGCCGGGCAAGGCGTGCGCGGTCTGGCGCTTGTCCTCGGTGATGGTGTCGCCGACGCGGGTGTCGGCCACTTCCTTGATCGAGCCGGTGAAGAAGCCGAACTCGCCGGGGCCGAGCTCGTCGACATTGATGCGGGCGGGGGTGAACACGCCGGTGCGCTCGACCAGGTATTTGGCGCCGGTGCCCATCATGCGGATGGTCTGGCCCTTTTTCAGCACGCCGTCGATGATGCGCACCAGCACGATGACGCCGAGATAGGCGTCGTACCAGCTGTCGACCAGCATGGCTTTCAAGGGCGCGGTCGCGTCGCCCTCGCGCGGCGGCGGCAATTGGTGGACGATCGCTTCCAGCACGTCGGGTATGCCGAGCCCTGTCTTGGCCGAGATCAGCACGGCGTTGGAGGCGTCGATGCCGATCACCTCTTCCACCTGCTCGCGGATGCGCTCCGGCTCGGCGGCCGGCAGGTCGACCTTGTTCAGCACCACGACGATCTCGTGGTTGTTGTCGATCGCCTGGTAGACATTGGCCAGCGTCTGCGCCTCGACGCCCTGGCTGGCGTCGACGACCAGCAGCGAGCCCTCGCAGGCGGCCAGCGACCGCGACACTTCATAGGCGAAGTCGACATGGCCGGGCGTGTCGATGAGGTTGAGGATATAGTCCTCGCCATTGTTGGCGCGATATTTCAGCCGCACCGTCTGCGCCTTGATGGTGATGCCGCGCTCGCGCTCGATATCCATCGAGTCCAGCACCTGCTCCTTCATGTCACGCGCCTCCAGCCCGCCGGTCAGCTGGATCAGGCGGTCGGCAAGCGTGGATTTGCCATGGTCGATATGGGCGACGATGGAGAAATTGCGGATGTGGTCGAGGGGCGTGCTCATCCGCGCGCTTTAGCAGGGGGCGCTTGCCCGGGCAAGGCTTGGCGCCCAAGGGCGGCGCCTGCGATCACAATACGGTGAGTGGCGCCAAAAAGTCGAGAATCGCGGCCTTGCGGCCCGGATGCATAAACTTTGACCAATCCTGTTAGACCTTGATTTGCCGGCTGCGTGGTATTTGCGCGTTTGCTAATGTTCTTGGGGGTAGAGAAATGTTGAAAATTGCAGGCGGGTTCGCCCGTTCGCGCAGTGGCTCCATGATGCCGCTGTTCTTCCTGACGCTGGTGCCGTTGATCACCGTCGTCGGCTTCTCGGTCGACTATACCGATGCGGTCCAGACCAGGTCCAACATGCAGGAAGCGCTCGATGCCGCGACGCTGGCCATCACCACGCTGCCGACGACCACGACGACGGCCGCGCGCCAACAGGCGCTGCAGGATAATTTTGTCGCCAACAATGGCCAGGGCACGGCGACGCTGGCGAGCTTCAACGTCGCCGCCGACGGCACCGTTACCGCGCAGACCTCGGCGAGCTATGCCATGCCGACCGATTTCATGACGATCGCCAGGATCAACACCGTACCGGTCGCCGTCGCCTCGGGCGTCAACAAGGCGCCGGCCCTTGTGCAGGCGACCTTCAAGATCGACAAGGTGTCGGGCTACTGGAACAAGACGATGATTCTCTACGGCACGGGCTTCACCGCGACGACGGCGCAAAAACTCCTGACGGCCAGCTACGTCTACTCGCCCTACACCTATTCATACAAGGTGAGCAGCAAGTCCTATTCCTTGACGGAAGCAAAGGGTTACGGCACGACGACGATATCGCTTGTCAATGGTTCGACATCGACGGTGGTCCAGACGCAGACGTGCACCACCACCGGCTCGACGTCCGCCTTCACCAATCCGCCGTCGGGCGCGATCGTGAGCGGGCAGTACGACAGCAAGAGCGGCAAGACGATCTATTTCCAGACGACATGCGCCACCGCCAACGTGCCGGCCACAGGTGCCGGCGCCGTTGTCGACGTCAGCCAGATGGGCCAGCTCTATCTTGAGATGGATGTGCCCTCGGGCAACCCGACCGTGCTGAAGTCGAACGACCCGGTCACCTCGAACCGGTTGTATATCGGCACGAGCCCAACGGTCATGCCCGAGGTCGCGACCGGCCAGATCGTCGACATCTTCGCCGCCGTGCCTTGCGGCGCGACCGGGTACCAGGCTTGGGAAGACGGCGGTAATGCCGTGCCGGCCGATGTCAGCAACGCCGACTTCTTCTACAATGTGACCGGCAAATGCAACTTCGACCAACGCCCATCGCTGACGGCACTGACGCAGTAAAGGCGAGCAGACGTTGGGAAGCCGTGCAATGCCGTTCGAGCGCGGCGTGTCACATATATCGGCCGGCGGCTAGAGGTGCTTAAACTTTGAGCGATAGTCTTAGACCTTGGTTTGCCGGCGCGTGGTATCGCGACAGTTGCAGATATTGCGGGGGTAAGACAAATGATCAGGCTTGCAGGCAGGTTCGTCCGCTCCAGAAGCGGTTCGATGATGCCGCTGTTCCTTCTCGCGCTGGCGCCTATTATAAGCGCTGTCGGCTTCTCGGTCGACTACACGGCCGCCGTACAGACCCGGTCGAACCAGCAGCAGGCGCTGGACTCCGCGATCCTGGCAATCACCACCATGGACACCACCTCGACGCTGACGCAGCGGCAGGCAGTGCTGCAGAATACCTTCGTCGCCAACGGTGGCCTGGGCACCGCGACGCTGAACAGTTTCGTGGCTGGTACCACGAGCACCGCCAGCACCGCGCAGGCGCTCGCGACTTACGCCATGCCGACATCTTTCATGCAGATAGCCAGGATCAACACCGTGCCGATTGCCGTCTCGGCGGCGGTCAGCAAGCCGCCGGCGCTGGTCAATGCGACCTTCAAGGTCACCGGGGTGTCGGGTTACTGGAACAAGACGATGACGCTCTACGGCACGGCGTTCGCCGCGACGACGGCCAAGCCGCTGATGACGATCAACTATACTTATGGCGGCACCGGAGACCCGAAAGGCTACGGCACCACCATCGCCAACGTCATCACCGTCGATTCAACCGGCAAGACCGTCACCACGATGGCCCAGAAACAGGTTTGCAAGCTCGTAGACTCCAACACGCCCTCCGGAGCTGTGATCCAGACCGACGGGTTCAAGACGAAATATTACTGCGTCGATACGATGTACCCCGCCAATGGCACCGGCGCGCAGATCGATGTCAGCCAGATGGGCGGACTCTATCTGCAGATGGACGTCCCGTCGGGCAACCCGAAGAAACTCGTGTCGAACGATCCGCTCACGTCCAACCGGCTCTATAGCGGGACCAAGGCGGATACGCAGTCGCCTATCGTTTATAACGAGATCCCGACTGGCCAGATCGTCGATATCTTCGGCCTCGTGCCTTGCGGCGCGACCGGCTACCAGGCCTGGGAAGACGGTGGCAGTCCGGTTCCGGCGCCGGTCAGCAACGCCGACTTTTTCTACAACGTCACCGGCAAGTGCGACTTCAATAAGCGGCCCTCCGACACTGCGCTGACGCAGTAGAAACAGCCGATCTCCCCCACGAGGAGGGAGATCAGCTGTTATGGCGGTCCTCGCCAATCTTCGGCGCTCTCGACGTACCTCCGATCACGAACCGGTGAGCGCTGTAACGAAGCCCGTGGCGGCGACGAAGTGGGGGAATGACCGGCGCATATCGGCGCCATCACCCACGGAGCCAGCCAATGTCCAACCGCAGCAAGCTCGCCGTACTGTCCAGCCTAGGAGCCGTCGCTCTCGCGGCCTCGCTCGGTGCCGCCGCCGCGCAGCCGCTCACAGTGGTCGAGCTGTTCACCAGCCAGGGCTGTTCGTCCTGCCCGCCGGCCAATGCCAATCTCATCAAGGTCAAGGACCAGCCCGGCGTCTTGGCGCTGTCGTTCAACGTCACCTACTGGGACTATCTCGGCTGGAAGGACACGTTCGGCAAACAGGAATTCACCCAGCGCCAGGTTTCCTACGAGCCGCCGCTTGGCCATGACGGGCCGTTCACGCCGCAAGTGGTGGTCAACGGCCATGCCGACGTCGTCGGCGCGGCACCCGGCGAGATCGAGCACCTGATCAAGGCGACGGCCAAGACCGGCGGCCCCGCACTGTCGCTCGCGGGCGGCAAGGTCGCGATCGGCGCCGGCGCCGCACCGGGCGGCAAGGCCGATGTCTGGCTGGTGCGCTATGCCAAGGGCGTGGTGCAGGTGCCGGTGGCGCGTGGCGAAAACACTGGCCGCACGCTGCCGCATGCCAATGTCGTGCATGCGCTGACAAAACTCGGCAGTTGGACCGGCGGCGCCACCGCCTATCCGTTGCCCGCCACGCAAGGTGGCCTGAGCACCGCCGTGCTGGTGCAGTCGCCCGGCGGTGGGCCGATCCTGGCCGCCGCGACCAACTAGAAATCACCCTTCACCAAGAGATTGCGCAACGCCGCATGAGCGGCGCCGCACAGACCGACGGCAGAGCCGTCACCCAACCCACCACCCAAGGAGACCACCATGACCATTCTGTCCCGCCTGACGCTGCCGGCCCTCGCGCTCGCTCTGTGCTCGACGGCGCTGCTGGCCGGCGGCATCGCCCGCGCCGATGACGCCACCAACGCCATGAAGCCCGCGGTCGACGCGATGAAACCCGCAACCGATGCGATGAAGCCGGCGACGGACGCGATGAAGCCGGCGGACCCGATGGCCACCAACGCCATGAAGCCAGCCGATAACGCCATGAAGCCTGCGGACAATGCGATGAAACCGGCGGCTGACGCCATGAAACCCGCCGCCGATGCGATGAAGCCCGCGGCCGACGCCATGGCTCCGGCCAATTAATTTTGGTCCGTGGCCGGCTGTCCCTGGTGGGCTCCCTGTCCGGCCGGGGACAGCTTCTTCAAAGGGAACGCGAAAGTGAGCCCTCCCCGCAACTCCGGCATCGTGCCATCGTAGCTCATCCAATAGACTGACCCAAATGGAAGCCAGAGGAGTGCAACCATGACCGACAACAAGATTTCGAATCGCAACCGTTCGATCGGCTTTGCCAAGGGTGCGCTCGCCGCGCTTGCCCTGGCCACCGCCGGCGCCGCCTTCTGGCTGACGCCGGCTGTCTCGGCGGAAGACGCGGTGGTCATCCCGCCGCCGGCGCTGGACGAAAAGGCGGCAGCGGGCAGCGAGAAGGCTGTTTTCGCCGGCGGCTGTTTCTGGGGCGTGCAGGGCGTGTTCCAGCACGTCAAGGGCGTCAGCGAGGCCGTCTCCGGCTACACTGGCGGCGCCAAGGACGACGCCGTCTACGAGACCGTCGGCACCGGCCGCACCGGCCACGCCGAATCCGTCGAGATCACCTACGACCCTTCGAAAGTCACCTACGGCCAACTGCTGCAGGTCTATTTCTCGGTCGCCCACAATCCGACGCAGTTGAACTACCAGGGGCCGGATAGCGGTACCCAGTACCGCTCGACGATCTTCGCCGAAAACGACGCCCAGAAGAAGATCGCGCAGAGCTACATCGCCCAGCTCGGCAAGGCCAAGGTGTTTTCGGAACCGATCGTCACCACGATCGAGACCGGCAAGACCTTCTACCCGGCCGAGAACTACCACCAGGACTTCCTGACGCTGAACCCGACCTATCCCTACATCGTCTACAACGACCTGCCCAAGGTGGCGAACCTGAAGCAGCTGTTCCCGGCGCTGTACAGCGAGAAGCCGGTGCTGGTGCTGGCGGCGATCAACTGACGAGGGTGGTTATCTCCCCCCTCTGAGGGAGGAGATTTGCGCCTACATGGCCTTCATCGCTTCGCACGACACGTCGGGATTCATGTCGGCGAAGGTGCCGGTCGGGTTTTTCTTCCAGGCCCAGACATGCAGCTCGTAGAAAGCGCCGAGGCCGTAACGGTTGGGGGCACTGTTGAAGTTGAACAGCTGCCCTTCCAGCGAGGCCGGACCTTTCGAGGTGATGTATTCGACGGCCACCAGCTTGAGCTTGCCGTCAGCCATCGGCTCGTACATGACGGCCTCCGGCTTTGCCAGATCGACGGCGTCATCCTTCAGGTAGGCCGCGTTGACGTAATGGATGCCCATGGCGCCGCCGGCGATGCCGCTGGCGCAAGGGATCGGCGCATAGCCTTCCTTGGTGGCCATCGCCACATTCTCGAAACGGCTATTGGCTGTCCGCACCTTCTCATCCAGCCTGCCCGTATCGGCGTTCGCCGCCGTGGCCGCGATCGACAGGATCGACAGGTTGATGAGGTGCTTGGTCCATAGATGGATGTTCATTTTCTCTCCTCGTTGTTGATGGTGCCCGCGAGCGGCCGCCCCCGCCGCCGCGAAGTCGATGGCCGCGTGTCACGCGTGTCAGTCGTATCGGGTGAAGTCCCAGTATTGCGGCAGCTCTTCGAGATCCGGCAGGCCGATGTCGCGCCTCAGATAGTCGTCCTGCGGAGGCAACCGGCGCCGGCTCTTGCGCAATGGTGCGAACTGCAGCGAGGCAATCCGCCGGAGAACCCAGCCCAGTAACGGGCCTCTTCCGACTGGTCTCGAAGCCGCCAGCACCTCGCTGGCCGGGTCGTCAGACAAGTCGCCATCGCCGCCAGGGACCGTTTGATGTTCATGGAGGGGATCAACGATAAAAGTAAGGGTCAAGGACCCGCACCTCCGTGATCTTGTCGACCGGCAGCGAATTCTTCTGCGCCGTGCTGCGGATCGCCTCGGGCGAAGGCGCATCATAGATGCAGAATGAGTGCTTCTTGTCGGGTGAGACGAAGGACTGCACCCAGGTGACGCCCTTCTCGGCGTTGCGCATGATGACGCCGCCCAGCGCGTCGGCCCCGACATCGTTCATCGGTACGCTGAGACCGTCAGGAAATGTGCGTTGTACCACATAGCGAGGCATATCAAGTTTCCCTTTTCCATTGATTCACGCTCGATTTGAGCGCGGCTGGACAATGATCATGCTCGCCAAGGACGCGCATCGGAGCCTTTCCCTATTTTTTGTTGGAAGATTACCTATAATGGCGGCGTTGTGTGGTAGATGGCACCGAAATGTGGAGAGGGGCACATTGCCGGTCATCATCCCGGACGCTCGTGGCGGACGTCCAGGGATGCGCCCAGACACTATCCCTGTTGAGCGAATGACGATGCTTCTGGAACGGCAGGCCCAGCTGGAGCAGCTGGATGGACTTCTCGCGGCGGCCACGCGTGGCTGCGGCCATGTGGCGGCGCTATCTGGCGAGGCGGGCGCCGGCAAGTCGGCGCTTGTCGAGGCTTTCGTCGGCGTGGCCAGCGACGGCGTGCGCATATTCCGCAGCGCCTGCGAGGATCTGGCGATTCCCGATCCGCTCGGCCCGCTCTACGATCTCGCCCGCGAGGCGCAGTGGGCGATGCCGCAGGCAATTGATGCCCGGCAGGGACAGCGGCTGCCCTTGTTTTCCGACGCGCTCGAAGTCTTCGAGGCAAGGACGCAGCCGACGCTTCTGATCATCGAGGACCTGCATTGGGCGGATGACGCGACGCTCGATTTCGTCCGCTTTCTCGGCCGCCGCATCGCCAACACCCACATCCTGCTCGTGCTGACGGCGCGCACCGACCGCAGCGAAGGTCAGATGCGTGTGCGCCGCGCACTCGGCGAAATTCCCGTCGGCAACATCGTGCGGATCGACGTGCCGCTGCTGAGCGAGGCCGCGGTGTTGTCGCTCGCCATTGCCGCCGGCCGCGATGGTGATGCCATCTATCGGGCGACGGCCGGCAATGCTTTCTTCGTCACCGAGCTTTTGTGCGCCGACAATGAGATGACGCCACCCGCCAGCGTGCGCGACGCCGTCGTTGCGCGGGCCGAACGGCTGTCGGCCGGCGCCCGCTCGATGCTCGACGCGGTGTCGGTGTTCCCCAGGCGTGCCGATGCCTGGGCGTTGCAGGGCCTGTGTGGCGTGGCGGCCGCCGGTCAGCTCGCGGAATGTGTTTCGAACGGGCTGCTTGACGATCTGGGCGACGGCTACGCCTTCCGGCACGAGATCGCGCGCCGCGCCATCGAGATGATGCTGACGACGAGTTCCAGGCGAATGTTCAACCAGCGCGCGCTGTCGGCGCTGCTCGAAAACAGCGGTGTCGCCACCGCGCGCCTCGTCCATCACGCGGTGGAAGCGCATAATCTGGAGGCGGTACGCGAGTTCGCGCCGATCGCGGCGCGGGAGGCCTCGCGTGTCGGCGCCCATCGCGACGCCGCCGGCTACTATGAGGTTGCCTTGCGCCAGGCCGATACCTTGCCTGAGGAAGAGCGCGCCGGCCTATACGAGCACTATGCGTTCGAGTGCCACCTGATCGCGCGCATCGACGAGGCCGTCAAGGCGCAGCAACAGGCGCGTGTCCTGCGACAGGCGCTGGGCAACACGCTGAAGGAAGGTGACAGCCTCAGATGCCTGTCGCGCTTCGCCTATCTGCTGGGCGACCGGCGGGACGCCGACATGTTCGGCGCCCAGGCGGTCACGTTGCTGGAGACTGTCCCGGCCAGTGCCGAGCTTGCCATGGCCTATTCCAACCTTTCGCAACTGGCGATGCTGGCCGAAAGGCTTGACGAGACCCTGTCGCTGGGCGCCAGGGCGATCGAGCTCGCCGAACGGTTGAACAGGCCGGAAGTCGTCTGCCATGCTCTCAACAATGTCGGCGCCGCCGAGCAGTGGCTGGACCTGGACTCAAGCCGGCTGCATCTTGCCCGCAGCCTGGAAATCGCGCTCGAGCAGAATTTCCAGGAGCATGCGGCCCGCGCCTTCACCAATTGCGCCTGTGGTGAAATGAACCAGCTTGGCTACAGCCAGGCGCAATCTTTTCTCGATCGCGGCATCGACTATTGCGTCGAGAACGACCTGGCGACGTGGCGCGATTACATGCGCGGTGTGCGGGCGCAGTTGTTGCTGCGTCAGGGATGCTGGGATGAGGCGGCCGCTGAAGCGCTGGATGTGATTGCCAACGACGGGGCGACCGCCCTGGTGCGCTATCCTGCCCTGGTGGCTCTGTCGCGGCTGCGGGTGCGTCGTGGCGATCCCTCCGCCGAGCCGCTTCTGCAGGAGATGAAGCAATTTCTGGAAAGGGGAGCCGAGCTGCAGCGCCTGTTGCCCTATGCTTCGGTAGTTGCCGAGCGGGCCTGGCTCGGGGAGGCGGACGAGGACGAGGCGCTGCGGCTGATCGCACTTGCCGAAAGCCTGTCGCCGACACGCGCGGTCTTTGCCGAACTGGCCGTCTGGCGCCGGCTGCTGGCGCCCGGCATCGACCCGGGCGACACATCGGGCATGGCCGCGCCCTATCGGCTGCTGCTGGCTGGAGACTGGCGGGGGGCGGCTACCGCCTGGGCTGAACTCGACGCCCCTTACGAACGCGCGCTGGCGCTCGCCCAGGGCGACGAGGCCGCGCAGCGCATGGCGCTGGAGATCCTCGAGGCGCTCGGCGCCCGGCCGGTCGCCGGCCATGTGCGCGACATCATGCGGCAGAACGGCGTCATCCGCATTGCCCGGGGACCGCGCCGCACCACCCGCGCCAACAGTGCCGGCCTCACCCAGCGCCAGATGGAAGTGCTGCAGCTGATCGAGCGCGGCCTGTCCAACAAGCGCATCGCCGAGCATCTCGCCATTTCGCCCAAGACGGTCGATCACCATGTCTCGGCGGTGCTGGGCAAGCTCGACGCCGTTTCGCGCGGCGAGGCTACGGCTGCCGCACGTGACTCGGGGCTGATCTGAACGACCGGCCTCGCATCAGTCGTAGGTGAGATCCGTCGCCTTGCCGCCGAACACCCGGTAGGCATAGAACGAATAGAAGATGATGATCGGCAGCACCACCACGGTGCCGGCCAGGATGATGGCGAGGCTCTCCGTCGCCGAGGCTGCCTGCCAGATGGTCAGCTTGTCGGGCACCACATAGGGGTAGAACGACCAGGCGAGGCCGGCAAAGCCTAGCGCGAAGATGGCGGCCAGCGTCAGGAACGGCATCAGCGAATGGCGGTCATCGGGCTTGGGCAGATGGAAGGTCTGCCGCCACAGCCACAGGAACAACAGCGCCGACAGGATCGGCAGCGGCGAGAGATACAGCATTTCCGGCCAGACGAACCATCTCTCGAAGATGCGCGGGCTGGCGAAGGGCGTTGCCAGCGATACCGCCGCCATGCCGAGCGCGGTCAGCACCAGTGCCGTGCGCAGCCAGCGCACGGCTTTCTTCTGCAACTCGCCCTCGGTCTTGTAGATCACCCAGGCGGCACCCATCGCCGCATAGGCCGCTGCCAGGCAGAGCGCCACCAGCGCACCGAACGCCATGCCGCCCAGGCCGACATCCAGGCCGAGCACATAGACGCCGAGCATATAGCCTTGCGCCAGCGAGGCGATGACCGAACCCAGGAAGAAAATGCGGTTCCAGCGATGCTTCTTGCCGGCCGGCACCTTGGCGCGGAAATCGAAGGCTACGCCGCGCAGGATCAACCCGACCAGAAGCACGAAGGCCGGCAGGTAGAGCGCGGTGAGAATGACGCCATGCGCCAGGGGAAAGGCGACCAGCAGCAGGCCGACGGCCAGCACCAGCCAGGTCTCGTTGGCATCCCAGAACGGGCCGATCGCCGCGATCATCGTGTCCTGCTCGGTATCTTCCGCCATGGCGAACAGGATGCCGATGCCGAGGTCGAAACCGTCGAGAATGACGTAGATCAGGATGGCTAGGCCCATCAGGCCGGCAAAGATCAGCGGCATGGCCGTTGGCCAGTCTAAGCTCATGTCACTCTCCTGCCGCCGGCTGTGAAAGCGCCGCCTTCATCACCCCCGGCAGCGGTGAGGTGTCGCCATCCTTCGCCGCCTTCAGCGCCAGATGCACCAGCACGCCGAGATAGGCGATCAGCAACAGCACGTAGAGGATGAGGTAGATGGCGAGCGTCAGCGCGACATGGCTGCCCGCCACCGGGCCGACGGCGTCGGCGGTCTTCAGCACGCCCGTCACCAGCCAGGGCTGGCGGCCGATCTCGGTCGTGTACCAGCCGGCCAGTGTCGCCAGCCAGCCCGACAGCGCCATCGGCACCATCAGCATGGCGAGGGGCTTGGGCAGCGCATGCCGGCGCTTGAGGAAGAAGGCCGCCGACCACGAGACGGCGAGCATCAGCAGGCCGGTGCCGACCATGATCCGGAAGCTCCAGAAGAGCGGAAAGACCGGCGGATGGTTGCCCGGATAGTCGTTCAGGCCGGGCACCACGCCGTCGGTACTGTGTCGCAAGATAAGGCTTGCCCCATCGGGGATCGCGACCTCGAATCTGTTTTCCTTGGCCGCCTCGTCGGGTAGCGCGAACAGCACCAGCGGCACGTTGGGGCCGGTGTTCCAGTTGGCCTCCATGGCGGCGATCTTCTGCGGCTGGTGTTCCAGCGTGTTCAGTCCGTGCTGGTCGCCGGCCAGGATCTGGATCGGGATCAGGATCGCGGCGGTGAAGACGCCGGTGCGAAGCGCCTTCCACATCGATTCCGAACGGTCGCCCTTGAGGTAGCGCAGCGCAGACAGGCCGGCGATCAGGAACGATACGGTGAGGCCCGAGGCAAGCAGCATGTGAACGAGCCGGTAGGGCATGGACGGGTTGAAGACGATTGCCCACCAGTCGACGGCGTGTGCGACGCCGTCACGCATCTCGAAGCCGGCCGGCGTCTGCATCCAGGAATTGAGCGCGATGATCCAGAACGCCGATACCGTCGTGCCGCCGGCCACCAGCACCGTCGCCAGCGTGTGGACGCGGTTGGAGACGCGGCGGAAGCCGAACAGCATGATGCCGAGAAAGGCCGCTTCGAGGAAGAAGGCGGTGAGGATCTCGTAAGCGAGCAGCGGTCCGGCGATGTTGCCGACATGCTCCATGTAGCCCGGCCAGTTGGTGCCGAACTGGAAGCTCATGGTGACGCCTGAAACCACGCCCATGGCAAATGACAGCGCGAACACCTTCACCCAGGTGAAATAGGCGCGCATCCAGGCGGAATCGTTGGTCGCGTTGTAGCGTAGCTTGAAGAACAGCAGCACCCAGCCCAGGGCGATGGTGATCGTCGGAAAAAGGATATGAAACGAGATATTCGCGCCGAACTGCATGCGCGACAGTATGAGCGGGTCCATGGCGGGCTCCGGCTGCTGCTAATGGCCCACCGTATGCTCGTTGGGCAAGATGGTCAAAGCGGCGTCCCGCCGCGAGGCTGAACGCCACAAGGACAATTTTGTCGCTTGCCAGGTCCTTACCGCTTCAAAGTCCGGCATACCAGCCGATGACCTCGGCGACTGTCTAGAACTGTCAGCAGCACCAATGACTTCTGGTTGCACGCGACGACAACAGGCCTATATGAGGGGACCTCTTTCAGGCAGCCGTTTTCAGCCATGCCCTCCATTCTGTCCATTTCCGGGGTCTCCAAGACCTACGCCACCGGCTTCACCGCGCTCAAGGAAGTCAATCTCGACATCGACCGCGGCGAGATCTTTGCGCTGCTCGGGCCGAACGGGGCCGGCAAGACGACGCTGATCTCGATCGTCTGCGGCATCGTCAACCGCTCGACCGGTACCGTCACTGTCGACGGCCACGACATCAACAAGGATTACCGCGCCGCGCGCAGCCTGATCGGGCTGGTGCCGCAGGAACTGACCATCGACGCCTTCGAGAGCGTCTGGGCGACCGTCTCCTACAGCCGCGGCCTGTTCGGCAAGCCGGCCAACCCCGCCTTCGTCGAGAAGGTGCTGCGCGATCTGTCGCTGTGGGAGAAGAAGGATGCCAAGGCGATCACCCTGTCGGGCGGCATGAAGCGGCGGCTGATGATCGCCAAGGCGCTGTCGCACGAGCCGCGCATCCTGTTCCTCGACGAGCCGACCGCCGGCGTCGACGTCGAATTGCGCCAGGACATGTGGGAGATGGTGCGCCGGCTGCGCGAGGATGGGGTCACCATCATCCTCACCACGCACTATATCGAGGAGGCCGAGGCAATGGCCGACCGCGTCGGCGTCATCAACCGAGGCGAGATCATCCTGGTCGAGAACAAGGCCGAACTGATGCGCAAGCTCGGCCGCAAGCGGCTGGTGCTGGAGCTGCGCAATCCGCTGACCGCCATTCCGGAAGCCTTTTCACGCTATGCGCTGGAGCTGTCGCCCGACGGCGGGCAGTTGACCTACACCTATGACAACCAGGCCGAGCGGCCGGGCGTCGCCTCGCTGATCCGCGACCTCGAGGCATCAGGCATCCAGTTCCGCGACATCGACACGCAAAACAGTTCGCTCGAGGAGATCTTCGTCAATCTGGTGAGGAGAGAGCCATGAACCTGCGTGCAGTCTGGGCGATCTACCGGGTCGAGATGGCGCGTGCCTTCCGCACCGTGCTGCAGAGCATCATCTCGCCAGTTATCTCGACATCGCTGTATTTCGTCGTCTTCGGCTCGGCCATCGGGTCGCGCATCACCGAGATCGACGGCATCAGCTATGGCGCCTTCATCGTGCCGGGGCTGATCATGCTGTCGCTGTTGACGCAGTCGATCTCCAACGCCTCCTTCGCCATCTATTTCCCGAAATTCGTCGGCTCGATCTACGAACTTTTGTCGGCGCCGGTCTCTTATCTGGAGATCGTCATCGCCTATGTCGGCGGTGCGGCCACCAAGTCGATCATTCTTGGCTTGATCATCCTGGCCACCGCCTCGCTGTTCGTGCCGTTGCATATCGAACATCCGTTCTGGATGCTCTCCTTCCTGGTCTTGACGGCGGTGACCTTCAGCCTGTTCGGGTTCATCATCGGCATCTGGGCGAAGAGTTTCGAGCAATTGCAGCTGGTTCCGCTCTTGATCGTCACGCCACTCACCTTCCTCGGCGGCAGCTTCTATTCGATCCACATGCTGCCCGGCGTCTGGAAGACGATCACGCTGTTCAACCCGGTCGTGTACTTGATCAGCGGCTTCCGCTGGAGTTTTTACGGCAAGGCCGATGTCTCGGTCGGCGTCAGCCTCGGCATGACGCTGGTTTTCCTGGCCGTCTGCATCGCCATCGTCGCCTGGATCTTCAAGACCGGATATCGGCTGCGGAACTGACGCGGCGAAGGCGCTCGGAAACGCGGCCGAGATCTGTTGAGATTCAGGTCAGGCCGAGTCGAAAATGGCGGCTTCCGAGAACCGGAGCGGAGCGTACCTTTTGTACGTGAGCACCGGAAGCGCAGGAAGCTGCCATTTGCAGGCCGGCCTCACCTGAATATCGGCAGACCTAGATCGCCTTGACCAGCCTCAGCAACCCCAGCATCTCGATATAGCTTCCCTGGCGGAAGGCGATATAGACCGGCTCTTCCGCGCCGTGGAAGCGGCGCTTGAACGCCGCCTGGCCCTGCAGGTTGAACCGGCGGCGGTTGACCCAGGGTGAATCGTAGGCGCGCTGGAAAGTGTTGCGCCAGAACGCGCTTTCGGCAAATCCGCTCGGGCCGACATCGACCAGCGGCGACAGGCCGAGCGTCACCACCGAAATGCCCTCCTCGCGAAACCGGTCGACGGCGAATTTGGTCAGGCCGATCTCGGCATGCGGCGAGGCATCGACATGCTTGCGCTTGAAGGCGGTGGTGTAGCCGGTCACCTTGCCGTCGGCGAACATCGGATCGAAGTCGAGCAGGGCGACAAGGTCGCCATCGGGACCGTGCAGGACGAAACGGCGCATGTCGCTGCCGAGCTGGTCGTAAAACGGACGGTTGAGGAAACCCATCTCCCAGCGCTTGACGATGCGGTCGCCGCGCCAGTTTTGCGAGAGGCGGGCAATCTCGTCGAGGTGGATCGTGCGTTTGTCCTCCTCGAACGAAAAGCCTTTCTTCAGCAGCCAGCGCTCGGAATAACGCACCGTTTCGTTGCGCTTGCCGGAAAAATCATGCTCGGGCAGCTGCAGGCGGGTGTCGATACCCAGCCGGTTGACCTTGTAGCCGAGCCCGGCCAGCACATGTGCGGTTTCCGCGCCGACCTGCACGAACCACGGATTGCCCGCCGCCTCGACGAAGCGCCTGATCATGTCGGTCCGGCGGGCCGGAGCCGCCACCGGGTCGCCAAGGGCGAAATGATGCTTCATCTTGGTGCCGAAGGCGATGTAGCCGTCGCCGTCGCCGAAATAGGAAAGCTTGGGCTGCACGGCGGTGGAATAGGCGAGCGAGAAGTCGCCATGGCGGCGAACCAGCGCCAGCCGTTCGACATGCGTCAGCGCCAGCCGCTCGACCTTGGGCGAGACGCCCTCGAGGATTTTGTCGAAATAGATCCGCAAGGAGGGCATGGTCGAGGATTCCGCGTGCCGTCTGCGGCGTCGCATGCCTTGAATGGCAAGCAAGACCGCCGTGGCGCCTTGATTTCTGGCGGGAAGCCGAATGGGTTACGGGTTCGAATTCCGCCGTCGGAAGAGGTCCGCCACTCCCCGGACCTCGAATCAATCACATTGCCGCGACCTGATTATCGCCGAAGCCGCTGATATGCCATATAGGGCTGGACGTATTCGGACAGAAGCGGGCAACTGTTTCATGTCGGTGTTTTTGGCCGCTGTTGCGCGACCGGGCTGTTCTGCCAGGCGGTGGAGCGCTCTCGGGCGAGACCGCGGCTTGGTGCAGACCCGGAAAATCCGCGTCGATTAGCGTTCGGGGCCTGCGCGCGATCAAACTGTTACAGCGGCCTGCGAGCCTTTGGGGCTTGCCGCAGGAGCAAATGGGATTCGAAAGTGAATGACTGATACGACATCCGGGACCGTGATGGAGCAGCTGTCGACGGTCGAGCCTGCAATCGTCATTGGCGCCGGCGCCGCCGGACTGGCCGTCGCGCAGGCATTGATGAAGGCCGGCGTGGCGACGGCGATCCTGGAGAAGGAAAGCCGGCTGGCCGAGCCCTGGCGCCGGCGCCACGTGCAGCTGCACCTCAACACCCACCGCGATCTCTCGGCGCTGCCCGGCCTTGTCTATCCCAAGGGCACCCCCGCTTTTCCGCATCGGGATGTCGTCATCCGCCATATGAGCGATTTCCATGAGGCGAACCGTTTGCCGGTGGAGTTTGGCGTTTCCGTCGAGGCCATCGTGTCCGGGGGCGACCACTGGATCGTGCGCACCAGCGCCGGCACGCGCCTGGCGCGTCATGTCGTCGTTGCCACCGGCCGCGACCGGGAGCCCTACACGCCGCAATGGAAGGGCATGCAGGCGTTCGCGGGCCGGATCATCCATTCGGCTGATTTTGGCGATGCCCAGGCCTATGCCGGCAAGAAGGTGCTGGTCGTCGGCGCCGGCAATTCGGGCTTCGACGCCCTCAATCATCTGGCGGGAATCGATACCGCCGCTGTCTGGCTGTCGGCCCGCAACGGCCCAGCCCTTCTCCCCAAGCGCGTCGGCAAGATCGCCGTGCACCGGCTCTCGCCATTCATGGCGCGACTGCCGTTGCGCCTCGCCGATGCGGTGATGGCCGTGACACAGCGCCTGGTTTTCGGCGATCTCACCAAATTCGGCATGCCGCCCGCGCCGTCTGGCGGCGCCAGCCGCCTGACCTCGGACTATACCGCGATCGCCGCCGATGACGGCGCCGTCAATGCCATCAAATCGGGCAAGATCACCGTGGTGCCGATGGTCCGGGAATTCACCGCCGAAGGCGTGATCCTGGCCAATGGCAGCCAGATCGATCCCGATATCGTCATTGCGGCGACGGGCTACCGCACCGGGCTGGAGCGCATGGTCGGCAATCTCGGCGTACTCGACGCGAAAGGCGTTCCGCTCTTCAACGGTAGCGACGCCGACCCGAAACTGCCCGGCCTGTGGTTTACCGGCATGCGGCCGAGCATTCGCGGCTGCTTCGCCAATGCCGCCATATTGGGCAAGGCGATTGCCGGGCGGATCGCCGGCTCCCTATCCGGCGCGCCGGGCTGAGTCAGAATCCTGGAAATCGACCCGGCGGCAGGCGTGGCTTGACCATTCGCATGCCATGTTATATAACATGTTACAGTTTTAGGCGGAATGGATTCAAGAATGGAAGACGTCCTGCGGTCTCTTGGCTATCTCTGCCTGGGCAGCCGGCTGAAGCGCATAGGCGAGCAATTGCAGGCCGATACGCAGCGCCTGCTCGAAGGTCTGGAGGTTCGGGTCCAGTCGAGCCAGTACCCACTGCTCGCCGCGCTCGACAGGTTGGGACCCTTGCCGGTGGGCGAACTGGCGCAATCGCTTGGCGTCACGCAGCCGGGGGTGACGCGGAGCGTGTCGCTGCTGGCCGATATCGGTCTGGTCGAGGTCATCCGGGCGAATGACGACCAGCGGCGCCGGGTAGTTTCCCTTACAAGCGGCGGCCAACAGCTGGTCGATGCCGCCAAGCGCGATGCCTGGCCCCGCATCGAGCGCGCCGTCGCGGATTTGTGCTCAGGCCTTTCCGGGCCGCTTCTCGAGCAACTGGCGGCAATCGAGGACGGTCTTGCCGCCGCGCCGCTTGCCCGTCGGGTGGAAAAGGCCGCGGCGCGATGAAACACATACTCGACCGTCCCGTCTGGAGCGCGCTCGACACGTGCCATCGCGCCTTCGCCGAGGGCGGCAGTCTCGCCAGGCGCTATCCCGCCTCGATCGTTCCTTTCGCGTCCACCGCTGCCGACGACGCCGAAAGCCTTCGGGCGTTCGGGGCGCTGGTCGCCCCGGGCGAAAGCGTCATCATGGCTCAGGCGGACGAGGTTCTTCTCCCGGCGGGTCTGTCGGTCGTCTCGAAAGCCGACGCCGTGCAGATGGTCGCCGAGGCGCCATTGCCGGCCGTGTCGGACGCGCGCATCCAGCGCCTGGACGAGAACGACGCGGGCGAGATGCTGGCGCTCGCGTCGCTCACTAGGCCCGGCCCGTTTTCGCTCAAGGCGCGGAGCCTTGGCGATTTCTGGGGCGTGAAGGTCGAAGGCCGGCTGGTGGCGATGGCCGGCGAGCGCATGAAGCAGCCTGGTTACACCGAACTCAGCGGCGTCTGCTCCCACCCGGACTTCCGCGGCGGCGGCCTTGGCCGGCTGCTGTCCCAGTTCGTGTCCAACCAGATTCTCGCGCGCGGGGAGCTGCCATACCTCCACGCTTACGCCAGCAATGCCGCTGCGATAAAGCTGTACGAATCCATCGGCTTCAGGCTGCGCAGCACAATCAACGTGGCTGTGGTTCAGCGTCCTGGATAGCGGCTTGAGCGGCTCCCGGCATCAGGCCGATTTCGGTTCGAGCCGGCGGAAACCGACGGCTTCCATCAGCATGTCCTCGTCGACCATGCCGGCATTGTGGAGCGCAAGCAGGGTGAGCGCGAGTTCGCGCGCCTCGGCCGATTCGGGATGCGCTTCGCGTCGTCGGCAGGCCCCGTCGAAAACGCGTTGCAATTTGGCGACGTCGTCGGGCTTGAGCAAGCCACGGTCATAGATGGACTTCGGCATGGCGGTCTCCTGAAGGAGGAGTTAGGGCGCCATGTGTAAATTGCCAATCTTTCCCGAGGCTTGAAGGTTCCGCGCAAGAACGAGGGACCTTGGATTGCCAAGGCCCCTTATGCAGAGAGCCCTCGCTGGCGTCAGACCGCGATCTTGCCGCCGCCCTGCCTGGTGATGGCGACGACGGACGGCCGCACCGGCATGTCGGGCTTGAAGTCGGGCCAGCGGGTCGACGGGTCTTCATAATAGGACGGGCGGCCAAAACCGTCCCAGTCCTCGCCGCCATCGCCCGGATGCTGGACGGCGACGAAGGCGGTCTGGTCGTCGGGTGCAAACAGCGGGCCGCACATTTCGGCGCCGATCGGCACGCGGAAGAACAGCTTCGAGGTCGCCCGCGCGGCACCCTCCGTGTCGACCGCCCACAGGCCGTCGGTGCGGCCGGTGGCCTTCGGGCCCTGGCCGTCGGTGGCGACCCACAGGCGACCCGCCGAATCGACCGCGCAATTATCGGGCATGCCGAACCACCCATTGGCTGTCGTCGCCGTCGAGAAGGTGGCGCCGACATCGGCAACCGAGGGATCGCCGCATTTCAGCAGCACTTCCCACTTGCCCTTGGCGGCAGTGAAATCGCCATCGGCCTCGGTGATCTCGATAATGTGGCCGAAGGCATTTTCGGCGCGCGGGTTGGCGGCATCGACCTGATCGGCCTTGCGCTTCGAATTGTTGGTCAGCATGACATAGACCTTGCCGTTGACGGCGTTGGGCTGGATGTCCTCGGGCCGGTCCATCTTGGTGGCACCGAGCAGATCGGCGGCGCGCCGCGTCTCGATCAGCACGTCGGCCTGGCCGGCAAAGCCGTTTCCTGCCGTCAGCGGCCCCTGGCCGAAGACGATCGGCAGCCATTCGACCGTGCCGTCCTCGGCGAATTTGGCGACATGCAGCGTGCCCTCGTCGAGCAGGTCCTTGTTGGCCGCGCGGTCGCTGGCATTGAAGCTGCCCTTGGTGACGAATTTGTAGACATAGTCGAAACGCTCGTCGTCGCCCAGGTAGAAGACGACGCGGCCATCCTTGGCGACGATCGATTCGGCGCCCTCATGCTTGAAGCGGCCCATGGCGGTGCGCTTCCTGGGCGTCGAGGTCGGATCGTTGACGTCGACCTCGACGATCCAGCCGAAACGATTGGGTTCGTTGGGTTCCTTGGCGAGGTTGAAGCGGTCGTAATGCGCGCCCCACTCATAGGCGCCTTCCGGAATGCCGAGGCGCTTGTAGTTGGCGGCTTCCTCGTGGCCTTCCGGCAGCTCGCCGGAGAAATAGCCGTGGATGTTCTCCTCGGCCATCACATAAGTGCCCCACGGCGTGACGCCGCCGGCGCAATTGTTGAAAGTGCCGAACACCTTCGTGCCGGACGGATCGGCTTTGGTCTTGACGCGGTCATGGCCGGCGACCGGGCCCGACAACATCATTTCGGTGGAGGAGGTGATGCGGCGGTTGAGCTTGCCGTCACGCACCACTTGCCATTTGCCACCATCCTTGCGGATCTCGACGATGGTGCCGCCATGCGCCGCCATCTCCACATCGACCTGCTCCTTCGACAGCGGCGCGACCTCGGCCTTCTTCTTCCCGTCCTTCTCGACGATCGAAACGATGCCGGGGAACATCAAATGCGGGTTGGTGTATTCATGGTTGACCACCAGCAGGCCGTGCTCGGCCGAGCCGTCGATCGCGATATAGCCGACATAGTCGTTGTTGTAGCCGAATTGCCTGGCCTGCGCTTCGGCCGACTGCTTGGTCGGGTCGAAGTCAGGCGAATCGGCGAACAGTGGATCGCCCCAGCGCAACAGCACATCGGCGTCGTAGCCCGGCGCGACATGGTGCTTGTCGTCGATGCCGGCCTGAAGTTCGTCGAACTGGAAGGCAGAGCCTTCCGCGGCGCGGGCATCGTCTGCGGCGATCATGGCCAGCGGGCTGACGGTCGCGGCGATCGCCGAGACGGCGAGCGATCCCTTCAGAAAACCCCGGCGTGAGAACCGCGCCGCGATGATTTCGCCCATGGTTCGGTTGTCGGTGGGGTTGATGGCCGGTCCTTCATTTTCCTCGAGCTGGCTGGTGCGGAAGCGGGCGTCGGGGGAGCGATGATCGGTCATGAGGGCCTCTGGCTTTGGAGTGGCTGGAGCGTGTTGCCTGTGGACCCTTACGGCAGGTCGATCACATTTTCGTGACATCTTACAAGCTCCAATGTTCTGGGCGAGGCCGCCCGTCACCCATGACATCGGACTTTAGTCCAAGCTTGTGCTTCCAAAGGTCCTGGAGGACAAACGCAACGGTCGGAGGTCGCTTCCGGTCACTACAGCTTTCGGCGATGTTGCTGGTTGCAACGTTGGGGTGGGCGCGCCGGCTCAATCGACGGAGATTCATGATGCACGGATCGATCACGGCCCGTTGGGGCCGGCTGACGCTTGTTTCGGCGGCTGCCCTGGCGCTGGCCATCGCCCCCTATCGAATTTCCCTGCACGGCTCCGCCCCCGGAATCGACGCTCTCGCCGCACAGGCCGCCAAGGGCGGCAATGGCGGTGGCAACAACGGCAACGGCAACGGCAACGGCGGCAGTAACGGCGGCGGTAGTAACGGCAACAGCAGCAGCAGCGGTAGCGGTAGCGGTGGCAACAGCGGTAGCAGCGGTAGCGGCGGCAACAGCGGCAGCGGCGGTAGCGGTGGCAACAGCGGCAGCGGCGGTAGCGGTGGCAACAGCGGCAGCGGCGGTAACAACGGCAATGGAGACGGCGGCAACAGCGGTGGCGGCAACGGCAACGGCAATGGCAGCGGCGGCAATTCCGGAACGGACGGCGGTGACGGCAGTGGCACCGACTCTGGATCTGGCACCGGCGAGGGCGGCGCCAGCACCAGCCATGTCAATGCCGCGACCGGTGATAAGGTCAGCTTGGACGGCGGCAAGATCACCGTCACGCATCCCAATGGCATGACCGAAAAGATCGAGAACGGCCGTTTCAGGATGAAGGATGCGCTGGGTCGCACGATCATCGACCGCCGGGTCACGCCGGCCGATTTCAGCCGTCTCAAGGCCTTGTGAGGTTGGTCAACAGGCAATGACCAGCTTCACACGTCACCTCCGCCGCCCCCGGCGGAGGTGACCTCGTTTTGTCCGGCCCACGCGCGGGCCTGACTTTCCCTGGAGCAATTCCAGGAACAGTGTGAGCGGTTTTCCGTCCGGATTGCCTGAGAACATGGAGTAGAGCGGATCGCCGTTTCCGCGAAACGGTGAAACGCTCTACGAGCGGTTCCTGTCCCGGTCGCGCAACTCGCGCATCATGAGCGCCGCTTCGGTGCGGTTTCGCACATTGAGTTTCGACAGCACCCCGGTCATGTGGTGCTTGACTGTCTTCTCCTGCAGCTCCAGGCGCAAGGCAACCTCCTTGTTGCTGAGCCCCTCCGCCACCAGCCGCAGGATTTCCGTCTGTCGTTCGGTCAGTTGCCGCAGCCGGTCCGCCACGCCGTCGGCAGGCTGCGGAGATTGGAGATCGGAAAGCAGCCGCGCCGACAGCATGGGCGAAAGATAGCTCTCGCCCGCCGCCACGTTGTGCAGGATGTCGGAAAGCGCGCGCGATCCGACACCCTTGAGGATATAGCCTTGCACCCCTGCGTTAAGGGCTTTGGTTACATCGGCATTGGCCTCGGAAACGGTCAGCATCACGATCTTCTGGGCGGGATGGTCGGCAAGGATGCTTGTGACCGCGGCCAGGCCGCCGCCCGGCATGGAGATGTCGAGCAGAAGTATGTCGGGCTGCATCGTCGAGGCGATGCGTTCGGCATCCTGCGCTGTCGCACCTTCGCCGACGATCTCGAAGCCGCCGAGTTCCGACAGGCTGCGCGTGACGCCTTCGCGAAACAGCGGATGATCGTCGACAATAGCGATGCGAATGACACCAATCATGCTTGTTCCTCAACCGACAGACGGATCACCAATCGCGTGCCTTGCGCTCCGGTCAAGGTCTCGAACTGGCCGCCAATGCTTTCGACCCGCTCCCTGAGGCCGGCGAGCCCCAGCCCCTCGACCCGTGCCGGATCGAAGCCCGGCCCGCCGTCCGACACTTCGACAAAAAGCCTGCCATTCTTCATCCCGGCCCGCACCGCCTGATCCTTGGCCCGTCCGTGGCGATAGGCATTGTTCAGCCCTTCCTGCACGAATCGATAGATGCTGATCTTCTCGGAAGGGCCGGTTTCGGGCAATTGCCTGGGCAGGGTGAGCGCCACCGACGTCCCCGTCCGGCGCTCGTGTTCGTCGACGGCCAGCCGCAATATGTCCGTTGCGGCGGCCGCCTCTATCTGCGGCAGCACGAGGCCGGTGCAGATGCCGCGTATTTCGCGCATCGCATCCTCAAGCGTCTTGCGGATCATCGCAACCTCGGTCGTGCGGCTTTCGCCCCATTGGCCGTCGCCGGAAAACACTGGGCTGTCCATGCGCAGCGCCGCCAGGGCCACGAGCTGCGCCGGTCCGTCATGCAGGTCGGCACCGATCCGGCGCAAATATCTTTCGTTGAGCGCGGTGGCGCGGCGGGACGCCCGCTGCACACGCTGCCGCAAGGCGCTGTTTTGTGTCACCAGGCCCTGCAGCTCCGACACCTGGCGGCGCAATGCTCCGCGCTGATCGTCGATGGTGCGGCTGGCGCGCAGCACGAGGCCCGACAAGAGCAGAAAAGCCGCCAAGGTGGTGCCGGCCACGACCAGCCAGCTCGACAGCAGGGCGGATGCCAGCGTGGCTTTGAAATCGGTGGCTACCTCGAAGAATTCGGTGACGGCCACCACCTCGCCGGACCAGGGTTCGCGCACGGGATTGTAGATCTCCAGCAGCGGCTCGCCGAGAGCCCGCTCCTTGTCCTCATCTTCGTCGAACGTATCGAGTTGAGCGGTGACGTTGCCCTGGAAGGCCGACCGCAGGTTGGCGGTCAGGCCGAAGCGGCGGCCGATCAGGTCAGCCTCCTTCGCATAGAGCACGGTGCCGTCGCGGCGCCAGAGCTTGAACGAGACCAGGCGCTTGCCGAGCGCGCCCTGGCCGAGCGTCTCGTCGAGCGCCTGCTTGACGGACTCGCTGAGTTGCTCGTTCTTGCGCAGGTCGGGCAGCAGCGGCGCGATCACGCTGTCGACATAGAGCGCCGTCGTGGCGGCCGAATTGCGGATGACGCCATCGCGGATCTGCGACGTCACCCAGGAACCCACCACGAGCATCACTGCCAGAAGGCCGAAGCCGCCGGCAACGAGGAATTGCAGGGCAAGCGAAAGCTCGCTCCAGCGCCGCGCCAAGTTCTGCAGAATACGTTTCATAAGCCCCTGACCGCCCCCTCCCATAACAGCTGGGCGACACCCTGTACATTGAGCCTCAGTCTCGTCATTGCCAAGGCCTTCGTTGAAACGACGTCGCTTGACGTCTTGGCGTGCTTCGGAAACAAGGTCCGCGGCACATGCGGCGACAGCCGCCTTGAAAGGGACGGACATTGAGTTTTTCGGGATTGCTGCAGCTTGGCTTTTCGACGCTGATCTTCGTTCTGGCGGCGACCGCCGCCAAGCAATGGGGACTGGCACCGAGCCTGGGCAAGATCCTGTTGACGCTGGCGCTCTATTCGCTGGGCAATCTGATCATGCTGCGGCTGATCCGCGAATTCGGCATGTCCGTTTCCTTCAGCCTGTCGGCGGTCATCCAGCTGGTTTCGGTCAACGTCGTGGCGCTGGTCTTCTTCGGCGAGCGTGTCAATGCGCTGCAGGCCAGCGGTATCGTGCTGGCGATCGCCGCCGTGGCGCTGATCACGCTCGGGCCCTATATGCAAGGCCGTTAATCGAGATGAGGATCGCGGCATAAACCCGATGAAAGACATCGCAAGCACCTTGCTCAACCGGATCGAATTTCCGGTGCTGCTGGCCGGCTTGGTCATCGCCGGCGGGCTGTGGGGCTTCGAGGAGTTAATGGAAGTGGCGCGGGCAACCGCGCCACACGCCTTCGACACCGAAATCCTGCTTGCCTTCCGCCAGACGGGCCAACCCGGTATCCCGATCGGCCCGCTATGGCTGGAAGGGGCGATACGCGACATCACCAGCCTTGGCAGCCCAAGCGTGTTGGTGCTGATCACGGCGGCGACGATCATCTATCTCATGCTGATCCGCAGGCCTTGGACCGCTCTTCTCATCTTCGTCGCCGTGGCGGGTGGCCAGGTGTTGTCGAGCCTGCTGAAGGTCGGCGTCGACCGGCCGCGGCCCGAACTCGTCTCGCATCTGGTCTCCGAGACGTCGCTTTCCTTCCCGAGCGGCCACGCCATGCTGTCGGCGGTGACCTATCTCACGCTCGGTTCGCTCGCGGCGCGCTTTCTGCCTGGCCGGGCAACGAAGATCTACGTCTTGTCGCTCGCCGTGCTGACGACGGTGCTGGTCGGCGTCAGCCGCATCTATCTCGGCGTCCACTGGCCCTCGGATGTGCTGGCAGGCTGGTGCGCGGGCTTCGCCTGGGCGATGCTATGCTGGCTGGTGGCGCGGGTCCTGCAGCGGCGCAAAATGGTTGGTGAAAGTGAGTGATCCCGCATGTTTCATCTCAGCCAAATGATACTTGAAACATCACAATAATGGCCGTGCCTCCGATTCGACGGCGGCCAATGTCATCGAAAGCGCGCCCTGCTTTCCCAGGGGATTGTGGGAGCTCCGTCGCTCAGCGGTTGAGCGATCTTGGACCGCTCACGAATGGGCTGTCCCTGACATAGAAGCGCAGCAGACGGTCGGCATCCTTGGAAATGCCGATTCTGATGCCCTGGCCGATTTCACCAGGTTCAACGTCATCGCCCGCGAGCCATAGCGGCCCTTTCCGGCAGAGGTCGATCCCGTCGAGCGAACGATCGATCCGCAATGCCGCGGCCAGCCGTCCCGGTCCGCGCGCCAGGTCGCGCAACCGCTCGACGCCGCGGTTCCCCCGCATGATTTCAATGCCTTCGAGCGGCTCGAGCGCCCGGATCAGCACACCGGTGCCGGTGCCTTGCGCCTGGCTCGAGACATTCAGCATCATCGAAGTGCCATAGGCGAGATAGACATAGGCGTGACCGGCTTCGAGAAACAGCGACCGGTTGCGCGGCGTCATCCCCCTGAAGCCATGTCCGGCGGCGTCGCCGACGACATAGGCCTCGGTCTCGACGATGCGGCCGCTGACCATGCCCTCAGGCAAGTCGCGCACCACCAGTCTGCCGATGAGGAAGCGGGCGAGAGCGGTCGTATCATCGGGCAACTCCGAGCGGGCGAGCGGCTGATGATCCTGCCCGTCACTCACGGCGTCCGCTCGACCCAGTGCGCCCGCGACGGCCCCGGCTCGAACGGATCGCCGAAGTACTGCGTCTCGCGCGCGACCTTGCCATCGAGGAACTCCATGATGCTCACCGTATAGGAGGGCCGACCGTCATAAGTCAGCACATATTCCGTGATCCAGAGATCATCAGCGCCGACGATCCGTCGTACGGCGAAACGCTTGCGGTTCGGCTGCGCGGCGCGCGACAACTGGATGTTGCGGCGCCCGCGGATGCGCTCGCCCGATTGCGGATAGTCGAGCACCGCATCCTCCCGGTAGATCTCATGTTCGACCTCGAAGTTATTGGCATCGGAGGCGGCCCAGTGGCGATCCAGGGCCGCCCTGATTTCCCGGTCGTCCATGGTAATCCTCCTTGACCATTACCGTGGGATCAACCGTCGTAGCACGGTCCATCCCACGGCTGTTAGCGGGTCGCACGGATCGACCCCGAGGCGTCGGTACTCAGTCGAGCTTCAACGCCGCGACCTCGCCTTCGTTCATCAGCGGCACATAGAGGATCGACTTGCCGTCGGTGCCGATGTCGGCGCTGCCCGGCTTGAAATGCGCCACCGCTTCCGGGGTTCCGCCGGCATGATAGCGGTAGAGCGTGCCGGTCATGTAGGCGGTGGCGTAGATGCTGTCGCCAATGGCGATGACGCCGTCGAGATCGGCGAATTTCTGCGCGCCGGGCAGCGGCGAGATCGCCTTGCTGGCGAGATCGATGGCCAGCAGCCCGCCCGGCTCCGCCGTGCTGAAGTCGGCCTTGATGCCCTTGCCCCACGAGGCGACGATCAGCCTGTCGCCATCGGCGAAGACGCCGTTGGGCGAGGCCAGCAACGCGTCCCTGACGAACAGGTCCGGCCGGTCGCCGTCGATGCGGTAGATCGTGTCGGCCAGCATGTCGCTGACATAGACCTTGCCTGTCCGGTCCGAGGTCATGTCGTTGAGGAACACCGCGTTCGGCACCGCGATGCTGGCGATCAACTTTCCACTGGCCAGGTCGACGACGCGGACTTTGGTGATGTCGGCGACGTAGAGCTTGCCGCCCGCTATCGCCATGCCCTTGGGCGCGTCCATGCCGTCGGTCCAGTGCTGGGTGATCGTCTTGCCGTCCAGGGACAGCACACTGAGGTAGCCGTTGCCGTCGGCTTCGCCCGGATTGCCGACGATGTTGGAAACGATGATGCGGTTGTTGTCGGCGTCGAACAGCGCCGATTCCGGTTGTTCGAGGCCGGTGGCGCGCCAGATTTCGCCAGCCCGGGCGGCGGGTGCGGCGGCGATGCCGATGATGGCGGCAAAGGCTGAGAGGATGAAACGGTTCATGGCTGGTCTCCTGTAATGACAGACGGCTAGCTAGGATTTTCGATACTTTTCTGGAAGATCGATTACCGCTAGTATCGAATATCGATACGAAACTGCCTTGCGGAGGCGCATCCCATGAACGGTCTGATCTTCGAGGCGGTGAAGCGGACGCTTAAGGCGAAGGGTGTCACCTATCGCGATCTCGCCGAACGCATGGGCGTTTCCGAGCCGACCGTGAAGCGCATCTTCCATGAGAAGAACTGCAAGCTCGACCGGCTGGTCGAGATCTGCACCGCCGCCGGCGTCGAGCTGGAAAACGTGCTCGGCTCGATGAACCGGGGCCCCGGGCCGGCCAACCACATCGCGCCGGAGATCGAGCGTCGGCTCGCCGGCCGGCCGGCGCTGTTGTTCATCTTCGTCATGCTGTCGGAAAAGTTCACGCCTGAAGGCATCATGCGCTCGCAAGGCCTGAGCGAAGCCTCGATGTTCCTCTACCTGCGCGACCTCGAGGAGCTCGGACTGATCGCGCTCGGTCGGGGTCTGTCGGCAAGATTGCTGGTCGAAACGCCGATCCAGTGGAATTTCGAAGGGCCGCTCAGGCCGCTTTTCGAGATGACCAACAAGAACTTCATCGGTTGGGCCATCAGCCATATCGAGAAGGAGGCGACGTTCGTCAGCTTCTCCAGGCGGATGCGGCCACAGACGGCGCAGATGGTGCGGCGCGAGGCGGAAGAGCTGGCCGAGCGGGTCAAACTGCTCGCCCATCACGACCAGCATACGACGCCCGAGGACGGGCTCACCGGCTACAAATTTACGTTCGCTTTCGGGGCGACGCCATTTCCCGCGATCATGCCGATCGGTCCACATCCCCGCGATGCCGGGGCACGGACGCCGGGGCAGTCCGCCGCGAAAGGACGGCGCCCGCTTCCGGCTTGAAGGGCTGCTACCCGCCGGCCCTCGTCGTGGCGTCGGCGGCCTTGTCGTCCCAGACCATCTGCCGGTAGTCGAAACCATATTCCAGCGTCGGTTTGACGATGCGGAAAAACGGCGACAGGCCGAAATCGCGCGGCGTGTAGAGCGAATGGTGGCGGATGTGCAGGATTTCCTTGCGCGAATAGTTCGACTGCGCCGAGGCACGGCCGGGCGCGCGGGTGATCTCGGGCAGGATCGGATAGCGGATTTGGCCATAAGCCTCGGCAATCAGCGTCGAGCAGATGGCGCGTGTCGGGTCGCCGGAACCAAAGGCCAGCATGCGGCGGCGCCAGCGCACCGGCACCGGCGGCGTCGGCAGGAAATAGCGCAGCATGTCAAAGATGTTCTTGAGGTCGTATTTGAGGCCGAGCTTGCCGATCATGAATGCCACGATTTTGTCGCGGTCCTCGGGCGCCAGCCCGCTCGCGCGGCAAATGCGGGTGTTGTAGGTGCGATAGCGTGACAACGGTACGGCGACACAGCCGTCGCCCATCGTGACCTCGATCAGCCGCGGTCGCTCCGCGCCGTCTTCCGGCTCGGGCAAGCTGTCGCCGACATAAAAGGCCGCGTGCGACCAGGTCGACTGGGTAAGATACTTGATCGCCGCCGATATCTTCTGGTTGCCCTCGATCAGCAGGATGTCGCCGGGTTCGAGCGTGCGGCGCAGCGTTTCAGGATCCGACGGCGTGTAGGGTTCATAGCCGGAGGACTCCTCCTGCAGCCGGCCGGCGAGCCAGCGGCCAAGTCGGTCCAGGAGCGTGTCGCCGGGCTCGGTCATGCCTTACGGCGATTACCATACACAGGCGCCCGGGCGCCAGCAGCGGTCAATTGGCGGTGGCGCCCAGATCCTCCGTGGACGAAGTGCCGGCGAGATCGTCACGCGCCTTGCGAGCCAGCTTCTTCGTCTGATGCTTGGGGCTGTCGCCGAACAGCTCGGCGGCTTCGGCAAGACAGGATTTCCTCAGGCTCTTTTCCGAACGCTTCAAAAGTTTGCCGAGAAGCTTCGTGTCCTCGCGTGGCCCAAGCGGCTCGTCGGCCGCCTCCAGCAGCGCGCGCATGACGAACAGATCATGCAATTCGCCGAGCCGCTCGCCCAGTCTATCGACGGCCTTGCGCCGCGCCTTGATCGGCGTCGGCCAAAGCCTGCCCAGCAGCGACAGGTGCATGCCATGCGTCTTGGCCGCCTTGCGCAAATCGTGGAAATCATCGGCCTCGCCACGCGTGCCGGCTCTGTCGAGCGCCCTCCTGGCGCGGCGCAAGGTGACACGGGCGCCTTCGGCAAGCACGTCGGCGGCCTGTTCCGGCTGGTCGGGCAAGGCAAGGCTTTCGATCCGCTTCATGCCGTCTTCGCAAGCGGCCTTCGCGGCGCTGATCGCCGCTTCGAGGCCGGCGCCTTCATGCAGATCGTGCTGGCGGGCGATCAGCCTGTCACGCACCGCATCGAGCCCGCCATCGGCGCTCTCCTTGGGAAACCCTGCCGCGAGCCGGTCGAGGGTCTCGATCAGCGCCGTCGCCTCGCGCGGGCCGGCAAGCAGCTCCGCCACGTTGCGATACCATTGATTTTCTGTCGCGCAGAATGTTTCGTCGCCGGAATGAACCAAACGCAGCAAGGCACGCGCGCTCTTCAGCCGCTTACGGCATTTGTGCAGCGCCTGTTCCGGCCGGCTGCGCGCCGCATCCAGATGCTGGAGCGCCTTGCGGATTTCCTCGGCCAGGATGCGCCTGACCTCGCCGGTCAGCGGCAGGCGCGGGTCGATGCGAAAGCTCATGCGGCGATCTCCGGTATCCCCCCGAGGGCGAGCGACGCGTTGTAGAATTTCTGCTCGCCGGTCACTTCACGGTCGAGCCAGTCAGGCAGCATTTCGTCCGGCACGTCTTCCGGCGTCTCGAGTTCGGCCACCACCAGTCCCGCCAGTGCGCCGTCAAAGACGTCGACTTCATAGAGATAGCCGCGGTGCCTAACATGGTGGCGTGTCTTCTCGATGACACGTCCGATGGCGAAGTCCAGCATCTCCATCGCATCGGCAAGCGGGATCGGATATTCGAATTCGTCGCGCTCGCGCGCGCCGCTGCCGAACTTGAGCGTCAGCTTGGCGGAAGCGCCGTCGCTGATGCGAATGCGCACTGTCCGCCCGGGCGCGGCGGCTAGATAGAACTGGAGAATGCGGATATCCGCCTCGACCAGATCCCGCCATGCGGGGCTGGAGACCAGAAACTTGCGCTCGACTTCCTTGGCCATGGCCGCGACTAAAGCGTTTGCTGCGGGCGATAGCAAGACAACTCCGAACACAAGTTGACTTTAATCAATCGATTGATTAAAGAGGCGGTATGATCAAATCGCCTGACGCCCAAAATACTCGTCGCGAGACCTCTCCGGCGGATCTGACGCGCGCCGCGCTGGTGCGGGCGGCGCTGAAACTGTTCGGCCGGCAGGGTTTCGATGGCACGTCGACCCGCGAGATCGCGGCGGAGGCGCAGGCCAATATCGGTTCGATCGCCTATCATTTCGGCGGCAAGGAAGGCCTTCGCACTGCTGCCGCCGACTATATCGTCGAGACCATCCAGACGGTTGCCGGCCAGGCGCTGGGCAATGGCCCGGCCGCGGCGGCGAGCGATCCGGAGGCGGCACGCTTGCAGCTCTTCGCCGCGCTGGAGCGAATGGTCGGCTTCATCGTGGCGCAGCCGCAGGCCGGCGAGATCGTCCAGTTCGTGCTGCGCGAACTGTCGCATCCCACCGCGGCCCTCGACCGCATCTATGACGGCGTGTTCGAGCCGACGCATCGCCGGCTGTGCATGATCTGGGAGCAGGCGACCGGCGAACCGGCCGAAAGCGAGCGGACCCGGCTCACCGTGTTCACGCTGATCGGCCAGGTCATCTATTTCCGCATCGGCCGCGAGGCGGTGATGCGCCGCATGGGCTGGCACGACATCGGCGCCGCCGAGGCGGTCAAGGTGGTGTCCGCCGTATCAGACAACCTCAATGCCATACTGGCCTCCCGGATGGGATCAAAACGATGAGTCTCCTCTGCTCCTTGCCGCTTGCCGCGCAACTCCTCGGCGCCTGCGCCCCCGCCGCTCCACTCGCGGTCGGCTATGTCGAAGGCGACTATGTGCTCCTGGCGCCCATCGAGGTGGCACAGGTCGATACGGTTACCGTGAAGCGCGGCGATCGCGTCACCCCCGGCACGACGGTAGTGACGCTGGAAAGCGCCGACGCCAAGATCGCGGTGGCGCAGGCCGAGGCAAGCCTCGCCCAGGCGCAGGCGCAGCTTGCCGACCTGCAGGTCGGCAAGCGGCCGGAAGAAATCGCGGCCCTCAAGGCGCAGGTCGACATGGCCAAGGCGCAGGCCGACGACGCCAAGCGCAAATACGACCGCGCCGCCGATCTGTTCAAGCGTGGCACCGGCACGCAGGCCGATTACGACACCGCCTCGGCGACGCTCGAGACGGCAAACGCCCAGGTCGGCCAGGCCGAGGCCAATCTCGCCGTCGGCGGCCTGCCGGCGCGGCCCGAGACGATCAAAGCCGCCGACAATCAGGTCAAGCAGGCCCAGGCAGCGCTGGAGCAGGCTCGGTGGCGGCTGTCCAAGCGCACGCTCGCGGCGCCCTCGCCCGGCCGCGTCAACGACGTCATCCGCAATCCCGGCGACACGGCCGGCCCGACCGCGCCGGTCGTCTCGATGCTGCCCGACGGCGCTGTAAAGCTCAGCGTCTACATGCCGGAGGCCGCCTTCTCCTCGGTCAAGATCGGCAGTCTGCTCAATGTCCATTGCGACGGCTGCGGCGAGGGCATGAAGGCGCGCGTCAGCTATGTCTCGCCCGATCCCGAATTCACCCCTCCGGTGATCTATTCCTTGGAGAACCGGCAGAAGCTGGTCTATCTCGTCGAGGCCCGCCCGGAGGGTGATGCCGGCCCGCTGCAACCCGGCCAGATCGTCGACGTCGATCTCGCGGAAACGGCCAGATGAACGCCATCGACGTTCACGGCCTGGTCAAGCGGTTCGGCGACAAGACCGTCGTCGATCATGTGACGATGTCGGTCGCCGAAGGCGAGATCGTCGGTTTCCTCGGCCCCAACGGTTCCGGCAAGACCACCACCATCCGCATCATGTGCGGCCTGCTGACGCCGGACGAGGGCGAAGGCACGGTGCTGGGTTTCAACATCCGCACCGAGTCGCTCAGGATCAAGCGCGAAGTCGGCTACATGACGCAGAAATTCTCGTTTTACGAGGATCTGACCATTGGCGAGAACCTCGAATTCGTGGCGCGGCTCTACCGGCTGAAACCGGTCGAGGACTATGTCGCGAAGACACTGGAAGAACTCGGCCTCACCTCGCGCCGCAACCAATTGGCCGGCACGCTATCCGGCGGCTGGAAGCAGCGGCTGGCGCTCGCCGCCTGCATCATGCACAAGCCTAAACTGCTTCTGCTCGACGAGCCGACGGCCGGCGTCGACCCGAAGGCACGGCGCGAATTCTGGGACGAGATACATCGCCTTGCCGGCGGCGGGCTGACCGTGTTGGTCTCCACCCATTACATGGACGAAGCCGAGCGCTGCCACCGCATCAGCTACATCTCCTACGGCAAGATGCTGGCCACCGGCACCGTCGCCGAAGTGGTGAAAAATGCTGGGCTGACCACCTTCGTGGTGCAGGGCCCGCAACTCGCCAAGCTGGCGCAAGAGCTGCACGACCGCCCCGGTGTCGACCAGGTGGCGCCGTTCGGCGCCACGCTGCATGTCGTCGGTTCCGACAGGAAGAAGCTCGAAGCAGCGCTTGCCGGTGTCGAGAAGGAGCACAAGGGCGTGACGGTGGCGCCGGGCGAAACCAGCCTGGAGGACGTTTTCATCCAGTTCATGTCGGGTTCGAAGGACAATATGGCATGAACGGTGTCTTTTCCTTCGCCCGACTTGGCGCGCTGCTGATCAAGGAATTCATCCAGATGCGGCGCGACCGCATCACCTTCGCCATGATGCTCGGCGTGCCGCTGCTGCAGCTGGTTCTGTTCGGCTTTGCCATCAACAGCGATCCGAAAGGCTTGCCGACGGCGCTGGTGGCGATGAGCAACGACCAGTATACGCGCGCCATGGTTTCCGCGCTGCAGGTGACGGGCTACTATCGTTTCGACCATGTCACCGCGAGCGCCGAAGAGGCGGAATTCCTGATGGCGCGGGGCGACGTTTCGTTCGTCGTCACCATCCCGGCCGACTTCGGCCGCCGGGTCGAGCGCGGCGACAATCCGCAGATCCTGATCGAGGCGGATGCAACCGATCCGTCGGCGGCGAGCGGTGCCGTCTCAACCTTGAGCACGGTGGCGAGCCAGGCGCTGCTGCGCGCGCAGGGCATGCAGGCTGCGGCAGCCGAAAACGCCAAGGAGCAGCTGCAGGTGGTGGTACACCGGCGCTACAATCCCGAAGGCATTTCGCAATACAACATCGTGCCCGGCCTGCTCGGCGTCATCCTTCAGATGACCATGGTGATGATGACGGCCATGGCACTGACCCGTGAAACCGAGCGTGGTACGATGGAAAACCTGCTCGCCATGCCGTCCAGCCCGGCCGAGATCATGCTGGGCAAGGTGCTGCCCTTCCTTGTCGTCGGCGCGGTGCAGGTTGCGGTGGTGCTGGTGGCGGCGAAGCTGCTCTTCGATATCCCGTTCGTCGGCAGCCTGACGCTGCTGTTGTCGTCGGTGCTTGTCTTCGTGCTGTCGCTCGTGCTGCTCGGCTACACGATCTCGACCATGGCCCGCTCGCAGATGCAGGCGATGCAGCTGACCTTCTTCTTCTTCCTGCCGTCGCTGCTCCTGTCGGGCTTCATGTTCCCCTATCGCGGCATGCCGGGCTGGGCTCAGGCGCTGGGCGAAATCTTCCCGCTGACGCATTTCCTGCGCATCACCCGCGCGGTCATGCTGAAGGGCGCCGACTTCCATGCCATCGCCGCCGAGATCGGCTGGCTGGTGGTGTTCGTGCTGGTCTTCGCGGGCACCGCGCTGTTGCGCTTCAGGCGCACGCTGGATTGACCGGCGCTCGCGCGCCGGCCGGTCATTGGAGGGCAATCCGCGGGCCGCGCGGCGATGCGCAGAGGACAGGGCGATCAGGCGGCCGCCATGATCTCGGCATAGGTGCCGAAATCGACATTGCCGCCGGACAGCACCACGGCGACACTTTTGCCCGACAGTTCGATCTCGCCCGAAGACAGCGCCGCCAGCGCGACGCAGCCGCCCGGCTCGACCACCAGCTTCAGATAGGCCATGGCATCGCGCATCGCCTGCGCCGTCGCCATGTCGGAGACGGCAATGGCGCCGGCGAGGTTTTTGCGGTTGATCGCGAAGGTGATGGCGCCCGGCTCTGCCGTCAGGATCGCGTCGCAGATCGAGCTATGGCCCGGATCGTTCGAAACCCGGGCGCCGGCGGCAAGCGAGCGCCGCGTGTCGTCGAAATGCTCGGGCTCCACCGCCCAGACCGCGGTGCCTGGCGATGCATCCTTGACCGCGACCGAAATGCCGCTCGACAAGCCGCCGCCACCACAGGGAATGACGACGGCGTCGAGGCTGACACCGAGCGCCCTGGCCTGGCGTATCAGTTCGAGGCCGATCGTGCCTTGCCCGGCAATGATGGCCGGATCATCGAAGGGCGGCACCAGCACCATGCCTCTGTCGATGTAGGGACGGACCACGGTCATGCGGTCGTCGCGAAAACGGTCGAACGGCACCACCTCCGCGCCCATCTTGCGGACATTGCCGATCTTCATCGCCGGCGCGTCGGCCGGCATGGCGATGACTGCCTTGACGCCGAACATGGCGGCCGACGCCGCGACCCCTTGTGCATGATTGCCCGAGGAAAAGGCGACGACGCCCCGGGAGCGCTCGTCCTCGCTCAGCGAGGACAGCTTGTTGTAGGCGCCGCGGAATTTGAACGATCCGGTGCGTTGCAGCGTCTCCGGCTTGAACAGGATGCGGCCGCCGAAGCGCTTGTTCAACTCGGCCGATTCGATCAGCGGGGTTTCGACGATCAGGCCGGAGAGGCGGGCGGCTGCGGCGTGGATGTCAGCGATGCCGGGGAGGCTGGTCATGGCGGGTCCTGTGGCGATGCAATCGCGCCATGGTGCACGCAAAGGGCCGCGCGATGCCAACGAAAAGATGTGACCGATACAAAGTCGGGCGTCATGGTCGCCAACGTCACGGCTGCAGCCGTGGCGTCCATCCAATTTAGCCAAGCAACGTCCGTTGCCTCTTGTTCCCACCGAGCTTGCGCCAATTGTTGAAGCGATGCGTGGCGGCGGCGAAAGAAATCCTCATCTGCTGTGAAACGGAATAGCGCGACTTGCCCTCGTCGAACATGCGGTAGCAGCACTCCACCCCCTCTTCGGTCAGCTTGCCGTCCGGAGCCTTGTTGTGTGGATTGGCCGGGTCGAATTTTTCGATCTGCTGCTCGACCAGACCCTTCAGCCGCTGCAGATCGGCTTCGATGCTGGCAATGAGGTCGAGAACGGGTTTTGGGTCGAAATGCCCTGCGTGCGGCTTCGTCATGCGTTGGTCCTCGTTCTTGTCTTAGGTTCAGCTATATAGGGTAACCTTTGCCAATAATGAAGAGCTCGGACTGGAGGAATGCATCAACAATTCTTGACTCCGCGACCTCCAGTGCGGTTGACCAGGCGCACGCCAAACCCTAGTTTAGAACTATTCTAAACTAGGGTGATTTCCTCATGCTTTCCCGCGTTTTCGGCTTCGGCCGCCGCTCCTTCGACTCGCTTTCCGAACAGGAGATCCTGGCGCTTGCCATTTCGTCCGAGGAAGATGACGGGCGCATCTACCGCGCCTATGCCGATGGGCTGTCGGAAAACTTCCCGCAGTCGGCGAAAGTGTTCGAGGAGATGGCCGAGGAGGAGGACGGCCATCGCGACGTGCTGATCGAGCTCTTCCGCAAGCGGTTCGGCGAGCGCATCCCGCTGATCCGGCGCGAGCATGTGAAGGGTTATTATGAGCGCAAGCCCGATTGGCTGGTACGGCCGCTCGGCATCGAGCATGTGCGCAGCCAGGCCGAGGCGATGGAGCGGCAGGCCTATCTGTTCTACGTCGAGGCAGCAAAGCGCACCACCGATGCCTCGACGCGGAAACTTCTCGACGACCTCGCCATAGCCGAACAGGGTCACGAGACCCTGGCGCAGCGGCTGGAGCAGAAGCATGTGCCCGGCGACGTGAAGGATGAAGAGGCCGCCGCCGAGCAGCGCCAGTTCATCCTGACTTATGTGCAGCCGGGCCTGGCCGGCCTGATGGACGGTTCGGTGTCGACGCTGGCGCCGATCTTCGCCGCGGCCTTTGCCACGCATGACACCTGGCAGACCTTCCTGGTCGGGCTTGCCGCATCGATCGGCGCCGGCATCTCCATGGGTTTTACTGAAGTCGCTTCCGATGACGGCAAGCTCTCGGGCCGCGGCTCGCCGATAAAACGCGGCATCACCACCGGCGTCATGACATCAGCCGGCGGTCTGGGCCACGCATTGCCCTATCTCATTCCGCATTTCTGGACCGCGACAGCCGTTGCCGCTGTGGTGGTGTTCTTCGAATTGTGGGCCATCGCCTTCGTCCAGAACCGCTACATGCAGACGCCATTCCTGCGCGCCGCCTTCCAGGTGGTGCTGGGCGGTGCGCTGGTGTTCGCGGCCGGCGTGCTGATCGGGAATGCTTGAGCGCTGCCGCGCCAAGCCACTCACCCATTCACGGCCCGGCTGTCCGCTGGCGCCTCGTCCCGTTCCGTCAGCCCATAATCCCGCACCACATGGGCGATGCGAAGTCGATAGCCGGCAAAGATACCGCCGCGGCCGGCCTGTTGCGCCTGCCGATGGTCTTCGGTGTTGCGCCAGGCCTTCACCGCGTCCTCGTCGCGCCAGAACGACAGTGACAAGACGCGTTTCGGGTCGGCCAGGCTCTGAAAGCGTTCGATCGAGATGAAGCCGTCAATGCCGTCGAGCAAGGGACGCAGATTGGCGGCGATGCCGAGATAGGCATCGCGCTTGCCTGCCGCCGGTTCGACCTCGAAGATAACGGCGATCATAGCTTCACCAATGGCGCGTGCGGTCCAGAGACGTTCTTGAGAAACATGCGATCCTCCTTGACGATGAACCTTTCACGGCGGGCGAACTCATAGTTTGCCTTGCCGGCGGGGTCCGCGGCAAGCCGCGCCCGATAGGCTTCATAGGCGGCCAGGCTGTCGATGTTGTAGGCGGCGTAGGCCGTCGTCGCCGAGCCCTCATGGGGCGCGAAATAGCCGATCAGGTCGGCGCCGCAGCGCGGAATGGCCTGGCCCCAGTTGCGGGCATACTCCTCGAAGGCGGCCTTGCCGAACGGGTCGATCTCATAGCGGATGAAGCAGGTTATGGTCATGGTCGTCTCCTTGGGTTCTTGCATCGACGCTTCGAGCACGGTCGAAACGTCCTTCACTTCGATGTGCTAAGCAGTCTGGTGTCACGAGCCGTCGTCGCTTGCGTCGCCGGCTGCTTGAGCTGAAGCCAGAATAGTGGTTACCTGGCGAGAATGCTTCGATAAGGACCGAACTATGCGTGAAGGACCAGACATTGCCCGGATCGCCAGCCTGGTTGGCGATCCAGCCCGCGCCAACATGCTGAACGCGCTGATGGGCGGCACGGCCCTGACTGCGAGCGAACTGGCGCTGGAGGCCGGCGTCTCCTTGCCGACCGCTTCCTCGCATCTGTCGAAACTGATGGAGGGCGGGTTGCTGACCTTGGCCAGCCAGGGAAGGCATCGCTATTACGGTCTCGCCGGCCCGCAGGTCGCAGGCATGATCGAAGCCATCACCGGTGTCGCTGAAGCCGTTGGTCCCAAGCGCGTGCGGCCGGGCCCGCGCGATGGCGCGATGCGCGTGGCACGCGTTTGCTACGATCATCTCGCCGGCGAACAGGCGGTGGCGATGCTCGACCGCCTCGTCGATAAAAACATATTGGTCCGCAACGACAACGAGATCAGGCTCGGACCATCGGCGGCGTCGCATTTCGCGGCGATCGGCATCGATGTCTACACCAGGCCACGCCGGCCGGTGTGCCGCGCCTGCCTCGACTGGAGCGTGCGCCGCTCGCACCTCGCCGGCACGCTGGGCGCCGCCATCCTCGACAAGATTCTCCTGGAAAAATGGGCGCGCCGCGAAAAGGACAGCCGCGCGGTGGTGTTTTCGCCGCCGGGCAAGCAGGCGTTCGAAAGGGTATTTTTGAGCTGAGGTGCGGGCCTGACAGCTTCGTCATCCCAGGGCGGAGCAGCCGCGAAGCGGCGTCGCGGAGACCCTGGGATCCTGTGTGTTTGTTCAGTGTTATGGTCGAAGTGGGAAGGAAACCGAAGGGATCCTGGTCGCCCATTTCTGGACAGGCCGTGGCATGGCTCGGTTCCTTCCCACCGGTGAACCATCAACCTGAACAGTTGCACGGGGCTGTTAGCTGCAGACCCCGCACCACAGGAAGAGGCGTGGACATGATAATGCAGAACTATGTCGGCTGCGACATCTCCAAGCAGTGGCTCGATTTTTTTGATGAGGCAAGCGGTCGTTGTCAGCGCATAGACAACCATGCCGATGCGATAGCTGCTCATGTGGCAGGCCTTCACCCCGGCCAGGATTTTGTGGTCATGGAAGCGACAGGCGTCCATGACCGGCTGCTGCGCCATGCCCTGGCCAAGGCAGGTGTGGCGTTCTCGCGGCACAACCCGACACACACCCACAATTATGCGAAGTCGACGGCGCGACGCGCCAAGACCGATCCTCTCGACGCCAGGATGCTGAGCGGCTATGGCCGCCGCTATCACCCTGAAGCCGAGCCGGCGCCGCGTGAGGAAGACGAACATCTTCAATCGCTTGCCCGCTACCGCGATCAGCTGGTCGATACCAGGGCAAACTTGAAGAAGCAGCTCAGTGAGGCTTTTGATGAGATCGTCATCGCCGGGTTCGAAGAGATGATCACTGACTTCAACACACGCATCAAGGCGCTCGAGGCCCGGATCGCACAAGTCATTCGTCAGAACGAGGGCACTGCCCGCGACAACGCTCTGATGGTCTCCGTGCCCGGGGTCTCCAAGGTCACCGCGCTCTCGCTCCTGGCGCTCCTGCCCGAGCTCGGCCAGCGCTCACCCAAGTCGATCGCCGCACTCGTCGGCCTTGCCCCGTTCGACAACAAGAGCGGCAAGCTCAGGCGCAGGAGCCAAATCCAGGGTGGCCGAGCACGCGTGCGCCGCGCCCTCTACATGGCAGCTCTCGGCGCTATTCGAGCCTGTGACCGGTTCAAAGCGTTCTACAGCACCATCGCTGCACGATCCGGCTCCAAGAAACTCGCCATCATCGCCGTCGCCAGGAAGCTTCTCGTCGTCCTCAACGCTATCATCCGAGATCAAAAAGCTTTCGCTTGAACACAGTTGCCACGCCGCGACCTCCGAGGACGAAGTCGATTAGGCTCACCCCCGCTTCAACACCTTCCCCGCCTCGAAAAACCCCTTCCACGGATCGGCTTCCGACAGCTTGGCCAGCGTCGTCTTGTCCCCGATCGGAAATGCGTTCGGTGCCAGGCCGGCCTCGATCTCGGTCCAGGTCACTGGCATCGATACCGTCGCCCCCTTCTTGGCCCGCGACGAATAGGGCGCGACCGTGGTCGAGCCCCGGCCATTGCGCAGATAGTCGACGAAGATCTTTCCGGTGCGCGCCTTTTTCGACAACGTCGCCGTGTAGCGGTCGGGGGCACCCTGCTCCAGCGCCTTGGCAAAATCATGGGCGAAGGTCTTTACCGCCTCCCAATCCGCCGACGGCTTCAGCGGCACCAGCACGTGATAGCCCTTTCCGCCTGATGTCTTGACGAAGTTAGGCAGCGACAATTCGTCGAGCTTGCCCCTGATGTCGAGCGCCGCTTCGCGCACCGCTTTCACATCGACGCCTTCATCGGGGTCGAGGTCGAAGATGATCTGGTCCGGCTGTTCGAGCTTGTCTATCATGCAGCCCCAGATGTGGATCTCGACCACGCCATATTGAACGAGCGCCGCGACACCGTCGAAATCCCGGATGAACAGGATCTCCTCGCCGTCCGTCGGGTCCTTCATCCGGGCAATCTTGTCGCTCATGCCGGCCGAGGCGTGTTTCTGGAAGAAACGCGGGCCACCGACGCCGTCCGGCGCGCGCACCAGGCTGAGCGGCCGGTTGACGACGAACTGCTCCATGCGCGGCCAGACCCGCGCGTAATGGTCGAGCAGGCCCTGCTTGGAAATCTTTTCCTCGGGCCACAGCAGCTTGTCGGGATGGGAGAGTTTGACGCTGGTCGTCATCGTCCCGGCGGATGTACCGGTGTCGCTTGAGGCCGGCCTTGCCTTGGCTGTCGCTGCCTTGGGCTTTTCCTGCACAACGTCCTCCGCCGGCTTGTCCTCGCGCAGCCCCTGGAACGAGGCATGGCGTATTATACGGTCCGATGTCCAGCTGCGGAACTCCACTTCGCCGACAAGCTGCGGCTTCACCCAGACCAGCCCCTTTCCCTTGGGCACGGCCGCGTCGAAGGGCGAAGCCGCCGCCTTCAGCGCATCGAGCCTCTTCTTGAGTTCGTTGGCGCCCTTGGCTGAGAAGCCGGTGCCGACTCGCCCGGCATAGTGAAGTTTGCCGGCTTCGTAATAGCCGACAAGCAGCGAGCGCAGGCCACGCCCGGTCTTGTCAGATGGCAGATAGCCGCCGATGACGAATTCCTGCCGCGCCGTGCATTTCGACTTGACCCATGTTGGGCCGCGCCCGCTGCGATAAGGCGCATCGGCGCGTTTGGAGACGACGCCTTCCAGCCCCATGCGGCAGGCATGCTCCAGCATAATCTTGCCGGGGTCAAAGAAGTGGTCGGAGAAACGCACCGCCGCATTCTCCGGCTGTTTGCCCAGCAGATCCTGCAAGGCCTGCTTGCGCTCCACCAGGGGTTCGCGGCGCAGATCCTTGCCGTCAAGGCGCATGAGGTCAAAGACATAGTAGATGAATCGGTTGGTGCGGTTGGCAGACAGGTCCTGCTGCAGCAGGGAGAAAGACGAAACGCCGCTGTCGGCCAGCACGACGATCTCGCCGTCGACGATGGCATCGCTGCATTTCAACGCTGCCAGTTCCGCGACGATCTCGCCGCCGAATTTCTCCGTCCAGTCGAGGCCGGTGCGGGTCAAAAGCCGCACATCGGTGCCTGCTATCTGCGCCTGCATGCGATAGCCGTCGAACTTCACCTCGTGTAGCCAGTCCTCGCCCGAGGGCGCATCCCGCTCCAGCGTCGCGAGCTGCGGTTCTATGAAGTCGAGGCGCTTGCCGGGCTTCGCCTTGCCGGCCGCCGGCTTGTTGGAGTGCCAGACATCAGGCTTGTGGCCCTTGGCCGCCTTGCCCTCGCCGACCTCTTCGATGGTCAGCCCGGACTTCACCGATTGCGGCGCCTCCTTGAGAATATCCTCGCCAGGGCGCGCCGCCGCATCGTCCGACTTGATCAGCAGCCAGTTGTCGCGCTTTTCGCCCGGGCGGGGTTTCAGCCGCACCAGATGCCACAGCCCGTGCAGCTTGTGGCCCTTGAGCTCGAAGCTGATATGGCCCTTCTTCATCGCCTTGGCCGGGTCGGTTTCAGGAACCCACGTGCCCTCGTCCCAGACGATGACCGAGCCGCCGCCATATTCGCCCTTCGGAATCGTGCCCTCGAACGGCGCGTAGTCGATCGGATGATCCTCGACATGGACGGCCAGCCGCTTTTCATGCGGATCGAGGCTGGGCCCTCGCGTCACCGCCCAGCTCCACAGCACGCCGCCATGCTCGAGGCGGAGGTCGTAATGCAGCCTTGTCGCCGCGTGTTTGTGGATGACGAAGATGCCGCCCGCGTCGCTTTTCCCGGTCCGCGAAACCTTGCCGGCCGGCTCGGACGTCTTCTTGAAATCGCGCTTGGCGTGATATTGTTCGAGGCCGGCCATTGCTTGGGTGTCCTCAGGCGGATTTGCGTTTCGGCGCGGCGGCTTTCGGCTTGGTGCGTTTGGTCGCCGTTTTGGATTTCGCTGACGACGACTTCGTCGGCTTCGCATCCGACGACAGGCTCTTCTTCAGCGCGTCGAACAGATTGACGACGTTGGAAGGCTTGGGCGGCGCCTTGGCTTTCGGCGCATTGTGCCCCGCCTTCTTCGCCCGGATCAGCTCCAGCAGCGCGTCTTCATATTTGTCGTCGAACTTCGACGGATCGAATTTCGCTTTCTTCTTGTCGATGATCAGCTCGGCCAGATCGGTCATTTCCTGGTCGGTCTTCACCGCCTTGATCTCACCGAAGACGCTGTCCGGCTGGCGCACCGTGTTGTCGTAGCGCAGCGTCGTCAGCACCATGCCCTTGCCAAGCGGCTCGATCACCACGGGCCGTTCTCGATTGTAGAGCACGATGCGCGCCAGCCCGGCCATCTTCTTGCCCGCCATCGCATCGCGGATGACGGCGAAAGCCTCCTCCGAAACCTTGTCGGCCGGCGCGACATAATAGGGCGTATCAAGATAGATCTGCTGGATCGAGGCTTTGTCGACGAAACCGTCGAGGCTCATCGTGTGCGAGGATTCGATCTGCACCGCCTCGATCTCGTCCTCCTCGATACGGACGAAATCGCCGTCGTCGAGCTCATAGCCCTTGATCTCGTCGCCATCGCCCAACGGCTTGCCGGTCTCGGCGTCGACATAGATGCGCTTCACCGTGTTGCCGGTCTTGCGGTTCAGCACCCGGAACGAAACCTTTTCGGTATGGGTGACGACATTGGTCAACTCGACCGCGCAAGTGACCAGCGACAGCTTCAGATAACCCTTCCAGGCTGGGCGCGGCGCCATGGCAATTTTCCTTCGGCAATCAGAATGAAGATGAGAACGGCCAGGGCCAGCTCCAGTTCCGCCTGCGCCGAACAATAGGCAAGTCTTGGCGCGCCTGTCTTGGCGCGCCCGAGCCATTTGGCGGTCGGAACGGAAATTCGCTCGCTGGCCATAAATTGAAACAGAAGCGCGCGCGGGCGACGTTCAAACGAAACATATGTGATGCAAAAGTCACACTGGATGGAATGGCGACAAAAGGCTTGGAAAGACCCCGAATCAGCCGCATTCCGGCCACGAAGCAACGGGTTTTCGACCAAAAATTAACATCGCGTTCACCGACTATTCACGCCTCGTTGCTATCATTCTCGCAATTCGGAAGGGACATCCGAAAATCGGGACAGGGACAGGGTAAATGAACTTCCTTACGCACCTCATCGGCTATGCCGCCGCCATCCGCGAATTCGTCGCGCCGACCTATCGGCCCGAGCGCTATTACATGCGCGGCCCCGGCCCGGCCTGCGCCCGTCGCGGCACCTCGCTGGGCGCGCACTGACCATGACATTCGAAAGCCGCCACAACAGCCGCATCTGCAGGCCGGGCGCCAACACCCGTGCCACGACTTATCGTTCCGAGCGTCCGGCTCTGGGCGACAGGCGGCGTGCGACAACGCCACGTCTTTGATCCTGCCTCCGGCTGGCCTAGTGTCCCAGGACACGAGCAGCCGAGGCCCGCGTGACCGACCTTTCCCAGTCTAGTCTGTCCCACGCAGGTCCGACCAAGCTCAGTCCTCCCGCTGAAACGTCCCTCGATGCGAGCCATCCGCTGATCGTCTTCGACGGCGTCTGCGTGCTGTGCTCCGGTTTCGTGCGCATGGTGGTAAGGCTCGACCGCCACCGCCGTTTCCGCTTCGCCACCGCGCAATCGCCCTTCGGCGAGGCGCTGTTCAGGAAGCATGGGCTGCGCACGGATGCTTACGAAACCAATTTGGTCTTGATCGATGGCGTCGCCTTCACGATGCTCGACAGCCTTGTCGCCGTCATGTCGGAACTTGGCTGGCCGTGGCGCGCGGTGAAGGCGCTGTTGCTTCTGCCGCGCCCGCTGCGCGACTGGCTGTATCATCGCATCGCCAGAAACCGCTACGCCTTGTTCGGCAGGAAGGACAGCTGCGGGATTCCATCGGCCGCGCTAAGAGGACGCTTCCTTGGCTAGGTATTCCGTCCCGGCATTTGATGGGTTGGGTCGAACCGGAGGCGCTTAGGCTCTTTTGCGGGCAGCCGACGTGCATGCGCTGAAGGGCTTCCGCGATTGGCGCAGCGGCCGCGTCTTCCGGGCATGTCGATGGTGGCGAAGGCTTGCACCTTGCCCGATGAGGGCCGAAAGATTTCTCGCAGCACATGTCGAAATCGGTCGCCGCCGCGCGACATACGTCTGGCCCCGCAAGGACGCGGCCCTCGAAACCACGGGAGAAGACCCATGCGATACATGCTTTTGATCAACGGTGACGAAGCCGCGCTGGCGAAAACGCCGGTCGAGAAAACCCAGCAGATGAGCGCCGCCTATGCCGCCTATACCGAGGCGTTGAAAAAGTCCGGCGCGTGGCTGGCCGGTGAAAGGCTGCGCCCGACCCAGGCGACCACCTCGGTGCGGATCGCCGACGGCAAGACCAACGTGATCGACGGCCCCTATGCAGACACCAAGGAGCAGCTTGCCGGCTTCTACATGATCGAGGCGGCCGACATCGATACCGCCATCGAATGGGCGGCGCGCTGTCCGGCGGCCAGCACTGGCACGGTCGAGTTGCGGCCGATCTGGGAAATGGCCGACTACATGCCCAAGAAATGAGCTTGTGATGGACAGTCGTCCGGAGATCGCGCGGGCGGCCGCCGAGGCCGCTGCCCGGCAGAGCTACGGCAAGCTGGTCGCCTGGCTGGCGGCGCGCACGCGCGACGTCGCCGCCGCCGAGGACGCGCTGGCCGACGCCTTTGCCGCGGCGCTCGAGCGCTGGCCGAAGTCGGGCGTGCCGGAAAAGCCGGAAGCCTGGTTGCTGGCCGTGGCGCGGCGACGACGCGTCGACGCGGTGCGGCGCCGGCTCACCCGGGAGGCCGCCCGCGATCATCTCCAGTTGATCGCCGAAGAGGTGGAGGCGCGCATGACGGACCAGGACCTGCCCGACGAACGCTTGCGGTTGATGTTTGCCTGCGCGCATCCAGCGATCGAGCCGGGTGTGCGCGCACCGTTGATCCTGCAGACCATCCTCGGCTTCGATGCCGCCACGATCGCTTCCGCCTTCCTGGTTTCACCGGCAACGATGGGCCAGAGGCTGGTGCGCGCCAAGGCCCGGATCCGCGAAACCGGCATCCCATTCCGCGTGCCGGAGCGGGCCGAACTGGGCGACCGGCTCGATGCCGTGCTTGAGGCGATCTACGCCGCTTTCGCCGAAGGCTGGTCGGACCCGGCCGGCACCGAGACCAGGGCGCGCAACCTTGCCACCGAAGGCATCTGGCTTGGCCGCCTGGTGGTGACGCTGATGCCGCAAGAGCCGGAAGCGCTTGGCCTGCTGGCACTGATGCTGTTCGCCGAAGCGCGCCGGGCCGCGCGGCGCAGCGCCGAAGGCGAGTTCGTGCCGCTGGCCGAACAGGATTGCGACCTGTGGGACCGCGCCCTCATCGATGAGGCGGAGGCGCTTCTGTCCCATGCGGCGGTGAGCGGCGTCGTCGGCCGCTACCAGCTCGAGGCGGCCGTCCAGTCGGCGCATGCGGCGCGACGGCTGACCGGCCGTACCGACTGGGTGGCGATCCGCGCGCTCTACGACGCATTGTTTTCGATCGCCGGATCGCCGGTGGTGGCGATCAACCGTGCCGTGGCGCTGGCAGAAATGGAGGGCGCCATGGCCGGGCTGGCGGCGCTTTACGTGCTGGGCGACGACAAGCGGCTCGATGAGTATCAGCCCTATTGGGCGGCGCGCGCCGGTCTCCTGGGCAGGCTCGGCCAGGTGCCGCAGGCAAGCGAGGCCTATGATCGCGCCATCGGCCTCGAGCGCGATCCGGCGGTGCGCCGGTTCCTGCAGGGAAAAAGGGCAGCGCTGCGCAACTGACCTTCAGGGCAACGAGCCCGGCCACATCTCGTGGGAAGTGTTGAGCGTCTTCATCAACGGATGGCCGCGCAGCTTGGCCCAGAGCCGTTCAATGTTTGGCCATGCTGTCCGCGCGTGTTCGATGTCGGGATGCCAGGCCACCAGCATGACGAGATAGATGTCGGCCAGCGACATTGCTTCGCCAACCAGCCAGTCACGGCCTTTGAGAGCGGCGTCGACGACGGCGAAGCCACGGTCCATCTCGGCGACTGCCGCCTGCTTGACGGCCTTCGTGCCGTCGGCGTCGGCCGTGTAGCGATGGGCGTAGTAGAGCCGCAGGATCGCCGGGTAGAGCACCGACGACATAAAGGCCATCCAGCGCAGGAACTCCGCGCGGGCCGGCGCGCCAACCGCCGGCGCAAGGCCGGCGTCGGGATGGCGCTCGGCAAGCAGGATGCAGATCGCCGCCGATTCGGTGATCGAGCGTCCGTCCGGCAAGGTCAGCACCGGCACCTGGTTCAGCGGGCTGATGTCGAGGAAGGCCGGATCGGGCCGATCGGTCTTCGGCACGTCGATCTGCTCGAACGGCACATTCGCCAGCGCCAGGGCGGCCTCGACAACGAAGCCGCCGCTGCCGGGACGGGTATAGAGCTTGTACATCGAATTTTCCCCCGGCCCGGACTAAGAGGGCCGGAAGCGATATGAACCGGAAGCAGTCCGCTGCTCAAGCCGGTGGCGGGCGCCACCGGCGGTTTTTCAGCGGGCCAGCAAGAAGCGGCCGCTTACGCGCCGAGCCCTTCGAACAGGATCGTCGACAGATAGCGTTCGGCAAAGGACGGGATGACCACGACCAGGGTCTTGCCCTTGTTCTCCGGCCGCGAGCCGACGACGATTGCCGCCTGCAGGGCCGCACCCGACGAGATGCCGACCGGCACGCCTTCGAGCCGGGCGACGAGGCGGGCATTGGCGACCGAATCCTCGTTGGAAACCTTGACGATCTCGTCATAGATCGTGGTGTCGAGGATCTTTGGCGCGAACCCGGCGCCAATGCCCTGGATCTTGTGCGGGCCGGGCTGGCCACCCGACAGCACCGGCGAAGCCTCCGGCTCGACCGCGACGACCTGCACGGAGGGCTTGCGCTTCTTCAGCACCTGGCCGACGCCGGTAATGGTGCCGCCGGTGCCGATGCCGGCAACGAAGATGTCGACTTCGCCCTGCGTGTCGTTCCAGATCTCCTCGGCCGTCGTCGTACGGTGGATTTCCGGATTGGCGGGGTTTTCGAATTGCTGCGGGATGATGGCGTTGGGGATCGTCGCGGCCAGTTCGTCGGCCTTGGCGATGGCGCCCTTCATGCCTTTCGGCCCTTCGGTCAGCACCAGCTCGGCGCCGAGCAGCGCCAGCATCTTTCTGCGCTCGACCGACATCGTCTCCGGCATGGTCAGGATCAGCTTGTAGCCTTTGGCGGCGGCGGCGAAGGCCAGCGCGATGCCGGTATTGCCCGAGGTCGGTTCGACCAGCGTCGTCTTGCCGGGCGAAATCTTGCCGGCGGCCTCCAGCGCCTCGATCATCGCCACGCCGATGCGGTCCTTGACCGAGGCGATCGGGTTGAAGAATTCGAGCTTGGCCACGAGATTGGCGACAATGCCTTTCTCCTTGGCGAACTTGTCGAGCCGTACCAGGGGCGTGTCGCCGATCGTGTCGGTGATGGAATTGTAGATACGGCCGCGGCCGGGGACGCGGGCGGAGGTGACGGGCTTGTTCATTGGCTTCGCTCCCAGAATTTCAGGCAAGTGAGAATTTCAGGCAAGTGGAGGATTTCAGGCAACTGGCATTCCTGCCGGCAAGATAGGGCTTTCAGCGGCGCAACATAAGCTGTCGTTCGAAAATATCCGAGTGAGGCCCGTGTCATAAACAGCCTTGCCCCGGAAAGGCATTTCACTGGAACGCAAATATCAGGAATGTTTTGGCGAGAGGGGCGTTATTGCCGGGCGGCAATCGCCGCCGCCGCGCCAACCATGAACGTGGCCGCCGTGCGGTTCAGCAGCTTCAGCGCGCGTGGCGATTTCAGGAACCAGCGCGCCTTGGCGGCGAGCGCCAGGTAAGGCACCAGCACGACGAACAGCACGACCACCGTCAGCGCGGCGAGAATGCCGTAGTCGGCCAGCGTGATGGTCTTCAGGTCGACGATGGTCGGCGTGATGGCGAGGTAGAAGATCATCGTCTTCGGATTGCCGAGCGTGACGGTCAGGCCGGCGAGGAAACTCGATGCCAGCCCGCCCTTGCCCTTCCGCGCTTCGACGGTCTCCGGCGTGATGCCAGCGGTCCAGAAACGCCAGCCGAGGAAAGCGAGATAGGCAACGCCCAGCCATTTTATGGCGAGGAAAACCATGCCGAAGGTCTGCGCGACGAAGGCGAGGCCGAGCACCACGGCGGTCAGGTAGGTGAGGTCGCCCAGCATCAGGCCGAAGGACATAGCCAGCGACGAGCGAAAGCCCGAGCCGAGCGCCCGCGCGACAAGCGCGGTGACGCCCGGGCCGGGAATGGCGGCGGCGATGCCAAGGGCGGCACTGTAGGCGAGAAAGCCGGTGAGGGTCATGATCGAACCTTGCGTCCGTTGAACGCCATTGTGACGGCGGCTTGTCGCACAATGGCAGGCTCGCGGATATTCCCTGTAACCGGAATTCGATTGCACCACGCCGAAATGCGGTCAGGACCGCCCGCCGTCATAGGTCACCCGCCAGATGGTGCCGTTGCCATCCTCGGTCACGATCAGCGCGCCGTCGGCCGCCATCGTGACACCCACCGGGCGGCCCCACACCTCGCCATTGGAGACGACGAAGCCGGTCATGAAATCCTCGTATTCGCCGGTCGGCTTGCCATCCTTGAACTTGAGCCGGACGACCTTGTACCCAGTCCTGTTGCCGCGATTCCACGAACCGTGCAGGCCACGAAAGCATCGCCTTGGTATTGCTTGGGAAAACTGCTGTCGGCGGGCAAATCCTTACCGTCGTAGAAGGCGATGTTGAGCGGCGCCGAATGCGCCTGCATCAGCACATCGGGGATGGTTGCCTTGCCGGCGAGATCGGGGCGCGCGTCCTTGTGGCGCGGGTCCTCATTGTTGCCGATATAATACCAGGGCCAGCCGTAGAAGGCGCCTTCCTTGACTGAGGTGGCGTATTCGAAGGGCACATTGTCGCCGAGCGCGTCGCGCTCGTTGACGACGCACCATAGCGCCCCGGTCGCCGGCTGGATGGTCATGCCCGAACAGTTGCGCAGGCCGGTGGCGACGATGCGGCCGTTCTTGCCGTCCGGGTCGAAGGCCTGCACGTCGGCGCGGCCGTTCTCGGAGCCCCAAGCAGCACCCAGCGGCTTCGCCTTCACCCATGCTTCGAGGCCGCCCTTCGGCGCCTTGCCCATGTCCTCGGCGGCATTCGAGCCGGAGCCGACGGACAGATAGAGCGTCTTGCCGTCAGGCGAAAAGACGATGTCGCGCGTCCAGTGATGGTTCGAGGGAATGTTGTCGACGATGGTTTGGGGTTCGCCCGATGCCTTCAACGCGCCATTGCGGTAGGCGAAGCGCACGATGCTGTCGCTGTTGGCGACATAGACCCATTGCGGGTCGTTGCCTGGGGGATAGAAGGCAATGCCATAGGGCTGGTTGAGATTGCCGGCGAAAATACCTTGCTCGCTAGGCTTGGCGCTGCCCTTGGCCAGGCGGTAGACGCGGATCTGGTTGGCTTCGCTATCGGCGACGAACAGGTCGCCGTTGGGTGCTACGCGCACGACGCGCGGATTGTCGATGCCGGACGCGACCAGCTCGGCCGAAAAGCCAGGCGGCAATTGCGGCTTCGCGTCTGCCGGCATGTCGGCAACGCCGGCGCTGTTCGAGGCCGATTTGGTGACAAAAGGCCTTGGCAGGTCTTCCGGCCTGATCAGCCGGCGCACCCCAGGTTTGTCGGCGCGCCAGTCGCCGAAAGCGGCCGCGCCCTTCAGCACCGGCTGGTCCGCCTGCTGGGCGAATGCCGCCGAGGTGACAAAGAGTGCGGGAAGCACCAGCCCGGCCAATCGGATCATCTAGTCCTCCATCTGGTCGCGAAGGAAACCAACGGCCGGCTCGTCCCCTGGTTCCGCCACGCACGATGAGCTGGAAGCGAAGTCCGGTCCCGGCCTATGTTCCGGCGGCGTAGAAATCGTCGTCGAGGCGTTTTTCCAGTGCGACGAGATCGGCCGGCAACGGCAGGCCCATGGCGCGCATTTCCCGCAGCTTTTCGCGCAGCTGTTCCTGAATCTCGTGCTGGTCTTCCGGCTGGTTGACCATCTCCTCGAGCAGCAGGCTGATCCGGGCCTTGAATTCTTCGAGCGCCATTCTTTTTCTCCTCGGTAGCCTGTTCTTCGGAAGCGCAGTAGGCCGCCGTTTGCAGGCAGCATCGCCTGAATATCAATACACCTAGCGAAGCATGCGCGATATCAGCTGCGCGGTGTAGTCGACCATCGGCACGATGCGGGCGTAGTTGAGCCGGGTCGGGCCGATGACGCCGAGCGCGCCGACGACGCGGGCATCCTTGTCGCGATAGGGCGCCACCACCAGCGACGAGCCCGACAGCGAAAACAGCTTGTTTTCCGAGCCGATGAAGATGCGCACGCCCGACCCCTGCTCGGCGAGGTCAAGCAGCTGGATCAGCCCGTCCTGCGTTTCCATGTCCTCGAACAGATGCCGCAGCAGTTCGATGTCGGCCTGGGCGGTGACGTTTTCGAGCAGGTTGGCGCGGCCGCGCACGATCAGCCGCGCCGGCAGGCCGCTTTCGGCACCCGCCCACACGGCCAGTCCCTTCTCGACGAGGTCCTGCGACAGCGTGTCCAGCGCCGCTCTCGTCTCTTCCTTGATGCGCGCGATCTCGGTGCGCGCCTCGGCCAGCGTGCGGCCGCGAATATGGGCGTTGAGGAAATTCGAGGCCTCGTGCAGTTGCGACACGGTGATGCCGGCGGGCAGCTCGACGACGCGGTTCTCGACGTCGCCATTCTGCGACACCAGCACGGCCAGCGCCTTTGTCGGCTCAAGCTGGATGAATTCGATATGCTTCAGCGCCACCTCGTTCTTGGCGGCCAGCACCAGGCCGGCGCCGCGCGACATACCCGATAGCATCTGGCTGGCCTCGGTCAGCATGTGCTCCAGCGTCGCGCCCGAGCCGGAGGCCCGCACCTGCGCCTCGATGGTGCGGCGCTCTTCATCCGAGAGATCGCCGAGTTCCATGAAGGCATCGACGAAGAAGCGCAGCCCGGCCTGCGTCGGCAGCCGGCCGGCCGAGATGTGCGGCGCGTAGATCAGCCCGAGGTGCTCGAGGTCGCTCATCACATTGCGGATGGTGGCCGGCGACAGCGAGGAAGGCAGGATGCGCGACAGGCTGCGAGACCCCACCGGCTCGCCATCCCTGAGATAGGAATCGACGATGCGCCGGAAGATGTCGCGTGAGCGCATATCCAGCGATTGAAGAGCGGGCGACAACAAACTGGGTTCGGCGACTGCTTTGGTCATGCGGCCAAAAACCTCCAGCCCAAGGATATAGACACACACTAGGCCCGCGCAACCCGGTGCCGCGCTTGCGGTCACCGGTGCCGCGTCGCGGCCGTCAGGCCATTTTCCTTTGCGCCATGCGCTTCGTGGGGCTACAAGCCGGCCACGATTCCGAAAAATGACTGGAAAGAAGCCTGAATGCGCCCCTCCAAACGCCAATTCGACGAAATGCGTGCCATCTCCTTCGAGCGCGGCGTCTCCAAGCATGCCGAAGGCTCGTGCCTGGTGAAGTTCGGCGACACCCATGTCCTGTGCACCGCGAGCCTGGAGGAGAAGGTGCCCGGCTGGATGCGCAATTCCGGCAAGGGCTGGGTGACGGCCGAATATGGCATGCTGCCGCGCTCGACCGGCGAGCGCATGCGCCGCGAGGCCTCCGCCGGCAAGCAGGGCGGCCGCACGCTGGAAATCCAGCGCCTCATCGGCCGCTCGCTGCGTGCCGTGGTCGACCTGCAGGCGCTGGGCGAGCAGCAGATCACCGTCGATTGCGATGTCATCCAGGCCGATGGCGGCACCCGTACCGCCTCGATCACCGGCGGCTGGGTGGCGCTGCATGACTGCCTGCGCTGGATGGAAGCGCGGCAGATGGCCAGTGTTTCGAAAGTGCTGAAGGACCATGTCGCGGCGATTTCCTGCGGCATCCATGATGGCCAGCCGGTCATCGACCTCGATTATCTCGAGGATTCCTCGGCCGGCACCGACGCCAATTTCGTCATGACCGGCAAGGGCGGCATCGTCGAGATCCAGGGCACCGCCGAGGGCGAGCCTTTTTCAGAAGCGCAGTTCGCGGAATTGATGGGCCTCGCCAAGAAAGGCATTTCGCGGCTGGTCAGCCTGCAGCAGATGGCGGTGGCGTAATTTCGAAATGCCGAGCTTGAGCGCCCCCCTCTGTCCTGCCGGACATCTCCCCCACAAGGGGGGAGATTGGCAGTTTTGGCGCCCCGCTCAATCCCGCAACGCAAATGATTGGCGAAAGCCTCGATGGCCGCTGATCTCCCCCCTTGTGGGGGAGATGCCCGGCAGGGCAGAGGGGGGCGCCTCGTGATACCCTCCGCTATTCTGGAATCCGCTCTCTACGTCACCGATCTGGTGGTCGCCGAAGCCTTCTACACCGACATCCTCGGCCTCACCCTCCTCGGCAAGGTCGAAGGCCGCCACCTGTTCTTCCGCTGCGGGCAGGGCGTGCTGCTCATCTTCAACGCCGAGGCAACCAAAATACCACCGGCGCCCGATGCCCGGCTGAAAGTGCCGCCGCATGGCACGGTCGGCGAGGGGCATCTCTGCTTTGCGGCGACCGCCGACGAGCTCGCCGGCTGGAAGGCGCATCTCGTAGCGAAGAAGATCGCCATCGAAAGCGAATTCGAATGGCCGCAAGGCGGCCGTTCGCTCTATATACGCGACCCCTCGGGCAATTCGATCGAGTTCGCCGAGCCGAGAATCTGGGGCCTTTGATGCATACTCTCGATGGCAAGAAGATCGTCGTCGCCAGCCACAATGCTGGCAAGCTGCGCGAATTCGCGGATTTGATGGGACCGTTCGGCTTTGAGGCGAAATCGGCCAAGGACTATGGCCTGTCCGAGCCGGACGAAACCGGCACCACTTTCGAGGAAAACGCCTACATCAAGGCATTTGCCGCTGCCACGGCCACCGGCCTGCCGGCGCTGTCGGACGATTCCGGTCTCTGCGTCGATGCGCTCGACGGCGCGCCGGGCGTCTACACCGCCAACTGGGCCGAAACCCCAGATGGATCACGCGATTTCGCCATGGCCATGCAGCGAACCGAAGTGGCACTGCAGGAGGTCAACGCCGCCACGCCAGAGCAGCGCAAGGGCCGCTTTGTCGCCGTCATCTGCCTCGCCTTCCCCGACGGCGAGGCGGAATATTATCGCGGCGAGGCCGAAGGCACGCTGGTGTGGCCGCCGCGCGGCGAGCTCGGCTTCGGCTATGATCCGGTGTTCTTGCCGGACGGTTTCGAAAAGACCTTCGGCGAGATGAGCGCCGAGGAAAAGCACGGCTGGAAGCCTGGACAGCCGACCGCGCTGTCGCACCGCGCCCGCGCCTTCCAGAAATTCGCCAAAGCGAGATTGGGCTCGCCATGACTGGACCTGGCATGACCATGCCACTGGACCGCAGCCCCGGCTTCGGCGTCTACGTCCATTGGCCGTTCTGCGCGGCCAAATGCCCCTATTGCGACTTCAACAGCCATGTCCGCCACCAACCGGTCGACCAGGAGCGCTTTGCCGCCGCCTTCGAGGCGGAACTGGCGACCATGCGCCAGCGCACCGGGCCGCGCGAGGTGACCAGCATTTTTCTCGGCGGCGGCACGCCGTCGCTGATGAAGCCGGAAACCGTGGCCACGGTTCTGGACGCCGTGGCGAAGAACTGGACCGTGCCCGACGGCATCGAGGTGACGCTGGAGGCCAACCCGTCCTCGGTCGAGGCCGAACGCTTTCGCGGCTATCGGGCGGCGGGTGTCAACCGCGTCTCGCTTGGCGTGCAGGCACTGAACGACAAGGATTTGCGCTTCCTCGGCCGCCTGCACAATGTCGACGAAGCGCTGCACGCCATCGGTCTGGCCCGGGAAATCTTTCCGCGCCTGTCCTTCGACCTGATCTATGCGCGGCCCGGCCAGACGCCGGAGGCTTGGGCAGCGGAACTCGAACAGGCGATCGGCCATGCCGCCGACCATCTGTCGCTCTACCAGCTGACCATCGAGGAAGGCACGCCCTTCCACGCGCTGCACGCGGCGAAGAAGTTCGTCATTCCCGACAATGATCACGCCGCCGATCTCTATGCGTTGACGCAGGAGATCACCGCGTCGCATGGCCTGCCGGCCTACGAGATTTCCAACCACGCCAAGCCAGGCGCCGAGAGCCGTCACAATCTGACCTACTGGCGCTATGGGGAATATGTCGGCGTCGGCCCCGGCGCGCATGGCCGCTTCGTCGAGCATGGCCGCCGCACGGTCACCATCGCCGAAAGGATGCCGGAAACCTGGGCCAATCTCGTCGAGGCCAAGGGCCATGGCGTCACCGGCGGCGAGATCCTGACCCGCTCGGAAGAGGCAGACGAATTCCTGCTGATGGGGTTGCGGCTCGCCGAAGGCATCGACCTCCAGCGCTACGAGGCGTATTCCGGCCGCGGCCTGTCGAGCGCGCGGCTGTCGGTGCTACAGGGCGAGGGGCTGGTGGCGCCGATCGGCAATGCGCGGCTGCGCGCCACGCCTGCAGGCATGATCGTGCTCGACGCCGTGGTGGCGGACCTGGCGCGGTAACCTTGAAAAACATCCTCTTCGTCTGCAGCCAGAACCGCTTGCGCAGCCCGACCGCCGAGCAGGTGTTTTCAACGCGCCGGGATATCGAGGTCGCATCGGCGGGAACCAACCACGATGCCGACACGCCGCTGACGCATCAGCTGGTCGCCTGGGCCGACATCATCTTCGTCATGGAAAAGGTGCACCGCACCAAATTGCAGAAGAAATTCAAGACGAGCTTGAACAAAGCCCGGATCATCTGCCTCGATATACCGGATAGCTACGAATTCATGGATTTGGAGCTGATTGAGCGCCTGAAGGCGAGCGTTTCGCGCTATCTCGGGTGACAGATGGCTTGTCGCGCGCGCTTCGCAATGAAGCGTCGGCCACCGCGCAATCTGGACCCGAGTCGACTTCAAAGAAGAAATCCTGATGGTGAAAATCGCCGCCGTCCTCCCAGGATTGTTGGGTGAGGCCACAGCCTGCGTAGGAAAACGCGTCGATCTTTGTGGCCCGCGGCGCCTGGATCCATCGTTCGCCGACTTTATGGAACATGTAGTGCGATGTGGCTGGATCGTCTGAACGCATATGCAAGTGGATGCCTGTCATCGCGAATTGCGGATCAATGTCCAGTTGCAGATAGGCAGCGGAGAGACCTTGGACGGTTATCCAGTCCCGGCTGGAAACAGGCTGGTTGATCGCCGGGTAGCGAATTCTCGCGAATTCCCGTTCCTCGGTTTCGCCGACCCGCACCCCTCGAAGCGAAAGCGTCTTGCCAAAGAGGCCACTGGCCGCCGTCGCCCTGAACTTGAGGGCTTGAGGAGGCTGATAAAGAGCCAGCCTGTGTGTTGTTCCTTGTATCGGCCGCGGACGTGAAGGCGACGAGGCCGACCGCAAGGGCCAACACTCGCGGACTAATCAGCTCGTCAGTCGCGATGCGCTTCAATTTTGGGCGATCTCGTCAGGCGTCGTGCTTGAAACGGCGCTTGCCGCGATCCTTCTCGGCATGTGCCTGTCCGTTCCGGGCCGTTTTGGCGTCGGCCTTTTCGCGGCGAACGCTGTGCTGGTCGTTCATCGGATGCGGCGGCACGCCTTCCCTGGCGCTTTTCGTTTCAAGACGGGTGATGAAGATATCGAAGCGATTGGGCATCGTCCGGTCAGTGCTCCGTCGTGCTTTGTGGTTCGTTGTCGCAAAGCCTGACATTCGTCGGCAGGGCGGTCGTCGCCCGCTCGGTCAGGCTGGTGTCGGTCTTGGCGGTCAAGCGCTTGTCCCTAGGGGCGGCAACGCGCTTGCGGCCGGCACAGTAAGGTTCGAAAGCGTCCTGTATCTTGAGACTGTCCATCCTGCCTCCCGGGGGAATCAGGGGCTAAATCTGCCAATGACGGTTTCGTTCCCCACTGTGGCAAAGGAATGGCGGGTTTTTCACATCGTGACCGGGGGCGGGAGGACCGATCGTAAGGTTGCCGATGAGCTGGGCCGAAGTCCCGCCATGCATCGAAGCTCTGCTCGACAAACAAAAAGCCCGCCGGACGGACCCAGCGGGCTTCGGTATCACCAAACCGACCTCAGATCAGAGCGTCTTGGACATAGTAGCGGCGGCGACAGCCGACAGCCGCTCTCTCTTAACCAGCACAGGCTTCTCGTAGATTTTCTTCATGGCATATATTCCCGCTTTCCCTCAATGATAGAAAATGACGTGCGTCGTCTCATCTTGTCAAGTCGCAGCGACACCCGGAGCGCGCGGCGGCGGATATTTCCGGCGAAACCGAGAGCTTTTTGGTTGCGGGCCAAGGACAACCGCCGCACTGCTGTTTCTTTGCTTCGTGCAATGATGGCGAAGGGCTCGATAGGATGGAGCAGCCTCCCTCTACATCGACTGGAATTGGTGATGTCGGCCAGAATGAACCGATCACGGCAGTTTTCCTGCTGAACATCGATAGGCATACCGGCCCGCTGCTTGCCGGATGGGTGGAATCCGGCAACCGGATCGGCGCCATCGTCGTGCCGGGCTTCCGGCGCCGGCCGACGAGCTTCAGCGTTGGCAACGTCCGACGAAGGCTGCAGCGCAAGCGTCTGCTCAAACGATACCTGGGTAATTCCGAGGTCAGGCTGATCGAATTCGGCAAGCCGTATGACTGGGACGCACTTCGGCGCCAATTGTCCGGCATCGACGCCGACGTGCTGATCTCATACGCGTTCCCTATCCTGCTTCCGCAAGACGTGCTTGCCGGGTTTCGCAAGGGCGGGCTCAATCTTCATCCGGCGCTGCTTCCCAATTACCGTGGTCCGCACCCTGTCCATCGCCTGGTCGTCGACGGCCAGCATGCGGTTCATGGCGGGGTGACGTTGCACAGGATGTCGGCAGGCTACGACGAGGGTGACATTCTGGCCCAGGTGGCCTTTTCGGAAGCGGACTGGGTGTCGAGACAGAGCCTGGCTCATAGCACCGCAACCGCTTTCAGCATGCTTGTGAGCGGTGCGGTGCCGGCCTATTGCCGAGGCGCCGTGTCGGGGATGCCGCAACCGGCGGGTGAATTCATCTGGGCCGAACTTGAGCCAGCCCATATGATAGTACTTCCGACAATGCCGATCGAGCACGTTGCACGGCTATGGCGCCTATTGGGGACGGTGCCCGGCATCTATCTTTCGATGGCCGGCGGCAACGTCAGGCTCGGTTTCCAGATACGAAGGTTGGGGCCCCCGACAGGACAGGCTCCGATCAGGCGATGGGCCCGGGTCGAGTTTGACCTCGCCGACGGCCGGGTTGTCCATTGGAAGTACAGCCGGCTGCTGAAACGACTGGCCAAGGTGCGCGGCCTGCTCGCACCCGCCAGGGTCGCGGAACCGCATCTTGAAATGCGGCTCTTCGGCCGATCGGAGTGAGCTTTTGCAAGGCAGCGCCAGCCATGCCAAACAAGGGTTTGGCAGGCCAAACAGGGTTTGGCAGACCGGACAGGCTGAATGGAGACGGCATCAGTGACGGATGAGACGGGCAAGCGCAGCTATGTGGTCGGGCAGACCGAGATTTCGGCCCGCCCACTGGAGCCGGCGCTCTATCTGGTGGCCACCCCGATCGGCAATCTCGCCGACATCACGCTGCGCGCGTTGGAAACGCTGGCCGCCGCCGACATCGTCGCCTGCGAGGACACGCGGGTGTCGCGTGTGCTGCTCGACCGCTACGGCATCCGTCGCCGCACCACGGCCTATCACGAGCACAATGCCGGCGAGGCCGGGCCGAAGCTGATCGCAGCGCTTCAGGCCGGACAAAGCGTGGCGCTGATCTCCGATGCTGGCACGCCACTGGTCTCCGATCCCGGCTACCGGCTGGTCGGCGAGGCGCTCGACCAGGGCATTCGCGTCGTGCCGATCCCCGGCCCATCGGCGCCGCTTGCCGCGCTGACCGCATCTGGCCTGCCATCGGACGCCTTCCTGTTCGCCGGGTTCCTGCCGGTGAAGGTTGGCCAGCGGCTGACGCGGCTGGAAGCGCTGAAAGCCGTGCCGGCAACGCTGATCTTCTTCGAATCGCCGCGCCGGCTGGCCGAATCCCTTGCCGCCATGGTCGAGGCGCTCGGCGGCGAGCGAAAGGCCGCGATCGGCCGGGAGTTGACCAAGACCTTCGAGGAGATGCGCACCGGCACGCTGCAGGCGCTCGCCGACCATTATGCGGCGGCCGATACGCCGAAGGGCGAGATCGTCGTCTGCGTCGGCCCCGCCGAGGCTAGGGCAGACGAGCCGGAAGACATCGACCGGCTGCTCTTGTCGCTCGCCGCCGAAATGCCGGCCTCCAAGGCGGCGGCGGAAGCCGCGAAAATGACTGGCGGGCAGAAGCAGGCGCTCTACCGGCGATTGCTGGTGCTCAAGGACGGACCATGATCCCGAAAAGTGGAAACCAGTTTTCTCGGACAAATGGTTCCGTTTGTCCAAAGATCATGGTCAAACAAGGAAAAGTCGGTGGCTGAGCGCCCGAGCGCCAGCCGCCAGAAGGCCTACCGGCGCGGCCATCGCGGCGAATGGCTGGCCGCGATGGCGCTGATGCTGAAGGGTTACCGCATCCTGGCGCGCCGCCATCGCACCCGTTTCGGCGAAATCGACCTGATCGCGCGGCGCGGCGATCTGGTGCTGTTCGTCGAGGTCAAGGCGCGGCGCACGCTGATGGAAGCGATGGAGGCGATCGGCCACGAATCGGAGCGCCGCATCGAGGCGGCCGCCGACATCTGGCTGTCGCGCCAGCCGGATTATGGGAAGTTGTCGATGCGTTTCGACATGGTCGCCGTGCTGCCGTGGCACTGGCCGGTGCATGTCGAGAACGCGTTTTATGGGCGGAATTAAGCTCGTTGCCGGAGGCAATCCATTTGTCGAGGTTAGCGCTGCCCCTCATCTCCCTGCCGGGCACTTCTCCCCGTGTAGTGACGGGGAGAAGGAGGCTGCCGCACCCTTGGCGCCTATCCTGCAACGTTGGTGGTTGGCGAAACCGGCGGTGACGGCGCCCCTCTCCCCGTCACTATACGGGGAGAGGGTGCCAGCAGGCAGGTGAGGGGCGGCGCTGACGTTCGGGGAAACCGAACCGGTCGATGCGCTCACCCCCAGACCATCAGCGCCACCAGACCGACAATTCCCACCACCAGCCGCCACCAGCCGAACAGCGAGTAGCCGTTGCGCGAGACGTAATCGAGCAGGTAGCGCACCACGACCAGTGCCGTGATGAAGGCGGCGACGAAGCCGATGGCGATGATCGGCAGGTCGGCCGTGGTCAGCACGTTGCGGTTCTTGAACAGGTCGAAGGCGAAGGCGCCGACCATGGTCGGGATGGCGAGGAAGAAGGAAAATTCCGCCGCGGCCCGCTTGTCGACGCCCAGAAGCAGCGCGCCGACGATGGTCGAGCCGGAGCGCGACGTGCCGGGGATCAGCGACAGGCACTGGAACAGGCCGATCTGCAGGTAAAGCCTGGTCGGGAAGCGCTCGACGTCGCGATAGACCGGCTTGAGGTTCATGCGGTCGACCGCCAAGAGCACGACGCCGCCGATGATCAGCATGATGCAGATCAGCCTTGGCGATTCGAACAGCACCGTCTTGATGAAATCATGCGCCAGCGCGCCGATGATCGCCGCCGGCAGGAAGGCGATCAGGATGCCGATGACGAAATGCCGCGTCAGCCGGTCATGCGGCAGGTCGAGCAGCATCTGCCACAGGCGCCGGAAATAGACGCTCAAGATCGCCAGGATGGCGCCGAGCTGGATCAGGATCTCGAAGGCCTTGCCGGTCGAATGGAAGCCGAGGAAATGGCCGGCGAGCAGGATATGGCCGGTCGACGACACCGGTATGAACTCGGTCAGCCCCTCCAGCAGGCCGAGTAGCAGGGCTTCGACGATGGTCTGGCTTTCCATGGCTACCTCGGCTTTGCGCGACGGCTAACAGAACGGCTTGCTTGTCATGGCGTTGAAGTCCCCCTATAGGTCGCAACACCCTGACGGCCCGCTAACCGGGCGGCCAAGACTTACCGGTGCGCCCGGCGATTCGCCAGTCCACACTCGTGCGCTTTATCATCGCGGAACCATGCTGACGCTTTTCCACCATCCCATGTTCGCCACCTGCCGCTTCGTCCGCCTTGCCTTTGGCGAGTATGGCGAGGAACTGGCGCTGATCGAGGAAAAGCCGTGGACACGGCGCAAGGAGTTTCTGGCGCTCAACCCGGCCGGCACGCTGCCGATCCTGCTCGCCGAAGGCGACGTGCCGATCGTCGGTGCGACCGTCATTGCCGAATATCTCGACGAGACGCGCGGCGTCTTGAAGCGCGACAAACGTCTCTTCGCCGAGGATCCGATGCAGCGCGCCGAAATCCGCCGGCTGACCGACTGGTACCTCAACAAGGCCGAGAGCGAAGTTACCCGCCACCTGGTGCGCGAACGCGTGCTGAAGCCGGTCATGCCGGAGACGGCGGGCGGCGGTTCACCCGATTCGGGCGCGATCCGCGCCGCGCGCGCCAACATCCGCCAGCATATGAAATACACCAACTGGCTGGCCGGCACCCGCCACTGGCTGGCCGGCGGCAGGGTCACCTATGCCGATCTGGCGGCCGCCGCGACGCTGTCGGTGCTCGACTATCTCGGCGAGATCGACTGGCGCGAACACGCCGCGGCGCGCGAATGGTACACAAGGGTCAAGTCGCGGCCCTCCTTCCGGCCGCTCCTGACCGACCGCGTACGCGGCCTGTCGCCGGTGTCGCATTATGCGGACCTCGACTTCTAAAGCATGATCCGGAAAAGTGGCCCCGGTTTTCCGAAAAGATCATGCTGAAATAGAAAGAGCCGCGAAGCTGCGCGCGCTGATCGACGCGGAGGCGCATCGCGCCGGCTTCGACGCCATAGCGGTCACCGCTCCCGATGCGATCCCGCTGGCGCCGGCGCGCCTGGCCGAATTCGTCGCCGACGGGTTTCACGGCTCGATGGACTGGATCGCCGAGACGATTGCGCGACGTAGCGCGCCCTCCACGCTCTGGCCCGACGTGCACTCGATCATCGTGCTGGCGATGAATTACGGCCCCGACCATGATCCGCGCGATCTGCTGGCCAAGCGGGATCGCGGCGCCATCTCGGTCTACGCGAAAAACCGCGACTATCACGAGGTGATGAAGGGTCGGCTGAAGGAAATCGCCGGCAAGATCGTCGCGCGGGCGGGCGGCGACGTGAAAGTCTTCGTCGACACGGCGCCGGTGATGGAAAAGCCTTTGGCCGAGGCCGCCGGGCTCGGCTGGCAGGGCAAGCACACCAATCTGGTCAGTCGCGACCACGGCTCCTGGCTGTTCCTCGGCACCATCTTCACCACGGCAGAACTTGCGCCCGATCGCGCCGAGATCGACCATTGCGGCTCCTGCCGCGCCTGCCTCGATGCCTGTCCGACCGACGCCTTCCCGGCGCCCTACAGGCTGGATGCGCGGCGCTGCATTTCTTACCTGACCATCGAGAACAAAGGGCCGATTCCGCATGAATTCCGCGAAAAGATCGGCAACCGCATCTACGGCTGCGACGATTGCCTGGCCGCTTGCCCCTGGAACAAGTTCGCCCGGGCCGCATCCGAGGCAAAACTCGCCGCGCGCGACGATTTGCGCGAGCCGGCGCTCGCCGATCTCTTGCGTCTGGACGACGCGGCCTTCCGCGCCTTGTTTTCCGGTTCGCCGATAAAGCGCATCGGCCGCGACCGCTTCGTCCGCAACGTGCTGATCGCCGCCGGCAATTCCGGCGAGCCGGCGTTGGCCGACACGGTGCGTTCCTTGCTCGGCGACGCCTCGCCGCTGGTGCGGGGCGCGGCAATATGGGCGCTGGCGCGGCTGGTGCCGGATGCCGAATATTCCGAGCGGGCCGAAATCGGCCTGAAGACCGAGAGAGATGCGGCGGTGCGTGACGAATGGCGTCTGGCACAGCCAGACAGGGCACATGCATGAGCGAAAAGCACATCGTCATCTTCGGCGCGGGCTATTCAGGCAAGGCCTTTTCCCGCGCCAGCAAGGGTGCCGCTGAAATCCTTGGCACGACGCGTTCCGAGCAAAAATTCGCATCGCTGCGCCAGGCCGGCATCGCCCCGCTGCTGTTCGATGGCGCGTTGACGGACGAAATCGGCGAGGCGCTGCGAAAGGCCACGCATCTGGTGATGTCTGTCGCCCCGGAAGAGGCCGGCGATCCCGTGCTGAATGCCGCCCGGGAGGCCATCACGGGGATGCCGGCGCTCGAATGGATCGGCTATCTTTCGACCGTCGGCGTTTATGGCGACTATCAGGGTGCCTGGGTCGACGAAACGGCGGCGTGCCGGCCGGTGTCGAAACGCTCCGTCATGCGGGTCGAGGCGGAGCAGGCGTGGCTGAAGCTCGGCGAACAGATCGACCGGCCGGTGGCGATCCTGCGCCTGTCCGGCATCTATGGCCCGGGCCGCAACGCCTTGGTCAATCTGGAAAACGGCACGGCAAGGCGGCTGGTCAAGGCCGGCCAGGTGTTCAACCGCATCCATTGCGACGATATTGCCGGCGCTCTCTGGCAGCTTGTCGAAGCCAGCAAAGGCGGCATTTTCAACGTCACCGACGATGAGCCGGCGCCGCCGCAGGATGTCGTCGCCTATGCCGCGTCGCTGATGGGCGTCGAGCCGCCGCCGGAAATTCCTTTCGACACCGCCCAACTTTCGCCCATGGCGCGGTCCTTCTATGGCGAGAACAAGCGTGTCGCCAATGCGGCGATCAAGGCGACGGGCTATCGTTTTCGCTTCCCGGACTACCGCGCCGCCTTTGATAAGATGTGGGCAAGCGGCGACTGGCGCGACGGCGAGGCGCGCAGCCCGATGAGGGGCTAAGGCAATTCCAGGAAAAGTGCGACACGGTTTTCCCTCAGGAATTGCATCAAAAAATGAGCTGGAGCGGTCACTGTTTCACCAGAACGGGGACCGCTCTGGCGATCGAAGCGTGGTATGATTCGGGCGGTTGGAGGCGCGGGGGTGCGGTTCATGAAATCATCGGCGCGATCACTTTCCGGCAGAAATGCGTTGCTGGCGGCAGCACTTGGGCTTTTCGCCCTGGCCGGCCTGACGGCCCAGCCGGCAACGGCCGAGGAACGCGCGAAAGACCTGTTCGGCGCTGAAAAACTGCCGACCGCGACCGCCCCGCAATCCTTCGGCTTCTATTCCAAGGGCTGCTTTGCCGGCGGTGTCGCCATCCCCATGGACGGCCCGACCTGGCAGGTCATGCGGCCATCGCGCAACCGCCGCTGGGGCCATCCGGCGCTGATCGCGCTGATCGAAAGGCTGTCGCGCGATGCGGTCGCCGACGGCTGGCCGGGCCTCCTGATCGGCGACATCGCCCAGCCACGCGGCGGCCCGATGCTGACCGGCCACGCCTCGCACCAGATCGGCCTCGATGCCGACATCTGGCTGACGCCGATGCCTGACCGCACCATGACCAGGGCGCAGCGCGAATCGATGAGCGCCACCTTGATGGTCGACGAGAAGACGCATCTGGTGAAGGACGCGCTGTGGACGCCGCAGCATACGGCGCTGCTGAAGCGCGCCGCGAGCTACCCGCAAGTCGAGCGCATCCTGGTCAATCCCGGCATCAAGAAAAAGCTCTGCGACACCGTCAAGGGCGACCGCACCTGGCTGCGCAAGATCCGGCCGTTCTGGGGTCACGACTATCATTTCCACATGCGCATCGGCTGCCAGCCGGGCTCGCCCGACTGCAAGGGGCAGGAAGCGACGCCGGATGATGACGGCTGCGGCAAGCCGCTGGCCTGGTGGTTCACCGAGGAGCCCTGGCGGCCCAACAAGAACCCGGATGCGCCGAAGGCCCGCGACGTGATGACGATGGCCAACCTGCCCAAGGAATGCCGCGCCGTGCTCGACGCGCCGGGGCCGCCCTCGGCCGAGGCCGCGACCTATCGCGGCGGCGCCGTGCCGGTCGCGGTGGCAGGGCCCGAACCGGAAACGCCGTCGCAGCCTGCCCCCACGGCCAGTGACGGTGATCTGCCAGGCGCGGCAAATGCTTTCGCGGCAACGCCCAGAATGGGCGCGCCCGTTCCCCGGCCACGGCCGCCGGTGAACTGATTGCCAGCGGGTCATTTCCTGCGTCCAAAGATTGCCGCAGACGAGCCGATCGCCGAAGCCGGCGCGGCGCCTGCGCTTGAAAACTGGCACTGAAGCGGCTTTCCCTTTGTAGGGCCATGCGCTAGTCAACGACCGGGCGGTGAGAGGCTGCCGAAAACAAGGCGGACGAAGAGCATGGCAGGCGAAGACGAGACGTCCTTGCGGTTTCCGATCCTGATCGGCGACATTGGCGGCACCAATGCGCGCTTCTCGATCGTGCTCGACGCCAATTCCGAACCGACCGAGCCGCAGATCGTCCAGACCGCCAATTTCAACACCATCGACGAGGCGATCCAGGCGGCGGTGCTCGACCGCTCGTCGGTGCGCCCCAATTCGGCGGTGCTGGCGGTGGCCGGTCCGGTGGACGGCGACGAGATCGAACTCACCAACTGCCCGTGGGTGGTCAAGCCTAGGCAGATGTTTGCGAGCCTCGGCCTGCGCGACATCGTCGTGCTCAACGATTTCGAGGCGCAGGCGCTGGCCGTCGTAGCGCTCGGCGAAGAGCATATGGAAAAGATCGGCGGCGGCACGCCGGAACCCAATGCCGGGCGCGTGGTGCTCGGGCCCGGCACCGGTCTCGGCGTCGCCGGTCTGGTCCATGCGCTGCGCCGCTGGATTCCGGTGCCCGGTGAGGGCGGCCATATGGACATCGGCCCGCGTACGCCACGCGATTTCGAGGTTTTCCCGCATATCGAGAAGCTCGAGGGCCGCATTTCCGGCGAGCAGATCCTGTGCGGGCGCGGCCTCGTCAACGTCTACAGGGCGGTGGCGCGGGCGGACGGCAAGCCGTCGCCCTTCACCACGCCGGCCGAGATCACCGGCGCGGCATTGGCCAAGACCGATCCGGTGGCTGAGGAAGCGCTCGAAATCTTCGTCACCTGCCTTGGGCGCACCGCCGGCGACCTGGCCCTGGTGTTCATGAGCCGTGGTGGCGTGTTCTTGACCGGCGGCATCGCGCAGAAGATCGTACCGGCGCTGAAGGAGGGCAATTTCCGCGCCGCCTTCGAGGACAAGGCGCCGCACAGCGCGCTGATGCGCACCATGCCGGTCTATGTCATCACCCATCCGCTGGCCGCGCTTCTCGGCCTTGCCGCCTATGCGAGGAACCCGTCGCTGTTCGGCGTCCAGACGGCGGGCCGGCGCTGGCAGGCCTAGCTCTTCGTCTGGAAGCGCCTATATGCGCTCCAGGCCGGCGCGCCTGAGCCCCCGTGACGAAGTTAATCAGCCATGGGCATAGGCAATGCGGCTGCATGACGTTAAGAGGGGTGCCGAATTTACAGCCCGGTCCCACGAGGCGGAAACCACAAAGCGCTCCCGATTTGACACTTCAAGCTCCAAACAAACAAAAAGCCCGGCCCGGCGAGGTCACAGCGGTGCTCCGCCGCATCCTCGCTGAAAACGGCAATGAGTATCGCTGGACCTATGTCGTTGCCGTCTCTTGCCTGCTGATCGTTTCCGGCACCACTGCCTTCACGGCGTGGATCATGGCCCCGATGATCAACCAGATCTTCTACGAACGGCGCGGCGATATGCTCTGGTTGATCTGCGCCGGTTTCATGGGAGCCTCCCTGCTGCGCGGCTTCGCCGGTTACGGCCAGGCAGTCGCGTTGGCCAGTATCGGCAACAATTTGGTCGCGCGCTACCAGAAGCGCAGCTTCGACCATCTGATGAAGCTCGGTGTCGATTTCTTCAACGATACACGTTCCGGCCGGCTGGCGGCACAGGTCAGCGAGAATGTCGGCGGCGTTCGCGATCTGCTGTCGCTGACACTGACCTCGATCAGCCGCGACGCGGTCACGCTGGTCGCCCTCGTCGGCGTCATGATCTACCAGGATCCGGTGTTGTCGCTCAGCTCGCTGTTGATCGGCCCTCCGCTGATCTGGGCCGTCGTCTACATCACCCGCCGACTGCGGCGTATCAACCGGGATTCCGTGCTGATCAATTCGCGGCTGAACGGGTCCGTGCAGGAGGCCACGCAAGGCATCGCTATCGTCAAGGCCTTCACCCTGGAGGCCGAGCTGGCCCGCCGCATCGGCATCATGGCGGATACGGCCGAGCAGCGTAACAACAAGATTGCCCGCGTCTCGGAGCGGCTGTCGCCGATTTCCGAGATACTTGGCGGTCTCGCCGTTACCTCTGTGCTTGCCTATTCCGGCTACCGGGCGCTGTATCTTGGGCAGCCCCCTGGTGCGGTCTTTTCCTTCATCACCGCGCTGATCATGGCCTATGACCCGGCAAGACGCCTGGCGCGCACACAGGTGGGCATGGAACGTGCGCTGGTCAACGCCCGCATGATCTACGAGTTGCTCGACCTGGAGCCGAAACAGGGCGACGCGCCCGATGCCGTCGAGGCCAGGATCACCACCGGCGAGGTGCGCTTCGACAATGTGACGTTCGGCTATAGCGCCGACATGCCGGTGCTGAGGGATCTGAGCTTTACCGCCGCCGCCGGCAAGGTGACGGCGATCGTCGGTGCGTCGGGCGCCGGCAAGTCGACGCTGGTGGCGCTCTTGCAGCGCTTCTACGACGTCGACCAGGGCAGCATCGCGGTCGATGGCCAGGACATCTCGAAGGTGACCAAGCATTCGCTGCGGCAGTCGATCGCCTATGTGGCGCAGGCGCCTTATCTGTTCGAGGGCACGATCCGCGACAACATCCGCTACGGCCGCCTGTCGGCAACGGACGCCGAAATCGAGCAGGCGGCGAAACAGGCGGCAGCAGACGAGTTCATCCGCCAGCAGCCGCAAGGTTACGATACGCCGGTCGGCGAAGGCGGCTCGACCCTTTCCGGCGGCCAGCGCCAGCGCGTCTCGATCGCCCGCGCCATCGTGCGCCAGGCGCCGATCCTGCTGCTCGACGAGGCGACATCGGCGCTCGACAACGAGGCGGAGGCCCGCGTCCAGGAAGCGCTGACCCATGTCATGCAAGGCCGCACCACCATCGTCATAGCGCATCGGTTGTCGACGGTGGTCAATGCCGACCACATCATCGTGCTGGAAGAGGGACGTTTGGTCGAGCAAGGCACGCATGCCGCGCTGATGGCCAACCCACATAGCGTTTATGCCCGCTTCCATCGCATCCAGGGCAAGAAGGGGCTGGGGCTTGTCGATGACAGCAAGCCGATCCAAACTCCGGTCCGGACCACGCGCGCGAAGAAGACTGCGGTGAGGAGCACATGAGCGAAACAGGCGATATGGGCTTGGTGGTGGTGGGTGCGGCCGGCCGCATGGGCCAGACGCTGATCCGCGCCATCCACACCATCCCGGGCGCCCGCGTCATCGGCGCGGTCGAGCGCGCGGATTCGCCCCATCTGGGCAGGGATGCAGGAGAACTCGCCGGCGTCGGCCGCATCGACGTGGCGATATCGGATGATCCGCTGCCGGTCTTCGCCAAGGCCGACGGCGTGCTCGATTTCACCACGCCGGCCTCGACGGTCGAATTCGCCGGCTACGCGGCGCAGGCGCGCATCGTCCATGTCATCGGCACGACCGGCTGTTCGGCTGACGACAACGCCAGGATCGCCGCCGCCGCGCGCCACGCGACCATCGTCAAGTCGGGCAATATGAGCCTCGGCGTCAATCTGCTGGCGGTGCTGGTCGAACAGGCGGCGCGCGCGCTCGACGCCGGTGATTTCGACATCGAGATCCTCGAAATGCACCACAAGCACAAGGTCGACGCGCCGTCGGGCACTGCACTTCTGCTCGGCGAGGCCGCCGCCACCGGGCGCGGTATCGCGCTGGCCGGCAACGACGTGCGTTCACGCGACGGCCATACGGGCGTACGAAGAGAAGGCTCGATCGGCTTTGCCACGCTGCGCGGCGGCTCGGTGGTCGGCGATCACAGCATCATCCTGGCCGGCACCGGCGAACGCATCACGCTGTCCCACCATGCCGAGGACCGCGCCATCTTCGCCCGCGGCGCCGTCAAGGCGGCGCTTTGGGGGCGTGGCAGGAAGCCCGGCCTTTACTCAATGCGGGACGTGCTCGGCCTGAGCTGAGGCCGCCAACCCGCCAATTACCAATCTGCCAACCTGATGGGAGCAAAAATGTCGAGAACTCTCGTGCTCGTGCGCCACGGCCAGAGCGAATGGAACCTGAAGAACCTGTTCACCGGCTGGCGCGATGTCGACCTGACGGAGCAGGGCCACGCCGAGGCCAAGGCCGCCGGCCAAAAGCTCAAGGCGCGCGGGCTGAAGTTCGACATCGCCTTCACTTCGGCGTTGATCCGGGCGCAGAAAACCTGCCAGCACATTCTCGACGCGGTCGGCCAGAGCGACCTGAAGACCATCCGCGATCAGGCGCTCAACGAGCGCGACTATGGCGACCTCTCGGGCCTCAACAAGGACGACGCCCGCAAGAAATGGGGCGAGGAGCAGGTGCATGTCTGGCGCCGCTCCTACGACGTGCCGCCGCCCGGCGGCGAGAGCCTGAAGGACACCGGCGCTCGCGTCTGGCCCTATTATCTGCATGACATGCAGTCGCACGTGCTGCGCGGCGGCACCGTGCTGGTCGCCGCCCACGGCAATTCGCTGCGCGCGCTGATCATGGCGCTGGACGGCAAGTCGGGCGAGGAGATCGTCAAGCTGGAACTCGGCACCGGCGTGCCGGTCATCTACCAGCTCAACGCCGATTCGACCGTGGCGTCGAAGGAAGTGCTGGAGGGTTGAGAGCGTTCCTCTCCCCGTCACTATACGGGTAGAGAATGCCGGCAGGCAGGTGAGGGACGGCGCCAACGCCCGAAACTGAGCCGACGAGCGGCAGCCCCGAAAAAAAGCGCGTTGACAGCCATCGCTTGCCCGCTTATTGAGCCCGCACCAGCCCAGATGGCGGAATTGGTAGACGCGCACGGTTCAGGTCCGTGTTCCGCAAGGAGTGGAGGTTCGAGTCCTCTTCTGGGCACCATTTTTTCCCGACTACCAACGGGATTGGCGAGTTCCTTCTTATAAAAGCTGACCACGGATTTCGTCATCCCAGGGCGAAGCAGGAGCGAAGCTCCGTCGCGGAGAACCTGCGATCCATTCCGTGACTTTGCAGCGCTGCCACGGTGCAGAATTCTGCTCGCTGCATTCGTTGGCTAACGTCGCGGCATGGATTCGAGCGTCAAGCCCGGGGATGGCGACCTCGAGGAACGCGTCCACAACCTCCCCTCCTGGCCAGTCCCCTCACAAATCGCTTCAAACCGGCCGCCCACTTCGCTACGCTCCACTCATGTCTCAATCCGCCACAGCAATCTTCGGCGCTCGTCGCGACCAGGCCTTTCCCACGCTGGGCGAGGCGGACATCGAGCGCATGCGCCGGTTCGGCGAAGCCAGCGCCTACGGGGCCGGCGAGCACATCATCAAGGCCGGCGATGTCGCGCCCGGCCTGATCGTCGTCCTGTCGGGCAAGGTCGATATTACCCAAGACGGGCTCGGCCGGCGCGAGACGATCGTCAGCCATGGCCCCGGCAGCTTCGTCGGCGAGCTGGCGCAGCTTTCGGCACGGCCCTCACTGGTCAATGCCGAGGCCGCCGAGCCGGTCGGGGCCTTCGTCATCCCCTCGCGGCGGGTGCGCGACCTGATGGTGCAGGAGGCCAATCTCGGCGAACGCATCATGCGGGCGCTGATCCTGCGCCGTGTCGGGCTGCTCGAAAGCGCCACCAGCGGGCCGATCATCATCGGGCCATCCGGCAATGCCGACGTGCTGCGGCTGCAAGGCTTCCTGGCCCGCAGCGGCCAGCCGCACCGCGTGCTCGATTCCGGCAGCGACCCCTGCGCCAAAACCCTGGTCGAGCGTTTCGATGTCGACCCGCACCATCTGCCGGTCGTGCTGTGCCCGAACGGCAGGCTGCTGCTCAATCCAGGCGAGAAGGACCTCGCCCGCTGCATCGGCCTGCTCAGGCCGATCGATGCCGATACGCTGTATGACGTCGCCATTGTCGGCGCCGGCCCGGCGGGGTTGGCGGCGGCGGTCTATGCGGCGTCCGAAGGGCTGTCGACCATCGTGCTCGATTGCCGGGCCTTCGGCGGCCAGGCCGGCGCCTCCTCGCGCATCGAGAACTATCTCGGTTTCCCCACCGGCATCACCGGCATGGCGCTGATGGCGCGCGCCTACAACCAGGCGCAGAAATTCGGCGTCGAAATGGTAATCCCGGACGAGGCGAAGCTTTTGAGCGCGGCGACCGACAATTCAGGCGCGCGCTATCTGCTCGATGTCGGCGATGGCGAGACGGTGCGCACGCGCAGCGTGGTGATCGCCAGCGGCGCGCGCTACCGCCGCCTCGACGTCGCCAACCTGTCGCGGTTCGAGGGAACCTCGGTGCATTATTGGGCCTCCCCCATCGAAGGCCGGCTTTGCGCGAGCCAAGAAGTGGCGCTGGTCGGCGCCGGCAATTCGGCCGGGCAAGCGGCGGTCTATCTCGCCAGCCAGGCGCGCAAGGTGGCGCTGCTGGCTCGCGGCGGCAGCCTCGATGCCTCGATGTCGCGCTATCTGGTCGAGCGCATCAAGGCGCAGCCGAACATCGAGGTGCTGACCGAGACCGAAATCGAGGCGCTGGACGGCGAAGAGGGTAATCTCGCCACTGTCCGCTGGCGCAACCGCATCAGCGGCGAAGAAACGACACGGCCAATCCGCCATCTTTTCCTATTTATCGGCGCCGATCCGAACACCGACTGGCTGGCGCACTGCAACGTGGCGCTGGATGCCAAGGGGTTCGTCCGCACCGGATCGGAGCTGGGGCCGGACCGCGGTTTCATGGAGACCAGCCGCAGCGGCGTGTTCGCCATCGGCGACGTGCGTTGCGGCTCAGTGAAGCGCGTCGCCGCGGCGGTCGGCGAGGGCGCCCAGGTGGTCGCGGCCTTGCATGCTTATCTGGCGCAAGACGGCGGCCAGACCGCCGCGCTTCAAAGCATGATCCCGAAAAGTGGGGACCGGTTTTCGGAAAAAGATCATGCTTCAACAGAGAGATAGTTTCAGGAGAGTGTGATGGCGGACGAATGCGAGCATGCGGCTGGGATCAAGGACGTCACGCCGAGCGCGCTCGGCTGCGAGGAGTGCCTGAAGAGCGGCTCGTGGTGGGTGCATCTGCGGCTCTACCGCACCTGCGGCCATGTCGGCTGCCGCGACGACTCGCCCAACCGCCACGCCACCAAGCACTTTCATGCCACCAGCCATCCCGTCATCGAGGGCTATGACCCGCCGGAAGGCTGGGGCTGGTGTTATGTCGACGAGGTCTTTCTCGACCTCGGTGACCGCACGACACCGCAGAACGGTCCGATCCCAAGGTTTGTTTGAGACGACGCGAACTCCAGTCGGAAACACGCTTCCATGCCGTGACCTGACGGCCCTACTCCAACGGTTGAGAATGACCACTGCTGTCGAGAGCGCATCGAGCAGCGTAACATATTGATGTGCAGCACTTTTTGACCGGCGTCACCGCGACGGAGCCTCGCTCCTGCTCCGCCCTAGGAGTTGGGTACGCTTCGGTCAATCGCGAACCACATCCGCGGTCAGTCCCGCTTTGGCGTCACCGGCGCGGTTGTCGGATTGTCGACGCTGTTCTCGTTCACCTGGAAGGCCTTACCCTCGACCTTCTTTTTCCTGAGGTTGTCACCGGTCTCAGGCTTCGGCGGGCGCCTGGGATTTTCCTCGGTGTTCTCGTTGATGTCGAAAGCGCGGGTCATCATGTCCTCCAGGTTCGGCCCTGGAAGACAATGTTCGACGGTACGTGGGGTTCCGCCGCAAGGCAGGACGATCATTGCAGTCAGGCGGTTGTGACGGCGTTCGGCAAACGGGGGACGAGGCCGGCAACTCAACCATCATGCCGGCCATCATGCCGGCTTGTGCTGTCGCACGATCCTCCATTCATGCCAGATCAACACCATGACAATCGCATCGAAGACGGTCAGGACCAGCAGGCCGAATGATTGGGTGTATGAGTAACGATAGACTTGATAGACCATGAACAAGCCCAAAGCCGCGAGCGAGGCAGGGTAAGACCAGAGCTTGCCTCTCAAAAGTCCAGCCACCAAGGCAAGCTTTATCAAGCCGTGGCTAAGCAGGTAGAAGGCATAAAACTCCTTGCTGGCGATCGAAAAATGGCTTGCCATCTGCGACAGATGGCCAGCTATGAAATCGTTTGGATCTTCGGTCAATTCATCGGCGGTGAGGGCATTGACCCAGGAGGCAATGGTATCGGTGGTGACGACATAGAGCAGAATCCCGCCAATGCATTCGATCAGGGCATGCGCGCCCTTCAGCCAGAGGCTGACTTCGAAGACTTGGTGGATGCGGCGTTCATCGACAAATTTCAAGAATCCACCTCACAACCAATAACGGAATCCGATGCCAATGGATGTAGCTTTAACACACTGGATAAATGGCGCGGCCGGGATCAGCCCCTTTCTTGATAGGACGATGATCGGAGTCTCGCAAATCGGCGTTCCTCTCATGGTTCTGGCTGTGGCCCTGCAATGGTGGGCGAAGGTTGACCGCTACCATGTTCGTCACGCGGCCGTGTCGGCCGGTCTGGCGTTCTTGCTCGGTCTGGCGGTCAACCAGTTCATTCTTCTATTCGTGCATCGGATACGGCCCTACGATGCCGGCGTGACGCACCTGTTGATTGCGCCGAGCGCCGACTGGTCGTTTCCATCCGATCACGCGACAGCGAGCATTGCGATTGTTGCGGCCTTTGCGATGCAAGGCCTCCCGCGCCGGACGATTGCGCTCTTCATCATGGCATTCCTGATCTGCGGGTCGAGAATCTTCATCGGTACGCACTACCTGACCGACGTTGTCGGCGGGGCCATCACCGGCATCATGGGTGCTATGGTGGTGCGACTGGCTTACTGCGAGAACTCCCGTCTGGACAAGCTGGTGACCAAGATCCTTTAGCCAGGCGCTGATCACCGCCGCGCTGCGGCTCACGGGCTTGTCAACGGCGGGAGGCGGCCTTCCTTTGTTCGGCCATAGCCTCGGGCGGTATCATCTTGACCACGGCAAGAATTCCCACGGGGACCAGGATCGCGTCATCGAGGTGATGGCGCGCCCAAATAGCGCACACCGGCAGGCCTTCGCGGCTGTTGTGCCGTCTATCGCACCGACCCGGTAATCGTCCGGTCGACATCGGGAACGGATTTGCGTTCGTTGCCGGCAAGAGCGGCGATGATCAGCAGGCTGGCCACCACCGGAACGAACAGGACGGCGACGCGGGCCTGTACATGAAGAATGGCGCGCCATTCGTTGCGCTTGTCAGGTCTGTCGCTCATCATACTCACTTTGCCATGGGAGCCCCCGCGAGGTCAGATAGAGGTGAACGGTTAAGCAACTCCTTCCGAATTCGTTAACGGGTAGAGTTCAGGCGCGAAATCAGCTGAGCCCTATCCGCCTTGCGCCTTGCCGGAACAGCGCCTCGGCATCGGGCTCGAAGCGGAAGGTGCCGATGAAATCGTCGGCGCGGTAATCAGGCAATGTCTTGCGGATGGCGGCGGCGAAGCCGCGCGCCTCGTCGAGCCGGCCGGCCAGCGCCAGGCAGTGCGCGGCGATCGCCAGGATGATGGTATGGGCATTGGGCCGCGCCGCCGCCTTCAGCGCCCAGTTGGCCGCCTCCTCGAACTGGCCAAGCCGCACATGCGACATGGCGCGCGACCCCAGCATGCCGAACAGCAGCGGGTCGAAGGGGCTCAAATGACGCGAATGGTCCGACGAGTCTATCGCCGCGCGCGGGTCGCCCGACTGCGAGTGGACGAAGGACAGCGCGTAGTGGCCGAGCGCGAAATTCGGGCTGAGATCGACCGCTCGTTCCAATTCGCGGAGTGATCCGTCCTGCTCGCCGCGCAGCCAAAGCGCCCGGCCCATCGCCCAGTGTGCGGCCGGATTGTGGTCGTCGACCAGCAGGCTGTGGCCGGCGCTCTCATAGGCCAGCGCGCTTTCGCGGTCGCGGTCGCCCCAGCGCTGGAAGGCATTCTGCCAATGGGTGAAGGACAGGCCGGCATAGGCGCGGGCAAAGGTCGGGTCGAGCTGCAAGGCCTTGTCGAAAAAATGCCGCGCCTGCTCGTTCTCGGCCCGAGTGAAGCGATACATGTGCCAGAGACCGCGATGGTAGGCCTCCCAGGCATTGAGCGAGTTAGGTGCCTTCAGCATAGCGCGGTTGCGCTCGACCGTTTCGATCTCCGCCGATATCGATGAGACGATACTGTCGCCGATATCGTCGAGCACGGCAAAGAGGTCGTCGGGCCTGCGCTCGAAGGTCTCGGCCCAGACGATCCTCGCCGTGCGCACCTCGATGAGCTCGACGCTGACGATCAGACGGCCGGGCTGGTTGCGCACTGTGCCCGTGGCGACATAATCGACGCCAAGTTTTCTGCCGGCTTCCTCCGGCGCTGTGGTCGTTTCCGCCAGCGCGAAGACCGATCCGCGCGCGATGACGAAGAAATCCCGAAGCTTGGCGAGACGGGTGATGATGTCGTGGGTGAAGCCGTCGGCAAGTCCGCCGCGCCCGCCACTTTCCTCGACGAACGGCATTACCGCCAGCGAGGCCTGGCTTGGCTCGATCGCACCGGCATCATCCGGCGTGGCGACCAGCTGCGGTCGTGTGGACAGGCTGGCCAGCTGCGCCTTGAGCGGGCTGCCCGACTGTTGGTCGCGGATTGCCTGCCAGGCGACGCGCAGCGGGGCGAAATCCAGCTTTTCCGACTGAAACAGGCGGGCCGCGGAGGCCAGATGCGCCTCTGCCGCGCCGATGGCGCCGCGCTCCGCCAGATTGGACAGCAAGGCCAGATGCGCGCGGGTATCGAAGGGCGCCAGCTCGACCCATTTGTCGAGATGGCCGGACATTTCGGCCGAGCCCGCCGGATGGTTTGCGGCAAGCCGTTCCAGCACGGCGGCGTGGCAAGCGTGAAAACGCCGGCGCTGGGCGACCAGCCAGCTGTCGAAGAGCGGGCTGCGCTCCAGCTCCAGCCCGTCGAGCAGATCGCCGGCAAACAGGTTTGCCAGCGCCTGCAACCGCGCAGTCTCGAGCGTGCCGATCCCGAGGCCGGCGGCGTGGGCGATCTCCAGCGCATCGACAAGGCAGCCGTCGAGATCGAGCGCGACCGCATCGCCTTGTGTGATGACCCGGCGCCGATCCGGCGTGTCGAGCGCGCCGCGCAGCTTGCTCAGGCACCAGCGCAACTCGCCGCGGGGATCGTTGGGCACATCCCACAGCAGTTCGCACAGGCGGCCGCGGCCCACGGCATGCGGCGCCAGCGCCAGATAAGCGAACAGCGCGCGCAGCTTGCGCGACGCCGGCAGTGCAACGGGCACGCCGTCACGCGCGATTTCCAGCGGTCCGAGCAGGCGCACGGACAGGCTGGGGATGCCGCCGTCCTGCCTTGCTTGTGCGGATTCCACGTCCGTTTCCACGCCTGCTCCCACGCTGGCCTGTCGGCCCTTGCTGTATCACCAAACACGAAATGGCGCATCCGGCGGCGAATTTCGCGCCGGGCATCGCCATTGCCGCATCGTCGGCATGTCAGTCCTAGCGCGGCAAGGTCTCGAAACCTCGCCGCCCGATCCGCCGGTTTGTAACCGGCCCTGTGAAGTGAAGACGAACACGATCAAGGAGATCAACGATGTTGAACAAACAAAAAATCCGGACCACGAACGGGCGCGGCCGCCTGTTCGACAGCATTCTGGACACGGTCGGCGATACGCCGGTGATCCGCATCAACAACATCGGGCCGGCCCATGCGACGATCTATGTCAAGGCCGAGTTCTTCAACCCCGCCGCCTCGGTGAAGGACCGGCTGGCGCTCAACATCATCGAGGAAGGCGAGCGCAGCGGTGCGCTGAAGCCCGGCCAGACAGTGGTCGAGGCGACCAGCGGCAACACCGGCATCGGCCTGGCCATGGTCTGCGCGCAAAAAGGCTATCCGCTGGTCGTCACCATGGCCGACAGTTTTTCGGTCGAGCGCCGCAAGCTGATGCGCATGCTGGGCGCCAGGGTCGTGCTGACGCCGCGCGCCGAAAAAGGCTTTGGCATGTACAAGAAGGCGGTTGAGTTGGCCGAAGCCAATGGCTGGTTCCTCGCCCGCCAGTTCGAGACGTCAGCCAACGCCGCCATCCACGAGGCGACGACGGCACGTGAGATCGTCAATGATTTCAGGGGGGCGCGGCTCGATTGCTTCGTCACCGGCTATGGCACCGGCGGCACCGTCGTCGGCGTGGCGCGCGTGCTGCGCCGCGAACGGCCGGACACCCGCATAGTGCTGTGCGAACCGGCCAATGCGCAACTGGTCGGCAGCGGCAAGGCGCAGCAGCGCGGTGCCCACGGCGCCCCTGCCGCCAGCCACCCGGCCTTCGAGCCGCACCCGGTCCAGGGCTGGACACCGGACTTCATCCCCAACGTGCTGCAGGAGGCGATCGACGCCAGCCTCTATGACGAGGTGATGCCGATCGCCGGACCCGAAGGCATCAAATGGGCCAAGGCCTTGGCGCAGAAGGAAGGCATCTTCACCGGCATTTCCGGCGGCGCCACCTTCGCCGTGGCGCGCCAGGTGGCGGAGAAGTCGGCGGCCGGATCGGTGATCCTGTGCATGCTGCCCGACACCGGCGAGCGCTACATGTCGACGCCGCTATTCGACGGCATCGAGGCCGAGATGGATGCCGACGAGATGGCGCTGTCGCGCTCGACGCCCGGCTGCCAGTTCCCGACGGCTTGACGGGAGACCGGTGATGGACATCGCGCAGGAAACCCTTGGGCTTTTGGCCGAGGAGACGCTCGACCCCGCGGACTGGGCCACCGTCCAAGCCCTGTCGCACCAGGTCATCGACGATGCCGTCGATTACCTCAGCGACGTCAGGGACCGTCCGGTGTGGCGGGAGATGCCGGCGGATGTGCGGGAAGCCTTCGCCGCACCCCTGCCGCGATCGCCGGCGCCGCTGGCCGATGTCTACAGCGAGGTCTCGCGCACGGTGATGTCCTATCCGATGGGCAACATCCATCCGCGCTTCTGGGCCTGGTATATGGGGTCGAGCAACTTCACCGGCGCGCTCGGCGACTTCCTCGCGGCAATCCAGGGCTCCAATCTCGGCGGCGGCAACCACGCCGCCGGGCTGATGGACAACCAGGTGGTGAACTGGTGCAAGGAGATGCTAGGCTTTCCTGCCTCCGCCTCCGGCACGCTGGTCAGCGGCGGCTCGATGGCCAACATCATCGGCCTGACCGTGGCGCGCAACGCCAAGGCCGGCATCGACGTGCGTGAGCACGGCGTTGCCGCGATCGACAAGCCGCTGCGCTTCTATGGCTCGGACCAGCTCCATTCCTGCCACCGCAAGGCGATGGAGGCGCTCGGCCTCGGCAACCGGGCGCTGCGCCGCATCCCGACCGATGCCGGCCTGCGCATCGACATAACGGCCTTGCGCGCCGCTATAGCCGAGGATCGGGCGGCGGGTTGCAAGCCGGCCTGCGTCATCGGCAATGCCGGCACGGTCAACACCGGCGCGATCGACGATCTCAAGGCGCTTGCCAAGCTCGCGCATGAGGAAGACCTGTGGTTCCATGTCGATGGCTGCATCGGCGCCCTGATCGCGATTGCACCCGACAATGCGCATCGCGTCGCCGGCATAGAATGGGCGGATTCGGTCGCGCTCGATCCGCATAAATGGCTGCACGCGCCGTTCGAGGTCGGTTGTGCCCTGGTCAGGGATGCCGTCGCGCATCGCCGCACCTTCGCCGTGACGCCCGAATATCTGGAATCGACGCCGCGCGGCCTTGCCTCCGGCGACTGGCTGCACGATTACGGCCTGCAGACCTCGCGCGGCTTTCGCGCGCTCAAGGTCTGGATGGCGCTGAAGGAACATGGCGTCGACAAATTCGGCCGCCTGATCGACCAGAATATCGCGCAGGCCGCGTATCTCGCCGGGCTGGTCGAAGCCGAGCCATCGCTGGAGCTGGCGACGCCGCCGACCATCAACATCGTCTGCTTCCGCTACCAGCCGGGGCTTGCCGGCGAAGCGCTGAAGGCACTCAACACCGAAATCATGCTGCGGCTGCAGGAATGCGGCATTGCCGTCCTCTCCGACACCACCGTGCATGGCCAACACTGGCTGCGCGTGGCGATCGCCAACCATCGCACAAGGCGCGAGGATCTCGATCTTCTGGTCGTCGAGACGCTGCGGCTGGGGCGGGAGATCGCTGGCGCCGCGTCTTCCTAGTTCCCGGCAGGCATGCGATTCTGCCGGGATGATTCGGGAGGGTCCGGTGGTGACGTTGTTTCGCATTGTTGCGCTGGCAGCATTGGTCTTCGCCACGTCGGCCGAGGCCGCCGACATGGCCCTGTTCGTCAAGAACATGCGCAGGGAAGGCGTTGCGGTAGAGCTGTTCAGCCGTGACCGCGAAACGGTCTGGCCGGGCAACGACAAGGTATTCCTGATCGATCCGAGCTCGCAGAAATCGGTGCCGATCTCGTGCAATCAGGGCGAACGCATCTGCTACGGCGCCTGGGTCAACGGCAATGACCAGATTTCCGCCGGCGTCGGGCCTGACAACGACCAGCCTTGCGACACCTGCTGCTTCATCTGCGTGGAGCACTCGACCGAGACAATCGACCTGGTGCCGTGATCGGCCGGCGTATCACGAGAGCAATTCCAGGAGAACCGTTTCACACTTTTCCTGGAATTTGCTTAGGGCAGACCGGCCTTGCGGAAGCCATCGACGAAATGCTCCATCATCGCGGTGTCGCGGAAAGGCTCCGTCCAGACCCAGTGGCGGGTCGTGAAATGCGGGTTGCCGACGAGGAACAATTCGACCTCTGCGCGCGCCTCGTCGAGCCTGCCAAGTTGCGCCAGGCTTGCCGCCAGGAAACGGCGTGAGCTCGTCCGGTAGGTCTCGTCGCGGCGCAGCGTCTCGACGGCGGCCTCGTAGTCGCGCGCCGCATATTGTGCCTGGCCGAGTGTCAGATAGTACCAGCTTGCCGGAAACGGGTTGAGCCGAAACGCCTTGCGGATCTGCTCGAGGGCCTCTTCGACGCGCCCGGCCAAGGTCGTGATGTCGGACAATGTCGCCCAGGCGTCGGCCTCGTTCGGGTCGAGCTCGAACGCCCTGGCGAATTCGGCATCCGCCTCTTCGAAGTCTCGTTCATAGGCGAGCAGGTTGCCGAGCACCCAACGGCAGCCGGCGTCGTTGGCATCGATCGCCACGGCCTTGCGCGCCAGCTCCAGGGCGATGCCGCGGTTCGGTTCGACCGGCTCGCCCCAATGCACCCATCCCATCCAGTGGTTCATGGCAAGCCAGCGATAGGCCTCGGCGTAGTCCGGATCGAGAGCGACAGCGCGCGTCAGCATCAGATGCGCTTCCCGTGCGGACTGCGGCGAGTCGTCGATCAGCTTGCGCGCCCGTACGCACAGATCGTAGGCCTCGAGATTTGTCGGCCGATTGCGCGGCGTTGGCGCCCGCAGCCGGCCGAGCAGCGCCTCCACGATCTTGGCCGTCACCTCGTCCTGAACGGCGAAGATATCGTCAAGGCCGCGATCGAAGCGCTCCGCCCACAGATGTTCGCCGCTCACCGCGTCGACCAGCTGCGCATTGATCCGCACCCGCCCGGCGGCGCGTCTGGCGCTGCCTTCCAGGAGGTAGCGCACGCCCAACTCCTCGGCGATCTCGCGCACGTCCATCGCCTTGCCCTTGTAGGCAAAGGTCGAGTTGCGGGCGATGACGAACAGGCCCGGTGCCCTGGAGAGGTCGGTGATCAGGTCTTCGGTCAGGCCGTCGGCGAACGCCTCCTGTTCGGGGTCGTTGCCGAGATTGACGAAAGGCAGCACCGCGATCGACGGCTTGTCGGGCAGCGGCAAATGTCTGCGCTTGGCGTGGTCGAGCTGCTCGATTGCGCCGGTGAAGCGATAGCCGACGCGGGGGACCGTCGATATCCATTCGCCGCCATTGGCGGGTGGACCAAGCAGCTTGCGCAACTGCGCGATCTGCACGGTGAGGTTGCCTTCCTCCACCGCCGTACCCGGCCACGCCGCGTCCATCAACTCCGCCTTGTCAAGGATTTCGCCGGGCCGTCCGACGAGCGCCGCAAGCAGCTTCAGCCCGCGGTAGCCGACGGCAACGGGATCGTCGTTCCGGAGCAGCGTTCCCGCACCCGGATCAAGCACGAACGGACCAAAGGCAAAGCGCGATCCCTGCATAGGGCGCATCTATAGATCAATTCGAGGAAAAGTGTGAGGCGGTCACGTCAACGGAAGCGCCTGGATTTTTCCACGGGGAATTGCGCCAAAAACAAGGAGTTAGAGCCTGTTTGGAACTTTTGAGAACTATTTGGCAGGGCTTAATTACGCCGCTGTCCGTATCCGGCAGAATTCAACCTCAATCAGGTCGAGGCCCCTCGAATCGTGGGGGCTTCGGAACCCCATGGAGGTTGCCATGACCAACATTTTTGCACCAGCCCCGCATCAAGCGGTGCGGCGGGGAGTGCCAGTCGGGCAGGTGCCCAACAGGCGCTATAGCCTTGCCAGCCTGCGAAACGCGATTGCCGCCTGGCGCCAGCGGACCCGCTTTCGCTGGGACCTCAAGCGAATCTCGGAGGTCAATCCGCATCTGATCGACGATATCGGCCTGACCAGAACGCAGGTCGATGAAGAGATCGCCAAACTGCCCTTCTGGCAGCGATAAACGAGACGCGGCAATGATTATGTCAGGGATTGACGACATCATCCCTTTAGCCCCCGCCCGCCTCATGGCATGATCGTGCCATCGGCCGTGGGGGCCGATTCTTCATCGGGGGTTTCCATGTCTTTCATATCAGCGCGCCGCCTTGCCGTGGCGGTTTCGCTTGCCGTCCTGTTCGCATCCGCCGCCCATGCCGGCGACGTCACCTTCGCCATCAAGAACGGCCATCCCAACGCCATGCGCGTCGAGCTCTACAGCCAGGACCGCGACTATGTCTGGCCAGGCGACGGCAAGGACTTCTACCTCGACGATGGCGAGACCAAGTCGTTGCCGATCTCCTGCAACGAAGGCGAATCGATCTGCTACGGCGCCTGGGTCGATGGCGACGAGGGCACCTATTGGGGCGTCGGCCCCGGCAACAAGGAAAAATGCGAGGATTGCTGCTACACCTGCAGCGGCGGCGAGACCGAGGAGATCAATCTCGTCCCCTGACCGGTTTGCCAGCTTGACGGTTTTGCAACTGAAGCCATAGCCTGCGCACCTACCCAGAGCGCGCCGCGTCGATTGACGCGGCGCGCTTCAGGCAAAAGGAGTACCGCGATGGCCGGCATGGTCGAAAGCGACAAGATCGACGTCGGGTTTTCCGGCAAACGCTGCATCCATTCGCGCAACTGCGTGCTCGGCAATCCGCACGTCTTCGTGCCCAATGCGCCGGGACAGTGGATCCATCCCGAAGCGGCCACGACAGAGCAAGTGGTGGCGCTGGCGGAAAACTGCCCGTCGGGCGCCATCACCTATGTCAGGAAGGATGGCGGGCCGCAGGAACAGCCGCCGGTGGTCAACACCGTTCGCCTGCGCGAAAACGGCCCGCTCGCCGTGCACGCCGAGATCGTGCTTGGCGACGAGAGGTTCTTCCGCGCCACGCTCTGCCGCTGCGGCGCCTCGGAGAATAAACCCTTCTGCGACAACAGCCATATCAAGGCTGGCTTCACCGCAACCGGCGAACCGGCGCTGAAGGACACGCCAGCGCTCGAAGCACGCAATGGCCCGCTGAAAGTGACGCCGACCCCCAACGGCCCGCTCAAGCTCGAAGGCAATGTTGAGATCGTCACCGGCACCGGCCACACGGTGGACCGTACCACCAAGACCTTCCTCTGCCGCTGTGGCCACTCGGCCAACAAGCCGTTCTGCGATGGGACGCATAAAAAAGTCGGCTTCGTGGCATGAAAGGCGGTTCGCCAGCGTTAGTTTAGGATGAAGTCTCGCGCACAGGGAGGAAGTCCATCATGCGCACCATGCTCGTTCTTGCTCTGCTTGCCTTTGCCATGCCCGCCTACGCCGCCAATCATGCGGTCCAGATCAAGGGCATGAAATTCAATCCGTCGAAGATCTCGGTCGCCGTCGGCGATACCATCACCTTCACCAATGCCGACCCGATGACGCACACCGCCACCGCGCTTGACGGCTCCTTCGACACCGGCCATCTCGCCACCGGCAAGAGCGCCAAGGTCAAGATATCCGCTGCCGGCGCGCACCCGTTCCATTGTGCGATCCACAGCTCGATGAAGGGCACCGTCACGGCGAAATAGCCACATCTCGCCGAACTTTCTTTCGCCATGGCGAGAAGACTTTCCTGCGTCGGCAGGAGAGATGGTCACAGGCGTTGCGGCCGCAGCTGCGATTTCCGCGAATTGGGGTGCAGATCGAGTCCCCATCACGGTCATCGCGTGTTGGCCCAGCGCTCGCTGCTTTATCGGCCGGCCGCTATGGGTTAAGGGCGGGAAAGCAATTCCCCACTTGCCCGGACCGCCAATGACCACCAAGACCAAGCCAAAGCCGCTTTTCCTCGGGATCGATACCGGCGGAACCTATACCGATGCCGTGCTGTGGTCCGAGACGGAAGGCCCACAACAGGGGCCGAACAAGGGCAAGGTTCTGGCCAAGGCCAAGGCGCTGACCACGCGCCATGATCTCGCCGTCGGCATTTCCGGCGCTGTCGATGCGGTGCTGCAAAAATCCGGCACCAATCCTGGCACGATCAAGCTCGTTTCGATGTCGACGACGCTTGCCACCAATGCGCTCGTTGAAGGCCAAGGCGGCCGCGTGGCGCTCGTCATGATCGGCTTTTCCGAAGCCGACCTCGCCCGCGATGGGCTGAAGACGGCGCTCGGCACCGATCCGGTGGTGTTTTGCCCAGGCGGCCATGACGTCCACGGCAATGCCGCCAGGCTCGATCTGTCGGGGTTGGAGGCGATGCTGCCGGAACTCGGCGCCTCGGTGTCCGGCTTTGCCGTCTGCGCCTATTTCGCCACCCGAAACCCGGCGCATGAAGTCGCCGCCCGCGAACTGATCCGCGACAAGACCGGCCTGCCGGTCACCGCGAGCCACGAGCTGTCGGCCAAGCTCGGCGGCCCGCGCCGGGCGCTGACCACGCTGCTCAACGCCAGGCTGATCTCGATGATCGACCGGCTGGTGGCGGCGACCGAAGGATTTTTGGAAGCCCGCGAGATCGCCGCCCCCTTGATGGTGGTGCGCGGCGACGGCGCGCTGGTTTCGGCGGCCTTCGCCCGCCAGCGGCCGATCGAGACGATCCTCTCCGGCCCGGCCGCCAGCCTGGTCGGCGCCCGCCACATGACCGGGCTCGACAATGCCGTGGTGTCCGACATTGGCGGCACCACGACCGACGTCGCCGTGCTCGACCAGGGCCGTCCGCGGCTTGATCCGGAAGGCGCCACCGTCGGTGGCTTCCGCACAATGGTCGAAGCCGTCGCCATGCGCACCTTCGGCCTCGGCGGCGATTCCGAAGTGACGCTGGAGGATGGCGCGCTCAACCCGAAAATCCTGCTCGGGCCGCGCCGCCTTGTGCCGCTGGCGCTGGCCGGCATGGCGCATGGCGATGCCGTCAAATCGGAACTCGAACGCCAGTTGCGCGCGCCCAACCCCGGCCGCATGGACGGCCGTTTTGCGGTGCGCACCGGCGTGCCCGACAGGCTTGCAGCGGGCCTCACGGCTCCGGAAGCGCGCCTTTACGAAGCGATCGGCGCCACCCCTTTGGCCCTGGACAGGCTGCTGACCTCGAATGCCCAGAACGCCACGTTGAACCGGCTGGTCGCGCGCGGCCTGGTGCATATCTCAGGCTTCACCCCGTCGGACGCGGCCCATGTGGTTGGCAAGCAGGCCAATTGGGATGCTGCGACCGCCCGCCTCGGCGCCGAATTGTTCTCGCGCAAACGCGATGGCCGCGGCCAACCTATCGCCGCCTCACCGGAGCTGCTCTCGGAGCGCGTGCTGGTGACGCTGACGCGCTGGTCGGCGGAATACATCCTCGAAACCGCCTTCGCCGAGGACGGTCTCGATGGCGCCGCGACCGTGGCGCACGCATTGGTGCAGCGCGCTGTCGACGCCCATCCCGGCATCGCCCGCCTCAGCGTCGCGCTCGACCGCCCTGTCATCGGCCTCGGCGCCTCGGCGCCGCTTCATTATGCCGGCTTGGCGCCGCTGGTCGGCAATGAGTGCGTGGTGCCTGAAGACACCGATGTCGCCAACGCTCTCGGCGCCGTCGTCGGCCAGGTGCGAGTTTCCGCCGAGGCGCGGGTCAGCCAGCCCAAGGAAGGGCTGTTCCGCCTTGCCTCGGGAGAGACGGTCCGGGACTTCCTCGACGAGGCGACGGCGATCGCCGCCGCCGAGGCCGACGTGCGGGCGATTGTCGCCGAGCGCGCCCGGGACGCCGGCACCGACAGCGCCGAGATCGATGTCGCGACCGAGTTCAAGGTTTCCACGGTGGAGGCCCAGCGCATGTTCATCGAGGCGCATGTCGTGGCGGTGGCCTCGGGCAGGCCGAGGATCGCTGTCTAGGCATCTTCCTTCGCCCCGTTCACGGGGAGAAGGTGGCCGAAGGGCGGATGAGGGGCAGCGCGGGCCGGCGCGATTTAGCCGTGCCGCCATTTCACGCAACTCAGCGCCGCCCCTCATCGGGCCGCCGCTATCTTCTCCCCGTAGAACGGGGAGAAGGACGCTGTTGCCGCCGACTTCGCCAGTTCGTCAAAATGCCCGCCTTCACCCTAAGCTGAATTGACCCTGCAACCCCAACATGCCAAACGCCCCGCAAAGCCTTTCATCTGGAGTAGCCTGATGACCGATCGCGTCGAAATCGCCGGATTGCGGATTGCCCGCGAGCTTCACGACTTTGTCGCAGCCGAAGCGCTGCCCGGCACCGGCATCGATGCGGACAAATTCTGGAACGGGTTTTCGGCCATCGTCCACGACCTCGCCCCGAAGAACCGGGCGCTGCTCGCCAGACGCGACGCCATGCAGGAGAAGCTCGACGGCTGGTATCGCGACAATGGCGCACCGATCGACATGGAGGCTTACAAGGGTTTCCTCAAAGAGATCGGCTACATCGTCCCCGAGGGGCCGGCCTTTTCGGTGTCGACGGACGATGTCGACCCCGAGATTGCCATCGTTGCCGGCCCGCAGCTGGTCGTGCCGGTGATGAACGCGCGCTATGCGCTCAACGCCGCCAATGCGCGCTGGGGCTCGCTCTACGACGCGCTCTATGGCACCGATGCCATCCCCGAAACGGGCGGTGCGGAAAAAGGCAAGGGCTTCAACCCTGCGCGCGGAGCCAAGGTCATCGCCTGGGCCAAGGATTTTCTCGACCAGTCGGTGCCGCTCACTTCGGGCAAATGGGCGGGGGTGAACGGGCTGTCGGTGGCGCATGGCGCCCTGAAGCTCGGCGCCGGCGCCGGCGGCACCACGCTTGCCAACCCCAGGCAATTCGTCGGCTATCGCGGCGATGCGGCCAACCCTGATGCCGTGCTGCTGGAAAAAAATGGACTGCATGTCGAGATCGTCATCGATCGAAACAACCAGATCGGGCGCACCGATCCGGCCGGCATTGCCGACGTGATCCTGGAATCGGCGCTGACCACTATCCAGGACCGCGAGGATTCGGTCGCGGCGGTGGATGCGCAGGACAAGGTCGTCGTCTACCGCAACTGGCTCGGCCTGATGAAGGGCGACCTGACGGAAGAGATCAGCAAGGGTGGAAGGAGCTTCGTGCGCAAGCTCAATCCCGACCGCGCCTACACCGCGCCCGCCGGCGGCACGCTGACAGTGCCCGGCCGCTCGCTGATGCTGGTCAGGAATGTCGGCCACCTGATGACCAATCCGGCGATCCTGGACCGCGACGGCAACGAAGTGCCGGAAGGCATCATGGATGCGGCGCTGACGGCGCTGATCGCGCTGCACGATGTCGGACCGAAAGGCCGCCGCGCCAATTCCCGTGCCGGCTCGATGTATGTGGTGAAACCCAAGATGCACGGCCCGGAGGAAGTCGCCTTCGCCGTCGAGATCTTCGACCGCGTCGAGGCACTGCTCGGCATGGCCAGGAACACCATCAAGATGGGCATCATGGACGAGGAGCGGCGCACCACCGTCAACCTCAAGGAAGCGATCCGCGCCGCGAAAGAGCGGGTGGTGTTCATCAACACCGGCTTCCTCGATCGCACCGGTGACGAGATTCACACCTCGATGGAAGCCGGCCCGATGATCCGCAAGGGCGACATGAAGCAGGCCGCCTGGATTTCCGCCTACGAGGCGTGGAATGTCGACACCGGTTTGGAATGCGGGCTCGCCGGCCACGCCCAGATCGGCAAGGGCATGTGGGCGATGCCGGACCTGATGGCGGCGATGCTGGAACAGAAGATCGCCCACCCCAAGGCCGGCGCCAACACCGCCTGGGTTCCGTCGCCGACGGCGGCGACGCTGCATGCCACGCACTATCACAAGGTCGATGTCCACGCCGTGCAGGCGGCGCTGAAGAGCCGGCCGAAGGCGAAGCTCGACGACATCTTGTCGGTACCGGTGGCGGTGCGGCCGAACTGGACGCCCGACGAGATCCAGCGCGAACTCGACAACAATGCGCAAGGCATCCTGGGCTATGTCGTGCGCTGGATCGACCAGGGCGTCGGCTGCTCGAAAGTGCCCGACATCAACGATGTCGGCCTGATGGAGGACCGCGCCACGCTGCGCATTTCCTCGCAGCACATCGCCAACTGGCTGCGCCACAAAGTGTGTTCGCAAATCCAGGTGCGGGATTCCCTGCAGCGCATGGCGGCCATCGTCGACCGCCAGAATGTCGGTGATCCGCTCTACCAGCCGATGGCGCCGGATTTCGACAAATCGATCGCCTTCCAGGCCGCTTGCGACCTGGTGTTCAAGGGAACCAGCCAGCCGAATGGGTATACCGAACCGGTGCTGCATGCGCGGCGCCTGGAACTGAAGGCGCGCCAAGGTTAAAGCGTATTGCTTTGACCGGTATCGTGTAGATCAACTCCGTCGGCCGGCGCTGCCCCTCATTGCCCCTGCCGCTATTCGCGATTTCGCCAAATACCGAAGTCACGGAAAGCGCCGAGGGTTGCGACAGCATTCTTCTCCCCGTCACCGTACGAGGAGAAGGTGCCGGCAGGCGGATGAGGGGCAGCGCTGTGCTTGGCTATTGATGGAGATGAGAAAAAGACGCGGCGCCTGAATGTCGAAATCGGCGAGAGCTCGGGCTTTCGGCCCTGCTACGCCGCTTGCGCCACACGCTCCGAACTCATGCGATAGGAAATCGCTTCGGCCAGATGGATGCGGCCGACGGTCTCGCTGGCGTCGAGATCGGCGAGCGTTCTCGCCACCTTCAGCACGCGGTGATAGGCGCGCGCCGAAAAGGCGAGTTTTTCGCTGGCGTCCTTGAGCAGCGACAGGCCGGCGGCGTCGGGCATGGCGATCTCTTCGATCACCGCCGGCGCGCAATGCGCGTTGGTGGTGGCGCGGGCGCCGAGCCGCTCGAAACGCTCGCGCTGGAGGGTGCGGGCGCGGCCGACGCGCAGCGCTACTGCCGCACTCTTCTCCGCCCGGTCGGGCCGAATCAGGTCGCTGGCCGAGACGGCGGGCACTTCGATCCTCAGATCGATGCGGTCGAGCAGCGGGCCGGAAATGCGCGCCTGATAGTCGGTGCGGCAGCGGTCGCCGCGCAGGCAGCGATAGCCCGGCTCGCCGGCCATGCCGCAGCGGCACGGATTCATGGCCGCGACCAGCTGGATGCGGGCCGGATACATGACGCGGTGGTTGGCGCGCGCGATCATGCAGTCGCCGGTCTCCAGCGGCTGGCGCAACGCGTCGAGCGTCTGCGGCGTGAATTCGGGGAACTCGTCCAGGAACAGCACGCCGTGATGGGCGAGCGACACCTCGCCCGGCCGCGCGCGTATGCCACCGCCGACCATTGCCGCCATCGAGGCCGAATGGTGCGGGGCGCGGAAAGGCCGCCGGTCGGTCAGCTTGCCCTCGCCGAGTTCCCCCGCCACCGAGGCGATCATCGAGACTTCCAGCAATTCCTTTGGCGCCAGCGGCGGCAGGATCGATGGCAGCCGCTGCGCCAGCATCGATTTTCCCGAACCGGGCGGGCCGACCATCAAGAGATTGTGGCCGCCGGCCGCAGCCACTTCCAGCGCCCGCTTGGCGGTCTCCTGGCCCTTGATGTCGGCAAGGTCGGGCAGGTCGCGCGCCGCGGCGTGGATGCCGGCTTCCGGCCGCGACAGCACCTGCGTGCCACGGAAATGGTTGGCGATGGCGATCAGGCTGCGTGGCGCCAGAATGTCGAATTCTCGCCCTGCCCAGGCGGCTTCCGGGCCACAGGCGAACGGGCAGATCAGCCCTTTGCCCTCGGCATTGGCGCCGATCGCCGCCGGCAAGGCGCCGGCGACGGCGGCGATCGTGCCGTCGAGCGAGAGTTCGCCGAGCACGACATAGCCGGCCAGCATGTCGCCCGGAATGGCGCCAAGCGCCGCCATCAGGCCCAGCGCGATCGGCAGATCGTAATGGCTGCCTTCCTTCGGCAGGTCGGCCGGCGCCAGATTGACCGTCACCTTCTTCGACGGCATCGACAGGCCGGACGCATGCAATGCCGCCTGCACCCGCTCGCGGCTCTCGGCCACCGCCTTGTCGGGCAGGCCGACGATCTGAATGCCGACCTTGCCGGGCGCGATCATCACCTGCACGTCGACCGGCACGGCCTCGATGCCCTGGAAAGCCACCGTGCGAACCCGCGCCACCATTTTGCCGCCCCCGATCTGGGGCTCGCCCCAGGCCTTTGCAATCAGGCCGCGAAGGACCTGTCTCGGAGACAACCATAATTCCCTGAGCAAATCAAGAACATTACAGGAACATGTGGCCGGCTAAATTGCAGCGCGGTTGCGTTGCAGGCCAGCTTGATCAAAGCAGGAACGTCACGAGAACACGCGCAGCCGGGGATCGCGGTCAGGTTGTACGCGATTGAAAAAGCGGAACATGGTTAATACGAAATGAAAACGGGCTGCTTCCGCTTGCTCTCAACCGTGTTGAGAGGGCGACCAGTTCCTCCGGCAATCTGAGGCTGTTGCCGTCTAGCTGGTGACGAAGGCATCGACCGCACCGGAAAGGGATCGATCGATTGCGATCTGCGGTGGAAGCCACTCCATGACAGGGTATCGGAAAGGCCAAGGCATGGCGATCCGGCGCAAGGAGCCGCTTTCCAGAAAAATCTCGTTTACAAGGTCTATGAACCGCTCGCGGTCTCGTTCAACTCGTTTCAAAGTTTGCGAACGAATATGCGCCCGGGGAATTCGCCGCTCTTTCAGCGCCAAGACAGCCTCCGCGACGGATCGAGGATCGGGTGGAACCGTAAGCGAATACTCGTCATCCAGATAAAGGTCTCGGCCGCCAAGGTTCGGCGTGGTGACCACAGGAAGCCCCGCGAGAAGATATTCCGTACTGGCGAACATTGGTCCCTCCACTTCAGAGAGACAAATTCCCACGGCTGCACGATTTAGATGTGTGTTCACGTGAACTGATGACAATCGGACAGGCTTGCCGGTGCCGTCAAACTCGTTGATAAAGACGTGATGCGGCGCGAGTTCCCTGTGCCGATCTATTCGTGCTCTCTCCGACTCCTTCGTAGAGGACTCGTTTGAATCTCGATAGAATACAAATGCACAACGCGGTATGCCAAGAGACAAGTCATGGCGCTTCCACGGAGCCAGTTGCGCATTGTAGATTGCATCAAATTCTACAGGGACATCATCGAGAGGCCTGAATATGTATTCGGAGGTTGTTGAAGTCTTGTTGTGCTGGACGGCGGCCTCGCCGGACTGATTCAACAGACCAGCCTCGGCTTGCGTATTGGACAGGAATATTAGCGAGTGACGGGGATTCCTAAGTCTATGCAGAACGGCATAGGTCCGGATGGCTTTGACGCTAGAACTGTTTTCGATGGACCAGGTCGGCGAGATGAGAAACCAGGCGCGGTGGCTGCGTGGAAGAAGAGGCATATGACTTGCTAATCCGAGGGGCGTACCGGACATTCCGGAATAGGATATGAACGGATCGTCCGACAGCAAACTTGCCTGAAGAGCAGGTTGCGATTTCGCAGGAAGGTGCCCTTTTCTGAGGTTGCGGCCATGACGCAGCATGGCTCTGACAATCTCGGATCTGGTAGGAGGGCGATACCCGTGCTTTAGAGTCAACATGCGGCAATTGCGATCATAAGTACGGAAGAAAACTCGCTGCGGCAGAGAGAAATTTGGCAAAGAAAGTATCACCATCTGATCGACTGAATATCTCAGCGATCAAATTTGGTGTGCGAAGGAGCGCCTCGTGCAAGAAAGCATCCTCCCAAGCGGGGCTGGTTCTCACATCGCACTACCAACCGTATCCGTTTGCGTAGGCTGTTTCAATCAAGAGGCATTCATCGACACTGCGATCCGATCCGTAGCGGCGCAGACGTACACTGCGTTCGAGTGCGTGGTGGTCGATGATCTTTCGACCGACGGTTCCCGCCGAAGGATTGAAGAGTGTCTGTCCCGGCTTGGCGACAGTCGTTTCCGCTTTCTGCCCCGACTGCAAAATGGCGGGCAGTTGGCAACAATAATGACCGGGCTTGACGCGACAGCCGGACCTCTGATCTCCTTTCTTGACGGTGACGATGCCTGGCATCCTGACTTCATAGAATGCCATGCGAGAGCGCATCTCAGTCACACCCGTATCGCGGCGATGTCGACCTCCGATGTGGTGTTGATAGATGCTGCCGGCAATCTGCTTGCTGGCGGTCATCCCGTATTCCGCCTGAATGACCCGCGATCGATACCGAAAATGGGCGGCTACCTGCATGTCGATGCGGAAGCCGACCCAACATTACTATTTATCGATCGGGGTACTGTGGGTTGGTTTTGGTCAACCACATCGGGGATGATGTTTCGTCGAGCTCCGCTTGAAATCATGCGTCCATCTGATCCGGACCAAATAAGGATATGTGCCGATGATTATATGGCTCGTGCCGCCCATATGATCGGGGGAACCGTGAGGATTGAGCGGGCTCTTGGCAGTTACAGGCTTCACGGCGGTAATGGCTGGGCGGACGGGCGCGTCCTTGGTGCCGGAATTGGCCTAGGCAGGATGTCGCCTGATACCGAAATGGTGATACGGCGGGCACTGGCCAATCGTTGGTGCGAGGTGGCGCCGGGACTGGAGCATTTGATTTCCCGCCACTCAATGCGCAGGACCTTGGTCGACCTGATCGGACAGTCTGCGGCTTTTGCATTGCTGGAAAAGAACTCCGATGCGGGTTTTCTGCTGAAAGACTGGGCAACACCACAGCGAAAATTGCAGACCAAACTTATCGGTCTCCTTCCTCCCAAGCTGAGGCCGCGGCGCTTCCGGGACAGAGTTTGATGTGATGAGCCGCTTGCTCAGCGGTCTTATTCGATAAAAACATCATTCGATGCTTCCCTGGACCCCAAAGTCCTGCGTAACAACGCACATTACGCGGCCGACTTCCGCCGCTTTTCCTCCACGCAATCCCAGAACAGGCTGGCGATATCGGCGCCGCCGAATCGCTGAACCTCGCGCACGCCGGTCGGCGAAGTCACGTTGATCTCGGTCATGTAGTCGCCGATGACGTCGATGCCGACAAGGATGAAGCCGCGTTCCCTGAGCGACGGCCCGATGCGGGCGCAGATTTCGCGCTCGCGTTTCGTCAGTTCGGTCTTCTCGGCGCGGCCGCCGACATGCATGTTGGAGCGGGAATCGTGTTCGGCCGGCACCCGGTTGATGGCGCCGACCGGCTCGCCGTCGATCAGGATGATGCGCTTGTCGCCCTTGCGGACATCCTTCAGGTAACGCTGCACGATATAGGGTTCGCGCGACAGCTGTCCGAACATTTCGAGCAGCGAGGCGAGATTGCGGTCGTCTTCCCTGAGGTGGAAAATGCCGGCGCCGCCATTGCCGTAGAGCGGCTTGATGATGATGTCGCCGAAATCCTTGCGGAAGGCGGCAACTTCCAGTGGATCCTTGGTGATCAGCGTGTCCGGCATCAGGTCGGAGAATTCGGTGACGAAGATCTTTTCCGGGCTGTTGCGCACCCAGGCCGGGTCGTTGACCACCAATGTCTTCGGGTGGATGCGCTCGAGGATGTGCGTCGTCGTGATGTAATTCATGTCGAAGGGCGGATCCTGGCGCAGCAGGACGACATCCATCTCCGACAGGTTGGTGCGCACCTTCTCGCCCAGCGAATAATGGTTACCCTTCTCGTCGCGCACCTGCATTTCCTCTATGCGGGCAAACACCTCGCCGTCGCGCAGCGACAGCCGGTCGGGCGTGTAGTGGAACAATTGATGGCCGCGCCGCTGTGCTTCCAGCGACAGCGCGAACGAGGTGTCGCCTGCGATCGAGACAGTGGAGACGTGGTCCATCTGGACGGCGATTTTCAGCTTCATGACAGGTCCCCAGCGCGATTGGAGCGACGTGCATCCCCTTGGATGCACAAAGTACGCTCCAACACTTTAAGTCGAAAAGCGATATAAGGGTCGCGGTGCCTTCTGCCAATCGGGCCACGCCGTTAACGGTCGAAGACCAGTCGCGAATAACCGAGAAAGGACAGCGCCATTGCCGCCAGCGAGGCGATTGCGAGGGCGGCGAGCGGCGGTGCCGCCGGCAGCGCCAGTAGAGTGACGCAATAGACGAGATAGTTGACGATGCTGGTGGCAATGCCGACGCCGCCATAGCGGGCGCTTTCCTGTACGACGCCGCGACGCGACGGCGAGAATGTCAAATGCCGGTTGAGCTGCCAGGTGACGCAGAGCGCGAAGCCGATCGACAGCACGCGGGCGCTGAAAGGCCCGAGCGGCGTGATGGCGAGCAGCAGCCAGAGTGCGGCCGCATCAGTGACGAAGCCGATGCCTCCGGCAAAGACGAACCGGACGAGGCGTTGCATCGTTCAGGCCGCGCGCGGGGTCTTGTCCGGCTGCGGCTTTTGCACCACCGCGCCGGCGCGCCGCTCGACGCGCCCGGAAGGCATGGAAAGGTAGAAAATACGCTTCTGTTCGGCCCGCCCGCGCGAGACGGAATCGAGGATAAGCCCGGTCACCATCGCCAGCATGGACAACAGCAGCAGGCCGACCGACAGCACCCAGGTCGGTATACGCGGCACGAGACCGGTTTCGGCGAACTCGAGCAGCACCGGCGCCATCAGCAACAGGCTCGAGGCGAGGAAGAACAGTGAAAAGGCGCCGAAGAAGCGCAGCGGTTGCGTCTCCTTCATCAGCATGGCGAACATCCAGAGAATTTTCGCGCCGTCGCGGAACGTTGACAGTTTCGACGACGAGCCCTCTGGCCGCCTGCCGTAGTCGAGCGCGATTTCGCTGACCGGCAATTTCAGCTGCGAGGCGTGCACCGACATTTCGGTCTCGATCTCGAAGCCGCCGGAGACGGCCGGAAAGCTCTTGACGAACCGCCTGGTGAAGACGCGGTAGCCGGAGAAGATGTCGGTGAAATCGCTGCCGAACAGCCACTTGTAGAGGCTGTTGAAAATCTGGTTGCCGAAAGCGTGGCCGGTCCGGCCGGCGTCGTCGGTAACGCCGCGCCTGGTGCCCACCACCATGTCGGAGCGCTCGGTCAAAAGCGTGTTGATCAACTGCGGCGCGTCCTCGGGCGCGTAGGTGCCGTCGCCATCGGCCATCAGATAGATGTCGGCGTCGATGTCGGCGAACATGCGGCGCACCACATTGCCCTTGCCCTGCCGCGGCTCGCGAATGACGATGGCGCCGGCCGCGCGGGCACGCAGGGCCGTCAGGTCCTTCGAATTGTTGTCGTAGACATAGACGGTGGCGGCCGGCAGCGTCTCGCGGAACCGCAGAACCACCTCGGCGATGGTCAGCTCTTCATTGTAGCAAGGCAGGAGCACGGCGATGACAGGTTCGTGGTCTTGCGGCATTTTTCGTCTCCGAATGCCTTGTCGACCACTAGGGTCGCGCGCCGGAAACCGGCCTTGTCCAGGCGGTTTTACTATTTATTGAAGCCGTTAAGGCTAGGTTTAAGACCGACTTCATGAGTGCCGATTGCCTGGAAGGGCCCGGCATTCCCGCCAAGGGCGTTCGCGGATGAGCACAGCAAGGGACGGAACTTCCACCTGGAAGTCCGATATCGCATTCGCGCTGCTTGCCGCCTTGCTGCTGCTCGCCCTCAATGCCCATGCCGGTTTCCCGCAACTGGCCAATCCGGCGGGCGACAATGACAGCCTGCTGCAACTGGTCGAAGTCCGCGACCTCATGGGCGGCCAGGGCTGGTACGACCTGCACCAGTACAGGATGGGGCCGGAGGGCGGCTTCGTCATGCATTGGTCGCGGCTGCTCGATGCGCCGCTGGCGCTTGCCATGCTTGCCGTATCGGCGCTGGCAGGCAGCACCGCCCTGGCCGAAAAAACGGTGCAGATACTGTGGCCCGCGCTGCAATTCTGGCTTGCGGTCTTCTTCATCATCCGTGCCGCGCGCGCTTTCGCCGGCGCGCACGCGGTGCTGCCCGCGGCCGTCGTCGGTGGCGCGGCCCTCTACTACATCGGGATTTTTTCGCCAGGCGCGCTCGATCATCACAATATCCAGCTGGTGCTGACGCTGGCGAGCCTCGCTCTGCTGCTCGAGGCGCCCAGGCACCGGCCGGCTGCGCTTGTCGCCGGCATCTGCGCCACGCTGACGCTGGCCATCGGCATGGAAAGCGCCCCCTATGCCGGAACTCTCGGCGCCGTCGTCGCCTTGCTGTTTCTCGCTAGGGGTGACGGCGAAAGGCTGATCGCCAGGGATTTCGCCGTCGGCGTCGCCGGTGTTTCGGCGCTCGTCTTCGTCACGACGATCCCGCTGTCATCCTGGGGCCAGGCCCAGTGCGACACGTTCTCGATCGTGCAATTCGCCGTCACCGGGCTTGCCGGTGGCGGGCTTGCTGCCATTGCCTCGCTGAAGTTCGCCAACGCGACGGGCGCCCGGCGCCTGATGTCGCTTGGCCTGCTTACCGTCGGCATCGCTGTCTTCGCGGCTTTGCTCTTCCCGCAATGCCTTGCAGCGCCTTATGCCAATCTCGACCCGCGCCTGCAGCAAATGTGGCTCGGCTATATCGAGGAGGCGCAATCGATAGTCCAGCTCGTCGCGGATGATCCGGCACGGGCGGTGGCGCGGTTTGCAACGCCTTTGGTGGCGATCGTGCTGATGGCGCTTCACCTCGGCCATGGCGGCTGGCGGCGGCAGGACAGCCTCGTCGGCGCGCTGCTGGTGGTGGCGGTCCTGGTCAGCGCCTGGGAAGTGCGCGGCTCGACCTTCTCCATTGCGTTTGCGGTGATCCCGCTTTCGGCGTGGATCGCCAAATGGCGGCAGCGGGCCGAGGCCAGCCCGTCCAGCGGCTCGGTGCTCAGGATGGCCGCGGCTTGGCTGATCTCGGTGAATGCAATCTGGTCGGGTGCCGCCGAGGCCGCGTCGAGCGCCTTCGACACCGGCGCACCTGCCATCGACGCCAGCATCGATGCGCCCTGCAACAGCAAGGCTTCGTTCGCCACGCTTGGCACGATGGCGCCCACCACGGTCCTTGCCATCTCCAATCTTGGCTCGCCGATCCTCGCCTTCACCGGTCATCGCGTGCTTGCCGGACCCTACCATCGCAACGTCGCCGGAAACCTGCTCGTTTTCGACGCCTTGCTGGGGTCGGACGCCGCCGCGAAAGCCATCGTCGAGAGCCACCATGTCGGCCTTGTCGCGCTCTGCCGCGGCAACACGGAAAGCCGGCTGTTCGCGGCCAAGGCGCCGGACGGCTTCCTGGCCGGGTTGATGCATGGCCAGGTGCCGGATTGGCTGGAGCCGGTCGCCGGGACCGCCGGCAGCCCTCTGGAACTCTATCGCGTCAAGTCCAGCAGCTGAAGCTTTCGCCGCGTAGAGCCTTGGAAAGGTAATGTATTTTACCCGCGAAAAATCGACTTTGGGATACGTTTCCTAAAGGGTTTGCTGCCAGTCTCGAAACTAAATTCCGACGTCAAAAAACAGGGACACCGATGCAAACTCCGTTTGGCACCGGTCAGGCAAACAGGGAAAGCACGGATCTGGCCTTCACCGATCCGTTGACCGGGCTTGGCAACCATCGCCGCTTCTTCGACAAGGTCGATCGCCTGATCAGTGACCGTGCCGATGATCCGGCGCCGTTCACCGTCGGCATTCTCGACCTCGACGGCTTCAAGCCGATTAACGACCTGTTCGGCCACAAGGCCGGTGACGACATCCTGATCCAGGTCGCCATGCGGCTGCGCGCCTCGATGGACGGCTATTCGACGGTCTGCCGCATCGGCGCCGACGAATTCGCCTTCCTCTATCCGCTGGTGTTCTCCGAGGAGGCTGCGGCGGAAAAATCCCGCATGCTGATCGAGATCCTGTCGGCGCCTTATGATGTCGGCGAACGCACCGCCAGACTGTCGGCCTCGGTCGGCTGCTCGCTGTTCTATTCCGGCGACGAGACCACCGAGATCCTCATCAACAAGGCCGAAACGGCGCTCTACCACGCCAAGCGTTCCGGTCGTGGCCGGGTGGTCGTCTACACCCGTGAGATGGAAGAGGCGGCCAAGCGCGTCACCCGCATCGAGCAGGCGCTGCGCCGCGCCGTCTCCGCCGGCGAGGTGGAGCCGCATTTCCAGCCGATCGTCGATCTCAACACACGCCGCACCATCGGCTTCGAGACGCTGGCGCGCTGGACCGACCGCGATCTCGGCGCGGTGCCGCCGACGGTCTTCATTCCGATCGCCGAGGAACGCGGCATCATCGGCCCGCTGTCGCAGCTGGTGCTGCGCAAGGCGACCGAGGCGGCCAGGAGCTGGCCGAGCGACCTGTTCCTGTCCTTCAACCTATCGCCCTCGCAGCTCGTCGACCAGAACACCGGCCTGCACATACTGGCGATCCTCGACCGCACCGGCTTCGACCCGCGCCGGCTGGAGATCGAGATCACCGAGACCGGCCTGATGAACGATCCCGCCTCGGCCGCGCAGATCGTCGAGGATCTGCGCCGTGTCGGCATCCGCGTCTCGCTCGACGATTTCGGCACCGGCCAGTCCTCGCTCGGCCGCCTGCGCGAATTTCATTTCGACAAGCTCAAGATCGACCGCGCCTTCGTCGCCTCCATTCTCGACGACCGGCCGTCCGAACACATCATCCGCGCCATTCTGGCAATGTGCGAAGGGCTCGGCATGGATGTGGTCGCCGAGGGCATCGAGCAGGAAGCGCAAGCCGATCGCCTGGTCCAGTTCGGCTGCGCCGGCGGGCAGGGTTATCTGTTCGGCAAGCCGGCCGATGCCGACGCCACGCTCGGCTATCTCCGCGATTCCTTCCGGGGTGCCTTGCGCGCCAAGGCTATCTGACCGGCGATCTCGACCCTGTTTCCCATCACGACTTTGCGTCCAGTGCGGCGCATTGTCGTTTTGTCCGACATATGCCCGCAAATCGACCTTTTCGCCCTTGCTCGCGCGACTTGCGTGGCTAGGATGCGCGCCGGTCAGGCGCGGAGAGAAGAGACATGATGCCATCGGCGGATTTTGCCGACCTCAAGGGAGCCTCGGTGCTGATCACCGGCGGCGGCTCCGGGATCGGCGCGGCCCTGACCGAGGGTTTTGTGCGCCAGGGCGCCAATGTCGCCTTCATCGACGTCGCCGATGGTCCAAGCATGCTGCTTGCCGACCGCATCGAGAAGGAATTCGGTCGCCGGCCGCTCTACCTCAAGACCGATCTGCGCGACATCGAGGCGTTGCGCGCCTCGGCGGCCAAAGCGGCGGAAGTGCATGGCGATGTCACCGTGCTCGTCAACAATGCCGCGTGGGACGAACGCCACGCCATCGAAGACGTGACGGTGGAGTTCTGGGACAACAACCAGGCGATCAACCTGCGGCCGCATTTCTTCACCGCGCAGGCGGTAGCGCCGGGCATGAAGCGGGCTGGCGGCGGCTCGATCATCAACTTCACCTCGACATCCTATCTCATCAACCACCCGGACATGCCGGCCTACACCGCCGCCAAGGCCGGCATTCTTGGCCTCACCAAGGGGCTCGCCGGCAAGCTCGGACCCGACCGCATCCGCGTCAACGCCGTCGCGCCCGGCTGGGTGATCACTGAACGGCAGCAGGAACGGTGGGTAACCGAAGGGGCGCTTGCCGCCCATGTCGCCAAGCAGTGCATCAAGGAGGTCATGCGTCCTGACGATATGGTCGGCACGGTGCTGTTCCTCGCCTCGGACGCCTCGCGCATGCTGACGGCGCAGATGCTGATCGTCGACGGAGGCTTCCTGTGAGCCCGGGGTTTGCCGGCAACGCGCCGGCGGTCGCCGCGCTCGATTGGGGTACGACCCGGCTCCGGGCATGGCTGATCGATGGCGGCGGCAAGGTGCTTGCCGAACGTCGCGGTGACGATGGCCTGATCACCGCGCGCGAAAAGGGGTTCGCGACCGTGCTGGAAGGTCATCTGGCCGCCATGGGCGCGCCCGAAACGCTGCCCGTCATCATCTGCGGCATGGCCGGTTCCCGCCAGGGCTGGATCGAGGCGCCCTATGTCGGCGTGCCGGCGCCGATCGGCGCCATCCTGCGCGGCGCGGCGCGCATCGAAGGCGAGCGCCGCGACATCCGTATCGTGCCGGGCCTTGCCCAGCGCCTGGCCGATGCGCCGGACGTGATGCGCGGCGAAGAGACACAGCTTGCCGGCGCCGGTTTGCCCGCGAAGGGCCGGCATCTCGCCTGCATGCCCGGCACGCATTCGAAATGGGTCGCGGTCGAGGATGGCGCCGTTGTCGGCTTCGGCACATGGCCGACCGGCGAATTGTTTTCGGTGCTGGCAGCGCATTCGATCCTCAAGCATTCGCTGGGCGAGCATCCGGCTCCGGTGACAGCGGACAATCCGTTCTTCCGGCAATGGTGCGAACGGGCGCTTGGCGAGGGTGGCGACGTCACCTCGAAGCTGTTTGCCATCCGCGCCGCCGGGCTCCTGCAGGACCTGAAGTCGCAGGATGCGGCAGCCTGCCTGTCCGGGCTTCTGATCGGCGGCGAGATCGCCTCGGCGAAGCGCCGCTATGGCGCCGGCGATGCGCCGGTCGTGCTGATCGCTTCCGGCGCTCTGGCCTCGCTCTATCGCGCCGCGCTCGACCTGGCAGGGCTTGCCTTCCGCACCGTCGACGCCGATGAAGCGGTGCGCGCCGGGCTCATCGAGGCCGCGCGCGAGAACGGCATGATTGGAGCCGCCAAATGACCCAGACCGCAGCCTTTCCAAAGCTCAAGCGCGGCCTGGTCGCCATCCTGCGCGGGCTGAAACCCAGTGAGGCGATCGCCATGGGCCAGGCGCTGTTCGACGCCGGCATCGAGGCGATCGAAGTACCGCTCAACTCGCCACAGCCTTTCTCGTCGATCGGCAGGATTGCCCAAGTGCTGCCCAAGTCGGCCCTGGTCGGTGCCGGCACGGTGCTGACGCCGGCCGATGTCGACGGTCTGCATCAAGCTGGCGGGCGGCTCCTGGTCAGCCCCAACATCGATGCGGAAGTGATGGCGCGCGCCATGCATTACGGCATGGTCACCATGCCCGGCGTGTTCACGCCCACCGAAGCGTTCCAGGCGATCCGCCTGGGTGCCTCGGCCCTGAAATTCTTTCCGGCGAGCGCGCTCGGCGCGGGCGGCATTTCCGCCATCCGGGCGGTGCTGCCGGCGCAGACCCTGGTCGGCGCCGTCGGCGGCGTTTCGGAGAAGGATTTTGCCAGCTACAAGGCGGTGGGAGTCACGGTCTTCGGCCTCGGTTCCAGCCTGTTCAAGCCCGGCATGAGCGTCGACGACGTCGCGGCACGTGCGCACGCGGCGGTCGCCGCCTGGGATGTGGTTTTCGGAGAGGCATGATGAACGAAGCGATCGTTTCGGTCTTTTCCGATCATGTCTGCCAGCTTGGCGAGGGGCCGAGCTACGACCCCGCCACCGATGCGCTGTTCTGGTTCGATATCGTCAACGGGCTGTTGCTCGAGCAGGGTGTCGCCTCCGGTGTCTTGAAGATCCATGAACTCGGTCAGATGGCCAGCGCCATCGCCATCGTCGACGACAGGCGCCAGCTGATCGCCACCGAAACCGGCCTGCATGTCCGCGACGTGGCGACCGGGAGGCTGACGCTGCACACCGCGATCGAGGCCGACAATGCGCTGACACGCTCCAACGATTCGCGCGTCCACCCGTGCGGCGCCTTCTGGGTCGGCACCATGGCCAAGGACGAAGCGAAAGGCGCGGGATCGATTTGCTGGTTCTTCAAGGGCGAATTGCGCAAGCTTTATTCCGAGATCACCGTGTCGAACTCGATCTGTTTTTCGGAAGACGGGACGATCGCCTACTACACCGATACCTCGACCGGGCTTCTGATGCGTGTCGCCTGCGATCCGGCGACGGGCCTGCCGGTCGGCGAGTCCAAAGTGTTCGTCGACCATCGCCATTCGAAAGGCTATGTCGACGGCTCGGTCGTCGATCGCGATGGCGTGCTGTGGAACGCTGTCTGGGGCGGCAAGGCGGTCAAGGCCTATTCGCCAGATGGCACGTTGCTGCGCGAAATATCCATGCCGGCGGGGCAATCCTCGTGCCCGGCTTTTGTCGGCGCCAAGGCCGACCGTCTGGCGGTGACTTCGGCCTGGAAAGGCAAGGACGACAAGCAGCGCAAGCTCGACCCGCAAGCCGGCATGACCTTCCTCATCGACATTCCCGTCAACGGCCGCTTCGAGCCGCGCGTGCTGATCGCCTGAACGGACGCGGCGGACAAAGGTCTTCGCCGGCACTATCACGCAACCGTCCGGCGCGGTCGGTTTCACGAAAGCCGATGGCATGCACCGTGCGATGGTAGGCCATCGCGCCGCTGGATTCTTGCCGCATCATGTCAACGCACAGGCCTACGCTGATCCTTGTCTACGAGCCGGAAAAGGCTTGCTTCGACCGCTTGATATCAGACGGTTACCCACCGCAGCGCGCCATCGAAATCTCGTCCTACCTCGCACAGTCGACGGATATCGCCCGCGACTTCGCGGCACTTGCCGCCGCCTGCGAGGCGCGCGGCATCGCCTTCGCGCCGGTGGCGCTCGACGATGCCGCCGCGGTGCTGGAGAAGGCGGATACGGAAAGCACGCTGGTCTGGACGCTGTCCGACGGTGTCGCCTATTTCCGTGGTGGCGCCGCGCCGGCGCTGGCAAGGCTCAAGGGATTGCCGACGATCGGCGCCGACGATGCGCTGTTCGCGCTCTGCCAGGACAAGTTCCGCTCCGGCGCCGTGCTCGGCGCGCTAGGCCTGCCGGCGCCACAGGCAGGCCTTGCCCGCGACGGCAAATGGCTGGTCGAGCCGCCTGTTTCCGCCGTTGGCTGGTTCGTCAAGCCCAACCGGCTCGGCGCCAAGATCGGCATCTGGCCGGATTCGCGCAGCCATGACCTCGGCCACGCACTGGAGCTTAGCCGGCGCGTCTTCGCCGCCTATCGCGACGATGTCGTCGTGCAGCCCTATGTCGCCGGCCGTAATGTGCGCGCCAGCTTCCTCGGCCTGGCACCGCAAACCGGCATCGAAGCGCTCGGTATCGCTTTTGTCGAGTCAGGCGGCGATTTCCAGACCATGGCGGACAGTATGGCGCTTTACGGCGAAACCGGTGAGGCGGCCAAGGCGGCAGGACTTTATGCCGAACCGGAGCTCGTTGCCGTCGCCGACCTGCAGCCGGGGGCCGATGCCAGGATCAGGGCGATCGCCGAACGGCTGATCAATGGGCTCGGCCTGCGCGACGTGTTTTCCATCGACCTGCGCGTTGAAGCCGACGACACGGCGCATCTCATCGAGTTCGAAGTCTGCCCCGGCCTGCCCTGCTTCGATTTCCGCGCCTACTGCCGCCAGCAATGGGGCCTGGAGCTTGCCGACGCCATGGCCGAAGCCGCCCGGAACCGGCTCTTCTCCTGAAGCACGTCGCCCAGAAGTGTACAGCGATCCTGGGACAACGGCATGCATCAACCAAAGACTTGAAGCGCGTTGCCTGAGTCCGTTTCAGTGTGATGCGCTTCAGATCCCCTCGACCAGCACGATCTCACCGTCGGCGACCTTCTGGCGGATGGCGACGGCGCGCTGATATTCCGGCGAGTGGTAGCAATCATGCGCCGCGGCCAGCGACGGAAACTCGATGATGACGTTGCGGGCGCGGCCGGGTCCTTCCGCCTTTTCGTGCTCGCCGCCGCGCGCCAGGAATTTCGCACCGAACCGCTCGAAGGCGGGTTTGGCGGTGGCGACATACTCCTTATAGCCTTCCGCATCGCGCACATCGACGCGGGCGACCCAGTATCCCTTTGGCATTTGTTCTTCTCCGAAGCCGTTCGTTGGAAACTATGCAGAGCGCATTTCGTCGAGGATCGCTTGCGCCGCCGCCCGGCGGTCGCTCGCCGCGACGACCGGGCGGCCAACCACGAGATGGCTGGCGCCGTTGCGGATCGCTTGCGCCGGTGTCACCACGCGCTTCTGGTCGCCATGGTCGCTGCCCGCTGGCCGGATGCCGGGCGTCACCACCGCGATGTCGGGGCCGACGATGCGGCGTACCGCTTCGGCTTCCGCGGCCGAGCAGACGATGCCGCCCATGCCGGCATGCAGCGCCTGTTCCGAGCGCCTCAGCACCAGCGTGTGCGGATCGTATTCATAACCTACATCGATCATGTCCTGCTCATCCATCGAAGTCAGCACGCTGACGGCGAGCAGGCAAAGCTCACTGCCCCTGGCCGCCTCCACCGCCGCCCGCATCGCCTTGGGGTAGGCATGGATGGTCAGCATGGTCATGCCCATCTTGACGATGTTCTCGACGCCCTTGGCCACCGTGTGGTCGATGTCGAGCAGCTTCATGTCGAGGAAGACCTTTGTCCCGCCGCTGGCCAGTTCCCTGGCGAAGTCGAGCCCGCCGGCAAAGGCCAGCTGATAGCCGATCTTGTAGAAGGAGACGACGCCGTCGAGTTCGCGCACGGCCCGCTCGGCCTCTTTCACGGTCGGCACGTCGAGGCCGACGATCAATCTCTCCTGCATGGATTTGGCCTGCATGGATTGAACCTGCATGGTTGCTGCAATCACGCTTCGATCCGGGTCGACAGCATGCGGGAGGTTTCGATCAGCGTGCGGCATAGGTGCTCCATCGATTTGTACAGTCGTTCGTCGCGGAAATTGCCGCCCTCGTCGAAAGCGTCGCCGCCATCGGGCACGCAGCATTCCGGCGTCACCACCTCCATCTGGCAGCGCACCAGCACGGCGCGCAGATGGTTGATGCAGCGGATGCCGGCGAAGTGGCCATTGGAGGACGAGCACAGGCCGGCGACCTTGCCGGCAAGCGGCCTGACCGGCCGGCCGCCATCCCGGCGCACGCGGCTCACCCAGTCGATCGTGTTCTTGAGCAGCGGCGGGATCGAGCCGTTATATTCCGGCGTGGCGATCAGCAGTCCGTCATGGGCTGATAGCAGGCGGCCGAGCTTGGCGGCGTTTTCGGGAACGCCTCTTTCCGTCTCGAGATCCTCGTCGAGGATCGGCAAGGGGTAGTCGGCAAGCGAAATGCGGGTCACCTCGGCGCCCTGCATCGCAAGTTCCTTCTGCGCCACGTCGGCGGTCCGGCCGCTATAGGCGCCGCCGCGCACCGAGCCGGCGAAGACGAGGATTTTCGGGATCACTGCCATTGGCCACCCTTGTTCCGGGACAGGTACAGCCAAGGTTCGATCAAATCAACGCACTGGCTTAAAAATCGAACCGATTTGAGGATGGCATGGGCAGCATTGGCCGTGGCCCCTAACTTCGTCATCCTATGGATGACGAAGTTATTGATATTCCCGCCAATCGCCAAGGTATGCAGCCAGCGCTAGGAATCGCGACCGGCTCCGCACCGGGGAATCAATGAGCCTCGCGGCGATAAATCCAAAGCTGCGTCGGCGGGATGTTGCGGAAAATGAAGTCGAAATGCTTGACCGTATAGTCGCCACGGCCGGCCGGGATCGGCGACATCGGGCCATAGGTCAGTTGCACGATCGGCCGTCCGGCCGGGATGCGGTCGAGCAGGCTCTCTATATAGGCGATGCGTTGGGCGACCGGGAAATTGAGCAGCGGCACGCCGGAGACGACGCTGTCGAAGATCATTCCGCTCCTCTCGCCAAGCGTGGCGTTGAGGTTGAAGGCATCGCCCTCGATGACGTTGACGCCGGGATAGAGCTGGCGCAAATGGCGCACGAAATCCGTATTGTACTCGACCGCATAGAGGTTTTCGGGCCGCACGCCCTGGGCGAGGATGGCGCGGGTGATGACACCGGTGCCCGGTCCGACCTCCAGCACCGGCAGGCCGGACGTGGGATTGACGATCGAGGCCATCTTGCGCGCTGTGATAGCGGAAGTCGGAACGATCGAACCGACCGTCTTCGGCTTGTCGATCCAGCCCTTGAAGAATTTGAGCTCGTCGTCGAACTTCTCGGCAAGCGCCTTCCGCAGTCCGTGACCACGTGTCATGCAAGCTCTCCTCAAGGCTCCCCGCAAGCTACTTAACACCTGGTTGACGCAAGGCAAGGCGCGGCGGGACGCATGTCGTGGATAAGATGATTTTCGTCGCGTCCCGAGACACGGCGCGTTTCATCGATTCCCACCCTATCCTTATCCTATCAGCGCTCGCCGAAGGATTCGAAGAAGTCCTTCATACGGGCGAAAAACCCGCTCGATTGGGGCGAATTGTCTTGCGAGGAGAGCTGTTCGAACTCCTCGAGCAACTCGCGCTGGCGGCGGGTCAGGTTCTGCGGCGTCTCGACCGCGGTCTGGATGTAGAGGTCGCCGACATTGGGCTGGCGCAGCACCGGCATGCCCTTGCCCTTGAGACGGAACTGACGCCCGTTCTGCGTGCCTTCGGTCACCTTCACCTTGGTCTGCGTGCCGTCCAGCGTCGTCACCTCGAAGGAGCCGCCAAGGGCCGCAGTCGTCATCGAGATGGGCACCTTGCAATAGAGATCGGCGCCATCGCGCTGGAAGAATTCGTGTGGCTTCACCGCCAGGAAGATATAGAGATCGCCCGAAGGCCCGCCGCGCAGGCCGGCCTCGCCCTCATTGGCAAGCCGGATGCGGGTGCCATCCTCGATGCCGGCCGGAATGTTGACCGACAGCGAGCGTTCCTCGGTGACGCGGCCTTGGCCGGCGCATTTCGGGCACGGGTCCTTGATGGTCTGGCCGCGGCCCTGGCACTGCGGGCAGGTGCGCTCGATCGAGAAGAAGCCTTGCGTCGCACGCACCTTGCCATGGCCGTGGCACATCGAGCAGGTCACTGGCTGGGTGCCGGGCTTTGCACCGGACCCCGAGCATTCCGTACACGAGATCGAGGCCGGCACGCGGATCTGCGCGGTCTTTCCGGCAAACGCCTCTTCCAGCGTGATTTCCATGTTGTAGCGCAGATCGGCGCCGCGTTCGCGGCCGCCGGACGAACGGCGCTGCCGCCCACCCATCATGTCGCCGAAAATATCCTCGAAGATGTCGGCGAAGCCGCCGGCGCCAAAGCCCTGCGCGCCGCCATTCATGCCACCCTGTTCGAAGGCGGCGTGGCCGAAACGGTCATAGGCCGCGCGCTTCTGCGGGTCCTTCAGCGTCTCGTAGGCCTCGTTGATTTCCTTGAACTTATGCTCGCAGGAATGATCGCCGGGGTTGCGGTCGGGATGGAACTGCATGGCGAGCTTGCGGAAAGCGCTCTTGAGCTCCTTTTCGTCGGCGCCTTTCTGGACGCCCAGCGTTTCGTAGAAATCAGCTTTCATTTTTTCCCGCTGTCCGGATGCTCAACGTCTTGCTGCATTGTTGCGTCGTTTGCCGGCACGTCGTCTCGATTTAGGATTGGTGCCGCCCGGATGCCAGTGCTGGCGTGTGTCTGTCCGGGCTTTTCTGTCACTTTTTCGGCAAGGCTCCGCACTTTTTCAGCGAAGGTTGCAAAAAAGCCCGGCTTTATGCCGGGCTTTCCGCTCTATCTTGCCGTCAGCCGGCTCAGGCCGACTTCTTCTTGTCGTCGTCCCCGTCGATTTCCTCGAAATCGGCATCGACCACGTCGGAGTCCTTGGCGGCGTCCGCCTTGGCATCGGCTTCGGCCGTTTCCTTCTGCGAGGCTTCGTACATGGCCTGTCCAAGCTTCATCGAAGCTTCGGCCAGCACCTGGCTCTTGGCCTCGATGTCGGCCGCGTCGTCGCCCTCGGCGGCGGTCTTCAGCGCCGCGATCGCATCGGAAATCGCCGTGCGCTCGGCTTCCGAGACCTTGTCGCCATATTCCTTCAGCGACTTCTCGGACGAATGCACCAGCGCCTCGGCCTGATTGCGGGCCTCGATCACGGCGCGCCGCTTCTTGTCGGCGTCGGCATTGGCTTCGGCGTCCTTCACCATCTTCTCGATGTCGGCGTCCGAAAGACCACCCGAGGCCTGGATGCGGATCTGGTGCTCCTTGCCGGTGCCCTTGTCCTTGGCCGAAACATTGACGATGCCGTTGGCGTCGATGTCGAAAGTGACCTCGATCTGCGGTACGCCGCGCGGGGCCGGCGGAATGCCGACCAGGTCGAACTGGCCGAGCGCCTTGTTGTCGGCGGCCATTTCACGCTCGCCCTGGAAGACGCGGATGGTCACGGCCGACTGCGAGTCTTCAGCGGTCGAGAACACCTGGCTCTTCTTGGTCGGGATCGTCGTGTTGCGCTCGATCAGCCGCGTGAACACGCCACCCAGCGTCTCGATGCCGAGCGACAGCGGCGTCACGTCGAGCAACAGCACGTCCTTGACGTCACCCTGCAGCACGCCGGCCTGGATGGCGGCGCCCAGAGCGACGACCTCATCGGGATTGACGCCCTTGTGCGGCTCCTTGCCGAAGAACTGCTTCACGATCTCCTGGATCTTGGGCATACGGGTCATGCCGCCGACCAGGACCACTTCGTCGATCTCGCCAGCCTTCAGGCCGGCATCCTTGAGCGCCGCCTTGCAGGGGTCGATGGTGCGCTGGACGAGGTCTTCGACCAGGCTTTCGAACTTGGCGCGCGTCAGCTTCAGCGTCAGGTGCTTCGGCCCGGTCGCGTCAGCGGTGATGAAGGGCAGGTTGATTTCGGTCTGGGTTGTCGACGACAGCTCGATCTTGGCCTTTTCCGCGGCCTCCTTGAGGCGCTGCAAGGCAAGCTTGTCGTTCTTCAGGTCGATGCCCTGTTCCTTCTTGAACTCGGCCGCCAGGTATTCGACCAGACGCATGTCGAAATCCTCGCCGCCGAGGAAGGTGTCGCCATTGGTCGACTTCACCTCGAACACGCCGTCGCCGATTTCGAGCACCGAAATGTCGAAGGTGCCGCCGCCAAGGTCATAGACGGCAATGGTCTTGCCATCCTTCTTGTCGAGGCCGTAGGCAAGCGCCGCGGCCGTCGGCTCGTTGATGATGCGCAGCACTTCCAGGCCGGCGATCTTGCCGGCATCCTTGGTCGCCTGGCGCTGGGCGTCGTTGAAATAGGCCGGAACGGTGATGACCGCTTTCTCGACCTTCTCGCCGAGATAGGCTTCCGCCGTTTCCTTCATCTTCTGCAGGATCATGGCCGAGATCTGGCTCGGCGACTGCTTCTTGCCGCCGGCTTCGACCCATGCATCGCCATTGTCGCCCTTGACGATCTTGTAGGGGACAAGCTTCTTGTCCTTCTCCGTCACCGGGTCGTCATAGCGGCGGCCGATCAGGCGCTTGACCGCGAAGATGGTGTTTTCAGGGTTGGTGACCGCCTGGCGCTTGGCCGGCTGGCCGACGAGACGTTCGCCGTCGCCCGAGATGGCGACGATGGAAGGCGTAGTGCGCGCGCCTTCCGCATTCTCGATTACCTTGGGCTCCTTGCCATCCATGATGGCGATGCAGGAATTCGTGGTGCCGAGATCGATACCGATTACTTTTGCCATTTTTCTAGTCTCTCCTCTAAGCAGGCTTTCAGGACCCATGAAGGCGTTCCGACGAAAGCCCCTGTTCACAAGAAATCCCGTACCGCAACCGGTGTGCCGGTGCCGTACGGCTTGGCGCGTATATAAGAACAGGCGATGCGGCGCGCAAGCATTCTGCGCGAGGCTTCCATGAACCTTTCCACCTTCGTCCGCGACTGAGGTCTAGGAGCCGCATGGTGCGGCCCGAAAAGGAAGCCCCCCATGACCAGCAACCCAGAGGCTCCGCGGTCTCCGGGAACAACAGGAACTCGGCGCGACCACCGCCTTCGGGACGGGGTCGATGCGCTGGGCTTTCCGTTGATTCCGTTGACCCTGCGGAAGAGCAGGCGTATCGTGACTTCGAGGAAAGCAGACAATTCGATCAGGGAAGAACGAGCCGGACCACCGCGCCTTGCCCTGATCTGCGCGGCGACTCCGGACGTTTCTGCCCTGGACTACGGGGGTAGTGTCATGTCTCGCATCCGCGGCTCGCTCGCATCGTCTTTCTATGGCCATTTGGCCCGTGCGGCCCATGCCGGCGGCGGATTGCTGGCCTTTGCGCTTGCCGCCAGCCTGTGGCTTGGCAGCGGCGCCAAGGCGCAGGAAACCCAGATGATCTATCCCGGCTCGATGGCGGTCACCGGCTTCCCCGGGACCGTCATTCCCAATTTGGATGCGGGCCTGCCGCCGGGCGTCGATCCGGTCGACGAAACCTTCATCGACACCACGCGCGCCACCTTGCGCGTCTTCGACGTTTCGCACCTTGGCGGGCCGGCCGCGGGCCAACTGGTCTTCACGCCGCCGCCTTTCGAGGTGACATCAGGCCAGATCGGCGAGGTGTTCGGCCTCACCTATGATGATGGCGTGCGCGATGGCGTTCCGTCAGGCATTCCCAACCTTTACGCGGCAGCCACGTCGCTGCATGGCATCGAGATCGTCACGCCCGACGCCGACAATGACGGGCGGCCGGAACGCCAGCGCCGCGGCACGGCGGGCGCCGCCTTCATGGACGGCCAGTTCGGCACCGAGAACGGCGGCGGACCGGGAACCATCTGGAAGATCGACGGCGTCACCGGCCAGGTCGCCAAATTCGCCGACATCGACACCAACAGCGGTCCCGGCATCGGCAACATCACCTTCGACCCCAACCACCGCCAGTTCTTCGCCTCCGACCTCGACACCGGCCTGATCCATCGCATCGACGCCACCGGCAGGCTGATCGACACCTTCGACCATGGCGTCGCCGGGCGCCCGGCGCATGGCCTGGCTCCCGTCGCCGACGATGGCGCGGTGATGGACATTCAGGGTGCCGCCTTCGACACGGAAGACTCCGAGACCTGGGGCTACACGCAGGACGAGCGCCGCGTCTGGGCCGTTTCCTACCATGGCGGCCGGCTCTACTATTCAGTCGGCGAAAAATCCGAAATCTGGTCGGTGGGCATCGCCCGCGACGGCACCTTTGCCGGCGATCCGCGCTGGGAACTGACGGTCAAGGCCGACAGGGACTACGCCGTCACCGACATCGCCTTCGACAACAGCGGCTTCATGTATCTGGCCCAGCGCGGCCCGGTCGAGAACCGCTACGATTACAGCCGGTTCGCCGATTCCGGCAAGGGCGAGGTCATCCGCTATTGGCGCGAAAACCCGGACGATCCGGCAACGGAGTCGGTCTGGGTGGAGGTGCCGCAGGAATACGCTGTCGGTTTTCCGCAAGGCAACAGGCAGTCGGCCGGCGGCCTCGACCTGCAATATGGCTATGACGCCGACGGCAATCTCGACACCTCGGTCTGTACGCAGACGCTGGTCAATACCGGCGACAAATTGCGCGACAATCCTGAACTCGCCGAGCGGCTCGCCGCCGGCGGGCCGCTCGGCGTGCACGGCGTGCAGATCACGCCAAAGGACCTGGTCAAGCCGGCCAACGTGCCGCCCTTCGGCTCCTGGCTCGTCGACTTCGACGGTTATTTCGAGGACCCGGAAGTGGAAGGCCATGTCGGCGATGTTGCCGTCTGGCATCCCTGCGAGGGCCGTGCCGGCTATTATGAAGAAATTCCGGGCGGCTATCTGCCACCCTTCTATCCGCCGGACTTCCCACCGCCCGGCAATCTGCCCCCGTGTCTCGATGTCGAAGACGTCCAGTATTACTGCACGCCTTCTGGCCTCGAGGCCGATCTCTATCTCCATGACCATGCCGGCTTCGGCGGCGATTCGATCAAGGCCCAGTCCAGGACGCCAGGCGTCGCGGTGACCTCACCCATGTCGCATGCGCCTGGCAAGCCGTACACGATCAACATCACCGGCCATTATCCGGGCGACAGAGTGGATGTTGGACTTTGCTTCTACAGGAAGTCCGACAAGGACAAGGGTGGCTATTACCCTTGCTGCAAGATGACCTTGCCGCTCCGCACGCCAGCCGTCAGTTGCGAACGTTGAGGAGGGAAAGATGAACATTCTTGCCCCGTCCTCATTCGCGACGAACGCTCAAAAAACCGTCATGGAGACGATCATGAAACCCCTGTCATACGCCAGGCGCGGCGCGCGCTGGCTGATGGCGGCCGGTGTCGCGGTCGCCATGCTCACCCCCGTGCAAAGCCACGCCGAAGATGCGGCTCCGATCACCCCGGAACTGAGGCTCGACCTAGACAATTCGCGGGTCGTCAATCCGAGGCCGGAGCGGGTCGTGCCGTTCTTCACCAAGAGAGGCACCCAGAGGGGCTGCGACTATGTCGTCTACTCCCTGAGTTTCGGCCTGCGCGGTGATCCGCAGGGCTTTGCCGATCCCGGTCTGGTGGCGCTGCTGAAGAAACTCAAGATCGAGTTCAAGGACCAGCTCCCGCACGGCCTTGCCATCGTCAATGTCAACGTGTCCGGCGACGGCACGGATGCCTCGGGCGGACCCATGCCGGGCGCGTCGATCAGCAATTCGGCCGGTCCCAACGATACGGCGACAGTCTCCGATTTCCGGCTGTCCGCCGCCGATCTCGACGGCGCCGGTGCTGCCAATGAACGCGTCATCAATTTCCAGATCACGGCCAAGATCGACCACGCGGCGTTTCCCTCGCCGACCAGCGTCGACAACCAGGGCCTGATCAAGGTCAGCAACGGAGCCGGCACCGGGACCATCATCCCGTCGCAGGATCCGGGCAAGCCCGACGACGGCGACTACAAGACCGGCGTGAAGACCTCGATCAAGATCGATGTCACCAAATGCGAACCCCCGCCGCCGCCACCCGGCAAGGAATGCTTCAAGGTGGAACGCGGCACGGTCGATTGCGTGCCCGGCGGCGGTGCCTTCATCTACCATATGCCGGTCGGCCCTGAGATGGGCGGCAAGTGGGTGCAGGTATCGACCACGACGCCCGGCATCACCGTCATCCCCGACACCCAGCTGGTGCCTCCGGGCGGCGGCGTGCTCAACTGGAAGATCGTCGGCGCATCGCCCGGCGACGTCATCCACATCATCGTCACCGGCATCGAGACCTATGCCGGGCCGAAAGAGGGCTGGGGCCTGTGCTGCACGCAGACCATCGACATCGTCATCCCGCGTGACCAGCGCTGCCCACCCAGGGACAAGGAGCCGGACCTCAAGGTCGAGAAACGCGCCGATGTCCCGCGCTGCACCATGGCCGGCGGTTGTGACTTCATCATCCGCGTCACCAATGTCGGCACCGCGCCCTACAACGGCAAGATCGTGCTCGACGAGGTGACGCTGCCGGCCGGCTCGACGCTGAGTTCAGGGCCCAATCCGCCCTGGGTCTGCGTACCCGGCACCACTCCTATGATTTGCACCTATCCGGTAACCACGCTCAATCCTGGGGCCTTTGTCGACCTCAAGCTCGGCTTCAAACCGGCCGGGGGCTGGCAAGGCAAGGTCTTGCGCAACTGCGCCACCTATAATTATCCGGCCAGCGGCAAGCCGCTGTTCGGCAGCCAGCAGAACGACAGGGGCTGCGCCTCGATCCCGATCTGCCGCCGTGGCGATCGTGACCGCGACTGCCAGCCGCCGGTCGAGAAGAAGGTCGACCTGATCCTGAAGAAGCGCGCGCGCATCCCGGTCTGTACGCCGGACGGCGTCTGCTACTTCATCATCGACATCATCAACAACGGCACTTCGACCTATAACGGGCCGTTGACCGTGATCGACAACTACCCCGGCGGCGCGCCGGCCTCGTCGACCTTTGGGCCAAGCCCGCCCTGGACATGCGGTCCGAACGGCCCCGGCCAGTTCCGCTGCGACAATGCCGGCATCTCGCTGCCCGTGGGCGCCTCGACGCCGATCTTCGTCAAGGCGGTCATGCCGGCCGGCTACCAGTCGGATACGGTCGAGAATTGTGCCGCGGTGAAGGCTATCCCCGGTGAGGTCGACCTCACCAACAACAAGGCCTGCGCCAAGGAACGCATCCGTCGTCCCAATGGCGGCCAGCCTGGCCTGCGCATCACCAAGGTGTGCAGCGGTTCACTGGCCGGTGCCGCGGTCGTTTCCTGCCGCATCACCGTGTCCAACGCCGGCACGGCGGCCCCCACCGGCCCGGTCCGGGTCAACGATGCGGCCACGCTGGTGTCGGGCGGCGCGCCCGTCCAGATCCAGACCGTCATCCCCGACGGCGCGGAATGGGCGTGCGGACCGGTTCCGGCCAACACGCTGTCGTGCCAGGTTCCCGGCGCCGTCATGACGCCCGGAACCTCCAGGCACTTCGACGTGACGGTGTCGGCCAATGGCGAGTTCGAGAACTGCGCGCGCGGCTCCTACGGGCCGGCGCAAGGCGACGATGTCGTCTACCCGATCGGCCAGGCCTGCGCCAAGGGCGGCGGCTCTTCGACCATCCGTGTCGAGAAGACCGGCGACCGCGAATGCCGGATCGGCCAGCCGTGCTCGTTCGACATTACCATGACAAATGATGGGACGAGCCCCTTCTCCGGCCCGGTTCGCATCGGTGATGCGATCGGCGTGGACGGTCTCGGTCGGCTCGATGGCGTTTCGATCACCTCGATCGACCCGCCCTTCGGCTGCTCGCCGGAGCCGACGATACTGCCGGCCTCCTGCATCGCCAACCTGACGCTGGGCGCCGGCGAAAGCCAGTCGCATCATGTGACCGTGATCATTCCCGATGACGGACGTCTGGCCAATCTGCAGGGCAACGTCAACGGCCAGAACTGCGTTGGCGTCCTGTCTCCCGACACGCGGGTGCAGGGTGGCGACGTGCTGTCCAAGGACGCGGCCAACGGGCAGGGCGATCGCGGCAAGGCCTATGCGTGCCACCCCTTCGTCATCACGCATGAGGTGAAGAACCAGTGCTCGCCGGGCTTCGTCATGAACGACGCCGGCCGCTGCGTCTGCCCGGAAGGCACCACCTTCCGCAACGGCCAGTGCACCGGCGGCGGCACAAACCTTCTGCCGCTTCCCGTGCCGCCGCGCTGCGTGCTGCTCGAAGGCCAGATCCGCACCGAGGACGGACGCTGCGTCTGCCCACGCGGCACGGATCTGGAGAACGGCGCCTGCGTCAAGACCGACCGACCGGGCTGCGCCATACCCGGTTCGGTCCCAACCTCGGACGGCAACGGTTGCTACTGCCCCGACGGCACGCATCTCGACAGGCAAGCGAATGCGTGTGTGAGGGACAGGCCGAAGCCGCAGCAGTGCACCATTCGCGGCCAGGTCCGCGACGCCAATGGCGATTGCGTCTGCCCGCAAGGCACCGAGGCGCGCAACGGCGCCTGCCGGCCGGTCCGGCCGAGGCCGCAGCAGTGCACCATCCGTGGCCAGGTCCAGAACGCCAACGGCGATTGCGTCTGCCCGCAAGGCACCGAGGTGCGCAACGGCGCCTGCCGACCGGTCCGGCCGAAGCCTGACCAGTGCACCATCCGTGGCCAGGTCCACGACGCCAACGGCAATTGCGTCTGCCCGAGGGGTACGGAGGTGCAGGGCAACGCCTGTCGTCGACCAGGTCCGGTGCTCCAGCAGTGCGACATACGCGGCCAGGTCCACAACAAGCGCGGCGACTGTGTCTGTCCACGTGGGACCGAGGTGATCGACGGTGCCTGCCGCAAGTCCAGGCAACAGACCGAATGCGCGCCGGGCTCGCAGATGATCAATGGCCAGTGCCAGCCGATCATCAGGCGGCGCTGCCCGGAAGGCACGGTCGGGCGGTATCCCAACTGCCGGCCGATTCGCGGTCAGCCGTCGCTGGAGCTCAACCCGGGTCTGCTGCTGCAGGTCCTGCCGCGGCGCCTGCCGCAGGCCGACCAGCAGCAGGATCCGGCACCAAACAGGATCCTGAAGCTCCAGCAGCAGTAGTCATCTGTTCGACGCCAGACCAGAACCCGCCGGAGCAATCCGGCGGGTTTTTGATGTCCTGGAGCGGCGCAAGAATTTGGCTGCGACCCACTCTGGTCTGTCGAGCCGCCACGCTTGTACCCTCGACAAGTCATCAGGAGCGCTTTAGGCAGTCGGTTCGGAGCGACCCAAAGGAAAGGGCGCGCCCGGAAAGGCCGCATGATGAGCAAAAAGACCCTGATCGCACCGTCGGTGCTGGCTTCGGACTTTTCGAAGCTCGGTGACGAGGTCGAAGCCGTCGCGGCCGCTGGCGCCGACTGGATCCATCTCGATGTCATGGATGGCCATTTCGTCCCCAACATCACCTTCGGTCCGCCTGTCATCAAGGCGATCCGCAACCGCACCAAGGCCTTTTTCGACTGCCATCTGATGATCGCGCCGGCCGATCCCTACCTCGCCGCCTTCGCCGAGGCCGGCTGTGACGGCATGACGGTGCATGCGGAGGCCGGGCCGCATCTCGACCGCTCGCTGCAGACCATCAGGAACCTCGGCAAGAAGGCCGGTGTGTCGCTCAATCCGGCGACGCCGGAATCGATGATCGAATATGTGCTTGACCGGCTCGACCTGATCCTGATCATGACCGTCAATCCGGGTTTTGGCGGTCAGGCCTTCATCCCGGGGATCGTCGACAAGGTGAGACGGGTCAAGGCATTGATCGGCGACCGGCCGATCCACATCGAAATCGACGGCGGCGTTTCGCCGGAAACCGCCCCCCTGGTGACAGCAGCAGGCGCCGATGTGCTGGTGGCGGGTGCGGCCATCTTCAGGGGCGGCAGCGTCGAGGCTTACCGCGCCAACATCGAGGCGATCAGGACGGCGGCCGATGGGGCCGCCGGCTAACAAGGCCGCCGGCTACCTCCCGTTTTAGCCCGATAAACCGGCCAAGTGTCGCTGAGCCGTGGCTCCTCCAGGGCCCGGTATGCCGAATCAGATTTGCCCAGAAGGCCTGATTCGGGGTGAACTGGCCGCTGTCTTTGCGCGCGACAGAAAAGATGCTCGCGTGGGCCCACGGAAAAACAGATGATCCTGCGTGCATACAAAACACGTTAAGTTTCTGCTGGTTGTGGAGAGCAACGAGTTTCGACGCACGGATGCGGATCGGGACATATTTCTTCGTCCTTAAGTACAATAAGGTCTTCTCCTGCTTGAGCCTCTTGACGCGGAGGCTGTAGGATACATGTACGGAAGGACTATTTTCAGACTCGAATTGCCCGGAGAGAAATGGGGGACAGGAGTCAAGCTTGACATACGGATTCGCCAACCTGAAGGACGAAGGCACAACACCCAAGAGCACGCTTGCCAGCACGGTCTATCAGCAGTTGCGTGATGATCTGCTCGGCGGCGCTCTCGAAACCGAAAGCAAGCTGCGGGTAGAGTGGGTTGTTTCCAAGTATGGCGCCGGCGCCTCCCCGGTTCGCGAAGCCCTCAATCGCCTTGCCTCCGAAGGCCTTCTCGGCCGCCACGACCAGCGCGGCTTTTTTGTCATGCCGGTCAGCGCGGCGGAGCTCGAGGAGCTGACGCGCACCCGCTGCTGGCTCGAGGAGCGGGCGCTTCGCGAATCCATCGCCCACCGCACCGCCGAATGGGAAGAGCAGCTGGTGCTGGCGTTGCATCGCCTGGGCCGTGCCTCACGCCTTTCGCGGGAAAATCGCTCGTCGCTCGATCCGGACTGGGAGAAATTGCACCGCACCTTCCACCGGGTGCTGATCTCGGCCTGCCGGTCGCACTGGCTGGTGGGTTTTTGCGATCAGCTGTCCGATCACGCCTATCGCTACCGGCAAATGGCCAATGACGGCGAAAGCGCCCGGCGCGACGACTTCGGCGAACACCGCCTGATCGCCGAATGCGCGCTGGACGGCAATGCCGACGGCGCCGTCCAGGCCTTGATCGATCACTACCAGCTGACCGCCGCCATGTGCATGGAACGCTTCAAGCAAGGCGAAGCCTCAAAAGCCGCCGCTTCTCCAGAACGCGCCCGACGGTAACGGCATTTCCCCTTCGCGGACTTAAGTTAGCCGCCATCGCTCACGGCCTTTTCGTTGGAAGTGACGCGCTCGAGGGCCATCTCCAGTCTTGACGGCATGGCGGGGAAACGCGAACTCTTCGCCGCCGAGTCATGCCATTCTGAAGCATTGCGGGCGTCGCCATTGCCGTCATCGCGGGGAAACTTCATGAGCAATCATCTGTTCGATGCGTTTCGGTCCCGGATGCCGGCGCCGGAGCGCCTGTTGATGGAGACCGATGACGGGCGTTGGCTGAGCTATGGCGACATGCTGGCGCGGTCGGCGCAGTTCGCCCATGCGCTTCTGCAAATGGACGTCGAGCCTGGCGACCGGGTCGCCGTGCAGGTCGAGAAGAGCCCGGAAGCGCTGCTGCTCTATCTCGCCTGCGTGCGCGCCGGTGCCGTCTTCCTCCCGCTCAACACCGCTTACACGCTGACCGAGCTCGGCTATTTCTTCGGGGATGCGGCACCTCGTGTCATCGTCTGCGATCCGGCAAAGGCGGCGGATATCGCGCGCATGATCGAGCCATCCGGCGCCGTCGTGGTCACGCTCGACCGCAATGGCCGCGGCTCCCTTACGGACCAGGCCTCGCGCCTGCCGTCGGATTTTCACGATGTCGAACGCGGCGCGGATGATCTCGCGGCAATCCTCTACACTTCGGGAACCACCGGACGCTCGAAGGGCGCGATGCTCAGCCACGAAAACCTCGCCTCGAACGCGCGGGTGCTGGTCGATCAATGGCGCTTCACATCGGGCGACGTGCTGATCCACGCGCTGCCGATCTTCCATACTCACGGGCTGTTCGTCGCCACCAACGTCATCCTGATGGCCGGCGCCGCGATGCTGTTCGAGCAGAAATTCGATCCTGCCCGCATCGTCTCCCTGCTGCCGCGCGCGACGGCACTGATGGGCGTGCCGACCTTCTATACCAGGCTGCTGCAGCAGGACGGCCTGGACCGCGAGGCGGCGAAGAATATCCGCCTGTTCGTGTCCGGCTCGGCGCCGCTGCTGGCGGAGACGCACAAGGCCTGGCGAGAGCGCACCGGCCACGCCATCCTCGAACGCTACGGCATGACCGAGACCAACATGAACACCTCCAACCCCTATGAGGGCGAACGGCGCGCCGGCACGGTCGGCTTCCCCCTGCCTGGCGTGGCGCTGCGCATCGCCGACCCCGACAGCGGCAAGCCGTTGGCGCAAGGGCAGGTCGGCATGATCGAGGTCAAGGGCCCGAACGTGTTTGGCGGTTATTGGCGCATGCCGGAAAAGACCAAAGCGGAATTCCGCGCCGATGGCTTCTTCATCACCGGCGATCTCGGCATCGTCGACGCCGACGGTTATGTCCATATCGTCGGCCGCGGTAAGGACCTGATCATCTCGGGCGGCTACAACATCTATCCGAAGGAACTCGAAAGCGAGATAGACGCGCTTGACGGGGTCTTGGAAAGCGCCGTCATCGGCGTTGCCCATCCGGATTTTGGCGAAGGCGTCACCGCGGTCGTCGTGCGGACACCGGGGGCGCGGATCACCGGGGCGGAGATCATCAGTGCCATCGCCGGCCGCCTGGCCAGGTACAAGCACCCGAAGCAGGTGATCTTCGTCGACGAATTACCGCGCAACACCATGGGCAAGGTGCAGAAGAATCTCCTGCGCGATGCCTATAAGGGTCTCTATGCCACCTGATCAGCGGTTCGACGGCTTGCGCGGCTTTTCGTTTCGAGCGCTGGAGCCCCACAAGGCGCGCTGAAACAGGCCGCGTTTGCGCTTGCGCCGCATAAGGTCGATGTCCCCGACCAGTTTCGCGCCGCCCTTGCGTCGCTCCAACGTGATCTTGCGGGTGTGGAAGGCCTCCAGTTCGGCGCGGTGTGCCACGCTGACGATGGTGACATCAGGCAATTCGCGGATCACCGTCGCCATCATCTGGTCCTGGCTCTTCTCGTCCAGCGCCGAGGTCGCCTCGTCCAGTACCACGATGTCCGGGCGATGCAGCAAAAGGCGCGCGAAAGCGACCCGTTGTTTTTCGCCGCCCGACAGGGTCTGGTCCCAGGGCGCCTCCTCCTTGATCCGGCCGGCGAGATGGGTGAGGCCGACCTTGTCGAGGGCACCCTTGATCTGTTCGAGTTTCCAATTGTCGGCGGCGGCGGGGTAGGCGACCACCCGGCGCAACGTGCCGGACGGGATGTAGGGCCGCTGCGGCAGCATGAACAATCGCTTGTCCGGGTGGAAATTGGCGCTGCCGCTTCCCCATGGCCACAGGCCGGCGATCGCCCGCACCAGCGTCGACTTGCCCGAGCCGGATTCGCCCGAGACCAGCACCCGTTCCCCGGCTTCGACCGCGACCTCCGTTTCCTTGACCACGGACGTGCCATCGTCGAGCGTCACCGATAGATTGTCGAGGGAGAGCATCGTATCGCCCTTGGTCTCGCCGTGAACAATACGGCCCAGCTCGTCGCTCTGCTCGGCGCGCTCCAGCCCGTCGAGCGACATCATCAGCGAGGCGATGCGGCGTGCCGACGCGTTCCAGTCGGCGAGGCGCGGGTAGTTGTCGACCAGCCAGCCGAACGCGCCCTGCACGATGGCGAAGGCGGAGGCGGCCTGCATGACTTGTCCGAGCGACATCGAGCCTTCAAGAAACTTTGGCGCGCACAGCAGCACCGGCACCACCGGCGCGAACAGGCTCGAGCCCTGCGAGACCAGGGCCGTGCGCATATGCTGCCCGGTCAGTTGCGCCCATCGCTTCAGCACGCCGGCAAAGGTCCTGTCGATGCCGCTGCGTTCCTCCTCCTCGCCGCCGAGCAAGGCGATGCTCTCGCCGTTTTCGCGCACGCGCGTCAGCACGTAGCGGAACTCGGCTTCCTTTTGGTTCTTCTCCTCCGACAGCCGCACGAAATCCCGGCCGATGACGAACATCGAGGTTGAGGTGATCGCGGCATAGATCACCGCCGTGATGACGAGGAAGCCGGGCACGGTGAAGGTCGAGCCTCCCAGGGTGAAGCTCAAGGCGCCGCCGATCGTCCACAGCACCACGATGAAGGTCGAGGCCGACAGGGTGGCGACAATCACGCCGGCGACGAAATCGACCGGCGCCTCGGTGGCGACCCGCAGATCTTCCGAGAGGCGGGCTTCGGGGTTCTGGTGGTCGCCCTGCACCAGGTTCAGCTGGTAATAGCGGCCATTGGCGAGCCAGCGCGCGATCACGGAGGTGGTCAGCCAGGAGCGCCAGCGGCGCTGCATGGTCATGCGCAGATAGACCTGCGCGACGACAAGGCCGAGGCTGCCGAGCACGAGCGGCACGAACACCGCGCTGAGGAAATAGACCGTGTGTGCGTCGCGCTTTTCGATGGCATCGAAGATCGAGCGGTTCCAGACATTGATCCCGTATTGGAAACCGACATTGACGACGATCAGGATCAGCAGCCCGACCGTCAACGGCCAGCCAAGCTTGTCGCCATGCCGTCCCCAATAGCCGCGCCCGCTGATCCAGAACCGCTTCAGCAGGTATTTTTTACGCGCCTGTTCGGCCGCCTCGGGCGCCAGCTCCGGATCGGGTTCGACGGCCTCCGGCGGCGGTGTTTCGTCGACGACTTCGGGCGCGGCCGCTTCGACGGCCGACGCGTTCTTCTCGCGCGGCTTCTTCTTGCGTGGAACCTCGTGGCGCGACCCCTCGTCGCGCGGTTTTTGTCGTCGGGGCTTGCCTCGCCTCGGCTTCGGTGCGCCGTCCGGTTTGATCCCGTCGGCAGGTGTCGATTTGGGTTTCGCCTCGGACATGCGCTCCGACAACGACCTCGAAATCAAAAGGTTTCACGGCATCAGCCTGAGCGGACGAATTCCCGGCGACGCTTATAATCGCGTATGCAGCAGCTCGACGACATGGTCGGCAATCGCCAGGCTCGCGGTCAGGCCGGGGCTCTCTATGCCGAACAGATTGACGATCCGCCCGGCGCCATGATCGGCCGGGCCCTGGATCATGAAATCGGCCGCCGGCTGGCCTGGGCCGGACAGTTTCGGCCTGATACCGGCATAGGCCGGCTGCAAGGCGCCGTCGGCAAGCTCGGGCCAATAGCGCCGGATCGCTTCGTAGAAGACGCCGCTTCGGCCGGGATCGACGGTATAGTCCACCCGGTCGATCCATTCGACATCGGGCCCAAAGCGCGCACTGCCGCCAAGGTCGAGCGTCAGATGGACACCGAGGCCACCTTCGACCGGCACCGGATAGATCAGCCGCGAAAAGGGCGATCGCCCTGGAAGGGAGAAGTAGTTTCCGCGCGCCAGCCATTGCCTGGGGATGAGCCCCTGTGGGAAGCCGTCGATCCGGTGGGCCAAGGCCTGCGCGTCGAGGCCGGCGGCATTGATGAAGGCGGCTGCTTCCAGGGCGAAGGTCTCGCCGCCGGCATCGCGCGTGTCGATCCGGATTCCGTCGGTATCGAGCGTCGCCCCGGCGAACGCGGTGAGGAAAGCGAAGGATGCGCCGGCGGCTTCCGCGTCGCCGCGCAGCGAGAGCATCAGCGCGTGGCTGTCGACGATGCCGGTCGATGGCGACAAGAGCGCCCCGGCGCATGCCAGGGCCGGTTCCAGGCTCTCAGCTTCGCCCTGCGTCAGGAACTGGAGATCGTCGACCCCGCAGCGCCGCGCATTGGCCTCGATCTTCCGCAGTCCTTCGATCTGGCCGGCCTCGCTGGCGACGATCAGCTTGCCGGCACGCTTGTGGGCAACGTCGTGCTCGGCGCAGTAGGCGTAGAGACGTTGGCGCCCTTCGACGCAGAGCCGGGCCTTCAGGCTTCCCGGCGCATAATAGAGCCCGGCATGGATGACTTCGGAGTTGCGCGAACTGGTGACGGTGCCGATTGCGTCGGCCTGTTCGACCACAACCACCTCACGGCCCGACTGAGCGAGCGCCCTGGCGATGGCAAGTCCGACGACGCCGGCTCCGACGACGACACAATCGATAGTCTGCATGGCCTCGCTCTCAGTGCGGAGCGACAGCCTCGAACATTTTGTCGCCGCCGATCCAGACGCTTCCTATGCCAAGATCGTCCGACAGCGCAACGATATCCGCCGCCGTGCCCTTGGCAAGGCGGCCAAGCCGGTGCGACTGGCCGACCGCCTGTGCCGGATAGAGCGAGGCCATCCGCAAGGCCTCGGACAGATCGACGCCGACGACATGGTGCATGAAGCGCACGGCCGAGATCATGTCGAGATCGGCGCCCGCCAGCGTGCCGTCGGCAAGCCTGAGGCTCCCGTCCTTGCGGTAGATGGTGCGGCCGTTGAGCGTGAACGAAGTCATGTCGGTGCCGATCGTCGCCATCGCATCCGAGACCAGCACGATCCTGCCCGGGCCCATTTTGGCGTCCAGAGCGATCCTGATGGTGGCGGGATGGACATGGATGCCGTCGGCGATCAGCCCGGCGGACAAGGTGCCGATGTCGATCGCCGCGCCCGCCAGTCCGGGCTCGCGATTGCCGATCTGGCTCATTGCGTTGAACAGATGGGTAACGACGGACGCTCCGGCTTCGGCGAAGGCGCGGGCAGTGGCGTAGCCGGTATCGGAATGGCCGAGGCTGACGATGACGCCCGCCTTGGCCAATGCCGCGACGCGCGCCGGCTCGACGGATTCCGGCGCGATCGTGGTGAGCAACACCGGCAGCTTCTGCCGCGCCGCGATCAGCATCGCCTGGTCGGCATCCGTCATCGGCCGGATCAGCGCCGGGTCATGCGCGCCCTTGCGCGCGATCGACAGATGCGGGCCTTCGAGATGCAGGCCGAGGAAGCCAGGCACATTCCGCAGCGCCGCCGCTTCGCCAGCGGCAACCGCGGAAGCGGTGATCTCAGGCGTATCGGTGATCAGCGTCGCCAGCAGCGCCGTCGTGCCGAACGGCGCGTGCGCCTTGCAGATGGTTTCGATCGACGCGACATCGGGATGATCGTTGAGCATGACGCCGCCGCCGCCATTGACCTGGATGTCGACGAAGCCTGGCGCCAGAATACCGCCGCCAGTCTCGACGGCGCGGATATCCGAGCCGATGGCGCCGGTAGGCGAAATAGCCTCGACCAAACCGTCGCGCACGACAAGTGCGGCGTCTTCATGCCAGGCGTAGCCGTCGAAAATGCGGGCGCCAGTCAGGGCAAAACGATCGCTCATACGGTCTCCGTCACCTTGCGAAGATTGCGCGGCGTGTCCGGATCGAGGCCACGGTGGCGCGCGAAGGCCTCGACGAACACGTAGAACGAAACGATCAGCGTCAGCGGGTCGGTCAGCGGGTGACCGGTGGCGACATGCGGAAGGCGGGTCGCGCGGTTGGCGAGCGCCGATGTCACGAACACCGGCGCGCCCTTGGCCGCCAGGCCGTCGGCCGCCTCGGCGATGGACGGTTCGGACGCATCGCGCGCGGCCAGCGCCAGCACCGGGAAGTCGGGGCCGATCAGCGCCAGCGGGCCATGCATGACTTCGGCCGCGCTATAGGCCTCGGCATGCATGCCGCAGGTTTCCTTGAACTTCAGTGCCGCTTCGTTGGCCATCGCCGCCGACGGGCCGCGGCCAAGGATGAACAGCGACTTCTGCTTCTCGATGGTTTCGGAGAGCACGCTCATCCAGTCGCAGGCGATCGCCTTGCCGAAATGCTCGGGCAGGCGGGCAAGCGCTGCCAGAAGCGCCTCGTCGCCCGTGGAATGCGCCATTAGCGCAAGACCGGCGACAGCGGAATTGACGAAGGTCTTGGTTGCCGCGACGCTGCGCTCGGGCCCGGCGAGGATATCGATCGCATAGTCAGAGGCACGTGCCAGCGGCGAGTCGGCGGTGTTGGTGACGGCGATGGTCAGCGCCCCGCCGGCGCGTGCGGTTTCGGCCATGGCGACGATGTCGGGGCTCTTGCCCGACTGCGAGATCGCCAGGCACGCCGAACCGCCTAGCCGCAGCTTGCGGCCATAGATCGAAGCAATGGACGGACCCACCGAAGCGACGGCAAGGCCCGCGGTCAGCTCCACGGCATATTTCATGAAGGTAGCGGCATGGTCGGACGAACCGCGCGCTACGGTGACGACGAAATGCGGGTCGCGCTCGCGAATGCCGCGCCCGGCTTCGGCAAGCACGGCGCCGGAGCCGTCGAGCAGGCGGGCGACAGCCTGCGGAATCTCCTCGATCTCGCGCTGCATATGGGTGGTGCTGGGGATCATGGTCGGCCCTCTTCGCTCGGCCCTGTCAGCCGCAGTTCGGCGACGAAATCATAGGCGTCGCCCCGGTAGATGGAACGGGTAAATTCGATCACCTTGCCGCTCGCCAGATAGGAAATGCGTTCGATGTGCAGGCCGGCGATGCCCGGCGGCACTTCGAGCAGCCGCGCATCGCTGTCGCCGAGATTGGCGGCCGAGATGCGCTGCACCGCCCGCACCGGCCGGTTGCCGGTCAATTGCAGCGCCGCGTACAGCGAGGAGCCGATGCCGGCCGGGTCGGACAGCACGCTGGCCGATAGTGAGGCGCGTTCGATCGCCAGCGGCGTGTCGTTGGCGATGCGCAGGCGCGCCACGCGCGCCACCAGTTCGCTCGACGACAGGCCGAGCACCATCATCTCGTCGGGCGAGGGGGCATAGAGGCCGCGGTCGAGCCAGGCCGAGCGCACCGCCATGCCGCGCCGCGCCATGTCCTCGGTGAAGGAGGTCAGCCGCGACAATGACTGCTCGACGCGCTCCATGCGCGGCGCGACGAACGTGCCTGAGCCATGGCGCTGCACCAGAATGCCGCCCTTGACCAGGTCCTGCACCGCCTTGCGTACGGTGACGCGCGAAATATCGGCCTTGGTGGCGATGTCGCGCTCGGAAGGCAGCGCATCGCCCGGCCCGATCAGGCCACGGTTGACGGCGTCCTCGATGCTCTTGCGCAGCTGCAGATAGAGCGGCGCGCCGCTTTGCGAGGCCTGCTTCAGCGTGGCGAAGATCTGGTCGGCGGCATCGCTCATCGAGCCGCCTCCGCCTGTCTGGTGAAAAGCCGCACCGCCATCTGCACCGCGCCGCCCAGCGCATCGTCGAGCGGCTCTCTCAGCAGAGCCTTGTAGCGCGCCGACAGGCGGGAGGCGTAGAGCGGCGCCAGTCCGCCGAGCAGGCAGAGCGGCGCGTCATCGGAGAGACCGAGCGCACCGAGCGAGGCCTCGACATCGCTGACCGCCTTGTCGACGATCCAGTTGGCGACGGCATCGCCCTTTTGCGCATGCTCGAACACTTTGGGCGCGAAGCCGCCGAAGTCGCCCGGCTTGGCATTGGTGGTGAACTCGACCACGTCCTCGGGATTGTTGCGGAAGATGGCCATCATCGCGTCGGTCAGCGGCGAGCGTGCGCGGACGCCGTCATAGGCAAGCAATGTCTGCTCGAGCAGATCGCGGCCGATCCGGGCGCCGCTGCCCTGGTCACCGACCTGGAAACCCCAGCCGCCGATGGCGCGCGATTTTCCGCCCTTGCGTGCCATATAGGCGGTGCCGGTGCCGAGGATGGCCATGGCGCCGTCACCGGAGCCGACGGCGCCTTCGAGCGCGATCTCCGCATCGGTTTCGACGCGGCTGATGCTGAACGGCAGGATCGCTTCGAGCTGCTGCCGGTAGGTGCCGACATTAGCGCCGGCCAGGCCGAGAATGGCCGGTGTCTGCGGGATCAGTTCGGGATCCTGCCCGGCGGCGATGAAGGCCTGCCGCGCGGCGTCGACGATATTGGACCGCGCCCCGGTGAGATCGGTGCGGATGTTGGCGGCGCCGCTTTTGGCACGGCCGACGACCGAACCTTCAACCGTTGCCAGGGCGGCCCTGCAACTGGTGCCGCCGCCATCGATGCCGAGCACGAATTTCACGCGATTTCTCCTCCGGGCGGATAATACCAATAAAATACCAATAGCCAAGGGTTAATTTCCGTTTCAAAAAGATTAAGCCGTATTTTATTGAAAAACCTGCATATTTCGTCGGCTCAGCGATTTCCTCCCAATGAATTCGTTAATGCATGTGGACAAGTGGTATTTTTTTGGTATTGTCCTGGTATTGGAGGAACACGGATGGCTGAAACGCGCACCGAAGCGCTTCACAGGAATGCCGAGGGGCTGGATATCCAGGCTCCGGAAGCCATCCTTGTTTCGCTGGCCGATGCGCAGATCGAAGCCGCGAAAGCCGTCCGCAATGCCATTCCCGCCATCGCCAAGGCAGCCGAGATCATCGCCGCCCGGTTGATGAGCGGCGGCAAGCTTGCCTATGCCGCGGCCGGCAGTTCCGGCCTGATGGCGCTGGCCGACGCCCTGGAATTGCCCGGCACCTTCGGCATTCGGCGCGACCGCATCGCCATTCTGATCGCCGGCGGCGACGACGCCTTCCGGACACTGGCCGGCGGCCCCGAGGATGATACCGAGGAAGCTGCGGCCGCCGTCGCCAATGCCGGCATCGGCAAGGGCGACTGCCTGATCGCCCTTTCCGCCAGCGGCACGACGCCCTATGCGCTACGCGCCATCGAGGAAGCCGGTCGCCGGGGTGCCGCCACCATCGGCATCGCCAATAACAGGGACTCGGCCCTGCTGCGCCGGGCGCAAACCGCCATCTTGCTCGAAACGCCGCCGGAAGTGATCGCCGGCTCGACGCGCATGGGCGCCGGCACCGCCCAGAAGATCGCGCTCAACATGCTGTCGACGCTGACCGCCGTCCATCTCGGCCATGTCCATGACGGCTACATGGTCAACCTCATGGCCGACAACATCAAGCTGCGCGACCGCGCCGCGCGCATCGTCGCTGCCATCAGCGGGCGCGGCAAGGACGAAGCCGCCGGCCTTCTCGAAAAGAGCGGCGGCGCGGTCAAGACCGCCATTTTGCTTGCCGCCGGCGCCGACAGCGCCGATGCCGCGGAGAAACTGCTGGAAGGGACAGGCCAGAAGCTGCGGCCGGCCCTTTCTGCGATCGAGGGGAACAAGGGCTCTAAAGCCTAGGTTCTCATCAAAACCGAACCTGAAAAAGGTCAACAGGGAGACTGAGCATGACAACGAAACTACTGACGGCACTGCTTCTGGGCACCAGCATTCTCGGCTCGGCCGGGTTGGCTCATGCCGAGGACGTAACGCTCAACATCGAAAGCTGGCGCGGCGACGATCTGTCCATCTGGAAGGACAAGCTGATCCCGGCTTTCGAGGCCAAGAACCCCGGCATCAAGGTGGTGTTCGCGCCATCGGCGCCGACCGAATATGACGCTGCACTCGGCGCCAAGCTCGCCGCCGGCTCGGCGGGCGACCTGATTACCTGCCGCCCGTTCGACAAGTCGCTCGAACTGTTCAAGAAGGGCAACCTCGCCGACCTCTCGGCACTGCCCGGCATGGAGAACTTCTCGCCGGTGGCCAAGTCCGCCTGGCAGACCGACGACGGCAAGGCGAGCTTCTGCGTGCCGATGGCGTCCGTCATCCACGGCTTCATCTACAACAAGGATGCCTTCGACAAGCTCGGCATCAAGGTGCCGACGACCCGCGACGAGTTCTTCGCCGCGCTCGACAAGATCAAGGCCGACGGCACCTACATCCCGATGGCGATGGGCACCAAGGACCTCTGGGAAGCCGCGACCATGGGCTACCAGAACATCGGCCCCAACTACTGGAAGGGCGAGGACGGCCGCGCGGCGCTGATCAAGGGCGATCAGAAGCTGACCGACAAGGATTGGGTCGCGCCTTATGAGGAGCTGGCCAAGTGGAAGCCTTATCTCGGCGACGGCTTCGAAGCGCAGACCTATCCGGACAGCCAGAACCTGTTCACGCTCGGCCGCGCCGCCATCTACCCGGCCGGCTCATGGGAAATCGGCCTGTTCAACACCCAGGCCCAGTTCAAGATGGGCGCCTTCCCGCCGCCGGTCGAGAAGGCCGGCGACACCTGCTACATCTCCGACCATACCGATATCGGCATGGGCCTGAATGCCGCCTCCAAGCATGCGGATGCGGCCAAGACCTTCCTGTCCTGGGTGGCCTCGCCGGATTTCGCCACCATCTACGCCAACGCGCTGCCGGGCTTCTTCAGCCTGAACTCCGCGCCGGTGAAGATGGCAGACCCGCTGGCGCAGGAATTCGTCTCCTGGCGCGGCAAGTGCAAGTCGACGATCCGCTCGACCTACCAGATCCTGTCACGCGGCACGCCGAACCTCGAAAACGAGACCTGGGTTGAATCGGCCAACGTCATCAACGGCACCGACACTCCCGAAGCTGCCGCCAAGAAGCTGCAGACCGGTCTCGACAGCTGGTATAAGCCGGCGAAGTAAGAGCTCAGGCAACGGAGCCGGCTGGGCGCATGCCCGGCCGGTTCCGGATACTCCGGGTTTCAGACGTGCATCCGTTCAGATAGCGATTGTCGGCACCGCCTCGCGGCCTTACCCTCGGATTACTGGGGAAAGGCTAGCTGACTTGTCGCAGGCCTTCATTCTTGCCGAACCGGGCAAGGATGTCTGAGCCGTGCATCGAGGCATCATCTAGCATCACGATCAGTTGGAACCGAGAGACGGCGGGGACCGAACTCATGGCCGCAGATAGCAGACCGAAAAGACCGTTCCGCTGGCATATCGGCGTCTTCCTGGCGCCGGCGGTGCTCGTCTACACGGCGATCATGATCCTGCCGTTGGCCGGCACTTTGCAGCTGTCGATGTTCCGCAATATCGAGCAGTCCCAGGTCTTCGTCGGGCTGGCGAATTTCCGCACCTTGTTCGGCGATCCTAACTGGTCCGTCGGGTTCTGGAATGCGCTGAGGAACAACACCTGGTTCTTCATCATCCACATGCTGGTGCAGAACCCGATCGGCGTCATGCTGGCGGCATTGCTGTCCAGCCCGAGGTTGAGATTCGCCGCCTTCTATCGCACGGCGATCTTCGTGCCGACCATCCTGTCCTTCGTCATCGTCGGCTTCGCCTGGAAGCTGATCCTGTCGCCGCTATGGGGGGTGGCGCCGCATCTCATGGATTTCGTCGGCCTGAAAAGCCTGTTCACGCCGTGGCTAGGCAAGGAGCAATATGCACTGACCGCGCTCAGCCTGATCTCGGTCTGGCAGTTCGTCGGCATCCCGATGATGCTGATCTACGCCGCCCTGCTGTCGATCCCCGAAGAGGTGATCGAGGCCGCCGAATGTGATGGCATCACCGGCCTGTCGCAGTTCTGGAAGATCAAGCTGCCGCTGATCTTGCCGTCGATCGGCATCATCTCGATCCTCACATTCGTCGGCAATTTCAACGCCTTCGACCTGATCTACACCGCGCAAGGCGCGCTCGCCGGGCCCAACTATTCGACCGATATTCTGGGCACCTTCCTCTACCGCGCCTTCTTCGGCTTTCAGTTGCAGGTCGGCGATCCCAACATGGGCGCGGCGATCGCCACGATGATGTTCTTGATCATCCTCGGCGGCGTCTGCGTCTACCTCTTCCTCGTCCAGACGCGCCTGCGTCGGTATCAGTTCTGAGGAGCGAGAGATGAGCACCGCCACCCGTTCGCTGCCCCGCACCATCGGCGCCCACGCGATCCTTTTGACCTACACGGCGATCGCGCTGTTTCCGGTGATCCTGGTGATCATGAACTCGTTCAAGTCGCGCGCCGGCATCTTCGGCGCGCCACTGACGCCGCCGACGCCGAAAACCTTCGACCTGATCGGCTACACCACCGTCATCGGCCAGGGCGACTTCATCCACTATTTCCAGAACAGTCTCGTCGTCACCGTCGCCTCGCTGTTCTTCGTGCTGTTGTTCGGCGCCATGGCCGCCTTTGCCCTGTCGGAATACCGCTTCCGCGGCAACACGATGATGGGGCTGTATCTGGCGCTCGGCATCATGATCCCGATCCGGCTCGGCACCGTCGCCATCCTGCAACTGATGGTGGCGAGCGGGCTGGTCAACACGCTGACGGCGCTGATCCTGGTCTACACCGCGCAAGGCCTGCCGCTCGCCGTCTTCATCCTGTCGGAATTCATGAAGCAGGTTTCCGACGACCTGAAGAATGCCGGCCGCATCGACGGCCTGTCGGAATACACCATCTTCTTCCGCCTGGTGCTGCCGTTGGTCAGGCCGTCCATGGCGACGGTCGCCGTCTTCACCATGATCCCGATCTGGAACGATCTGTGGTTCCCGCTGATCCTGGCGCCGTCGGAAGAGACCAAGACGGTAACGCTCGGCGCACAGCTGTTCCTCGGCCAGTTCGTCACCAACTGGAACGCCATCCTGGCGGCGCTGTCGCTGGCGATCATGCCGGTCCTGATCCTCTACGTCATCTTCTCGCGGCAGTTGATCCGCGGCATTACCTCCGGAGCCGTCAAGTGAGTTCGCAAAATCCCCTTCGCGTTGTGGTCGCCGGCCTCGGCAATATGGGCCGCAGCCATGCGCTGGCCTATCACACCAATCCGGGTTTTCAGATCGCCGCGCTGATCAACCGCTCCGACGTGCCGCTGCCGGACGGGCTTTCCGGCTACGGCATCAGGCGCTCCTTCGACGAGGTGCTGCGTGACGAAAAGCCCGATGTTGCCTGCATCGCCACCTATTCCGACAGCCATGCCGACTATGCCGTGAAGGCGTTCGAGGCCGGCTGCCATGTCTTCGTCGAGAAGCCATTGGCAACCACGGTAGCCGACGCCAGGCGTGTCGTCGCCGCCGCCAAGGCCAACGGCAAGAAGCTGGTGATCGGCTACATCCTGCGCCACCATCCGTCCTGGATCCGGCTGATCGCCGAGGCGCGCAAGCTCGGCGGCCCTTATGTCTTCCGCATGAACCTCAACCAGCAATCGTCAGGCCCGACCTGGGAGACGCACAAGCAGCTGATGCAGACGACCTCGCCGATCGTCGACTGCGGCGTGCACTATCTCGACGTCATGCTGCAGATCACCGACGCCAGGCCGGTCGAGGTGCGCGGCATGGGCGTGCGGCTGACCGAAGAGGTGGCGCCGTCGATGTACAATTACGGCCATCTGCAGGTGCTGTTCGATGATGGCTCGGTCGGTTGGTACGAAGCCGGCTGGGGGCCGATGATTTCGGAAACCGCCTTCTTCGTGAAGGACGTCATCTCGCCCAAGGGCTGCGTGTCGATCGTCATGAAGGAAGGTGTGAGGTCGGACGACATCGACACCCACACCAAGACCTCGACCATCCGCCTGCACAGCGCGGCGACCGGCGCCGACGGCAAATTCGTCAGGCAAGACGAAATGCTGTCGATGGCAGGCGAACCCGGCCATCAGGACCTCTGCGATCTCGAACAGGCTTTTGTCCTCAAGGCGATCCGCGAAGACCTGGATCTCACCAAACACATGGACGACGCGGTGAAGTCGCTCGCCGTCTGCCTCGCCGCCGACGAGAGCGTGCGCAGCGGCAATGCCGTGAAACTCTAACGACAGGAACGAAGCCGTGGGCTCGCTGAAGATCGAGAATGTGAAGAAGGCCTTCGGGCCGGTCGAGGTGCTGAAGGGCATCGACCTCGAAGTGACGGATGGCGAATTCGTCGTCTTCGTCGGCCCGTCGGGCTGCGGCAAGTCGACCTTGCTCAGGGTCATCGCCGGCCTTGAGGATTCGACCTCGGGCCGCGTGCTCATCGACGGCGAGGACGTTTCGGTCACACCGCCGGCAAAACGCGGCATCGCCATGGTGTTTCAAACCTATGCGCTGTACCCGCATCTGACGGTGAAGAACAATATGGGCCTAGGCCTGAAACAGGCCGGCACGCCCGCCCCGGAGATCGATCGCCGCATCGGCATCGCCTCCTCGATGCTGTCGCTGGAACCTTATCTCGAGCGCCGCCCGGCGGAACTCTCCGGCGGCCAGCGCCAGCGCGTCGCCATCGGCCGCGCCGTGGTGCGCGAGCCCAAGCTGTTTTTGTTCGACGAGCCGCTGTCGAACCTCGATGCGGCGCTGCGCGTCAATACCCGGCTTGAGATCGCGCAGTTGCACCGGCGGCTCAAGGCAACGATGATCTACGTCACCCACGATCAGGTCGAGGCGATGACGCTGGCTGACAAGATCGTCGTGCTCAACGCCGGCCGGATCGAGCAGATCGGCGGCCCGATGGAACTCTACAATGCGCCGGCAAACGAGTTCGTCGCCGGCTTCATTGGCTCGCCGAAGATGAATTTCATCGACGGCGGCAGGCTCGGCGAGACCGCCAAGACCATCGGCGTGCGGCCGGAGCATTTGACGGTCGATCCGAAGTCTGGTGCCTGGAAGGGCACCGTGGTGCATGCCGAGCATCTCGGCGCCGACACCAATCTCTATCTCGATTGTGAGAAGGCCGGGCTGATTACGGTGCGCATTTTCGGGGTTTATGACGCGGAGCCCGGCGCGACGCTTTATGCCACCCCGGATCCGGCGAAGACCTATCGGTTCGGGGCGGACGGGAAGACGATCAGGTAATATCTGCCGACAGGTGGGCGATGCCCCTCATTGCCCTGCCGGGCATTCTCCCCGTAAACGGGAAGAAAGAAGCTGGACGCAGCGCCGACGTCTCTATTCCAGAGTCCTTCTCCCCGTTTACGGGGAGATGATGGCGGCAGCCAGATGAGGGGCGGCGCAGACTTGCGAAATTAGCCCGCCTACACGTCGGCCTTGAACGTCTGCTTCTGCTGGCCGAGGCCCTCGATGCCCAGCTCCACCACGTCTCCAGCCTTCAGGAACACCGGCGGCTTCATGCCGAGGCCAACGCCGGGCGGGGTGCCTGTCGAAATGATGTCGCCGGGGTGCAGCGACATGAACTGGCTGAGATAGGAAACCAGGAACGCGACGCCGTAGACCATGGTCTTGGTCGAGCCGTTCTGCATGGTCTTGCCGTTGACGGTCAGCCACATCTTCAGGTTCTGCGGATCGGCGACTTCGTCCTTGGTCACCAGCCACGGGCCGGTCGGGCCGAACGTGTCGCAGCTCTTGCCCTTGGTCCATTGGCCCTGGCGCTCGGCCTGGAAGGCGCGCTCGGAAACGTCGTGGGCGACGGCATAGCCGGCGACATAATCAAGCGCGTCGGCTTCGCTGACATACTTCGCCGTCTTGCCGATGACCACGGCGAGCTCGACTTCCCAGTCGGTCTTGACCGAACCGCGCGGGATCAGCACGTCGTCATCCGGGCCGACAATGGCCGAGCTTGCCTTCATGAAGATGATCGGCTCCGACGGCACGGTGGCGCCGGTTTCGGCGGCGTGGTCGGAATAGTTGAGGCCGATGCAGATGAACTTGCCGGTGCCGGCGACGCAGGGGCCGAGGCGAGGCTTGCCGGAAACGACCGGCAGCGACTTCGGATCGAGCTTGCCCAGCATCTCCAGCGACGCCGGATGCAGCACCGTGCCGGCAATGTCGGCGACATGGGCGGAGAGATCGCGGATCGTTCCATCCGCATCGAGCAGCCCGGGACGTTCGCTTCCCACCTCGCCATAGCGCAGCAGTTTCATGCATCTTCTCCTGATTGCGGCCGAAGCCGTTTCCAAATTCGCTCGGCCGTTTCAATGGCCTGGTCCCTGAGCCGGGCGAAACCTATCCAGTGGATGGAGGCCGGGCAAGCGCGGATGCACTGTCAGGCTGCCGCAAAACCACGATTTTCAGACCCTTTGACCAGCCCCGCCCCCGAGCCTAGATCGACCAGCCGCCGTCGATATTATACGCCTGTCCGGACGTGTAGGTGGCGCCGGCCAGATAGACGGCAAGGTCGGCAATTTCCTCCGGCGTGCCGAGCCGTCCCATCGGCTGGCGGGCGATGAAGGCGGCGCGGGCGGCTTCGTAGTCGCCTTGCGCATGCATGCGGTCCTGCAGCGAGGGGCTCTCGACCGTGCCCGGGCAGATAGCGTTGCAGCGTATGCCCTTGCCGACATAGTCGGCGGCGATCGCCTTGGTCAGGCCGATGACCGCTGCCTTGGTGACGCCGTAGGCGAAGCGGTTCGGCACGCCCTTTCCGGCGCCGGCGACCGACGACATGTTGATGATCGACCCGTCGCCCCGCTCCAGCATGCCCGGCAGCACCGCCCGGACGGTGCGGATCATGGCGCGCACGTTGAGATTGAAGGCGAAATCGAGATCGGCGTCCTTCATCTCCAGGATCGAGCCGGCGTGAACGAAGCCGGCGCAGTTGAACAATACGTCGACCTTGCCGATCTCGGCGAAGCCGGCATTGACGGCCTCGTCGTTGAGCACGTCCAGCTTGCGGGTCTTGATTCCCGACGTCTTGGCGAGTTCGGCCAGCAGCGTCTCGTTTATGTCGGTGGCGTGGACGGTGGCGCCTGCCTTGGCGAAAGCCAGCGCGCTCGCCTTGCCGATGCCTTGCGCCGCTGCCGTGACGACAACGATCTTGCCTGCCAGATCCGCCATTTCCTGTCCTCGCCTGCTTGGGTCAAACGCTTTTATCGGCGGCCGGCGAAGGCGTCATGTGCCAGTCAGGCGCCATCGTGCGACCTGTGCCAGTTCACTGATAAAGATGTTTTTTCTCGTTAAAGAACATCTGTCCGGGCGTCAAGCCCGAACACGATCATCATTGCGGCCCCCTGGAAGTGTCAGTCGCCGTAAGGCACCCAGACATTCTTCACCTCGATGGCGCGGCGCAGGAAAGCATCGCCGGCCGCCTCGTCCGATGCCCAGTCCAGGGTGCGGCCATTGCCGCTCCAGACGCGCTTGAGGTTGCCGATGGAGTCTGCCTCCGCCTTGGCGCAGGTCTCGGCATCGGCGAACACCCACAGCCCGTCGACATCGTCATGCTTGGCCAGCACGCCAGCCAGCTTGACGCTGCGTCCGGTGACGATGTTGATGGCGCCGGCCGGAACGTCGGAATACTCGATCACCTGATAGAGGTCGGTGGCGAGCAGCGGATAGCGTTCGGAGGGCACGGCGACCACCGTGTTGCCCATGGCCAGCGCCGGCGCGACCAGCGAGATCAGGCCAAGCAGGGGTGAGGTATCCGGCGCGACGATGCCGACGATGCCGACCGGCTCGTGCAGCGCCAGCGTCACCGCGCGGGCCGGCGGCTGGTGCACACGGCCTTCGAACTTGTCGGCAAGGCCGGCATAGAGGAACAGCCTTTCGATCGATTGGTCGACTTCTTCCCGCGCGGCCTTGGCATTGGCGCCGGTGAGCTCGCCGAGGCGGGCGGCAAATTCGCCGGCGCGGCCCGAAAGGTTTTCGGCCAGGTAATAAAGCACCTGGGAACGGTTGTAGGCGGTCGCTTCCGGCCAGCCCTTGCAGGCGCGGGCAGCGGCGACGGCGTCGCGGATGTCCTTGCGATTGCCAAAGCCGACTTCGCCGGCGAGCTTGCCCTTGGCGGTGGCGACGGCCAGCGAATAATTGCCGTCCGGCCGCACCTGCTTGCCGCCGATGAACAGTTTTGCCGTGCGGTCGATGGCTGAGCCATCGGCCTGCTCGACCGGCTGCGCGGAGGTCGCCATGGGCTTGATGACCGGGCCGAGCGGCAGTTTTGCCGCGAGATATTCGAACATGCCCTCGCGCCCGCCCTCGCGGCCGAAACCGCTTTCGCGATAGCCGCCAAAGCCGCAGGCGGCGTCGAACATGTTGGTGCCGTTGACCCAGACGACGCCAGCCTTCAATTGCGGCGCGACATGCAAGGCAAGATTGACATTCTCGCTCCATACGCTCGCCGCCAGGCCGTAGCGGGTGTTGTTGGCAAGCTCGATCGCTTCCTCGGTGTTGCGGAAGGTCATGGTCGCGAGGACCGGCCCGAACACCTCCTCCTGCGCCAGGATATTAGCCGGCGAAACACCAGTGGCGAGCGTCGGCAGATGATAGTAGCCGGACGATGGCAGCGCCGCATCCGGCTGCCAGCAGACGGCCCCTTGCTTGGCGCCTTCGGCGACGAGGCCCTTGACCCGGTCGAGTTGTGTCAGATCGACCAGCGGGCCGATATCAGTGTTCTTGTCGAGCGGACTGCCGACCCGCAGCCGGCTCATCCGCGTCTTGACCTTGGCGATCAAGGCGTCGGCGATGCCTTCCTGCACCAAGAGCCGCGAGCCGGCGCAGCAGACCTGGCCCTGGTTGAACCAGATGCCGTCGACCAGGCCTTCGACGGCGCTGTCGAGATCGGCATCCTCGAAGACGATGAAGGCCGACTTGCCGCCAAGCTCCAGCGACAGTTTCTTGCCCGAGCCGGCGGTTGCCTTGCGGATGATCTTGCCGACTTCCGAAGAGCCGGTGAAGGCGATCTTCTGGATGCCGGGATGGTTGACGATCGCCGCGCCCGCTTGCGGTCCGCCCTGGACGATGTTGACGACGCCTTTCGGCACGCCGGCGCGCTCGCAGATTTCGGCGAACAGGATCGCTGTCAGCGGCGTGAATTCGGCCGGCTTCAGCACCACCGTGCAACCGGCGGCGAGCGCCGGCGCGACCTTCCAAGCCAGCATCAGCAGCGGGAAATTCCACGGGATGATCTGGCCGACGACGCCGACGCCCTTATGGCCGGGAAAATCCCTGTCCAGCGCCTGCGCCCAGCCGGCATGGTGGATGAAATGCCGGATCGCCAGCGGCACGTCGATGTCGCGGCTTTCGCGGATCGGCTTGCCATTGTCGATCGACTCCAGCACCGCGAACAGGCGCTGATGGCGCTGCATGGCGCGGCCTATGGCATAGAGCACCTTGGCGCGCTGGTAGCCCGAGGATGCCGCCCATTTGGGCAGCGCCTTGGTCGCGGCCGAAACCGCCGCGTCGATATCGGCCGCACCGGCGTCGGAAACCTTGGCCAGCAGCTTGCCGGAAGAGGGCTCGCTGGTCTCGAAGGTCTTGCCGCCGCTGGCCGCCTTCCAGCCGCCGTCGATGAACAGCGCCTTGCCGAAATCGCGCGCGGCAAGCCACGCATCGGCCTCGTTGCGGGCTTCCGGCGCCGGGCCGTACTCCATGGCGTGATAGCGGTCGAGAATGTTCATGGGGTGCCTCCTTCACCCTTCCCCTTGATGGGAAGGGTCGATCGGCCAAGCCGATCGGGGTGGGTGCTCAAGCCATTGCGTGGCGGTGATTGGCCGAATAATGCCCGGTCAGATGATGCTCGAGCTGCCGTTCGATGTCGGTCAAAAGGCTCGATGCGCCGAAGCGGAACAGTTCGGGCTCCAGCCATGGCCGGCCGAGCTCTTCCTTCATCAGCACCAGCCAGTCGAGCGAGGCTTTCGCGGTGGAGATGCCGCCGGCCGGCTTGAAGCCGATGAAAAAGCCGGTTTCCTCGAAATAAGCGCGGATGGCGCGCACCATGGCGAGGCCGACGGGCAGCGTCGCGTTGACGCTTTCCTTGCCGGTCGAGGTCTTGATGAAATCGGCGCCCGCCATCATCGCGACCATCGAGGCCAGCATGACGTTGCGCAAAGTGGCGAGGTCGCCTGTGCCGAGGATGACCTTCAGATGCGCGTCACCGCAGGCGGCGCGCATCGATACGATCTCGTTGTAGAGCTCCCGCCACTTGGCGCCGAACACCAGCCCGCGCGGAATGACGACGTCGATCTCGTCGGCGCCGTCGCGCACCGAGGCCTCGATTTCCTGCAGCCGGGTCGACAGCGGCGCCAGGCCGTGCGGAAAGGCGGTTGAGACGGCGGCGACATGAATGCCGGTGCCGCGCACGGCGTCGACCGCGGTGGCGACGAAGGGATGATAGACGCAGACCGCCGCCGGCCGGATGGTTTCACCTGATATGCCGAGGCCTTCGACGATGTCGCGGCGGAACGGGTTGATCGCCTTGGCGCAGAGCCGGCGTACGCGCTCCTCGGTATCGTTGGAATTCAGCGTCGTCAGATCCATGCAGGCGACGGCGCGCAGCAGCCAGGCCGCCTGGTTGTCGGCCTTGATCGAGCGCCGCTTGGTCAGGCTGGCAACGCGGCGTTCCAGCGCCGAGCGGTTGACGGAGCGCACCGATTCCATGAAGCCGAGATCGAGCTTCATGCCGGGATTGCGCGCGATGCGATGGTCCAGCGCTGTCGCGATGTTGGCGGCGGCGCGGGCCGGCAGCGGCGTCACCTTGGTGCCAAGATCGGCTTCGCGGATTGTGCTGCTCATCTCCTGCCCTTTCATTCAGCGACTTGCGCTTGATGTCTTTGTGCACGTCAGTTTTCCGGCACGCACAAAGATAGCCCGTGAAGTCGTGCTTCACGAGTCCTCAAGCGAGGGATAGCTGAAAAAGGCCGCAAAAGCAGCTGGTTTTTGACCGCATGGTCAAAATGCGGGCTTGAAGTGTCGGCATCAGGCCTCAGCCGACGAAGGCGCGCTCGACGACGAAAGTCGCGGGATGGCTGAGCGAACCTTCCTGGAAGCCGAGGTTTTCGGCCATCTCCTTGACGTCCTTCAGCATATGCATCGAGCCGCAGATCATGATGCGGTCGGTGTCCGGATTGAGCTTGTCGATGCCGAGGTCGGAATAGAATTTGCCGGAGCCGATCAGCGCGGTGATGCGGCCCATGCGAGCCGATTCTTCGCGGGTCGTCGAATTGTAGAGCGTGACGCGGCCTTCGGTGAGCTCGCCGATCAGCGGGTCGCTTTGCAGCGCCGCCACCAATTCCTGGCCGTAGATCAGCTCGGCATTGTCGCGGCAGGTGTGGGTCAGGATCAGCTGGTCGAACTTCTCGTAGGTGTCGGGATCGCGCAGCAGGCTGGCGAAGGGTGCGATGCCGGTGCCGGTCGAGATCATGAACAGTCGCTTTGCCGGCGTCAGCGCATCGATCACTAGCGTGCCGGTCGACTTCTGGCGCATGATGACGGTATCGCCGACCTGGATCTTCTGCAGTTCCGAGGTCAGCGGGCCGTCCGGCACCTTGATCGAGAAGAATTCCAGTTCCTCGTCCCAGGCCGGGCTGGCCACCGAATAGGCGCGAAACACCGGCTTCTCGGCATTGGGCAGGCCGATCATGACGAACTCGCCAGAGCGGAAGCGCAGCGACTGCGGACGGGTGATGCGGAACGAGAACAGGCGGTCGGTGTAATGCTTCACCGAGACGACGGTCTGCGCGTAGACATTGGCCGGTATGGGAAACTGCAGCGGGCGGGCGCCGGCGGTGTCGAAGGCGGATGTGGTGTTCATCAAATCCAACTTTCTGGCCTGACCGAGGACGCGGGCGCCAAACTCTTTCCTGCGCGCCCGGACCGTTCAGGTCCCGGCGTGCTGCTCGCACACTCCAAAGCGGTAAGCTCTTGTGTCCGAAGTTTATTAGTATACAAACGATATTTGCGTCAAGATACCGCCGCGAAACACCTTTCCAAACTGCGCCATATCCGTAGTCCCAGCATTTCGGGTTTCGACAATGAAAGAGAATTTTTCGGTGCGGCCGCCGGATTCCCTGGGCAGCGTCGTTGCCGGCATCGATGTCGGCGGGACCTTCACCGACCTGCTTCTGATCGACGGCAAGGACGGTGGCAAGGTGTATCTGGCCAAGACCCCGACGACGGTCGACAACCAGGCCTTCGGCGTCGTTTCGGCACTCGGCGCCACCGGTTTTGCGATCGATGGTATCGACCTCATCGTGCATGGCACGACGACGACCACCAACGCCGTGCTGGAACGCAGGCTGGCCAGGACCGGCATGATCACGACGCGCGGCTTTCGCGACGTGATCGAGTTGGGCCGGCGCACGCGGCCGCAAGCCTATGGCATGACCGGCACCTTCGTCCCCGTCATCCCACGCAATCTCCGGCTCGAGGTGGCGGAGCGCGTCGAGGCCTCGGGCGCGGTGCGCACGCCGCTCGACGAAGCCGGAATGCGCGAGGCGGTGAAGGCACTGATCGCGGTCGGCTGCGAATCCCTCGTCATCCATTTCCTGCATTCCTACGCCAACCCCGCGCATGAGCGCCGTGCCGCCGAGATCGCCGCCGAACTTTGGCCGAACGGCTACATCACCACGGGTCATGCGCTGCTGTCGGAAGCGCGCGAATTCGAGCGCGGCGTCACCGCCTCGGTCAACGCCTCGGTGCAGCCGATCCTCGAACGCTATGTCGAGCGGCTGCGCAAGGAACTGGCCGCCAAAGGCTATGCCCGCGACTTCCTGATCATGAACGGCAATGGCGGCATGATCTCGGCCCGCTTCGTCACACGTGAATCGGCCAAGACCGTGATGTCCGGCCCGGCCTCCGGCGTCATCGCCGCCGCCTATACGGGCAAGCGCGCCGGCTTCGAAAACCTCGTCACCTACGACATGGGCGGCACCTCGACCGACGTGGCGCTGATCCGCAACGCCGAGCCGGCTGTCTCCAACGAGATCGAGATCGAATATGCCATGCCGATCCACGTGCCGATGGTGGCGGTGCACACGGTCGGCGCCGGCGGCGGCTCGATCGCCCGCGTCGACGCGGCCGGCCTGATCCAGATCGGCCCAGAAAGTGCTGGCGCCAATCCCGGCCCGATTTGCTACGGCCGCGGCGGCCTGGAGCCGACCATCACCGACGCCAATCTGGTGCTTGGCCGGCTGGCGCCGAAGAAGCTGCTGGCGGTAGAAAACCCGGTCACCGTCGAGCGCGTCACCGGCATCTTCGAAGAAAAAATAGGCAAGGCCACGGGACTGTCCGGCGTCGAAGCGGCGGGTGCGGTGCTCAAGCTCGGCAACATGAAGATGGCCGGCGCCATCCGCATGGTCTCGGTGTCGCGCGGCCATGACCCGCGCGATTTCGCGCTGTTCGCCTTTGGCGGCGCCGGGCCGCTGCATGCGACAGCCCTAGCACGCGAGCTCGGCCTGCCCCGGGTGCTGGTGCCGGCGCGGCCCGGTATCACCAACGCGCTCGGCTGCGTCGTCGCCGATTTGCGCCATGACTTCGTCAACACCATCAACCAGCCGGTCGCCGTGCTCGACGAAGCCCAGCTTCATCAGGTATTGGAACGGCACCGGAACGAAGGCGAAGAGCTGATCGGCAAGGAAGCGGTGAAGCCGGAGACGATCCGCGTCACCCACTCCGCCGACATGCAGTTCGTCGGCCAGACCCACATCATCAACGTACCGCTGCCGTCCTCGACGGTGGCCCGCAACCAGCTGCAGGCACTGTTCGAAAAAGCCTATTTCGCCCGCTTCAAGGTTGAACTGCCGGAGATTCGCGCCAATCTCGTCAATCTCAACACCTCGGTGACCGGCGTCAGGCCGGCGATCGACCTGTCGCGGCTGATCGACCCCGCCGGGCGCGCCAAGACGCTCGACGAGGCGCGGCGCGAAATCCGGCCCGTCTGGTATGCCGGACGCTGGCACGACACGCCGGTTTATATCAGGGAAAAACTGCCGCTCGACGCCATCATCGAAGGGCCGGCGATCCTCGAACAGATGGACGCCACCACCGTGCTTGAACCCGGCGACCGGGCTCGCTCGGACGCCGACGGCAACATCATCATCGACATTGGCGAGGCGTGAAATGCCTGACATTGATATGGCAAAGCTCGACGCCATCACGCTTTCGGTCCTCCAGGCTGCGCTGCAGCAGGTTTGCGACGAGATGGACCTGACCTTTTCGCGCGCCGCCTTCTCGCCTGTGATCGCCGAGGCCAACGACCGTTCCGACGGCATCTATTCCGCGGTCGACGGCTCGCTGATCGCGCAAGGCAGCCAGGGCCTGCCGGTGTTCGTCGGCGTCATGCAGTATTCGACCAAAACGGTGATCGAGATGATCGCCGATGGACGCTGCCTGGCCCCGGAGCCCGGCGATATCTACATCGTCAACGATCCCTATCTCGGCGGCACCCATCTCATGGATGTGCGTTTCGTCATGCCGGTCTACCGGGGCGGAAAGATCTTCTGCTGGCTGTCCAATACCGGCCATTGGCCCGACATTGGCGGCTCGGTGCCGGGTGGCTTCTCGGCTTCCGCGACCGCGGTCGAGCAGGAAGGCCTGCGGCTGCCGCCGGTAAAACTGTTCAAGAAGGGCGTTCTCGACCCTGAAATCTACGCCATCATCTGCTCCAACATCCGTGTCGCCGACCAGCGCATCGGCGACATCAGGGCGCAGGCCGCCGCGCTGCTGATCGGCCAAGACCGGCTCAACGGAATCCTGGATCGTTACGGAGACGAAACAGTTAGCGAGGCCATAGCCGAACTGCGCCGCCGCGCCGCCGAACAGATGCGCGTCAACATTGCGGCCATTCCCGACGGCACCTATCATTCCAAGGCCTTCGTCGATTCCGACGGCGTCGTCAACGAGCCGCTGACCATTGCGCTTGCCGTCGAGAAGAGCGGCGAGACGCTCACCTTCGATTTCGCCGGTTCGTCAAAACCTTGCGCCGGGCCGATGAACAGCGTGCTGGCAACGACGCTCTCGTCGGTCTACCTCGCCATGCGCCATATCTTCCCGGATGTGCCGATCAGCGCCGGCGCTTTCGAGCCTCTGATCGTCAAGCGGCCGGAAGGCACCTTCCTCGATGCGAAATATCCGCGCCCCGTCTCGGGCTGCGCGGCCGAGGTCTCACAGCGCATCGCCGAGGCGGTGTTTGCGGCCATGGTGCAGGCACTGCCCGACAAGGTGACGGCGGCACCCGCCGGCTCCAGCGGCAATTTCGCACTCGGCGGCAGCGATCCGGTGCGCGGCCGCGACTATGTCATGTACCAGATCTCCGGCGGGGGCTATGGCGGCAATGCCAGCCATGACGGCCTGACCAATGGCTGCTCGACCATCGGCATTTCCAAGTCGCCGCCGGTCGAGATCATGGAGCAGGCCTTTCCGGTGCTCTACCGCCACTATGCCTTGCGCGAAGGTTCGGGCGGCGCCGGCAAGCATCGTGGCGGCTTCGGCCTCGCCTATGAGGTCGAGATCCTGCGTGGCGATGCCCGCGCCTCCTTCGTCATGGATCATGGCCGCTTCGGCCCGCAGGGCGCGCTCGGCGGCAAGGACGGCGAGCCAAACATCGTCATCGTCTTCCGTGGCGGCGTGGAGCATGTGCCGCCGCATCTGTCCAAGGAGCAGGACATTCCACTGAAGGCCGGCGACCGCGTGCGCGTCGGCACGCCGGGCGGCGGCGGCTATGGCGATCCGTTCCAGCGTGACGCCGATCAGGTACAGCGCGATGTGGCGCTGGGATACTATACCCCGGAGGAAGCCAGCCAAAAATTCGGCGTGGTCCTGTCGGCGGGTGATCTCGCCGTTGACCGGGCGGCGACGGGCAGGCAGCGCGCCGGCTAACGACCACTATTGGTCATCGCGCGGGTCGCTCCCGCGCCGTGATCGCCGCAGCCCATGTCGTTTCCGTCTCCGCCGAAAGCACCAAAGCCCGTAGACTTCTGTTGCTCAACGGGGATCTGGAATATGCGTCTTTTCGGTCGTTTCGTGCTTGCCGGTTCCGTCGCTCTTACGCTTGCCACCGGTGCCGCCAGCGCGCAGGACAAGAAACTCAGGATCGGCACGGAGGGCGCCTATCCGCCCTTCAACTACGCCAGTGCCGACGGCACGCTAGGCGGCTTCGACATCGATCTAGGCAAGGCGTTGTGCGCCGAAATGAAGGCCGATTGCGAGTTCATCGTGCAGGATTTCGACGGTTCCATTCCCGCACTTCAGGCCGGCAAGTTCGATGCCATCATCAACATCACCATCACGCCCGAGCGGGCCGAGAAGGTCGAGTTCACCCACAAGTACTACCAGACGCCGCCGGCCATCGCCGTGCCGAAGGATTCGACCATATCAGGCACCTCGCCGGACGATCTGAAAGGCAAGGCGCTCGGCGTGCAGACCGCCACCATCCACCAGAAATTCGCCGAGCAGAAATATGCAGGCTCGACCGTCAAGGCCTATCCGACCGGTGACGACGCCCGCACCGACATGGCCAATGGCCGGCTCGACGCGATGATGGACGGCTCGATCATCCTGACCGAATGGCTGAAGAAGCCCGACGGCGCCTGCTGCAAGCTGCTTGGCACGCTGACGGCCGATCCGGCCATCCACGGTCCTGGCGTCGGCATCGCGCTGCAGAAGGGCAACAAGGAACTGGCCGACAAGTTCAATGCCGCCATCGACGCGCTGCGCGCCAACGGAAAATACAAGGAAATCAACGACAAGTACTTTGCCTTCGACGTTTACGGCAACTGAGAACGACAACAGATACTATCGGCGGCGCCGCCCGCGCTGCCGTTTTCATGAATGATGGAGACCTCTTTGGCTGAGCGGCGTTCCCCCTTCTACGGCAGCATTGTCGGGCTCGGCGCGACGATGGGTCGGGTCGGCGGCGATTTCATCTCGGCCAAGTATTATTCCAGCATCGCCGACGAGCACCTGAACACCCGTAAGAATGTCGGCGTCCAGGATCTCAGCACCATGGGCAAGATGGACATCAAGGGGCCGGACGCCGAGGCGCTGGTCAATCATGTCATCGTCAACGACGCCGCGGCCATAAAAGCGGGCCAGGTCCGCTATTCCACGATCTGCCGCGACGACGGCGGCATCATGGACGACCTCACCGTGTTCCGGCTGGCGCCAGAGCATTTCATGCTGGTCACCGGCTCGGTCAACCGGCTGAAGATGCTGCCTTGGTTGCAGCATCACGCGCAGGGGCGCAGGGCCTATGTCACCGACATCACCGCGGCGATCGCCTTCCCGACCATCCAGGGCCCGCGCTCGCGCGACCTGTTGAAGGCGCTGGTCTCGGATGCCGATCTCGATGGTCTGAAACGCTGGGCGTTCACATCGGGCCATGTCAATGGCACCCGCGTCCTGATCTCGCGCACCGGCGTGACCGGCGAACTCGGCTTCGAACTGTTCGTGCCGGCCGACGAAGCGGCCTCCGTCTGGGACGCGTTGATGCGGGCCGGCAAGGACTTCGGCCTGAAGCCCTATGGCGTCCTGGCTATGTTCACGCTCGGCCTGGAAAAGGCCTATCCGGCGCATGGCATCGACATGGACGAGACCCGCACGCCGTTCCATGTCGGCCTCGACCGCTGGATCAAGTTCGACAAGGGCGATTTCGTCGGCCGTGAAGCGCTGCTCAAGATCCGCGACAAGGGTCTCGATGAGCGTTGGACCGGCTTGATCCTCGATGGCGACAGACCGGCCGCGACGGATGCCCGTGTGCTGGCCGACGGCGAGGATGCCGGCATCGTCACCTACAGCGACCACGGCTATTCCCTCGGCAAGGTGCTGGCCACCGCGCATCTGCGGCTGCCCTTCACCGCGATCGGCACTGAGGTCAGCATCGTCATCGACGGCAAACCGACCCGCGCGGTGGTGGCGCCGATGCCGTTCTTCGATGCGGAAGGGGCGAGGCTGCGGGGTTAACCGCTTTCGTTGACGGGCGGCCTGCCCGGGCGATTGGCGACGATACCCGTCACTTCGTCATCCTCGGGCCTCCGCGACGGAACTTCGTCCTGGATGACGACCCAACTCATTACCTCGCTGATCCCGGTGCCCAACATCAGTCCGCACCACCCGTCGATGTCGACCCTGGTGTCGCGATTGGTCGAATACTCGATGGAGAAATGCGGCACCGCCCTCGTTCCCTGTATGGTGTATTGTTTTAATTAACGCGCTAATTATATGCAGTGTCACCCAAGCCAAGTCTTGCATCGCTCTTGGCGCGAAGATACGGGATGGGAGGATCGGGTTTCGCGCGCGATTCATCGGGGTGGAAATCCGCTGAACGCCGCACTGTCGGGGACACTGCTTCTTGCTGCCAGAAAACACCCGCCGCTCCCTGCCGATGGCGCTGCTTCATGCCCGCGAAGCGGTGATGGCGCGGTTTCGTCCGATGCTCGCCGCGCATGACGTCACCGAACAGCAATGGCGCGTGCTGCGCGTGCTGAGCGAGGCCGGCCCGGTCGAGGCGACCGAGCTTGCCGAGCGCGCCTCGGTGCTGCCGCCCAGCCTGACTCGCATCATCAAGGCGCTCGAGGGCCGAAAATTCATCACCCGCAACAAGGCGGAAGGCGACGGCCGTCGCGTCGTCCTGACCATCGCCCCGGCCGGTTCCGCCCTGATCGACGCCCTGTCGCCGGAGCGCCGCGTCATCTACGACGATATCGAACAGCGCTTCGGCCACGAGAAGCTGGAGCAACTGCTCGATCTCCTGGAGAGCCTGATCGGCGGCGAGAGCTGAGGCTTTTCGATCCCTGAGCGCGGCGTTAACGCACCGCCCGGCGCACAGTGCGGCATGGCTAAGGCGAGCCCACGCACTTTCCCGCTTGACTGACTGGCCGGACTGAATACCCTAAGGCGAAATACCGGCTCTGATCGCCGGGCGGCAAATATGCCTCGTATGCCTCGCCCTTTTCGGCGCTGGCTGCGGGGCATTGTCATTTCTGGGGTCCTGTTTGAAACGGCGCATCGAGATCGGCATCCTGTATTCCCGCTCGGGCAGCTATCAGCTGATCTCCGATGCGTGCCGCATGGGCGCCATGCGCGCCATCGCCGACATCAATGCCGATCGCGGCTCGGGCATCGAATTGGTGCCGGTCGAGCGCGATCCGCAAAGCAATGCCGACCGCTACGCGACGCTGTGCGAGGACATTTTCAAGACGAGCAGCGCGCGTCATGTCGTCGGCTGCGTCACCTCCTGGAGCCGCAAGGAGACGATCCCCGTGCTGGAGAAGGCCGGCGGAATGCTCTGGTATGCCTGCCCCTATGAGGGGTTCGAGGCCAACGAGCATGTCGTCTACATGCACGCCTGCCCTAACCAGCACCTGGTGCCGCTGATGGCCCATGTCGTGCCGCGCTTCGGCGCCAACGGCTTCCTGCTCGGCTCGAATTACATCTGGGGCTGGGAGATGAACCGGGTCGCGCGAGACCTCATCGCCGATGCCGGCGGCAAGGTTCTGGGCGAGCGCTATCTACGCATCGGCGAAACCGATGTGTCGCGCCTGATCGGAGAGATCCGGGCGACGCGGCCGAATTTCATCCTCAACAATCTGATCGGCACCTCGTCCTACGCCTTCCTCGCCGCCTATCGCGATCTGGGCAACGAGGATGCGGCTTTCCGTCCGGAAAACTGCCCCGTCATCTCCTGCAACCTCACCGAGGGCGAGCTGCCGGCGATAGGCGAGACGGGACGGGGGCATTTGTCGGTCGGACCCTACTTTGCACCGCGGCCGGCAGCCTTCGCCTCATCCTTCGAGGCCTCGGCTTACGCGTCCGTGCAAGTGATGGCCGATGTGCTGTCTCGCGATCCTGACGCCGGCCCGGCGGAGTTTTCCAGGGCCTTCGCCGAGCAGCGCTTCTCCACCCGGCTCGGACCGATCACCATCGATGCCCGTTCCCAGCACGCGACGCTGCCGGTGATCATCGGCAGGATCGCCGATGGCTTCTTCGAGGTCGTCAGCCGTGAGGATGAGGTGGCGCCGGATCCCTATCTGTCGCGCTACGATCCGGCCAAGACATTCGGCCGTCCGCGCCTGCGGGTGGTGTCGTGACCCGGACGCCGCGCATCCCCAATCTCGGCGGCGCCAGGGCCTTCATCCTGCATCGTCCGCATCCGACGGTGCAGGCCATCACCCGGCAATTGTCGGCCATCGGCCTGGTCGCGCTCGACTGCTGGCCGGAACTGCCGCCCGAGGCGCTGGCCGCCGATTTCGTCTTCTTCGATACCGATCTCGGTTTCGACGAGCAATTCCCATGGAAGCCGGGCGAAGCGCCGATGCCGCTGGTGGCGCTGATCGGCTCCGAGGCGCCGGGCCGCATCGAATGGGCACTGTCGCACAAGGCCGACGCGCAACTCTTGAAGCCGGTCGGCAATGCCGGCGTCTACAGCGCGCTGTTGATCGCTCGCCAGAGTTTCGAAGCGCGAAAACATTTAGCCGGCGAAATTTCTTTGCTGCGACAGCGCGTCGCCGAGCGCCAGACCATCGTGCGCGCGGTGGCGGCGCTGTCGAAAGGCTCGGATGATGAGCGCGCCTACGCGCAATTGCGCTCGCTGGCAATGAGTTGGCAGATCAGTGTCGAGGACGCCGCGCGCCGGATCGTGGCGATGACCGATGAGGTCAAGACCGGGGAAGAGAGCGGCGATGACCAGTCCCATCGCGCCTGATCTGCCGGCAACAATACGCATGCCGGCCAAGCCGCGCGCCGGAGTCTGGCGCCGGCTGGTCAAGCGCCGTCTGGCTTTGCTCGGCCTGGTCATCGTTGCCATCGTCGTCGCCGGCGCGGTGCTGGCGCCCTGGCTGACCGGCTATGATCCCAACGAGCAGATGTTCGACGGCCTTACCATCGAGGGTTCGCCGCTGCCGCCGGATGCCAAATTCTGGCTCGGCACCGACCTGCTCGGACGCGATCTCTTGACCCGCATCCTCTATGGCGCCCGCACCTCGCTGATCATCGGCATCGTCGCCAATGGCGTGGCGCTGCTGATCGGCACGCTGGTCGGTGTCACCGCCGGCTATTTCCGTGGCTGGATCGGCAGCGCGCTGATGCGTTTCACCGATCTGATGATGGCGTTCCCGGCGCTGCTGCTGGCCATCTGCCTGGCGGCGGTTTTCCAGCCGAGCCTGTGGATCGTCGCCATGGTCATCGCTCTGGTCAACTGGGTGCAGACCGCGCGCGTCATCTACACCGAGACCTCCTCGCTCGCCGAACGCGAGTTCATCGACGCCGAACGCACCATCGGCGCCGGCGCGCCGCGCATCCTGTTTCGCCACATCCTGCCGCATCTGCTGCCGACCATCATCGTCTGGGGCACGCTCGGCATTTCGACCACGGTGCTGCTGGAGGCGACGCTCTCCTTCCTAGGCATCGGCGTGCAGCCGCCGACGGCATCCTGGGGCAACATCATTTTCGAAAACCAGACCTATTTCCAGGCCGCACCCTGGCTGGTGTTCTTCCCCGGCGCCGCGATCCTGGCGCTGGCGCTGGCCTTCAACCTGATCGGCGACGCGCTGCGCGACATCCTCGATCCGACGCAGCGAGGGCGGGAATAATGGGGAGCCGGTCATGATCGCCTATCTCGGCCGCCGCCTGATCCAGTCGGCTCTAATCCTGCTCGGCGTCTCGCTGATCACCTTCGCGCTGCTCTATCTCCTGCCGGCCGACCCGGTGCGCCAGATTGCCGGCCGCAGCGCAACGCCGCAGACGGTCGAGAACATCCGCCAGCAGCTCGGTCTCGACCAGCCCTTTGTCGTCCAGTACTGGCGCTATCTGACCAAGCTCGTCAGCGGCGATCTCGGCCGCTCCTATATCCAGCGCTCCGAAGTCACCGAACTGATCGTCTCGCGGCTGCCGGCAAGCCTGTTGCTGATGGTCGGCGCCATACTGTGCGAGCTGCTGATCGGGCTCTCGATGGGCCTGATCGCCGCCGTCAAGCGCGGCACCGCCACCGACCAGACCTTGATGGTCGCTTCCTTCGTTGGCGTCTCGGCGCCGCAATTCGTCGTCGGTCTCTTGCTGCTCTACGTCTTTGCGGTGCGGCTCAGCTGGTTTCCGATCGGCGGCTACGGCACCTGGCGCCATCTGGTGCTGCCGTCGCTTACGATGGGCATCCTCGGCGCCGGCTGGTACGCGCGCATGATGCGCTCGTCGATGATCGACGTGCTGCGCCAGGATTATGTCCGCACGGCACGGGCGAAAGGCCTGGCGCGCGGCGCCATCATTTTCCGCCATGCGCTGCCCAACGCCATCCTGCCGGTCATCGCCATGATCGGCATCGATATCGGCATCTTCATGGGCGGCATCGTCGTCGTCGAAAGCGTGTTCGGCTGGCCCGGCATCGGTCAGCTCGCCTGGCAGGCCATCCAGCGCGTCGACATTCCGATCATCATGGGCGTCACGCTGGTCTCGGCCTTCGCCATCGTGCTCGGCAACCTCTTGGCCGACATCATCGCGCCCTTCATCGACCCCCGTATCAAGCTGAGATGAGCCTCAAATTCGGATGAAACCAAGAAAACAAACAGAGAAAGGGAACACGAAATGAAGAAATTTCTGGCCTCCACCGTCGCTGCATCAGCGCTGGCGCTGATGCTCGGCATGGCAAGCGCCCGCGCCGAGGACACCATCGATCCCAACGCCAAGCAGGGCGGAGAGATCATCGCCACCTATAAGGACGACGTCACGACGCTCGACCCTGCCATCGGTTATGACTGGCAGAACTGGTCGATGATCAAGAGCCTGTTCGACGGGCTGATGGATTACGAACCGGGCACGACCAAGCTCAAGCCCGATCTTGCCGAAAGCTACGAGATTTCGCCCGACGGCAAGACTTTCACCTTCAAGCTGCGCCATGGCGTCAAATTCCACAATGGCCGCGAGATGACCGCCGACGACGTGAAGTACTCGCTCGACCGCGTCACCAACCCGAAGACGCAGAGCCCCGGCGCCGGCTTCTTCGGTTCGATCAAGGGCTATGACGACGTCGCCGCCGGCAAGGCGCAAAGCCTCTCCGGCGTCACCGTCGTCGACCCCTACACCGTCAAGTTCGAGCTAAGCCGGCCCGACGCCACCTTCCTGCATGTCATGGCCATCAATTTCTCGCATGTCGTGCCGAAGGAGGAGGTGGAAAAATACGGCGCCGATTTCGGCAAGCATCCGGTCGGCACCGGTGCCTTCAAGCTCGCCGAATGGACGCTTGGCCAGCGCATCGTCTTCGTGCGCAACCCGGATTACTGGCACAAGGGCCTGCCGCATGTGGACAAGATCACCTTCGAGGTCGGCCAGGAGCCGATCGTGGCGCTGCTGCGCCTGCAGAAGGGCGAGATCGATCTGCCCCTCGACGGCATTCCTCCAGCCAAATTCCAGGAGGTGATGTCCGACCCCGAGCAGAAGGCGCGCGTCGTCGAAGGCGGGCAGTTGCATACCGGCTATATCACCATGAACACCACCATGGCGCCCTTCGACAATGTGAAGGTGCGCCAGGCCGTCAACATGGCGATCAACAAGGCGCGCATCATCCAGATCATCAACGGCCGTGCGGTGCCGGCCAACCAGCCGCTGCCGCCGTCGATGCCGGCCTACGACAAGGCGTTCGCGGGCTATCCCTATGACGTCGCCAAGGCCAAGGCGCTGCTTGCCGAGGCTGGGCATCCCGATGGTTTCGACACGCAGCTGTTTGCCATGAACACCGACCCCAACCCGCGCATCGCCCAGGCGATCCAGCAGGATCTGGCGGCGATCGGCATCAAGGCCAGCATCCAGGCGCTGGCCCAGGCCAATGTCATTGCGGCCGGTGGCGACAAGGCCGGCGCGCCGATGATCTGGTCCGGCGGCATGGGCTGGATCGCTGATTTCCCGGACCCCTCCAACTTCTATGGCCCGATCCTCGGCTGCGCCGGTGCGGTGCCGGGCGGCTGGAACTGGTCGTGGTACTGCAACAAGGATCTCGATGCCAAGGCGGCTGAGGCCGACTCGATCGTCGACCCGGCGAAGTCCGAGCAGCGCTACAAGATGTGGAGCGACATCTACGCCAAGATCATGGCGGACGCACCGTGGGCGCCGGTCTTCAACGAGCAACGCTTCACCATGAAATCCGCGCGCATGGGCGGCGCCGACAATCTCTATGTCGACCCGGTTCACGTTCCGATCAACTATGACAATGTGTACGTAAAAGATGTGCAATAACTGCGACTACACCATCCACGGGCGCCATCACCATTTCGGCTGGGACAATTCCTTTGCCCCGGCTGAGCGGGTGGCGCCCGGCTCGACCATCGAGTTCCAGTGCCTCGATTCCTCCGGCGGCCAGTTGCAGGCCGGCAGCACGGTCGCCGACATCGCCAAGCTCGACTTCGCGCAGATCAACCCGGTGACCGGGCCGATCTTCGTCGAGGGCGCCGAGCCGGGCGACGCACTCAAGGTGACGATCGAGATGTTCAAGCCGTCCGGCTTCGGCTGGACGGCCAACATTCCGGGCTTTGGTCTGCTCGCGGACGACTTCAAGGAGCCGGCGCTGAACATCTGGAAGTACGACGCGGCTTCGCTCGAGCCGGCGCTGTTCGGTAGACAAGCGCGCGTGCCGCTGAAGCCGTTTGCCGGCACCATCGGCAATGCGCCGGCCGAGAAGGGTCTCCACTCGGTGGTGCCACCGCGGCGCGTCGGCGGCAATCTCGATATCCGCGATCTCGCCGCCGGCACCACGCTCTATCTGCCGGTGGAAGTGGCGGGCGCGCTGTTCTCGGTTGGCGACACGCACGCCGCGCAGGGCGACGGCGAGGTCTGCGGCACCGCGATCGAAAGCCCGATGGACGTCGTGCTCAAACTCGACCTGGTCAAGGACGCCAGGCTGAAGACGCCGCGCTTCACCACGCCAGGCCCGGTGACGCGGCATCTCGACGCCAAGGGCTATGAGGTGACCACAGGAATAGGCCCGGACCTGATGACCGGGGCGAAGGAAGCGGTTGCCCAGATGGTCGACCTCATCTCCGGCCGCTACAAGATCGATCCGGTCGAAGCCTACATGCTGGCCTCGGTTTGCGGCGATCTCAGGATCAGCGAGATCGTCGACATGCCGAACTGGGTGGTGTCGTTCTACTTCCCACGCTGCGTGTTTGAATGAGAGGTCTGCGCCGCACCCCCCTCTGCCCTGCCGGGCATCTCCCCCTCAAGGGGGGAGATCGGCAGTTGCATCCGTGCCGCACAAGACATCTCGGACTCCTGCCCTTGCAATGACCTCGACCCCCGAAACAATCCTCGACATCGCCAACCTCTGCGTCTCCGTGCGCGGCGAGGATGGCTCGCGCGAGGTCGTCTCCAGCCTGTCGCTGACGCTCAAGCGTGGCGAAACGCTCTGCATTGCCGGCGAATCCGGCTCCGGCAAGTCGATGACCGCGCTGGCAATCATGCAGCTCTTGCCGCAGCCGGCCGGGCGTATTTCGTCAGGCCAAATCCGGCTCGGCGACACCGAGCTAACCAGCCTCGACGAACGCCAGATGCGCCGCATTCGCGGCGACCGCATCGCCATGATCTTCCAGGAGCCGATGACCTCGCTCAATCCGGTGCTGTCGATCGGCCGGCAGCTCACCGAATCCATCGAGGCCCACACCAGCCTGTCGCAGGCCGAGGCCCGCCAGCGCGCCATCGAGGCGCTGAAGGCGGTGCGCATTTCGGAAGCTGAAAGCCGGCTAAAGCAGTTTCCGCACGAATTGTCGGGCGGCATGCGCCAGCGGGTGATGATCGCCATGGCGCTGGCGCTCGAGCCCGACGTGCTGATCGCCGATGAGCCGACGACGGCGCTCGACGTCACCGTGCAGGGCGAGGTGCTGGAACTGTTGCGAGACCTGCAGCGCCAGCACGGCACCAGTGTCATCCTCATTACCCACGACATGGGCGTGGTCGCCGAAATGGCGGATCGCGTCATCATCATGCGGCAGGGCTGCATGGTCGAGGAAGGCAAGACATCGGACATCTTCGCCCGGCCGCGGGCCGACTATACGCGCGAATTGCTGGCTGCCGTGCCGCGCATCGGCGGCGGTGTCGGCCGCCAGAAATCCAGGGAGCCGACCGAGGTTTTGAAGCCGGCAAACGTCGCCGACGTCAAGGACCTGCATGTCCGCTTCGACCTGCGCGGCGGCGTCTTCGGCCGGGTTAACCGGCGTGTTCACGCTGTCGAGGGCGTCAGCTTTTCCATCGCGCCCAACGAGACGCTGGCGCTGGTCGGCGAGTCCGGCTGCGGCAAGTCGACCACCGCCAAGGCGTTGGCCGGGTTGGTGCCTTACGGCGGCGACATCGTCATCGGCGGACGCAATCTCTCCGGCCTTGGCCGTGACGAGCGCAAGGCGGTACGCCGCGACGTGCAGATGATCTTCCAGGATCCGTTCGCCTCGCTCGATCCGCGCATGCGCGTCGGCGACCTCGTCGCCGAGCCGCTGGTCATCCATGGCATTGCCTCGCGGGAGGAGCGGCTGAGCCGGGTGGCGACGCTGTTCGAGCGCGTCGGCCTGTCAGCCGATCAGATGGAGCTTTATCCCCACGAATTCTCCGGTGGCCAGCGCCAGCGCGTCTGCATCGCGCGAGCTCTCGCCTTGCGGCCGAAACTGATCATCGCCGACGAAAGCGTGTCGGCGCTCGATGTGTCGGTGCAGGCGCGCGTGCTTGACCTGCTGAAGGAATTACAGCGCGAGTTCGGCGTCGCCTATCTCTTCATCTCGCACGACATGGCGGTGGTCGAGAATATCTCCGACCGCGTCGCCGTCATGTATCTCGGCCAGATCGTCGAGATGGGTACGCGCGACCAAGTGTTTTCCAACCCGCGCCATCCCTACACCAAACGGCTGATCGAAGCCGTGCCGGTGCCAGACCCGGCACAGCGCAGAAGCCGCTTCGCTCGCCTCGACCAGGAAATCCCGAGCGCCACCCGCAGGATCGGCGATGCGCCGCTGAAACTGTCATTGCTGGATGTTGGCAACGGGCATCTGGTCGCTGCCGAAGGCTAATGCATGTCGCCCAGAAGTGACCTCGGTTCTGGGAGAACGACATGCACAAAAAAACAAAGACCTAAAGCGCGCCGCATGAATCCGTTTCGACGCGACGCGCTTTAGGCGCGGATCGCTTCGTCGGCAAAAAGGGCGGACGCGCCGGCAGGTTGGATCCGATACTTGGCCCGGGCAGCAGGCGCTTCCACCTTAGCCCGCGAGCCCATAACAGCCGCGCTCCACCGCCAGCCGTTTTACCAGCGCCGACACCGCATCGATGGCCGGCGTCGGCTTCCCCACCAGCCGGCCAAGCTCCTGCACCGCACTCACCAGCGCGTCGATTTCCATCGGCCGGCCGCGCTCCAGATCCTGCAGCATCGAAGTCTTGTGCTCGCCGACATCGCCGGCGCCCTTGATGCGGCGGTCGACCCCGATCGGAAAGCGCACGCCGAGGCTTTCGCCGATCGCCTGGGCTTCCAGCATCATGGTTCGGGCAAGCGTACGGGTGCCCTCGTCGGCGACGATTGCCGCAAGCGTGCTGCCGGTCAGCGCCGAGATCGGGTTGAAGGAGAGGTTGCCCCACAGCTTCACCCAGATTTCGCTGCGGATGTCGTCGCGCACCGGCGCCTGCAGCCCCGCCTTGACCATTTCCTCGGCCAGTTGCGTCACCCGTTCGCTCTTCTCACCCGAGGGTTCGCCGAGCGAGAAGCGCTTGCCTTCGACATGGCGGATAAGGCCGGGCGCATCGACCTCGGCCGCGGGGTAGACGACCGAACCGATGACGCGCTCCGGCCCGATCCGCTGCCAGATCGCGCCGCCGGGATCGACCGTGTTCAGCCTGGTGCCCTCGAGCGGCCCGCCCACCTTGTGGAAATACCACCAAGGCACGCCGTTCTGCATGGTGACGACGGATGTGTGCTCCCCGAGCAGCGGCGCGATCTGGTCCAGCGCCGGGGTGAGGGAATGGGCCTTCAGCGCCAGCACGACAATATCCTGCACGCCGAGTTCATCCGCCTTGGCGGCGGCGCGGACGGGGGCGGCCGCTTCCTTGCCGTCCTCGATCAGGCGAAGTCCGCTGGTCCTGATCGCCTCGAGATGGGCGCCACGCGCGACGATCGAAAGATCGGTCCGACCGGCCACGGCAAGCTTGGCCGCGAGATAGCCGCCGATCGCGCCGGCGCCAAAGATGGTGATCTTCATCGTCAAAGCCCGAGTTTGGCGGCCAGCCCGATGCGCTGCAGCTTGCCGGTCGCACCCTGGGGGATCTCGTCGAGGATCAGCACCTTGCGCGGCACCTTGAAGTCGGCGAGCCGCGTGGCTGCATGGGCGCGTATATCGCTTTCGCTCGCGCTCATCCCTTCACGCAGCACGACCGCCGCCGCCACCTCTTCGCCAAGCTTGTCATGCGGCATGGCGAAGGTGACGACCTGCGCCACCGCCGGATGGTCCATCAACACGTCGTCGACCTCGAGTGGCGAGATCTTTTCGCCGCCGCGGTTGATGATCTCCTTCAGCCGGCCGGTGACGCGCAGATAGCCATCCTCGTCGAGCACCCCCTGGTCGCCGGTGTGGAACCAGCCATGCGCGAAGGCCGTGGCGTTGGCGTCCGGGTTCTTCTCGTAGCCCGCCGTTACATTGGGGCCGCGAATGACGATCTCGCCGGTCTCGCCGGGGCTCATCAGCCGCCCGTCCGGCGCCATGACGGCGACCTCGGGCCCTGCGGAAGCGCCGACGCTGCTGGGCTTGCGCAGGCCAGGCGGCAGCCGGTTCGAGGCCATCTGGTGGGCGGCCTCGGTCATCCCGTAGGATTCGATCACCGGACAGCCGAAGGTTCTTTCCAGTTCGCCCATCACTTGCGCCGGCAGCGATGCCGAGGACGAACGGATGAAGCGCAGGCGCGCCGCCGCCAGCACTTCGGCATTGCGCGCCGCCCGTGGCAGGATCGCCTGGTGCATGGTCGGCACCGCCGTGTACCAGCTCGGCCTGGCGTCGCTCAGCCACTGGAAGAAGCGCAGCGCGTTGAAGCCCGGCGTGCAGTAGATGCTGCCGCCCGCAGCCAGCGACGACAGCACCGCCGCGATCAGGCCGTGAATGTGGAACAGCGGCATGATGTTGAGGCAGCGGTCATCGGCGGTCAGGCCGAGCGTCGCGCCGATATGGCGGGCGGAGGCCGCCACATTGGCATGGCTGAGCGGCACCAGTTTGGGCCGCGATGTCGTCCCCGAAGTGTGCAGCAGCAGCGCGATGTCGCCATCACCTGCCATATCGGAAGCCGCGTGCGGACCGGCCGCCGCGCCCTCGATGGTGAAACTCCCGGCCGGGGCGCTTGCCGGCACCACCAGCCGTAACACGGCAATGCCGAGCCGCTCGGCCACCGTCACCGCCGGGCCGTTCTCATCGGCGGAGACCAGGATCGCCTTGGCGCCGATGTCGGAGAGATAGAAATCCAGTTCGTCGGCCCGGTAAGCGGGGTTGAGCGGCGCCGTCGAGGCGGCCGCCGCCACCGCGACGAAGCTTGTCGCCATCTCCGGCCCGTTCGGCAGCACGATCGCCACCCGGTCGCCCCGGCCGATGCCGAGTTCATGCAGCCGTTCGGCGGTGGCCGCGATCAGGCCGCGCAGCCCGCCATGGGTCAGCGTTGGCCTGTCCGGCGCCAGGATGGCTGGTGCGTTGTCCGCCCCGGCGACGAGGCGGTGGGAAAGGTCCAGGTGGGTTTCAGTTTGGGTCATGGTCACCGACTATGTTTCAAACGACTGCTTCCAGAAAGTCCGGTAGATCTCTTTTGCCTTTACGGGGGGAAGGTGCGGGCAGATGGATGAACGGCAGCGCCAACGCTTTCGCTTGCCTGCCATTCCCGTACCAATCACCTCAATAGCCCAGCGCCATCCCGTCCTTGCGCGGATCGGAGGCGCCGGTCAGTGTGCCCTTCTCCCAGTCGATCAGCACCGCTTGCCCGCCGCCAAGCGGGTGCTGCGGCTCGACGATGCGGTGGCCCCGCTTGCGCAGCCCTTCGATGGCCTCGGCGGGGATGCCGCGCTCGGCCTCGACAGTGTCATCATTGTAGAACACCCGTGGCGCGTCCAGCGCCTGCTGCGGGTCCATGCCGAAATCGATCATGTTGGTCAGAAGGTGCACGTGGCCGAACGGCTGGTAGCCGCCGCCCATGACGCCGAACGGCATCACCACGCGGCCGTTTTTCGTCGCCATGCCGGGCATGATCGTGTGCATCGGCCGCTTGCCGGGCGCGATGGCGTTGGGATGTTTGGGGTCGAGGCGGAAGCTCGAGCCACGGTTCTGCAGCACGACACCGGATTTCGGCCCCACGACGCCGCTGCCGAAGGAATAATAGGTCGAGTTGATGAATGAGACCGCGTTGCGGTCACGGTCGACGATCGAGATGTAGACGGTGTCGCTGCCGGGTAGTTCCAGACGCGGCAGATGTGTCATGGCCCGTTCGCGGTCGATCTCGGCGCGCAGCCGGTCGGCATAGGCGCCGGATAGGAGCTGTTTTACCGGCACCGGGACATGGTCCTGGTCGCCGACATAGCGGTCGCGGTCCTGGTAGGCGAGGCGTCCGGCCTCGATCTCGAGATGCAGGCGCTCGGCGCCATTGGGGTCGAGCCCGCCGAGCTTGAACCCGGACAGCACGTTCAGCATCAACAGCGCTGTCAGTCCCTGATTGTTCGGCGGCATCTGATGGATGTCGTAGCCGCCATAACGGGTACTTACCGGCGCCACATAGTCGCCTTTGGTCGCGGCGAAATCCTCATGCGAATGCAGCCCGCCCAGCTCGTTGAGCCGGCGCACCATGTCGTCGGCGATGGTGCCCTCGTAGAATCCGGCGCGGCCCTGTTTGGCGATCACTCGCAAGGTGGCGGCGAGTTCCGGCTGGCGGTGGACGTCTCCGGCCTTCGGCGCCTGGCCGCCCGGCAGGAAGATGCGTGCGGCATACTCGTCGGCCGACAGGTCAGTCTCCGGCTCGGCCCAGTCGAAGGCGACGCGGTCATGCACGACATAGCCGTTCTCGGCATAGTGGATGGCCGGAGCTAGCACCTCGGCCAGGCTCTTGCGGCCGTGATCCTCCAGCAGCCGGCTCCAGGCGTCGACGGCGCCCGGCACCGTCACTGCGTGCGCTCCCTGTTTCGGAAGCTCGCTGAAACCCTTGTCCAGATACCAGTCGACGGTGGCGCCGGCGGGCGCGCGCCCTGAGCCGTTGAACGCCAGCACCTCGCTCTGTCCCTTCGGGCAATAGAGGACAAAACAGTCGCCGCCGATACCGGTCGACTGTGGCTCGACCACGCCTTGCACTGCGGCGGCGCAGATGGCCGCGTCCATGGCATTGCCGCCGGCGCGCAGCATCTCGATCGCCGCGAGCGTCGACAGCGGGTGCGACGTCGCGGCGACCGCTTCGGTGGCACGAACCGGCGAGCGGCCGGGAAACTGGAAATCACGCATTCTCTCTGGATATCCCTTGGTCTGATGGATGCGGCGTTGCCATGGCGTAACACGACACGGCAACGGATCGCTTCGGCTTCTCGACACGGTGCATATTGCCAATTCTCCTCGTTACGCCAGATGCGTATCAGGCTCGGACCCGATAAGGTGTTAGCCAGGTTTCCAGCGCATTCAGTGCCGAGATGATTGTGAAATTGATGGTGAGATAGATCGCGCCCGCGGCCACGAAAACCTCTACGGCGCGATAGGTCTGTGAAATAAGCCCCTGGGCGATGCCCGTCACTTCCATCAGGGTGACGATTGATGCAAGCGACGTACCCTTTACCATGAGGATGATCTCGTTGCTGTAGCTCGGTATGGCTTGGCGCAGCGCCAAAGGCAGAACGACGAGGCGCAGGGTGTGGAGCCGTGTCATGCCTAAGGCCGAGGCCGCCTCGGCAAGGCCGCGTGGCACACCCTGTATCGCACCCCGCAGGATTTCGCTGCCATAGGCTGCGGTATTGAGGCTGAGCGCGATGATGGCGCACCAATAGGGCTCGCGAAACAGCCACCAGAGCCCAACTGCCTGAAGTGTAGGGCGGAACTGGCCGAGTCCGTAATAGATGAGGAATATCTGGACGAGCAATGGCGTGCCGCGAAAGACGGCAACGAAGGAGCGTATGGGCCAGACCAGGATCCGATGGTTTCCCTGCTGCGCCAGTGCGAGCAACAGGGCCAAGGCAAAGCCTATTGCGATCGACAACCCCGCAAGTTGCAAGGTCAACGGCAAGCCGGACAGAAGGGTGGGAACGATCTCTACAAAGAAGGCGAAGTCGATCATGCGTGGACCATGCCTCGCCACGCCCGTGCCTCGCCGTAGCGGAAGACCGATCCGGTCACCGCGGCGATGAGGAAATACAGCGCCGCGGCGGCCAGATAAAAGACGAAGGGCTCCCGCATCGATCCCGCGCCGATCTGAGATTGCCGCATCAATTCCACCAAGCCGATCACGGAGATCAAGGCCGAATCCTTGAGCACAAGCTGCCAGACATTTCCGAGGCCCGGCAGGGCGTGCCGCATCAGTTGAGGCACGATGACGAGACGCAGCAATTGGAACCGGGACAGGCCGAGCGCCTTGCTGGCCTCGAACTGGCCAAGATCGACGGCGAGATACGCTCCGCGATAGACCTCGGCTTGATAGGCGCCCGAAATGATGCCGATCGCCAGGACGCCAGTCGCGAATGTCGGCAGCCCGACGAAGCCGGCGCTGCCGAAGAATTTTCCTATCTCGGTCAAAGCTATGCTGCCGCCGTAGTAAAGCAGGTAAATCGTCAACAGATCGGGCACGCCCCTGAACACCGTGCCATAGCCCTTGGCTAACCACGACGGTACAGCTCTCGTGGAAAGCCGGCCACTCGCAGCCACTGCGCCGAAGAGAGCGCCGAGCAGGAAGCCGAGGACGGACAGCGCAAACGTCACGCCTGCTGCCAAGAGCAGTGCGCCGCCCCAGCCGCCCTTGCCCAGGGACAGGAGATGAAGTGCATCGGTCATGTGAAACCTGGTTGATCGGGGGCGTCCGGCCGATCGGTCGACACCGATCGGCCGAACAAGTCCCCAAATGGCTACTTGACCGGCGTCACGTCCGTTTTCACCCATTTTTCCGAGATGCTCTTGATCGTGCCGTCGGCGATCGCGGCGCTGATCGCGTCGTTAAGCATCTGCTTGAGCTTGGTGTCTTCCTTCCTCAGGCCCGCACCCGTTCCGGCGCCGAACAGGCCGCCGACAAAGCCAGGCCCCGCTACCGTGAAGCCCGCGAATTCGGGTTTTGCGAGCGTCGCGGCGAGCGCTGTCTTCTGAGCGAATATCGCGTCGATGCGGCCCGCGGCCAGATCGAGATCGTGCTGCTCGGTCGTCTTGTATTCGCGAATCTCCACCGTGTCGCCGAAGTATTTCTTGACGAATTCGAGCATGGCCGTGGCCGCCTGGACACCGACCACCTTGCCCTTCAGCAGGGGCTTCAACTTGTCGACCGCGGCCTTGGTAGCTGCCTCATCGTCCAGTTTGAATTTCTCGGCCGAGGCGCCGACCTTCCCCAGATCGCTATCCTTGGCGGCTGCGAAACCGCCCGGGTCGATCGCATAGGGCTGGGTGAAGTCGATGGTCTCGAGGCGTTTCGGCGTGATGAACATGCTGGCCATGATCACATCGAACTTGCCGACCTTCAGCGACGGAATAAGTCCGTCCCAATCCTGAGCGATGATGGTGCATTTGACCTTCATACGCTCGCAAAGATTGTTGGCGAGTTCGATCTCCAGTCCGTCGAGCTTGCCGTCCGCATTGGTGAAGTTCCACGGCGCGTAGGCGCCCTCCGTGGCGATGGTTATGGCCTTGGGCGCGTCCTCGGCCAATGCGGTGTGCATGAAGCCGAACATGCTGAGTGCGGCCGCAACGGCGGCCAAACGAGAGATTTTCATATGGTTCCCCTTTTTTTGATAGGCTGATCGATCTGTTCCTGCGTCCGGCCGCCTTTGCCGGTTCAAGGCCACTCTTGTCCGGCCGGCGTTCGTCACCGGCTCGGACTCACGAACTCGGCCAGCATCGGTGCTGTGCTGAGAATGTGATCCTGCATCACCTTTTCCGCGTGAAGTTCGTCGCCTGAACGCAAGGCCGCGATCACGACGGCATGCTCCTCGCGCGCGGAATGCGGCTTGTCACAATCATCGAACCAGATGCGCATGTAGGGCTCTATCACCACATGCAGCGCCGATATCTGGTGGATGAGCTTGGGCCTCCGGCTTAGCGCACAGATACGGCCATGGAATTCCTGGTGGCGGACCACCCAGTCGCTACTGCCGCTCTGGCCCGCGCGTTCCATGCGCTCGAGCAGGCGCTCGAGTTCCTCGAACTCCTCCTCATCGATCCGGGGCATCGCCAGCCTTACGGCTAGTCCCTCCAGAACCGAGCGAATTTCGAAAATCTCGTAAAGCTCATCGACCGTGAGGCCTGCGACCACGCATCCACGATTGGGCCGCAGAACCACCAGCCCGTCGGAGGCCAGGCGCCGAAAGGCTTCCCGCACCGGCATGCGACTCATGCCGATCTCGGCGGCAATCTCCTCCGGAATAAGCCTGTCGCCGGGTTTGTAGCGGCCGAGGCGAAGGGCTCTCTGAATGTGCCTGTAAGCCTCTTCCTCCGCAGTGGCGGACATCTGTGGCTCTGCCGGAAAGGCTGCTGGCATGGGGCACCTAAAGTATTTTTGTATCCACGTATTATCAAATCCGCATTTCATTTCATCGTCAATACCCCTGTGACGACGGCTCGGAAGCCGACACCGGTGCGGTGCACCATCGGCACGATCTGTTTCGGGCTGGGCGAGTCTCCAGATGGTGCCGGACTGCCGGCCGCCGCGGCGACCGACAAGGACAAGGCGCGCGACGAGCATGCCGGGTTCGTCGAAGCCCCATCTGCGCCGGCGATGCCGGCCACGCTGGCGCCCTGGCCCGCGCCCAGGTACGCGACTCCCGCGAAAACGTGCTGCGGCGGCTGCAGGCGAGATCGGATTATCCGAGCTTTCTCGCCAAGGCGTCGTGAGGACGCCACGGCCTGTATACTCTCTCCAAAAGAGCGTTGATCGCCGAGAAAGTTAAGGCGAGGCTACTGATGCGTGTCGCGGGTCGAGGTTTGCCTGAGCCAGCACAGCCAGCGCCTGCTCGACATTTTTTGCCTGGGCATCAGTGCGCTCGATATGCTTTATCATCAGGTTTCGCAGCACAGCGAGCTTTGCCGCGCGATAAGCGCCACTGTTCGTTGGTTCGAAGATCATCATTGCCGCCGACCGATCAATGCGTCGTTGGATCGATCTGACGCAGGCGCGAGCGCGCTTCGGCCAGCTGCTTTTGCTGGGATCTGATCCGGCAGCACAGCGCGAGGCTGATGCCGACGCCGCGCTCTTCGTCCAGCATTTCATTCGCTCGCGTGAGAAAGAGTTCCGCACGCTTGACGCGCTGCCTGGCTCTCGCCAGCTCCATTTCCAGATGGTCGTGCATTGTTCCGCATCCTTGACGTTTGCGGTCCCTTCGAAGGGAAAACCGTGGCTGGGCGCTTTGGTTCCCAATCTCCAGGGGAAGCGCGGCAGGGAGATTCAGCCCTTGTGCTCCTGAAGGCTGTTGCCGCCGTCGACCACCAGCAAAGCACCATTGACATAACTGGCGCCTTCCGAGGCCAGAAACACGACCGCTGCTGCCACCTCATCCGGCCGCCCGGCCCGCGCTGGCGGCGTATGCAGTGCCGCTGTCCGCTCCATCTCGCTCGACGCGCCGGTTTCGATCCAGCCTGGCGCCACGGCATTGACCGTGATGCCGTTTTTCGCGACTTCGAGCGCCAGTGTGCGTGTCAGCCCGACCATGCCGGCCTTGGCCGCCGAGTAAGCCGATGTGCCCTCGAAAGACACCAGCGGCCCGGTGACCGACGCGACGTTGACGATGCGCCCATAGCTGGCCTCGACCATCGCGGGCAGGAACGCATGGGTGACCAGGAACGCGGTCTTCAGGCTGACGTCGATGCCGCGATCCCACTCGGCCTCGGTCATGGCGAGAAACGCCTTGTCGACCGACGGCGACGCCAGCGAACCCATGCCGGCATTGTTGACCAGTATATCGGCCGCGCCGACGGTTGCCCGCAGCCGCGCGACTTCGCCGGCCTTGGTGAGATCGGCGACCACGCCCTTGGCCTCGATGCCTTCGGCGCGGAGCTCGGCGGCGCGGTCAAGCACACGCGCACTGGCGCCGGTGAGGAACACGATATGACCGGCGCTGCCAAGCTGGCGGGCAATGGCAACGCCTATGCCGTCGGCGGCTCCGGCGCCGGTGATCAGGGCGCTTTTGGGAAGGGGCATGGTCGGATCTACTCCAAAGGCTGCGTCTGCCGCTCGCGAACGGACAGCATCGGTTGCATCAGCACAAGCCTTATAATCCATCAGGAGGTCGGGCGCCGTACCGCGTGATGACCGTAGCCGCTTTCAGGTACCGGTCGCCTGGCTTCCTTAGCCGGACCTCGGGCGGGCGAGTTTGCCAAGAGGCCGCGCCAGGGCTTCGAGGTCTGCAATCAGGGTGCTGGCGCGCCATTCCGCATCGACGGCGTCGCCGAGAGCGCCCGCCGCGAGCCGAAATGCGGGGTCGTTCAGCTGGCGAACGAGTGCGGCGCGGATCGTTTCCGTCGGCGCCGTGCGCGAGAGCGTGAGGCCCGCCCCGCGCTCCGTGACACGGACGGCGTTATCGGCCTGATCGCGGCCATGCGGGATGATGAGCATCGGCAGCCGATGCAGGAGTACTGCGATCACCGTGCCATGCCCGCCATGGGTCACGACAAGCGAAGCCTCCTTCAGGATCTCGAGATGCGGCGCGCTGCGAACCACGACGGTATTCGGGGCCGGCGCCAATTCCGAGGGCTCGATCGAGCCGCCCAGCGTGACCAGAAGCCGGACGGGCAATGAGGCCGAGGCATCGATCACCCGCTGCAGGACGGCGGCGTGGTCCTGGAAGCTCGTTGAAAAGCCCGCGAGTACGAGCGGGCGGTCATCGTCCGTGCTCCAGGGCGAGGCCCAAGGTTCGGCCCAGACGGGATCGCCGAGGAGTGGACCGGCATAGCGCATATTGGGCCGCAGCACCGCCTGCTCGAAGTCGAATGCCCGTGCCGTGCCGAGCCAATGCACCGACGCGGCATTGCATTGATCTGCGAGGTGATCGAGGGGGGCGAGACCGAGCCTGGCTCGCGCCGCGTTCAGTTCCGGCAGGGCGGAATCGAAGAGGGCCTGCATCTCCGCACGCGAGGCGTCCAGGAGGGCCTGCTCCTGCGCGTTGCGCGCGATGCCGAGGCCCGAGCCGAGGGGCGCGATCCCCGGCAACGGGAAGAAGCTGATCATCGTGCCGAGCAGCGCCAGCTTCTGGCCGATCGCCTCCGCGCCGAGCATGGGGCCGAGCAGCATGTCGAAGCCGACAACAAGATCGGCCGGTTCGCGCCGCAACTCGTCGATCGTGTCCTCCGCATAGGCCAGCGCCGTGCCCGCAAGGAATTGGGCCACCATGCCGATGCCCTCCTTGTCGCTGACGCTCCAGTCGGGCGGATCGCCTTCGCGGGCGCGATCGACCCGGTTGGGCGCGCGCACCCAGGATCTGAACCGCGCTCCCGCCGCTTGCGCATCGGCGCGGTTCACGTCGTCGCTCATGAAGCGCACTGCATGGCCAGCGGCAACCAAGCTCTGCACGACGGGCACGATCGGCGAGACGTTGCCGCCGAGATGGGCGGTCGCAAACAGAAAGTTCAATGGCTGGCGCCTCATCATGAAGGCTCCCTTTTATGCGAGGGACGACGCTTGCGTCAGGACGGCCCTGACAAGCGTGAGCATGATCTGCGTGGCTTCGCCGCGCGAGCGCCCCATGTCGCGCCGCGCGAGTTTCCAGACATAGACATCGGTTGCGGCGACGAGTGCATCGAGCGTCCTCATCCGATCCGGGGGCGGCAGGCGGTCGAGCCAGGGCGCATAGGTCGCGGCCGTGATCGCGCGATGGCGCCCACGGCCGAGATCAAGCAGCCGCTTCAAGGCGGGGTGGCGCGGCTCCTCCGCGAGGTTGCGGATGACGCTGTCGCCCCAGGTCTCATAGATGTGGTAGAGCCGGTCGATGGCGGCCGCGACATCCCCTGGCGGTGTCTCGCGATCGACCGCGACGGTTGGAATGAAGTCGTCGACAAAAGCTTCGAGCAGTCCATCCTTGCCGCCGAACCGGCGAATGACCGTCCGTACATTGACGCCGGCCCGCCCCGCCACGTCTTCGAGCGTCACCTCGTCGAACCATTTCTCGCGCATGCTCTCGCTGAACGCGGCCAGGATCTGGCGCGCCGTTTCCTCGGTTGCCTCGGCACGGCTGGTTTGACGATAGAGGCGAGGGATGGGAGCGCAGGTCGATTTCATGTCAGCGATGATGACATTGAATTTGACCTGAAGCAATCATGTCATGGTCCATGACATGGAAATTGTCGGGAAGGTCCTGTCGCTCGTCTACGGTCGATCCCCATTGGCTCGAAAGCGACAGCGGCACGATTGCCTGGCGAACCGACGCTCGACGGCCCTATTGACGCAAGGACTCGGCCAACGCACGATCCCGACTTTCGGTGGCTGAAGGGGTCCGTCTTGGCTGCACTGCGCCTCAATCATGTTTCCCTCCGCGTACGCGATCTGGCAGCCAGCGCGAAGTTCTATCAGGATGCGCTCCAACTGCCCGAGATTGCCTGTGGCGCGGGAAAGTCGAACATCCGCTGGTTCGGCCTTGGCGAGGGGCAGTCGCTTCATCTGATCGAAGGTGATTTCGGCAAGACCTTCGTGACGATGTCGACGCATTTTTGCATCTCCACCACCGATTTCGCGCAGGCTTTGCAGCATTTGAAAAGCGAGGGCATTTCGTTCTGCAACCTTGCTGGCGAGATCGGCAAGGAGCATGTGAGGGCGGACGGGCAGCGATCCGTCTATCTAAGAGATCCCGATGGCTACTGGATCGAGGTCAATGGCGACTATTGAAGGGTGGGCGGCCGAGGGGCGTCGACTATCCAAAACCGGCTGAATTCCAAAAGTCGAGCCGGTACCAACATCGCCCGATGTGTCAAAAAGCGCTGGGAAGTCAATCGGATGGAATGGCGCGCCCGAAGAGATTCGAACTCCTGACCCCCAGATTCGTAGTCTGGTGCTCTATCCAGCTGAGCTACGGGCGCGCATCAGGCCATGTTTTCAACGGCCCCGCGATCCGATCCAAGGGACCGGCCGCGATGTGTGGCAGTTCCCTAACGACTGAATTTGCGAAAAGCAAGTCGATCCGACAAAAGTTTTGTCGCAGGCGCTTTCGCCAGTGCAGATCAGATGTGGATTGAGCGCAGGCGGGCCTCGGCCCAAGAGTAACACACTTTAAAGCGCGTCGCTCTGAAAGGGATTCGGGCGACGCGCTTTAAGTCTTTGTTTTGCTGCATGTCGTTGTCCCAGAACCGCTGCGCACTTCTCGGCGACATGCATTAGGCCGGGCGGCGCAGGCTGCCGCGGGCCTGGTCGAGCCGCACCGGCTGGTCCGGGATGGTAACCGCGAAAGTGGTGCGGCCGCCGATCGACTCGACCAGTTCCACGTTGCCGCCATGCGCCCGGATCAGTTCGTGCGCGATGGCCAAGCCAAGGCCGGTGCCGCCGCTGCGCGCCGAGCCGCGGAACGCCGCGAACAGGTTTTCGCGCGCTTTCGGTGGCAGGCCGGGGCCGGTGTCGGAGACGGCGATGCGGCTGACGCTGCCCATGCGCTCGGCCGACACGGCGAGCCGCCGCACCACGGCGCTCTCGGTGTCCGCCGCCATTGCCTGCACCGAGTTGCGGCACAGATTGGTGAGCACCCGGAACAGCTGGTCGGAATCGGCGTCGACCTCGAACGCCGTCTCGACGGCGTTGATGAACTCGATGCCTTCCTCGATGTCGAGCAGGCCATGCACGTCCTCGACCAGCTGACGCAGCCGCACCCTGCGGCGCGAAGGCGGCGGCTCCTGCGTGCGGCCATAGTGAAGCACGCCTTCGGAATAGGATACGGCACGGTCCAGCGCGCGCAAAAGCTTCGGCGCGAAGGCCTGCACTGTCGGATCCCTGACCTGGCGCAGGCGGTCCGAAATTAGCTGTGCGGAGGCCAGGATGTTGCGCATATCGTGGTTGATCTTCGAGACCGCCAGGCCGAGATCGGCAAGGTGCTTCTGCTCCGAGAGCATCTTTTGCAGCCGCTCCTGCATCTGCGACAGCTCGCGCTCGGCAACGCCGATCTCGTCGGCGCGGGCGGCGGGATGGATGATGCGCCCGGGGTCGTCAGGGGCTTCGGAGAAGGACAGCATCGAGCGTGTCATCGTACGGATCGGCCCGATCATGATCAGGTCGATCGCGGCATAGACCAGCATGGCGGTGAACAGCGAGATCAGCAGCGAGACGAAGGCGACGTTGCGCGAATAGATGAGCATGGCCTTGCGCAGCGAGTAATCCGGCATGATCAGCTCGAATTCCTTGTCGCTGTCGCCGACCGGACCGAAGACGCGCAGCATCCGGTCACCGCCGAAGAACAGCGTGTCGAGCGCGCCGGTCATGCCCTTGATCATGCCGATGCTGGCGAGATCGATATGCTCGTCGACCTGCGGCGGCATGTCCGCCACCACCAGCAGCCGGGAGACGCCGCCATCGCGCACCGCGATCGCCTTGGCGCCGATCGCCATCAGCACGTCATTCTGCGCTGCGCGCGACAGCGAGGTCGACTCGCCCTGCACCAGCACGATCGACACGGCCGCTGCTGTGCTCAGCCGCTCCTTGAGCCAGCTCAGCCGGTAGCTGGCGATCCAGGGCAGGAAGATGAGCACTTCGGCCAGAAGCACGAAAACGATGGTGAGCAGCAGGAGTTTTGTCGACAGGCCGCGCGACAGCGGCACCGAACGGACGGCGGCTGGCGCCGTTCCGATCCCTTCCCCTGCTTGGCTGGCTTCGCTCATGCGACTCTGTCTTCACAATCACTTGATCGGCCAACATTAGGCGATTACGGCATTTTTGCCAATTTCATCCTTTGGCTGGAACATTAAATTACCGTCATGAAGCCTGCGTCCACGGTGCGACGACCCCGGATTGACTTCCAAAACCCTTCTTTCTATAAGCCCGCTCACGCTCGGGCCATTCGTCCCGGCGCGGTTTCGATCGCGCCAAAGCCGGCCCGGCAAAGCTCCTGTTACACAGTGACAGAATCAAGAAGGGCCGCACCCCGCGGTATTAAAACAAATGAAGCGTACCTACCAACCGTCCAAACTCGTCCGCAAACGCCGGCATGGTTTCCGTGCTCGCATGGCCACCAAGGGTGGTCGTGGCGTCGTCGCAGCTCGCCGCAACCGCGGCCGCAAGCGGCTCAGCGCCTAAGCGAGACGAGATCGTTGCCCGCAACCGGCAAGCCAGTGGGGCAAAATCCCAAGCGGCTTCTGAAACGCGCGGAATTCCTGGCCGTCCGTCGTGGTGAAAAGCGACGCGGACGGTTTTTCCTCGTCGAGGTCCTCGACCGCGGCGACGGCGGTGTGCCGCGCGTCGGCTACACCGTCACCAAGAAGGTCGGCAACGCTGTTGTGCGCAACCGCGTCAGGCGGCGGCTGAAAGAAGCCGTCCGCGTCCATGCCGCGGATGACATGGTGCCCGGCAATGATTATGTCATCGTCGGGCGCGACGATGCGCTGCGCGCCGCCTTCGGCCAGTTGAAGGCCGAACTCTCCCGCCGACTTCGCGGAACACGATAGGCCAAGGGCTCTCGATGGAAAACAACCGGAACTTCTTCATCACCATCGCGCTGTCGGTGCTGATCCTGACTTTGTGGCAGGTTTTCTACATGAATCCGCGCGTCGAAGCGCAGCGCGAGGCCGCTAAGGTCGAGCAGCAGCGCGTCGAAGAGCAGAAGAAGGCGGCCGAGGCGGCCAACCCGGGAGCCGGCACGCCGGCTCCGGCGCCGGGCAACATCCCCAACGCACCCGGCGGCGATGTCGTCACCGCCGCCGGGCGTGACCAGGCGCTTGCCACTTCGAAGCGCGTCAAGATCGACACGCCCAGCCTCGAAGGCTCGATCAACCTGACCGGTGCGCGCCTCGACGACCTCAAGCTGAAGCACTACACCGAGACCGTCGACAAGAATTCGCCCGAGATCAGCCTGCTCAACCCGCAGGCTCTGCCCACCGGCTACTTCGCCGAGATCGGCTTTGTCGGCAACGACAAGACCGGTACGGTGCCGGGTTCGGAGACGGTGTGGAGCGTCGAAGGCAATCCGACGCTCAGCCCGTCGACACCGGTGACGCTCACCTACACCAATGACAAGGGCCTGACCTTCAAGCGGACCTTCTCCGTCGACGCCAACTACATGTTCACCGTGTCGGACACGGTGCAGAATTCCGGCTCGAGCGCGGTCTCGCTGTTCAACTACGGCCGCGTCACGCGCTATGACAAGCCGGCCGTCGCCAGCACCTATGTGCTCCACGAAGGCCTGATCGGCGTCACTGGCACCGAGGGCCTGGCCGAATACAAATACGCCAAGATCGAATCCGACAAGCAGATTACGCCCGGCAAGTCGACCGACGGCTGGCTCGGCATCACCGACAAGTACTGGGCCGTCACGCTGGTGCCGACCGAAAAGCAGCCGTTCCAGCCGCGCTATGCCTTTTTCGAGGATGGCCGCCACCGCTACCAGTCCGACTTCCTCACCGATGCGATCAATGTCGACGCCGGCCAGTCCGCGACCGTAGAGACCGAAATCTTCGCCGGCGCCAAGGAAGTCGCCAAGATCAACGCCTATGAGGCGGACCGTCATATTCGACAGTTCAATCTGTTGATCGACTGGGGCTGGTTCTATTTCATCACCAAGCCGATGTTCTGGCTGATCGACACGCTCTACAAATTCTTCGGTAATTTTGGCCTGGCGATCCTCGCCACCACGGTCATCGTCAAGGCGCTTTTCTTCCCGCTCGCCAACAAGTCCTACGCGTCGATGGCGAACATGAAGAAGGTGCAGCCCAAGATGCTGGAAATCCGCGAGAAATACGCGGACGACAAGATGAAGCAGCAGCAGGCGATGATGGAGCTGTACAAGACCGAGAAGATCAATCCGCTTGCCGGCTGCTGGCCGGTGGCGCTGCAGATCCCGGTCTTCTTCTCGCTCTACAAGGTGCTCTACATCACCATCGAGATGCGCCACGCGCCGTTCTTCGGCTGGATCCAGGATCTGGCGGCACCCGATCCGACGTCGATCTTCAACCTGTTCGGCCTCGTGCCGGTCACGCTGCCGCACATGCTGATGATTGGTGTGTGGCCGCTGATCATGGGTGTCACCATGTTCCTGCAGATGCGCATGAACCCGACGCCGCCGGATCCGACGCAGGCCGCGATCTTCACCTGGATGCCTGTTATCTTCACCTTCATGATGGCGGGTTTCCCGGCGGGCCTCGTCATCTACTGGGCCTGGAACAACACGCTGTCGATCCTCCAGCAGGGCGTCATTATGAAGCGCCAGGGTGCCAAGATCGAACTGTGGGACAATCTGGTCGCGCTGTTTCGAAAGAAACCATCGCCGGCGGAGTAAAGAACCCTGTCTTCTCGAAAAGCCCGGCTCGTCCGGGCTTTTTCTTTGCGCTGTGTTCGTTCACGTTCCCGTGATCGGCGAAACTGCCGACGCTCGCCAGGCGTGACTGCGTGTGCATTTCCAAAGGCTATCAATTCCGATCAGCCCTCACCCGGAGGAAGACCACATGCGCTTGCCATCATTCAGGACCATTGCCATTTCCGCACTCGTCGCCGGCGTGGCGATTGCCGCCCCGGCCTACGCCAAGAACCCGAATGTCGGCGGCGCGCCGATGTACGCCACCAAGAACATCGTCCAGAACGCCGTCAACTCGAAGGACCACACGACGCTGGTCGCCGCCGTCAAGGCCGCCGGCCTGGTCGACACGCTGCAGGGCGCCGGCCCGTTCACCGTCTTCGCGCCGACCAACGAGGCCTTCGCGGCACTTCCGGCCGGCACCGTCGACACGCTGCTCAAGCCCGAGAACAAGGACAAGCTGACCAAGGTGCTGACCGCGCATGTCGTGGCCGGCAAGATCTCGGGCGCCGAGATGATGAAGAAGGCCAAGGCGATGGGTGGCAAATACGAGATGAAGACCGTCTCTGGCGACACGCTCACCGCCGAGGTCAAGAAGGGCAAGCTCTACATCATGGACGAGTCCGGTGGCGAGGCGAAGGTGACGATCGCCGACGTCAACCAGTCGAACGGCGTCATCCACGTCGTCAACAAGGTTCTGTTGCCGAAGTAACGGCTTCCGGCGAAAGGGTGATCGGCAGGTCGCTAGGCTTTCTCGGCCCGCCATCCCCGCCTCATGACGAGGTGCCATGTTTCTTGGGAAGCCGCATCGGCGAGGCCGGGGTCCTGTAGTCCCTCACAGGGCCCCGGTTTCTTTTTGCGTTCAGTAAAGACTGGCAGGCTCGGCGGCCGAACTCCGGCCGCCGCCCTTCACTCCATGACGGCGCTGTGGTCGACCTTGGCCGGCGTGCCCGGCTTGCGCAGCAAAAGTACCAGCGGAATGGCGGCCAGCGACAGGATCATCATCAGCTTGAAGTCGTCCATGTAGCTGATAACAGTCGCCTGCAGCGTCACCACGCCGTCCAGCGCCGCGCGACCGGCTGCCGTGTAGGGGTTCATCGCCTGCGCGATCGCCGGGTTGCCGAACGCCTGGTTGAAGGGCGTCACATAGGCGGCGATGTTGGCATGGTTGATCTGCACGTTCTGCGTCAACAGCGCTGTGACGACCGATATGCCGACACTGGAGCCGATGTTGCGCGACAGATTGTAGAGGCCGGTGCCTTCCGCCCGCCGTTCCGGCGCCAGCGTGGCGAAGGTGATGGTGGTCAGAGGCACGAACAGGAAGCCCAGGCCGGCGCCCTGGACGAAACCGGTGCTGATGATGGTCCATTGCGAGACGTCGGGCGTCCAGCCCGTCATGTCGTACATCGCCCAGGCGGTGATCACGAGGCCGATGAACAGCAGCCATCGTGTATCCACCTTGCCGATGAGCCTGCCGACGAGGAACATGCAGGCCATCGTGCCCAGGCCGCGTGGGCCCATGACGATGCCGGCCGTCACCACCGGATAGCCCATCAGCGTCTGCAAATAGGGCGTCATCAGCGCCAGCGAAGCGAGATAGGTGATGCCGATGATGAAGATGAAGATCATGCCGACGGCGAAATTCCGGTCGAGGAACAGGCGCGGATTCACGAAGGTGTTCTTGGCGGTGAAGGTGTGGACGAGGAAGATGTAGAAGGCCGACGCGCAGATCAGCGCCTCGACGATGATCTCGGATGAGGAAAACCAGTTGAGCTGCTCGCCGCGGTCGAGAAACATCTGCAGCGCCGCGATGGTGATGCTGAGCATGCCGAAACCCAGCCAGTCCAGCCTAGCCTTGAAGTCCAGTTTGGTTTCCAGGACGTACAGCGACACGCCGGCGAAGGCCAACGCACCGATCGGCACGTTGATGTAGAAAACCCAGCGCCAGGAGACATTCTCGGTCAGCCAGCCGCCGATGACGGGACCCAGCACCGGCCCGACCATGACCGAAACGCCGAACAGCGCCATCGCCGAGCCGCGCTCTTCGACGCTGTAGATGTCGAGCAGGATCGACTGCGATAGCGGCACCAGGGCAGCGCCGAACAGGCCCTGCAGCAGGCGGAAGCCGACGATCTGCGGCAGCGACTGCGCGAAGCCGCAAAGCACGGAGGCGACCACGAAGCCGGTGATCGAGGTCAACAGGATGCGCTTGCGGCCGAAACGATTGGCGAGATAGCCAGATGGCGGCGTCATCACCGCGGCGGCGACGATATAGGAGGTCAGCACCCAGTTGATCTGGTCGGCACTGGCCGAAACGCTGCCCTGGATGTAGGGCAGCGCCACATTGGCGATGGTCGTGTCCAGCGCCTGCATGATGACGGCCAGGATCACGCAAGCTGTGATGGCGCCGCGATTGGCGACCACCGGTGTGGCACCTGCCGCGGTCGCGCTGGTCATGATTTCTGTCCGAACCGGTTGACGAGGTTGGTGACGAGGTCCGGCAGGCCGCGCGCATGGCCGGTCTCGACGTCGACCACGACGCTCATGCCGCCGCGCAGCGGCAGCTTCCCCTGCGGATCATCGACCGTCACGCGCATCGGAATACGCTGCACGACCTTGACCCAGTTGCCGGTGGTGTTCTGCGCCGGCAGCAGCGAGAAGCTCGACGACGAGGCCGGGCTGATCGAGGCCACCGTGCCGTGCCAGACGGCACCCGGATAGCTGTCGACGCTGATCGTCGCCGTCTGTCCCGGCCGCACATAGGTCAGCTCGGTTTCCTTCGGCTCCGCCTCGATCCACAGATCGGTCGACGACACCAGGCTGAAGGCCGGCTGCGAGGCCGGCAGATACTTGCCGACCTGCAGAGCGTCGACATTGGTGACGATGCCGTCGAACGGCGCCTTGACGATAGAGTCGTTGAGATTGCGCTGTGCGTCGTCGACGCCCGACTGGGCCTGCAGGTAGAAGGGGTTCTTTTCCACTGGCTGGTTGGCGTCGCCGCCCAGCTGGGCAAGCATGGCCTGCGCCTGCGCCTTGGCGACGGACACTTTCTGGCGCGCCGCGACGAGGTCGTGCTGGGCACTGTCGAAAGTCGCCTTGGAAGCGGTGGACGTCTTGAGCAGATCCTGCTGCCGCTGGAAGGCGGCCTCGTAATAGGGAATGTCGGCCTCGGCCTGCTCGATCTGCGACAGCGATTGCTGGTAGCTGGCCTGCAGGGTCAGCACCTGATTGCGCACCGTCCCGAGCTGCGCCTGGGCGGCGGCGAGCGCGGTTTCGAAGGAGGCCGGTCGCAGCCGGAACAGCACGTCGCCCTTCTTCACCGCCTGGTTCTCGTGCACGTCGATCTCCTGCACCGTGCCGGAGACGTCGGTCGACACGCCGAGCGACTGCGCCTGGATATAGGCATTGTCGGTCGTCATCACTTGGCCGCCGGTCACGTAGTAATAACCGCCGACCACCAGCGCGACCGGCAGCAAGGCAAACAGCACCGGCCGCGTCAGGCTACGCTTAGGCCTGGCCGGCGCGGGAGCAGGAGGGGCAACGGCGATCGGGGCCTGCTGAGGCTGCGGCTCCCTGGCCGGCGCCTCGAGTGCGGCCGGCTCCAGGGCAACCGGGGCTTCCAACTCGTCATTGTCGATGGCGGCATTGGCTCGCCTCTGTTCGCGCTCGCTGTCCAGCCGGATGATCTGATCGCCGGCTCGACCCGTGGACGCATCGTCTTTGGCGGGTTTCTTGGGGGATGTTGATTCAGCCATGTACTTTCTCCGGGTCGACGGCTGGCTGGGTGCAAGCCGCGAGCAGATTGGATTTGATCAAGCTTAGGGTTTGCAGCAGGTGCTGCTGTGCATCGGACGAGAGACCGGCGAAGGCCTCGTCGCGTGTTTTCTGGCCGTTGCCACGCATGGTCGCGACCAGCGGGCGGGCCTTCGGCGTCAGGTAAAGCAGCCAGGCTCGGCGGTCGGCGGGGTTGGGCCGGCGCTCGACGAAGCCGCGCGCCTCCATCTTGTCCAGCAGCCGCGCCAGCGTGATCGGCATGATCTCGATAAGATCGGCGAGCTTGTTCTGGTGAATGCCTTCATGCAGGCAGAGACAGGCCAGCACCTGCCATTGGGCTCGGGTCAGCCCCGACGTCAGCGAACGCTGCTCAAACCGCTTTCTAAGCAGGCGCGCAACGTCGTGCAGCACGAAGCTGATATTGGGCGAGGAGGACATGGGAGATGATCAGGGTCTGGTAGCAACTTTTCGTGAGCATGCTTATTATCATCATGCACATAATCCTGCTGGACGGCTCGCGCAAGACGGGCTAAGCCGCGAAAAAGAAAAATTGCATGGGCCACGACAGCGACTAGGCGCTTGGCGGTGGGAATTCGCCGGCAAGGATTTGACGAATGAACTGGATCAAGATCGCAGCGGTCGCGGCTCTCCTGGGCTGCCCCGGTGTGGCGGTTGCGAAGCAAGCGTTCAGTTGCGGCGGCGCCGCCGTGCTGGGCGGTGCGCAATTGAATTGCAGCCACGTCGAACCCAAGGCGCCGCCGCAATTCTGCACGTTTAGCTGGGCTCTGCACACCACGGCGGGCGATCAGAAAATTGTCGAAGGCTCCTTCCTGCTGCCGCCCGGAGCGTCAAATGTCACGGTCTACCAGGGCAGCGGTTTCGACAGCGCGCTGTCCGATCCGATCGTAATCTGTCGCGGCAACAAGTGAGCTTGTCCGCAACGGAAGGCTCGCTCTTCAGTCGATTGGTGCTATAGGGCGGATCACGTTATTTTGACCAGGCGCCTTCGGTTCCGGATGCGCCTGTCTGCCATTCCCGGACGAAACGACATGGACGGACCCAACCCTGGCATAAAGCACCCGATCCCGATGCACACGCGCGTCGGCTTCCTGAAGCCATTGGTGACCGCGCCGAACATCGAGGTCGGCGACTTTACCTATTATGACGACCCGGACGGGCCGGACAAATTCGCCGAAAAGTGCGTGCTGCACCACTATCCCTTCATCGGCGACAAGCTGATCATCGGCAGGTTCTGCGCCATCGCCGAAGGCACGCGCTTCATCATGAACGGCGCCAACCACGCCATGTCCGGTTTTTCGACCTATCCGTTCAACATCTTCGGCCATGGCTGGGAACAGGGCTTCGACCCGTCGACATGGTCGAAAGAAGTGCGCGGCGACACGGTGGTCGGCAGCGATGTCTGGATCGGCATGGAGGCGGTGATCCTGCCCGGTGTGGAAATCGGCCATGGCGCCATCGTCGCCGCCAAATCGGTGGTGACGCACGATGTGCCGCCCTATGCAATCGTTGCCGGCAACGCGGCTAAAATGGTGAAGATGCGTTTCGACGACAGGACGATCAATCGGCTGCTGGCATTGGCATGGTGGGACTGGCCGGTGGACAAGATCGGCCGCAATCTCGATGCCATCAGGGGCGCCGATATCTCTCTTCTGGAGGCAGCAGCTTGAGCGCTCAAAACAGCACGACGATCGGCACGGATCTGTTTACGCGCGAGTGGATATTCATCCGCGGCGTGCCGGCCATGAAATTCCTGCCGCCGGAAGGGCCGCCGGAGATCGCCTTTGCCGGCCGCTCCAATGTCGGCAAGTCGTCGCTGATCAACGCGCTGGTCAACCAGAAGGGGCTGGCGCGCACCTCCAACACGCCGGGCCGCACGCAGGAACTCAACTATTTCGTGCCGGGCGGATTTTCGGGCGAGGGCGCCGACCTGCCGCCGATGGCGCTGGTCGACATGCCGGGCTACGGCTATGCCAGCGCGCCCAAGGAAAAGGTCGACGACTGGACCAAGCTGGTCTTCGACTATCTCAAGGGCCGCGTCACGCTGAAGCGGGTCTACGTGCTGATCGACGCCCGTCACGGCATCAAGGCCAAGGACGACGAGGTGCTGTCGCTGCTCGACAAGGCGGCGGTGTCCTACCAGATCGTGCTGACCAAGACCGACAAGATCAAGGTCGCCGGCGTGCCGCGGCTGATTGAGGAGACGCTGCAAAAGATCAAGAAGCGTCCGGCTGCGTTTCCGTTCGTGTTGGCGACGTCATCGGAAAAGACCGAGGGCCTCGAAGAACTGCAGGCGGCGATCGTGCTTGCCGCCAATGGCGGTTAGTAGCGCGGCCAGAGTCTTTCGGTGGAGCGTCGCTGACATTCGGGATTGGCCGAAGCCTCCCCGACTTCGTCATCCACGGGCAGAGCAGGAGCGAAGCTCCGTCGCGGAGACCCGAGGATCCATGCCGTAATCTCGGTCGAAGGGTGCAGCGGAGCAGAATTCTGGACCGCGGCAGCGGCCTTGAAGTCGTGGCATGGATCCTGGGGTCTGCGCCGCGTCGCTGCGCTCCTTGCTTCGCCCCAGGATGACGAAGCGATTGATGTTTTCCGCTAATCCGCCAACGGACGCGGTCAACGCAAGCCCCCTTTGGAACTTCCGTCGGGAATCGCGCGAAACAAAGTTAGACCTTTGCCTCCAGGGCAATCATCTGGTGGCGTTCTTCCTCGGCCAGCCTTTCGGTGCCGTAGGCCTTCAGGAAGATATCGACGCCCGATCTGACGATGTGATCGATTTCTTCCTGGCTCGGGGCCTTGGTGCGGTAAGCGAAGATGCATTGGCGAAACAGGCCGGCCAGGCAAAGTTCGGTGAACTGATAGGCAGCAAGATCGACATCGTCGATCTTGAGCATGCCGCGTTCGATGGCGGCATTGAGGAATTCCATGACCTTGTCATGGCCGCGTTTGGGGCCGCGTTCGTAAAACCGCGCGCCCATGTCCGGTATTCTGTCGGAGGCGCCGATCACCGTGCGCTGCGCCTGGACGACCCTGGCCGAGGTGATCTTCATGGACAGCGCCTTGCCGTACTTCACCAGCGTCTGGCGCAAATCGTCCGCGCGGTCGAGCATCTCGAACATGTTCTTGAAGATGGTGCCGCGCTCTTCCTCGATCAGCGCCTCGAACAGCTCTTCCTTGTTGGCGAAATAGACATAGATGGTGCCCTTGGAGACACCGGCTTCGCGCGTGATGTCGTTCATCGAAGCCGCCTCGAAGCCCTTGTCTATGAAGACCCGGCGGGCGCCGTCTATGATCTGGCTACGCTTGACCGGATCCTGTCCGGCCGCCGGGCGTCCGCGGCGCAAGCTCTCAAGCAGGTCGCACTGCTCCTTGTCGAGATTGGCTGAGGTTTTGGCATTGGGTAAGGTTTCGGCCATGGGGTGACACCTCGAAAATAATTCGAACCAACCGGTTCGATTGCCTCTTGATATGGTCCTCTTTTCGCGCTATGTCAACGGCCGGATCGAACCGAACGGTTCAGTATTATTACTTTAGAGAGATGTCATGTCCTCGAACGCGCCCAATACCGCCGAAGTCCGCCCTTTCCCAAATGCCAAGGTCGCTCCGGCGACGGAAGCCCCGGAAATCCCCGTCCGGCCGGTCGTCGCACCGCCGCCCGCGGCTGAAGCTCCGGCCAAGAAGAAGCGCTCGGCGCGTTCCTTCCTGCTGCCGATCATCGGTCTTGCCCTGCTCGGCGGCGGCGCCTGGTACGGCTACGACTACTGGACCACGGGCCGTTTCATGATCTCGACCGACGACGCTTATGTCCAGGCCGACATGGCGTTCGTCTCGCCCAAGATTTCCGGCTATGTCGACCAGGTCAAGGTGAACGAGAACCAGATGGTCAAGGCCGGCGACCCGCTGCTGACGATCGACGATGGCGACTACAGAATAGCTGTCGCCCAGGCCGAGGCGCAGATCGCGACGCTGGCCAAGACCCTCGACCGCATCGACGCGCAGACCAAGGCCGCACAGGCTTCCCTGCAGCAGGCCCAGGCGCAGAAGGTGGCCGACCAGGCCGCCGCCGACAATGCCGGTCGGGCCCAGCAGCGCGCCGCGCAACTGCTCAAGACGCATGTCGGCACGCAGGCGCAGCTGGATGATGCCCAGACCGCGCTCGACCAGGCCAATGCCGCGCTGGTTGGCGCCGACGCTCAGATCGCCGCGGCGCAGGCCAATATCGGCGTGCTCGAGGCGCAGCGCGCCGAGTCGGCGAGCACGCTCGCCTCCTTGCAGCTGAACCGCGACAAGGCCGCCCGCGACCTGTCCTTCACCGTGCTCAAGGCGCCTTATGACGGCGTCGTCGGCAACCGCTCCGTCGAGCAGGGCGACCTCGTCAGCCCCGGCCAGAAGCTCGCCGTCGTCGTGCCGATGGACAAGCTCTACATCGTCGCCAACTTCAAGGAGACGCAGCTCGCCCGGCTGGTTCCCGGCGAAAAGGTCAACATCTCGGTCGACGCCATCGACGGCCAGCCTATCCAGGGAACCGTCTCGTCACTCGCTCCGGCTTCGGGCGCGGTGTTTTCGCTGTTGCCGCCGGAAAATGCCACCGGCAACTTCACCAAGGTGGTGCAGCGTGTCCCGGTCCGCATCGATGTTCCGGCTGATGCCTTGAAGACCGGCAAGCTGCGCGCGGGCTTGAGCGTTGTCGTCAACGTCGACAGCCGCACCGCACCTGCCGCCACGACCAACTAAGCGCTTTTCGGAGGGCGGCCCGGTGGCTGATTGAGCACCGAGCCGCCCGGCCTGCCTCAAGGAGGCCCATGCAATGGCAACCGCAACCATCACCGCAGGAGCGCCGCCGGCAATGCCGGCTGTCCCCGACACCATTTCCACACGCCGCATCATTGCCTTCCTGGCGATGGTCTTCGGCATGTTCATGGCGATCCTCGACATCCAGATCGTCTCGGCCTCGCTGTCCGAGATCCAGGCGGGCTTGAGCGCCAGCTCCGATGAAATTCCGTGGGTGCAGACGGCCTATCTGATCGCCGAGGTGGTCATGATCCCGCTGTCGGGCTTCCTAAGCCGCATGCTGTCGACGCGCGTGCTGTTCACGATTGCCGCTGCCGGCTTCACCGCGGCCAGCGCCCTTGCCGCGACCGCCACCAACATCGACCAGATGATCGTCTACCGCGCCGTGCAAGGTTTCATCGGCGGCGGTATGATCCCGAGCGTCTTCGCCGCGGCCTTCACCATCTTCCCTCCTTCGCGTCGCGCCATCGTCTCGCCGATGATCGGCCTGGTGGCGACGCTGGCGCCGACCATCGGCCCGACCGTCGGCGGCTATATCAGCCACGCCTTTTCATGGCATTGGCTGTTCCTGGTCAATGTCGTGCCCGGCATCCTGGTGGCGACCGCCGCCTGGTCGCTGATCGATTTCGACAAGCCGAACCTCAAGCTGTTCAACAAGTTCGACTGGTGGGGCCTCGCCGGCATGGCGGCCTTCCTCGGCTGCATGGAGTATGTGCTGGAGGAAGGTCCGAACAATGACTGGCTGCAGGACCAGGGGGTGTTCATTTGCGCCATCGTCATGACCGTCGGCGCGCTGGTCTTCTTCTGGCGTGTCTTCACCGCCGAGGAACCGATCGTCGACCTCCGGGCCTTCAGCAACATCAACTTCGCTTTCGGCTCGCTGTTTTCCTTTGTCATCGGCATCGGCCTCTACGGCCTGACCTATCTCTATCCGGTCTTTCTCGGCCGCATCCGCGGCTACGATTCGATGATGATCGGCGAGGCGCTGTTCGTCAGCGGCCTGGCGATGTTCGTCACCGCGCCGATTTCCGGCTTCCTGTCGAGCAAGATGGATTTGCGGCTGATGATGATGATCGGCTTCTTCGGCTTCGCCACCGGCACCTGGTGGATGACGCACCTGACCGCCGATTGGGATTTCTACGAGCTGCTGATCCCGCAGATCCTGCGCGGCTGTTCGATGATGCTTTGCATGGTGCCGATCAACAACATCGCGCTCGGCACCTTGCCGCCCGACCGGTTGAAGAACGCTTCCGGCCTGTTCAACCTCACCCGCAACCTCGGCGGTGCGGTCGGCCTTGCCCTCATCAACACCGTGCTGATCGACCGCAACGCCTTCCATTACGCAAGGCTCGCCGAGCATGTGCAGTGGGGCAGTGCCGCCGCGCAGACCAAGCTGCAGAACATGACACTCAACTTCGAGCAGACCACCGGCCTCGACGCGGCCAGCGCGGCGATCTCCAAGCTGTCGGGCATGGTCCAGCAGCAGGCGGCGCTGCTGTCCTTCATGGACGTGTTCTACATGCTGACGGTGCTGTTCGCGACACTCGGCCTGTTCACCATGCTCATTAACAAGCCGGCCGCGCCGGGGGGTGGAGGCGGCGGCGGGCACTGAGCAATTCCAGGACAAGCGTGAATCGGTTTTTCCGGGACAAGCGCGTAGCGCTTGCCCTTGGGAATTGCGTCAAAACAGAACTACCATTCGCGGGCAGCGGTTTCGGGAAGCTCCTCCAGTCCACGCCCGAAAGCCTAGACCGCGCAAAAAAACTCCGGGCCGCAAGACCCGGAGTTTTTTGCATGTATGGCCTGTTCAGGCCGTGGCGGGCTTGAAGGTCAGCGCCACGCCGTTGATGCAATGGCGCAGGCCGGTCGGCGCCGGACCATCGTCGAAGACATGGCCGAGATGGCCGCCGCAGCGGCGGCAATGCACTTCGGTGCGGGTCATGCCGAGCGACCTGTCCTCGGTCTTGCCGATGCCATTGGCGATCTCCTGCCAGAAGCTCGGCCAGCCGGTGCCGGAATCGAATTTCGTCTCCGAGGGATAGACCGGCAGGTCACAGCCGGCGCAGGCGAAAATGCCCTTGCGGTGCTCGTTGAGCAGCGGGCTGGTGCCGGGATATTCCGTGCCTTCCTTGCGCAGCACGTCGAAGGCGGCCGGCGATAGGATGGCTTTCCACTCGTCGTCGGTCTTGGTGACCTCGAATTTTTCGGCCGCCTGCGCGGTCTGCGGGTCGCCGATGCGCAGCAGGGTCGCCGCGGCGCCGATGACGCCAATGGCGGCGGCTCCACTCAAAAGAAAGTCCCGACGGTTCATGACCAGTTCCTCCTGTCGTCTGTTTTGCCAAACTATTGCGCCACACGGAAATAAAAAGCGGTGACGCTCACCCTCGAACGCAACTCCGCGCCGTTCCACGTTTGACCGTGGGCGGCGCGGAGCACGCGTGTCGATTGCGGATCACGGGAGCGGGATGACGCGATCGACGGAGGGCTCTTGCTGCAAGTACGTCGCGGCAAGCCCTTTGTTACAGTTTCGGGCCGATCACATCTTCGGCAACAGAACCTTGTCGATGACGTGGATGACGCCGTTGGACTGTTCGACATCGGCAATCGTCACATTGGCGACATTGCCGTTCTCGTCGGTGACGGTGACCTTGCCGCCCTCGGCCTTCAGCGACAGCTCGCAGCCGCCGACGGTCTTGACCTTGTGCGTGCCGCCGTCGGCCTTGGCCATCGAGGCCACGTCCGCCGCCATCGCCTTGGCGCCGATGACATGGCAGGTCAGGATCTTGACGAGCTTGTCCTTGTTCTCGGGCTTGAGCAGCGTGTCGACCGTGCCGGCCGGCAGTGCCGCGAAGGCCTCGTTGGTCGGGGCGAACACGGTGAAAGGACCGGCGCCCTGCAGGGTCTCGACAAGGCCGGCAGCCTTGACGGCGGCTACGAGGGTCGTGTGATCCTTCGAATTGACGGCATTTTCGACGATATTCTTGTTGGCATACATGGCGGCACCGCCGACCATCGGATTTTCAGCATAGGCAGCGGTGGCAAGCGCGGAAATGGCGATCGTACCGGCGAGCAAAAGGGTGGCGTATTTACGCATGATGTCGAACTCCTCGGGTTTTTCTCTTCCCATTCTTGGGAACGCGAGGAGATACGGAACACGAATGCGTGAGTTTCAGAATATTTTTGGATTTTTAATTTATTCACCCGGCCGAAGAGATTTATCGCGTGCAACGTTTAGCCGACTCACGCGGTGTCCTGGGCGCGTGATACATAAGATAGATTTGAACTATACGGGAAAAAGCTTGGCTGCGAGGAGAAGATCAGATGCTCTTCAGATCACCCGCGGCAACCACCGGTCCGGTCGGCTGTCCGGTCGGCGAGCCGCCCGCAGGCTCCAGGCTGACGGCCAGCACCGCGCCTTGCGCGAGCTTCTGCTGCGCCGCGGGCGAGACGACGATGTGGGCCGTCGCTCCGGCCGGGATGACGCCCATCGACACCGGCGCGTTCTTGCCTTCGATCATCCACAGCTCGAAGTCCTTGCCGGCGGCGCGTTCACCGGAGACGTGAGACAGGCCCACTTCATGATGCGCGGCGTCATAGACGGCGAGGTATTTGACGTCGCTGCCGTCGGCGGCCAGCGACGCGACAAGCCGAGCCTGCGGCTGTACGGCTGGAGGATTGAGGTAGGGCACGGCAATGTAGATCGCCAGTGCCGCGACCGCTGCCGCGGCGAGGCCGCGCCAGAAGGCGAGGCTGGACCACAGGCCAGCTGGCGCCTCGGCCGAGGTGGTCGCGGTCGATGCAAACAGCCTGCGGTCGATCGCCGGCTTCACCGCGGCCGGCGGCTCGATTTCCGGATAGGCGGCGGCCAGCGGCGAGAGATGGATCTCCCAACCATCGACAAGGCGCGCGAAGTCGGTGTCGGTGTCAATGCGCCTGGCCGCGATCTGCCGCTCTTCCGCCGGCAGAACGCCTAGAACGTATTCGGCGGCGAACATGTCGTCGCCCCCACGTTCCGGTCCATTGTCCTCTGCCAGCGTCATCTTTCCAGACATTCTCTGAGTTTCATCAAGCTGCGGCGCAGCCAGGTACGCATCGTGTTCAACGGCACGCCGTGGCGTTCCGCCAGCTCGGCATAGCTTTCGCCCTTGAGATAAGCGCCCCGGACGGCCGCCGCCCGGTCTTTCTCCAGCTCATCGAGGCAATGATGAATGCGTTCGGACTCGTCGCCCGCCACCACCATCGCTTCAGGTCCTGGTGCCGGATCGGCCACGTCGAGCGCGGCATCGATATCGGCGGCAGGCTTGCGCCGCGCCCTTATGCGATCGATCGAATGGTTTCGCGCGATCGCCACCAGCCAGGAAATCGGACTGAGATCGGAAACAGCAAAACGATCCGCCTTCATCCATATCTTGACGAAGACCTCTTGTAGCGCTTCTTCCGCTTCTCCCCGGTCATTCAATACACGAAGGCAGACGCCAAAAAGTTTCGCGCTGGTCTGCCGGTAGAGCAGATCGAACGCGGCCCGATCCTTCATCGAAGTCCGGACGATCAGCTTGGTGATGTCCTGTGGCGTCATGCGTGCCAAACTAGGGGATTGCGTTGCATTTGCAACGCCGTAAATATTCCATGCACCTAAAGTTCCGCTGCCCTGCCCAAGCTTTGATTGCCAACAAAAACGCTGCTGACTAGCTTGGCGGGAATGGAGGCGCGCTGATGTCGGTCGAACGGATTCTGTGGGAAGAGGACGCGACCGGCCTTGCCGGCCTGGTGCGCAAGGGCGAGCTTTCCGCGACCGAGCTGACCGACGCGGCGATCGCGCGCGCCGAGGCCACAAGGCCCGAAATCAATGCCACGGCCGAGCCGCTCTATGAGGCGGCGCGGGCCAGGGCGAAGGGCATCGACCGCTCGCTGCCGCTGGCTGGCGTGCCTTTTGCCATCAAGGACCTTGCCATCGCCATCAAGGGCGTGCCCTCGCATGGCGGCAGCCGCATTCCCGCCTCGGTGCCCCAAATCAATTCGGTGATGACCGAGCGTTACCTCGCCGCCGGGCTGATCCCGATCGTCACCTCGACATCACCGGAACATGGGCTGCGGCTGATGACTGAATCGAAAGTCTTCGGCATCACCCGCAACCCCTGGAACACCGGCCACACCAGCGGCGGCTCGTCGGGCGGTGCGGCGGCCCTTGTCGCTGCCGGCGTCGTGCCGGTGGCGCATGCCTCGGATGGCGGCGGTTCGATCCGCGTGCCGTCCGCCTGCACCGGGCTGGTCGGCCTGAAAACCTCGCGCGGCCGCGTCCCGCTGACACCGCTGGTCAGCGAAAGCTGGTACGGCATGGTGGTCGACCATGCCGTCACCCGCTCGGTGCGCGATTGCGCGCTGCTGCTCGATCTCACCCACGGCCCCGATGCCTTGTCGCCCTATGCCGCGCTGCCGCCGAGAGGCAGGTTCACTGCCGCCGCCGCGCGCGATCCCGGAAAGCTCAGCCTCGCGGTGTACCGCAAGTCGCCGCTTGGCCTGCCGATCTCTGCCGAGACGATGAAAGCGCTGGACATTGCGGTGGCACTGGCGCGCGAGGGCGGCCATGCCGTCGAGGACATCGACCTGCCCTTCATCGGCCGCGATTTCTTCGCCGACTTCTGCAGGACGGTTGCTTCCGCCGTTGCCGGCACGCTGCGGGCCGAAGCGCTGCGTGTCGGCCGTTCCGTCACCGGCGACATCGAACGTGCCACGCGTGTGCTCGGCCGGCTGGGCGAAATGGTCTCGGCTGGCGAGGTCTATGCCGGCCTGCAGCGGCTGCATGCCGCCTCGCGGCGGTTGATCGAGGAAACCGCGCGGTATGATGCAGTGCTGATGCCCGTCATTGCGCACCCGCCGCTCGCCTGCGGCGCCATGGATCCGAAAGGCGCCGACGAGCTGATCGAAAACCTGCTCGACAAGCTTCATCTGACGCCCTTGCTCAAGCTCAAGCCGCTGTTCGGACAGTTGATGGACAAGAGCCTTTTCTTCACCCATTGGCCGGCGATCCAAAATGTCAGCGGCCAGCCGTCGATCGCGTTGCCCGTCCACGTCACCGAGGCCGGCCTGCCGCTCGGCATCCAGGCCGCCGGCCGCCCAGGCGACGAGGAGACGCTTTTGTCCTTCGCCGCGCAGATGGAGAAGATTTCGGGGTGGCTCGGCCGCAGGGCGCCCTTGATGGTGCCGTCGCGATGACGAGGCCGTGAGACGTTCGAATATGACAGCAATGCCATTTGCCCCCCGCGCCAATTCCCGCTAAGACGCCGCCGTCTTTACTAGGGCATGTCGCCCAAAAAGTGCTCCGCGGTTTTGGGCCAACGACATGCATGAAACAAAGAGCCAGGGAACCAAGCCGATGACGGACATCGCCGCCACCGCCGAAATGCAGGCCGCCCTGCTGTCGCGGGCGCTGCCCTACATGCAGCGCTACGAACACAAGACGGTCGTGGTGAAATATGGTGGCCACGCCATGGGCGATATCGAGCTTGGCAAGGCTTTCGCCCGCGACATCGCGCTGCTCAAGCAATCCGGCGTCAACCCGATCGTCGTCCATGGCGGCGGGCCACAGATCGGCGCCATGCTGGCCAAGATGGGCATCGAATCCAAATTCGAGGGCGGCCTGCGCGTCACCGACCAGAAGACGGTCGAGATCGTCGAGATGGTGCTGGCCGGCTCGATCAACAAGGAGATCGTCGCGCTGATCAACGCCGAGGGCGAATGGGCGATCGGCCTGTGCGGCAAGGACGGCAACATGGTTTTCGCCGAAAAGGCGCGCAAGACCATGATCGACCCGGACTCCAACATCGAGCGGGTGCTCGATCTCGGCTTCGTCGGCGAGCCGGTCGAAGTCGACCGCACGCTGCTCGACCTTCTGGCGCGCTCCGAAATGATCCCGGTGCTGGCGCCGGTGGCCCCCGGCCGCGACGGTCACACCTACAACATCAACGCCGACACCTTCGCCGGCGCCATCGCCGGCGCCTGCAAGGCCTCGCGCCTGCTGTTCCTGACCGACGTGCCGGGTGTGCTCGACAAGAACAAGAAGCTGATCGACGAGCTGACCGTTGCCGAGGCCAAGGCGCTGATCAAGGACGGCACCGTTTCGGGCGGCATGATCCCCAAGGTCGAGACCTGCATCGAGGCGATCGAGCGCGGTGTCGAAGGCGTCGTCATCCTCAACGGCAAGACGCCGCATTCGGTGCTGCTCGAGCTGTTTACCGAACACGGCGCCGGCACGCTGATCGTGCCCTAGAAAAATATCAGCCGGCTAATCTTTCGTCCGGCAGCCCACGATTTGTGGCAGGGGAAAGCGCCGGTTTTGCCGTCGTGCGCCGGCCAGTCATGGACTCCTCCTCGGCGTCCTGCGGCGCACCCCAGAATTCGGCAAGCGTCGGGCCGTCCTTCACCCTGCCGTCGCGGGTGAGAAAGCCCCAGACCTCGCGGAACCAGACGCGGCGGCCCATTTTGGTGTACCAGCGCATCGAATGCCGCTGCTCGGGATCGGGGTGGAGCAGGATGCGCGCCAGCGCTTTCGGCCGCGACTGTACCGCGACCTCGATCAGCTTGACGCAAATGAACAGCATCCACGGCTTCAGCCGCGTCATGTGCATCACCTGGTGCTTGTAGTCCCACAGCCGCGCGTCCTGCTGGATCACCTTGCGGTCCTTGGCGATCCGGAAGAACGGCGTCCAGCGATGCGGCGTCACATAGAGCGCCTGGATCTGGTCGGGATCGTAGGCGATGAGCTGGCGAAAGCCGCGCCACAGGTCGCGAAGTCCCTCATCCTCGAAGCCGGCCACCCAGGTCGCCATCGACAATATGCCGTGTTTTCGCAGCAGCCTTATCGCCTCGCGGTCGGATGAGGTGCTGCCGCCCTTGCGGATCAATTGCAGCGTCTGTTCGTCGGTGTTCTCCATGCCGAGCAGCCAGCGGATGACACCGGCCTTGCGGTAGAGATGCAGGATGTCGGCATCGCGCACGATGTCGTCGGCGCGGGTCGAGCCGACGATCAGCACCGGCACGTTCTGCGCAATCATGGCATCGAGAAAGGCGCGCCAGGCCTTCTTCGAAACCGTCGGATTTTCGTCGGCGAGGTTGATCAGCTCGACGCCATGTTCCCGGTGCAGCCAGGCGATCTCCTTGGCGAATTTCACCGGATCGCGATGCCGCCAGCGGGTCCAGAAACCGCGCTGGCCGCAATAGTTGCACAGATGCGGACAGCCGCGCGAAAACTGCATCACCACCGCGCGCTTGCCGCCCCAATAGCTGTAGCGCCGGTGATCAATCAGCTCCCAGCCGACGCGATAAGCGTCGAGCTCGGCAATGGTCATCGCCGGCTGCGTCGCGAAGGGCCGGCGCAGATCGTCGCGAAACGCGATGCCGGCGACGCTTGCCGGCGCCTGGTGCATCTCCAGCGCCTCGACCAGCGCCACCACGGTCGCCTCACCCTCGCCGCGCACGATGAAGTCGAAGACGTCGGTCGCGCCGAGGATATCGCGCCAGTGATAGGTCGGAAAAACGCCGCCATAGATGATTGTCGTCGCCGGTTGGCGCTGCTTGATCATTGCCGCGATCAGCAAGGCGGTCGGGTGCGCCGAGGTCGAGCCGGAATGGCCGATCAGGACGAAGTCCGGAAAGCCCTCCAATGCGTCGCGCATCACCTTGTCGAGCGGCATCGGGCCGAACTCGGCATCGACAAGCCGCACGTCATGACCGGCATCGATCAGCGGGCCGCCGATCGCCAAGAGGCCAAACGGCGGCAGATGATCGTCCGGCACCCGGCTGCCGATGGCGGTATGCGGCGGATTGATCAGGACGATTTTCATGGCGGACCTCCAGGAGAGATGGTCCGCGCATCCTGGTCGGCGATGTGGACGCCCGATTGGCCCGCTTCAGCAGTTTGCGTGCAGCTTTTCCGCAGTAACGGTGGGCGTTACTTCCTGAGATGCGCGAGCGGCACGTGGCCGGGTCCCTTGATGTTTTGCAGCACCAGCTGCGTGTGGACGTCGCGCACGCCATCGAGCCGCATCAGCCGGTGCATGACGAAGGCGTTGAGTTCGTCGACCGACGGCACCATGACATGGAGCAGGAAATCGTGGTCGCCGGTCATCGTCCAGCACGACGACACCTCGTCCATCCGCTGCACGGCGGCGATGAACCTTTCCGGCGAGCCGTCGCTGTGGCTGACCAGGCGCACCTGGATGAACACCTCGACCATCAGGCCGACGGCGCGGCGGCTGATCACCGCGGCAAAGCCCTTGATGATGCCGGCGTCCTGCAGCGCCTCGAAACGCCGCGCGCATGGCGTCGTCGACAGGCCGATCTCCTGCGCCAGCTCTGAGACCGGCTTACGGCCATCACGTTGCAGCACATCGAGCATTTTGATCTCGAAATCGTCGAGTTGAGGCATTTTCACTCCTGCGATGTAAATTGTGAGTGAATATTATCTCGAATATCGTCGATGAGCCACCATAAAAACCAGATTGCCTCGGCAAGCCCGGTTACCCTTTGCCCACGTCATTCCTGTGATTTGCGAGGAGAAAAACCATGACGACGATGACCGTTGCCGAATATGCCCGCGACTGCGCAGCCCAGGGTCTGCGCGGCGACTATTCGGTCTGCCGCGCCGATTTCACCGTGGCGCAGGGCTATGACTACAGCGCCGAGGAACAGGCGGTGTGGCGTACTTTGTGCGACCGCCAGACCAAACTGACGCGCAAGCTCGCCCACCATTCCTATCTAGACGGTGTCGAAAAACTCCGCCTCATCGACCGCATTCCGGATTTCGACGACGTCAGTGCCCGGCTGCGCAAACTGACCGGCTGGGAAATCGTCGCCGTGCCGGGTCTCATTCCCGCCGCGCCTTTCTTCGATCATCTCGCCAATCGCCGCTTCCCGGTCACCAACTGGCTGCGCACCAGGCAGGAGCTCGACTACATTGTCGAGCCGGACATGTTCCACGATTTCTTCGGCCATGTGCCGGTGCTGTCGCAGCCGGTGTTCGCCGACTTCATGCAGATGTATGGCAAGAAGGCCGGCGACATCATCGCCCTCGGCGGTGACGAGATGATCACCCGGCTCTACTGGTACACGGCCGAATATGGCCTGATACAGGAGGCCGGCCAGCCGCTGAAGGCCTTTGGCGCCGGCCTGATGTCGTCCTTTACCGAATTGCAGTTCGCCGTCGAAGGCAAGGACGCTCACCATGTGGCCTTCGACCTCGAAACGGTGATGCGCACCGGCTACGAGATCGACAAGTTCCAGCGCGCCTATTTCGTGCTGCCGTCCTTCGACGCCTTGCGCGATGCCTTTCAGACCGCTGATTTCGAGGCGATCGTCGCCCGCCGCAAGGGCCAGCCGGCGCTCGACCCGGGGACGGTCTAGCTCGACTGAATGGCGGCGCAACGTCCCGGCCACGGCTACCCCGTGAAGATCCTGGAAGGAGAATATGCGTTCCGGGAGCCACTCATCGCCATCGCTGGGAAGAAGGATCCTGAGTGGTCCGCAAAGGTCGCGGGCATCATCACTGATAAAAACGCACGCCACGCTCGCCGCGCTAACCACGAAGTGGTACGGCAGCGACTACAGCGCCAAGTGAGTTCATTCCACCGGTTGCCTCCAGCGGCAGCCGGTGGATGCACCGCCCCTCACCGCAAAGTCGCCGATGGCCTATCCGGACACCTACTACGCACGCACCATGACCGACCGCAAGACAAGGCCTCCGCTGCAAGGCGAGGGGCAATGTGCGGTAGCCATCGTCGGCGGCGGACTGGCCGGCCTGACGACGGCGCTGCAACTGGCGCGCGCCGGATTGCATGTCGTCGTGCTGGAAGCCCAGTTCGTCGGTTTCGGCGCCTCGGCCGGAATGGCGGTTTCGTCACGCCCGGCTTCGCCACCGGCGGCGACAACATCGCCGCGCGAGTGGGCCAGGAGGCGGCGCGCGGATTGCACCGGCTGTCGATCGAAGGCGTCGAATTCGTGCGCGACACCATCGAGGTGCTCGCAATATCGGCCGCCGAGCCGCGCGCCGGATTGCTCAGCGTCCTGCGCTATGACGATGGCGACGCGCTGAAGGCCTATGCCGACCAGATGGCACGCGACCATGGTTATGAGCTTCAGTATCTGCGCCGGGAAGACGTCCGCGCGGTGCTGAAGTCCGCCCGCTATCACCAGGGCCTGCGCGACCCGAACGCTTTTCACATCCATCCGCTCAACTATCTGCGTTGCCTGGCCGACGAGATCGAGCGCCTGGGTGGCAAAATCCACGAGAGTTCGGAGGTCGTGCAATGCGACCTGTCGGGGCCGAAGAAGACACTGCGTACCGGGCAGGGCACGCTTGCGTCCTCCCATGTCGTGCTGGCGACCGGCGGCTATACCGGCCCGGTCTTTGCTCAACTCTACCGCGCTGTCCTGCCCATCGCGACCTATGTGATGGTTTCCGAGGCGGCTCCCCACCTCATCGCGCAAGCGATCGCGACCACCGATGCTGTCAGCGACAACAGGCGGGCCGGTGACTATTATCGCCTGGTCGAAAACGGCAATCGCCTCCTGTGGGGCGGGCGCATCACCACGCGCGCCGCTTCCGCCGGTGCCCTGGCGCGCGAATTGCGGCGCGAGATGGTCGGCACATACCCGCAGCTTGCCAGCCTTAAGACCGAATTGGCCTGGTCGGGGCTGATGTCCTATGCCCGGCATCTGATGCCCCAGATCGGAGAATTGCAGCCGGGTGTCTGGTACTGCACTGCTTTCGGCGGCCATGGCCTCAACAACACGGCGATTGCCGGAAAAATCGTCGCGGAAGGCATTTTGGGCGTTTCCGACCGCTACCGGCAGTTCGCACCGTTCGGACTGACCTGGGCCGGCGGCGCCGCCGGCCTCGCCGCCGCGCAGCTCACCTACTGGAAATTGCAGGCGCAGGACTGGTGGCGGGAACGCCGCGCGACCGCCGAGGACAAGGTGACGGCATGATCGGCAGGCTGGTGCTCTCCCATCCAGGGTGTGCCCGCTACGCCGCGGGTGCGCTTGTTGCGACGCTGCTGGTCGCGACCCTCTATGCTGTCGGCGTCAAAGGACGCACTCCAGTTCTGAGAACCTAAAGCGCGTCGCATCGATCCCTTTCAACGCGACGCGCTTCAGGCGCCTTCATCCAGGATACGCTATTGCATGGCGGCGGGGTTCATCCACAGGAACTCCCAGACGTTGCCGTCTGGGTCTTCGATGTGGCGGTTGAACATGAAGCCGAGATCCTGCGCCGGATTGGGATCAGCGCGGCCGCCTGCCGCCACGCCCTTCTCGATTATGGCGTTGACCTCGTCCTTGCTGTCCGTGGTGAGGGCGATCAGCATCTGGCTTTCACGTTTGGGGTCGCCGATCCGCCGCGCCGTGAACTGGCCGTAATGCTGGTGCGTCAGCAACATGACCCCGATGGAGTCCGAGAACATGGTCGAACTGGCCTGGTCGTTCGAGAACTGCGGATTCAGTGTGCCCCCGATCGCGAGATAGAAGTTGGTCGCTGCCTGCAGATCGCGCACCGGTAGATTGAGGAAGATCATTTTGTTCATCGGCTCAAGCCCTGCTTTCGTTGACGGGTACTAGTCAGTCTAGTACTATGACGGTGACTACCACACGGGAACGGTACCGTCTAGTACTGGCAAGGGGCGCTCATGGAAATCGACGGCGAGACCAGATCGGCCCGTAAGGATCGCGAGATCATCCAGGCGGCCACGGCGGCGTTTATCGGCAAGGGCTATGATGGAACCAGCATGGAGGAAATCGCCACCAGGGCGGGAGCTTCCAAACAGACCGTCTACAAGCATTTCAAGGACAAGGAGACGCTTTTCGGCGAAGTCGTTCTATCAACGGCTACCCAGGTCAACGATGTCATCGAGTCCGTGACGACCCTGCTTTCCGAGGCGAAATTCATGCAGGGTGGCCTGCAGCAGCTTGCTCGGCGTTTGATAACGATGCTGATGGACGACGAGCTGTTGAAGTTGCGGCGCCTGATCATCGCCAACGCGGATCGAATGCCGCAGCTCGGCCGCAGCTGGTACGAAAAAGGCTTTGAGCGCATGCTTGCCTCGACGGCGTCCTGCTTTGAAAAGCTCACAAATCGAGGCCTGATGCGAACCACCGACGCCCATCTGGCAGCGAGCCATCTGTTTGGAATGCTTCTCTGGATTCCCATGAATGAAGCGATGTTCACCGGAAGCAATCCGCGCTCCAAGGCCGAACTTGAACGGCACGCGGATGCTTCGGTGGAGGCGTTCCTTGTCGCCTACGGGGTCCAGCCGAAATAGTTCCGTTCCTTGCCGACGTTTGCAGGACCGCCGCGAGCACCTACCGCCCTATCGCTTTGCGAGATCAGACCCTTCGGCCTTCAGCCGCTCGAGCTGGGCGCGCTGCAGGTCGAGCGCGGCGTTGACGAAGCGCGAGATGGTCGCGAGCTCGGCGTCGCTGAAGGTGGCGATCACTTTTTCGCCCTCTTGCGCAATGGCGCCGTAATAGCGCGCCGACAGCTGCCGCGTCGCCTCGGTCGCCTCGATCACCACCTTGCGCCTGTCCTCGAGACTGCGCGTGCGGGTCAGCAGGCCGCGCGCCTCCAGCCGGTCGATCAGCGCCGTCACCGCGGCCGGCGTCAGCCCGGTCGCGCTCGCGACCGCGCCGGCCGATTGCGGGCCGCCATGGAGCAGCCCGATGCAATGGCGCTCGGCCATGTTCAGCCCGAGCCTCACCCCCACTGCCTCGTCATAGGCCTGGGTTGCGTCCTGCCATTGCATGACGGCAAGGCCGATTGCGACCGTCATTTCGTTGCGATTCTTGCTTGACGAATTTATTTCGACCATCTAACTATCAACTTGTCTAACATTTAGACTACCTTAGCAATATGCGGCCGGGGCCTGGACAAGGCAAGAGCCGGCCGCCGACAAGGAGTGAAAAATGAGCTTGATCCAACAACGGACCCCTCTCTCGCACGAGGATGAGTTCAAATACGCCAAGCTGGCGATGGAATGGTATGGCTGGGGCTCCCCCATCGGCCTCGGCATTCTGCTCGTGGCGCTGGCCGCAGCTGCGGTGCTGGTGCGCATTGCCATCTACGGTTTCTGAGCATGCGAAGCTTAGCCGGCGCCGTCATTGGCGCCGGGATGCTTCAAGGTCATGGTGCAGTTTTGCCCAGGCCGCTCAGACCGCGACCACCTTGCTCAGATGTTCGCCCAGCCGGCAGGCCAGCGCGGTGATCGTCGTCGTCGGGTTGGCCTGGCCCGAGGTACAGAACACCGAGGAGCCGCCGACATAGAGGTTGTCCATGCCATGCACCTTGCAGTCGGCGTCCACCACGCTCCTGGTGAGATCGGTGCCCATGCGCGTGCCGCCCATGTGGTGGTGTCCGGCGGTTTCCTCGTTGGTCGGATAGTCCTCGCCGTTGGCAATCCAGTCCATGAGGCGGACGCGGCCAAGATCCTTCTCGATCAGCGTCGTGCCGAACAGTTTCAGGCCTTCGACCAGCGTGCGGCGTTCCAGTTCCGATTTCTTCCAGTGCAGTTCGATGCGCGGCACGCCGGCATGATCGACATCGGTCTTCGACAGTTCGATCTGGTTGGAGGCGAGCGGCGCCTGCTCCCAGGCGACATAGAGCTGGGCCGCGCAGCGCAGATTCTGACTGAGCTGATAAGCGGCCCATTCGGCCGCGTCGGGCGCAGTGCAGGCGAGGTCGGCGATCAGCCTCTTGACGCCGGCATAGGGCGTCTCGATCAGCCGGATGCCGAAGTTCATGATCTGAAGGCGCTGCATCGCCGCAAGCGTCGGCGAGAAGAAAGCCTCGTTGACGGCATCGACCTCGAACTCGCCATAGTTGGCAAGGATGGCATTGCCGCCCTCGAAGGTCGGATGTTCCATCCAGTAGCGGCCAAGCGCTGCCGCATTGGGCACGACACCGCCGTTGGACCGCTGGTTCGACCACAGAAGCAGCCGCGAATTCTCCAGCCCGCCGGTGCAGGCGATGAAATAGTCCGCGCTGAAGGCGCCGGCATCCTGGCCGTTGGACCATAGATTGGCGCCGGTCACGCGTTTGCCGTCGCCGGCAAGCTCGGTGGCATAGGTGTTGAGCACGACGGCGATGTTCCTGCTCTTGTCCAGTTCGTCGGCGAATTTCTCGGCAAAGCGCACCGCCGGGCTCTTGATCAACTGCACCCAGCGTATGTCGTCCGAGATTGGCACATCCGGCCGGAATTCGGGAAGGTCGAGTATATCGCGCACTTCCGGCAGAAAGGGTTCGATGTCGGTACGGCGGATCGGCCAGCCCGTATCCGGCGCCCACGCCTTCGGCTCGAAATCCAGTTTGTCGAGCGCACGGCACCAGCCGGCCCAATGGTTGGAGCTGCCGCCCATGTACCGCAGCCTGGTGATATCCAGGTCGAAATAGAAATCGCCGACTTTGGCGCCGCGGTAGAAATCCTGCGACTCGTCGCTGAACTCCCGCGAGCCGGCTTCCAGCACCACGACCGGGATGCCGGCGGCACCCAGCTTGCGGGCAATGGTGGTGCCGGCCGGGCCCGAACCAAGGATGCAGACCTTGGGTTTGAAGTTGGCGGCGCGATACGCGTCATAGCTGTCGAAGATCATGCCAGGTCGCTCCGCTTCAGGATCCAGCCATTGACCTCGACGATCTCATTCTGATCGACCTGGGATGGACCGGCATCGGCCTCGGGCAGCTTGCGGAACAGGGACAGGGCAGGCAGGGCGACCAGCGCCTGCACGATCATGCGGCGCGGCATTTTCTTGATGAAGAAACTCATGACAGGTCTCTCGGATAGGGGCTTCGATCCGCATGACATTCCCCGAACGGCACACGCATCGTCATGGAAGCCAGTATCGTGCCAAGCCCGGCCTCAAGGCAGTGAGGCGGCACAACCGAATGCAAACAGGGTTAGAAATTCCTTAACAGGCCGGTTGTGCCGGACCGGTCGGCTCAAGCGGCGGCTGAGATGTCCGTATCGAGGATCGTCAGGTTGCGGCCCCGATGCTTGGCTTGGTAGAGGCGCTGGTCCGCGGCGCGCATCAGCTCCGATACGGTGACATCCTCACCACAGACGGTGCCGCCGATGCTGACGGTCAGTGGAATGGTGCGTTCGTCGACGGGTCGGAAACGGATCAACTCAACCTCGCGGCGAATGCGCTCGGCGACGCGCTTGGCCTCCTGCTCGGTGGCTCCGACCAGAAACGCACAGAATTCCTCGCCGCCGATGCGGCCGAGCACGTCGCCGCTGCGCACGCCTCGCTCGATGGCGCTGGCGATCAACAGCAGCGCGTCGTCGCCAGTCAGGTGACCGAAACTGTCATTGATCTTCTTGAAATGATCGGCGTCGATGATCAGCAGCGCGCCGCGGTCGGACTTGCGCCGTGAACCATCCAGCGCGGCAAAGAAACTTTCCCGGTTGAGCATCCCGGTCATGTCGTCACGGCTCGCCTTCTCCGACAGGCGGCGGTGCGCCGCGGCGAGCTGGGCGTGCGCGCGGGCAAGTTCGCGATGCGCGTTTTTCAACCTGTCGCTCTGCCAGAAGGTGCTGGCGCAGGCCACCCAGGCAAGCACCAGCGGACAGAGCGTCGAGGCCAGCCAGATCGTCCGGTTGACCGGGAATCCCAAGGCGGGAACGATGATCAGCGTCAGAAGAAGGGAGGCGGCGACGGAGGCAAAAGCGATAGCGGCGGATTTCAGAATGATGCTGTTCATCGCGGGCTCCCCACAGGACTGCCTCTGTGCCAGCAAGCCCTGAAGGCCACCTTTCCCCGTTGCTTAAAATTTGAATCGTAGGTCTATTTCCGCCACCAAAAGCGCGTGAAAGTTGTGGATAAAGTCCCTTTCGGATTCCCCGTTTCATGCCATAAGGGGCGCATGACCACGCTGCCTGATCCCGCCCGCTTCGCCCATGTCACCGACTGGGTGTTCGATCTCGACAACACGCTCTATCCGCATCATTCGAATCTGTTCTCGCAGATCGACGTCAAGATGACTGCCTATGTCGGCGAATTGCTGGCGCTGCCCCGCGAGGAAGCGCGCAAGCTGCAGAAGGAGCTATATCGCGAATACGGCACGACGCTGAACGGCCTGATGACACGCCACGGCATCGACCCGGATGATTTCCTCGAGAAGGTGCACGACATCGATTATTCATGGCTGGTGCCCGACCCTGTCCTCGGCACCGCCATCCGCCAGCTTCCCGGCCGCAAGTTCATTTTCACCAATGGCGATCGCAGGCACGCCGAGCGCACCGCGCGCCAGCTCGGCATCCTCGACCATTTCGACGACATCTTCGATATCGTCGCCGCCAATCTCAATCCCAAGCCCGCGCGCCAGACCTACGAGAAGTTCGCCGAACTGCACGCCGTCACCGGCCACAATGCGGTGATGTTCGAGGATCTCGCCCGCAACCTGGAGGTGCCGAAGGCGCTGGGCATGACCACCGTGCTGGTGGTGCCGCGCAATTTCGAGCCGACCTTTGCCGAGATCTGGGAGCGCGATCCCACGCAGGAAGACGATGTCGATTTCGTCACCGACGATCTGGCTGGGTTTTTGACGGCGATCGTCGCAAGGCAGTAGGGCAGTACTGCCCTACTGCCTTACTACCCTAATTTGTAGAACCGGCTGATGATCCCCCAGGCTTCGTCGGCGGTGTCGACGAAATCGATGATGTCCTGGTCGCCGGGGCTGATCGTGCCTTGCTCGGCCAGGAAGTCGAGATCGATCGCCCGCTTCCAGAACGATTTGCCGAACAGGATCACCGGCACGCGCTCCATGCGTCCGGTCTGGATCAAGGTCAGCGTCTCGAAGAACTCGTCCATCGTGCCGAACCCGCCGGGAAACACCGCCACCGCCTTGGCGCGCATGACGAAATGCATCTTGCGGATGGCGAAATAGTGGAAGTTGAAACATAGCTCCGGCGTCACATAGGCGTTCGGCGCCTGCTCGTGCGGCAGCACGATGTTGAGGCCGATCGATGGTGCGCCGACGTCATCGGCGCCGCGATTCCCCGCTTCCATCACGCCAGGTCCGCCGCCGGTCACCACGACATATTCGCGGTAGTACGAAGTGGCCGACTGCTGCGAGCAAAGCCGCGCGAATTTGCGCGCCTCCTCGTAATATTTGCTGTTAGCCTCGAGGTTCTTCTTCTGCGTCTCGTTCTTGGCCGCCCAGGCCTCGCCACCGGGCTCCGGCAGGCGCGCGCCGCCAAACAGGATCACCGTCGAACGGATACCGCGCTCGGCGAGGATCATTTCCGGCTTCAGCAGCTCCAGCTGTAGCCGGACCGCGCGCAATTCGCGCCGAGTCATGAAGTCGGGATCGTTCCATGCCAGCCGATAGGTCTCGGCCCTGGTCTGCGGCGTGTCCGGCACGCTTTTCGACCGCTCCAGATCCTCGTCCGAATGCGGCAGCGGGGTCCACCCCGCCTTTTCCATGGGAGTCATCGAATCCACCGTCCAATTCCTTTACTTGCGCCGTCCCATGACGCAGGCGCGATTGACCCCCATTGAGCCTTAACATAGGGTCCGCGCGACTTTCAAAACAGGTTAAGGCGCAGCCCCTTAACAGCTTGGTAATGGAGCGGAATCATGTCGAAGCCCGATCTGGCGAGCCTCGAAAAGACCATCGAGAGGGCCTTCGAGGAACGCGACACGATTTCGACCGCGACCCGCGGCGAAACGCGCGATGCCATCCAGTCGGCGCTCGACCTGCTCGACAGCGGCGCCGCTCGCGTCGCCGAACGTCAGGCGGACGGCAAGTGGCACGTCAACCAGTGGCTGAAGAAGGCGGTGCTGCTCTCCTTCCGGCTCAACCCGATGGAGATCATCAAGGGTGGCCCGGGCGAGGCAGTCTGGTGGGACAAGGTGCCGTCGAAGTTCGATGGCTGGAGCGCCGTCGATTTCGAGAAGGCGGGCTTCCGCGCCGTGCCGTCGTCGATCGTGCGCCGTTCCGCCTATGTCGCCCCGGGCGCCGTGCTGATGCCGTCCTTCGTCAATGTCGGCGCCTATGTCGACACCGGCACCATGGTCGACACCTGGGCCTCGGTCGGCTCCTGCGCCCAGATCGGCAAGAATGTCCACCTTTCTGGTGGCGTCGGCATCGGCGGCGTGCTGGAGCCGATGCAGGCCGGCCCCACCATCATCGAGGACAATTGCTTCATCGGCGCGCGTTCGGAAGTGGTCGAGGGCTGCATCGTGCGCGAAGGCTCGGTGCTCGGCATGGGCGTCTTCATCGGCCAGTCGACCAAGATCGTCGACCGCGCCACCGGCGAGGTCTTCTACGGCGAAGTGCCGCCGAATTCGGTCGTCGTCGCCGGCTCGCTGCCGGGCAAGCCCTTGCCCAATGGTGAGCCTGGCCCCAGCCTGTACTGCGCCGTCATCGTCAAGCGCGTCGATGCCAGGACCCGGTCGAAGACCTCGATCAACGAATTGCTGCGCGATTGATCTTTCCGCAAAGCGGGCGCACCTTCCGCCGGCGCGACAATCCGTCGCGCTGATTCAACATGGAGGGGTGACATGGACTGGAAATATCTGCTGACGAGTTTCGACGGTCGCATCAACCGCGCCAAATTCTGGGCTGGCATCGGAGTGTTCATCGTTATCGGCATTGTCGCCTTCATTCTCGACTCGATCCTCGGTACGCGTTTCACCACCAGCAGCGGCGCTCAGGTCGGCATCATCGGCATCCTCTTCGCGTTGGCATCGATCTATTTCGCTCTTGCCCTGTATGCCAAACGCTGGCACGACCGCAACAAATCGGGCTGGTGGACGCTGATCGGCCTGGTACCTGTCATCGGCGGCATCTGGCTGCTGGTCGAACTCGGCATCCTCCAAGGCACCGGCGGTGCCAATCAATACGGACCGGACCCGCTTGCCTGATAGTTCAAATCTTACCTGGCTTTTCTTCAAGACATCGGGCCGCGTCAGTCGCGCGGCCTATTTTCTTGGCGGCTTGCTGGTCGCCATCATTCAGGCATTTCCACTCTACCGCTTCACGCTGGTGCCGGAAGGCTCGGCCGAGAGCAACATGTGGTCGTTCATCTTCTTCATCGCCTTCATCGCCTCGCTGTGGTCGAACATCGTGCTGGCGGTGAAGCGGCTGCACGACCTCGACAAGCCGGGCATCGCCGCGTTGATCCTGTTCGTGCCGGTGGTGTCGATCGTCGCCTTTCTTGTGTTGTGCCTGTTTCCAGGGCAGCCTGGGCCGAACCGTTATGGCCGGCGCACCAACGAGCCGGCACAACCCTAGAGCCGGATGATCTCAGGTCGAATCGACCTGGGATCTGAATCCGGCTCTAAATCAAAGAGATAGAGCATGATGTCGTCCGAAAGCCGCTTCACACTTTTCGGCATCATCCTCTGAGGACCGATCGGACATGCGCTACCGTACGCTTGATCCGAACCTGATCATCGACACCGCCGAACGGCTGGAGGGCCGCGTCGCCGAGCGTTTTCCCAATGCCGGGCTGCGCGGCGTCGCCGCCGAGCTGGTCTCGCTGTCGCGCGATCTGGCCAAGGCGGCGAAAGGGCTGGAAGAACCGATCTGGTGGCTGCGCGGCCTCATCATCGCCGCCTTCGTCGCCGGGGTGCTGGTGTTCGTTTTCGTCGGCACCATCCTGCCGCTCGATCGAATTTCAGGCAATGACGATGCCCTGCAATCGGTGCAAGGCATCGAGGCATCGATCAACACCTGCATTCTCGCCGTGCTCGGCCTGCTGGCGCTGATCCGCACCGAGGAGCGCATCAAGCGCAAGAAGGTATTCCGCCAGCTGCACGGCCTGCGCTCGCTGATCCATGTCATCGACATGCACCAGCTGACCAAGGATCCGGCGGCGCTTTCGGCCAGTTTCAAGCCGATGGCCCATTCGCCGGCCCGCATCACCAATGCCGCCGATCTTGCCCGCTACCTCGATTATTGCTCGGAAATGCTGTCGATCACCGGCAAGATCGCCGCACTCTTCGCCCAGTCGGTCAATGACGATGTCGTCATCGACGGCGTCAACGACATCGAGAACCTTTCGTCCAACCTGTCGCGCAAGATCTGGCAGAAGATCACGCTGATCGAGAACCAGCCGGCGGCACAACCTGTTCCGGCGCCAGTCCCGGCGAGCCAAGCCGCGCCGCTTCCGCGGCGCGCACCAAAGCGGTAACGCTTTTCAAGAGCGGCGCCGGCGTGCCTGTTCTTTCGGCCAGGCCAAGGACCGCTCCTTGCAATTCGCTGATCTCCGTCGGCCGGCCGCGCTGCAGGTCGTCCCACATCGACGAGCGTGCCTGAGGGTCGATCGCCAGCATGCGCCGCGCCAGCAATTTGAACAGCCAGTCCGGCAGCCGCAGCACCTTCGGCAGCAACGCCGGCCGCAGCCCGGCGATCCACGCTGGCTCGATGCCGGTGGCCTTCATCGCCAGCAAGGCCTCGTCGATCTGGCCGGCCAGGATCAGCCGCCAGCGGCGATCGGCGAGTTCGCTCGCCAGCGGCAGTCCGGACAGCGCCACCAACGCGTTGTTGAGGTTCATCAAAAGCTTGCCCCATAGCACCGCCTTCATGTCGCCATGCGTCTCGACGGCCAGCCCCTCGACATCAAGAAGACTGGGGACGTCGAGAAGGCCGGCAAGACGGCGGTCCTCTATCATCACCTTGCCATCGCTGGCGCGGTGGACGCGCAGCGGCAAGGTGCCGTCCGGCGATTGCACGACATTGAACGGCACCATGCCGGCGAGCACGGTCCGCGAGCCGAGCTCGGCGCGCAGCCTGTCGGCATTGTCGACGCCGTTCTGCAGGCTGATCACCACGGCATCGGGGCGGGCATGGGCCTTGATCAGCGCGGCCATCTCCCGCGTCGCGCCGCTCTTGACGGTGACCAAGATCACGTCCGCCTCGGGCAAGGCGGCTGCCGGATTGGCGGTGATGCCGAGCCGGTCCGGCTCGACCAGGCGATCGCGGCCTTCAAGGTCGCTGATGCGCAATCCGCCCAGCCGCAGCGCGGTCTCGATGCGCGGACGGGCGAGCAGAATCACCTCTCGCCCGGCAATCGCCAGGCAGCCGCCGACATAACAGCCTATGCTGCCGGCGCCGGCGATGACGATCCGTTTACCCCCGTTTGCCATCTCTCGCTCCGCACCTGTCGGCAACTATACGACATGAAAACCATAATGTCGGCGGCATGTCAGGCCATTGGGCTGGCCTCTATGTCGGACCGTGACAGGCCCTCAGCTTTCGACTATCGCTTTTGCCATGACGCTGCCGATTGATCCCGCCACAAACCTCGCCGCCCTTATCCGTTGCGCCTCGGTGACTCCAGCCGAAGGCGGTGCGCTGAGCGCGCTCGAAACGATGCTGAAACCACTCGGCTTCCTGGTCGACCGGCCGGTCTTTTCGGAAGACGGCACATCAGACATCGAGAACCTTTATGCCAGGCGGTCCGGCAACGGCCCGCATCTGATGTTCGCCGGCCATACAGATGTCGTGCCCGTTGGCGACGAAGCCGCCTGGACGCATCCGCCTTTTGCCGCCGAGATCGCCAATGGCGAGATGTATGGTCGTGGCGCGGTCGACATGAAGGGCGGCATTGCCTGCTTCGTCGCGGCGATAGCGCGTCATGTCGAGAAGCATGGCGGCCCCAAGGGCTCGGTCTCGCTGCTGATCACCGGCGATGAGGAAGGCCCTGCCATAAACGGCACGGTCAAGCTGCTCGAATGGGCCGCTTCCAAAGGCGAAAAATGGGACGTCTCGATCGTCGGCGAACCGACCAACCCGGATGCGCTCGGCGACATGATCAAGATCGGCCGGCGCGGCTCGCTCTCAGGTTCGGTCACCGTCAATGGCCGTCAGGGTCATGCCGCCTATCCGCAGCTTGCCGACAATCCGGTGCGCGGCCTGATGAGCCTGGTCGACGCCTTGCTGCATCCTGTCTTCGACAAGGGAACCAGGGATTTCCAGCCGACCAATCTGGAGGTCACCTCCATCGATGTCGGCAACCCGGCCACCAATGTGATCCCGGCGAAAGCCACGGCGACCTTCAACATCCGCTTCAACGACACATGGACCGCCGAGACCGTTCAGGCCGAAATCCACAACCGGCTCGACCAGGCCGCCAAGCGCAAGAAGTATCGGCCGGGCAAGACGACGCCGGTCGATTACGATCTTGTCTGGCGTGACCGGCCGAGCCATGTCTTCCTGACCCGCGACGACAGACTGATCGAGACGCTTCGCGGCTCGATCAAGGCGGTGGTCGGCAAGGAACCGACATTGTCGACTTCCGGCGGCACGTCGGATGCGCGTTTCATCAAGGATTATTGCCCGGTGGTCGAGTTCGGCCTGGTCGGCAAGACCATGCATATGGTCGACGAGCGGGTCGCCATCGCCGATCTGGAAACACTGACGCGGATCTACCAGCGTTTTATCGAAGACTGGTTCGGACAGGGCTGAGCAGCATGCTTACGGCGGACGAAACCCAAGCTTCGCTGACCGGCGCCTGGCGGCTGATGCTCGGCAAGGTCGACGGCCTGCGACTGCTCGACCTGTCGGCCGATGGGTTCTGGAATTCCTTTTTCGCCATCATCGTCGCGGCACCGGCGCTGATCGTCGGCTGGGTCGGCATCGCCAACGAGATCGGCGATCCCGATGCGTTCGCCGGCCGCTTCAGCATGCTGTTGCGCCTGGCGACGGTCGATATCGGCTCCTGGGTGCTGCCGCTCGTCGCGCTCGCTCTGGTCGCGCCGCGCGCCGGCATTGGCGGCCGCTTCGTCCACTATGTCGTCGCCAGCAACTGGGCCTCCGCCATCACCGCCTGGCTGATGCTGCCCTCGGCGCTGATCAGGCTTTTCCTGTCCTCGGCAAACCAGATTTCGAGCCTTGTGTCGCTGCTGCTTTTTGCCCTGTCGATGGTGCTGACCTGGCGCATGACCAACGCGACGATCGGCAAGGGCGCGGCGGTCGGAACCGCCGTTTTCGTCGGCATGTTCATAGCTTCGCTGCTGGTGCTGTTCGGGCTGCAGATGCTGCTTGGCATCACCGTTCCAGACGATATCGGGGCTCAGAGCCTTTCAGGGCTCTCCCCCGGGTAGACCTGCGGACTCTCTTCAGACATAATCGACGCCGATGAGGAAAAGCCCATCGGGCGGCGCCACCTGGCCGCAAGCGGCGCGGTCTTGCGCCTCCAGTGCCGCCTTGAGGTTATCGGCGGTCCAGCCGCCGTCGCCAACGCGCTTGAGCGAGCCGACCATCGAGCGGACCTGGTTATGCAGGAAGGACCGTGCCGAAGCTCTCACCTCGATCATGTCGCCCTCCCGGCTCACATCGAGCCGCTCCAACGTCCGGACCGGACTGTTGGCCTGGCACTGGGTCGAGCGGAAGGTGGTGAAGTCGTGCCGGCCGAGCAGCACTTTCGCCGCCTCGTGCATGGCGCCGGCGTCGAGCCGCTTCGGTACCCACCACACCTTGCCCTTCTCCAGCGCCGCGGGCGCACGGCGGTTGAGGATGCGGTAGAGATAGTGGCGGCCCGTGGCCGAGAAGCGCGCGTCGAAATCGTCCGGGACGATTGTCGCCTTCAGGATGGCGATATGCGCGCCCGCCGCCTGCAGATGGGCGTTGATGGCATCGCGCACCTTGTCGCCAGCCCATGCCTTGGCCAGGTCGGCATGCGCCACCTGGGCGGTCGCATGCACGCCGGCATCGGTGCGGCCGGCGGCGCGCAGCCGCACCGCCTCACCACTGAAGTTTTCGATCGCCTGCTCGATCGCCTGCTGCACCGAAGGCTGATCGGCCTGGTGCTGCCAGCCGGCAAACAGGCTGCCGTCATATTCGATGTCGAGGCGAAAACGCGGCATGCCGGGCGGCTACACGCTCTTGCCTTAAGCGGCGAGAGCGGTGAAGGCGGAAGCATAGACCAGCTTGCCTGCCTCTGGAGCGTCGCCCCAGGTCAGCGCCTGCAGCGCTTCGCCTTGGTACTCGCTCTCGAATTTTTCGGCCCGCGCGTGGCTATAACCGAAACGGCCGTAATAGGCCGGATCGCCCAGCACCACGGACAACGTCTCGCCCGCGTCCCTGAGGCGGATATGCGCCTCGCGGATCAGCGCGCCGCCAATGCCGCTGCCATGGAACGAAGGCTCCACCGCCAGCGGCGCCAGCGCCACGGCCGCGGCACTTTTTCCGCCGGTCTGAACGAACAACCGCGAAAACAGGATGTGGCCGACCACCTGGCCGTCTTCTTCCGCCACCAGTTCGACGACGGCGTCACCGCCCGTCACCAGAGCGTCGACCAGCCCGGCCTCCGCCTGCTGGCCGAAAGCGTGTTCCTCGACGAGGCGAATGGCCTCGCGATCCCGTGGCGTTGCCGCGCGTATCGACATCATGCTCATGAGAACTTCATTCCTTTTACGATCTTGGCTCCGCGCAGGAATTCCGACGCGGCGGCGGGCTTTCCGCCCGCACGTTGAACTTCGACCAGCCTGATCGCGCCTGCCCCGCAGGCGACCGTCAGCCGGTCATCGAGAATTCCTCCCGACTCGCCCAAATTGTCCAAAAGCGCCAAATCTTCGGAATGCGATTGGCCTTCGGACAGCGTCGAGCGAAGCAGTTTCAGCCGTTCCACGCGGCCGCCAATGTCAATTTCGGACCAGGCGCCGGGAAACGGCGACAGGCCACGAAGGTGGTTATGGACCTCGGCGGCAGGCCGCGTCCAATCCACATGCGTCTCGGATTTATCGATTTTTCTGGCGTAAGTCACCCCTTCCGCCGCTTGCGCGGTAAATGTCAGGGTGTTCTCTTCCAGCCGCGCCAGCGCTTCCACCATCAGGGTGGCGCCGAGGCTCATCAACCGATCATGCAGATCGCCGGCAGTCATATCGGGTGCGATTGCGCATTTTTCAAGCAATCCGACCGGTCCGGTATCCAAGCCCTCTTCCATGCGCATCACCATCATGCCGCTTTCCAGGTCGCCAGCCATGATGGCGCGCTGGATGGGTGCGGCACCGCGCCAGCGTGGCAAAAGCGACGCATGGCCGTTGATGCAGCCCAGGCGGGGTGCATCCAGAATCGCCCTCGGCAGCAGCAAACCATAGGCGACGACCACGGCGATATCGGCCTGCAGGGCGCCGAAAGCAGCCTGCTCGGCTTCGCTCTTGAGCGACGTCGGCGTGCGCACCTCGATGGCCAGCCGTTCGGCCTCGCGCTGCACCGGCGACGGCGTCAGCTCCAGTCCGCGGCGGCCCGCCGCGCGCGGCGGTTGCGTATAGACTGCCGCTATCTCATGTCCCGCTTCGGCGATGGCGCGCAGCGTCGGCACCGAAAACTCCGGCGTGCCCATGAAGATGACGCGAAGGGGCATCCCCTATCCCACCAGCTTGCCCGGCGCCTTGTCCTTGGCGAGCTTCTTGAATTTCTTCACCACCATGTCGCGCTTCAGCTTCGAGATGTGGTCGATGAACAGCACGCCGTTGAGATGGTCGATCTCGTGCTGCAGGCAGGTCGCCATCAGCCCTTCGGCCTCCATCTCCTGCAGCTTGCCGTCGCGGTCGAGATACTTCACCCGCACGGAAGCGGGGCGTTCGACCTCTGCGTAATAGTCGGGGATGGACAAGCAGCCTTCCTCGTAGACGGAGCGCGCCTCGGCGCTTTCCAGGATCTCCGGGTTGATGAAGACATGCGGCGCTGGCGTCTCGTCTTCCTTGGCGAGGTCGATCACCAGCATGCGCAGCGGCTCGCCGATCTGAATCGCCGCCAGGCCGATGCCGGGCGCGTCATACATGGTCTCCAGCATGTCGTCAGCCAGTTTGCGCAAGGGCGCGTCGACGCGCTCCACCGGCTTGGAAAGCTGGCGCAGGATGGGATCGGGAAGGATGATGAGCGGCTTGATCGGCATGGCGTCCCACGTAAGACGTCCAGCGAAAAGCGTCAACCGTTGGACCTGAGCCTCGTTCACGTTTTGATCTGTGCGAGCCCCACGAATCGGCTATGCTGTCCACATGAATGATCTGAGCACCATCCTTTCCGAGCCCGTCGCGCGGCTTGGCGCCTCGACAATCACGCTCGGCCACGCTCTCGCCTTCAGCGCCTTGTTGTTTTTCGGCCTGTTCGTGGCGCTGGTCGTCGCGCTGTGGCGGTCGGCCAAGGCGCGCGCCGTCGCCGCGGCCGAAGCCGCCGACCATGCTCGCGACGCGGAAGTGCGGATGGCCGGCATATTGCAAAGCCAGGCCGAGATGCAGGGCCGCATGGGCGCCATCGCCGAAGTGTTTGGGGCTCGCCAGGCGGAGCTGACGCAGTCGATAGGCCAGCGGCTCGATGCCATGACCGGCCGCATCGGCCAGACCATGACCGAGCAGACCAAATCCACGCATGAGAGCCTGGCCAAACTGCAGGAGCGGCTCGCCGTCATCGACACCGCGCAAGGCAACATCCAGTCGCTCGCCGGCCAGGTCGTGCAGCTGCAGGCGATCCTCTCCAACAAGCAGACGCGCGGCGCCTTCGGCCAGTCGCGCATGGAGGCGATCGTCGCCGATGGCCTGCCGCATGGCGCCTATGAATTCCAGGCGACGCTGTCCAACGGCAGCCGGCCGGACTGCCTGGTGAAGATGCCGAACGGCGCGCCGTCGCTTGCCATCGATGCGAAATTTCCCCTGGAAGCCTGGAATGCCATCCGCGCCGCCGATGGTCCGGAACTGCAAAAGGGCGCCGCCCAGGCCTTCCGCCGCGACATCGAGATCCATGTCCGCGATATCTCGGAAAAATACCTGATCCAGGGCGAGACGCAGGATACCGCCTTCATGTTCGTGCCGTCGGAATCGGTGTTCGCCGAAATCCACGAGAATTTCGAGGCGATCGTCCACAAGGCGCACCGTGCCCGCGTCGTGATCGTCTCGCCGTCGTTGCTGATGCTGTCGATCCAGGTCATCCAGGCGATCCTGAAGGACGCCCGCATGCGCGAGCAGGCGCATCTGATCCAGGGCGAAGTGATCCGGCTGATGGAGGATGTGGCGCGTGTCGACGAGCGCGTGCGCAAGCTGCAGGGCCATTTCGGCCAATCGGCCAAGGACATCGAGGACATACTGGTCTCGACATCGAAGGTAACCAAGCGCGGTCAGAAGATCGAGGCGCTGGAGTTCGGCACGCAGGCCGACGGCGATGCCGGCGCCGAGACGCCGTCACGGGCACCGGCCGCGAACCCCAGCCCGCGCGTCGCCGATTCCAAGACCGGCCAGCTCAGGTTGCGGGTCGTCGAGGGCGACGACTGAATGGATGATTCCAGACTAGACCGTCGCCACGATGACGTGTGCCTGAATTTCGGCGGCAACCGCGCCGCTGCCATGTCTTTGCGCAATCGCCGATGCTGCATAGTCCGTCGCGGCGTCGAGTTTACCGGGATCGCGGGCCTCGATTTCGGTGCGAAGAACCGTTCCCTGGCAATAGGCAACGGCGGGGATGCGTGGGGACGACGCGTGGCTCTGTTCGGCCCTCGTGTCGATCGCTACGCTGGCGAACCCTGCCTCCTCGAGGTCGCTGCGGATCAATGCGGTATCGTGGTAGCCGTGCGGCGTGCGGGCCAGGAAGCGTGGCGGATCGTCCGGAAAAATCCTCGCCAGCGCATTGGTGACATCGTCTGCAAAGACATTCTCCTCGATACGGTCCCATACGTTGAACAGAAAACGGCCGCCGGGCTTCAGCACCCGCTTTGCTTCGCGGTAGGCGGATGGGCGGCTGGGAAAGAACATCGCGCCGAACTGGCAGCAGACCAGATCGAAAGCCGCGTCTTCAAACGGCAGCGCCATGGCATCGGCCTGGCGCCACTGGATGCGGCCGTCGGGAGCCTGTCGCGAAGCGGCGTAATCGAGCATCGGCTGGTTGAGGTCGGTCACGACATAACTGGCGCCGGGAGACAGCCTTGGCGCCAGGGCGCGGGTGACCACGCCGGTACCCGCGGCGACTTCAAGGACGGCGCTCGGCGAGAAGGACGCTGCTCGCCGTGCAAGGTCCGCGGCGAATGGCTCGAAAATCAACGGCACCATATAGCGATCGTAGTTTTCAGGAATCGAGCCGGAAAAGAGCTTGTCGGCCTCCAACATGCGATTATCCACCCGTGTCTATGGCGAGCCGGCATAGCGTGGCTGGATCCGCCGATGCGAACCGCTGCTACTGGTCTTCCGCGGTGGCCATGCCTTCGAATTCCGGCAGCCAGTGCAGAGCCGATCTGTGCCACTTCTGTTGTCTTGGGATCAAATCCTGGCGTTGCCGCGCGGTGCCCACCCGGATCCCATAGAGTTTCGGGCCATCTCCGACCGATGTGGCGTAAAGGTGCGAACCGCAGTCGGCGCAAAAGGCTTGGGCGCGCTTGGCGCCGCTCGCCCCGGTCTTGGTATAGATTCTCGGCGTGCCCCTGGTGATCCGGTAGTGATCCTCGGGCGCCGGAACGGTGACGCGAAAGGCGGTGCCGGTCAGTTGCTGGCAGTCCGTGCAGTGGCAGATCGAGGTCTTTTCCGGGTCGACCTCGGCCTCATAGGTAATGGCGCCGCAATGGCAGCCGCCGTCGATCTTCATCGTCTCTCCTCCAAATCCATCGACCGATCTTAGCAAGGCAACGCGGCAGGGCAATGGCGCAGTTCTGGTCCAGGGCTAGTCGGACGCGGCCTCGATCAGCTTGCGCCGCTGTTCCCAGGTCCCCGTGGTCTGCGGCTTGACGAACAGCCGCGTGATCTCCGGCATCTCCTTCTTCAGCCGTGCCTCGATCCGTTCCACACAGGCCTCGATCTCCGGCGCCGCCAGATGGTCCTCGAACTCGATGCTGAGGCCGGCGACGATTTCTTCCGGCCCCATGTGTACGGTCAGCACGCCATTCGCCCGCTGCACCGCCGGATCCTGCTGGGCGATCGCCAGCACTTTTTTCTGCACATCGGGCGAGGCCGGCTCGCCGATGAGCAGGCCCTTGCTTTCGCGGGCGAGGAAGATCGCTGTCGCGCCGAGGATGAGCGCGATGCCGATCGAGGCGGCGCCGTCGAGCGCCGGCATTTCCAGCATCTCCGCCGCCAATATGCCAGCAAAGGCGACGATCAGCCCAAGCAGCGCCGCGCTGTCCTCGAACAGCACCGTATAGACGCTCGGGTCCTTGCTCGATTGCACGGCTTGCAGCCAGCCTTCTCCGCCCTTCTGCCGGCGGAATTCCTTCAGCGCCACCAGCCAGGAGCTGCCTTCGAACAGGAAGGAAGCACCAAGAACGATATAGTTCACCTTGACGTTGGCGACCGGTTCCGGCGCCATGATGTGGACGATACCCTCGTATAACGACACGCCGGCACCCAGCGCGAAGACCAGCAGCGCGACAATAAAACTCCAGAAATAGAGCTCGCGGCCATGGCCGAGCGGATGCGTGCGGTCGGCCGGGCGCGCCGCACGATGCATGCCGTAGAGCAGCAGGCCGCCATTGCCGGTGTCAACCAGCGAGTGGACGCCTTCCGACAGCATTGCCGAGCTGCCGGTGAAGAAAGCGGCGGCGAACTTGGTCAGCGCGATCGCCAGATTGCCGGCGAGCGCTGCGTAGATGACCGTCTTGGAGCCGCCATGCCCGGCCATGGTGTGGTGTTCCCGTTCAATCAACCAGTCTAACGGCCGAACCGCCGAAGCTCCATAAGCCTTCGCAACGCGTGAAGCTCCGGGACGTTCAGCAAAAAGGCAAAAAAGCTGGCTAGGCCGCGATCTCGTCGGTCCACACTTTGAAGCCGGCAAGTGTGCCGGGGCCGAAAATATGGGTCAACGGCACGTCCGCCGCGTCACGGCCGGAGGCAATCAAGATCCGGCCGATGCGAGGCGCGTTGTTACGCGGGTCGAAGGCATGCCAGCGGTCGCCGAGATAGACCTCCATCCACGCGCAGAAATCCATGCTCGCCCAAGGCTTCGGCATGCCGATATCGCTGATGTAACCGGTGCAATAGCGCGTCGGGATGTTGAGTGCCCGGCAGAAGGTGACGGCGAGGTGGGCGAAATCGCGGCACACGCCGCTCTGTTCGCGATAGGTTTCCGCCGCGGTCCGCGTCGGCCGGGCGTTGCCATAATTGAAAACGATGTGATTGTGGACGAAGTCGCACACCGCCTGCACGCGCGGGATGCCGAGCGGCGTATGGCCGAACAGCCGCCACGCCTCGCTGGCCAAAAGGTCGCTCTCGCAGAAGCGGCTGGGCAGCAGGAACAGCAGCGTGTCCGCCGGCAGGTCGCGCACCTCGTGCTGCCAGGCCATCAGCTCGCCCATTTCGAACGTGCCGGGGTCGCGGATCACGGCATCCGTACCGAAGGTGAAGCGCCCGGGCGGGGCGACGAAGCGATTGCACCAATTGCCGAAACTGTCGCGGTAACTCTCGATCGGCACCGACGGGTTCGAGGTCAGGAAATCCGGTCGCTCGAGATCGGAGGCGCGGGAATAGTGCACGTTGAGCATCGCGATGAGTGGCGTTTCCTGCGGGAAATCGAAGCTCATCTCGCAGCCGATGTGGATCCGCATTGTCGTCCTGACCGGCCTGCCTGACGATCACCCGGCGGAAGCACGGGTCGATGCTGCAGTGCGGGAACAACCTTGGCACGGACCGCCACGGTTTACGAGCAAATTAGAAACCGGTTGAAAGCGGCCTGCCTGCAGCTGCTACGGGCGCTGCCCTCTTGCGGCAAAGCGTTTCTCTTGTTTCACTTCGCCTCCCGCAACTGGAGGAACGAATCATGGCTAAAGGTGCGATGAAGGCAGGCAAGGAAGCCCGCAAGCCGAAGAAGGATGCCAAGAAACCAGCAGCCGCTCCCGCCCTGAAGGCGCCGCCGGTCAAGGCGATGCGAATCAAGGAGAAGTAGGCCTCGGCAAGCCAGCCGCGGCAAAATTCCACCGGCGGCGTTCGACAATGCCGCCGGGGCCGCCAGGTTGATCGGGCGTTTGGACAACTCTATATGTCCGGCGCGGGGACGACCTCGCGCCTCCCAAGAATTCGGTCGGGACGACCCGCCCATTGTGATCAGCGTCTGCGGATCGGAGTCTGTCTCCGCTCCGATGCTGGATGGAGCGTTCCCGATGTCATGGATTCTTCTGTTTTTCGCCGGCCTGTTCGAAATCGGCTGGGCGATCGGCCTCAAATACACTGACGGCTTCAGCAAGCTCGTGCCGACCGTGCTTACGGTCGCGTCGATGATCGTCAGCCTTACATTGCTCGGCCTGGCGCTGAAGGCGCTTCCCGTCGGCACCGCCTATGCGGTGTGGACCGGGATCGGCACGGTCGGCACGGCGCTGCTCGGCATCTGGCTGCTCGGCGAGCCCGCCACCGCGATCAGGCTCGCCTGCATCGCGCTGATCGTCTGCGGCATCATGGGGCTGAAGTTCGCGGCCTGACCGTACCGGCGCACAAACACGTTCAGGGCCGCTGCAAGGCGACCCTGGTTCAATGTTCGAACTTGGCTGCGCCGAAGCTAGCGGGCTGAAAAGCCCGGAGGCGTCCTGCCGGTGCGCTGCTTGCGCGCCGCATAGCGTGCGTCGCGTTTCGCCTTGCGCTCGGCCTCGTCCGCCAGCAAACGGGCGATGCGCTCGGTCTCTTCGGCTTCCTTGATCTTCGCTTCAGCCAGTGCCGCCTCTTCGGCCGCGATGCGCGCGGCTTCGGCCGCTGCCTCGCGCTCGGCCTTCTCGACCGCCTCGCGTGCCAGCTTCTCCTGCTTCAGCCTTGCCTTCTCGGCTTCGCGGATCTCACGAGCCTCGAGGATCGCCTTGCGTTCGGCCTGTCGCGCCAGCACTGCAGGATCATCTGCCGCCGGCTTTGACTTGAAGCGCTCCAGAAGCGCCTTCTTTGCCTCGTTCGCGGCATTGCGCCGCTCGAAAATGTCTTTTTCCCTGTAGATAGCCAAGTCCACTTCCCTGAAGTCAATACGCGAGGCTTACATACGCGCGAATGCCAAGAGTTCAAGCGCCAAAACGGTATGCCAGCCATGAAATTCCGCTATGTTGCAGCCGGGAGACGCCTTTCCACCCCCAAACCGACATGCACTGTTCACCGTCTGCCGCTCTGGCGGGCAGGTGCGTGCGTCGCTACCTCTAGCATAACAATCACCACACCAGGATGACACCAGATGGAACTCGGTCTCTACACTTTTGCCGACGTCAGCCCGCTACCAGGCCCCGGCGCCATCGGCCCGCACGAGCGGCTGCGCAACCTGATCGAGGAGGTCGAACTGGCCGACCAGGTCGGTCTCGACGTCTTTGGTCTCGGCGAACATCACCGGCCCGATTATGCCGCTTCCGCGCCGGTCGTGGCGTTGGCCGCTGCCGCCGAGCGCTCGAAACGCATCAAGCTGACCAGCGCGGTCACTGTGCTCTCCTCGGACGATCCGGTGCGCGTCTTCCAGCAGTTCGCCACGCTCGATCTCCTGTCGGGCGGCCGTGCCGAGATCATGGCCGGGCGCGGGTCGTTCATCGAATCCTTCCCGCTCTTCGGCTACAATCTCGAGGACTATGACGAGCTCTTCGCCGAAAAGCTCGACCTGCTGCTTGCCATCCGCGACCAGGTGAAGGTCACCTGGTCCGGCAATCTGCGCGCGCCGATCAACGATCGCGGCGTCTATCCGAGGCCGTTCCAGGACAGGCTGCCGGTCTGGATCGCCATTGGCGGCACGCCACAGTCCGCTGCCCGCGCCGGCGCGCTCGGCCTGCCGCTGGCGCTTGCCATCATCGGCGGCGAGCCGGCCCGCTTCGCGCCGCTGTTCGACCTCTACCGCGAGGCGGCCAAACGCGCCGGCAGCCATCCCAAGGATCTCGCCACCAGCATCAACGTGCACGGCTTCATCGCCGAGACGACCGAACAGGCGGCCGACGATTTCTACGGCCCGCAGGCGGAGGTGATGAACCGCATCGGCCGCGAGCGTGGCTGGGGCCCGACATCGCGGGCGCATTTCGACCAATCGCGCGGTCCCGATGGCGCGCTGTTCGTCGGCAATCCGGAGCAGGTGGCGGAAAAAATCGTCGCCCAGCACAGGATCTTCAACAATGACCGCTTCCTGCTGCAGATGGCGATTGGTACTATGCCGCACGCCAAGATCATGAAGGCGATCGAACTCTACGGCACCAGAGTGGCGCCGATCGTGCGCAAGGAGACGGCGAAGTCCGCGCCGGCCGTGGCAGCGCCGGTAGCGTAAGCCCCCGTCCCATAACCAAAGGCAAGGTCCGTCTAGGGCTTGCCGGCTAACGGAACCTTGAAGCCGTGCCGGCGTTTTCGGTCGACGGACTGCACCAATTGCGGTGCACCGTCGAGGGACCGTTATGAAACCCGAACCCGACGCGCTGGCCGCAGGCGCTGCCGAAGCGACCGAAGCGCGCGCCGTGGCGCGTGCCGACACGCATCTGATGCGCTCTTTGCTGGTAGGCATCTTCATCTTCATGAGCGTCTATGCGCTCTATTTCGGCCGCGCCTTTTTCATGCCGGTCATGCTGGCTTTCCTGCTGGCGCTGACCTTGACGCCGATCGTGCGGCTGCTGCGCAAGCACGGCATTCCCGAAGTCGTCTCGGCAACGCTTCTGGTGCTTCTGTCGATCTGCGTCTTCGCCAGCGCCGGTTACCTGCTTTCCGGCCCGATCATCGAGCTTATCAACAACACCTCGTCGATCGGTCATCAGCTTGGCGAACGGCTGGCCCAACTGCGCCGCCCCTTCGAGAAGATGATGCAGATCTCGCATCAGATCGAACAATTGACCGAGACGTCGCAGGAGCCCGGCGTCCAGAAGGTGGCGGTGGCCCAATCCGGCATCCTGTCGTCGGCCGCCAGCAACATCCTGTCGGCGGGAACAAGCCTGACCATCATCTTCGTGTTGTCGCTGTTCCTGCTCGCTTCGGGCACGATGTTCTACGAGAAGATCATCCAGTCCTTCGCCAGCCTCAGCGAAAAGAAGCGGGCGCTGCGCGTCGTCTATGACGTCGAGCGCGAAATCTCGCACTATCTGCTCACCGTCACCATCATCAATGCCGGTCTCGGCTTGGTCATCGGGCTTGGCCTGTGGGCGCTCGGCATGCCCAACCCGCTTGTCTGGGGCGTCGCCGCCGCACTCCTCAACTTCCTGCCTTATGTCGGCGCGCTGTTGACCATCGTGCTGGTCGCGGTGATGGCGCTGATCAGCTTCGACACCATTTCCTACGCGCTTCTGGCGCCGGCCTTCGTGCTGTTGTGCGATATCGTCGAAGGCCAGTTCGTGACACCGATGGTGGTCGGCAGGCGCCTGGAGATCAATGCCGTGGCGATCTTCATCGCCATTGCCTTCTGGTCGTGGCTGTGGGGCTTTGTCGGCGCCCTGACGGCGGTGCCGCTGCTGGTCGTCATCAAGGTGTTCTGCGACCATTTCGAGGGGCTGGCCCATGTCGGCAATTTTCTCGCCGCGCAGCAGACCGCCGTGGTGGATGACGAGCCGGTAGAAGAGAACACCGAGGCCGCCGCGTAGCCAACCCGTCATGTTTGCGGTGCCCGGACCGAATGCCTATATCCGGCCGGACAATGGCGGTTCCCTCCGATGAACGATGTTTCCTTCGACCTCGACGCCTATTTCGCTCGCATCGGCCACATTGGTTCCAGGGAAGCCTCGCTGGACACGCTGCGGGCGCTGCATTTCCTGCATCCGCAGGCGATCGCGTTCGAGAACATGGATCCGTTTCTTGGCCACCCGGTCCGGCTCGACCTTGCCGCGCTGCGGGACAAGATCGTCGTTGGGGGACGCGGCGGCTATTGCTTCGAACACAATTTGCTCCTCATGCACGCGCTGAGGGCGCTTGGCTTTCAGGTCGGCGGCCTGGCCGCGCGTGTGCTCTGGGGCCAGAGCGAGGACGCCATCACCGCACGCGGCCACATGCTGCTGCGCGTCGAACTCGATGGCCGCACCCATATCGCCGATGTCGGCTTCGGCGGCCTGACCCTGACCGCGCCACTGCTGCTCGAACCGGGCCTGGAACAAAAAACCCCGCACGAGACATTCCGCATTGTCGAGGCCGACGATCACTTCCGCCTGCAGGCCTTGATCGGTGGCGACTGGCGCTCGCTTTACCGCTTCGACCTGCAGCCGCAATACGAGGTCGACTATTCCGTCACCAACTACTTCCTGTCGACCAGCCCAACATCGCATTTCCTCTCCTCCGTCATTGCCGCACGCGCCGCGCCGGACCGGCGCTATGCGTTGCGCGGCAACCGCCTGTCGATCCACCACCTTGGCGGCCGCACCGAGCAGACGGAGATAGCCACCGCCGCCGAACTCGCCGACACGCTGGAAGGTCCGCTCGGCATCATCATTCCCGACCGCGCGGCCTTCGAGGCCAAGGTGCGTGAGAAGAAGATCGTGGAGACCAACGCATGACCGAACTGTCCGTTCTCGACCTGTCGCCGATCGTCGAAGGCAGCAATGCCTCGCAGTCGCTGGCCAACTCGCTCGATCTCGCCCGCCATGCCGAGCGGCTGGGCTACAAACGCTACTGGCTGGCCGAGCACCACAACATGCCGGGCATCGCCAGCGCCGCCACATCCGTGGTCATCGCCCATGTCGCCGGTGGCACCAGGACAATTCGTGTTGGCGCCGGCGGCATCATGCTGCCCAATCATGCGCCGCTGGTCATCGCCGAGCAGTTCGGCACGCTGGCCGCCTTGTTTCCCGGCCGCATCGATCTAGGCCTCGGCCGGGCCCCCGGCACCGACATGAACACCGCGCGCGCCTTGCGCCGCAACCTCGAGGCCGGCGCCGACAATTTTCCGCAGGATGTCGTCGAACTGATGGGTTATTTCCTCCCGGCCGAGGAAGGCCAGCGCATCAGGGCCGTGCCAGGCGAGGGCCAGAATGTGCCGATCTGGATCCTCGGCTCCAGCCTCTATGGTGCGCAGCTCGCCGCCATGCTCGGCCTGCCCTATGCCTTTGCCTCGCATTTCGCGCCGGCCGAGCTCGATCACGCGCTGGACATCTACCGCTCGCGCTTCCAGCCATCGGAACAGCTCGACAAGCCGCATGTCATGCTCGGCCTCAATGTCTTTGCCGCACCTACCGATGCCGAGGCGCGCCTGCTGTTCACCTCGCTGCAGCAGGCCTTCGTCAATCTGCGCACTGGCCGGCCAGGACGATTGCCGCCGCCGGTCGAAAACTATGATCGCGATCTCGACCCGATGGCCAAGACCATGCTCGGCCAGGCGCTGTCCTGCGCCGTCGTCGGCTCTCCCGAAACGGTCCGCCAGGGCATCGACGCCTTTGTGCGCCGGACCGGCGCCGACGAGCTGATGGTCACCGCGCAGATATTCGATCACGCTGCGCGGGTGCGGTCGTTCGAGATCCTGGCAGAGGCGCACAAATCGCTGTCCCAGGCGGCCTGATGTTTGTGTCTCGCCGGGTCCTTTTGTCGGTAGCGATGCTCTGCTAAGTGCGGAGCATCCAGAGGCAAGAGCGAGCTTTCCCATGACCCTTGATCTTGACGCCCGCACGCAGTTCGCCATCGACCTAGCGCGGCGGGCAGGCGAGCTTGGGCTCAAATATTTCCGCGATCTGGAAAGCCTGACCATCGAGAGCAAGGGCCATCAGGACCTGGTCTCGCAAGCCGACCGCGAGGTCGAGCTGTTCATCCGCGCGGCCATCGCTACCGACTATCCGCAAGACGGCATCGTGGGCGAGGAACATGCCTCGGTCGCAGGTTCGACCGGCTATGTCTGGGTCATCGATCCCATTGACGGCACCGCCAATTTCGTGCGCGGCATTCCGGCCTGGTGCGTGGTGATCGCTTGCGCAAAGGACGGCGAGACGGTCGTCGGCGTCATTCATGAACCATCTACCGGCGAGACGTTCCACGGCCGGCTCGGCGGCGGCGCCTTCGTCAACGGCAGGCCGGTCAAGACGAGTGCGGCGACCAGCCTTGAAGAAGGATCGGTGGGGACCGGATTCTCGAACCGCGCCGAGGCCGACAACATCGCCGTGCTGATCAAGAAGATCCTCGCCGAAGGCGGTGTCTTCTTCCGCAACGCGTCCGGCGCCCTGATGCTGGCCTACGTCGCCTCTGGCCGGCTGCTTGGCTATGTCGAGGAACACATGAATGCCTGGGACTGCCTGGCTGGCATGCTGTTGATCGAGGAGGCCGGCGGCACGGTTCTGAAGGCAGATCCCAAGACGGTGCTGCAAAGCGGCACACAGGTCATATCAGGCGGCAAGGGTGTCTTTTCGAAACTGCAGGCGCTGTGTTCAGGCGTGTTCGCGGCTTAAGCGCTCACGCTCTGCACTATTGCCGCGACCGGTCGGCGCGAATTGCGCATCACCAACCGGCTTTACGCCAGCTTCGCCAGCAGCCTCGTGAAGGTGGCGATCTCCTTGGCCGAGAGCGGCGCCAGCGTTTCCCTGGTGATCTCGCGCGCCAGCGGGATCAGCCGGTCGATCGCGTCGCGGCCCTCAGTGGTCAGATTGACCAGCAGCCGCCTTTTGTCGACCTCATGCTTGGAGAGCTCGACCAGGCCGCGCGCCTTCAGCCGGTCGATGACACCTTTTACCGTCGCCGCATCCATGGCGATCAGCGTGCCGAGCTGGTTCTGCGAGGTCTCGCCGACATCGCGCAGCTTGGCCAGGGCGGCGAATTGCGGCGGCGTCAGGTCGCCGATATGCGAGGCGAAGATCGAAACATGGCGCTGATGCGCCTTGCGCAGGATGAAGCCGACCTGCTCCTGCAGGAGGTAGTCCTGATCATCCGGCGCCTCGACCTCGACCAGTTTGAGCAGATTGTCCTCGCCGCTCACCGCAGCCCGTCCCAGGCCTTGATGTCGGTGGCCGCCAACCCGCCCATGCGGTTGTGAACCCGTGGCCCGCAGGTCATGGCCAGGCAGAAAAGAATCTCGTCGGGGCGAGGGCCGTCACTGACACCGACTTCCATGGCGTCGAAATGGCTGCGCACATAGGCGGCGTTGATGTGGCCGATCGGCACGTCGAGCTTCGAGCCGAAAGCGCCGACCTTCTTGGCCGACGGCACGATCGCCTTGGCGTCGCCGAGCCGTTCGCGCATGGCATAGCCGCCCGGCACATGCCACAGCGCGCCGTGCTCCAGTTCGCCCGCCGTGCCGACGATGGCGCCCTTGCCATAGCCGTCGATCTGCTTGACGTCGCCGCCGAGTGCGGCGATCAGCCGGTCGGCGAGCAGCAGGCCAAGCGGCTTCAGATCGTCCATGGCGCTTTGCAAATCCTCGGCATAACGGCCGGCGAACGGGTTCTTGACCACGGCCATGGCCGCGGCACGCCGGCGCGGCACGTCAACGGCCGGCCCGCCCTCATGAAAGATCTCTTCGCTCAGCACCGCTATCTTGCGGATCGGAAACTCAGGCATGGGAAATCTCCTCCGGTTCATGCTTGTTGGGCGCGGCGAGCGCAACGGCGCCGCTGATGCGGGCCTCACCGCCAAGAAACAGCGCCGATCCGGCAATCAGCCCGCGCCGGCGAAAATCTTCGGCGACGGCAAGGCCATTGTCCAGCGCCCGCGTCACTTCGGCAAATCCAAGCGTGCCGACCGCCTGCGTCACCAGGCGCTCGCCAAGATCGCTGTCGGGCGACAGGTCGCGTGCGGGCATGCGGCTGATGGCCGGATTGCCGGGCAGGTCCACCGCGTTGGCGATGAGCGTCGCCGCCGCATCGGCCTCGGCGCCTGTGCGCGCCAGCACGGTGACGGCATCGGCAATGCCAAGCGAGAAAGACCGGCCGCGCCAGCCGCTGGTGGCGACGCCACCTATGCCATCCTCGGCGCGGATCGTAATCCGGTCGGCCATGCCGTTGCCGGTGCCCGCGACCGCCAGGCCGATCGTCGTGCCCGTGCCGAGGTGAAGGGCGCTGTCGCCGCCATTGTTGACGTAGGCACGATCAAGCCTGCGGCCGGCCAGCAGCGCGGCGAGAATTTCGTCGGCTACCGATCCGGCAACGGCTGCCATCGGCGTGATGAAGCATTCCGCGAGCGGCATGACGGCCGCCTCCATGCGCCGCGCCGTCGGACCGGCGAAACTGCGCGGCGCCAGGAAAAATGCCGGCAGCCGCAATTCGGGGAGCTCCTCGACCAACTCGATCAGCATCGTCTGGAAGCGCGTGACGGCCTGCTCGTAGGCCGCGCGACGCTCATCCGCATCGCCAAAAGCCTCGACGATCAGGTCGATCGGCCCATGGTTGAGATGCAGCCGCCTGCCATCCTGCAGCCAGTGCGCTTGCGGGCCGTCCATCACCCGATCCCGTTCGAACCGGCGCGGTGCAATTGCGCCAGCGGTGGCCATGGATTGCTGGTCGGCGCACCGGTGCCCCGCCGCGGATTGAGATACTCGCCGCCCTTGGCGACGATATCCTCGAGACTGCGGATTTCGGCCTCGTAGCCGCCGAGCCTGACATAATCGTCGCGGCGCAGCGTGAATTCGATCGGCGCCACCAATGCCGGTGTCGGCACATAGCCGAACGCGCCTTCCGGCACACGGGTCACATCGACCATCAGCGTTATGCCGCCGCCCGGCCAGACATAGACCGGCGCACCGCCGACGGTGACATAGGTCTTCAAGCCTTGCACGGAGCGGGTGAGATTGACCGGGTTTTCGGTGACGCCGGCACGCAGCGAGCCGCCGGCGCCGCCGATGAACAGCACCGTGCACAGTGCCGGCTCGCAATTGTCCTCGATCAGCCCCACCGACTTCTGCAGCCGATCCGGAAATGGCTTTTCGATCGGCTTCAATTCGTCGTCGAGTTCGTAATAGGCGAATTGCTCGCCGGTGGTCGAAACCATCAGCAACGACAGGCCGGGACGGGCGCCCTTCTTGGCGTTCCACTCGCCGAGGATCGACAGCGGGTCGGAAATCGAGGTGCCACCCCAGCCGAGCCCGGGCTCGGAGACCTTGAAATAGCGGCCCGGCGTCGAACGGCGGCCGATGATTTTGATGCCCGTATCCTGCCAGCCCAGCACCTTGCCGGCCTGATGCTCGGAGACAACCCCGGTGATGTGGTCGTCGACCACCACCACCTCGTCGACCAGCCCGCGCCATTGCGTGGCGAACATGCCGATGGTGGCCGAGCCGCAGCCGACGCGCATGCGGTGTTCCTGCTTGCCGTCGATTACAGGTGGTTTGCCGGCTTCGACAATGATGGTGGCGCCGCCATCGATGGTCAGTTCCACCGGCTTGCGGTTGCACAGATCAAGCAGCGCGTCGCAAGTGGCGCGGCCTTCCGATTTGGAGCCGCCGGTCAGATGATGCACGCCGCCCAGCGACAGCATCTGCGAACCGTATTCGCCCGTCGTGACATGGCCGATCGCCTCGCCCGCCGCGCGCACAATGGCTGTCTCGGGGCCGAGATGACGATCGGTGTCAATCTTCACCTTGACGCCGCAATACGAAAAAATACCCTCGGTGACGACAGTGATGAGATCGACGCCCTCGACCTCCTGGCTGACGATGAAGGGCGCCGGCTTGTAGTCGGGATAGGTGGTGCCGGCACCGATGGCGGTGACGAAGCGGCGGCCCGTGTTGACCAGTTCGCCGTCCCATGCCTCGCCTTCAGCGATGAAGGGCACGATTGCCGCGCCGGTTTCCGCCGCATGGTCGAGGATGGTCAGCGGATCCATGCGCACGATACGGCCGCCGGCATTGCCGTAGCGGTCGCAGGCGCCGGTGCGGCCATCCGCGATGTAGCACATGACAGGGCAGGCATCGCAGCGGATCTTCTCCGCCACCAGTTTCTCGCCGGGATCATGGGTGTCAAAGCGCTCGGCAAGCTCGCTCATGCGCGTGCCTCCTTTTCGCGGATTGCGGCGCGGATCCGCGTCGGCGTCGCCGGGACCTTGGTGATGAGGACGCCGGTGGCATGGCGGATGGCGTTGAGGATCGCCGGTGCCGTCGGGATCAGCACATGCTCGCCCAACCCCTTGGCGCCGAACGGTCCCTCGGGATCGGGAACCTCGACCAGTATGGTCTGGATCGGCGGTACGTCGCCGATGGTCGGAATGAGGTAGTCGTGCAGATTTTCGGTGCGGCCGGGAATGTATTCCTCCATCAGCGCCATGCCGATGCCTTGCGCGATGCCGCCTTCGATCTGGCCCTCGACCAGCAGCGGGTTGATCGCCTTGCCGACATCATGCGCGGCGGTGATTTTGATGAGCTTCACCGTGCCGAGCTTGAGATCGACCTCGAGCTCGGCGATCTGCGCGCCGTAGCCGTAGACGGCATAGGGCTTGCCCTGGCCCTTGGCATCGAGCGGCAGTGTCGGCGGATCATAAGTCTCTTCGGCGCCGAAGACGAAGCCATCGGCATCCACGTCGAGCGAGGCGAGATCGATACGGCGTGTCGCCTCGCCCTCGCGGATGACGATCGCCGCGCCGTCCAGTTGCAGAGACGCCTTTTCGGAGACGTTGGCAAAGCGCAGGATCTTGTCGCGCAAGGCCCGTCCAGCCCTTTCAGCCGCCTTGCCGGTCACAAACGTCTGGCGCGAGGCCGATGTCTTGCCGGCGTCGGGACTGATCGCCGTATCGGCGCTCTTCAGCCGGAATCTTTCCAGCGGCAGGCCGAGCGCGTCGGCGCAGATCTGGGTGATGACGGTGTTCGAGCCCTGGCCGATGTCGACGGCGCCCTGGTGCAGGACGACATCGCCGTCAGCCGCGATGCCGACCCGGATGGTCGACGGGTTGGGCAGTGAGGTGTTGCCGCAGCCATACCAGCACGAAGCCACGCCGACACCGCGCTTTCTATCCCGGTTGGCGTTGTTGAAAGCGTCCGCGTCAGCCTCCGCCCGCGCCCAATGTGGCCGCAAGGCTTCGAGGCACTCGGCAATACCGACGCCGGACTCCAGTCTCTGCCCGGTAACCGTTTCGGAGCCGTTCCGAAGGCAGTTTCTCAGGCGAAACTCGAGCCGGTCGATGCCAAGCTTGCCAGCCAGCTCGTCATAGAGTGTCTCCTGCATGATCGTCGCCTGCGGCACGCCGAAGCCACGGAAGGCGCCCGAGATCGGACCATGCGTGTGGATGGCGCGGCCCTCGGCGCGGTAGTTGGGCGTCGCATAGGGTCCGGAGGCATGCACCGGCACGCGGTTGGCCACCGTCGGACCCCAGCTGGCATAGGCGCCGGTGTTGAAATCGCCTGAAAAGATCATGCCTGTGACAAGGCCGTCGGCATCGGCGCCGATGGTCGCCTTCATCTCCGAGGGATGGCGCTTGGTGGTCGACATCATCGATTCGTTGCGGGTGTACGCAAGGGTGGCCGGTCGCCCGGTCTTCAGCGCTACCAGGCCGATGAGAGGCTGCAACGATACGTCGAGTTTCGAGCCGAAGCCGCCGCCGGTCGCGGTCGGGACGATGCGCACCTTGTCGACGGGAAGACCGAGCACCTTCGCGGTGTCGTCGCGGTCCATATAGGGTGCCTGGGTGCAAGCGACGACGACCAGGGTGTCACCATCGAGATATGCATACCCGGCTTCCGGTTCGATATAGGCGTGCTCGACATAGGAGGTGTCTATAGCGCCGGACACGGTGAAGGCAGCACCGGCGAGCGCTGCGTCTGGATCGCCACGCTCGACAAAGCCGGAGGTTAGCAGATTGGCTGGGCGGTTTTCATGGATCCACGCAGCGCCGTCGGCCCGCGCTTCCGCAGGGTGCAGGAGATGCGGCAATTCGGCCCAGCGGACCGGGAAATCCGACAGATCGAGGTCGAGGATAGCCTCGCGCTCACCGGCGACCAGCGCCACTGCTTCGCCGCGAAATCGCGCAAACCCTTCGGCCAGCGCCGGCTGGTCGGCGAATGGGCCGATCACGCCGAAACAGTTCTTGCCCGGGATATCGGCCGCCACGAACACACCTGTAATGCCGGGATGCGCCCTCGCCCAGCCGTCGAGATCGCCGAAGGTAAAGCTGGCATGATAATGCGGCGAGCGGACCACCAGCACCGACAACGCGTCGGTCGGGAAGGAATCACCACCGAATTTCTCGTCGCCGGTGACCTTCGGCACGCCGTCGAGCCTGACGGGTGAGGAACCAATGGCGTGGCCGGACCGAGGCAGGCGGAAATCGAGATCCGCGCCTTGCAGGGAAGCTTCCATCACCGCCGCGATGATCTTGCGATAGCCGGTGCAGCGGCAGAGGATTCCGCCCAGCGCATCCTGCACTTCGGTCTCGCTCGGTGTGGGATTGGCGTCCAGCAGCGCTGTCGCCGCCACCAGCAGCGCCGGCGTGCAGATGCCGCATTGTGCCGCGCCATGGGCAAGGAAAGAGGCCTGCAATGCCGACAGCCGGCCATTGGCCAGTCCTTCGACGGTCGTCACCGCCGTCCCCGATACCGAGGCAGCCGGCATCAGGCAGGCGCAGACGGGGTCGCCGTCGACCAGCACCGTGCAGGCACCACAATCGCCGGCGTCGCAGCCGACCTTGGTGCCGGTCATCTGCAATTCGTCGCGCAGCACCTGGGATAGCCGGCGAAGCGGCGGCACGTTGACCGAAACGGCGGCGCCATTGACCGCGAAGGCAATGTCGGCGCGTGCAAGGCCAGACTGCGCTCTGCCCCGATCGAGCAGGGCCTCATCCGGCAGAACCTGGCTTATGTCGGTCTGAGCGTTGCTCATCTCGGGCTGAGCCTTGTTCATGCCACCGCCACCATATGCTCGTTCATCGGTCCGGCGGCGGCCAGCGCGGCCCGGACAACAATCTCGCGCACGGCGTCGAGCCGGTATTCGGCGCTGCCGCGCACATCGGCGATCGGCGACAGTTCTGTCATCGGCGCGGACCGGATCGCGGCAGCGAGCCTGCCATCGGCCGGCAATCCCCGCAGCGCCTTTTCGACGCCGGCAAGCCGTCTGGCGACAGCCGAGCAGGAGCCGACGGCAATTGCGGCCTCGGCGACAGTGCCATTGTCCACGACCAGACGCGCCGCCACCATGGCAATGGAGATGACGAGGTAGCGCCGCGCGCCAAGCTTGACGAAGGCCGACGTGCCGGCGGTGGCCGTCCTTGGCACGCGGATGGCTGTCACCATTTCGCCGGGCTGCAAGGCGGTGCGTCGGTTGCCGAGAATGAAATCCGGCAAGGGCAGATGACGCGTCGCGGTCGCCGAACGCAGTTCGACCTCGGCATCGAGCACGATCAGGCCGGGCACGCCATCGGCTGCCGGCGAGGCATTGCAGAGATTGCCGGCGACGGAAGCGACGTTCTGGATCTGCGGCGAACCGACTTCCCGCGCCGCCTGTTTCAGCGCGTCGAAGGCCGGCGGCAAGGCATGGCGGATGATGTCCGTCCAGGTCGTGCGCGCGCCGATGACAAAATGGACATCCGTCTCGGCGATGCCGCGTAGCGCGGCGAGACCGTTGATGTCGAGGACATTGTCGCGAAAAGGCCTGCTGCCCTGTGCCGGATAGAAATCCGTACCACCGGCAAGGATGCGCCAGGCGCCTTCGCCAAGCAAAGCGAGCGCTTCGTCAATCGTGGTGGGTTTCGCGTAACGGATCACGCTGTGCCTTCCCAGAGAGCGGGCCTTCCCCGAATTTGGCCCTCCCAGGGCGTTTACCCCAGGTATGATCTTGCCGGTCCACAAAACCGGAAATTCATTCGTATGCAAATGATATCAAGCCGGCGGAATTTGTCAAAGCCAGAGTTGTGGCCATCGTCCCGGCATGCGCGCATTCAACGAGATTGTTATACCGCCGGAGGTTGACGCGGCCTGCCATCTGGTCAAGTTTCTGCGTCCGGTCGCGTTCGCGGCATTTTCCACTGGAGCATGACGTACAGAAGAGGGAAGCCCATGGCCGACGAAGCGCTTGTTGTCATCGACCTGCAGAACGACTTTTGCCCGGGCGGTGCATTGGCCGTGAGCGGCGGCGACGAGATCGTGCCGCTGGTCAACGACATGATCCGCCATGCCGATCACGTCGTGCTGACGCAGGACTGGCATCCCGCAGGTCATTCGAGTTTTGCCTCCAGCCATCCGGGCGCACAGCCTTTCACGTCGATCGAAATGCCCTATGGCCAGCAGACGCTATGGCCGGACCATTGCATCCAGGGCAGCCTCGGCTCGGATTTTCATTCCGGCCTTGCCTGGACCAAGGCCGAGCTCGTCATCCGCAAGGGGTTTCGCCCCGCCATCGACAGCTATTCGGCCTTCTTCGAGAACGACCACACCACGCCGACCGGCCTCGGTGGCTATCTCAGAGAGCGCGGCATCGACACCATCACCCTGGTTGGCCTGGCGACCGATTTCTGCGTCGGTTTTTCGGCGCTGGACGCCGTCAGCCAGGGCTTCAAGACCACCGTGCGGCTCGATGCCTGCCGCGGCATCGATCTCAACAGCTCGCTCGATGCCATGCTGCAGCGCATGCGCGATGCCGGCGTCACGCTCGAAGACAATTTGTCGGACTGAACGGACGGTGGGGCATCAGAGGGGCTTTTCGCGGATCAGCGCAGGCGCGATGGCGGGCGTGGCCATCGCCGTCGCCGTGTTGTGTCCGGAAGCGGCCTTCGCGGCCGAGGAACACGGGCTGCCAGGCGCTTCCATGTCGCTCTGGTGGGCTTTGCCCTTTGCCGGCCTGCTGCTGTCGATCGCCACCGGCCCGTTGCTCTTCCACCATGTCTGGGAGCACCACTACGGCAAGATATCAGCCCTATGGGCGGCACTCGTGGTCGTGCCGCTAGCGCTCGCCTTCGGCGTCCCCCAGGCGACCGAGGCGGTGCTGCACGCGCTGCTCACCGAATACATGTCCTTCATCGTCCTGCTGTTTGCGCTGTTCACCATTTCGGGCGGCATTCTGGTCGCCGGCAACATCCACGGCACGCCGCTGGTCAATGCCGGGCTGCTGCTGATCGGCGCGCTGCTTGCTTCGGTTGTCGGCACGACGGGCGCCTCGATGATCCTGATCCGGCCGATCATCCGCGCCAACGACGCCAGGCCGTTCAACGCCCATGTCATCGTCTTCTTCATCTTTCTCGTTTCCAACATCGGCGGCTCGCTGACGCCGCTCGGCGACCCGCCGCTGTTCGTCGGCTTCCTGCGCGGCGTCGATTTCTTCTGGACGACCGCCAATCTCTGGCGCGAGACGCTGTTCGTAGGCGGCCTGGTTCTGGCGGTGTTCCTGACGATCGACATCATCCTGCACCGGCGCGAAGCCGGCGCGCCGAAGATCAAGGATCCGACACCGGATTCGAAGGTACGCATCCGTGGCTTGCCCAACATTCCGCTGCTGGCCGGCGTCATCGGCGCCATCCTGCTGTCGGCGACCTGGAAGCCTGAGGTTAGCATCGCCATCCAGGGCGTGACCCTGGAACTGCAGAACCTGGTGCGCGACGCCATCATCCTGGTGCTCGCCTTCGTGTCGCTGGCGGTTTCGCGGCGGGAATACCGTCAGGCGAATGGCTTCAACTGGGGTCCGATCGCGGAAGTGGCAAAACTGTTTGCCGGCATCTTCATCTGCATAGTGCCGGTCATCGCCATCCTGAGGGCGGGCCATGACGGCGCCCTGGCGCCATTGGTCGCGCTGGTGACCTCCGCGCAAGGCACGCCCAACGACCTCGCCTATTTCTGGCTGACCGGGGCGCTATCGTCCTTCCTCGACAATGCGCCGACCTATCTGGTGTTTTTCGAACTCGCCGGCGGCGACCCTCAACATCTGATGACCGAGTTCGCGTCGACGCTGGCGGCGATTTCGGCCGGCGCCGTGTTCATGGGCGCCAACACCTATATCGGCAATGCGCCCAACTTCATGGTCTATGCCATTGCCCGGCAGTGCGGTGTCAAGATGCCCGGCTTCTTCGGTTACATCATGTGGTCCGGGCTGGTACTGATCCCGACCTTTTTGATTGCCGGCTTTCTGTTTTTCGGCTGATCACCCGACACCGACATAACGCCTTACCGCCGATGGATCGGCGCGCAATTCCTCGACATCGACCGTCTCGCGGTTGCGGCCGTTTTCGATGAAGCAAACCCGGTCGGCAACCGACAGCACCGCGTCGACGCGCTGTTCGACCAGGATTGTGGAGACATCCATGGCACGCAGCTTCGACACCGTCTCGCGGATTTTCGAGATCATCGAAGGCATCAGCCCTTCCGTCGGCTCGTCGAGCAAAAGCACCTCCGGTTCCAGGCACAGCGCACGCGCCATCGCCAGCATCTGCTGCTCGCCGCCGGACAAGGTGCCCGAGCGCTGCCGCAGCCGCTGGCGCAGCAATGGAAAAAGGTCGAGGACATTGTCTCGCACGGCCTTGCCCTTGCCGCGCGCCATCAGGCCGATCTCGATGTTCTCCGCCACCGTCATCTCGGCGAATAGCCGCCGGCCTTGCGGCACATAGGCGACGCCCGCCTTCGGCACCTCATGCGCCGGCAGGCCGGTGAGTTCCTTGCCGGTCAGCTTGATCGAGCCCGCGCTTGCAGGAACCAGTCCCATGATCGCCTTCAGCGTCGTCGTCTTGCCGGCGCCGTTGCGCCCGAACAGGCACAGCACCTCGCCTTTGTTCAGCACGAGGTCGAGGCGATAGAGCACCTGAACCGCGCCATGGAAGCAGTCCAGCCCCGCGATCCGCAACGCTTCCGTCTTGCTCGCTTCCGCCTTGTTCGTCTCAATCATGGGGCGGTCCCCAGATAGGCTTCCTGCACCGCGGCGTTTTCGCGGATGGCCTCCGGCGTGCCTTCGGCCAGGATCTTGCCGGCGTTAAAGACGGTGATGCGGTCGGCCAATTGCATGACGACGGGCATGTTGTGCTCGATCAAAAGCACGGTCGCGCCCTTGGCGATATCACGCACCAGCGCGATGAAGTTGTCGATCTCGCTGTCAGCGAGCCCCTGCGTCGGCTCGTCGAGGATCAGCAGGCGCGGCTTCAGCGCCAGTCCCATCGCCACTTCCAGCAGGCGCTGGTGGCCGTAGGACAATTGCCCGGCAGGCATATTGGCGCGGTCGGCCAGGCCCGTGCGTTCGAGCGCCGACATGACGCCCGCGCGCACCGCGCCTTTCGAGCGGCCATCGCGCAGGGTCCGCTGCACGGGCAACGCGACATTGTCGTAGGCGCTGAGATTGGCGAAGACGCTGGTGATCTGGAACGTATAGGCGATCCCCTGGCGCACCCTGATATAGGCCGGCTGGCTGGTGATGTCGGCGCCGTCGAAGACGATCGCCCCCGAGGACGGCTGGATGCGGCCACTGACCAGGCTGACGAAGGTGGTTTTCCCCGCTCCGTTGGGGCCGATGACGGCGCGGATTTCGCCCGGCATCAAGGTGAAGTCGACAGTGTCGACCGCGCGCAACCCACCGAAATTGCGCGACAGGTCCTTGGTGGTCAGCAGCGGCGTCATGGCAGCCATCCGAGCCAGCGCTGGCGGATGGTGCCGAGAATGCCTTTGGGGAAGAACAACACGAGCAGGATCAGCGCGATGCCGACGATCAGCAGATAGGCCGACGTGTAGCCGCTGGTGACGTCGATGACATAGTACATGAAGACGGTGCCGATCAGCGGCCCGATTGTGGTGGCGGCACCGCCGAGCAAGACCCACAGCAGCGGCAGGATCGAGTACTGCACCGACGCGAAGCTCGAGCCGACATAGCCGAACAGCAGCGCGTAGGCTGCGCCGGAGGCCGCGCAGATGGTGCCGGAGACGACGACGGCCATGAGCTTGTTGGAGAAGGTGTCGTAGCCCAGCATCTTGGTGCGCTCTTCATTCTCGCGGATGCCCACCAGCACCCGTCCGTATCGCGAACGCACGATGGCAAGCGTGACCAGAAGGACGAACGAGAACAGCGCCAGCGCTGTCATGTAGCGCACCGTCGGATTGGTGAGATCGAGCGCGGTCGCGCCGAAGTCAAGGACGCGCGCCGGTTGCGGCACGACCTGGCCCTGGTCGCCGCCGGTCCAATTCGCGAAGTAGAGGATCAGCAGATAAAACACCTGCGCGAACATCATGGTGACGATCATGAAGGCGACGCCCGTGGTGCGTAGTGCCAGCAGGCCGATGATCAGCGAAAGGACGGCACCGCAGGCAATTCCAGCGGCGAATGCTGCCGGCACGCCCCAGCCGAGCTGGATGATGGCCAGGCCGGCGCCATAGAGGCCCGCGCCGAAGAACATGGCATGGCCGAGGCTGAGCAGGCCGACATAGCCGAACAGCATGTTGTAGCCCATGGCGAACACCGCCAGCACCATGATGCGGGCGAGCAGGCCGTGATAGTACTCGGGCAGCACGAAGCTGAGCACGAAGAGCAGCGCGATGACGCCGAGATGCAGCGCATAGGCCTTTGCCGGCGAAGCTTCGCTCATCGCGACGCCGTCCCGAACAGGCCTTGCGGACGGAACACCAGCACCATGGCGACCAGCAGCGTGGCGATGATCTTGGCCAGGGTTGGCGAGAAGAACATCGAGATGATGCCGTCGGACAGCCCGATCAGCACGGCGGCAACGACGGTGCCGCGCAGCGAGCCGAGGCCGCCGATGATGACGACGATGAAGGAGAGCAGCAGCGGCTCCTGCCCCATCAGATAATGCGCCTGGCTGATTGGCACGATCAGCACCGCGGCGATGGCCGCCAGCATGGCGCCAAGCGCGAAGACGCCGCCATAGACACGTCCGACCGCGATGCCGAAGGCCTGCGCCGTCTCGCTGTCATACTGCGTGGCGCGCATGATGAGCCCGATCTTCGTGCGCGTCAGCACCAGCCATGTCGCGGCAAGCAGGAGCGCGGAGGCGGCGATGATAGACAATTTATAGCCGGAATAGCCGAACCACGGCAGAAGGATGCGGTAGCTGAAGGGCGGCTCAACCGGCCGTGCCTCGGGACCGTAGAAGCTCAGCGCCAGCTGCTGGATGATGTAGAGCATGCCTATGGTGGCGACGATGGTGGCTTCCGGATTGTAGTTGAGCCGGCGCAGCACCAGTCGTTCGGCGACCAGCGCGATTGCGCCGACGATCAGCGGCGCGATCACCAGCGCCGCCAGGAAGCCGAGCGCCGGATGACCCGATATCGCCGTCGAGATCGCCCAGGCGAGCACGGCGCCCAGCATGAAGAATTCGCCATGCGCGACATTGACCACCCGCATGACGCCGAACACCAGCGACAGCCCGAGCGCCGTCAGCGCCAGCACCGCTGAGGTGACGAGGCCTTCGAGGGCGGCGAGCAGGAGATGGGGTCCGAAGTGCATGAGGCTATCCGGTTACGGAGGCGCCAGGCGCCCCCCTCTGCCCGGCCGGGCAGAGGGGGGTAGGCCAAGGGCACCGGGCTTAAGGAGCCAAGCCTACAGCGCCTGCTTCGTGTAGTCCCCCTCGGCTTCGTAGAGCCCGTCCTCGATCTTGGTCTTGTGCACGACCTTGAGCTTGCCGCCTTCGACCTTGGAGATGTTCTGTATGCCAAAACACTGGTGGATCTTGCCGTTGAAGGTTTTCGGCCCCTGCGGATGCTCCGGGCCTTCGGCGAAGGCTGTCAGCGCCTCAGTCGCCTCGACCAGCTTGGCGCGGTCTTCCGGTCCCTTGTAGCCGGCGTCTTCCATCGCCTTCTTGACGACATAGAGGGTTTCCCAACAGCCGAACATGTGCGCGGCGGTGGAGACGTCCTTGGGGTCGCCGACGGCGGCGCCATTGTCATCGATGCCGACAGCGGCGCGATAGGCTTTCTGCGCTTCGCTATCGTCAGGCTGCGCGTAGCGCGGCGAGCCTTCCCAGAAATGGCTGCCGTCGAGGAATTCCAGCCCCGGGCTGTTGATGTCGACGGCCTCTAGCGAATCGATGAAGCCGAACAGCTGCGGCCGGTTGGAGCCGTAGAACTCGCCGAGTTCCTTGACGAAAGTGAGCACCGCGGGACCGACCATGACGTGATAGATCACCTCGGTCTCGGCCGGGATCTGCGGGAAATACTTGGTGAAGGACGATTCCGTCGGCGGGATGGCGATCTGCGCGATGACCTCGGCGCCTTGCGCCTTCAGCGCCGGCGGCAGGTAGTCGCGATGATCGTAGCCGAAGGCGAAATCGGGGAAGATCTGCGTCACCTTCTTGCCGGCATTGGCCGCGATCCACGGCGCCATCGACTGGATCTGGCTCTTCACATCGGTGATGCCGGGCTGGAAGACATAACGGTTGAGCTTGGTCGAAGCGACGTGATGGCCTTCGCTGACGACGAAATAGGGCATCTTGTTTTCGCCGGCGGCGGGCGCCGAGCCGATGACGACGTGCGAGAAGAGCGTGCCGAAGACGATGTCGGTCTTGTGCTGGGTGGCGAACTTGCCGACCACTTCGGCGCCGCGGCCTGGATCGGTGCCGTCATCCTCGATGATCACCTCGACCTGGCGGCCGTTGATGCCGCCGGCGGCATTGATCGCCTTGACCGCGGCCGCGGTGGTCTTCTCGTACCAGCGGCCATAGGCGGCGCCGATGCCGGTGCGGTGCGACTGGAAGCCGATCTTGATTGGCGCCGAGCTCTGCGCCTGGGAGTAGCGGACGAAACCGGGTGCCACGGCAAGGCCGGCGCCGGCGGCCAGACCCTTCAGCGCCGTGCGGCGGGTGAGACCGGTTTTCGAAAGATTGAAGGTCTTGTTCTTGTCCATGATGCCGTTCCCCTTGTTCAGCGTTAGGAGCGCAAAGCCCGCTCATGTCCGGAAGTCGAAAAATTGCATGTGTACAAACTAAATCATCAAAGTCCGGACACGGCAATGCCGGTTCCCTAAGGGAATCCCGGTTTATTTTCCAGCGCAAACGGATCAGCCCACTGTCGGCGTGGCAAGCAACCAGAGGCCGAAGACCGTGTAGGCGATCATCAGCAAGGTGAGCGGAAGCTGGCTGAACGCGGCGCGGGCAGGCCGCGGATGCAGGCGCCACGCCAAGCCGTGGGCGACGAGCACCGCCAGCACATGGCCAAGGATGATGGCGCCGGCCTGGATATTCCACAGCCACCAGGCCGACTCCGCGCCCGCGACGATGCCTGCTTCGATCTGCATGTCGGCGGTGCCGAACAGGTTCCAGCCCAGCCCGAACGGGTCGGACAGGGCCGCCGCCGCGTACTGACCGTCGACCAGCAGCGCCGTCAGATAGTGCGCGACATGATAGGCGAGCGCGATCGGCACGATCGACCACACCAGCAGGCCGGCCGCCTGGACGAGCGGCGGACCGCCGCCGGCCAGGCGCTGGCCGAGGAAGACGGCGAAAAGGAACACCGCCGACAGCAGCGCGAAGGTCAGTACCAGCCCGAAGCTGCCGCTGCCGATCAACGCCGTTCGGCCCGGGAATTCGAGCGGATTGATGCTGAACAGGCCAAGCCAGAAGAAGGTTTTCGACAAGCCGTCGAAGGAGACCGACGACAGGGCCAGGAGCAGGAAGGCGATACCGCCGGGCGGCAAAGGTTCGGCGGCGAGCAGCTTGGCCCCCGGCCAGCACAACCAAAGCCGGCCGTCCGCGTCGCGCTCGACCGGCGCGAAACGCGCCACCATCGAAAAGAAGATCGTCAGGAACTCGCCGCTGCGGCTCCAGCCGCGATAGCCGGACACCAGCATGGCGATAAACGTGAACAGCCAATAGAGGCCGGCGGTCCATGCCAGTCGCGCCGGGTCGTCAGGCGCCGGATCGATCAGTTCGAACCAGGCAAAGGCCAGGAACAGCACGACAGCCGGCCAGCAGCCGAACCATCGGGGCAGGCGCCATGCGCCCTCTGTGCCAAGCAGGCGCGAGACCAATCGCCACGGTCCAACCCAAGGGTTGAGCCATGACCAGAGGTCGCCGAAGACGCCTTGCAGCAGCGTCAGGCCGGCCCACAGTAGCGTCCAGATCACCAGCGGCAAGGGGTTGGAGAGCGGGTCGCGGCTGCCGAAGACGCCGGCGGCAATGAGAATTGCAAAGCCGGCAAAGCTTATCAGGCTGACAGCGGTGCGGGCTTTGTCGGTGAAGGTGAAGAGCGGCAGGTGCCGGCGCCAGAAGCGTTCGAGGGAAGCCGCCGGCAGCAGCGCCAGCACGAGGAAACTGATCGCCACGGCGAAAGCGCCGCCGACGAGATAGTAGCCGGTCGGGAGCAGCAGCACATGGCCGCGGTCGGAGGCGTGGGCGGAGGCGGGAGTGGGGAGCAAGGTTGGAAGGGCCATGGCGATAGCCAATCCGTAAAGACGGCGCGCTACGGCGAAGGAGGAAGTCAGCCTATCCAACCTTGCGGCCTCGCATGGCGATGCCTGAAGCATCGCTCGCCTCACACCTTGACCAGATGCTCCACGCGATCCTCTTGACCGAAGATCCTGATATAGCGCGCGATCTCCTTGGGGTCTCCGGTCGCCTTGGCCGGATTGTCGGAAAGCTTCACCGCCGGCCTGCCATTGGCCTCGGTGACCTTGCAGACCAGCGATATGGCGTCCAGGCTGTTGGTTTCGATCGGCGCGCAGCCTTCGAAGTCATTGGTCAGATTGGTGCCCCAGCCAAAGGACATGCGCACCTTGCCCTCGAAGTGGCGGTAGGTCTCCTCGATTGTCTCGACCTCGAGCCCGTCGGAGAAGATCAGCAGTTTCTGCTTTGGGTCCTTGCCCCTCTCTCGCCACCAGTCGATGATCTTTTCGCCGCCCTCGATCGGTGGCGCGCTGTCGGGGCGAAAGCCGGTCCAGTCGGCCACCCAGTCTGGTGCATCGCGCAGGAACGAGGCGGTGCCGAAAGCATCGGGCAGCACGATCAAGAGATTGCCGCCATAATAGCGCTGCCAGTCCTGCAGCACCTTGTAGGGAGCCAGTTTCAGCTCCTTCTCGGAAGTGGCCAGTGCCGCGAACACCATCGGCAGTTCGTGCGCGTTGGTGCCCAGCGCTTCGAGGTCGTTGTCCATGGCAAGCAGCACGTTGGACGTGCCGGTGAAAGCCTCGCCGATCCCTTCCTTAAGCGCCTCGACACACCAGCGCTGCCACAGAAAGGAATGGCGCCGACGCGTGCCGAAGTCTGAAATGCGGATGCCGGGCAAGGCCTTCAGCCGCTCGGTCTTGGCCCACATCTTGGCCTTGGCGCGGGCATAGAGCACATCGAGCGCGAAGGGGCCGAAGGCCCGCATGGCCGCGCGGGACCGGAGCTCGTTTATGATGGCGAGTGCCGGGATCTCCCACAGCGTGGTGTACATCCACGGGCCGGGGAAGGTCAGCTCGTACTGCCCGTCGTGCTTCGACAACTCGTAGTCGGGCAGCCTGAAACCTTCCAGCCAGGCGAGGAATTCAGGCTCGAAGATCTGCTTGCGGCCATAGAAATTGTTGCCGCCCAGCCAGATCATTTCTTTCTTGGAGAAGCGCAGCGTGCGGGCATGGTCGAGCTGCTCGCGCAACTCGCCCTCGTCGATCTCGTCGGCCAGCCTCACCGAGGTGGTGCGGTTGATCAGCGAGAAGGTGGCGTCGACCTTGGGGTACATGCCCCAGATCATCTGCAGCATCAAAAGCTTGTAGAAGTCCGTGTCGAGCAGGCTGCGCACGATCGGATCGAGCTTCCAGGTGTGGTTGTAGACGCGCCGCGCAATATCGGTCTTAGCCATGTTTCAACACTTGCCTTCGCTGCTTGCCATCCACAACCGCGACAGGCCTCATAGCATCGAACTGGCCAAAACGCTGCCCGCTTTCAGGCTGGCCCGACAAAAAGAAAGCCCTGCGGCAACAGCCGCAGGGCTCCTTTCTTGACGATCGGATCAATAGCAGTAATAGGCGTATTCGCAATAGCCGTTCCAGTAGCAATAATACTGCCAGTAGCAGACGGCCTTGGAATTGGCCTTGGCCATTGTGCGCACGTCGGCGGCGACCTTGGTGATGAGCTCGTCTCCCTGGGCAAGGCCTTCGGCCTTCTTCAGCACCGCCTCGATATCGAAGTTGGCGCCCTTGTCGCCTTGCTGGCCATCGGCCAGCACGCGGCCGGGAACGCTGGCGACCATCTTTGCCGCCGTCACCAGGGCGAGCGCGTCGCCCTTGGCCTCGCCATAGCTTTCGAGAGACCGCGCGGTCAGCAGGATCTGGCGGCCTTCGGCCTGTTGGGCGGCCGAAATGTCGGGTTTCTTGTCTTCGGCGAGCGAGGCGCCCGCGGTCAGGCTGGTAGCGGCCAGAAGGCCGGCGAGAAGCAGTTTCTTCATCATTGGTCAGTCCTCTGTTGTGTCGGTTTCATTACCCCCACCGGTGGTCATTCCTCCGGCGCTTCCCCAATCCGACGTCGCCTCCCTTCGCAGCGAAACCAGTTGCGGACCTCTCTGGCGCCGGTCGGGCCGCCGCCTATTCCTTCCTGCCGCCAAGGCGCCTATTTGCCCGTCACAGTCGTGAAGGGCCGAATGTCGATCGACATTTCCTCATCGATGCGCGGCGATATGCTCGCGGACGTTCGCGTCATGTCATTTAGGCCCGTCGAGACAAGATCCTGAAGATCCGACAGCTCCGACGACGCAGCACTGCCCATGGTCGCATCGCGCAGACCTTCCTGCTCGAGATTGTCGAAGACCGTATGCGCCTTGCCCAGTCCGGGCACGGCGATGAGAACCAGGCGTTGGTCGCTGGCCGCCGAACCGGGCTCGATCTGCGCGATATCAGGATTCTTCTCGTCGCCCGGGGCGATCCGGTTGATCGTGCCCTGCGCCGGCCACAGCGTTGTGATCGAAAAATCCTGACCGATCAAAAGCACCGTGACATCGGCGGGCTTCGCGCCCCCGTTGCTCATCTTGACTGATATGATGTCGCAGTCACCGAGACGTGGCGCGGGTCCTGCCTCGACCGGCGGCTCATAGTCGGCGCGGTCGCCGGAACAGGTTGCCGCAGCGACGGCCCGCGGCTTGGCCTTGGCGATCAGCATCCGCGTATCCAGTCCGATCGCCTGTCCGGCCGCGCTGCGCCCCAGCCGCTGCAGCGCCAGCGCGCGCGCCATTCGGCCGATGGCCGCCGCCACCGTCGACGCGGCAGCGGACGGGTTGTCGGGCAAGGTCAGGCGCGGCGACGAGCCCGGTCCATTTTGATCGACTTGGCCGCCAGTGGCGGAGAACGCCAGCTTGCCGTCGACCAGCGCGACGGCAATGTCGTAACCGCTCGACCGCAGCGATACGCGTCTGGACAGCGCGTCGGACGTCACCGCCGCGCGTAACGCGCCGATCGCCGGCGCATAGTCCCTGCCGTCGGCCGGATCGAGCCTCACGGGTTTGGACAAGGTCACGGAAAAGTCGACGCCCGGTTCGACGACGCGCGCGAAGCGTCCTCTCTTGAAGCCCGCCTCGTCCGGCACGGCGGGGCAGGCGCCGTCCTTTAGGGCAACCGGACAGGGCCATGCGATCTGCGTCACCACGCTTCTGGTCGCGCCGGTGCTTTCGATGACGCCGTGGGCGACCGCGTCCCCGTCAGGCGCTGCGGGATCGGTATAAAGCGACACGATCGTACCATCAGTGAGGCCGGCAAGCTGGCCGGCCTGGAGGTCGCCGGCATAGATCGGCCATTGCCGCACGACAGGTGCATTGCCGAGCCTGAGCACCGGATCGTCGATCAGTGTGCCTTCAAGGTCGGGCGTCTGCGTCGCCATCAGCGTATTGCGCTTGATGTCGGCGACCACCGCCTGATGAAGCGTCCGGTATGTCAGGTTCGGCGTCTGGTTAAGCCGGCTCAGCATCGTGTATGTGAACACGCCGTAGCTCTCGCCGTCCTCGGCACCCTTCGGCGTCTTCTCAAGCGCCACCTCCGTGGTCTGCGCGGCGTAGAAGAAGGCGGCGCGCCCACGCCCCTTGGGCGGCGGTTTTTGCTCCAGCGCGATGGATCGTTGCGGGGAGGCCTTGTCGGCAGGCTCGCCTAGATCGACCGGGTCGACGCCCCGGGCTCGAGCGTCGTCGCCCAAAACATCGCGAAAACCGCTGGCTGAGTGGCACGCGTCGATGATGCCGAAGAAGTCGGCGCCCTTGTCCAGTATGCGCTGGACACGCTGTCCAAGCTCGTCATCAATGATCGCGCGGTCGACGCTTTCGCCATTCCATCGGCCGATATCGTATGGGAGGAATATCTGGTCGAGGCCGCCTTCCTCGTCGCCATTGAGGTCGGGCTGTTGCGAACCGTGGCCGGAAAAATAGAAGATGACGAGGTCGCCTTCGCGAGCCGTATCGGCCAAGCGGTCCAGGCCTGACAGGATCGCCTGTCTTGTTCCAGGTCCAGGTGCCGCTATGCCGGTAACGAGGTCCTTGACGCCGTCGGCAAGCACGGTGACATCTCTCGCCGGCACGCCGAGCCGGACAAGTGTGTTGGCCACCTCGCGGGCATCGTTCTTTGGGCCGACAAGATGAATGGCTTCAGGAAGATTAGGGTAGCCGGATACGCCGACCACAAGCGCGGTGGTTTCGGCATGCACCGGCACGCAGCCGAACAGAAACATGCCGGCACAGACACACAGCCGTCCCAAGCGCACGATCATGCCGCTCGCCCACCGCCATTTTAGCCCCGCCTCATAATCACAAGCCGGAGCAGCCCGTGTCCAGTCAAATCGTAGAATTCGTCGGCCTGATGACTGTTTCTGGGCAACGGTGGCGACTTTTCATTGCGACAGGAAGGATTGCCCGTGGTGTGCAACAGTCGTGGACGGGATGCGGTCAGGGGGTACTGCTGCCGCCACTGACCCCTGGCTTCGTACGTTTGCGGCGGCCTGTGGCCCGCCCGCCGGCCGGCGCGTGAGCCCTCGCGTCATCCTGTTCCTTCTCGGCGAAGATCCAGTCCATGAAGATCTGAACGATCGGTGTCGCGCGCATTTCGTTGCGGCAGACGATGTAAAAGTCGTCGACCGCCGGCACCGACAGGCTGAACGGCGCGATCAGCATGCCCCTGGCCAGCAGTGCGCTTGCCGTCACGGAATCGCCGAGCGCCACGCCATGGCCGTGTACCGCTGCCTCGGTCGCCATGCGCGCGTCGCCCAGATGATGGCGGCGCCCCCTTTCGAGGTCCAGCGCGTCGGCGGCCGCCAGCCAGGTGTGCCATTCGCGGCCATCGTCGCCATGCAGGAAGACATGGTCGGCAAGGTCCCTGACGCTGCGGATCGGTCGGTTGTTGATCAAGCTCGGGCTGACCACGGGAAACAGCTCCAGCCCCGACCATTTTCGCATCCAGCAATCGGCCCAGCCGCCATTGCCATAGTGCACGCAGACATCGATATGCGGCGCCCTGATGTCCCGCGGGTCGTTGGAAGGGATGAGCGTCAGCTGGATGTCGGGATATTGCGCGGTGAAACTGCCGAGCCTCGGCGTCATCCACAAAAGCAGCAATGCCGGCACGCAGGACACCGAAAGCGCGCCGCTGCTTGCCGGTCGTGTCAGCCGTTGCGTGGCTGCGGCGATGCCGTCGAAAGCCGTCGATACCGCCGGCAACAGCTCGGCGCCATGCGGTGTCAGTTTGACCCGCTGGCCCGATCGTTCAAACAGCTTTACGCCAAGCGACTGCTCCAGTGCCTTGATCTGATGGCTGACGGCGCCATGCGTGACATTCAGCTCACTTGCCGCCTTGGTCAGCGAGCCATGGCGAGCCGTCGCCTCGAAGGCGCGCAGCGGGTTCAGGGGTGGCAGGCGCTTGACCATGGATGCTCTGCTTCTTTGTGAGATTTTCTCACAAGAAACACCCTAACAATATCAATTGATTTTTCAATGCGGCTGCCGGACACTTCGGCTTGGAACCACGTCAGACGTGAAATCTGCAGGCAGCCAGCGGGACAAGCGACCCGGCCGGACGACGGTCAGTTCGCCTGGGCCTCCGGTGGTCAGGCAGCGGCAATCGAGGAGGAACTTGTATGGGGTATGATCGCGGCAAGCTCGACGCGTTGCGTCGCAAATATGGCGAGAGCCATGGCGGCGAGATGTTCGACCCGAAATTCCGCAAGGTTGCCGACAAGATCTTTTCCAAGTCGGGCACACGGCTCGCCCCCTATGCCGGCATCCCGACCTTCCTCGCCGCGCCCTACCGCGAAATCGCGGCGGAGAACCCCGATTTCGGTGACCTGCAGGTGGCTATCATCGGCGTGCCGATGGACCTTGGCGTCACCAACCGGCCGGGCTCGCGCTTCGGGCCCAGAGCCCTGCGGGCCATCGAGCGCATCGGTCCCTACAACCACGTGCTGGAATGCGCGCCGACACATGAGCTTCGCGTGGCCGACATCGGCGACACGCCGTTTCGCAGCCGCTACCGGCTGGAGACCAGCCATGAGGACATCGAGCGCCGCACCAACCAGATCGTCGATGCCGGCGTCATTCCACTCTCTGTCGGCGGCGATCATTCGATCAGCCATCCGATCCTGAAGGCGGTCGGCAAGAAGGCGCCGGTCGGCCTCATCCACATCGACGCCCATTGCGACACCAGCGGGCTGTTCGACATGACCAAGTTCCACCATGGCGGACCGTTCCGCAACGCGGTGCTCGACGGCGTGCTCGACCCGACCCGCACCATCCAGATCGGCATCCGAGGCTCGGCCGAATATCTGTGGGAGTTCACCTACGAGTCGGGAATGACCGTGGTGCACGCCGAGGAGGTGACCGGTCTCGGCATTCCCGCCATCATCGAGAAGGCGCGAAAGATCGTCGGCGACGGCCCGACCTATGTCTCCTTCGACATCGACAGCGTCGACCCGGCCTTTGCTCCGGGCACCGGCACGCCGGAAGTCGGAGGCCTGACGACGCGCGAAGTGCTCGAGCTGCTGCGCGGCCTCAAGGGAATCAACATCGTCGGCGGCGACGTCGTCGAGGTGGCGCCGCAATACGACGCCACCACCAACACCGCCCATGCCGGCGCCCAGGTGCTGTTCGAGATACTGAGCCTGATGGTTTTCAGCCCGGTAATCACAGGCAAGGGCGCCTGACATCCAAGACGGAAAAGCCGGCCGCCGCTCTGGAGCCGGCGGCCTGCCCAGACAATCAGAAGCTTCCAGAAGGGGAATGACAATGACAATCCACTCGACACTGAAATCGTCGATCGCCGCTATACTGGTGCTGGGAGCCGCTGGCCTCGGCCTCGCCACGCAGGCCGCCAGGGCCGACGCGCTTGCCGACATCACCAAGGCCGGCACCATCAATGTCGGCGTCTTCGCCGACTTCCCGCCCTTCTCCTCGGCCAGCGCCGATATGAGCCTCAAGGGCTACGACATGGATGTCGCGCAATACATCGCCGACACGCTCAAGGTGAAGCTCAATCCGGTCGCCGTCACCGGCCAGAACCGCATCCCCTATCTCAACGACCATCGCGTCGACATATTGATGAGCGTCGGCTACTCGAAGGAGCGCGAGCAGGTCATCGATTTCGCCGCCGCCTACGCGCCTTACTACATCGCGGTGATCGGTCCGGCGGCGATGACGGTGAAAGGCAAGGAAGACCTTGCCGACAAGTCGATCGCCGTCAATCGTGGCACGCTCGAGGACACCTCGCTGACCGAGGCCGCGCCCGCTTCGGCCGACATCAAGCGTTTCGACAACTACAATTCGGTGATCCAGGCCTTCATCTCCGGCCAGACCCAGCTGATGGTCGTCGGCAACGATGTCGGCGCCCAGGTGCTGGCCAAGCAGGATGCCTTGAAGCCGGAGCAGAAATTCCAGCTGCTGACCTCGCCCTCGCATATCGGCCTCAACAAGAACGAGGACGCCCTCAAGAAGGCGGTCAACGACGCCATCGCCAAGATGCTGGCCGACGGCAAGCTGGACGAAAGCTCGAAAGCCTGGCTGAAGACGCCGCTCAATCCCGACAACCTCAAGGATTGAGTTTCCATGGCCTTCGGCTGGCTTCCAGGCGCCGTCGGCGACATCGCGCACGGGGCGGCCACGACGATCCTGCTGATCGCCGTGACCACTTTGGCGGGGACGCTGCTCAGCATCCTTGGCGCCGCCGGACGGCGAAACGGCCCCGCGCTGCTCAAGCGGGCCATCGCCTGCTATGTCGAGGTGATGCGCAACACACCGTTCCTGGTGCAGCTGTTCTTCATCTTCTTCGGCCTGCCCAGCCTCGGCATCCGACTCGACCCGATCCTGGCCGCCATGCTGGCGATGACGCTCAACATGGCGGCCTATACGATCGAGATCGTCGGCGCCGGACTGGATGCCGTGCCGGGGGGGCAGACGGAAGCAGCCCTGGCTCTGGGGCTTAGGCCCCGCCAGGTGTTCATCAAGATCGTGCTGCCGCAGGCGCTCAAGATCATCTATCCGGCGCTGACCAGCCAGATCGTCATCATGATGCTGGAATCGGCCGTCGTGTCGCAGATCGCGGTGCGCGAGCTGACCTATGAGGCCGACATGCTGCAGGCGCGCACCTTCCGGTCCTTCGAGACCTATTTCGTCGTGACGCTGGTCTACCTCGCCATGTCGATGGCGTTGCGCCGCTTGCTGGTCACCGGCGGGCGCCGCGCGCTCGGGGCTGGCGTGTCATGATCGAGTTCACCCTTTGGGACATCGTGCGCAACCTTCTGCTGGCCACGCGCTGGACAGTGCTTTTGTCGCTGGCTGCCTTTGTCGGCGGTGGGCTGGTCGGCATGGTGGTGCTGTTCCTGAGGATATCGAAGCACAAGTGGAGCCGGCGCCTTGCCTCCGGCTACATCGCCCTGTTCCAGGGAACGCCGCTCCTCATGCAGCTGTTCCTGATGTTCTTCGGCCTGCCGATGCTCGGCCTGCGCATCGAGCCCTGGACCGCGGCGGTGCTCGGCCTCACCTTCTTCGCCAGCGCCTATCTCGCCGAGATCTGGCGCTCCGGCGTCGACGCGCTGCCACTGGGACAATGGGATGCTGGCGCCAGCCTTGGCCTCCACTATCTGCAGGAGCTCAGGCTGATCATCCTGCCGCAGGCATTCTCGATCACCCGCGCGCCGACGGTCGGCTTCCTGGTGCAGCTGATCAAATCGACGGCGCTGACCTCGATCATCGGCTTCGAGGAGCTGGTGCGGACCTCCAACGCCATCAACAACGCCACCTTCGAACCGTTCAAGGTCTACGGCCTGGTGGCGCTGATCTTCTTCCTCATGTGTTTCCCGCTGACGCAATACGCCCGTTCGCTCGAAAAGCGCGCGGCGGGACACTGAGCCGAAGCGTTGAAGGCGCGAATAGCCCTTTGCCTGCTGCGCCATGACATAAGCACGCAAAAAAGCCCCGTCGCAGGGTGAATCGCCGGGGCTTTAGCCATGTACGAGCTACTTATCATGTCCGCATATGATGGTGCGCTAATCTGCTCAACAAACAGTAAGTTCGGCATGCAACTTGGAGTTGGTCAGCTGCGCAGGCGCGATCGAAGCCGACGTTCAAGCCAGAGACATAAAGCAGTGGCCCAGCGGCTTGGTTGTCAGGGGGCTGGCGAACTTAACCGCTGGGCCTAACCGGCGAGGCGGGTGCGGCGCCGATCTGCCGATATATACGATATCGCTAATATAACATGAACACACCCCTATGAACGAAGGAAGGTAGCAAAAGGTGTAGCGGCGACCTCATTCGAGACGAGGGACTATTTCTAACTGCCCAAACTGCGCTCAGAAGGTTGATCAGTGGGACTTATGCCGAAGCCTCTGGCACCAACACAGAGTCCGAGGCGGAACTGCCACGGCTCTAGAATTTGTTGCAGGCAATTGAGAAGCCCGCCGTCCTAGTCGCGGCAGCATCGGGTCGATCTAGCCTTGAGCGCGATCTGTGGCGAAACGAAATGAGGGATGACGACCGCCGACAGCATTAACTCCGGCTGAGTACTAATGCTCCGTCTTCAAGCTCACCGCCCGGGGGAGAAGGGCGAAGCGATTCACCCTCGGCGCAACAGGTCGGTTGAGCGCACGCGAAAGAGCGTCCGCAGTGCGCTGACCAAGTTCAAGCATGACATTCTCTTTCGTGTCCGAAACCTTGCAGATGGGGCAAGAGAAGAGTTCGGGACCGCTCGGAAGACTAACGCTGCAAACGGGTACCTTGCAGCGGTTACAGCCGATTAGAGAAGTGCTTGGCGTCATCGTAGATGTGTCCCGCTTTCGTAAGCGAACACTGCAATTACGGTGCCAAGCACACTTGATCCGTTGTGGGACAGAGGCGGTCGGTGCGGGCCCGGCACTCGGTCCGTCAAAGAGAGCGAGACGTGAGCGTCATCGCAGAACACATGCGCTCGACCGCTAGGGTTGCCGAAACACAGCCTTTTGGACGATGGCCTGAGTGGTTCCTCATTTAATTAGAGGGTGCTAAAATATAGTTGATACCGGGAGGTGTCGGATTGGAAGCTTCGCGCATTAGCTTCGAGGCCCGGCGACGGGCAGACTCGGTTGCCCCGCCGCCTACATATGATCCTTTCCGGGCAAGTGTCACCGGGGCGGCTATAGCTGGCGGAGCGGTTGCTGTTTTTTGTTTGCTTGCCGACAGCCAGCACATAACGGGTGCGATCACCACAAGCATGATACTTGCGTTTGCGCTGTCGTATTTCCATCTGCGGAGCAAGGAGCGCAAGAATATAGAGGCCTTTGACGCCTCATACATCGATCTCCTGGAACTCGAAAGGGCAAGAGAGAAATTGGACCTGGAGAGGGCCAGGGAGAAAAGCTTGCCTGCATCCAAACCAAAGTCGCTGTCCGTAACAAAAGCTCGCGTCACGATAAGAAGTCCCCGAGTGCCGGTACGGAGGGCCGAGCGATCGAGCGACTCACCACCGCATGGCCCGCGCTGCCCCCGCCAACGGCGCTTGCTGGCTTTCAATCATCGAAGAAAGTGATGAACGACAAGTCGCCAATGCGTCTTCTCGAAGACGCTCACGATGTAGTTGTTGCCAACTCTCAAAGCGCCCCCCGCACGGGGCGCTCTCGTAGAAGGAGTTCTGCTGATCAACGCGTCGCTCGCGATGGCGAAGACGCCGAAAGTACGCTTGCACTTGAGAAAACCACGAAGGCGAAAAGCAGAACTGTGGCCGCCACGATTAGCGAGCCTGCGGCGACGATCGGCTCAATCGCGGTATTGCCTCTCCGCAGCATTAGATACAGGCAGGCAATATAACCACGAGGCCGATGTTATAAAGGTCGTAGTGGATCATCACGACTTTCCGCGCTGCCTTTTGCCGGGCTAAAGGCGTAGTAGCCGCCGAAGATGGCGCTTGTGACCCATCCGAGAAGATTTATATGGGATGCGCCGGAAAGGCACCGTGGTCGCCGGAGATTGCCATCGGTAAGCCGGCGGCGATCCCGAGAATGAGCCACACAACAGCTGTCTCAAAAAAGAGATCCGAAACCTTAGGCTTTTCAATACGAATTTCGGCGCCCGCCGTTCCTTGGAACGGCTGCTTTCCAAGCTACCTGCCAAAAGCCGACGATCTGCTTGCGGCCCCTCTCGAGATGTTCACTGCCGCCGCACCGGCGACCCCCTTTGCCTTCAATGCCCAAACGCCAGCGACGGCGCGATTTTATCCCGCCGCAGCCAGCGCGCGAGAAGCAAAGCCGCCACCACCGCCAGCCCCATCGAGAGGCCCATCCAGATGCCGACGCCGTGGAAGCCGAAATGGAAGGCGAGCAGCACGCCGAGCGGCAGGCCGACGCCCCAATAGCCGATCGCGGCATAGATCATCGGCACCTTCGTGTCGTGCAGGCCGCGTAGCATGCCTGCTGCAACCGCCTGAGCGCCGTCGAAGATCTGGAAAAGTGCTGCAAAGACCAGGAACGACACGGCCAGCGCGATCACCCTGGCATTGGCCGGATTGGTGAGATCGATGAAGGCGCTGATCAGGAGATGCGGCCACAGGATCATCACCAGCCCCATCAGCGCCATGAACGAAACGCCGAGGACGAAGGCTGTCCAGCCGGCGCGCGACACGCCTTCCGGATTGCCGGCGCCATGCGCCAGCCCGACGCGCACCGTCACCGCCTGGTTGAGGCCGAGCGGCACCATGAACGAGATCGAGGCGATCTGGATGGCGATCGCATGCGCGGCCAGCGAATCCGCGTCGATCAGGCCCATCAGCAGCGCCGCCGCGTTAAAGATAGTCACTTCGAAGGCGAGGATGCCGGCGATCGGCAGGCCGAGCCGCAGCAGGCCCTTGAAGCGTGGCCAGTCGGACCGCCAGAAGCGGCCGAACAGACTGTAGCGCCGGAACTTCTTCTCCAGCATCACCACGGCGGCCATGCCTAGGAACATCAGCGTGCTGGACAGCGAGGTGGCAAGGCCCGAGCCGGCGATGCCCATGGCTGGGACACCGAGATTGCCGAACATGAACACCCAGTTGGCGAAAACGTTGAAAGCGACCGCGACGAACACGATGATCAGGGCCCAGCCCGGCCGCTCCAGCGCCGAGATGAACGAGCGCAGCACGATATAGCCATAAAAGGGCAGCACCGCCCATTCGAGCCAGCGCAGATAGACGCCGGCCTGGTGCGCCAGCGCGGGCTCCTGGCCCATGGCCAGCAAAATGGCCTCGCCATGCCACAGCACGAGCCAGATCGGGATCGAGATCAGGATCGCCAGCCACAGGCCCTGGCGCACGGTGCGACGCAGATCGCGCACGGAATGACGGCGGCGTCCGAGTTCGGTGGCGATCATCGGCGAGGTCGCCAGCATCAGGCCGAGGCCGAAGATCAGCGGCATGAAATAGAGGTTGGCGCCAAGCGCGCCGCTGGCCAGCGTGTCCGGCCCGAGCCGGCCCATCATCATGACGTCGGTGGCCGTCATCGCGGTCTGGCCGAGATTGGTCAGCACCATCGGCCAGGCCAGCGCCAGCGTCGCCCTGATTTCCTGACGCCAAAGATTTTCCGGCGCGCGCGCGCCGGCTTCGATCGCAGACATTGTCCTGCTCTTTCAGAACACGGCGCATCGGGACCACGCCCGGAAGCCGTACAACACCGGCGCAAAATGGCGCCGTTTGCGTCGTCTATTGAACGAAATGCGACACGATGGCAAGGGAGGAGGCTCGGCCAGCGATTGATCCAGCCCGCTCTAGGAGCGCCGTCGCCGCGTTCCCTTGCCGGCCGCAGGCTGATACGGATTGCCTTGGAGATCGGCAACCAGCGAACCCGCTGGGAGGAGTGGATGGCGTTCAGACAGCGAAAAAACACGGCCGCGATCCCGCGCACGGTGCCGGCCTTCGAACACATCGTCACCGAAGCCAGCGACAGTTTCCTGTGGCGCCTCGACGACTATCCCTGGGAACGCAATGTCTGGAATTTTCATCCGGAACACGAGATCCATCTGCTGAGGAAATCCTCCGGCGTCGTGCTGGTCGGCGATCATATTGGCGAATTCGGCCCGGGCTACCTGACTATTGTCGGCGGCGGGTTGCCGCATGACTGGGTGACGGCGGTGCAGCCGGGCGAGCTGATCGAAGGCCGCGACATCGTCCTGCAATTCGATGCGCAGCGGCTGCTTGGGTCGGCCGGCCTGCTGCCGGAACTGCGCGAACTGGAGCCGTTCCTGGAGCGGTCGCTGCGCGGCATGGTCTTTCACGGAAGCACGGCGCTGGAAGGCGCCGAACTGATGGAGCGGATGGGAACGGTGCATGGGCTCGCCCGCCTCTGCCTGTTCCTCGAACTGGTCGACCTGCTGGCCAGGACCGACGAATACCAGCTCTTGTCGTCGCCGGATTTCTCGCCCGTTCTCGATGCCGCCTCGCTCGACATCATCCAGCGCACGCTGACCTATCTGTTCCAGCATTTTGCCGAGGATCTGAAGCTGCCCGACATGGCCGAACTCGCCGGAATGACGGAAAGCACATTCTCGCGCTTCTTCCAGAAGAACACCGGCAATTCCTTCAGCGACCACCTCGCCAAGCTCCGGCTCTGGCAGGCCTGCAAGCTGCTTGCCGACACCGACGTCCCGATCACCGACATCTGTTTCCAGGTCGGCTACATGAACATCTCCAATTTCAACCGCGCCTTCCTGCGCAAGCACAAGATGACGCCGTCCTCCTACCGCAAGCTGTCGCGGCAGAGGCTGACGCTGCGCGCATAAGCACGCCCTGAAATCAACGGCTTAGGCGGGATCGATACTTGTGTGACGCAAGCCGTCGCCGGTCGCGGCATTTTGCGCTGCACAATGCATAAAAGTACAGGTTTGCTGCAACGGGGCTTCTAGCTTGGCCTGCTTGAACTGCTCATTTTGGCGATGGGTGGCAGGTCGTTCGGATGACGGTGAGGGTCGCATAGTCCGAGGACTTCCGCTTCCTGCGAGTGTTCCTGGAGGAGAAAAACCAATGAAACCAATTCGGCTTGCTGCCAGCCTTGGCGCAGCTTTTATGCTTTCCGCTACCGTTTCCACCATCGCATTGGCGCAGGCGCCGGTCTGCTCGGCGCCGGTCAAGGTGCTGGCGCAGCCGCGCGACGGCCTGACGCTTCTGGAGGACTCCAAGGCCGAGTTCCAGAAGCTGTCCGGCGCCAGCTTCCAGATCGACTATCTGAACGAGAACGACCGCCGGGCGAAATCGCGCGCCGATGCATCCACCGTCGGCAATTACAACGTCTATTATGTCGACGAAGCCAATGTCGCTTTGTTCGCCTCGTCGAAATGGATCGTGCCGCTGACCGATTATTATCCGGCTGACTATGACTATGCCGACTTCGATCCCGGCCGCCAGAAGGTCGCGACCTATGACGGCAAGGTCTGGTTCGCGCCGCTGACCGGCGGCGGCGACCTGATGGTCTACCGCAAGGACGTGCTGGAGGCCGCCGGCATCCAGCCGCCGAAGACGCTGGACGAGCTGATCGCGGACGTGCCGAAGCTGACCAATGCCGACAAGGGCATGTACGGCATCGCGCTGCGCGGCGCGCGCGGTTCGGGCGCCAATGTCTGGCGCTGGATGCCGTTCTTCAAGGCCTATGGCGGCAAGTGGTTCGATGGCGACAAGCCGGCCTTCAACTCCGAGGCCGCCGTCAAGGCGACCGAAACCTACCTCAAGCTGTTCAAGGATTCGGCCCCCGGCACGCAGACCGGCAGCTGGGATGAATCGACCGGCGCCTTCCTGTCGGGCCAGGTCGCCATCCTCGTCGAATCCACCCCGCTTTCGGGCATGGCGGTCGATCCGAAGACCTCGCAGGTGGTCGGCAAGATCGGCTTCCTGCCGCCGCCCTCGCCGCTGCCTGGCGGCGGTTACGGCCATGGCCTCGCCATCGCGGCGAAAGCCAATGCCGACGACGCCTCGAAGAAATGCGCCGGGCTGTTCATCGCCTGGGCGACATCGAAGGAAAACGAGAAGCGCCGGCTCGACGCCCACCAGTTCGGCGAGCTGAACCGCACCAGCATCCTGTCCAGCAAGGAATTCGCCGATATCTATGGCGCCGATCTCGGCCAGGCGCTGGCCGAAACCGGCAAGGTCACGGCGGTGAACTTCTGGCAGGATCCGCGCTGGCCCGATCTCGGCGACCGCTGGGGCATCATCCTCGAGGAACTGGTCACCGGCACCCGCACCGACGTGAAGGGCGGCCTCAACGAGCTCGAGGCCTATGCCAACGATCTGGTGAAGAAATAGCCTATCCTCCCCCTGCGGCGCGCGGTCCACGGCATTCCAGCGAATGTCGGGACCTGTGCGCCGCGGGTCCCGTTCTCGCCATGGCCGCTCAGGCCCGACATCGCATGAGAGAGCTCAGACATGTTCAATCGTTCGAGACGCAGCCAGGGATAGACAGATGCCCCGACGCTCTTCCTTGCCGGTCACCTTTGTCGTGCCGACCCTTGCCATCCTGCTTGTCCTGTCGATGGTGCCGACGCTCTACGCGATCGTCATCGCCTTGCAGAATCGCGAGTTGAGCGCGACGGCCTATTCCTGGGTCTGGTTTTCGAACTTTTTCGATCTGTTCTCCGACCGCCGCTTCCTCAACGCCGTCTGGGTGTCGGTGAAATGGGAGATCGTCACCGTAGTGGCGACCATGGTGGTGGCGATCGGGCTCGGCGTGCTGATGTTCGAGGTCGCCAGCCCACGCCTGCGCAATGTCTACTGCCTGCTGTTCATCATCCCGGTGCTGTTGCCGCGCGTCTCGGCGGCCTTCGTCTGGAAGTTCGCCTACCATCCGCTCTACGGCATCGCCACCTATCCCTACCGCCTGCTCACCGGCGGGCTGATCTTCGATCCGCTGTCGAAGCCGGGAACGGCCTTGTTCGCCGTCGCGTCGGTCGACGTCTGGCAATGGGGGCTGTTCTTCGCCGTCATCGTGCTGAAGCTGCTCGAAACCTTGCCGCCGCAGCCGATCGAGGCGGCCCGGCTCGACCATGCCAAACGCTGGCAGATCCACGCCTACGTCACCTTGCCGATGCTGAAGGCGCCGTTGATCAGCCTGATGTTCGTCAAGATGATCGAATCGCTGCGCTCCTTCGACCTGATCTATGTCATGACCCGAGGCGGCCCCGGCGTCGCCACCGAGACGCTCGACATGTATGCCTTCTCGCAAGGCTTCATCGAGTCCGGCAAGGTCTCCTACGCCTCGGCCATGGCGGTGCTGATGATGATCGCCACCGTCATCACCTTCACCATGCTGTGGAAGCGGGTGCAGGCATGAGGCCCGGTAGATTGATCGGCCGGATCGTGCTGGCCTTTGCAGGCTTCATGGCCGTGTTCCCGCTGCTGTGGACGGCACTCAATGCGCTGAAGAACAATGTCGACATCATCACCCGCGTGCCGCGTCTGGTGTTCACGCCGACATTGGCCAACATCAGCTATATTGTCGGCCGCGACAGCGTGCTCACCGGGCTCTACAACTCGGTCGTCGCCTGTGGCTCGGCCGTGCTGATCGGTGTGGTGCTCGGCCTGCCCGCGGCTTACGCGGTGGCGCGCTATCCCAACCGGTGGGCCGGCGACATCCAGTTCTTCGTCCTGTCGCTGCGCTTCCTGCCGCCGGTGGCGGTGGCCATCCCGCTGATGGTGATCTGGCTGCAGGTCGGCCTCTACGATACTTTGCCGGCGCTGATCATCACCTATTCGCTGCTCACCATCTCGGTGATCATGTGGCTCGCCATCCCCGCCTTCCAGGGGGTGCCGAAGGAAATCGAGGAAGCCGCCTTCGTCGACGGCTACGGCGCCTATTCGGTGTTCTGGCGCATCGCGCTGCCCGTGGCCGCTCGCTCCCTGGCCGGGGCGGTCGCCTTCAGCTTCGTGCTGGTTTGGAACGAATTCCTGATCGCGCTGATGCTGTCGAGTTCGAACGCCAAGACCTTGCCGATCGTCGCTTCCGAACTCTCCCAGCAAGGCATGAATGTGCCCTGGGGGATCCTGAATGCCTCGGTCGTACTGCTGTCGCTGCCGCCGCTGCTGTTCCTCGGCGTGCTCAGCGGCTTCCTGAATTCCGTTTTCCGGCAAAAAAAGACTTGATGCGAGGATTTCCCAATGCGGGCACTGGTGCTTGAGAAAAAAGGCGAACTGTCGCTGCGCGAAATCGCCCTGCCACTCGATGTCGGGCCGGACGATGTCAAAATCGCCATCCACACGGTCGGCGTCTGCGGCAGCGATGTGCACTATTACACGCATGGCGCCATCGGCAGCTATGTCGTGCGCGCGCCGATGGTGCTCGGCCACGAAGCCGCCGGGACAATTGTCCAGACCGGCGCCAATGTCTCGACGTTCAAGGTCGGCGACCGCGTCTGCATGGAGCCGGGCGTGCCCAACCTGTCGTCGCGCGCGACCAAGCTCGGCATCTACAATGTCGACCCTGATGTTTCCTTCTGGGCGACGCCGCCGGTGCATGGCGTGCTCGCGCCGTACGCGGTTCACCCCGCCGCCTTCACCTACAAGCTGCCGGACAATGTCTCCTTCGCCGAGGGCGCGATGGTCGAGCCCTTTGCCATCGGCATGCAGGCGGCAAGCCGTGCCCGGATCGTTCCTGGCGATGTCGCCGTCGTTGTCGGCTGTGGCCCGATCGGCATCATGATCGCGCTTGCAGCCCTTGCCGGCGGCTGTTCGAAAGTGCTGATTTCCGATTTTTCCGCGCCCAAGCTGAAGATCGCCGCGCAATATGCCGGCATCATGCCCGTCAACATCGGCGAGCAGTCGCTGGTCGACGCCGTCGCGGCCGCGACCGACAATTGGGGCGCCGATATCGTCTTCGAGGCCAGCGGCAGCCCCAAGGCCTTTGCCGATCTGTTCGATGTCGTGCGGCCGGGCGGCGCGGTGGTGCTGGTCGGGCTGCCGGTGGAGCCGGTGGCCTTCAACGTGCCGGCGGCGATCTCGAAGGAGGTGCGCATCGAGACGGTGTTCCGCTACGCCAACATCTTTGATCGCGCCTTGCAATTGATCGCCTCCGGCAAGGTCGACCTCAAGCCGCTGATCACCGGCACCTATGATTTCTCCGACAGCATCAAGGCCTTCGAGCGGGCCGCCGAAGGCAACCCGCAAGACGTCAAGCTGCAGATCCTGCTTACCGGCGAGAAGGGCTGACCATGTCCGCCATCACCTGCTCCCATGTCGACAAGGCGTATGGCGCCACATCAGTCATCCGCGACCTCAACCTCTCGATCGAGGAGCACGAATTCGTCGTCTTCCTCGGCCCGTCCGGCTGCGGCAAGTCGACCTTGCTGCGCATGCTGGCGGGGCTGGAGGATATCAGCGGCGGCGAGGTCTCGATCGGCGGCAAGGTGGTCAACGATCTCGATCCGGGCGATCGCGGCATCGCCATGGTGTTCCAGAACTATGCGCTCTATCCGCACATGACGATCTTCGACAACATCGCCTTCGGGCTGCGGCGGCAGAAGGTGCCGGCGGCCGAGATCCGCAAGCGCGTCGAAGCGGTGTCGAGGACACTCGGCCTGGAACCCTATCTCGGCCGCAAGCCGGCCGAGCTTTCCGGTGGCCAGCAGCAGCGCGTGGCGATTGCCCGCGCCATGATCAAGACGCCAAAAGTGTTCCTGTTCGACGAGCCGCTGTCCAATCTCGACGCCAAGCTGCGCAACCACATGCGCGTCGAAATCGCGCGCCTGCACCAGACGCTGAAGACCACCACCGTCTACGTCACCCATGACCAGCTGGAGGCGATGACGCTCGCCGACCGCATTGTACTGCTCAAGGAGGGCGTCATCGAGCAGGTCGGCTCGCCGGCCGAAATCTACCGGCGGCCCGGCAACATGTTCGTGGCCGGCTTCATCGGCACGCCCAACATGAATTTCATCGAGGTGACGGTCGGCCGCTCAGGCGATGGCTGGACGTTGACCGGCGCCGGAACGGTCCTTTCGATCGAGGGGCGGGCTTTTCATCTCCAGCATGGCGACCGCGCCGTGCTCGGCATCCGGCCTCCCGACTTGAAAACCGCCGATGCCAGCGCTGCCGGCATATTGCAAGGCACGGCCGATCTCATCGAATTCCACGGCAATGATGCGCTCGTGACATTCGCCTCCGGCGGCAAGGAGATCAGTGCGCTGGTTCCGGCACGCGAATGCCCGATGTTGCACGCCCCTGTCCGCTACACCTTCGAGGAAGACAGCATCCATCTGTTCGACGCGACGTCGGGCGCGTCCCTGCGCAAGCAATAGCGCAAAGGCCTCGAGCAATTCCAGGAAAAGTGTGAAACGGTTTTCCGTCCGGAATTGCGTCAGAGCAAAGAGGTAGAGCGTCTCGCCGTTTCCGTGAAACGGTGAACTGCTCTACCGGATCGCGTCGAGCGCCTGCCGCTGCCGGTGCATCTCCAGGAAAATTCGGTAGTCGCGATCGAAGCGGGCGCCGGCGGCCGGGTTGGCGGTGCGCGACTTGCCGCCTTGCTGCATGGCGAGGCAGGCGGCGTTGAGGTCGGGGAAAAGCCCGGCGGCGGTCGCCGCGACCATGCCGGTGCCGAGCAGCACCGCCTCGTCGGCCAGCGGCTCGACCACCGTGCAGCCGGTGGCGTCGGCGTAGAGTTCCATCAGCAGCGGGTTCTTGGTGTGCCCGCCGGTGACGTGCAGCGTGTCGATCAGGTAGCCGTTTTCGTTCAGCGCCTCCAGCACATGGCGCACGCCGAGTGCGATGCCGACGGCGGTGCGCCAGTAAAGCTTGCACAGGCTGTCGAAGGAGGAATCCAGCGTCAGCCCGCTGACGACGCCGACGGCGTGCGGGTCGGCGAGCGGCGAGCGGTTGCCGTGAAAATCAGGCAGCACATGCAGTCGCGCGGCGAGGGCTTCGCCCTCGGTGGCACGCAGTTCGGCCACACGCCCGGCGATTTTTGCATGCATGGCGGCATCCGGCTCGCCGCCGGCACCGTGCCAGCGGATGATGTGGTCGAGCAGGGCGCCGGTGGCCGACTGGCCACCTTCCGACAGCCAAAGCTTCGGCAGCGCCGCGCCGAAATAGGGGCCCCAGACGCCGGCGAAAGGCTGCGGGTCGGGCGACATCGCCATGACGCAGCTCGATGTCCCGGCAATCAGCGCCAGATGCCGTCCGATGTCCTGCTCGTCGCCGGCAAAACCGCCGAGCACGCCGAGCGCGCCGGCATAGGCATCGATGACCCCGGCGCCGACCCGGCAGTTTTCGCTCAAGCCGAGATCGGCTGCGGCCTGAGCTGTCAGCGGACCGATGTCGGCGCCGACCGGACTGGCCCGCTCCGGCAAATTGCCATGCTCGAAGAGATCGTCGAGGCCGACGATCTCGAAGAAATCGCGCTGCCAGGCACTGTCCTCATGCGCCAGATAGGTCCATTTGGCAGTCAGCGTGCATTGCGAGCGCGCCAATGAGCCGGTCGCCTGCCAGGTCAGGAAATCGGCAAGGTCGAATAGATAGCCGGCTTCATTCCATGTCTTGCGCAGGTTGCGCTTCAGCCACATGAGCTTCGGCGTCGCCATCTCCGGCGACATGACGCCGCCAATATAGTTGAGCACCTCGTGGCCGCTCGCCGTGCATTCGTCGGCTTCGGCGATGGCGCGGTGGTCGAGCCAGACTATGGTGTCCCAGCGCTTGTCGCCTGACGTCGAAACGCTGAGCTGATCGCCCTGCCGGTCGCGCACCACCAGCGAGCAGGTGGCATCAAAGGAGATGCCGACAATATCCTGCGCCGCGATGCCGGCTTTTTCGCGCGCGGCGCGCACGGCGGCGCAGACGGCCGCCCAGATATCGCGCGAATCATGCTCGGCATGATCGGGCTTTGGCTGGTTCATGGCTATCGGCCGATCGGCACGGCCGAGCAAGGTACCACTGGCGTCGAGGATGCCCGCGCGAGCGCTCCCGGTGCCGACATCGACCGCGCAAACAAACTGTTTCGTCAAGATGCTCTAACTCTCGCTCCCAGGCCTGCAATCAGATCGGGCAATTGCAGCATGTCAGCGAATATAAAGTCCGGTTCACTCGACGCAAGCCGCGCTTTCAAGCCGGGGTTGCCGGCATGCGCGCCGCCGGTGAAGCCAAAGACGCGCATCCCTGCCGCGCGGGCCGCTTCTATGCCGGCCGGACTGTCCTCGATGACGAGGCATTTGCGCGGATGCGCCCGCATGCTGGCGGCGGCGTGCAGGAAAAGGTCGGGTGCCGGCTTTCCCCTGGCCACCATGGCCGCGGAAAACAGATGCGGCTCCATCAGCTTGAGCAGACCGGTGACGTCGAGCGCATAGCGGATGCGTTCCAGCGTACCCGACGAGGCGACGCAGAACGGCAGGCCGAGCTTCGGCAAGATCTCGCTGATGCCGGATATGGGCCTCAGCTCCTCGCGGAACTTGCGCATGAGGTCGACGCGCATGGCGGTCAAATGCTGGTCGGTAAGCTCCAGGCCGAAATCGCGGCCAAGGATCTCGCGCACGCTTTTCATGCTCTTGCCGAGGAAATGTTCGTAGGCGTCGTCCTCGCTGAGGCTGCCGCCGGCGAGCTTGATCATGCCGAGCAGCGCCGAGACGGAGAGCGCCTCGCTGTCGACCAGCACGCCATCGCAGTCGAAGATGACCAGTTCAGGCGTCATGGCGGCGGATGGCTCTCAGAGCTTGCCGGCGACGTAGCGCGTCAGCGTGGCGCGGGCGCCATTCGCCCACAACAAGTTGAGCGCGCTGCCGAAGGCCTCGACGAAGGTCGTGGCGCGGCCGACATCGCCATAGATGTCTTCCATAGCCAGCCAGGCGGCGGGCGCGTCCTTTGCCGCCCTTGCCGTCGCCTGCAACCGCTCCCAGCTCGGGTCGTTGGGTTCGATGACGGCACCGCTGTCGGTCGTGCCGAAGCAGTAGCGGCACCACAGCGCTGATTCCAGCGCCAGGCCGGCGACGCCCTTGCCGGCCTTCAGGCGGTCGGCGATGGTCGGGATGATGAACTTCGGCTGGCGGTTGGAGCCGTCGAGGCAGAGCCTGCGGATGGTGTCGCCGATCTTGGGATTGGAGAAGCGCTTTTCGATGAGTTGGTAATAGTCCTCCAGCACCGTGTCCGGCACCGGCGGCACGGTCGGGATGATCTCGTCATGCTCGAGCTTGTCGAGAAAGCCGCGCACCAGCGGCTCCTGCATTGCCTCATGGACAAAATGGATGTCCATCAGCCCGGCCGGATAGGCGATGGTGGCGTGGCCGCCATTGAGGATGCGGATCTTCATCAATTCATAAGGCGAGACATCCTTGACGAACTGCACGCCGACCTTTTCCAGCGGCGGGCGGCCGGCGGTGAAATGGTCCTCCAGCACCCATTGTTTGAAGGGTTCGCAGAAAACCGGCCAGGCGTCCTCGACGCCGAAATCCCTCGCCAGGATGCCGCGCTCGCGATCTGACGTGGCAGGCGTGATGCGGTCGACCATGCCGTTGGGAAAAGCGACGTGGTCGTTGACCCAGTTGGCCAGATCCTCGTCGATCAGCCGCGCCAGCCCGATGACACCATCCGACGTGACGTGGCCATTGTGAGGGATGTTGTCGCAGGACATCACGGTGAATGGCACGATGCCATCGTCGCGGCGGCGCACCAGGCCAGCGAGGATGATGCCGAACACCGTCTTGGGGGTGGCGCCCGCCTGCGCGTCGGCGACGATGTCGGGATGGGCCGGATTGAACTTGCCGGAGGCGGGGTCGATGAAATAGCCGCCTTCGGTGATGGTCAGCGAAACTATCTTGATCGCCGGATCGGCCAGGCGATCGATGATGCCGGCCGCATCGCCCGGCATCAGGAAGTCGATCATCGCGCCGGTGACGCGCGCGCTCATATGGCCGTCATCCTGTTCGACCACCGTGGTCAACCAGTCCTGCTCCTGCAGCTTCCCGCGACCGATCTTCTCGCCCTCGAAGACGCCGGCGCCGACCAGCGCCCAGTCTTGGCCGACACCCGAATTGAACAGATCGTCGAGATAGACGGCCTGATGCGAGCGGTGGAAATTGCCGACGCCGAAATGAACGATGCCGGCCTTCAGCTTCGAGCGGTCGTACTTCGGACCCGCGACCTTGGCGGGGAGATTTGCGAGATTGGCGGAAGAGAGTTTCACGGTCATCTGTCTACCCTTTGGCCTATATCGGCCTCGTTACTCCGCCTCCCCCGTCCTGTCGGGAGAGGGTAAGGGACGGCTCATGCTTGGCGAGGCCGATGCGACCCCTGATGTTGGCCTCTGCCCCTCGCGGAGGACGAGAAGCAGAGGCCGCCCCCCTCAACTCATCCACTGGCCGCCGTCGACATTGTAGGTCTGGGCAACGATGTATTCGGCTTCATCGCTGGCCAGGAACACGGCCATGCCGGCGAGATCCTCCGGCTTGCCCATGCGGCCGTAAGGCACCCCTTCGCCGACAAGCCGCTTCTTCTCGCCCTTCGGCCGGTTCTCGTATTTGGCGAACAGCGCATCGACCTGGTCCCACATGTCGCTGTCGACCACGCCGGGCGCGATGCCGTTGACGTTGATGCGATGCTTGATCAGGTCGAGCCCCGCCGACTGGGTCAGCGAGATGACGGCGGCCTTGGTGGCGCAATAGACGCCGACCAGCGCTTCGCCGCGCCGTCCGGCCTGGCTCGCCATGTTGATGATCCGGCCGCCCTTGCCTCGCGCGATCATCGAGCGAGCGGCCGCCTGCAGCATGAACAGCGTACCGGCGACGTTCACGGAGAACAGCTTTTCGTAGCTCGCCCGAGAGATTTCGACGATCGGCGCCAGGTCGAATAAAGCCGCGTTGTTGATCAATATGTCGAGGCCGCCGGCCTTGCTCTCCACCGTCTTCATCGCTGCATCGATGGATGCCTGATCCGCGACGTCGAGTTTGACGGCATAGGCGTTGCCGCCGATCTCGGCCGCCGTCTTTTGCGCGGCCTCGAGGTTGATGTCGGCAATCGCCACCGTGGCGCCTTCGCGTACATAGGCTTCGGCGAAGGCCCTGCCGATGCCGCGCGCCGAACCCGTGATCAGCGCCGATTTGCCGGCCAGGCGCATGCTCACATCGCCTTCCCGTCGGCGCCGAAGCGATGCAGCTTGGCCTTGTCGGGCGTCAGGTAGATGGTGTCGCCGTGATGGACGGCGAGCTCGCCGTCGGCACGCACCGTCAGCGGCCCGACGCCATCGGCCTGGACATGCAGGAAAGTGTCGGAGCCCAGATGCTCGGCAACGCCGACGGTAGCCTTCCATTCGCCGGCCGTGGTCGAGATTTCCATGTGTTCGGGACGGATGCCGATGGTCTTGGCGCCATGTTTGGCCGCCGGCGCGCCTTCGATGAGATTCATCTTCGGCGAGCCGATGAAGCCGGCCACGAACAGGTTGCGCGGCGTCTTGTAGAGCTCCATCGGCGAGCCGACCTGCTCGATGTTGCCGGCATTCAGCACGACGATCTTGTCGGCCATGGTCATGGCTTCGACCTGGTCGTGGGTGACGTAGATCATCGTCGTCTTGAGCTGGTGGTGCAGCTCGCTGATCTCCAGCCGCATCGTGCCGCGCAGCGCCGCGTCGAGGTTGGACAGCGGCTCGTCGAACAGGAAGGCCGAAGGCTGGCGCACGATGGCGCGGCCGATGGCGACGCGCTGGCGCTGGCCGCCGGAGAGCTGGCCGGGCCGGCGTTCGAGATAGTTGGTGAGGTTCAGCACGCGTGCCGCGTCCTTCACCTTCTTGTCGATGGTCGCCTGGTCCTCGCCCGCCATCTTCAGCGGGAAGGCGATGTTCTTGGCCACGGTCATATGCGGATAGAGCGCGTAGGACTGGAACACCATGGCAAGCTTGCGCTTGGCCGGCGCCTCGCCGGTGACGTCGCGGCCATCGATGTTGATGGTGCCGCCGCTGGTGTCTTCCAGCCCGGCGATCAGCCGCAGCAGAGTGGACTTGCCGCAACCCGACGGGCCGACGAAGACGACGAACTCGCCATTCTCGATCACCAGGTCGAGGCCGGGGATGATGGACGTCGCCCCGAAGGACTTGGAGACGTTCTTGAGCGTGATGTTTCCCATGGTTTCCTCCCCGAGGGGTTACTGTCCGTCGTCGGTTGGCGTGCGCGATACTATTTCACGGCGCCAAATGTCAGACCGCGCACCAGCTGCTTCTGGCTGAACCAGCCCATGATCAGGATCGGCGCGATCGCCAGCGTCGAGGCTGCCGAAAGCTTGGCCCAGAACAGGCCTTGCGGGCTGGAGAACGAACTGATGAAGGCGGTCAGCGGCGCTGCGTCCGTGGTGGTCAGCCGGATCGTCCAGAACGCCTCGTTCCAGGCCAGGATGATGTTCAACAGCATGGTCGAGGCAATGCCCGGCACCGCCATCGGGGTCAGCACATAGACGATCTCGTTCCACAGCGAGGCGCCGTCCATGCGCGCCGCCTCGAGGATCTCGCCGGGGATTTCGCGGAAGTAGGTGTAGAGCATCCACACCACGATCGGCAGGTTGATCAGCATCAGCATGACCATCAGGCCGATGCGGCTGTCGAGCAGGCCGAGATTGCGGAAGATCAGGTAGATCGGGAACAGCACCGCGACCGCCGGCATCATCTTGGTGGACAGCATCCACATCAATATGTCCTTGGTCCGCTTGGTCGGCGAGAACGCCATCGACCATGCTGCCGGAATGGCGACCAGCAGGGCCAGGATGGTCGAGCCGACCGAGAGCAGCACGGAGTTCAGAAAGAACTTGAAGTAGCCGCTCTGCGCCTGAACTTCGGCATAGCTCTCGAACGTTCCCGACGGGATCAGGTTGAAGCCCTGGATCGCCTCCTGCTCCGACTTGAACGAGGTGATGATCGTATAGAGGATCGGGAAGAAGATCAGCAGCGCGACGATCCAGGCGGCGACGGTCGCGATTGTCTTGTGCTGGGTGGTGACTGAGCGTGCCATCTTGTCCTCCCTTACTTGTCCAGGTTCTTGCCGACGGCGCGCATGGCGAAGAAGGCGACGATGTTGGCGAGAATGACCGCGATGATGCCGCCGGCCGAAGCCTGGCCGATTTTGAACTCCAGCAATGCCTTCTGGTAGACCAGGAAGGGCAGGTTGGTGGAGGCGTAGCCTGGGCCGCCATTGGTGGTGACGAGGATCTCGGCATAGACCGAGAGCAGGAAGATCGTCTGGATCAGGATGACCACGGTGATGGCGCGCGACATGTGCGGCAGCGTCAGATAGATGAAGCGGCTGAAGAAACCGGCGCCGTCCATTTCGGCGGCTTCCTTCTGCTCGCCGTCGAGCGACTGCAGCGCGGTCAGCAGGATCAGCGTCGCGAAAGGCAGCCACTGCCAAGCGACGATGATGATGATCGCCGTCATCGGATGTTGCCCGAACCAGTCGATCGGTTGCGCCCCGAAGAAGCGCGCTATGTCGGCGAACACCCCATATTGCGGATGCATGATCATGTTCTTCCAGACCAATGCGGCCACCGGCGGCATGACGAAGAACGGCGATATGACGAGGATGCGCACGATGCCCTGACCCCACATCGGCTGGTCGATCAAAAGCGCCAGCAGGATGCCGCCGATCACCGTGATCAGCAGCACGCTGATCACCAGGATCAGGGTGTTGAGGATCGACTGCAGGAAGGCGGGATTGGAATAGAACAGCGCGTAGTTGGAGAGGCCGACGAAGCCGTCGCGCACCGGATTGAGCGGATTGTACTGCTGGAAGGAGAACCACAGCGTCAGCGCCAGTGGAACGACCATCCAGACCAGCAGCAGCAAAACGGATGGCGCCATCATGAAACGGGCAAGCGAACGGGTCTGCTGAGTAGCCATGACGGTCACCCTTCAATGGTCGGACTTGAATTTTCAGAGGCGTTGAAGGCGGCCGCCCGAGCTGGGAACTCGGGCGGCCGTTGCCGGTCGAGGAGGTGACCGGCATCGGCACCGGGAGGAGCCTTACTTGATATACCCGCCTTCGGTCATCGTCGCGGTGGCGGCGTCCTGGGCCTGCTTCAGCGCATCGTCGACGCTCGACTGGCCGGCCAAGGCGGCCGAGAAGAGCTGGCCGACGGTGGTGCCAAGACCCTGGAACTCTGGGATGGCGACGAACTGCACGCCGACATAGGGCACCGGCTTGACGGTCGGATGCGTCGGGTCGGCGGCGTTGATCGAGTCCAGCGTCATCTTGGCGAACGGAGCCGCCTTCTGGTACTCGGGGTTGGCGTAGAGCGAGGAGCGCGTGCCCGGAGGAACGTTGGCCCAGCCTTCTTTCGAAGCGACGAGTTCGGCGTAGTGCTTGCTGGTCGCCCAGGAGACGAACTTCTCGGCGGCGTCGGCCTTCTTCGTACCGGCGGGAATCGCCAGCGACCATGCCCACAGCCAGTTGCCGCGCTTGCCGAGCCCATTGTCAGGCGCCAGCGCATAGCCGACCTTGTCGGCGACGGTGGAGTTCTTCGGATCCGACACGAAGGAGGCGGCGACAGTGGCGTCGATCCACATGCCGCACTTGCCCTGCTGGAAAAGCGCCAGGTTTTCGTTGAAGCCGTTGGAAGAGGCGCCCTCGGGGCCGTCGGCCTTCATCAGGTCGACATAGAACTGCAGCGTCTTCTTCCATTCCGGCTGGTCGAACTGCGGCTTCCAGTTCTCGTCGAACCAGCGGGCGCCGAAGGAGTTCGACATGGCGGTCAGGAACGCCATGTTTTCGCCCCAGCCGGCCTTGCCGCGCAGGCAGACGCCGTTCACGCCATTGGCACGGTCGGTCATCTTGTCGGCGGCCTGCTTGATGAAGTCCCAAGTCGGCGCATCGGGCATCTTCAGCCCGGCCTTGTCCATCAGGTCCTTGCGGTACATGACGAAGGAGCTTTCGCCGTAGAAGGGCGCGGCATAGAGCTTGCCGTCGACCGAAAGGCCGCCAGCGATGGCCGGGATGATGTCCTTGGTGTCGTAGTCGGCGCCGAGCTTGTCGAGCGGCAGCAGCCAGCTTTGCTTGGCCCAGATCGGAACTTCGTAGGTGCCGATGGTCATCACGTCATACTGACCACCCTTGGTGGCGATGTCGGTGGTGACGCGCTCGCGCAGCACGTTCTCTTCAAGCGTGACCCAGTTGAGCTGGACGTCGGGATTAGCCTTGGTGAAGTCTTCGGTCAGCTTCTGCATGCGGACCATATCGCCATTGTTGACGGTGGCGATGGTGATGGATTCGGCATGTGCGGCAAAAGCGAGAGCGCTGGCCGACAACAAGCCCAGGGTGAGCGTGCGCAGTTTCATCAAATTCCTCCCATGAACCAAGTGAGCATTTGCCTTGGCTATGAGCAATTACTCACTTGGCGTGAATTATGTCAAGTGGATTCGATGCTGCAGCGCAGCACCGGGCTTGCCGATACAGGGCGACGGACAGTGCCCGTGCCGCATATTAGTCGGCGGGCGTGGAAGATCGGATCGGGTGAAAAGGGCCTGTCAGCAGGCGATCTCGGCCAGCAGCCAGTCGCGGAAGGCGCGGATCTTCGGCACGTTGCGGCGCGCTTCGGGATAGACCAGCCAGTAGGCATGGCCGTCGTCGCCGACGAGATCGAAAGGCTGGATCAGGCGGCCTTCGGCAAGTTCCGTCTTGAACAGCGCCCGGGTCAGGATCGCCACGCCATGGCCGGCGATCGCCGCGTTCGCCTCGTAGGCCTGCGCGCCCATGCTGCTGCCGGGCCGCGTGGCAAGGTCGTGCGCATGCACGCCCGCCGTCTCGAACCATTGCGTCCACCAGACGTCGCCCGGATCGAGGATCGGCAGCCGCAACAGGTCGGCCGGCTCGTTGACGCCGCCGATGCTCGCCGCGAGCTTCGGGCTCAGCATCGGTGTGAAATCGGCGTCGAGCAGCTTGTGGGCTTCCAGCCCCGGCCATTTGCCGCCGCCCGAGCGGATGGCGAGGTCGACATCCTCGCGGGCGAAATCCGTCAGCCGGCTCGACGTTTCGAGCCGCACGGCAAGGCCTGGATGGGCCAGCTGGAACGAGCCCAGATGATGCGCCAGCCAGTTCGAGGCGAAGGTCAGCACCGTGGTTACGCACAGCAACCCGTCCGCGCCACCGCGCGCCGCGGCATAGGCCTGGCCAAGAATGGCAAAGGCCTCGCTGACCGCCGGCGCCAGGCGTTGGCCGGCTTCGGTCAGCTCGATCTGCCGCGGCCGGCGCAGGAACAAAGGTGCGCCGACACGCTCTTCCAGCACTTTGATCTGATAGCTGACGGCTGCCTGTGTCATGGCGAGTTCCACGGCCGCCTTGGTGAAGGAAAGGTGCCGCGCCACCGCCTCGAACACCCTGACCGCCTGCAGCGGCGGCAGTTGCGAAACCTGTGGCGAGCTCAGATCCGGCATAAGGCCTCCTTATGGGTCCTTATCGACGTTCGATTGGCAAAGCCGGCCGGCAAGACCGACATTTCCGTCAACCCGTCATTCGGGTTCAGGATAGCGGAGGTTGAAGATCATGACCATGGCGCAGCAAAAGGGCACTCCAGCTCCGGATCATCGCTGGATTTCTTGGCTCACGGATGGTTTAGGCTGGTTCGCGATCAGAAGAAGGGCGCATCTCGACATCAGGGACCTGTCGCCGCATCTGCAGCGCGACCTTGGTCTTCTCGATGGCAACGACCCTTTCGGTCGGCACGGATAGACGTGTTGGCTTTATCGCAAAAGCAGTCGCCCGTGCCGCATTCGGCAGGGCTTCCCGGTCAGATGCCGGCCAAAAGGGCGGTCGCTGTCCGCTCATCGGTGATCAGCCCATTGACCAGCCGGCGGTTCACGGCCGCCAGGATCCCGGGCAGCTTGCGCTCGCCCATGGCCAGCGCGATGACCAGCGATTTTTCGCGGGAGGGTAGCGAGGCCGACGACACCCGGTCATTGGTGATGCCCTCGATCATGCGGCCTTCCCGGTCGAACACCCAGCCGACGATCTCGGCGATGCCGCCGGCCTTCTGCAGCGCCTTCAGCTCGCTTTCGGAAATGAAGCCATCCTCGTAGAGCGGCGCCCTGGGGCCGAGGTCGCCAATGCCGATGAAGGTGACATCGGCTTCCGCCGCAAGGGCCAGCGTTGGCTGGATCATCGGCTGGTTGAGCAGCATCTCGCGCTCCTGCGGCGAGGAGGCGATGACCGGCAGCGGCATCGGGAAGGAGCGCGCCTTGACGCGGTCGGCCATGGTGAAGATGACGTTGTAGAAGGCGGCGGAGCCGTCAGGCGAGATGTTGCCGGTCAACGACACGACCTTGTGCTGCGGGCATTCCATCGGCGGCAGCTGCTCGATCGCCGCCTTCAGCGTGCGCCCGGTGCCGATCCCCATGACGATCGGCGTCGGCGACCGCAGCCGCCGCTCGATCTCGGCGGCGGCGGCCTCGGCGATGCCGATGGTCGTCGACGATGAATTGGGATCGCTCGGCACCACCTCGACGAGATCGAGCGCGAAACGCAATCTCAGCCGGGCCGCGAGATCCAGGCAGTTGGCGATAGGATGGTCGACCCGAACCTTGATCAAGCCTTCCGACACCGCCAGCGACACCAGCCGCTGCGCCGTCTGCCGCGAAATGCCGAGCGTGGCGGCGATCTGGTCCTGTGTGTTGCCGGCAACGTAATAGAGCCAGCCGGCGCGCGCCGCGTCGTCCAGCCTGTTGCTGCCGCCATCCTGCCGGGTACTCACGTCCTGCCTCCCAAGACCGCCGGTCATCAAGGCGGTCTGCCTGTAGTTTCGCAGGGAACGGTTGTCTGCGCAATTGTCAATATCACGGGCAATTGTTCGCAACTGCGAGATGGGGATTGCCCCGCCGGCAGTGTCTGGCCGCCGAGGACGGGGGCGACTTCGGCTCCGGTCGCGGCCACCTTCTGCGATTCCGACGGTTTATCTCCCGGGACAAACCCTTTAAGGGGATCGCAAAAGGAGCGCTGCATGACACCGAGAGCGGTTTTCTGGGACATGGACGGTACGCTGGTCGACAGCGAGCCGTTGCACGAGGCGGCCCTGGTGGCGGCAATGCGCAATGTCGGTCTTGTACCGCCCGCCGATCTGCATGAGCGTGTGCTCGGCGTTGCCGCCTGGCCGGTCTACGAGATGATGCGCGACGAGTTTGGCCTGGACCTGCCCTTCGACGACTGGATCGTGCGCAAATACGAGCACTATCTGCCGCTGGTCGAAAGCTTGAGGCCGCGCCCCGGTGCGATCGAGGTCTTCGATGAATTGCGCGCGCTTGGCGTGCAGCAGGCGGTGGTCTCCAATTCCGACCGGCTGATCGTCGATGCCAATCTGCGTGCCGTCGGCCTCTTTTTTCCCGGCATGAAGACCGTCAGCCGCAACGATGTGCGCGACGGCAAGCCGCATGCCGAACCGTTCCTGCGCGCCGCCTATCTGGCCGATGTCGATCCCGCGCATGCTGTCGCTGTCGACGACAGTTGGCCGGGCGCCATGGCGGGTCTGGCGGCGGGCATGAAGACGATCTTCTGGCCGGAAAAGCCGATGGAAGGACCGCCCGGCGCCATCGTCATCAACAGCGCCGGGGAATTGCGAGCTCAGCTCGGGCTCTAGTTCCGGTAGACCGGCTCTTCCTCGTCGAGGATCGCCTTCAATTCGGCGAGATGACGTTCGGCCTGGCCCGGATAATCATCCATCTCGCTTGCCGTCTTCTCGGCGATCGCATCGGACAATGTGCGTAGCGGGCGGCCGGTCCACAGCGCCTTGATGTAGGTCTCCGCGGCGCGCTCGAAATAGAACATGCGGTTGAAAGCGTCCGCCACCGTGTCGCCGATGACCAGCACACCGTGATTGCCCATCACCATCACCTTGACCTTGGGATCGATGAGAAGTTGCGAGCAGCGCTCGCCCTCTTCCTCGAAGGCCAATCCGCCATAATGCGCGTCGACGACATGGCGATTGAAGAACATCGCAGAATTCTGGTCGATCGGCGGCAATGTCGAGTCCGCCAGCGAGGCGAGCACCGTGGCGTGGATCGAATGGACATGCATGACGCAGCGCGCATGCGGCACGTTGCGATGGATGGCGCCGTGCAGGCCCCAGGCCGTCGGGTCGGGCGCGTTAGGCCCCGACAACGTGTCAGGATCGTTGGCGTCGATCATCAACAGGTCGCTCGCCTTGATGCGCGAGAAATGCACCTGGTTCGGGTTCATCAGGAACTGCGTGCCGTCCTTGTTGACCGCCAGCGAGAAATGGTTGGCCACGGCCTCGTGCATGTTGAGCCGTGCCGTCCAGCGAAACGCGCAGGCGAGATCGACGCGCTCTTCGTAGAAGGGCAGGTTGGTCAGCGTTTCCTTCTGCAGGCGGGCGATGCTCATCGAAAATCCTCCGGTTTTGGCGAGAATGCCGCGACCGACGGCTGCCCGCAACGGGTTTTGGTTGGTGCAGGGAGAAGTTGCTGCTCAGGCCGCCGTGCTGGCGGCGGTGCCGACCCTCAGCCCGCCATGCTCGATGATGAAATCGATCACCTCCTGCAAGCCCTTGCCGCGCGACAGATCGGTGAAGCCGAACGGCCGCTTGCCGCGCATGCGGCCGGCGTCGCTCTCCATCACGTCGAGGTTGACGTTCACATAGGGCGCCAAATCGCTCTTGTTGATGATCAGGAAATCGGAACGCGTGATCGCCGGTCCGCCCTTGCGCGGGATTTCCTCGCCCTGGCAGACCGAGATGACATAGAGCGTCAGGTCCGCGAGGTCCGGCGAGAAGGTGGCGGCAAGGTTGTCGCCGCCGGATTCGATGAAGATGATGTCGAGGCCGGGGAATTTCCGGTTGAGCTCGGCGATCGCCTGCAGATTGATCGAGGCATCCTCGCGGATGGCGGTATGCGGGCAGCCGCCGGTCTCGACGCCGACGATGCGGTCCTCCGGCAACGCCTGCAGCCGGGCCAGCATCATGGCGTCTTCCCTGGTGTAGATGTCGTTGGTGACGACGGCGATGGAGAACTCGTCGCGCAACGCCTTGCAGAGCTTCTCGGTCAGCGTCGTCTTGCCGGAGCCGACAGGGCCGCCAATGCCGATGCGAAGGGGACCATTGGGCTGGGTCATGTCGGGAACTCCGTGACGGCAAGGATGGCGAAGCTGAGCCCGATCAGCAGGCACAGCGGCGAATAAAGACTGGTATCGAGCCGGGCGAAAGGTTGTTCCGGCGCCAGCCGCCGCCACCACGGCGTGAAGCCGGCAATGCCGCGTCCCAGAAACACCAGCCCGATCAGCAGCGAAGTGGCGGCCAGGCCTTCCCTTGGGAAGGGCGAGGCAAAGAAGCCGATGAGCGCCAGCGGCCAGAGTGTCGCCAGGCCGAGACAGGCGGCGACGGCGAAACTGGCGAAGGACGACGGCATTTCGTCGACGCCGCGAAAGCCGACGACGGCGTGGGCGCAGGAAGCTGAATCCCTGCCCGGCCAGATGCCGCCAATGCCCCAATAGACATGCAACGCCGTGATCAGCAGCAGGACGAAGGAGAGGACAAAGGCGAGGACGCTCATGAGCGGAACAGCCGCGAATACTGGGTTTCGTGCTTCATCGCCATCACGTCGGAGACGAAGGCGCAGCCGCCGAGATCGTCCAATGTCGAGCGGGAGGCGCGGGCGGCGGTCGAGAGGGCCAGTGGCTCGAAGCCGGCCAGCAGCGCGGTGGCCTCGCTTTGGCCGACGACGCCGAGCCGGATCGCCGCCTGGACGAGGTTGGAGAAGAAGGCTTGCAGGAAGGCGCACAGCGCGTCCTGCAGCGCGATACCGTTGCCGCCGGCGATGGCGCCAACGGCGGCGCAATAGGCGCATTCTGCCGGCAGGCGCGCTAACACGGGATTGGACCACGCCGTTGCCGCTTTGAGGAAGGCCGCCCCCTGCAACATGGTCTCGGTGTGGCGCTCGCGCGAGCCGGCCAGCGCCTCGGCCAGTGCGGCCACTTCGTCGAGATCGCTACCGTGGCGTGCACGGCGCCAGCTCTCGGCGAACAGTACCGCATCGTTCCAGCCTGAACCCATCTCGACCAGTGTCTCCAGCCAGCGAACCAGGCCCCCGGCATCGGCAACCAGCCCGTCATGCACCGCGCGTTCGAGACCGTGGCTGTAGGCGAAGCCGCCGACCGGGAAGGCCGGCGACAGCCACGCCATCAGCCGCAGCAAGGCGATGTTGGAAGGCTGGTCAGTCATGGTCGTGATGGTGACCGTGGTGAGAATGGCTGTGGGCATGGGAATGCGATTCACCATGCGCATGCGAATGGGATTCCGCATGGCTGTGGGAATGGCCGTGATCATGCCCATGCCCATGCCCGCTGCCATGGCCGGAATAGGCGCCGCGCACCGGCTTGAACGGTTCGGAAACCTCGCGCACCGAGGCGCCGAGCCCCTCCAGCATTGCCTTGATGACGTGGTCGCGCAGGATGACGATCCGATCCGCCTCGATGCCCGCGGCGAGATGACGGTTGCCGATATGCCAGGCGAGCTCGGTCAGATGCACGCTGTCGCGGGCGCGGATGTCGTAGACCTCTTCCGGCGCGGCGCTGATCTCGACATGGCGGCCATCCTCCAGCACCAGCCGGTCGCCATCGTTCAGGGCGACGGGTTCGGGCATGTCGACCAGCACCTTGCTGCCGTCGGCAAGTTCGATGGCCCGGCGGCGCAGATGCCGCTCGTCATGGGCAAGAACGGCACGCCCGGACGGCACGGTGGCTCCTGCCGCGCCGGCGGGCAGCACGGAGACGGCGCGTGGAAATTTGGTGAAGTCGGTGTTGAGGTTGAGCTTCATTTCATCGAGCCTCCATTGGCTTGCGCCCGAGCGCGGGCGGGCCGCGCCAGCACGCGGTCGAAATAGGCGTTGACGCGCTCGGATTCGATCTGGAATTTTCCGGCCCGGGCCCAGCCGCCCATGTCGCCCAAAAGCACGTCGACGGCAGAGAACCGGTCGCCCAGCGCAAACGGCTTGTCGCCAAGGCGGCGGTCCAGTGCCTTGGTCTCGGAAGCGAAATCATAGGCCGCCGCGGGGCCGACATCGACGCGGACCTCCTTCGGCAGCAGGAAGCGGTGACGCAGCTTGTTCCACAGCGGCGCCTCGAACTCGCTCTGGGCAAAATGCATCCAGGAATCCATCTCGGCACGGCCGGCGACACCCGGATTGGCGCCCATGCCTTTGTCGGCGTGCTTGTCGGCCAGATAGACGCAGATCGCCGCCGAATCCGTCACCGTCAGCTCGCCGTCGATGAGGATCGGCACCTTGCCCGACGGGTTGAGCGCATAGGCTTCCGGCGAGCGCAGCTTGACCGCGACGAATTCATAGGGCTGCCCGAGCTCCTCGAGCATCCAGAGGACACGGCTGACCCGGGATCCCCGTGATCCGACGGCCTTATACATGATTGACACCTGCCTTTCCCAAGCAGACTAGACCATCCGCCATGGTCATACGATCGTGTCGAAGAGCCGCAGGATGAACGATATCTGGTAGATCAGCGCCGCCGCGACAAAGGCGATGTGGAAGCGGCGGTCGCGCACCAGGATCGCGGCAATGCAAAGCGCGACGAAGATTGGCGTGCGGAACAGATATTCGCTGCCGAAGCGGGCAAAATGCTCCGGCCCTTTCAGCAGCGTGTCGATCACATCGAGCAGATAGGTTGCCGCCAACAGGCCGAAGAACCAGCCTCGGCGCGAATAGAAGAAATCCTCGTAGCTTGTGTAATCCAGCATCGAATCCGGAAACAGCAGCGCGCAGAGCAGGAACAGCGTGATCGCGTAGAAGATGATGAACAGGTATTTGCCGAAGGTCCATGTCTCGATGGCGTAGAGGCCGAACTCCCACCACCAGAAATGCACCAGCATCAACAGCACCGAAGCGACCCAGGCCAGATGCACGGGATAGAGCCGGTACTGGCCCGGATGCTGGACGATGCGCGCTACCCCCGACAGCAGGCGCGCGACGCCAAGTCCGATCACCATGCCCATGACGATGCGGATGTGCGGGAAGATGTCGTGGGCGGAGGCTATTTCGGTGGCCATGCCTGGATCATTATGAGTTTCTGCGCGGCCGCATATTGCGGCCTGTGCATGCCAGCCGCAACGGATTTTGGCGGTCGAACTCAGAACAGAAAATACCGCTGCGCCATCGGCAGCACCGTCGCAGGCTCGCAGGTCAGCAATTCGCCGTCGGCCCGCACCTCGTAGGTCTCCGGGTCGACTTCGACATGCGGGGTGGCGTCGTTGAGCACCATCGAATGTTTGCCGATGCCGCCGCGGGTGTTTTCGACGGCAACGAACTGCTTGTCGACGCCAAGCCGGCCGTGCAGGCCTGATTCGAGCGCGGCTTTCGAGACGAAGGTCACCGACGAATTGGTCCTGGCCTTGCCGTAGGCGCCGAACATTGGCCGGTAGTGCATCGGCTGCGGCGTCGGGATCGAGGCGTTGGGGTCGCCCATCGGGGCGGCGGCGATCATCCCGCCGATCAGCACCATGTCCGGTTTGACACCGAAGAAGGCGGGGTTCCACAGCACCAGGTCGGCGCGTTTGCCGACCGCGATCGAGCCGATGTCCTTGGACAGGCCGTGCGCGATGGCCGGGTTGATCGTGTACTTGGCGATGTAGCGGCGGACGCGGAAATTGTCGTTGTCGCCGGTTTCCTGCGGCAGTGAGCCGCGCTGGCGCTTCATCTTGTCGGCGGTCTGCCAGGTGCGGATCGCCACTTCGCCGACGCGGCCCATGGCCTGGCTGTCGGACGAGATGATCGAGAAGGCGCCGATGTCATGCAGTATGTCCTCGGCCGCGATCGTCTCCTTGCGGATGCGGCTCTCGGCGAAGGCGATGTCCTCGGGGATCGACGGCGACAGATGATGGCAGACCATCAGCATGTCGAGATGCTCGGCCAGCGTGTTGACGGTGTAGGGTCTTGTCGGATTGGTCGAGGACGGGATGACGTTGGGCAGGCCGCAGACCTTGATGATGTCGGGAGCATGGCCGCCACCGGCGCCCTCGGTGTGAAAGGCATGGATGGTGCGGCCCTTGATTGCCGCCACCGTGTTTTCGACGAAGCCGGATTCGTTGAGCGTATCGGTGTGGATCATCACCTGCACGTCATGGTCGTCGGCGACCGACAGGCAGCAGTCGATGGCAGCCGGCGTCGTGCCCCAATCCTCGTGCAGCTTCAGCGAGCAGGCGCCGCCCAGCACCATCTCTTCCAGTGCCGCCGGCAGCGAGGCATTGCCCTTGCCGGACAGGCCGATGTTCATCGGGAAGGCGTCGAAGGACTGGATCATCCGCGCCATGTGCCATGGCCCCGGCGTGCAGGTGGTCGCCAGCGTGCCATGCGCCGGCCCGGTGCCGCCGCCCAGCATGGTGGTAATGCCGCTCATCAGCGCCTCTTCGATCTGCTGCGGGCAGATGAAGTGGATATGCGCGTCGAAGCCGCCCGGTGTCAGGATCTTGCCCTCGCCGGCGATGATTTCGGTGCCCGGGCCGATGATGATGGTGACACCGTTCTGCGTGTCCGGATTGCCGGCCTTGCCGACAGCCGCGATGCGGCCATCCCTGAGGCCGATATCGGCTTTGAAAATGCCGGCACTGGCATCGATTACCAAGGCGTTGGTGATGACGGTATCGACCGCGCCCTCGGCGCGGGAAACCTGGCTCTGGCCCATACCGTCGCGAATGACCTTGCCGCCGCCGAATTTTACCTCCTCACCGTGAATCGTGAGGTCCTTTTCGACTTCGATGAAAAGTTCGGTGTCGGCCAGCCTGACCTTGTCGCCGACGGTCGGACCATACATCTGGGCGTAGGCGGCGCGTGAGATTCTAGCCATCAGCGATTGCTCCCGAAACACGGTGTGGTTGAGGCCGGGCCGCACATTGCGGCCATCCAATGGTCACGCAATGACCCGCTCGGCGACACCTTCTCATCCCATTTGGCGGTTGAGGTTGGCAGGTCACCCCAAAACGACCGTTTGCCAAATCGATGGAAGGAAAATCCATGCGCAAAACGATATTTCTTGTAGCCGCCGCCAGCCTGATGCTGGCCGGTGCCGCCAGTGCCCAGCAGCAGCCCGCCCAACAGTCCGCTCCGGCCACCCCTGCCCCCAAGGCGGCGACTCCCGCCCCGGGCGGTCAGCAGGCCTCGCCGGCGATCCAGAGCGTCAACATCGTCGACATCACCGAACTGCCGAAGGACACCCAGACGCAGGTCAATCAGGTCATCGCCCAGCGTGGCGATGCCGGCCTGCAGAAGCTGCGCAGCTCGATAGATGCCACCCCCAAGGTCAAGTCCGCCCTCGTGGCCAAGGGCATGACCTCGGCGCAGGTGGTCGCGGCCAGCATGGAGCCCAATGGTGCGCTGACCTTGATCACCAAGAAGGCCAGTTGACGATCCGGCTTGGCGGGCCGACTCCCGGCCCGCCAAGCCAATCGTGAAGGGAACCGTGGCCGGGCTGGAGTCGTTTCGTTTCATCGGCGTCGAAACAAAGTGCGAAAGCGAACGATGACCTCCATGACCTTGCCTGATTTCCGTTGGCTGCATGTCGTTGCGGCGGCGGCGTTTCTGGCGGCAAGCCTTCCGCAAGCCGCGCTCAACGCGCAGGGCCTTGAAAGTCCGGAGACCGTCGACCGGATCGTCGGCTCGCAAATCAACGAGGAACAGGCCAAGGCCACCGCTGAAATCGGAAAAGTCAGTTCGGCAATCGAGCGCACGCGTGAAAACATCAGCACGGTGCGCAAGACCTCGAAGCTGGACAAGGTCGATATCGTGTTCCTGACCGACGCGGCGCGCAGCGAAGGCGGCCCGCCGCCGGTCATCGAGAACAAGGTCCGGCAGCATCGGGACGATGTCGCCGAACTGCGCAAGGAGATCGAGGCCAACGCCTTGCTGTTCAACGCCATCGATTCGCGGCGCGTGGCGGCGCAGGACGTTCTCGCCGTCGAGTTCGACGATCCGGGAAAGATCGTCATCTACGCGGCAGCCAAGCCCTCTAGATGAGTTGAGCGCGCCGCTACGCTTCACAGCTTGCCCATAACCTTCTGCTGGAACCCATAGACCTCGCGCTTGCCGCCGAGCGGTACCAGCGTGACGTCGCGTTCCTGGCCTGGCTCGAAGCGCATGGCGGTGCCGGCGGCGATGTCGAGACGCATGCCGCGCGCTTGGTCGCGGTCGAATTTAAGCCCCTCATTGGTTTCGAAGAAATGGTAGTGGCTGCCGACCTGGATCGGCCGGTCGCCGCTGTTGGCGACTTTCAGGGTGACCGTCGCCAGACCCGTGTTGAGCTCGATATCGCCTTGGACGGGAATGATTTCGCCGGGGATCATCGGATATCACACAACGCCGAAAGCGAGGCCGACGCCGATGGCCGCGCAGGCCGCGCCCGCGACGCGGGCCGAACCACGGAACCTCATGCCAAGGCTCAAGCCGGCGGCGATGCCGGTTGCATGAAGCAGCACGGTGGCGGCGGCAAAGCCGGCCATGTACTCGAGGCCGCCGGCATTTTCCGGCACTTCGGTGCCATGAGCGTGGCCGTGGAACAGCGCGAACAGGCCGATGATGGCGACGCCGGCCGCGACCGGCAGATCGACCGCCAGCGCCACCAGCAGGCCAAGCGCCACGACGGAGGCCAGTATGCCAGGCTCGACGAAGGGCACCGGCACATGCGCCATGCCAAGGCCCGCTCCGGCGAGCATGACGCCGACAAAGGCCGCCGGCCACGCCCAGATCGCCTTGCCGCCCTTGAGCGCCGCCCATAGGCCGACGGCGATCATCACGGTCATATGATCGAGGCCGCACAAAGGATGCATGAAGCCGGCGGTGAAGGACGAGGTCGTGCCGATGCCGACATGGGCATAGGCCGGCATGGCTGCGGCCAGAAACAGGATCGCCGAGAGGCACAGGCGTTTGGCGGGGATCATTTCATTGCCTTTCGTTTACTGTATCGGGTGGTCACGCGGCCTTGCGAGGACCGCAGCCCTCGGCCTTGAGGATGCGCTTGGTCGAGGCGGGGTATTTCTTCAGCATCGCGGCGGGACGGATCGGTCGGGCCGAAAAGTTGCCGCCGCAATTGGGGCAGATGCCGCCGAGCACGCCTTCCACGCAATCGGCGCAGAAGGTGCATTCGAAGGTGCAGATCAATGCATCCGCCGCGTCCGGCGGCAGGTCCTTGTCGCAGCACTCGCAGTTTGGGCGCAGTTCGAGCATCCGGGTCTCCTCACCTGATCGGTTCGTGCACGGTCACCAGCTTGGTGCCGTCGGGGAAGGTCGCCTCCACTTGCACGTCATGGATCATCTCGGCGATGCCTTCCATCACCTGCGCGCGGGTGACGACATGGGCGCCGGCCTCCATCAGTTCGGCGACCGGACGCCCATCGCGGGCACCCTCGACGACGAAGTCGGTGATCAGCGCGATCGCTTCCGGGTGGTTGAGCTTGACGCCGCGCTCCAGCCGCTTGCGCGCCACGATCGCCGCCATGGCGATCAGCAGCTTGTCTTTTTCCCTTGGCGTCAGGTTCATGCGGTTTCCCGAATCACAGTGACCATAATTTGGGCAACCCCGCCCGTCCGTTGAGCAATCCAACAAGCGGAACCAGCCGCTGGCGCAGTTGGTAGCCGTCCTCGGCGTAAAGCCTCGCAAGAAGCTTGCCAGATGCCTTGACGCTCCAGACGCTTGCGCCACCCTGGTCGCCGACGATGTCTCGGACCGGGTCGAGAAAGGCCTCGGCCCGCGGCGACACCAGCAGCAGCGTCGCCACCGCGATCGCACCGCCGGCGGCCGCCGGACGGGCGAGCGAAGCAGCGATATCAGGTCCGATGCGGAAATCCTCGGCATGAATGAGATAGCCATCCTGGCGGACACGCCAGCGGTCGCTAAAATTGCCCTGCGCGGCGCACTCACCCATGGCCAGGCGGCCGAAGACGGTCGCCTCCAGCACCAGCGCCTCGGCCCCCGCGGCAAGCTCGACATCCAATTTGCGGGCAAAGGCCGCACGGTCGAAGACGATGGTTTCCTGCGGCAGCCAGGCGACTCGGCCGTTTTCACCGACAGTCAGCCTGACCTGCACCTGGGCATGGTCGGATGCGGCGCGATAGACCTTCTCGCAGGCCTGGGTCGTTATCGACGCCGAGGCATTGGCACCGACATCTATATCCCAGCCGATGCGGTCACCGCCGGTCAGCCCGCCGGCGGTGTTGATCAGCACCGCCTCCAGCGGATCGGCCGAAACGGCCGGCAGCCTTATCTTGGCGGAGCCGTCCTGATAGAGGCGCCGCAGCCGCGTGCGGCCGTCGGCGCTGGCGCAGCCCAACTGTGCCAGGCCCGCGGCGCGCTGGGCCAAAGGGGGCGTAAACTTGGTATATTCGATCGTATCCACGCCGTCAGGTTAAGCACTGCGGCGGTTTTGTCGATATATAGCTTGTTGCTTGATGGCGTTTCCGTTTCTATAGAGGGAGCCACCTTGGTACGGTCAGGCGATGCTTGGCGGGGTAGAAGCGGACGATCGCGGCCTGATACCGAGGACAAGAAGGCGCTGTTCAGTTGGCGTCGAGAAACGACAATGTGGGGAAGAGACCGAATGGCTGACCAACTGGCAACGGATATCATCGAAAAGATCAAGCCCCATGCCGAGCCGGGCGGCGAGGAGATCACCACCAGCACCGAATTGACGTCGCTTGGCATCCATTCCCTGGAGCTGACGGAGATCATCTTCGACCTGGAGGAGCAATATGGCATCGAGATTGAGATGAACACGGTCGATGCCTGGAGCAATCTGAAGAATGTCGGCGACATGGTTGAGGCCGTTCGCGCGTTGATCGCGAAAAAAGCCTGATCGAATGCTGAAACGCGTCGTCATCACCGGCCTTGGCGGGATATGCGGCCTTGGCACCAACGCTCCCGCGATCTGGAACGAGATGCGTGCCGGCCGCTCGGCGATAGGTCCAATCGAAAATCATTCCCTCCACGACCTGAAGGTCAAGATAGGCTGCGAGATCAAGGCGCTGCCCGACCATGGCATCGAGCGCAAGCAGCTGGTGTCGATGGACCGCTTCAGCCTGCTGGCGGTGATCGCCGCGCGCGAAGCCATGCAGCAGTCCGGATTGGCCGCGCATGCCGACAACACCTATCGCATGGGCACCATCGTCGGCGTCGGCGTCTGCGGCTTCGAGACGATCGAGGAAAATTACCGGGCCATCTTGCTCGAAGGCAAGAATCGCGCCGGCATCTTCACCGTGCCCAGGGTCATGCCTGGCGCCGCCTCCGGCCAGGTCAGCATGCATCTTGGCCTGCGTGGGCCGGTGTTCGGTGTCACTTCGGCCTGCTCGTCGTCCAACCACGCCATCGCCTCGGCGGTCGACCAGATCAGGCTTGGCCGCGCCGACGTCATGGTGGCCGGCGGCACCGATGCGCCGCTGGTCTGGGGCGTGCTGAAGGGCTGGGAGGCATTGCGCGTGCTGTCACCCGACACCTGCCGGCCGTTCTCGGCCGACCGCCAGGGCCTGGTGCTCGGTGAAGGCGCCGGCATGGCGGTTCTGGAAAGCTACGATCACGCCATGGCGCGTGGTGCCACCATCCTCGCCGAAGTCGCCGGCGCCGGCCTTTCCGCCGATGCCTCCGACATCGTCGCCCCGACCGTGGAGGGGCCGGAAGCCGCTATGCGCTTCTGCCTCGCCGATGCCGGGCTCAATCCCGAGGACATCGACTATCTCAACGCGCACGGCACCGGCACCAAGGCCAACGACCAGATCGAAACCACCGCGATCAAACACGTCTTCGGCGAGCACGCGCGCGCGCTGTCGATCTCCTCGACCAAGTCGATGCATGCCCATTGCCTCGGTGCGTCGGGCGGACTGGAGATGATCGCCTGTGTCATGGCGATCCGCGAAGGCGTCGTGCCGCCGACGGCGAACTACAACGAGCCTGATCCCGATTGCGATCTCGACGTGACGCCCAACGTCGCGCGCGAGCGCAAGGTGCGCGTTGCGATCAGCAACGGTTTTGCTTTCGGCGGCACCAACGCCGTGCTGGCATTCAAGGCCATCTAATCCCGGCGGTTACTACCGCCCCGGCGGTTACTACCGCCCCGGCGGCCACTACCGGCCGGGCGATCCCGAGTGCGCTTGACGATCCGCCGTGTTCGATTCGGTTGACTGCCCATGCATGGCGAAACTGTCGCCCCCATATTGATCCTGCCTGGCCATGCGCCTAATTCCTTGGCCACCCGCCAACACCGTGCACCCTTGGTGCAAATCCCCGCTCAGGAGTTTTCGATGGCCGACCTGTCCGCCTTTCCGATCACAACCCGTTGGCCGGCCAAGCGCCCGGACCAGATCCAGCTCTATTCGGCAACGACCCCGAACGGCGTGAAAATATCGATCGCACTGGAAGAGATCGGCCTGCCCTATGAGCCGCATCTGATCAACATCAGCAAGAACGAAAGCTGGACACCGGAATTCCTGTCGCTCAATCCCAACGGCAAGATCCCGGCGATCATCGATCCCAACGGCCCGGATGACAAGCCGATCGGCTTGTTCGAATCCGGTGCCATCCTTCTGTATCTCGCCGAAAAGACCGGCCTGCTCTTGCCGGCGGACGCGGCGCGGCGCTACGAGACGATCCAATGGGTCTTCTTTCAGATGGCTTCGGTCGGGCCGATGTTCGGCCAGGTCGGCTTCTTCCACAAATTCGCCGGCCGCGAGATCGCCGACAAGCGCCCGTTGGAGCGCTACCGCGACGAATCGCGGCGGCTGATCGGCGTGCTCGACGGCAGGCTGAAGGGCCGCAAATGGGTCATGGGCAACGACTACACCATCGCCGACATCTCGCTGCTCGGCTGGGTGCGTAACCTGATCGGCTTTTACGAAGCGCGCGAGCTCGTCGGCTTCGACGATTTCGCGAATGTGGCGGCATGGCTGGAGCGCGGCCTGGCCCGGCCGGCTGTCCAGAAGGGCCTGACCATTCCAGCAAAAAGCTGAAACCACCTATAGGGCGATTGTCTTGATCGGGTGGATTTGGCCCGGTGGACGATAAAGTCGTGTTACTCCGCCTTGGCTTTCGACCCACCCTTGCCGATCACGGAGGCGGCCAAAGAGGCCGCGCCGCGCGCGGTGGCGACCACCGCGCCGGCCGCTATGCCAGCCACGGTGCGGACGGTGCCAGGCTTGTTCGGCGCCGGTTTGCGCGGGCTGGCGGTCTTCGCCGCCGGGACGACCTTCCTGGGGGCGGCCTTGCCGAAAGCGCCCTTGGCGTCTTTCGAGCGTTCGGCAATCGCAGGGCCAGCGCCGGCCTTTGCCTGAGTTGCCTTGGCAGGCCTCGTCTTTGCAGGTTTTTTTGCCTTGGTTGCCATCGGAAAAATCCCTTACGCCGGACAAACGGGTTGTCGGGCATAACGGCGCGAAACCCTTAAGGTTCCCGTTGAAAAATACCGAAAATTGAACGTGTTAACCAATGACCAGGTCGGCCGCCCTTCGCCGGGCCAGCACGCGCTCGATGTTGGGCATGTCATTGGAGGCGATCCAGGCGCGCGCATCCTCATCCGAACGTCCATGGCCGTGCCAGCGCTCCATCAGGCGGCGCTCGAGTTCGTTGCGCGGGACTTCGACGAAAATCGAGAAGTCGAACAGCGGCGCCAGCCGTGACCACGGCTCCTCGTCGAGCAGAAGGTAATTGCCTTCGACCAGGATGAACTTGGTCTCGGTGCCGACGATCGCCGCGGCGGCACGCGACAGTTCCATGTCGCGGTCGAAGACGGGGATCGCGATATCGGGTTCGCCGGCCCGGATGCGCTTCAGCAGGGTTTCGAAGCCGGCGAAGTCGAAGGTCTCCGGCGCGCCCTTTCGCGCGCGCAGGCCACGCGCGTTGAGCACGATGTCGTCGTAATGGAAGCCGTCCATCGGCACGACTTCGACCGCTCCTTCCGGCAAAAGGCCGTGCAGGCCGGCCGACAGCGTCGATTTTCCCGCCCCTGGCGGTCCGGCAATGGCGACGATGAAGCGCTTTGCCTTGCCGGCGCGCTTGAAGATGGTGGCGGCGAGGTGGGCGATCTCGGACATTGGAGCCTCATTTGCCCTGATGATAGGCACGATATGCCGGCCGCATCTTGGCGGCAGTCGGTGGAAATTTCAAATCCCCCGCACGCAATCCCCCTCAGCCGGCGCGAATCAGCCGGCAACAGGCCGGCCAATGCGCAGGAAAGCGCTGTCGAACGGCACTTCCCTGGTGGAGCCGCCGGCAGCGAGCCGCATCCGGCCGTCGGCCGCGGTGATGTCTTGCGGCGGTTGACCGCCAGACTGAGGCAGGGCGCCGATGACGTGGCGGAACGAGATGCTGCGGCCTTCGCCAAGCGCAAAGGCGGTCGCCACGCCCTCGCGCTTCAGCCAGTTGTCGCCGATCGAGGCGGCATGGCCGACCGCGGCGCGGCCGTCCTCGATGCCAAGCACCCCCAGATGACGGCCGCTCCACGGCGCATAGTCGCGCCCGCCATTGCTGAGCCAAAGCATGGTGACGGGCAGTTCGGTGGGGTTCTTCAGCACCAGCACCAGGTCCTCCTCGGCCTGGCGCGCCAGCGCCGTCCAACCCGGCCCGCCATGATCGGCCTCGACAAGGGTGACAAAATCCTCGCGCCGGTCGTCCATGCGGTATTCCGTCAGGTCGAGCGTGCCGCCACCCGCAGCGGGAAAATGGCTCAGGTCCACCGCGCGCGCCGGATAGGCCAGCAGGAAGCGGCCACGCGCCGGGTCCGGTTCCAGCGGGTCGGAAGGCGTCGCGGCAAAGCGTTTGCGCGAAAAGGCCAGCCTGCCGCCGCTCGCCATCACCGTCATCGGGTGATGGGCGACGGAAATCGCGCCGGATCCGCCGGAAAACACATGTTCCTGGTAGAGGAAAGGATGATCGTGTCGCAGCGTGAAGATCTTGTCGATGCTGGCGCCCATGACCTTGTGCCGCAGCCGGAAGACCGCGCGCCAGCCATCCTCCGTCGCGCCGCTCTCGGTGACATCCCAGGCGCTGTTGGCCGGCCAGCCATGCAGCGGCGCCTCCTCGACATCGCTGCGCGAAAATGGCGCGCAGAGGAAATCGCCGGACAGCCGGACGGTGCCTTGCGGCAGGTCCTTCGGCAGTGCCTCGCCGGTGTCAACCCAGGGCGCACGGTGCAACGGCTTCAGCCGGCGTCCGCCGTGCTCGACCACCATGTCGGCGATGTGGCCGACGGTGAGATCGAGTGAAACCGAAATGCCCTTGGCCTTGATCGTGCTGATGGTCATTGCGCACCTGTTGATTCTATCCGCAAAAGCAAAGCCCCCTGCGTTGCTAATACGCAAGCGCGGCGACCGGCATTTTGCATCAGTGCCAGCTACTGCCGCTTGTATTCCCTCACCGGCAATTCGGTTCCGTCAGTGTAGGTGACCTGCACCGGCATCGATTTCACGCTGTTTCGCGGGGCGAGGAACCCAAGGCCTCGACATTGCCAGGGCTGTCAGCCATTAACCAAATGGACGCATCAATCGCGTTACGTTAGCTTCTCCGCATCTCAGCAACACATCGCCAGAACAGTCCTGCCCTTGTCCAATTCCCTTCCGCTCATCCAGAGGTTCTTCGTAGCGCTCGGCCTGATGCTGCTGGTCGCCGGCTGCTCGACCACGACCCCGCCGGACCAGGTGCTTGCGGTGCCGGCGCCGCCGCAGAAATATGCCGCGATCGTCGTTGACGTCAAAACCGGCAAGCAGATGTTCGAGGTCAATTCGACGGCGCAGCGCTATCCGGCGTCGCTGACCAAGATGATGACGCTCTATCTGCTGTTCGAGGCGATGGAGTCCGGCCGCGTCAGCAAGGAAACGCGGATCCCGGTCTCCGACCACGCCGCCTCGCAGCCGCCGACCAAGATGCGCTTTCGCCGTGGCGAGTCGATCGACGTCGATTCCGCCATCCGCGCCATCGTCGTCAAATCCGCCAACGACGTCGCGGTGGCGGTCGGTGAATATCTCGGCGGCTCGGAAGACCAGTTCGCCGCCATGATGACCGCCAAGGCGCGTTCGCTCGGCATGACCAGCACCACTTTCCGCAATGCGTCGGGCCTGCCCGACGACAGCCAGATGACGACCGCGCGCGACATGGCGGTGCTCGGCATGGCGCTGCGCCAGCGCTTCCCGCAGCATTTCCACTATTTCTCCGAAAGCGATTTCATGTTTCGCGGCAAGCTGGTGCGCGGCCACAACGACATGCTCGGCCGCGTGCGCGGCGTCGACGGCATCAAGACCGGCTACATCAGGGCCTCCGGCTTCAACATCGTAACCTCCTACAATGCCGATGGCCGTCAGCTGATCGTGGTGGTGATGGGCGCCGACTCGGCCCGCCAGCGCAACGACCACGTCGAAGCGCTCATCCAGCGCAGCCTGTCGCCGACGACGGATACCACCAAGACCAGGCTGATGTTCGCCGAGCAGCAGTAGAGCCAGGGGGCGCCGCCCCCTCACCATAGGATCCATGCCGGGACTCCGAAGCTGTCGCCACGGTCCAGAATTCTGCTCCGCTGCACTCCGGGTCAACGTCCCGGCATGGATCCTCGGGTCTCCGCGACGCCGCTGCGCGGCTGCTGCGCCCGTGGATGACGAAGTAGCAGAGGCCTCCGCCAATCCTCAGAATAACCACCAAAAAACCCCGCAGCCGGCTATTGTTTCGCGACTGTCACGCAATCGTGCGGAAGGCGTGGCATAGGCTGCGAAGACCCATGGTGGCACTGCCCCGCCGCCTTGGCGTATCCTAACCCGCACCGCGACAGCAGGAGCCCGCATCATGAGCACTGTTCCCAAGGCATCCGAGCAGCAGCTGGCCGACAATGAGAACGACAGCGGCGGCGAATATTTCGAGGCGCCGACCACGCCGGAGGATCCGCACGAGGTTTCGGACGAACATTTCGACACGCCCGAAGTGCCGGACTCCGAGCCATCGGCCCCCGGCGCGTCGCGGATAAAGCCGAAGAAAAAGCCGTCGGCGATCTCGGGCCGCAAATTCCACAAGCGCGACCTGGTGCGCATCGACACGCTGCGCCCGAGCCTCGCCGACCGCATCCGCTCCGACCATCCGGACCTGCCCAGGGGCGCCCGCGTCAGCCGCGAGGAGCTCGGCCGCTACCGCATGCGCTACATGGAGGAGCTGCTGCAACAGGAGCACGGCGAATTCTCCGAGCTCGACCGCCAGGTGGTCGAATCGATCGCCAAGCAGGACACGATCTCCGAAAACTCGGAGGAGGAGTTCGAGGAGCACCGCACCTTCCCCGACCGCGTCTCCGACAACATGGCTGCCTTCGGCGGCAGCTGGTGGTTTCTGATCTCGTTTGCCACCGTGCTTCTGGTGTGGATCGGCATCAATTTGTTCGAGGGCATCGGAGGCGCCTTCGACCCCTATCCCTTCATCCTCTTGAACCTGCTGCTCTCCTGCATCGCCGCCATCCAGGCACCGGTCATCATGATGAGCCAGAAGCGCCAGGAGGTGAAAGACCGGCTGCGCTCCTTCAACGAATACCGGGTCAACCTCAAAGCCGAGCTCGAGGTGCGCCATCTGCACGAAAAGCTCGACTACCTCATCTCGCGCCAATGGACGCGGCTGGCCGAAATGCAGCAGATGCAGCTCGACGCAATGAACGAGCTGGCCGGCGCCAAGAAGGCCAAACGCGCCGCGCACGGGGTGAGAAGGCGAAGGGCGGCCAAGGCCGAAGCGGGGCAGTAGACCCGGCAGGTCCCCAGTCCATCAGCGACCGCGCGGACAAGGGGCGGCGCTGCCGTCGGCCGCAGGCACGACATATCGCGCAGCGCACGGATCGGCAGGATCGGGTTCGCCTGTCGATCCCATCGCGCGCTTCGCGGCACCCGGGTTCACGGGCCGGTCAATCCGGCAAGAGGACCGTTGTGCGGCCGCTGGTGAGGTCGATCACCATCCGCGCGATCGAGGACGCATCAGCCTCGGGGAGGGCAACGGTCAGTTCCGCGCCGGTCTCGATGAAATTCTCATGCAGGATGCGAACCCCGGAAGATGCCGCCAGCCGCGCCTGGACCAGGGCAAGATCGGAGAACCCGCACGTAATGGTCGCTTCGACCGTCGTGACGATCGGAATTCTGACGGCCGTTCGAAGACAGGCGGATGCCGTGCCGCCATAGGCGCGCATGAGCCCGCCGCTGCCGAGCAGGATGCCGCCGAACCAGCGCGTGACCACGACCGCGACGTTGTCAAGCATCTGACCGTCGAGCGCCTGGAGAATCGGTTTCCCGGCCGTCCCGCTCGGTTCGCCATCATCGTTGAACCGGTAATTCATGCCGATGCGCCATGCCCAGCAATTATGGTTGGCGTCGGCAACCGAGTGAGCGGCTATGAATTGCTTCGCTTCCTCCTCGGTCGAAACAGGTCCAGCAGCCGCCAGGAAGCGGCTTTTCTTAATCTCCTGCCCGAATGTTGCGGGCTGCTCGATGCTGAACATGACGCTCTTCTGGTTTGCAACGCCTGGTGCCGGGCCGCGGGATAGCGCAAGAGGAGGTCGGTTGGTAGCAGCAGGTCCACCGGCAGCGCAGCTCTAAATGCCATCCAGCAGGTGACGCACCCGGCAGGGCGCGAATTCATGGCCGCTCCTGTCGGAGAACGCCGCTGCTCCATTTCGCCGTTGAAGCCCACGCCCGCTTCCGCTAAGAAGCCGTGACTGCCGGTTCATCCGGTTCGTTTTCCGGTTCCCGGGAAGCACCCGTAGCTCAGCTGGATAGAGCGCTGCCCTCCGAAGGCAGAGGTCACAGGTTCGAATCCTGTCGGGTGCGCCAGATTCCGGCGGTCCGTTCCGGACACATGGGTTACGGTTTATACCGGAGACATAGGTAACACTTTTGGCCCGAAGGGGTTTTGGAGTGGTTCGAGCCTGCATGTCTCGTCGTCGAAATATCCCAAATCATAGTCCATGAAGCTGGTCAGCCAGATATGGTCCTCGACCTGTTTGATGCCGACGGTCTGGCCGGCAAAGACAAGGCTGAGGTTGATCTTCTTGCGATTGTAGCAGATGCGGCCGCAGGTGGTGACGGTGACGGCCTTATCGTGAAACGGATAGGCGAGATCCGGCAGACCGGCATAGGGACGCGTTGAAGGTTGGTAGCGCTCGGCTGGACAATCCATGCCGAGCGCCTGGTGCGGGCGTTCCGAGTTGAACTCGTCGATGAAGTTGTCGAACCTGGCCTGCTGTTGAAGGAAATTGGCGCCGGCCGGCTTGGTGGTTTCCTTCTTCAGGGTGAGGTGCATACGCTCATGGCGGCCGTTCTGCTGCGGGCAGCCCGGCTTGATGCGCTCGATGTCGATGCCCAGGCGCAGCCACCAGACCGACAGCTTGCTGAGGTTGAACAGCGCATTGGGGCTGGCGAAGGGAACGCCATTGTCGGTCCTGATCGCGCCGGGCAGGCCGAACTCCTTGAAAACGCTTTCGAACACCGTGAAGGCATAGGCTCCCTTGGTGGTCGACAGCGCCTCGCAGGCGATGAGATAACGGCTGGCGAAGTCGGTGATCGTCAGCGGATAGCAATAGCGCCGATCGGCGAGCATGAACTCGCCCTTGTAGTCGGCACACCAAAGATCGTTGGGGCGATACCCGTTTGAAAGCGGTGTCCCCGTCGCCCTGTTGCGCCGTCGCTTGCGGTGCTCGACCATGCCGTGCCGGTCGAGAACCGCATGCACCGTCGAGATCGCAGGCCGGTGCACGTCCCGATACAGTCGGGCCAACCGCTCGCGTATCTTCGGCGCACCCCAAGTCGGCTTGTCTTGCTTGAGGCGCACAATCAGCTTCTCGATTTGAAACGGAAGCTGATTGGCGTGGCGGTAGGGCCGGCGCGATCGATCCGTCAGCCCTTCCAGGCCGCTGTCGTTGTAGCGCGTGAGAATCCTGTAACCGGTCTTGCGCGAGATATCGAACTCACGGCAAAGTACGGCCATCTTCTCGCCGTCCAGCAGCCGGGCGATGAACTTCAGCCGCTCTTCCATGACGTTACACTCCTTCCAAGGCACCTTGCTCTCCTTGCAAAGGGCCGAAAGTGTAACCCATCTATCCGCAATGAACTGTCACCCATCTCTCGGGAAGGGCAGCCGATAGCCCTCTGTGGTACCTAATGGCCGCCGAACGCGCACTGACAGTCTGAATAGAGGATGGGCTGTATGCGTAAAAGCGTAGAAACGACGGCATCCGGCGCCAAAAAAAGTTCTCATCGCCAAAGTTTGATATGTCTATTTTCCTGCACCGAAGTCGCGTAACGGCTTCTGGATCGCATCTACACGCCCAAGCTGCAGCCGTAATACGAGCCTCATGTGCATCCCCGGCTCGGCCAATACCATGTCTCCGCGGGCTATTCCTTCCAACGGAAGATTGACCTTACCCGACAACCTGCTCCACAAATTCCGCGAACACCCGCGCCTTGGCGCTTGCAAGCCGTCCCGTTGGAAAGACCGCCCAGAGGTCGATCTTCGGAAGCTCCCAGTCTTCAAGCACGCGCGTGACATCGCCGCTTTGCAATTCCGGCCAGAACATCCAGTCTGAGGTGACGGCCAGCCCCATGTCAGCCTTGACCGCCGCACGAATACCTTCGGCGGCGGTGAACTGAACCCGGCCGGAGACCGCGACAGACGCCTCGGTTCCATCCTTGCGGAAGGTCCAGCTTCTGCCAAGCTGGGTATAGACCACCGCCCGATGCGCGGAGATATCCGCGGGCACCCGCGGCCTGCCGTGCGCTGCAAGATAGGCAGATGTTGCAACCACCGACCGCCGACCGGTGGCAAGACGGCGGGCGACGGCCGAAGAGTCGGCGAGATCCCCCATGCGTAACGCGATGTCTATGCCTTCGGATACGAGATCGATCACCCGGTCGTCGAGAATGACGTCCACGTCCAGATCGGGATGTTTTGCCATGAACTCCGGTAGACGCGGAATAACCATGAGTCTCGCGAAGGTCGTGGCAGCACAAATGCGAAGTCGACCGGAAAGCCCGGCGCCGGCCCCCTTCGCTTCCAGTTCGGCCTCATCCGCTTCATGGATGGCGGTCTTGGCGCGTTCGTAAAAGCGCGCCCCGGCGTCGGTCGGCGACAGCCCATGGGTCGATCGAATGAGCAACCGGACCTGTAGCCGGTCTTCCAATTGCGCGATCGTTTTCGATATGGCGGGCTGGCCGACCCCGATCTGCCGGGCCGCCTGGGAGAAGGAGCCGGTCTCAACCACGCGCACGAAGGCAGCCATCGCCTGCAATCTGTCCATTGCTCATTCTCCTTGGGAATAAGCACTATCGCCTCAAGCTGCCTGCCGCAAGCATCGTGGAATGGTCATAACACTCTCCACCGAACACGACCGATGGAGACGAACATGATCGAAGTCTACGCCTTTGCAACCCCCAACAGCGTCAAGGTGCCGATCGCGCTTGAGGAGCTCGGCCTTCCCTACGAACTGAGGACGGTCAATGTCCGCAAGGGCGAACAGAAGGAAGAGGCGTTTGTCACGCTCAATCCGAACGGCAAGGTGCCTGTCTTGTTGGACGACGGCTTGGTCCTGACGGAAAGTGCCGCGATCCTGGTTCATCTTGCGGAAAAGACCGGCAAGCTGTTGCCGAGCGACAGCGAGGCCCGTGCCCGCGTCTTCGAACAACTTTTCTTTCACGCCTCGGCCTTGAGCCCCGCCTTTGGCAATGCCGGCTTCTTCAAGCGCTCATCGCCGGAGCCGCAGCCCCTCGCCGAGGCGCGTTTCACAACCGAAGCCGAACGCATCCTGGGCCTGCTCGATACTAAGCTTGCCGAGCAGGCTTTCATGGCCGGCGAGGCGTTCACCATCGCCGACATCGCCCATTTCGGTTGGCTGTGGCGCCGGCAATTCCCCGGCCTGACGCTCGATGAGCGCCCGCACCTGTCCCGCTGGTACGAGACGGTGGCAGATCGCCCCGCCGTCCAGCGCGCCATATCCCGCGTCGAAGCCCTGGTCGAAATCAAGGGGCCCGCCGCCTGATCCTCCCCCGACCATCCATATCCAAACCCGAAGGAGAATGACCATGTCCAACTTCGAAACCTACAAGAACAGCTTCCCGAATGCCCGGCTGACACGTTCGACGAGCGGCGTCCTCGAAGTCGCCTTCCACACCGACGGCGGCAAGCTCGTTTTCAACGGCTACACGCATGAGCAGTTCGTCGAACTCTTCCACCAGATCGGTTCCGACGCCGAGAACCGCCTCGTCATCCTGACCGGCTCGGGTGATGCCTTCATGGATGCGATCAATCCCGAAGGCTTCGATTTCTTCTCGCCGCGCGGTTACGACAAGATCCTACGCGAGGGCAAGAAGGTCCTCATGAACATCCTCGACATCGAGGTGCCCATGATCACCGCGCTGAACGGACCGGTCCTCTTGCATTCTGAGTATGCACTGCTCACGGACATCATCCTCGCCACGCCGGAAACCGTCTTCCAGGACAAGCCGCACTTCGATTTCGGCATCGTCCCCGGCGACGGCGTCAATTTGCTCTGGCCGGAAGTGATCGGCAGCATCCGCGGCCGCCATTTCATACTGACCCGTCAGGTGCTCGATGCCCAGACAGCGCAGGATTGGGGCGTGGTCAATGAGATTGTTCCAGCTGACGGCCTGCTCGCTCGCGCCCACGAGATCGCCGAGGGCATTGCCGCCCTTCCGCCGCTGACCAGCCGTTACACCCGCATTGCCCTGACGCAGAAGCTGCGCCGGATCATCGACGAAGGCGCGGGCTATGGTCTGGCGCTGGAAGGCATCAGCGCGGCCGAAGTGGCACGCTCCATGGCCGCCAATGGCTAAGGCCACCCAGGAAACAATTCCGATTTTCAAAGGACAATGATCATGACACTTCAATCCAAGCTGGACGCCTTCAAGGTCGATTTCGAAGCCGGAAAGCCGCCCTACAACGTCCCTCACTCGGTCATCGAGACCATGCACCGCGCCACTGCCGAACTGATCGCCTCGGGCGCGGCTGGGCGAGCCCTGAAGGCGGGCGATAAGCTTCCGGATTTCGCCCTGTCCGACCCTGACGGCAATATGGTCTTATCGGCCGATCTGTTGTCGCGTGGACCGCTGGTCATCAGCTTCTATCGCGGTGTCTGGTGCCCCTACTGCAATATGGAACTCCAGGCCCTGCAGGACGCGCTGCCCAGGTTTCAGGAGCTGGGCGCAAGCCTGGTGGCGATCTCGCCGCAAAATCCGGTCAACAGCCGCAAGTCGATCGACAAGAACAACCTGACCTTCCCGATCCTGTCGGACCCGCACAACGACATTGCCGCCGCCTTCGGTTTGCGATTCGCAATGCCGGACTATCTGGTCGCGCTTTACAAATCCCTGAAGAATGACCTTCCGGCCTTCAACGGCGACCCGAGTTGGACCCTGCCCATGCCCGCCCGCTACGTGGTCGGACAAGATGGCGTCATCCTCTATGCCGAGGTGAACCCGGACTACACGCGCCGTCCGGAACCGGAAGACATGCTGCCGGCCCTGCGCCTCGCCGCAACCCAGGCCGCTGCCTGAGCTTGTCAACTTATCAGGCCCTGCTTCTTCGAGGCAGGGCCAGAGGATTTTCCGATGAAGAGAACATTCCTGATCACCGGCGCCAGTAAGGGCATCGGTCTGGCGCTGGCTCAACGGCTTGCCGAACGCGGCCACAACGTCATCGGCATCGCCCGCAACCGAACCGATGCGTTTCCAGGCCCGCTTCATACGCTCGACCTTTCCGAACGCACCGCCAACGCGCAACTGGCCAGGATCGTCAAAGATAGCGATGTTGATGGCGTGATCAACAATGTCGGTTTGGTAAAGGCTGAGCCGCTGGGCAACATAGCCGTCGAAACGCTTGAGGACGTGATGCGCGTCAACCTGCATCCTGCCCTGATGGCCGTGCAGGCAGCCTTGCCCGGCATGCGCTCGCGCGGCTGGGGGCGTATCGTCAATATCTCCAGTCTCACCGTTCTCGGCAGCGTGCAGCGGACAAGCTACGCCGCTGGCAAGGCAGCCCTTGTCAGCTTCACGCGAAGCTGGGCGCTCGAACTCGCCCCGACCGGGATCACCGTGAATGCCGTTTCGCCTGGGCCGACGGAAACGGAGCTGTTTCGCGCGAACAATCCGGTCGGCAGCGAAGGCGAGGCGCGATACCTGTCCGGCGTTCCCATGGGCCGTTTCGGCCAACCCGACGAACTCGCCGCCGCGATCGAATTCCTGCTCTCGGACGATGCAGCATTCATCACGGGGCAGACGCTGCACGTTGATGGTGGAGCCTCGATCGGAAGGTCTTCGCTGTAGGACGATTGAGACCAGGCCAGTACCCACGAGACTGGACCGGTTCCGGAGATCAGCACAAGATAATTATATGAGCTGCAGAAGTGACCGGTCCTGCCGCGATCCCTTTTCGGAGCTTGTTAGTGGCCAGGTCGTGTGCAGTTTCGATAGTTCCAATCAAATTGTGCACCCGGTGAGCTCGGTTAACGTGGCGGAGCCTACGGTTTGGACATCAAATGGTGTAAAGGAGGGCTACAGCGTAGACGTAGTTCTCATCATCACCCGGCGCGGCGCGCCAGATTTCGGCGGCGTCTTGTTCAGGTTGCCGGCGCCGGAAACTGCATTTGCGCGCCGCAGCCCGGCAACCACTCGACAATTGCATCCAGCGCTTCGGAAATATCAGCGCCCTTCAGGACGCACCCCAAACGGTAGCGACGCGCCACCCAGATTGGAGTAGTAAATTCCGTTGAGTAACATCTCGGCGTTGATTTTGCCCATCCGCGCCGACCTCCTAAGCTTGAATCAGATTTGCGCACTTAGGGAATCCGCCGCCGATTCAGCCTCAATTCATCCCGCTCTAGTGGCCCCCGCTCTAGTGGCCCCCGCTCTAGTGGCCGAAGAGCCCTCCACATCGATAGTCAACTTCGGGCAACACTGGCCTTTGAATTCACTCCCTCAAGCAAGGCGAGCAAGCCTTTCAGGATTTCGATTGGTGGCGGCGGGCAACCTGGAATGTGCAGATCGACCGGCAGCACCTCCGACACGCCCCCGATCACGGCGTAGCTGCCAGCGAAACAGCCGCCGTTCTGGGCGCAATCGCCGAGCGCGACCACCCATTTGGGGTTGGGAGTTGCGTCGTAGGTCCGCTTCAATGCCTCGCGCATGTTCTTGGTCACCGGCCCTGTGACCAGCAGGACATCTGCATGGCGAGGCGATGCGACGAACCGGATTCCAAAACGCTCGATGTCGTAGAAAGCGTTGTTGAGCGCGTGCATTTCGAGTTCGCAACCGTTGCAGGAACCGGCATCGATTGCCCGGATCGACAGGCTTCGCCCCAATCTTCTATGTGCAGCCCCGTTGAGGGCGCGTGCGAATTCGTCAACCGCCGCGTCGCTCACCTGCGGCGGACGCTCGGTTAGCGGCGGGCGTATCAGGCTTTCGAAGAGGAGCTTGCGCATGATGGCTTGCCTTGGACCCTTAGAGGTCGTGTCCCGAATACGAGCAGTTGAACGATTTGTTGCATAGTGGGAAGTCGGCGACGATGTTGCCTTCAATGGCCGCTTCCAGCAGCGGCCATTGAAACCATGACGGATCACGCAGGTGACAGCGCTCGATCAGGCCGCTTTTACCAATGCGCAGCCAGGCCAGAATGTCGCCCCGGAAACCCTCGACGAGCGCCATGCCTTCATGCGGGCCGCCTGTCTGGGCAAAGTCGACACGGATCGGTCCACCCGGCAACTGGCGCAGGATTTGCTCGACCAGAGACAAGCTCTGTTCGACCTCGTGAATGCGAATCCAGACACGGGCGTTCACGTCGCCTTCCTGGAGGAGAGGTACCTTGAAGTTAAGCGCGTCATAGGGAGGATAGGCGAGACTGCGTCGCGTATCAAAGTCCCGACCGGAGGCCCGGCCGACATACCCTCCGGCGCGATATTGTCGAGCGAGTTCCACCTTCAGCCGCCCAGTTGCGACTGTCCGATCCTGCAGCGACGCGGTGTTGTCGTAGAGTTCTACAAGCGCCGGAAACCGCTGCCTGATCTCCGTGATCAGGGACCAGATCGCTGTCGTCCCCTCATCGCTTGGGGCGCTTGCCACTCCTCCGGGCACGATGAGGTCGCGTATCAGACGATGACCGAAGGCAGTATCGCTTGCCCGCAATACACGCTCACGCAGCACGCCGCAGTGGGCATGCATGAGCGCGAAGGCAGCGTCATTGCAGATGGCGCCGATATCGCCGAGATGGTTGGCCAGCCGCTCCAACTCGGCCATCAGCGCTCGCAGCCAGACCGCGCGCGGAGGAACCTCGATACCCAGGGCCACTTCGACCGCGCGGGAAAAGGCAAGGGAGTATGCCACGGTACTGTCGCCAGAGGTTCTGCCCGCCAGCTTGGCGGCATGGTCGATGTCGGACCCCGCCATCAAGCCTTCCATGCCCTTGTGCGTGTACCCTAGGCGTTCCTCCAGCCGGACGACCGTCTCGCCGCTTGCTGTAAATCGAAAATGCCCCGGCTCGATGATGCCGGCATGCACGGGTCCGACCGGGATCTGGTGCAGGCTCTCCCCCTCGGCTGGAAGGAAATGGTAGGGTGACGCCGACGGAGACGACGTTTGCTGGGTTCCCAGCGGATAGCTGACCCCCCACTGGTCATGATCAAGCCAACGTCGTGTATCGGGCGCGCCCTGTGGCAAGAGACCGAACAAGTCGGAGGCCGCACGTTCGAGACGCAATGCGGGCGGATGCAGCCGGCCGACCGATGGGTAGCGGCCGTCCGGACATTCCAGGCTGACGACGCCGATGTCGCGCGCGCCTTCGTCGAGAAGCGCCATGTGGACGAGGCCGGGCTCACCCCAGAGACCGAGCAAGCCCCAGTGACCCTCGACCAGCTGGTCAACGGCAAAGCTCCATATCTTGGGGGCCACCACGGCGCGCTGCCACGGAAAATGGTTGTCGACGCGTTGGCCAGCGAGGATGAGGTCGATCAGAGCGGGCATGCTTCTTTCTCCCCTCCTTCATCCCAGGAGATTGGCGACATGCTGGAACCATGTGACCAGTGGTGGCGGCAGATAGATGCCGGCGGCAAACACCAGCGCCAGGTGGGAATACATCGGAATGTAGGATGCCTCGGCGGGCGCGGTGCTGCCGCGCGGTTCGCCGAAAGCGACGCCGGTCAGCCGAAGCAGCAGGGCGCCGAAAGCGAGCAGAATCCCGAATACCAGCGGCACCGCCAGAAAGGGGTGCCTTGCGAAGGTCGAACTCACAACCAGGAATTCGCTCATGAAGATGCCGGATGGAGGGAGGCCGGCAATGGCGACGACGCCGATGACGAGTGCCCAGCCAAGCGCCGGATGCGTCTCCGTCAGCCCCCTGATCTCGGTGATGTTCTGTGTTCCCTTGACCTGTGCAATGTGTCCGACCGTGAAGAAGATCGCCGACTTGGTCAGGCTGTGCATCACCATGTGCAGCAGGCCGGCAAAGTTGGCGAGCGGGCCACCCATGCCGAAAGCGAACACGATGATGCCCATGTGCTCGATGGAGGAATACGCGAACAGGCGTTTGATGTCGCGGCGGCGGTAGAGCATGAAGGCCGCGAAAACAAGCGACGTCAGCCCCATCGTGATCATCAAGGGCCCCGTCGCGATCGCTTCCGGGCTTGCCGCGAGCAACAGCTTGAAACGCAGCACGGCATAGAGCGCGACGTTCAACAGCAAGCCCGACAGGACCGCGGAAATCGGCGTCGGGCCTTCCGCGTGCGCGTCGGGCAGCCAGGCATGCAAGGGCGCCAGGCCAACCTTCGTACCGTAGCCGAGCAGCAGGAAGACGAAGGCGACGTTCAGCAAGGCCGGGTCGAAATGCGCCGCGTGCGCGATGAGCACTGTCCAGACCATGGCATTCGTGCCCTCGCCAACAACCGGCTGCGCGGCCATGTAGACGAGGATGGTTCCGAACAGCGCCAGCGCGATGCCGACGCTGCCCAGAATGAAATATTTCCAGGCAGCTTCCAGCGCCTCATGCGTGCGATAGATGCCGACCATGAGCACGGTGGTCAGCGTGGCAAGCTCCACCGCCACCCACATCAAGCCGATATTGTTCGACACGAACGCCAGGTTCATGCCGAACATCATGATCTGGTACATGGCATGGTAGAACCGCAGGTTCGACGCGGTCAGCCGTCCGGTATCCAGTTCGTGCGCAATGTAGGAGGCGCTGAAGACGCTGGTCGTGAAGCCAACGAATGCATTCAGCACGATGAAGACGATGTTGAGATCGTCGACGAGCAGGTATTGACCGGGCTGTGGCCGATCCGTCACGAAAAGCGACAGTGCGGCGAGCAAGGTCAGCAAGCTCGCGGCGACATTGAGGCCAGCCGCCAGCCGGTAATTCGGCAGCGCGGCCAGAAGCGCGGCCGCGACGACTGGTATCAGCAAGATGGTGGCCACCGCATCGAGGGAAAACGCGGTCAACGGTGTTCTCCCCTGTAGTCGTCGAGCGCGCCGACATCGACCGAATCGAACCTCTCGCGGATGCGGAACAGGAAGACGCCGATGACGATGAAGGCGATGAGGATCGAGAAGGCGACACTGATCTCGACGACCAGCGGCATGCCCTTGGCTCCCGTGGCGGCAAGGACCAGGCCGTTCTCGAGCGACATGAACCCGACCACCTGGCTGACGGCATTCCGCCGGGTGACCATCACCAGCAGCCCCAGCAGTATGATGGACAGCGCGAAGGCCAGGTCCTCGCGGGCGAGGGGGTCGGCGCCTGAAGTGACCCGCAGCATCAGGACCATGGACAGGGCCACCAGGCCTATTCCGGCGAGCATGGTCGGACCGATCCCGACGGCGGTCTCGATATCGCGATGGATGCCGAGCCGCTGAATGATGCGATGGAGTCCGACGGGAATGACGATCGCCTTGAAAATGAGGGCAATCGCCGCCGTGACGTAGAGATGATGCGCGTCCTGGATATAGGCCTGCCAGGCCACCGACAGGGCGAGCACGATGGCGTGAACCGCAAAAACGTTGATCAGCGCAAAGAGACGATCCTGGTACAGCATCATGAAACTGACCAGCACCAGGCCACCGGCGAGCAGATGAGCGATGTCGAAGGTGAGGCCGTTCATCAGAGGCTCCGTGAGACGAACAGCAGGAGCGTGCCGAGCAGGGCCAGCATGAGTGCTGCTCCAAGGAAATCCGGTACGCGGAAGACACGCATCTTGGCGATGGCAGTCTCGAACAAAGCGAGGAGGACGCCGCTCGCGGCAAGTTTGCAGATGTAGAAAACGACGCCCAGAACATACGACCAGGGTCCGGCCCCGGCGGTCACGAGCCCCCAGGGAACGAAGACACAGGAAATCAGCGAGACGTAAAGCAGAAGCTTCAGGAAGGCCGCGAAATCGATCATCGCCAGATGGCGACCGGAATATTCCAGGACCATCGCCTCGTGGACCATGGTGAGCTCCAGATGCGTCGCCGGGTTATCCACCGGCACACGGGCATTTTCCGCGATCGCCACCATGACGAGAGCGATCAGCGACATTCCGAGCGATACCCGCAGGCCAACCTGCGGCGAGCCCATGAAAGCGGCCACCGTGGACAGTTGCGTCGCTCCGGCAACGAGTGCCAGGCTGAACACGATCAGGAGCATGGCGGGCTCGGCCAGGGAAGCAATCATCACCTCGCGGCTGGCGCCGATGCCGCCAAAGCTCGTGCCGACGTCCATCGCCGCCAGCGCCAGGAAGAACCGTGCGCTTCCAAGCAGCGCGACGATGGCTATCAGATCGGCCGTCCAACTGAATTCGAGGCCGGTGGCAAATGTCGGGACGAGCGCGGCGGCGACCCAGGTGGCGGCGAAGATCAGATAGGGTATGACGCGAAACAGCCAGGATGCGTTGTCGGCCAGAACGACCTCCTTGCGCATGAGCCGCAAGAGATCGCGATACGGCTGGATGAGAGGAGGACCCCGGCGGCGCAACAATCTTGCCTTCACCTTGCGGATGAAGCCAGTCAAGAGCGGTGCCAGCAAAAGCACCAGCAGCATCTGCGCGGCCTGGACCGTCAACTCGAGGATCAGGGCCATAGTGCGAGCACCAGGAGCAAGACGATGAGGAAGAGGAAAACAAGGGTAAGGTAGCGCCTGATCGTCAGGAACTGCAGATGGTTCAGGTGGTCGGTCGCAAAGTCCAGGGCCTTGCCTATGGGCAGGTAGAGCGTCTCCCAGATCACATCATGGACTTCCAGATTGAAACGAGCCGGACGGGTCTCGCCAGGTGCCGGCATCTCGACCCTTTCGGTCGCACGGAACACGAACGTGCCGAAGACCCGGCGGATAGGCTGTGCGAAGCTGACGCCCGTGTATTGCGAGCCTGCGACGCCATCCGCGAAGCCGCAACCCCAGGCGGGACCGCGACGCAGCGCGTGCGACGCGAAGCGATGGATGACATAGACCGCAGCGGATGCGGAAATGGCGATGAATACAAACACCAGCAGGCCGTTGTAGGAACTGCGGCTCGCTGCAATCGGCACGATCGAGAGCCAAGGTTGCGCCATCTGCACCGGCATGCGGCTGCCGATAAGCGAAAGCGTCACGGGGGAAAGGCCATCTATGACAAGGCCCGGCAGAATGCCGGCAAGCAGACAGAGCACGGCAAGGATGAACATTGCCGCCAACGAGTAGCGGTCGGCGTCGTGCGCGTGTTCCACAGCCGAGGACCGTGGCCGGCCCAGGAACGTAATTCCGAAGGCCTTTACGAAGCAGGCCGCGGCCAGCGCCGCCGACAGCGCCAGCAGACCGCCGACGGCGGGCACCATCACTTTCAGGCCCCATTGCGGCAAATCCGGGCTCTGCAGGACAGCCTGGAAAGCCAGCCATTCAGAGACGAAGCCGTTGAAGGGCGGAAGCGAGGAGATCGCTACGCAGCCGACGAGAAAGACGAAGCTGGTCTGCGGCATCCGATGGATAAGACCGCCCAGCTTCTCCATATCCCGTTCGCCGGTCGCCGTGAGCACGGCGCCGGCGCCGAAGAAAAGCAGGCTTTTGAAGAACGAATGGTTGAGAGCGTGGAACAGCGCGGCGGTAAGCGCTAGCGCCGCCGCCGATGGCATGGCGTTCGCCTTGAAGGCGAGCGCAAGACCAAGGCTTACGAAGATGACGCCGATGTTTTCGATGGTGCTATAGGCGAGCAGCCGCTTGAGGTCCTTTTCCATCAGCGCGTAAAGGATCCCCAGGACAGCGGTGAGGCCTCCGAAGAAAAGGACGATGATGCTCGACCACCATGTCGGTTCACCGAGCAGGTCGAAGATAACGCGAATGAAGCCATACACGGCGACCTTGGTCATGACGCCGCTCATGAGAGCCGAGACATGGCTTGGCGCGGCCGGGTGAGCGAGCGGAAGCCAAACGTGCAGCGGAACGAGACCAGCCTTGGACCCGGCGCCAAGCAACATGAGAGCCAGGACGAAGGTGGCGACGAGCGGGGTAGGCCCCGCGGCACGCATCGCTTCGAACGTGTAGTTTCCGCCCGGCCCAGACAACAGGCCGAACGCAAGCAGCAGCGCCAGCGTGCCGAAGCTCGCCATCACGAGATAGATGTAACCGGCCCGTGCATTTTCCCGTTCGCGATGGTGGACGATGACCAGCGCCCAGGAAGAGAGCGACATGAATTCCCAGGAAAGCAGGAAGGTGAAGGCGTCGTCCGCGAGCACGACCAGGTTCATTCCAGCGAGGAAGGCGGGGAAGAACGGCAGCACCCGGTGCGGCGAGGGTTCGTGGCTGCCATAGCCAAGACCGTAGAGGCTGGCCATGGCGCCGCCGAAATCGATGACGACGAGGAAGAAAGTCGAGAGCGCATCCAGGCGGAAATGAGCCCCAATCCAGGGCAGCCCGACCGGCAATACGGCAGTCGACGGCGTGACGGGGTCTTCCAGGACGCGACCCGCGAGAACCAGGAGCGCGGCGGCCGAAATACCGAGCGTCAAGCCGTAGACGAGGCGCGTTCCCGAGCCCGGCGTGCGGCTCACCGCAATCGCGAGCACCGCAGTCCCCAGGAGCGAAGCAACGCCCCACAGAAGGACCGCGGCGTCCGAAATCACGGCACGCTCCTCGCAGCGAGTCTGGTGCCCGCATCGTCCCCGCCCAGAACCTTGACGGGGTCGAAATCCGCCTTGAGCCGCACGCCACGTCCACCGACCTGGCTGGTGGCGCCCTCGGCGATCAGCTCGACGCCGGCAAGGTCAAGGGCTCCGATCAACTTCATCAGGGAATCGACGTTGCCCCGGATAATCGACTCGCTGGCTTCCATGCGCTGAATTGTCGGCACCGAAAGGCCGGACAATTCGGCCAGCCTGCGCTGGTCAATGCCGAGGAGCGCCCTCGCGGCACGCAACTGTGGAGCAGTTATCACGGGTTGCATCCCTTATTGTCAACTTTGAGATATTGTCTCTGCCGGTTACAGCATATATTAAAATGCGGTGCATTCAACAAATGATGCGTGACACATCTATCCCTGCGCCGAAACCGCGAGCTACTGCCGAAGCCGCCTCATGCGGACGGAGACATCCTCCAAGACCGGCATGGAGGCAAGCATCAGGAGAATGGCCGCGAGAAACAGCGTCGCCGCAAAGCCGACGTGCTTGAAGCCCAAAGCGCCGATGACACCCCCGATAAAGAACAGGGCAACAAGCGACGCAAGCAGTCTCAGCTTCCTTCGATCTGCCTTCACGAACAGTCCGTCCGAGTCATTCCGTGACATGTTCCAATAGAGCAGCTTGCCGAGTTCGATGCCCATATCAGTCACCAGGCCGGTGATATGCGTTGTCCGGATTCTGGCTTCCGATAGTTTGGTGATGATTGCGTTCTGCAACCCCATGATGAAGCAAAGCAGCATTACCGTCATTGGCACGAACAGAGCCTCATGGCGCGCAAGGTGGCTGCCGAGCAGACCGAAGCAGATCAGCAGGATCGCTTCCAGGACGAGCGAAAACGCATACTCGCTCTGCAGATGTTGCCGTCGTCCCCAATTCACCAGCACCGCGGAACAGGCGGCCCCGGCAACAAACGACAGGAAGGCCCCCAATCCGGAAAGCACCAGTTCGACATTGCCGAGTGCCAGGTGATCAGCCATCGACGAAACGATGCCTGACATGTGGGACGTGTATTGTTGGACCGCCAGAAACCCGCCGGCATTGGCTGCCCCCGCGACAAAGGTCAGGAAACGGGCGAGGTGCCGGTCGGTTCTGTCGCTTCGCTCCTTCCCCGCTAGTCGACGTAGATAGAGGATCATGAGCGAACCATGCCTTTCCGTGCGGAAAGGCGGGGCCGCAAGCTGACGTGCCGGAAAAGGCTCATTGGGGTGTTTCTGGAAGACAAGGAAGACGAAAGAATGCGTGGCGCCGAGGTGTGCCTTGTGTGGCTTAGTTTGGCCTGCCCAATGGCGTATCCGGATGCCGGTACCTGACGCCACGGCCACCATCCTCGCTACGCACATGTTCGCTGAGAAGTTCGACGCCGGCGCGGCTCAGTGCATTGAGCACTTTCATCAAGCTATCGGCAACGCCTCGCACATTGCCCGGGCTGGCTTCCATTCGTTGGATCGTCGGCAGCGAGACGCCTGCCATTTCCGCCAAGGTTTTCTGGTCGATGTCGAGAAGGGCGCGAGCGGCACGAAGCTGGAAAGCAGTGATCATTGGGCATCAGTGTCTGAGTATGAGAAATGATATTCATTATGGTATCATTGACGTATAAAACATCAATACAAAGCGAAAAATAATGATCTGCCGCTTGGCAGCGGGAGCCTCGGCGATTATCGTGCCTGAATGACTCAGCGCTACAAACCTTGTCAGGAGCCCGCCGGCACCTGGACCGTCAATGATGCTCGTACCGGGCGCCCCGCCGAGATGGGCAGCCGAACCATCGTTGGAATGAACCAGCAGGATGCCGAGGAACTCGCGGATCTCCTCAATGGGCTGAATGCACAAAGGCAGGAAGCAAAATCATGAAGGTCAAAGACAGCAATGGCACTCCCCTGAGTGACGGAGATTCCGTCACGCTCATCAAGGATCTCAAAGTCAAGGGCACCTCTGTCACCCTGAAACGTGGAACGCTGATCAAGAACATCCACCTCACGGGCAATGAAGATGAGGTCGAGTGTCGAGCCGAGAGGGTCAAGGACCTGGTTCTGCGGACAGAGTTCCTGAAAAAGGCGTAGGGGAGCGGATTTCCCCACAATTTGGCGGACCGTATTGAAGCCGCGTTCGTACGTTGCAGGGTTGCCGATGCAGGTCTGGAGTAAGGAAGGCCCTAGAGGTTTCGCTCATTACCGCCGCCATCTCGTATTCGATGCATTGGGCTTTCGGCTTCATTGAACTTTGGCCGGATTTGCTTCGACATCCTCTCGCTCAGAGCAAGTGGCTGAATAGCATTGCCCAGCACAGCCGTGAGAAAGGCCGTAAGCCGGAGCCGCGGCGCGCAAAGAGCAATCTTTCGGTAAGTCCGGATTTTTATTACGAAGGCAGAACGTTCGAATCTTGTCGGGCGCGCCATCTCACGATGAGCCAGCGCCCACCGCCCTTACACTCTCCCGCTCAACTAGGGGGCACTCCAGCTTGGTGATCGGATACCGCCCCCGTCCGGCCACCGCTGGCGTTTCCAGCTGTTCGATCGCCCATTGGCCCATCGCCATGTGCGGCAGGATCGAGGTGGTCAGCGGCGGGAAGAGGTGGCGGGCGATTTCCTCGTCGTCGTAGCCGACCACCGAGATGTCCCGCGGGATGTGTAGGCCGGCTTCCTTCAACGCCTCGTAGCAGCCGATCGCGGTGCGGTCGTTCTGGCAGAAGATGGCGGTCGGGCGGTCTTTCAGCGCGAGCAGCTTCACCGTCGCGGCGTAGCCGGCGCTGGCCGACCAGTCGCCTTCGACAACGAGGTCCGCGTCGAACGGGATGTCGGCGGTGGCGAGCGCGCGGCGGTAGCCTTTCAGGCGGTCTTGGGCCGCCTGCATCCACGGCTCGCCCGTGATGGTGGCGATGCGGCGGTGGCCGTGGCTGATCAGATGGCGGGTCGAACTCTGGCCGCCGGCGATCTCTGAAGGCACCACGGCGGGGAAGGCATAGTCCGCCGTGTAGCAGTTGAGCAGGATCACCGGAATGTCGAGGCCGTAGAGGAAATCGGGCGCCGTGATCTCGCGGGTGAAGATGGTCATGTAAATCAGGGCAGAAATACCCCGCCTTGTCAGCGCCTGGATGGCGCGCGGCTCCATGACGGCGTCGCCCATGGTCTGCGCCACCAGAAGCACGTTGCCGGCATTCCACGAGGCCTGGCGCGCGCCCTCGATCGCCACCACCGCCTCGGGGCTGGTGGCGAGCTGGTCGACGACGAAGCCGATTACCCCGTCGAGCCGGTCGAACGCGGGCCCCTCTAAGGCCGGTCTCTCTAAGGCCGGCCCGCCGAGCGCGGTCCGTTCGAAAGCGGCCGGGGGCTTTTCCAGCGCCGAGAAGGCGGGGGCGCTGTAGCCCAGCGCCCGTGCCGCCTCGATCACCCGCTCGCGGGTCTGCCGCGACAGCTTTATCCCCGGCGAATTGTTGAGCACGAAGGAGACGGTCGCTTGCGAACAACCGGCGGCCCTGGCGATGTCGGTCATGGTGACCCGCCCCTTGGGCTTCGCCGGCGCCTTGCGGCGCTTCTGTGTCTCGATGGCCGGATCCGTCGTCTCGCTCATGGCCTTCCTGTTCCCAATCCCAAGCCTGTCTAGCGGCGGCCTGTCGTGCCGGCAAGACGGCATTGCGGCAGGGGTTTATAGAAATCGCCGCCGCGTTTATAGTTATTACTAGCCTTTCGGTCCATCGATCAAGTCGGTGCCGGATTCTCGGGGAAGCGAGGCTTGGAAGGGTATGGCCATCGCGCAACCGAGGCGCTGGCGCCAGCAGATCGGCTCCGACGTGGCCACGAAGTGTTCGGATGTTGGTTCAAAACTAATACTGTTTACTAATACAAAAATGCGCGGTAACGTCAATCCGTCGCATCCGGCCGACAAGGTCCCAGGGGCGGCGGGAGAGCGAGCGTGACTGGCCCGATGGCGAGCGGAGATTGCCTCCGTCGAGTCTTGTCTCGGACATGTGATATGTCAGACAAATCGGACTATTTACGAACGGGATATGAGTGTCTAAAGTCCGTGATCGTGGCTGGGACGGCGCCAATCTTCCAGAGCCGGGAACCCCTGAGGAGGAGGGGCGTCCGAGCCGCAAACGGCAAATTCCAGGTGAGCAAGCAAGTTCAGTAAGCAAGGCAATTCTAGCAAGTAAGACTGGCCAGTCCGACGATTGGCCAAAACGGGAGGTTGAACATGAAATTGATACGCAATGCATCCGTGGCCGCCGCAGCGCTGCTGCTTGGTTTGACGGCAACGGCGATCGCGCGTGCCGCCGACAAGCCGACGCTGGCCTTCGTCGTCAACGGCGCTTCCGACTTCTGGAAGGCCGCAGAAGCCGGCGTCAAGAAGGCGCAGGGTGAACTGCCCGACTACACGCTCGAGCTCAAATATCCGGAACAATCCTCGGTCGCCATCCAGCAGCGGCTGATGGACGATCTGGTGACGGCCGGCGTCAAGGGCATCATGGTCTCGGCCGTCGATCCGAAGACCTCGACCGACGGGCTGAACAAGATCGCCTCGGAAACGGCGCTGTTCACCACCGACTCCGACGCCCCGCAGACCAAGCGCGTCGCCTATATCGGCTCGTCCAATGTCGATGCCGGCAAGCAGGCGGCCGAAATCGCCAAGAAGGCGATGCCCAATGGCGGAAAGTGCCTCGGCTTCGTCGGCCTGCTCGGCGCCGACAACGCCAAGGAGCGTATCCAGGGCATGAAGGACGGCCTCGCCGGCAGCAAGATCGAGCTCGTCGACGTGCGCGGCGACGACATCGATCAGGCCCGCGCCAAGAAGAATGTCGAGGACGCGCTGGTCGCCAGCCCCGACATCACCTGCATGGTCGGTTTCTACTCCTACAACACGCCGCGCATCTATGAAGCGCTGCGCGACGCCGGCAAGCTCGGCTCGATCACCGTCGTCGGTTTTGATGACGATCCGATCACGCTGGGCGGCGTCAAGGAAGGCACCATTGCCGCCACCGTCGTGCAGCAGCCCTTTGAATGGGCCTATCAGGGCATGAAGCTCATGGCCGCCTACCTTAAGGGCGACAAGTCAGGCATCCCAGCCGGCAATCTGATCATCATCCCGACCAAGATCATCGGCAAGGATGATGTCGACGCCTACGCCGCCAATCTGAAGGCGATGTCAAAATAGGACCACAGGCAGTTCAGCCGGCTCAACTTCGGTTGAGCCGGCTGTTCGCATTGACGAAGCCCTTGCGCTTCGTCAATCTGCCCTAGAGGTCGGCTGCCAATCGCTGTCAGGCATGATGAACTATACCGACACAACCATCGCCGCGACCACTCCGTTCCTCAGTCTTGAGAACGTGCGCAAAACCTATCCGGGCGTCGTCGCGCTCGATGGGTTTTCGATGGAAGTCAGGCCGGGCGAAGTCATCGGCCTGGTCGGCGAGAACGGCGCCGGCAAGTCGACGCTGATGAAGATCCTCGGCGGCGTCACCACGCCGGACACCGGCACCATCACGGTTGACGGCAACGCCCACAACAGCTTGAGCGTCGAGGCGAGCCTCGGCTCGGGCATCGCCTTCGTTCACCAGGAACTCAACCTGTTCGACAATCTCGACGTCGCCGCCAACATCTTCTTCGGCCGCGAGCCGCTCCGCGCCGGACCGCTGAAACTGGTCGACCGCGCCAAGCTGCGCGAAATGGTGGCGCCGCTCCTGAAGCGCGTCGGCGCCAATTTCTCCGCCGACACGCAGGTCGCCGATCTGTCGCTGGCGCAGCAGCAGATGGTCGAGATCGCCAAGGCGCTGTCGATAAAGGCCAGGCTGGTCATTCTCGACGAGCCGACATCGAGCCTACCGATCGCAGAGACCGACAAGCTGCTCGACGTCATCAAGGCGCTGAAGGCCGAAGGCATCAGCGTCATCTTCATTTCGCACCGCCTGCACGAGGTCGAGCGCGTTGCCGACCGCGTCGTGGTGCTGCGCGACGGCATGCTGGCCGGCACGTTGGGCAAGCGCGACATCAACCACGACCAGATGGTCAAGCTGATGATCGGCCGCATGCTGAAGGAGCGCGAGAAGGCTTCCGAGGCCGCGCGCGCGCCGGGCGCCGCGGCACTTGCCGCCAAGGCCGTCCGCACCCCCACCTATCCCGGCCGTCCCGTCGATCTCGACGTCAGGCGCGGCGAAATCCTCGGCCTTGCTGGCCTTGTCGGCTCCGGCCGCACCGAGCTGGCGCGCGTGTTCTTCGGCATCGACGGCAGCCTTGGCGGCACGCTCGAACTCGACGGCAAGCCGCTGGCGCTCGGCTCAGCGGCCGACGCCGTCGCGCATGGCATCTTCCTGGTCCCGGAAGACCGCAAGCTGACCGGCATCCTGCTCGATTTGTCGATCGCGCAGAACATCTCGCTGCCCAATCTGTCGGCGCATGCCAAGCATCAACTGGTTTCGGCAAGCGCCGAGACAGCGACCGCCGAGACGCAAAAGAAGAATCTCGGAATCAAGGCGCCTTCGGTCGCGACCCGCACCGGCACGCTGTCGGGCGGCAACCAGCAGAAGGTGGTGCTCGGCAAGTGGCTCGCCATGAACCCGAAGGTGATGATCCTCGACGAGCCGACGCGCGGCATCGACATCGGCGCCAAGGCGGAAATCTACGGGCTGATGCGGGCGCTGGCCGATGCCGGCGTCGCCGTGCTGATGATCTCCAGCGACATGGAAGAGGTGATCGGCGTGTCCGACCGCATCGCCGTCATGCATGAGGGCCAGATCTCGGGCATTCTCGACAAGGACCAGTTCAGCCAGGAAAACGTGCTTTTGCTGGCGGTCGGCAAGCAGCCGAAATGATTTTTGCCGCCGCTCGCGCAAAGCGCGACGCGCGCGGGCAGGCATTGGGGAGAAGACGATGAGCAAGAAAGATCTCGGCCTGCTGATCCTGATCCTGGTGGTCGGCGCGATCGTCGCCATGATCAATCCGCGCTTCCTGCTGCCGATCAACCTTGCCAACACCTCGAACCTGATCGGCCTGTTCGGCATCCTCTCGATCGGCCAGGCCTTCGTCATCATTACCGGCGGCATCGAACTGTCGGTCGGCTCGCTTGTCGCGCTGCTGGGTACGCTGTTCATCGACTTCATCGCCGTGCGCGGCATGGAATGGCCGCTCGCCTTCGTGCTCATCCTCGTGCTCGGTGCCATTATCGGGCTGGCGCATGGCTGGCTGATCACGCGGCTCAAGCTGCAGCCTTTCGTCGTCACCCTGTGCGGCCTGCTGATCTATCGCGGCGTCGCCCGCTTCTACACCGCCGACGGCACCGCCGGCTTCGCCTTCGGACAGAATTTTCCCGATCTGGAATTCCTGACCGCCGGCCGTAGCTATGGCGTGCCGAATTCCTTCATCGCGCTGATCGTCATTGCCATCGTCATGTGGGTGGTGCTGCACCGCTCGGTGTTCGGCCGCTATCTCTATGCCATCGGCAAGAACGAGGAGGCGGCGAAGTACTCCGGCATCCGCACCGGCCGCATCGTCATGGCGGCCTACGTCATTTGCGGCGTGCTCACCGCGCTGTCGGCGATCTATTTCGCCATGTACACGCGCTCGATCTCGCCGGCCAGCCACGGCCAGTTCTATGAGCTCTACGCCATTGCCGCCGCCGTGCTCGGCGGCTTCTCGCTGCGTGGCGGCGAGGGTTCGCTGATCGGCGTCATCCTCGGCACCGTGCTGCTGCAGGAGCTGCAGAACCTCGTCAACCTGCTTGGCATCCCGTCTTCGCTCAACTTCGCGGTGATGGGCGGCGTCATCCTCATCGGCGTGCTCGTCGACCAGCAATGGGGTGTGTTCCGGGCAAGGCGGCTGATGATCGATGCCGCGCGCAAGAACGTGGCGGGTGCGCCGGCGGAATAAGCACGCCGCAGTGGTGTGGAAGCTTGCCCGGCCTATGAAGATATTATAATAGCATAACCCGAAATGGTTCGGGGTGGGCGGGACATGCGCTGCGATCTGCGAGGCAAGGTAGCGCTGGTCACCGGGGCCGCGGGTGCCATAGGCAGTTCCATCGCCAGGCGCCTGTCCGACAATGGCGCTGTCGTCGTCGTCGCCGACATCAATGGCGAGGGCGCGGAGCAGGTCGCGGTCGGCCTGCGCGACGCGATGGCCTGCGCCGTCGATATCCGCGATCCAGTGTCAGTGGACAACGCCATCGCCGCGCTGATGCAGCGCTACGGCCGGCTCGACATCCTCGTCAACAATGCCGGCGTCAACACGCTGGCGCACCGCGTCACCATTGATGAATTCCCTTCCGAGGAATGGGACCGCATCACCGGCATCGATCTCGATGGCCTCTACATCATGAGCCGCGCGGCACTCTGCCCCATGCTCGCCGCCGGCAAGGGCGGACGCATCGTCAACATCGCCTCGGTCGTTGGCCTTGCCGCCATGCGCCTGCAGAGCCCATTTGTCGCCGCCAAGGCCGCCATCATCCATCTGACGCGGTCGATGGCGATCGAACTTGGCGCCAGGGGCATCCTGACCAATGCCATTGCCCCGGGTTCGGTGATGACGGCGCTGACGGCAAAACTGTTCTATGGCGAGGACGGCAAGTTTGCCGGCCGCACGCGGGAATTCCTGGCCCATGTGCCGCTCGGCCGGCCGGCCGAGCCGCCGGAGATCGCCGAGGCGGTGCTGTTCTTGGCCTCGCCGGCTGCCAGCTATGTCAACGGCCAGGTGCTGGCGGTCGATGGCGGCTGGACAGCGGGATACATGATGTGAGCAGCGCGATGGAAATCGATCTCAACGGGGCCGCGGTCGCCCTCGACGGCGAGGCCAATCCGATTGTCGATGCCGTGCTCGCCGCGCTACGGGCCAATGGCGGCACGGTTGTCGAAGCGGCGGATACCGCCGACATCCTACTGATGTCCAATCCGCTGCGCCCGGGAACGACGGTGCAGGATCCGCGCGACCAGCATGCCGATGCGCGCAAGGCGGCCATGGCAATGGCGGAGCGCGGGGGCGGCCGCATCGTCTTCCTCATCTCGGCCACGTCAGGCATGCCGATGCGCCGCCACCCGCGCTTCTCCATGGAAAATGCCTCGATTCTCGCCGGGATGCGCACGCTGGCCATGGAGTTCGGCCCGAAGGTGCTGGTCAATGCCGTCGGCTTCGGCGCGATCGTGGGTGAAGCCATGATCTCGGGCGACAAGGCGATGCTCAGCCACACGCCCGTTGGTCGCGCCGGCCGCATCGAGGAGGCGGTAGCGGCCGTGTTGTTCTTTTGCGATCCACTCAACACCTATACGACGGGCCAGATGCTGGGCGTCGACGGTGGATGGACGGCAGGCTATGGGCGTAATTTCTGAACCGGTGACGCTGTGGGCCGGAGCGCTTCGCATGGTGAAATTTCCTGGCGGTGCATAGCTAGGTTCCATCGCTGGAAAGCGTTCGCCGCAACCGCTATGAATGGGTGTCTACTGCGTGATCCCCTGGAGCGTTGCCCTGGCGGATCGCGCGCTTTGGAGCCATTCGAGATGACCGATAGGCCAGGGGACGGCCCGGGCGGGAAAAAACCGCCGCGCCTTGGCGTGCGCGAGATCGCCAAGCGTGTCGGCGTCGCGCCGATGACGGTGTCGCGCGCGCTGTCCAATCCCGACATGGTGTCGCCGGAGACGCGCGTCAAAGTGCTCGAAGCGATCGAACAGGCCGGCTTCGTGCCCAACCGGCTGGCCTCGAGCATGCGCGGCAATGGCCGCATGATCGGCACGGTGGTGCCACCGCTGATCAATTCTGGCATCGCCGAACAGGTGCAAGGCATGTCCGACGAATGCCATGAGAGCGGCTATTCGATGCTTCTGGTGCAAGGCGAATTCACGCAGGAAGCCGAGGAGAAATCGATCCGCAATCTGCTCGGCTGGCGCCCGGTCGGCATGATCCTGCAGAGCTTCGTGCAAAGCGAGGCGGCGCGCGCGCTTCTGAAGAGCAGCGGCGCGCCGGTCGTCGAAATCTCGGAGATCAAGGGCCGCAAGCCGGTCGACATGGTGGTCGGCGTCTCCAACTTCGAGACCGCCTATGCCATGACCATGCATCTGGCCGCCAAGGGCTACAAACGCATCGGTTTCGTCTCGACGCCGATCCACGGCAATGACCGCCTGCAGCAGCGCCGCACCGGCTACCATGCCGCGCTGACGGAACTCGGCATCAAAAACCACGCCGACATGGAGGTCGAGGTGCCGATCACCGCGCAGGGCGGCGCCGAAGCGCTGGTGACGTTGACCTCCCGCCACAAGGACATCGATGCCATCTTCTTCTCCAGCGATACGCTGGCCGTCGGCGCCGTGCAGGAATGCCACCGCCGCCGCTGGGCGGTGCCGGGCAGGATCGCGATCGCCGGCTATGGCGACATGGACCTCGCCGCACAGCTCTATCCGCCGCTGACCACTGTCAAGGTCAACCGCTACGAGATGGGCCGGCGCGCGGTGCGGCAATTGCTGGCGAGGCTGGGAGGCGACACCAAGGTACCGACCATCACCAGCCTCGGCTTCGAGATCGTCGACCGCGAAAGCGCCTGATCGGAACGGTCTACGCCTTGGCCGCCTCCTCCCGCCGCCCCAGCCGCTTTTCCCAGCCCTCGGCATGGACGTTGAGATAGGCGTCGGGGTCGTAGGGATGATCCATGATCGCATCGATGTCGAGATCGATGCCGAGTCCCGGCGCGTCCGGCAGCGACAAATGGCCGTTGTCCGGATTGACGGTCGGATGCCAGGTCACCAAGTCGCGCGTCCACGCATCGTTGAAAGCGTCGAAATGCTCCTGGATGAGGAAGTTCGGCACCGCGGCGGCCAGTTGCAGGCACACCGCCGTCGCCACCGGCCCGCCACTCTGGTGCGGCGCGATATGGCTGCCATGCGCGAGCGCCAGATTGGCCACCTGCATCGATGGCGCGATGCCACCGAGCGACATCGGCTCGGGCTGGAAGATGTTGACGCCGCCGCCGGCGGCCAGTGAGTAGAATTGCCCGACCGTGTCATACATCTCACCGGTCGCCACCGGGATCGGCGAGCGATGCGCCACTTCGTGCACGGTCTCCTGGCGGTCGCGAGAGGTCGGCTCCTCCCACCAGTAGATGTCGAGATCGGCGAATTTCTGTGCCGCCTGCAGCGCGGCGATCTCGGTGAAGCGGGCATGCACGTCGATCAGGATCAGCGTGTCCTTCGGTAGCTTGTCACGCAAGGTTCGGCAGATGGCATAGGACAGGTCCAGCTCTTCGCGCGAGATAAAACCTTGGGCGGTACCGAACGGGTCGAGCTTGAATGCCTTGAAGCCTTTGGCCAGCACAGCCTTTGCGGCCTCCAGAAAGGCGTCGGGCGTGCGCTCGGTGCGGTACCAGCCATTGGCGTAGCCGAGCACGCTGTCGCGCACCTGGCCGCCGAGCAATTGGTGGATCGGTACACCGAGGCTCTTGCCCAGTATGTCCCAGCAGGCGACTTCGATCGCCGCGATCACGGTGCGGTGGATATGGCCGCCATCCAGCGACACGCTGTCCAGCATGCGCTTGGCCAGCGCGTTGATGCGGCGTGGATCCTGGCCGATGGCGAGATGCTTGAGCTCATGCACGCCGGCTTCAGTGGTCTTGATGAAGCCATTTAGCGTGCCTTCGCCGATGCCGTGGATGCCCTTGTCGGTATGGACTTTGACGAATAGCCAGTTCTTCCAGCCGGCGCCGACGGCAAAGGTTTCGATCTCGGTGATCTTCATGCAACTGATCCTAGTTCAGCGCGGCAATCGTTGCGATGACAGCTTCGGTCGTCAGGCCGTATTTCGCCTGCAAGGTCGGCACCGCGCCGCATTCGATATAGCGGTCGGGCAGGCCGATGCGGGTGACCTTCTTCGCTATGCCGGCGTCGAACAAGGTCTCGACCACAAGGCTCGCCAAGCCGCCGACGACAACATGGTTTTCCGCCGTGACGATGTGGTTGAAGCCGGCGGCAAATTCAGCCACCGCCTCGGCGTCGAACGGTTTTATCGTCGGCACGTGGAGTACGCCGGCGGAGATGCCTTGTTTGCCCAAGGCATCGGCCGCATCCAGGGCTCGCTCGGTCATGAAACCGGTCGAGACGATACCGACATCGGAACCTTCGCGAAGGTGCCGTGCCTTGCCGATCTCGAAGCTGTAGCCGGGTTCGAACACGACAGGCACGCTACCGCGCAGCAGCCGCATATAGACGGGCCCCGGATGTTCGGCGATCGCCGCCGTCGCGGCTTCGATCTCCGTCGCATCGCAGGGATCGATGACGGTCAGGCCGGGGATCATCCGCATCAGCGCCAGGTCCTCGATCGCCTGATGCGTGCCGCCATAGCCGGTGGTCAGGCCGGGCAGGCCAGCGACGATCTTCACGTCGAGCCTGGAGTGGGCGAGCGCGATGGCGACGAAATCATAGGCGCGCCGAGTTGCGAACACGCCATAGGTGGTGGCGAAAGGCACCTTGCCGGTGCGCGCCAGACCGGCGGCGACGGCGACGAGATTCTGCTCGGCCATGCCGACATTGAAGAAGCGGTCCGGGAAAGCATCGCGGAACGGCAATATGTCGGTGTATTTGCCGAGATCGGCGGTCAGCCCGACAATGTTGGGTCGGCTCTGGCCAAGCCGCGCCAAAGCCTTGCCAAAGGGCGCCTCGACGCTCTGCCGGCCGCCACCAACCGCTTCGTCCTGGCCCATGGCCAGGGTGCGGCCGGCCTCCACCGTCGCGCTGCTCATCAGGCTGCTCCCACGGTCTTGTCGAACTCGGCGATGATGCCGTCCCACTGCGCGACGTCGATGCGGAAGAAGTGTGATTTCTCGGAGGTCTCGATGCGCGGCACACCCTTGCCGGGCAGTGTGCGCAGCACGATCGCCTTCGGCTTGCCGTCGCGGTTTCTTGCATCGGCCAGCGCGCCGACCACCGCCATCATGTCATTGCCGTCGATCTCGGATGTCGTCCAGCCGAAGGCACGCCATTTGTCGGCCACAGGTTCCATGTCGAGCACGACTGGGCCATCGGCCTGGATGCCGTTGCAGTCGATCAGCGCCACCAGGCCGTCGAGCTTGAAATGGCTGGCCGACATTGCCGCTTCCCAGGTCGAGCCTTCCTGCATCTCGCCGTCGGACAGTTCGACGAAAACCCGCGCATCGGATTTGTCGACGCGCAAGCCCAGCGCCTGGCCGACACCTTGCCCCAACCCATGGCCGAGCGAACCGCCGATCATTTCGACGCCGGGCGTGGTGTCGAGGGTCGACATTTCGAGCCGGCTGTTGTCGGCGCCGTAGGTGGTGAGTTCCTCGACGGGGATGATGCCGGCTTCGGCCAGTGCCGCCCATAGCGCGATGGAATAGTGGCCGGTCGACAAAAGGAAGCGGTCACGATCGGGCCAGGCCAGATTGTGCGGATCGTAGCGTAGCTCATGGTAGTAGAGCGCGGCCAGCACATCGGCGATGCCGAGGCCTTGGCCGATATAGCCCTGGCCTTGGCCGCGCGCCATGGTCAGCATGTGACGGCGCAACTCCGTCGCCTTGCTTTCGAGCACGCCGATATCGGCGCTGCCGGGTGGAGAATTTCGCAGCATTGGATCAGTCCTTGTCGAGCCCGCCCGACATGTTGAGCCGCTCGGCGGTCATGTATTTGGGCGAATCGAGGCAAAGCCAGACGACCGCCTCGGCGACTTCCGCGATCTCGGCGCGGCGGCCGAGCGGAATGCGGCGGGTGCGCTCGTCGAGGAAGGCCTGCAGATCGTCGCGGCCATTGGCGCGGGCGAGATCGACCTCGGTCGAGCGCTGCATTTCCGTATCCATCATGCCGGGCGCCAGGCTGTTGACCAGCACGCCATAGGGCGCCAGCGCGACCGCCGCGGCGCGCGTGATGGAATCGACGCCGGCCTTGCTCGCCGTGTAGGCGGTGTAATCGGGCAGCGCCATGCGCGAACCTGGCGAGGTGATGTTGATGATGCGCCCCGAACGCTGCTCGCGCATCACCCGGCCGGCCGCCTTGCAGGCCATGGCAAGCGCCGTGACGTTGAGCGCCAGGGTGCGCGTCCAGGCTCTGTAGGTGGCATCGAGAAACGGCTCGATCACGCCATAGCCGGCATTGTTGACCAGGATGTCGATGCCACCCCAGCGCGCGACCACTTTTTCAACCGCCGCCTCCGGCGCGCCTTCCCCGGTGAAATCGCCGACGATGCTTTCGCTTTCCGCGCCGACCTCGCCGATCAGCGTAATCGTCTCCGCAAGCCCCTCGCCGTTGATGTCGGTGACCGCGACGACACAGCCGCGCCGTGCCAGCTGGACCGCCACCTCGCGGCCGAGGCCGCCGGCGGCACCGGTAACCAGTGCTCTTCGTGGCGTCGTATTCTGATTTTCGACTGGCAAGCGAACACCCTCCCGGTGGCCATCTTGACGGGATTGATACCGGTACCATAAATGGCTGTCAACGACGATGTGCTATCGTCCCGCCGATCGCATGTTCCGCCGCAACGGGGAGAAAAAAGATGAAAGTCGTCGCGCTCGAAACGCTGCAACTGGCGGAGTTCCCCTTCCTGTTCTGGCTGCGCGTCCACACCGATGCCGGCCTCATCGGCACCGGGGAGACCTTCTGGGCACCGGGGCCGGTCGCCGCCTACATCCACGACAATGTCGCGTCCTATCTCCTGGGCAAGGATCCGCGCGACATCGAGCTGCACGACCGCACGCTGGGCAGCGTCTATGTCGGCGCGAGGGATTCCGGCGCCGAGGTACGCGGCAATTCCGCCGTCAACATCGCGCTGTGGGATATCTATGGCCAGGCGCTCGGCGAGCCGGTCTGGCGGCTGCTTGGCGGACGCACCCACAGAAACGTCCCCATCTACAACACTTGCGCCGGCTACAAACATGTCCGCGCCACGAAGAAGAACGCGCTGTTCGAGCGCGGCGAGGACTGGTCGCTCAAGTCAGGCGATTCCAACGAAGGCCCGTATGAGGACCTGCTCGCCTGGCGCTACAATGCCGGCGACCTTGCCAGGAGCCTGAAATCCGAAGGCATCGGCGCCATGAAGATATGGCCGTTCGACATCGCCGCCGAGGCATCGAACGGTACCCGCATTTCTCTTGCCGACCTCGACAAGGCGTTGGAGCCCTTTCAGAAAATTCGCGACGCTGTCGGCCGCGACATGGAAATCATGGTCGAACTGCACGGCCTGTGGACCTTGCCGCCGGCGTTGCGCGTCGCCGAGGCGCTGAAAGCCTACGACGTCGCCTGGCTGGAGGAGCCGGTCCGCTACAACGAGCTCGACGCCATGGCCGAGCTGGCCCGCCACACCTCGATACCGATCGCCGCCAGCGAACGGCTTGCCTCGCGGCAGATGTTCAAGCAGCTGATCGACAAGCGCGCCGCCAGCGTGATCATGATCGACCTCGCCTGGTGCGGCGGGCTCTCCGAGGCGCGCAAGATCGCCAACATGGCCGAAGCCAGCGAATTGCCGGTCACCTTGCACGATTGTACCGGGCCGATCGTCTATGCCGCCAGCTGCGCGTTGTCGGCGACCTTGCCGAACGTCAATTATCAGGAAGCGGTGCGCGCCTACTTCACCGGCTGGTACACCGAAATCGTCGCCGACATTCCGCCGGTCAAGGACGGCCATGTCGCGCCGCTCGAAGGTCCGGGGCTCGGTCTCAGCCTGCGGCCGGAGCTGTTCCAGCGGCCCGACGCGGCCGTGCGGATCACCAGGATCTAGCCTCTCGCCCGGCTTGGTTCGGAGGCAGTAGACATTATGCTATTATAATCTATGATGTGCCGAAGCGAGTGACTAACAAGCTCGCCGGCGGCGCTCTGCCGCCAGGGTTCAGACGCATTTCAGGGAGGCTTTGGTGGCAATGTCGGCGGCGCGCGCACGCGACGATTTCAAGGGCGCTCCAAACTTGCCCGATCCAAAGATCCTGCTCGACCTGTTCGAACGCATGGTGCTGTTACGCCGCTTCGAAAGCATCGCCCAGATCGCCTGCCGCAAGGGTGAAACGCCAGGCTTCCTGCATCTCTATATCGGCGAGGAAGCGACCGGCGTTGGCGTCTGTGCGCACCTGCGGCCAACCGACTGGGTCACCTCGACCCATCGCGGCCATGGCCACGCCCTTGCCAAGGGCGCGGATCCCGGCCGGGTGATGGCCGAACTGTTCGGCAAGGTTGACGGCATTTGCGGCGGCCGTGGCGGCACCATGCATCTCTACGACCGTTCGGTCGGCCTGTTCGGCACCAACGGCATCGTCGCCGCCGGCATCGGCCATGCCGTCGGCATCGGCATGAGCGCCCGCCGGCAGGGCCGTGACGACATCGGCGTCGCTTTTTTCGGCGATGGCGCCGCCAACCATGGCGGCTTCCACGAGGCGCTCAACTTCGCCGCCGTGCAGCGGGCGCCCGCCGTCTTCATCTGCGAGAACAATCTCTACGCGACGGCGACGCCGCTGAAGTCGATCACGCTCAATCCCGAGATCGCCACCAAGGCCGCCTCCTACGGCATGCCCGGCGTCGCCGTCGACGGCAATGACGTCTTCGCCGTCTGGCTGGCCATGAAGGAAGCGACCGAGCGCGCCCGAGCCGGCAAGGGTCCAACGCTGATCGAGGCCAAGACCTACCGAACCGTCGGCCATCATGAAGGCGATCCAGTCATCGGCACTTACCGGACGCAAGAAGAGCTCGACGCCTGGATCAAGCGCGATCCGATCGACATGTTCCGCAAGAAGCTGGTCGAGGACTACGGCATCGCCGATGCCGAGGCGCTAACCGCGATCGAAGCGCGGATCGAGAAGGTGGTGGAGGACGCACTGACCTTCGCCCGCAATTCGCCCGAACCCGACCCGGCAACGGTGCGCCTGCATGTCTTCGCCGATCCGATCAATCCGCCGGCTGCCTTGGCTAGGCGCGCCGTCGGCGAGACGCGCACGCAAGGATGGCTCGAGGCGGTGCGCGACGGCCTCGCCGAGGAAATGCGCGCCAACCCGGCGATCCTTTATTTCGGTGAGGGCACCGGCGAGCGCGGCGGCAGTTTCGCCCATACCAAAAACCTCTGGCAGGAATTCGGCGCCGATCGCATGGTCGACACGCCGATCTCCGAACAAGGTTTCACCGCTGCCGCCGTCGGCGCCTCGGCCACCGGAGCGCGCACCGTGTCGGACCTGATGTTCGCCGACTTCGCTTTCGAGACCGCCGGCCAGATTTTCCTGCAAGCGGCGAAACTGCGCTACATGACCAGCGGCCTGATGAGCGCGCCGATGGTGGTGCGCGTCGGCGCCGGCGCGCTGCGCAGTTCCGGCCCGCACCACAGCGGCATCTATCATCCGGTTTTTGCCCATATGCCTGGCCTCATCGTCTGCGTGCCGTCAACCCCGGCCGACGCCAAGGGCCTGATGAAGACGGCGCTCAGGGCCGGCGATCCTGTCATTATGCTGGAACCCAAGGCGCTCTTCGCCTCCAAGGGCGAAGTGCCGGTCGGAGAGCACTTTGTGCCGTTCGGCGTAGCCCGCATCGCCCGGGCGGGCACCGACATCACTATCGTCGCCGCCGGCCAGATGGTTCAGCGCGCGTTGGAGGCGGCCGAAGCCTTGGCCGGCGAAGGCGTGGAGGCGGAGGTGATCGACCCGCGCACCATCATGCCGCTCGACATTGACAGCATCGTCGGCAGTGTCAGGAAAACCCATCGCCTGCTCATCGTCGACGAAGCCTGGGCGATGTGCGGCCTGGGCGGCGAGATTGCCCAGGCCATCAACGAGCTCGCCTTCGACGAACTCGACGCGCCGCCGGGAAGGCTGCACACCGCGCCGACCTCGCATCCCTTCGCGCCGGTGCTGGAACGCGCCATGCTGGTCGACAGCGCGCGCATCGCGCAAGGCGTACGCGATGTCATGGCAGGGCAGCCGCCGGTGCCGGACCATTGGTACACAGTGGGCCTGAAAAGTGATGCGCCGGCTAAATCTGCGCCTGCTCCGGCCGAGACAGTTCACGCAGCTGCGCCGGCCAAGGCGCCCGCTGTCGGCGATGACGAGCCGATCACGATGCCGTTCGGCGATCTCACCGTCAGCGAAGGCACCGTCGTCAAATGGCTGAAGGCGCTCGGTGATCCGGTCAAGGAAGGCGAGCTGATCGCCGAGATTGAGACCGACAAGGCCGTGGTCGAGATCGAGGCGCCGGTCAGCGGGACACTCAGCGCCATCGATCAGCCGGTCGGCGCCGTGGTGCCGATGGGCGGCCGCATCGGCGGCATCAAGAAATAGTCAAGAAATCCGAAGGACCGGCATGAAGATCCTGTGCGCCAACTGGCAAGCCGCCGACGAGGCCGAACTCGAGCGCGAGCACTATCCCGACATCGAGTTCGTCCTCGCCCGCTCGACCAACGACAAGGCCGCGGCACTTGATCCGGCCGTTTGTGAGACGGTCGACGCCGTCATCAACTATTCGCCCACTCACAATGTTGCGGCCGCCCCGACGGCCTTTCCCAAGACCAGGATCGCCGTGCGCTCCGGCGTCGGTTTCGACAACATCGACACGTCAGGCTGGGGCGCGCGCGGGATTCCGGCCTGTAACGTGCCGGACTATGGCACGACCGAGGTCGCCGACCATGCCATCGGCCTGATGCTGGCGCTGACGCGCGGCACATCGGCCTATGGCGCGGAGCTCTCCGGCCATGGCGTCGAAGGCTGGCATTTCTCCAAGGCACCGCTGGTGCGCCGGCACAAGGGCGCGACCTTCGGCATTGTCGGACTCGGCCGCATCGGCCTCGCCACCGCCCGCCGCGCCGCCGCCTTCGACATGAAGGTGCTGTTTTACGACCCGCATCTCCTGTCCGGCGTCGACCTGTCGACCGGTTACGAGCGGGTCCATTCGCTGGGCGAACTGATGGCGCGCGCGGATGTGGTGAGCGTCCACGCGCCGCTGAGCGAGGAAACCCGCAAGCTGCTCGGCGCGGCCGCCTTCGCCGCCGCCAAGCCCGGTCTTGTGCTGGTCAACACGGCGCGCGGCCCGATCGTCGATCTCGACGCGCTGGAGGCGGCGATGCGCAACGGGACCGTTGCCGGCGCCGGGCTCGACGTTTTGCCGAACGAACCCGGGGATCTCGACCATCCGCTGCTGGCGGCATGGCGTGCCCGGGAGCCCTGGATCGCCAACCGCCTGATCGTCACCCCGCACGCCGCCTTCTACAGCCCGGCATCGATGCGCGACCTCCGGCTGAAATCGATCGAGGTCGTGCATGCCTATCTCGCCGAGGGCCGGCTCACCAACTGCGTCAATTCAGAGTATCTGAAATGAACATCACGGTGGCGCAAACCGGACGCGTGGCTGTTTCGCCCTATGCCCGCCGGTTGGCGCGCGAACGGTCTCTGCCGCTCGAAGCGCTTCGTGGCAGCGGTCCTGGCGGGCGTATCCTGGCCGCCGATGTCGTGAACTTCGTTCCGGTTGCTGCGCCGGTTTCGTCCGGAGTCGTCGCTGCGGCGGCAGCACCTTCCCCTGCCGCGTCCCGGATCGCCGCCTTTGCCACGTCCGTCGCGCTTGGCGCGCTGCACGACCTGCTGGCGGCGCTTGAGAGCTCGGGACATGCGTTCGCTATCGACGACGTGCTGCTGCGCGCTGTCGGTCGAGCCTTCACCGAGATACCTGATGCCGCAAAGCTCGGCGACGCTTCGGTGGCGCTGGAGTTGCCAAGCCGGCAAACCGTGTTCGCCATGATCCCCGAAATGTCCCTGACATCGCTGCGCGCAATGCGGCTTGCGACATTGGCGGGCAGCCTTGATGAAACGGAAACGCCGGCGGTGCTGTCCCTGCGGCTGCTGCCGTCGCGCGACATCCGGCCGGTGGTGATGCCGGTCCTGCCGGGTCGCGTCATGCGCCTCACCGTCTCGCTCGACATGGCGGCCGACCACGCCGAATGCCTGCTGACGGTGGATGCGGCAAGCATTGGTGAGGCCGCGGCCGCCGAATGGCTCGCGACCCTGAAATCGGCGATCGAACAGCCGCTTCGGCTCTTCGTCTGAGCCGGTTGATCGTCAACGGCCTTGCCTAGCCTCGGGCGCAGGAAGCTATTATAAAAGCTTCGACACAGGCGCGACGAGGCACATGGACCATCCCAGCATCGACAGTCTTCCCAGGCGTACACTTGGCCGTGCCAACGGCCCGCTCTACCGCCAGCTCGCCGATCTTCTGCGCGAGCCGATCGGCGACGGCACTTTCCCGGTCGGCGGCGAACTGCCGAAGGAAGCGGCCATTGCCGAGCATTTCGGCGTCAGCCTCATCACCGTGCGCCAGGCGTTGCGCGATCTCGAGGCCGACGGCCTGATCCGGAAACGGTCGGCCAAACCGGCAGTGGTGGCGGCGCGCAATCCGTCGGTCAATCTGAGCTGGAAGTTCAAGAACTTCGCCGACATGGCCGCCTTCACCAAGGACGCCGAGTTGACGGTGAAATCCTACCGCAAGGAGGTTTCGCCCGTGCTCCAGCGCCATTTCGGCATGGGCAAGGACGAGGCGGGCTACTGTTTACGCGGCATCCTGTCGGTAGGTGAGCAGAAGAAGGCTCAGATCACCAGCTATTTCCCTCCGTCCGTCGGGGCGAAGCTGAAGCGGGACGATTTCTCCGATGTGCTTATCTTTCGTTCGGTGCAACGGCATCTCGGCCTGCGGTTGGACGTCGCGCATGTCACGGTGCGGGCCGAGATCGCCGATGAGGTCATCGCCGAAGATCTTGGCATCGCGCAGGGCAGTGCAATCCTCAGCGTCGAGATGCTCTATCAGTCGGCGGAACAGCAGAGCATCGAGTTCACCATCGCGCGTCATCCGGCCGACCTATTCAGCATCAGCTACGACGCACCGAACGATCTGGCCTGAACCCGATCAGGGTTCATCCAGGCGCCTTACAAGGGGACCGTGCGTGCGCGGATTTCCTTGTCACGGCCATGGACAGTTTTATAAAATTATAATAGCATCATAGCTAGGATGAAGGCCGTGCCGAAAGCCACGATCGAACGTGGATGCGCGGCCCCATCCGATATCGGCGCGCTCGCGCGGCCGATACCAGATACGGGAGGAGGAAATCATGAAAGCAGGCGTATTCTTCGCCGGCCTTGCGGCGATCGCGGTTACTTTGCTGTCGGTCGAAGCCGTGCCGGCCAATGCACAGGACAAGAAGCCCTACACCATCTATCTCTCCAACAATTTCGTCGGCAACGACTGGCGCCAGCAGATGCTGCGCAGCGCCGACATCGCGGTCAAGAAGCCGCCACTCGCCGGCCGTGTCGACCTCAAGGTCGAGGTGGTCGAGACCACGGTCCAGGCACAGATCAATTCCCTCAACAACATCATTCGCAACAAGCCCGATGCCATCGTCATCGATGCCGGCTCCGGCGAAGCGCTCAACCCGACGATCGAGAAGGCCTGCAATGCCGGCATCGTCGTCGTCGCCTTCGATCAGATCGTCAGCGCTCCTTGTGCCTACACGATGGAGTCCGACTGGGGCCGGGCACCGCGCGTGGAGGCCGAATGGCTGGTCAAGAAGCTCGGCGGCAAGGGCAAGATCCTCGTCGACCGCGGGCTTGCCGGCGCTCCGATCTCGGCCCAGCTGCAGGGCGGTTTCGAGGAGGTGATCAAGAAATATCCGGGCATCGAAGTGGTCGGCTATTTCAACGGCGACTATGCGCTGGGGCCGGAGCAGGCCGGTGTCGCCAGCCTGCTGGCGGCGCATCCGCAGGTCGACGCCATCTTCGTCCAGGGCTACGGCGCCGGAGCGATCAAGGCACTGCAGGATGCCGGTCGCCCGATCGTTCCCGTCACCGGCAGCCCTTTCAACCTGACGACCACGACCTGCGCGCAGACGCAAGGCGCGCAGTGCATCCTGGCGCCCAACCCTGCCTATCTGTCCGCCGAGGCGCTGAGGCTCGCGGTGGACATACTCGACGGCAAGAAGCCGGCGGAGAAGAAGATCCTGCTGCGCAACGCCTTCCTGACCACCGATCCGGTGCCGTCGGAATTGTATCCTGATGCGACCATGCAGAAAATCGAGGTGGGCAAGAACGCCTTTCCCGACATGGCGCCGGGCCTGTTTCTTCCCGTCAGCCCGGACTGGGTGGAAATCACCCCGGCCGAGGCCGCCGGCTCGAAATGACGCTGCCTGCGGGCGGGTGACGAAATGGCGGCGTCCAGGCCCTCCGATACGCCTTGGCTTAAATTGACAAGGCGTATTGGTACCGGTATCAATTTGGATGCAAAAGCTCGCCAAGGCGGCGAAGTCCGTCAGCGCCGATGCAGGAAACACGAAGGAGGAGAGACCATGAAAATGAAGACAGTTTTTGGCGGATTGGCGGCCCTTGCCATGTCCGCGATCGCCATGAGCACCGCGCCGGGCCATGCAGAGGACAAGAAACCCTACACCATCTATCTCTCGAACAATTTCGTCGGCAATGACTGGCGCCAGCAGATGGAGCGCGTCGCCACCGTCTCGGTCAACAAGGGGCCGCTGAAGGGCCGCGTCGACCTCAAGATCGAGAATGTCGAGAACACCGTCCAGGCGCAGATCAATTCGCTGAACAACATCATCCGCCAGAAGCCGGATGCCATCCTCGTCGATGCGGGTTCGGACTCGGCCTTGAACCCGACCATCAAGAAGGCCTGCGACGCCGGCATCGTCGTCATCTCCTTCGACCAGGTGGTGACCGAGCCCTGCGCCTTTGCCGTGGCGTCGGACTGGGACCGCATCCCCTCCGTCATGGCCGAGTGGATGGCCACGCAGCTTGGCGGCAAGGGCAACATCATCCTCGATCGTGGCCTTGCCGGCGCGCCGATCTCAGCACAGCTGCAGGGAGGCTATGAGAAGGTTCTGGCCAAATATCCCGACATCAAGGTCGTCGGTTATTACAACGGCAATTATGCGCTCGGGCCGGAACAGTCCGGCGTCGCCGCATTGCTTGCCGCCAACCCGAAGATCGACGGCATCATGACGCAAGGCTATGGCTCCGGGGCCATCCAGGCGCTGAAGGATGCCGGCCGTCCGATCGTTCCGGTCGTCGGCTTCTCCTACAATGTCGCCGCCGTCACCTGCGCGCAGACGCAGGGCGCCAAGTGCATCCTCGGTTCCAACCCGGCCTACCTGTCCTCGGAAGCGATCAAGCTGGCGGTCGACATCCTCGACACCGGCAAGAAACCGGCCGAGCGTTCCGTCTCGGTCAAGGGTGACTTCGTCACCACCGATCCCTTCGACTCCAAGCTCTATCCCGGCACCAAGATGATCAAGATCGCGATCGGCGAAAATGCCTTCCCCGACCAGGCGCCCGGCCTGACGCTGCCGATCACGCCCGACTGGGTCGAGATCACCGCTGCGGAAGCCGCCGGGGCGAAGTAACATCCCGAGACCACGACCCTGTCTCCCGGCGTCGCAAGATGTCGGGAGAGCTTTTCGAAGGCGCATCCATGGACCTTGTGACCGTCAAAGGCTTGTCCAAACGCTATGGCGGCATCGTCGCGCTGAGCGAGGCGACATTCAGCGCCCGCGCCGGCGAGGTGCACGCCCTGCTTGGCGAGAACGGCGCCGGCAAAAGCACCTTCATCCAGATCCTGTCGGGCGCCGTGCGACATGATGGCGGCTCGATCCTGGTCGATGGCCAGGACTATCGCCCGGCCAATCCGGATGCGGCGCAGGCGCGCGGCATCGCCGCAGTCTTCCAGGAACTGTCGCTGATCCCCGATCTCAGCGTCGAACAGAACATCTGGTTCCGCCATGAGCCCCGTACGTGGCTTGGCACCGTCAATCGCGGCGAAATGCGCCGCAAGACGCTGGCGCTGCTCGAAAAATATGATTTTCCAGCCCTTCGCCCCGACCAGGAACTGCGCCGGCTGACGCTTGCCGAACGGCAGATCGTCGAGATCGCCAAGGGCCTGGCCAAGGATCCGCGCATCCTGATCCTCGATGAGGCGACCTCGGCGCTGCCGGCGCGTGAAGCCGAATGGCTGCTGAAACTCACCCGGCAACTGGCCGCCGAAGGCAGGCTGGTCATCTTCATTTCGCATCGTATGGCCGAGGTGCGCGCCATCGCCGACCGGCTGACCATCTTTCGCAATGGCGCCACCGTCGCCGCGCATGAGGCCAACGCCGTCTCGGACAATGAAATCGTCACCCAGATGATTGGCCGGCATCTTGATCGGCTCTATCCCGAACGGGTTGCGACAGCGACCGATCGCATCGCACTGCGGGTGAAGGAGTTTTCGAGCGGCAGCCGCCTTTCCGGGGTCGACTTTGCGCTGCGCGAAGGCGAGGTGCTCGGCGTCGGTGGCCTGCAAGGCCACGGCCAGCGCGAACTCTTCCAGGCGCTGTTCGGCGCTACCAGGGCCAATGGCACTATTGAGCTCTGGGGCAAACCCACCTCGATCGGCAATCCGCGGCAGGCGTTGACCGGCAAGGACGGCATTGCCCTGGTGCCGGAGGACCGGCGCGGGCAGGGCTTGCTCTTGACCAAGAGCGTGCGGGAGAATTTGACGCTTTCGGTCATCAAGCGCTTCACCGAAAACGGCTTGCTGAGCCGGCAAAAAGAAGCCGCCCTCGTCAAGGAGATGGTCGATTTTCTGCGCATCAAGGCGGGCACGCCGGAACAGCTTGCCGGCACTTTGTCGGGTGGCAACCAGCAGAAGGTCATCTTCGGCAAGATGCTTTTGACTGAAGCGCGCGTGCTGCTGCTCTACGATCCGACACGCGGTGTCGATGTTGGTACCAAGGGCGAGATTTTCCAGTTGATGCGCGACCTCGCGGCGAAAGGCTACGCGATTCTGTTCCATTCCAGCGACATGCCGGAGCTCGTCCATGTCGCCGACCGTGTCATGGTGATGCGCAACGGTCGCATTGCCGCGACGCTGGAGGGGGATCTGATCTCCGAAGAGGGAATTTTGCGCGCCGCCATGCTTGAAACAAGGGCGGCCTGAGGCATGGTGATGTCTGCTGCGGAGAGACCGTTGGAGATGGCGCAAGGGCCGGCCGAGATGAAACCCAGCAAGGTGGCCATCGATTGGCGCGGTCGCCTGCTCGACCGCGCGCCGTTTCTCGTCGCGTGCCTGATGCTGGCCTTGATCATCGGCATCTATGGCAGCCTGCAATCCGGCGTCTTCACGCTTGACGAACTCAACCTCGACACGGCGGCGGCGATGACGCTGATGCTGGCGGCGACCGGGCAGACCATCGTGCTGGTACGCGGCGGCATCGACCTGTCGATCGGCGGCATGATCAGCCTCGGCACGGTGATCGCGGCGACGCGCTTCACCGATGATCCACCGACCACTGCACTTTGGGCGTTGATCATTCTGGCGCTTGGCTTTGTCATCGGCGCACTCAATGGTTTGCTGATCTCGCTGCTGAAGCTGCAGCCCTTCCTGGTGACGCTCGCCACCTGGTCGATCCTCAACGGTGTCGCCATGATCATCCTGCCGACCGATGGCGGCAGCATTCCCGGCTGGTGGGTCGGCTTCGCCTCCGCACAACTGTTCGGTGTCACCAGCCCGGTCTGGATGCTGCTGGTGCTGGTGCTGTTCTGGTGGTGGTTCCGTGCGACCTCGATAGGCACCACCATCCAGGCAACCGGTTCCAACGAGAAATCGGCCTTCCTGTCGGGTGTCTCGATCACAAGGGTCAACCTCGTCACCTACGGCCTCTCCGGCCTGTTCGCGGCCGGTGCGGCGCTGTTCCTGGTGACGCAGACCGGCGCCGGGTCGCCGACCGTCGGCAAGGACTATATCCTGCCCTCGGTGGCGGCGGCGGTCATCGGCGGCGTCAGCCTGTTCGGCGGCCGGGGCCATCTCGCCGGCACGCTGATCGGCGCCTTCGTGCTGACCCTCATCGGCAATCTGGTCTTCGTCCTGCATGTGTCGAGCTACTGGCAGCCGGTCGCTTCCGGGGTCATCCTGCTGCTGTCGGTGCTGGCCAGTTCCGTCGCCGAGAAAGCCGCAAGGAACCGTGTCCAATGAGCGGCTTCCTCGCCCGCAACCGGCTCATCGTGCTCGCCTATGCTGGCATGGTCGTGCTGCTCCTGGTGACGGCGATGTTCTCGCCGGGCTTCCTGTCGGTCTCCAATATGCGCTCGACCGTCGTGCTGGCGGCCTTCGTCGGCATTGTCGCACTCGGCCAGACCTTCGTCATCATCGGCGGCGGCATCGACCTGTCGGTGCCCTGGGTGCTCAATTCCGCCGCCATCGTCATGGCGCTGCTTTGCGGCGGCCAGGATCTACCGCTTGTCTGGGTCATGCCGCTGCTGCTTGCCGGCGGCGCCTTCATCGGTCTTATCAACGGTGTCGGCGTCGCCCAATTCGGCGTGCCGCCGATCATCATGACGTTGGCCACCAATGTCATCCTGCAAGGGCTGATCCTGGTGCTGACCGGCGGCTCGCCGACGCCATCCGCGCCGGCCCTGATCCAGTTTCTCTCGGTCGGTCGGCTCAGCGGCTTTCCGGTCATCGCACTGATCTGGCTGGCGCTGACGCTGGTGGCGACGCTGCTGCTCTCCAAGGCGGCGTTCGGCCGCCATCTCTATGCGCTAGGCACCAGCGCCACGGTCGCCGAATTCTCCGGCGTTCCGACGGCGCGCACCACCATCCTGACCTATGTCGTCTCGGGCCTCACCGCCGCCTTCGCCGGCATGCTTTTGACCGGCTATTCCGGCCAGGCCTATCTCGGCATGGGCGACGCCTATCTGTTCACCTCGATCGCCGCGGTCGCCATTGGCGGCGCTTCGATACTCGGCGGCAGCGGCCATTATCTCGGCACCGTCGCCGGCGCCATGGTGCTGACCATTCTCACCGGTCTTTTGCCGGCGCTGAACCTGTCGAGCGGCGCGCTGCTCATCGTTTATGGCTCCGTCATCCTGCTGACCGTGTCGATCGGCAGCGAAACCTTCGCCGGGCTCGGCGGCAGGCTGCGCAGAAAAGAGGGCTGACCATGGTCGAAATTTCGTGTGTCGTCGATGCCAGGGCCGAACTCGGCGAAGGCACGCTCTGGGACCCGCGAGCTGGCGTGCTCTGGTGGATCGACATCTGGAAGAAACTGATCCACCGCTACGATCCCGCGACCGGCAAGGACGAGGTGTTCGAAGCGCCGGAATATCTCGGCTGCCTCGGCCTGCGCGAGAAGGGCGGCCTGGTGCTGACCATGACCAACGGCTTCCATTTCTTCGACCCTAAGACCGGCAGGTTCGAGGCGATCATCGATCCCGAAGCGCATATGCCGAAGACCCGCTTCAACGACGGCAAGCCGGACCGCCAGGGCCGCTTCTGGTCGGGCTCGATGTTCGAGGTGCCGGGCGAGCCGATCGAATTCATCGGCGCGCTCTACCGGCTCGATCCCGACCTTTCCGTGCACAGGATGATCGACGGCATCGGCTGCTCCAACGGCCTCGCCTGGAGCCCGGATTCCAAGACCATGTATTTCTCCGACAGCCATGCAGGGGCCGTCTGGGCCTATGATTTCGATCCCGCCAGCGGCGATATCCAGAACCGCCGCACTTTCATCGACATGACCGTCACCGGCGGTCTCGCCGATGGTGCGACGGTGGACGCCGAGGGCTGCTACTGGGTGACCATACCGGTCACCAGCAAGGTCTGCCGCTACGATCCAAGCGGCCGCCTGATGCAGACCGTGCTGCTGCCCACCGACCTGCCGACCTGCTGCGAATTTGGCGGCAAGGATCTCGACATCCTCTATGTCACCTCTGCCGTACTCAGGCGCCCGGCCAGCCACTTTGTCGGACAGAAGAACCCCGGCGGCCTGTTCGCGCTCGACGTCGGCGTCAAGGGCCTGACACTGCCCGCGTTCAAGGGCTGACGCCCTCGCTCAAACCGCCGGCATGACCAGCGGCGTTTCGACCTTGCGCATCGTTCCGGTGACGAAACGACGCTTGAGCTAGTTTGCTTGCAGGCACTACCGATTGGTGGCGCGTGCGGCGCGGCGAACGCTTTGCAACAGGATGGCGAGGCAGCCGACAAGCAGCAGCGCGCCGCCGAGTAGCGGCGGCAGGGCCAGCAGCTTCACCGCCGCCGTGACGGCGGCCACCAGCACCAGTGCCAGCAGCGCCAGATTGCCGTCATCGACGAACATGCCGAAGAATTCCGTGGCGACAAGGCGAAGGGCGTTCATCGGGCGAGCCCTCCGGCGGCCGCGGGATACGTGCTGCGCAGCCAGCGCACCATGGCAAAGGACGCCAGGGCGACGATGGCGAAGATGGCGAGCAGGGCGAGATCGGCGCCCGGCCAGTCGGCGCCGATGCCTTCGCCTGTCCAGAAAATGCCGAAGCTGGTCAGCATCAGCCCGACCACGAACTTGAGCGCATTCTCCGGCACGCGCGCCAGCGGCCGGTGGACCGCCAGGCCGACAAGCATCACCAGGATGAAGGCCGCCAGCGCGCCCAGGCTGGCATAGAGCGTCTGCCCGTGCGCCGAGCCAACGGCAATCACGATGAACACCACCTCGACGCCCTCTAGCAGCACCGCCTTGAACGACGCCAGCCCGGCCAGGTAGTCGGCGCGGCGGTCCTTGGCCTGCCGGCGCAAGACGGCGGTCTCCTCGAAAAAGGCCGCCTCCTCGTCATGCAGGGCGATGACGCCGACGCTGCGCAGGATGGCCTTTCGCAGCCAGCGCATGCCGAACAGGATCAGCAGCACGCCGACGACGAACTGCAGCGTGGTGATCGGCACCAGCGCCAGCAACGGTCCGAATGCCAGCACCAGCGCCGCCAACACTGCCAGCGCCAAGGCGGCACCCGTCAGCGCCGGGGCCCAGCTGCGCGTCACGCCGACCGCAAGCACGATGGTGAAGGCTTCGACGACCTCGACGAACGAGGCCAGGAATGCCGCCGTGACTGTCGAGAGGATGGGTGTCAGAGTTTGCATTGAGGGTTCCTGCGCTGTCTTGCTCGACCATGGTCTTTTTGGCCGGTTATTTCTACCTTCGGCATTGCTCTCGGCGATCTCGAAGCGTTCGTCGCGGACCTGACGATGCGCGTGACGGCCCCGTTGGCGCCGGCAGGCCCGGCACTTCGACGCGGTCTTCACAAACCGTTGAAGCGCGCGGGCGGCAGATAACAGCCCTTGTCGGAAAATTGGGGCTGGGCTAAGCAATTAACATCACATGCTACAAGAATAGAAAAATGGGGGATATTGTGAAATCATCACGTTGGATTGCACTCGCCGCGCTGGCGCTGACCTGTTCGACCCCGGCGATGGCCAAGGACTGGAAAACCGTCACCGTGGCCATGGAGGGCTCCTATGCCCCCTGGAACCAGACGGATGCCAGCGGCAAGATCGTCGGGTTCGAAGTAGACATACTCAATGACGTTTGCGCCCGCGCCAAGCTCGAATGCAACATCGTGGCGCAGGATTGGGACGGCGTTGTCCCCGGCCTGACAGCAGGCAAGTTCGACATTGTGATGGATGGCATGTCGATCACAGAGGAGCGCATGAAGACGATCGACTTCTCGATCCCCTACGCCTCTTCTCCGGTGGCCTTCCTCGCAGACAAGAATGGCCCGCTGGCGCAGCTGTCCAACAGCGGCAAGATGATCGATCTTTCGAAGGACGATGCCGAATCCAAGGCAGCGCTCGACACGCTGCGCAAGGAACTCACCGGCAAAAATGTCGGCTTGCAGGTGTCGACCACGGAGGCGACTTTTGCCGACAAATATCTCAAGGATGTCGCCAACGTCCATGAATACAAGACCACCGACGAGCATGACCTCGATCTGATGGCGGGCCGCATCGACGTGGCTTTTGCCGACACCACCTACTTCCTCGGCACGTTGGCCAAGCCCGATGCCAAGGACCTGGAATTCGTCGGACCGCAGTTCAAGGGTGGCCCGATCCTGGGACCGGGTATCGGCGCTGCTTTCCGCAAGACCGACAAGGACCTGCAGGACATCTACAACAAGGCCCTCAAGGCAGCCCTCGATGACGGCTCGGTATCCAAGTACAGCATGCAATGGTTCAAGATCGACATCACCAAGTGATGTCGCAACGGGAGCAGCCAAGGCTGCTCCCGTTTTTACATTGAGGTGAGCACCCGCATCTCGACGCCCGGAGGGAGGCGTACTTGGAGTTTCTGAGCAATCTGCAGGAGCAGCTGTCGACGGCTTATGATCTCCTGGCTGCCGGCTGGGGCGTGCAATTGCTCTGGGGCATCGGATGGACCCTGGCGGTGACCACGGTCTCGATGGCCATCGGCGCCTTGCTGGGATCACTGGTGGCGGCGGCCAAGCTTTCGCATCGCGCCGGGCTGAGATTCCTCGGCGAGAGCTACACCACCGTGTTCCGCGGTGAGCCGGAACTTCTGGTAATCTATCTTTTCTACTATGGCGGCACGCAAATCCTGACGGGTGTCGCGAGGTCCACCGGATCGATAGGGTCGACCGATATTTTGAACATGCCGAGCTTCCTTGGCGGCGTTCTCGCGGTCGGCATCATTTCGGGCGCATATCAGGCCGAGGTTTTCCGCGGATCGTTCCTGGCTATCCATCGCGGCGAACTGGAGGCGGCTCGCGCCTATGGCATGTCGGCCTGGCTGCGTTTTCGCCTGGTGATCATGCCGCAGGTGTTGCGTCTGGCGGTGCCGGGGCTGGGCAATGTGTGGCAGCTGACGATCAAGGATTCGGCGCTGATCTCGGTCACCGGCGTTGCCGAGCTGATGCTGACCGCCAACAAAGCCGCGCGTTCAACACACCATTCGCTGCTTTTCTACACCGTCGCCGGCATTCTCTACCTCGTGATGACGTCGATCTCGACGCCGATCTTCGACAAGGCCGAGCGTTACACCTCACGCAGCTTTCTGCGTCCGAAATAAGAGGTGGAAGTGGATTACAACTTCTACCTTTCAACCATGTGGAGCGTGCTGAAGGCACTGCCGCTGACGCTTGAGATCTGGTTCTTCGGCATCGCTTTCGGCCTCATCATTGCCACCGGCCTGACCTGGCTGCGGGCGTCGGGCTATAGGCTCGGCGAATATGTCACCCGCGCCTATGTCTTCGTCTTTCGCGGCTCGCCGCTGCTGGTGCAGCTCTATCTGATCTATTTCGGGCTCTCTCAGTTCGATTTTGTTCGCCACAGCCCGGTCCTGTGGCCGATTCTGCGCGATCCGATGTATTGCACCATCGTCGCCATGGCCCTGAACACGGCCGCCTATGAGAGCGAGATTTTCCGCGGTGCGCTGCGGGCGGTGCCGGTCGGCCAGATCGAGGCGGCCAAGGCGTTCGGCATGTCGGCTTTCACCCGTTTCCGCCTCGTCACGCTGCCGATTGCGTTGCGGCTGGCGCTGCCGGCCTATTCGACCGAGATCATCCTGATGACCAAGGCGACCGCGCTCGCTTCCGTGGTGACGATCATGGAGATGATGGGAACGGCGCAAAAAATCCAGCACGATACGTTCCGACCGATCGAGGTGCTGACCTGCGCCGGCGTCATCTATCTATTGCTCAACCTGTCGATCGCGCGGCTGTTCGCCTGGGTCGAGTACCGGCTTTCGCCGCATCTGCGTCCCGCGCCCGAACAGTCCCAGCAAATCAAGCCCATTCCGGAGGTGTTGTGATGCCGGCAAATCTTGCCGCTGCCGCGAAAGCGGCGCCGTCCTCCGATGAGACACCGGCCATCAGCGTCAAGGACCTGCGCAAATGCTTCGGCGATCATGAGGTGCTCAAGGGCATTTCGCTCGAGGCCCACAAGGGTGACGTCATTTCCATCCTTGGCTCGTCGGGCTCCGGTAAAAGCACGATGCTGCGTTGTATCAACCTCCTGGAGACCCCCGACTCGGGCGAAGTACGTGTCGACGGCGAACTCATCAAGATGAAACCGGGACCAAACGGCAACCAGGTGCCGGCCGATATCCGCCAGGTGGAGCGGATTCGCGCCAACCTCGCCATGGTTTTCCAGAGCTTCAATCTTTGGTCGCACATGACGGTGCTCGAGAACCTTGTCGCGGCGCCGACGCATGTGTTGAAGCGGCCGCGCGCCGAATGCGTGGAACAGGCCGAGGAGTTGCTAAAGCGCGTCGGCATCTGGGAGCGCCGCAACTATTACCCGCCTCACATGTCCGGAGGCCAGCAGCAGCGCGCCGCGATAGCGCGTGCCCTGGCGATGAATCCCAAGGTGATGCTGTTTGACGAGCCGACCTCCGCACTTGATCCGGAACTGGTTGGCGAGGTGCTGCGGGTCATGCGCTCGCTCGCGGAAGAAGGTCGCACCATGTTGGTCGTGACGCATGAAATGGGGTTTGCCCGCGACGTGTCGAGCAAGGTGATGTTCCTTCACAAGGGCGAGGTGGATTCGCTGGGCGAACCAAAGGAAATGTTCGCCAGGCCACCGACGCAGCAGTTCAAGCAGTTTATCACGAACTTCAACAAGTGATGCATCGGCGTCCACGAAGCCCGGGCGGAACCCCCTCGCGAAGAAGGCGACCTTCCGCGTAGCTACGCGCTAGATGAGACCCGACATGTCGGAGAAGGCCATTGCCTTGCGCAGCAACTCGGCGAAGCGCTCGCCGGCCACTTCGCGCGAGCCGCTATTGTCGATCGTGGTGACGCCGGGCCCGGACAGTGTGACGTTGGCACTGCGCGCCAGCCGCGCCAGCACTTCGCCGCGCGACTCGCGGCCGCGCATCGCCAGCCGTTCGGCCAGCACGTCATGCGAGGCGGTGATCTCGACGACGGCCAGATTGGCATAGCGCTCGCGCAAGGAGGGGATGATCGCGCGCGATACGTTCGCCACGGCGACATGGCCATTGGCGACCGACCAGTCGACATCGGCGGGCAGGCCATAGCGCAGGCCGTGCGCTTCCCAGGAGATGGCGAAGGCGCCGTCGGCCTCGGCCTCGACGAAGGCGGCATCGGCCAGCGTGTCGTGATCCTCGCTCGCGGCATCGCTCGGCCTGGTGATGACGCGACGGACGAACTCCAGCCGGCTCTCGTAGGCGAACAGCGCGCGGGCGTAGCCGATCACCGTGTCCTTGCCGGCGCCGCTGGGTCCCACCACGGCGACGAAGACGCCATGGCGGATCGGGAACGTTTCGGCGGACAATTCACGCTCGATCAAGGCCGACACCATCACGCGACCCGGCGCCCTTGCCGCCAGACGGTGCGCACCACCGGCACATGGTCGTCGACGCGCACGCGCACCAGGTCGGCGCGGCGGCCCTGCTCGATGATGCCGCGGTCGTCGAGGCCGACGGCTTCGGCCGGGTTCTTCGAAACCATGGCCACCGCCTGAGGCAGCGAAATGCCTTCGACCATATCGCCGAGGAAGAAGGCGGACTGGATCAGGCTGAAGGGAATATAGTCCGAGGACAGGATGTCGAGAAGCCCGTCACTGGCCAGCGTGCGCGCCGAGACATTGCCCGAATGTGATGCGCCGCGCATGACATTGGGCGCGCCCATCAGCACGCCCAGGCCCGCGGCCTTCGAAGCCCGCGCCGCTTCCTCGGTCGTCGGAAACTCGGCGACGCGCACGCCTTGCTCGATCGCCTCGTCGACATGGCCCGATGTGGCGTCGTCATGGCTGGCCAGCACGATGCCGCGCTCGTGGCAGGCGGCTGATATCACCGCGCGGTTCGGCGCCGAATTGCGCGCCGATTCCGCCATCCGCTTCTCGCAGAACAGTTTGAAGTCGCGGTCGGTCAGCTTCAGCTTGCGCTGGTAATAATAGGCATAGGTTTCGAGATTGACGAACTGGCGCTGGCCCGGCGCATGGTCCATCAGCGATGCCAGCTTGACCCGCTCGTCCGCGTCGAAATTGGCGAAGGCCTGCAGGCAGTCCGGCGCCGAAACCTCGCAGCGCAGATGCAGGAAGTGATCGGCACGCAGGCGATCCTGCCGGACACTGTCCTCGATCGCGTCGGCCAATTTGCGGATGTCGGCGGAAGTGAGGTCGGCGTCCTCGTCCATGCCGACGCGCAAGGCGTCGAGCACGGTGGTGATGCCAGCGGTCGCGACCTGCGCGTCATGGGCAAGCACGGCGGCGATGGGGTTCCAGCGCACCTTCGGCCGTGGCGCATAGTGACCTTCCAGATGATCTGTATGCAGTTCGACCAAGCCGGGGATGACATAGTCGCCACCCATGTCCTCGCCAGTGCGGCTGCTGCCCGCATCGATGCCGGCGATGAAGCCGTCACGCAACACCAGCGACCCCTCGACGATCTCGTCGGCAAGCACGATTCGGGCGTTGGAAAGAACGGTCTCGGCGGTCATCTCAAGCAGTCCTTGGTTCTTCGGGCAGGGGTGTGGTCAGGCGATTTTTCTGGCCGGGCGGCGTCCCAGCGCGTGCTGAGAAAGCACCATGAACGGTGCGCCGGGTTCGGTTTCGACGAACAGTGTCAGCGCGTCCACCAGCACCGGCTGCCGCAGCATTTCGGCGAACAGGCTGTCGATTGCTGCGCGCAGACGAGGGCTTTCCTGTGGCCCGGCCCGGCCCGACAGCGTCATATGGAAGCGGAAGGTCTCGAAGACATAGGGGTAACCCCACTGGCAGAGGTTGCGGAACTCGGCCGGCTTCAGCGAATCCGGGCTGCGCCGTTCGATCTCGGCTTCGGTCAGCGGCGCGCGAAACCGGTCGAAATCGCGCACGACGTCATCGGCGAAGCGGTTGAGCGGCGGCAACGGCCCCTCCGGCACCAGCGCGAAGAAGCTGTCGATCTGGCTGACGACAAGACGCGGGATCGTCACCACCGGTGTCGCCTCGGCAAAATGGTCGAGTGCGGCGCGCAGCGAGGTCTCCGTCTCGTTGGCAGCGAGGCGGAAGGGGGCCTTGAGCGTCGCATGGAAGCCATAGCGGCGCGCCGAAGCGGTGTGGAACGCGACTTCCGCCGGCGACAGATCGGCCACGGCCTCGACCGGCTTTGTCGGCGCGCCGAACGGGTCGCGGCCTAGCCAGTTGGCGGCGATCCGCGCCAGCGGTTCATCCTGCCTGGGAGTGAAATAGATGGCGTAACGCATCGGGAAGTCCTCGTTAAAGCGCGCCGCGGCGCGCTTTAAGTCTTCATTTTGTGCATGTCGTTGTCTCAAAACCGCTGCACAATTTTGGGCGACATGCACTAAGCTCCGCTGCCATAGGTGATTTCCATGACGGATTGACGAAGCTTGGCGGGTTTTCGATGGCAAATCGACCCCGTCGGTCCTTAGCCGACGATTTTTCCCAGCTGGACCAACAAATTCAGCCCGAATCCCGGAACGGTCAGGCCTTCATCAACCATTCGTGCTCGGGCGCATTGTGGAATTTCCACGTCCGCTTCGGCCCGGCCATGACATTGAGATAATAGAGGTCGTAGCCGTGGCAGGCGGCGCAGGGGTGATAGCCCTTGGGCACCAGCACGACATCGCCATCCTCGATCGCCATGGCTTCGTCGAGCGCGCGATGTCCATTTTTGTCAGCGTCGGTGTAGACGCGCTGGAAGGCAAAGCCCTGCGGTGGGTTCAGGCGATGGTAATAGGTCTCCTCGAGATAGGATTCGGCAGGCAGATTGTCCTGGTCATGCTTGTGCGGCGGATAACTCGATGTGTGGCCACCCGGCGTGATGACCTCGACCACCAGCAGCGAGTCGGCCGGCTTGCCTTCCGGCAGGATGTTGGTGACATAGCGCGTGTTGGTGCCCTTGCCGCGCACTTCCTGGCCAAGATCGTCGGGGCCGATCACCCGAACCGGCAGCCCGCCGCCGAGACCGGGCGCCGAGCATACGGCCAGTTCCAGTTCGGTATCGGCCGTCACCGACCAGTCCGATTCCTCGGGCACATAGACCGACCACGGCTTGCCTTCGAAGGGCGACATGCGTTCGCCGAGCAGGCCAAGATCCTCGCCGCCGGCCTTCGCATTGCCCTTGCCGGTGACGAATACGAGACAGACCTCGCGATCCCCAGTCTTGCCGGATGCCGTCTCGCCGGGCTTCAGCCGGTGCAGGTCGAAACCGACATAGGTCCAGCCAGCGCTTTTCGGCGTGACGTGGGCAACGCGGCCATGGCCCTTGTCGGCTTTGACGAGCAGTTTCGACATTTTTGTCTCTCCTATCGCAATCCTTCGGCGTCGGCCGAAGCCTCCCAACTTCGTCATCCTAGGGCGAAGCAGGAGCGAAGCTCCGTCGCGAAGACCCTAGGATCCATTCCGTGACCATCAATCGAGGCGCAGCGGCACAAAATTCTGCACCATAGCGGCGCCCACCGGGCACGGCATGGATCCTAGGGTCTGCGCCGCGTCGCTGCGCTCCTTGCTCCGCCCTAGGATGACGAAGCGAGGAGCGTTGCGGCCAATCGCCGACGTATGCGATTCGCCATGTGTCGAATGTTCGATCCGCATGCCCTGCTGCGCCACCTGTCCCTTCATTCCTTCGTCTCGTCAGGCCTCGCCTCGTTCTGCTCGGCCGGCTTGTAGAGGTAGAAGAACTGCCACACAGCATATCCGGCGAAGCCGAGCGCGATGACACCCCAGAACGGCGTGCCGGTGGCGAACTCGATCCCCGACCAGATCACGCAGACGGCGACAACGGTCACCCGCCGCCACAGCGGCCGGAAGAAGGGGTGCTCATAGTCTTTCATCGCGCCATCCGGGTTCAGCAGACCTGACTTCAGATAGACCGCGCGTGGCGGCGAATCCAGCCTTCAGGCATTCGGGAAGCCCTGCGTCTCCACCGTGTAACCGGCAGCCGTCATCACCCGCATCAATTCCTTGTGGCCAACCTGCGCCATCTTCAGCGGCGGGTTCTTCTTCGGGTCCTGCTCGGCCTCGACCACGAACCAGCCCTCATAGCCATGGTCGGCGAAGCGCTGCACGATGGCGCCGAAATCCAGCGAGCCGTCGCCCGGCACGGTGAAGGCGCCGAGCGCCACGGCGTCAAGGAAGGACTGTTTCGTGCGATCGAGCTTGTCGATCACAGCCATGCGGACATCCTTCACATGGACATGGCTGATGCGCTTGTGATGGTTGTCGATGGCGCGCAGCACGTCGCCACCGGCAAAGGCGAGATGCCCGGCATCGAGCAGCAGCGGAATGCCTTCACCGGAATGGCGCATGAAGGCATCGAGCTCCGGCTCGGTCTCGACCACCGCCGCCATATGGTGATGGTAGGAAAGCGGCATGCCTTGCTCGGCGCACCATTCGCCGAACTCGGTCAGGCGCCGGCCATAGGCCTTCATCTCGTCGCTGGACAGTTTCGGCTTGGTGGCCAGCGGCTTCGAACGATCGCCCTGGATCGAGCGGCCGACTTCGCCATAGACGATGCAAGGCGCGTTCACCGCCTTGAACAGGTCGATCATCGGCTGGATGCGATCCTTGTTCTTGCTCATCTCCTCATCGACCAGGGTGCCCGAGAACCAGCCGCCGCACAGCGTCACGTCGACGGCCTTGAGAATCGGCAGCATGACGGCGGGATCGTTGGGGAAACGCCGCCCCATCTCCATGCCGGTGAAGCCGGCCGAACGCGACTGGCGCAGGCACTCCTCCAGCGACACGTCATCGCTCAGTTCCGCAAGATCGTCGTTCCACCATGCGATGGGGGACATGCCCAGTTTGGCTTTCAAGTCGTCACTCCAGTTTCGTGTTTACCCTCCCCCTTGTGGGGGGTCCTAAGCGAGAGGGCAGCGCCAACTTAGCATCAATCGCCAACGCTCTGCATCTGACGCTTCTCGTCATAGGCCTTGCGCGCCGCGTTGACCTGCGGCCGCGCCGAGACTTCCGGCACCGCCACATCCCACCAATGGCCGCCGGCATCGGTGGAGACCAGCGGGTCGGTGTCGATGACCAGCACAGTTGTGCGGTCGTTCGTCTTCGCCTTCTGCAGCGCGCTTTCCAGCCCGGCGATCGACGGCACTTTCTCGGCGATCGCGCCCATGCTCGCCGCATGCGCCGCGAAGTCGATGTCGGGCAGGATCTCGTGGCGCGCGTCCTTCAGGAGATTGTTGAAGTTGGCGCCGCCGGTCGCCATCTGCAGCCGGTTGATGCAACCATAGCCACGGTTGTCGAGCAGCACGATGGTCAGCTTCAAACCGAGCATCACCGAGGTGGCGATTTCGGAGTTCATCATCAGATAGGAGCCATCGCCGATCATCACGACGACCTCCTGGTCTGGTTTGGCCATCTTGGCGCCGAGCCCGCCGGCAATCTCGTAACCCATGGTCGAGAAGCCGTATTCGCCATGGTACGAACCGGGCGCGCCCGCCTGCCAGAGCTTGTGCAGTTCGCCCGGGAGGCCGCCGGAGGCATTCAGCAGCGTCACACTGGCGCCCATCGCCCGCTGCACCGCGCCGATCACCTGCGCGTCGGAAGGGAACGCCGCATTGGTCGAGGCCGTCACCTTGGCCGCCTCGGCCTGCCATTCTTTCTTGCCCTTGGCGGCATTGGCGGTCCAGGCGGAAGGCGCTTTCCAGCCGTTCAGCGCCGCGCCGAGTTCAGTCAACCCTTCGGCCGCATCGGCGACCAGCGGCAGCGCCCTGTGCTTGCCGGCATCGAATGGCTGTACGTTGAGCCCTATGATGGTCTTGCCGGAATTCTTGAACAGCGCCCACGAGCCGGTGGTGAAATCCTGCAGGCGCGTGCCGATGGCAAGCACGACATCGGCTTCCTCGGCCAGCCGATTGGCGGCCGAAGTGCCGGTGACGCCGACCGCCGCCATGTTGAGCGGATGATCGTCCGGCAGCGAGGATTTGCCGCCTTGCGTCTCGCAGACCGGAATGCCTTGGCAGTCCGCGAACCCTGCCAGTTCTTCCCACGCCTGCGAATACAGTACGCCACCACCCGCAATAATCAGCGGCTTCTTGGCGCCCTTGAGCGCCGCGACGGCAGCCGCCAGTTCCTTGCGATCGGGACGTGTCCGGCGCTGGTGCCAGACGCGTTCGGCGAAAAAGCTCTCGGGATAGTCATAGGCCTCGGCCTGCACGTCCTGACAGAGCGACAACGTCACCGGGCCGCAATCGGCGGGATCGGTCAGCACCTGCATGGCGCGATTGAGCGCCGGGATGATCTGCTCCGGCCGCGTGATGCGGTCGAAATAACGCGACACCGGCCTGAAGCAGTCATTGACCGTCGCCGTGCCGTCGGAAAAGTCCTCGGCCTGCTGCAAAACCGGATCCGGGATGCGGTTGGCAAAGACATCGCCCGGTAAAAACAGCACCGGCAAGCGGTTGACATGCGCGAGTGCGGCGGCCGTCACCATGTTGAGCGCGCCGGGGCCGATCGAAGAGGTCGCGGCCATGAAGCGGTGGCGGAAATTGGCCTTGGCGTAGGCGATCGCCGCATGCGCCATCGCCTGCTCGTTGTGGGCACGGAAGGTCGGCAATTCGTCGCGCACCTGGTAGAGCGCCTCGCCGATGCCGGCGACGTTGCCATGGCCGAAGATCGCCCAGACGCCGCCAAAGATCGGGACTTTCTTACCGTGGATCTCGGTCATCTGGCGGCTGAGGAAGCGGGTCAGCGCCTGCGCCATAGTCAGGCGGATTGTCTTGCTCATGATAGGTTCCTCCGCAGTCCTTTTGCCGCGCCTTCTTATGCTGCTTTACGGCCACGCGCGGCAAGCCACGCTTCGGTCAGCTGTTCGAACCGTGACGCCATGTCGGCGACAGCCTCGTCATCCGACATCCTGCCGGCCAGCCATTGTTCGGCCGCATGGACGAAGATGGTGCGGCCGACGGCAAAGCCCTTGACGATCGGCGCCTTGGCGGTGGCGGCGAAGGCGGCCTCCAACTCGTCCTGCGGCGCTTCCAGCCCGAGCAGCACGACGCCACGGCACCAGGGATCGTGCTTCAGGATGACGGCTTCGATCTTGGCCCAGGCACCGCTCGACGCCTGCGGTTCGAGCTTCCACCAATCCGGCTTGATGCCAAGCGCATAGAGCTCTTCCAGCGCGCGCGGAATGGTCGTGTCGTCGAGCTTGCCGTTCTTGCCGGCGATGATTTCGACGAGAAGTTCCCGGCCGACTTTGCGCGCTGCCTCGAACAGCGAGCGTAGCTTCTGCTGCTGCTCTTCCTTGAGATCAGCCGGATCGTCGGGATGGTAGAAGCACAGGCATTTGATGCAGTGGTCGACGGGCCATTCGACGAGCTGCGAGCCGATGTCCTGCGAGAATTCGAAGCGCAGCGGCCTCGATCCCGGCAGCTCCACCGGTCGTCCAAGCCAGGCGAACGAATGCCTGGCGAATTCGAACATCGCCGCACGTCCATGCTTTTCGTCGATCAGCATGCCGTAGCCGTCGCGGCCAGCGGCGACCTTCGCGGCGGCCTTGACCGCCAGCACCTTGAAATCGCGGATGCGCGCCGGATCGGCGCCGGCTTTCGCCGCCACGTCCTCGAGTTGCACGCGATGGTCGCAGGCGAGCGCCATCAGCGAAGGAATGTCGCGCCGGCGGGTGGTCGCCCAATGGATGTGGTTGATCGCCTCATCCTTGCGCAGTGCCCGATGCTTGCTGCCGTTCCTGAGGAAGAACCGCAACTCCTCGAAGGTCGGATATTCCGGCGCGCACAGCAGCCGCGACACCGCGAAGGCGCCGCAGGCATTGGCCCAGGTCGCCGCCGTCGCGTGGTCTTCGCCGCCCAGCCAGCCGCGCAGGAAGCCCGACATGAAGGCGTCGCCGGCGCCCAGCACATTGTAGATCTCGATCGGAAAACCCTTGCCGACGACACCGTCCTCGAGATCGTCGCTGATAGGTCCGTCATAGACGATGCAGCCCATGGCGCCGCGCTTCAAGACGATGGTGGCCGGCGACAGCGCACGGATCGTCTTCAGCGCGCTCAGGCAATCATCGGCGCCCGAGGCGATCATGATCTCCTCCTCGGTGCCGACGATGAGATCGCAATCGGGCAGCACCGTCTTCAACTGGGCCGAAACCCGATCGGATTTGACATAGCGCTCGAAGCCCTCGGCATGGCCGGCGAGGCCCCACAAATTGGGCCGGTAGTCGATGTCGAATACCACCTTGCCGCCCTTGGCCTTCATGATGCGAATCGCCTTGCGCTGCGCGGCGTCGCTATTGGGCCGCGAAAAGTGCGTGCCGGTGACGACGATCGAGCGGGCCGAGGCGATGAAGGCCTCGTCGATATCCTCCGGCGCCAGCGCCATGTCGGCGCAGTCGCTGCGATAGAAGATCATTGGCGAAATGCCTTCGCTCTCGACCGACAGCAGCACCAGCGCCGTCAACCGTTCCTTGTCGGTCTTCAGCCCGTCGGTGTTGACGCCTTCGCGCTTGAGCTGTTCGCGGATGAAGCGGCCCATCTGCTCGTCGCCGACGCGCGTCAGCAGCGCCGAGCGCAGGCCGAGCCTGGCCGTGCCGACCGAAATGTTGGCTGGGCAGCCACCGACCGACTTGGCGAAGGAGGTGATGTCCTCGAGCCGCGAGCCGATCTGCTGGCCATAAAGGTCGACGGAAGCGCGACCGATGGTGATGACGTCGAGCTGCGCCTGTTTGGCGTCCACGGCTTCGCTCATTGGAACCTCCCGTCAGTCTTGTTGTCAGGAACAACATTGTTTGGGTAACACGCGCGAGCGGCAGCGTGGCGCCGGCAATATGAAATAATAATTCCAATCCATAGTCAATATGGAATGAGCGTTCCCTGGTCTAAAATTGCCAGACCATGATCCCGAACAGCAGGACCGCGTAAGCGAAAAATGGCTAGGTTTTCGGAAAGATCATGGTCAAAGAAGAAATGGCGCAGGGTCAGGCCTTGCGCTTGCGGCTGGCGTCGCGCCGCTTCTCGCCGACGCCGACGGTCAGCGCCATGGCCAGCGCCATTGTCGCCGACAGCGAACGGAAGCCGGCGAAATCAGCCTCGGCAACCTCGAACCAGACCCTCGCGAACTGGGCAAGCGGCGAAAACGAGCTGTCGGTGATGGCGACGATCGGCACGCCCTGTTCCGAAATGGTGCGTGCTTCCTCGATGGTCGCCGGCGCGTAGGGTGAGAAGGAGATGGCGATGACGGCATCCGCCGGGGTGGCGAAGGCGACCATCTCGGCGTTTAGGCCGGCGGCCGATTCGATCAGCTGGTTGCGGATCTTCAGCTTGCCAAGCGCATAGGCGATGTAGGTCGCCACCGGATAGGAGCGTCGCTTGGCCAGCACATAGATGGTCTGCGCTTTCGCCAGCAGCGAAATCGCGTCTTCCAGATGCGCGTCGTCCAGCGTGCGCGAAATGTCGTTGAGCGAGGTGCTGGCGGCGGCGACGAAGCCGTCGAAGATCGCGCGGTGTCCGGCGCCGCCCTCCGCCTTGGCGCGCAGCGCCTGCAGCCGCTCGTCATAGGACGAGTTGCGCTCGCGCAGCCGCTCGCGAAACACCTGTTGCAGGCTGGTGAAGCCGTCGAAGCCCAGCTGCTGGGCAAAGCGGATGAGGGTCGAGGGCTGCACGCCGGCCGAAGCGGCGATGCTGGCGGCGGTGCCGAAGGCTATATCGTCGGGATTGTCGAGCGCGTAGGCGGCGATCTGGGCGATACGCTTGGGCAGGCTTTCGCGCCGGTCCAGGATGGTGGAGCGCAGCGTCTCGAAGTCGCGAGGTACCCGTTCGTCCATCGTTGGCCCGTCCAAGCTTGTCCAAAGCGCGTCAGCGCGCTTTAGACCGTTTGATTCCATGCATGTCGTTGTCCCAAAACCGCTGCGCACTTTTGGGCGACATGCATTGGAAACGTCCTCTCTGCCCCATCATAACGGGCCTGCGCAAGAACGCCATAAAAAATGAGGCAGACATTCCATTCCAGGAAGAAATGGACTAATTCATCCATCCAGCGCTTCAGGCAATGGAGAAACGGAAAATGGTTGGCGTCGGTCTTATCGGCACGGGCTTCATGGGCAAATGCCATGCCATCGCGTGGAGTGCCGTCGGCGCCGTCTTTCCCGATGTCGCCAAGCCCAGGCTCGTCCATCTCGGAGAAGTCAATGAGGAGCTCGCCCGGCGCAAGGCCGGCGAGTTCGGTTTCGCCAGGGCATCCGGCGACTGGCGGGCCGTCGTCAACGACCCTGAGGTCGACATCGTCTCCCTGACCACGCCCAACCAGTTCCATCCGGAAATGGCCATCGCCATCCTGGAGGCTGGCAAGCATCTGTGGTGCGAAAAGCCGATGGCGCCGAGCTTTGCCGAAGCCGAGGCAATGGCTGCGGCGGCGAAGAAATCGCGCAAGGTCGCCGCGCTTGGCTACAATTATATCCAGAGCCCGGCCATCCGCCACATCGGTGCGCTGCTCGACGAGAAGATCATCGGCGAGGTCAACCATCTGCGCATCGAGATGGACGAGGACTTCATGGCCGATCCAGAGGCGCTGTTCTTCTGGAAGCATGAGGCCGCGTCAGGCTATGGCGCGCTCGACGATTTCGCCGTGCATCCGCTGTCGCTGGTCTCGGCGCTGTTCGGCCGCGTCGCAAAGGTCATCTGCGACATGGCCAAGCCCTATGCCGATCGCAAGCTGGCCGCCGGCGGGCGCCGCGCGGTCGAGACCTATGATATCGCCAGTGTCCTGATGCATCTGGAAAACGACATCGCCGGCACTTTGCTGGTCAATCGCTCGGCCTGGGGCCGCAAGGGCCGCATCGCCATCCAGATCTTCGGCTCGAAAGGGTCGATCCTGTTCGACCAGGAGCGGATGAACGAAATCCAGCTCTACGTCACAGCGGATCGCCCGACTGAGCAGGGCTATCGCACCATCCTGGTGGCGCCGCACCACAAGCCCTACGATGCGTTCCTGCCGGCGCCGGGCCACGGCCTCGGCTTCAACGATCTCAAGATCATCGAATGCCATGAATTGCTTACCCGCCTTGCCGGCAAGCCGGCACGGCTCATCGAATTCGACGAAGGGCTGGAGATCGAGCGCACCGTGCACGCAATGGCCCGCTCGTTCGCGGAAAGGCGCTGGGTGGATGTGCGGTAGTCTCCGCTTGTCTCAACCGCTCACGGCGTTGGTCTCCCAGCCATTGACCCAGACCTGCCGCAAGAGGTCGCCTTCGCCCTTGAACCGCAGTCCGGTCGGCCGGCAGTCCTCGATGCGGTCGCTGCGGAAATTGCGGATGGCCTGGCGCAGCTCGCACCAGGCGACGATGTTGGCGTTCTCGGCATAGTAGATCAGCGCGATCGGGCGGACGAGGCGCTCGGAAGCACGGCCCATTTCGTCGCGGTAGGAAAGGTCGAGCTTCTCCTCGTCGCGGATGGCGCGGCGCACCAGCGCCAGGTCGATCGTGCCGGCCGAAGGCGCGGAAAAACCCCAGGCATGCAGCGCATTGGCCTCGAAGGTCTGGCGCAGAGGTTGCGGCACCGCGCCGGCGATCTTGGCACTGACGCGCTTGGCAGCCTGCTTGAGCTCGTCGTCTCCCGTGCGCTCGAGCAGCGCCAGCGACAGCACGATCGCCTCCATCTCCTCGATCGAAAACATCAGCGGCGGTAGGTCGAAGCCGGGCCGCAGTATGTAACCGATGCCACGCCCACCCTCGATCGGCACACGCATCGCCTGCAACGCCGCGATGTCGCGATAGATCGAACGGACAGTCACTTCCAGCTGCTCGGCAATCATGGCCGCCGTCACCGGCTGCCGCGCCAGCCGCAGGATCTGAATGATCTCGAACAGGCGCGACGCCTTGCGCATTTTTTCACCTGATGTCGATCACAACTGACACACCATCGTCAGTTGGGCCAGCATATAGGATCGTCTATCGATTTGAAAATCAACAGGTTCCGCTTCGACTTGGCGGAGCGAGGCGGCAGGCAACTGACATGGGTTACGCGGAAAATCTCTGGCTTTTCTTTATCCTGCTGTTCGGCATCATCGCCGTGCCGGGCATGGACATGCTGTTCGTGCTGGCCAATGCGCTGACCGGCGGCCGCGACCGGGGCCTTGCCGCGACCGGGGGCATTATGGTCGGCGGCATGGTGCACACGCTGAATGGCGCCATCGGCGTCGGCTTGCTCATGCATTTCGTGCCGATCCTGTTCAAGCCGCTGCTGATCGCCGGCGCCGCCTACATGGCTTTCATCGGCATCACCCTGATGCGCAGTTCCATCACCGTCGGCCAGGACGGTCCTGCCGGCAGCCGCACCGCCTGGAAGGCGTTTCGACAGGGGCTGGTGACCTGCCTGATCAACCCGAAGGCTTATTTGTTCGTGCTTGCCGTCTATCCGCAGTTCCTCAAGCCGGATTACGGCCCGATCTGGATGCAGGCAACAATAATGGGCCTGATGACGGTCGTCACCCAGGCCGCGATCTATGGCGGGCTCGCGGTCACGGCCGGTCGCAGCCGCAGCCTTTTGATCGCCAATCCGCGGGCGACCATTCTTGCAGGCCGGGCGGCCGGATTGCTGCTCTTCGCGGTGTCGGTGTTCACCGCATGGGAGGGGCTGAGGGCGGCGTGATCTTCGTAGCGCCGCCCTTGGCTGATCGTCATCGCATCAGGCCGCGCCCTGCCGGTTTTCCAGCATGGCGCGGCGTGCCGAGCGGCGCCACTCGACGGCACCGGCAAGGCCGTGCAGCACGGTCTCGGTGGTCGCCCAGTCGATGCAGCCATCGGTGATGCTCTGGCCGTAGACGAGCGGCTTGCCGGGCACCACGTCCTGCCGTCCGGCGACGAGATTGCTCTCGATCATGACGCCGATGATACGCTCGTCGCCCGCCGCCACCTGCCCAGCGACATCGGTCGCGACCTTGGGCTGGTTCTCCGGCTTCTTGGCGGAGTTGGCATGGCTGACATCGATCATCAGCCGGGGCGCCACGCCGATGCGGGCGAGTTCCGCCGCCGCCGCCTCAACGCTCGTCGCGTCATAATTGGGCTGTACGCCGCCGCGCAGGATGACATGGCAGTCGTCATTGCCTGATGTCGCCGCGATGGCACTGCGTCCGCCCTTGGTCACCGCCATGAAATGGTGCGGCTGGGCCGCCGACTTCACCGCCTCGCCGGCGATCCTCAGATTGCCGTCGGTGCCGTTCTTGAAGCCGACCGGGCAGGAGAGGCCGGAGGCGAGTTCCCGATGGATCTGGCTCTCGGTGGTGCGCGCGCCGATGGCGCCCCAGGCGACGAGGTCGGCGATGTATTGTGGTATCGTCATGTCGAGGAATTCGGTTGCCGCCGGCAGGCCAAGATTGTTGACGGCCGACAGCACGTTGCGCGCCATCCTCAGCCCCTTCTCGATGTTGAAGGAGCCGTCGAGGTCGGGATCGTTGATCAGGCCCTTCCAGCCGACCGTCGTGCGCGGCTTCTCGAAATAGACCCGCATGACGATCTCTAGCCGGTCGGACAGGGCCTCGCGCAGCGCCGCCAGACGGCTGGCGTAGTCCACGGCGGCGACCGGATCGTGGATGGAACAAGGGCCGACGATGACGACAAGCCGATCGTCGGCCCCCGTAAGGATGGAATGAATGGCGTTGCGTGACGCGGCAACGGTGCGCGTCGCCGTCAGCGTGCGCGGGATTTCCCGCATCACCTGGTCCGGCGTGCTCAATTCTCGGATTTCCGTAACCCGGAGGTCGTCTGTGGTGGTCAACACGGCTTTCTGCTCCTGTTTGGAGACCTGCCGGCTGAAACAAAAAAGCCGCCAGGTCTGGCGGCTGTTCGGATACTTTTGCTGCAATCTTCAGATCGAGCGCAATCCTCCCGCCGCCAGCGAGCTGCTAAAGTACCAATACGTGGCGAACAGGTTGATCATGCGGCTCATATAGTCGAAGCGAAGGCGTTTGTCGATGGGGCGATGAGGTGCTGTTTTGGGATGGACCGCTCCCCCGATTTCGTCATCCACGGGCGGAGCAGCCGCGTAGCGGCGTCGCGGAGACCCGAGGATCCATTCCGCGACCTTAGTCAAAGGTGCAGCGGAGCAATATTCTGCACCGCGGCGGCGCTCAGGAGTCCCGGCATGGATCCTCGGGTCTGCGCCGCGTCGCTGCGCTCCTTGCTCCGCCCGTGGATGACGAAGTGACGGGCGTTTCTGCGAGACTTGCCGGCACTACTCTGGCGAAGATCCCGCAACGCTTTGGTCATAGTCGACCAATGACCCCGTCATGACGCCCGATTGCGGGCTGACCATGTAGCTGATCAGCCGGGCGAGTTGGTCCGGCTTCACCAGTTGGCCCATCGGCTGCGCCGCCTCCGCCTTCTCCAGCCAGTTATCAGGCGCGTCGTGCCATTTCTTCTGCACGATGTCCTCCCCTTCCGTGTCCATCCAGCCGGGCAGCACGGCGTTGCAACGGATGCGGTTGAAGCGATAGGCATTGGCGACATTCTTGGTCAGCGTCATCAGCGCGCCCTTGCTGGTCGAATAGGGCGTCAGGAACGACTGGCCGGCATGCGCCGACATCGACAGCACGTTGACGATCGAGCCGGGCGCCTTGCGCTCCAGGAGATGCGCCACCACGCCCTGCATCAGGAAAAACGGGCCGCGCACATTGGTGTCGAAAATCTGGTCGAAAAGTTCTTCGCTCGTCTCGACCAGCGAACCGCGCGCCGAGGTGGCGGCGGCGTTGACCAGCGCGTTGATGCTGCCGAAATGGGCGAGCGCGGTGGCGACCGCGCGCTTGCAGTCGGCCACTTTGGAAACGTCGGCGCTGATGAAGATGGCGTCGACGCCCAATTTCTTGAAGTGGGCAACAGCCTTGTCGCCCTTTTCCTGCGAGCGGCCGATGAGCGCCAGCGCCCGGCAGCCCTCGTCGGCCAGGGCCTCGGCGACGGCAAAGCCGATGCCTTGCGCGCCGCCTGTGACGATGGCGCGTGTTTCACGATTGCGACCGGCGGATGCGCTCATCGCTCTGCTCCTGTGCCTTGATCCGGTTGTTACTTGTCGAGACGAACGGTCTTGCCCGTGGTCGCCGACTTCAGCGCCGCATCGGCGAGCTTCAGCGCCACCAGGCCATCGGCGCCGCTTGGTGCCGCCTTCTTGCCTGATGTCGCTGCGGCGATGAACGAAGCGATCTCGTTGGCATAGGCGTCGAGATAGCGGGTCATGAAGAAGTCGTGCAGCGGCGGGCGCGTATAGCCCTTCTCGTTGGCCAGTTCGATCGACACCGGCCGCTGGTTTTCGGCCGCGATCATGCCCTTCGAGCCATGCACCTCGATGCGCTGGTCGTAGCCATAGGTGGCGCGGCGCGAATTGGAGATGACGGCCTGCTTGCCGGACGCGGTTTCGAGGATGACGCTGACCGAGTCGAAATCGCCGGCCTCGCCAATCTTCTTGTCCACCAGAACCGAGGCATGGGCGCTGACCGCCACCGGCTCCTCGCCGAGCAGGAAGCGCGCCATATCGAAATCATGGATGGTCATGTCGCGGAAGATGCCGCCCGAGCGCTTGATGTAGTCGATCGGCGGCGCGCCGGGATCGCGCGAGGTGATGGTGACCATCTCGACCGTGCCGATGGCGCCGTCGTCGATCGCCTTGCGCACGGCGGCGAAGTGGGGGTCGAAGCGCCGGTTGAAGCCGACCATCAGCGTTGCCTTGGCCTTCTCGACCACCGCCAGGCACTTTTCCACCCGCTTGACGTTCAGGTCGATCGGCTTCTCGCAGAAGATCGCCTTGCCGGCCTTGGCGAAACGCTCGATCAGGTCGGCATGGGTATCGGTCGGCGTGCAGATGACGACGGCGTCGATGTCCTTGGATTTTTCGATGGCGTCGATGCTGCGCACCTCGGCGCCATAGGCCGTCGCCAGCTCTTTGGCCGCCGTCTCGAAAGCATCGGCAACGGCCACCAGTTTGGCCTGCGGGTTGGAGCCGACGGCGCGGGCGTGGACCTTGCCGATGCGGCCGGCACCGAGGAGGGCGAAGCGAACAGTCATGGATATTTCCTCTGGGGGATGGGTTCGAGAGAGTTGTGTCTCCACCTTTCTGTCAGGAAAAGGTGGCAAGGGGGTTTTCTTGGCGCGGCGGATCGTCCCGGAAGCCGGCTGCCTAGGCCGCCAGTTCCGCCTCTCCGGTCTTGGCGCCGGTGATGTAGGAGACGATGTCCTGCCCGTCCGTGTTTTCCTTACGCAGGTTGGCGACGATGCGGCCGCGCCGGAAGACGACGATGCGGTCGCAGAGGTCGAACACCTGGCGCATATTGTGGCTGATCAGGATGAGCGGTTCGCCATTGTCCTTCAGCGTGCGGATGATGTTTTCGACCTGCGCCGTCTCCTGCACGCCAAGGGCGGCTGTCGGTTCGTCCATGATGATCAGCTTGGAGGCGAAGGTGGCGGTCCTGGCGATCGCCACGCACTGCCGCTGGCCGCCCGACATGTGGCGGATGGTGTTGGACAGATTGGGGATTTTCACCGCGGTGCGCACCAGGGCGGCCTCGGTCGCCTTGCGCATGTATTTGCGGTCGAGGATCGAGAACGGCCCGAGATTGAACAACACCTTCTCGCGGCCAAGGAACAGGTTCGACGGCACGTCGAGATCGTCGGCCAGCGCCAGGTTCTGGAACACCGTCTCGATGCCCGCCTCGCGCGCCTCGATCGGACCGGTGAAATTCACTTCCTTGCCGTCGAACCAGACTTGGCCGCTGGTGCGCTGCTCGACGGCGGTGATCTGGCGCACGAAGGTCGATTTGCCGGCGCCGTTGTCGCCCATGATGGCGACATGCTCGCCCTTGCGCAGCTCGAAATTGGCGCCTTCCAGCGCATGCACGCCGCCATAGCGCTTGGTCAGGTTTTCGGTCTTCAGGACGATGTCTGTCATGGTCAAGCCCTCAATGCCCGCATACGCTGGCGCCACTGGTCGAGAACCACCGCGCCGACAATGATCACGCCCTTGACCATCTCCTGATAGTAGGCGTCGAGGCGCAGGAAGGTGAAGCCGGAGATGATGACGCCGAAGATCAGCGAGCCGATCACCGTGCCGACGATCGAGCCGCGCCCGCCCGACAGCGAGACGCCGCCGATGACCGCCATGGCTATGGCGTCGAGTTCGTACATCACGCCCATGCCGGCCTGGGCGGTGAGGTTCTTGGAGGAGAGCACCACGGCGGCGAGCGCGGCGAGAATGCCGGCGATGACATAGACCAGGATCTTGTGGTTGGCGATCTTGATGCCCGACATGCGCGCGGCATCCTCGTTGGAGCCGATCGCGTAACAGTGCTTGCCATACCTGGTGTAGGTCATGATCAGCTGGAACAGCACGGCCAGCGACAGGAAGATGATGACGGGCATCAGGCCCTTGCCGATCGCGGCGAAGCTCTCGGTGGGAAACGAGATCGGCTGGCCCTTGGACCACCATTTGGCGATGCCGCGCGCGGTCACCATCATGCCCAGCGTGGCAATGAAGGGCGGAATGCGCGTGTAGGCAATCAACGCGCCGTTGACCAGGCCGGCCAGCAGGCCGCAGCCGACCGCGACAAGCAGCGGCACCATGACGGGCAGGTCGGTCCAGCCTTGCGCCAAAAACATCGCCTTGGGATTGGGATTGCCGTTGACGGTCGCCACCTGGGCGAAACTCATGGCGATCATCGCGGTCGCGCCGACGATCGAACCCGAGGACAGGTCGATGCCGCCGGTGATGATGACTTGCGTCACACCGATGGCGATGATCCCGACGATCGACACCTGCAGGATGATGATCTGCAGGCGGGCCTCGTTGAAGAGGCCTGCGACGTCGCTGCGGGTGTTGAACAGAAAACTGTCGCCAAGAAAGACGCGGCCGATCAGTTCGAAGATGACGACGAGGATGACGAGTGCCAGGAAGACGTTGAACTCGGCCGGCCATGTACGCTTCTTCGCGTCATAGCTGACCCCGCCGACGCCGTGGGATGTCTGTGCCAATCTTCTCTCCTCCGTCAGACGCGCTCGTCCGTCGGCCCCTTGCGGGTGCCGGTGAAGCGAGCGGCGCCGTCTGCTGCCAGAGGGCGCCGCCCGTAAGGGCAGGCCCGCCGCTCAGTTCTTCTTCAGGAACTTGTCGATGTTGGCCGGGGTAACCAGCTGGAACGGAACGTAGACCTTGCGTTCGACCTTCTCGCCCTTGGACAACTTCAGCGCGGCATCGAGCGCGCCCGCGCCCTGACCCGCCGCATCCTGGAACACCGTCACCTTCAGGTCGCCCGCCTGCATCGCGACAAGCGCGTCCTGCGTGGCGTCGACACCGCCGACTACAACGGTCTTCATGTCGATGTTGGCGGCCTTCATCGCCTGGATGGCGCCGATCGCGCTTTCGTCATTGTTGGCGATGACGCCATCGAACTTCTTGCCGGTCGACAGCCAGTTGGTCATCAGGTTCTGGGCCTGGTCGCGATCCCAGTTCGAGGTCTGCTTGTCGATGATCTTGATGAAGCTGCAGTCCGGCGTGGCGATCACCTCCTCGATGTCCTTCGTGCGCTGAACGGCCGCCTGGTTGGAAAGCTCGCCCATGATCACGTAGACATTGGCTTCCTTCTTGCCGGCTTCCTTGAACAGGCGGCAGACTTCCTTGGTTTCGAGCGTGCCGGAATCGGCCTCGTTCGAGGCGACGAAGGCCTGGTTGTCGGGCAGCGTGTCGACATTGACCGGCTGGCGGTTGACATAGACCAGCGGGATCTTGGCGGCGGCGGCGGCGTCCGACATCGCCTGCGTGGCCGAGGTGTCGACCGGATTGACGATGATGGCGTCGACGCCCGAAGCGGCGAAGTTCTTGATCTGGTCGAGTTGTTTGGCGACGTCGTTCTGCGCGTCCTCGACCTGCAGCTCGACGCCGCTCATGCCCTTGGCCTGCGCGATCATGCCGTTGCGCAGCACGGTCAGGAAGTTGTCGTCGAACTTGGCCATCGAGACGCCGATCTTAGCGGCAAAAGCCGATGAACTCATTAGCGCCGCGAAGGCGACGCCCAAAAGCAGTTTCTTCATTGTATCTCTCCTCCACTTTTGGTGTCCGGTTGCACCGATCTCTCCGGAATCCCCGATCTCCCCGGGGAATCTCTCCCTGATGTCATTTCGTCCCGCTCGGCATGCCCTGCATGGGCTGTAACGCCAAACCCTCAGTTTGAAACAGACGTTACGGAACGAAAGAACCAAAATGCACTATTGGTGAAATATTTATTCCATTTTTTCGCCAAACGTCAAGGGCGATTCCAAAACGGGACGCGCGATTTTGGCCGATGCTGACAAGGCGTAAACGGCACTGGTGAGCGAGCGCCGGCCACGCCGCGCTCCCTGGGGATGGTTGACAGCAATGTCCGATTGCCGCCGTGGTGACGTTCAGAAGTGCCAGATGTCTCTTTGCCGCAAGAGATCGAGCGGCGCTCGCCAGACCCTGTAGGCCGCTGCCTGTTTGATCTGCTGCTCGGCACCGAGGTGACCGTTGGCCTCGAAGAAGGCCTCGATGCGCCTTCGAGCAAAGAGCTTTCTGCCCCTCGTGTTGTAGTTGCGGATCGGCAGCCGATGGCGGCGGATAGTCCTTCCACCTTCCGACAAGGCTATGCCAATGCAGAATTGCTCCGGCGTATGGGCCCTCACCAGACCGATCATTTGTTCCATGGTATGATAGGCGTCTGTCAATGCGGGAATGTTGGCGTTGTGGACGCCAAGGACGCCGCTGTTCCACATAGGCTCGCTCCCGGTCAGCCTACGGGTTCCTAGCAAACAGCCCTTTTCTTCAAGGGTTCGATAGGCGGGCTTTGGCTTGCCTTCGCATTTTCTCATGATTGAAAGCGACGGGGAGATATCACTGAAGCAAGTCGAGATATCGCCAGTGGGATACATGTCCGCATCCATGAAAAACAGGCGTTCACATCGCCTCAATATATCGATGACGCCGGCTGCTTTGATGCCGAACAGATACCGATTGCCAAAGGACATCTCGGTCATTCTCTCGGCTGTAAGCTCGATCACATCGATGGGATATCGCCGGAAAATTGCCGGCCTGTCGGTCAGCACGGTAATTTTTGCCCCCGGACAATAGTGCAGCAGGCGAAGGCCGCTGAACAGCGCTCCGAAAGCATAGAGCGCGTCGTCTCCAAACGCGACATACCCAAATCTATCCCTGCCCATCGGGCATATATATCAGATATCGCGTATATATCAGATGCCTATCGGCGGCCGGATTCTGCGTCGTCCGGCGCCTACTCGCGGAAAAGGAGCGGAAGCCGATCTCGCGCGGTTCGTGGCCATGGAAGCGGTGGCTGCCGACGAACAGCGCGACCTGCCCGGCCGTTTCGCCGCTTTCGAGATCATCCAGGCCGCGGGCGGAGCAAGGAGCGAAGCGGCGCAGACCCGAGGATCACGAAGGGGCGGGTGCCTTCGCCAATCTCCCACGTCCGCAACAAGGCAGAGTGCGCCGTTTCTCCCGCCTACTCGAATACGATCGCCTGCAGCGCGCCGCCATTGCGTTTCAGCCAATCCTTGCAGCGGTCGGTGTCGGGGCAGAGTTTTTCGCACAATTTCCAGAATTTCGGGCCGTGGTTCATCTCCTTGAGATGCGCCACCTCATGCGCGACGAGGTAGTTTATGATTGGCTGAGGCGCCATCATGATGCGCCAGGAGAAGGACAGGTTGCCTTCCGAGGTGCAGGAGCCCCAGCGGCTGGAGGTGTCCTTGTAGCGGATCGCCTTGGCGCGCTTGCCGAGCGCCTCGGTGTGTTTGATCACCAGCTTCTCGATTTCCTTCTTGGCCTCGCGCTTCAGGAAATCGGCGATGCGGCGCGGCAGATGCACACGGTCGCCGTGCACGACCAGCAGCGGGCCGCGCTCGTCGCGCGATATCGTGACGGTGCCGCGCTTTGACGGTTCGTGGACAATGCGATGTGGGACGCCCCGGATCGGGATCCTGATGCCAGGCCGCACCTGCGGACGCGTCGGCACCTTGGCCAGCCGCTGTTCAAGCCAGTCCTGGTGGCGCTCGAGGAACCGATCCACCTCGCCGCGGCGCAGGCCCGGCGGAACGGTGATGCGCAGACCCTGGCCACCGGAATCGATGCGCAGCGTCAGGCGCCGCGCCCTGGCGCTCTCGACGATCTTGAGCGGCAGCGTGCGGCCGGCGACGCAATATTCTCGCTCCACGACAGGCGTGGGCTTGGGCTTCGTCAGATTGCGGAAGAACCCGATGGTCATGGGAGGACGATACGCGATTCGAGGAAAACGACTAGAACAAAAAAGAAACGGCGCCGCTCGCGCGACGCCGTCTCTTACGCAAGGCCCTGTCGCCGGGCCTCAGTCGTCAAGCAGGTTCGAACCCTTGCCGCGCTTGGTCGGGGTCGTGCCGGTGCTCGGGTCGGTCTTCGCCGGTGCGGTCGACTTGTGGCGGTTGGCCATGAAGCGATCGAACTCGTCCTGATCCTTGGCGCGACGCAGTTCGCGGGCATAGTCGTCGAACTCGGTCAGCATGTCGTCGAGTTTGCGGCGTTCCTCGGCGAGGCGCTCAAGCTCCTTTTCGCGCCAGTCGTCGAAAGCGACATTGCCGGTGCGGGCGGAGCCATTGCCCCAGCGCGCGGCCTTGTCGGAACCGCGGCGGCAGCCGGCGAAGATGCCGTCTGTGGCGCGGTTGACGTCGCGCTTGAAGCCGTCGAGCCGGTCGCCCCAGATGATGTAGGCGAGCATGGCGAAGCCGAGCGGCCAGAACACCATGAAGCCGATCACCATCAACGCGATGGTTGCCGGCGTCCAGGCCGGGCGGATCAATGCAGATGTGTTCATTTTCTCCCATTCCTTCGGTTGGAGACAGCCAGAACCGGCTGCGTGGAATCGAAATGGGAAGAGGAAAACGGCGATTCAAGACAATGTCCGCCAAAACCGGACAAGGGGCTGAAATGATTATCGCTTTTTGAGCCTGTCGAGGAAAAGCACGGCCAGCCCCGCGATCAGGCCCCAGAACGCGGCACCGACGCCGAACAATGTCAGCCCTGAAGCGGTGACGACAAAGGTGATGGTGGCGGCCATGCGATCGCCCTCGTCCTTCAGAGCGATCGCCAGCGCATTGGCGAGCGACGCCATCAGCGCAAGACCCGCCACCAGCACGATCAGGCTCTGCGGCAGGACGGCGAAGATCGCCACCAGCGACGCGCCGAAAATCGCGAAGACGAGATAGGCGAGCGCATAGAACGGCCCGGTCTTCCAGCGCTCGGCGGGGTCGGGATGGACGTCCGGCCCGGTGCAGATGGCCGCCGAAATCGCCGCCAGATTGGTGGTCGAGCCGCCAAACGGCGCCGATAGTAGCGAAAAGAGGCCAGTGACGCCGATCAGCGGGCCGGGCTCCGGATGGTAGCCGGCGGCGCGCAGCACGGCGAGGCCCGACAGGTTCTGCGAGGCCATGGTGACGAGATAGAGCGGCAGCGCCAGGCCGATCATCGCCTTGGCGGTGAAGTCAGGGGCAATCAGCGTCAGCGTCGACAGTTCCGGCGTCGGCAGGCCGCCGACGCGGCCGGTCAGAAACGCGGCCAAACCGCCACCGATCAGCACCGCCAGCACCGACAGCGCCGGGTTGAACAGCCTGATGATGAAGAAGGCCGCGATCAGCGGCAGGATCAGCCAGGGGTCGACAGGAACCGTCTTGACCGCATTGAGGGCGAAGGTGACGACGATGCCAGCCAGCATGCCGGAAGCGACCGAGGGCGGTATCCTGGAAATCAATTGCGTCAAAGGCCGAAACAGGCCGGTGGCGATCAACAGGATGGCGGTGACGATGAAGGCCGCGACGGCCTCATTGATCGAAAAGCCACTGGACGCCGCCATCAGCGCCAGACCCGGCGTCGACCATGCCGTGATGACAGGCATCTTCGTGCGCCAGGACAGCCACAGACTTTCGATCGCCATGGCCAGGCAAATGGTCGTCACCCAGCTCGCCGTCTGAATTTGCGTCGCGCCGACCGCGTGGGCGGCGGCAATGACGATGGCAAGCGTGCCGCCGAAGCCGACGATAGCCGCGACAAAGGCGGAGATCGGTATGGAGAGGCGCATCGTCACGTGCTCCGCCCGGCTCCTCGGTCGACCATGTCGCCGACCGACCGCACCAGCATGTCGAGGTCCTGTGGCCGTGACAGGCGGTGGTCGCCGTCGGGAATCAGCGACAGTGTGACATCGTCGGCCGGTAGCAGGCTGACCAGTTTCAGCGCGTGGCTGGACGGAACGTCCGCATCGGCCAGGCCTTGCAGGATGTGGACCGGGCAATGCGTGTCGATCGGCCCGGTCATCACCCGATTGTCGCGCCCGTCCTCGATCAAGGCGCGCGTATAGATGTAAGGCTCCGTGGAATAGTCGGAGGGCTCGGCGAAGAAACCCTTTTCGGCGAGGTCGCGCTTCTGCGCCGCGGTCAGCACGGGCTCGACCAGTTCACTGGTAAAATCCGGTGCCGGCGCCAGCAGCACCAGGCCGACAACATTGGTGTCGCCGGTTTTGCGCAATTCCTGCACCATGCGCAGCGCGATCCAGGCGCCCATCGAGGAGCCGACCAGGATCTGATTGCCACGGGTGAAATGCCGGAACACGGCGAGGCTTTGCGAAAGCCACGTCGAGATCGTGCCGTCGGCAAAGGCGCCGCCGGATTCGCCGTGACCGGAATAGTCATGGCGCAGGAAGCCGCGGCCTTCTCTTGCCGCCCAGTCCGACAGCGTCTGTGCTTTGGTGCCCAGCATGTCGGACTTGTAGCCGCCCAGCCAGACGATGCCGGGCGCCGAGCCCGCCGTATGGCGCACCGCGATGCGCGATCCCCCAACGTCCAGAAAGATCGGGGCATCGAGAAAGGTGGGGGGCGTGGCGGTCATGGCTATTTCCTCAGGCCCCTCTTCTGGCACGGGGTTCTTGTGGCACAGCCACAGGTGTGACGAAAAGTGCTCGCACCGTTTCTTTGTTTGGTGCAGGCAGTGATCAGGGTGATTTCCTGTCAATGCTGTGCTATTGACTTCGCCCGCGCGCTTCCCACATTGGCGCGTCCACACATCAGACCGACAAAACCCGGAACGAAACGGCCAAGGAGACCACGACCATTCGCAGACCTTTCAAAGCAGCGGCGCCGACCAAGGATGGGCCGCGCTCCAACCGTGACATCCGGGTTCCCCGGGTCCAGCTTATCGACGCCGAAGGCCAGAACCGCGGCGATGTTTCCATAAACGACGCATTGCTGCTCGCCGAAGAGGCCGGGCTCGATCTCGTCGAAATATCGCCCAATGCGGTGCCGCCCGTCGTAAAAATTCTCGATCTCGGCAAGTTGAAATACGCCAACCAGAAGAAGGCGGCCGAGGCGCGCAAGAATCAGAAGGTCATCGAGATCAAGGAGATCAAGATGCGCCCGAACATCGACAGCCATGACTACGAGACCAAGATGAAGGCGGTCCGCCGCTTCTTCGAGGAAGGCGACAAGGTCAAGCTGACGTTGCGCTTCCGCGGCCGCGAGATGGCGCATATGGAGCTCGGCATGCAGCTTCTGAACAAGGTGCGTGAAGAAGTGGCGACCATCGCCAAGGTCGAGGCGGAGCCGAAGCTCGAAGGCCGCCAGATGATGATGGTGCTGGCACCGCGCTAGGCCTGCCTTTGCCTGAAATGTCCGGGATCACGCCCTGGTCACGAAAAGGTTAGGCGCGGCATCGCGCTCCAAATTCGCCCGAATTGTGCTACAGGGCGTCCCGACGATCGGCGGGACGCCTGTTTTTCGGCCACGGTTGCGATCGCCGGCTCTGTTTTTGTGCATGTCGTCAGCCCAGAACCGGGGCCACTTTTGGGCGACAGGCATCAGGCTCCTCGACGATCGGATTCCTCCCTTGGACAATGAATTGAAATATGGGCTGGGCAACTATCAGCAGATGCGCAGGCTGGTGCTTGCCGTGCTGGTGGCGGTGCTGTTCCTGGCGCTGCTGTTCGGCCAGTCGACCTTCCCGCCCGACACGCCGGTGCATGAAACGATCGAGATGTTCGGCGTGTTGCTGATCTTCCTCGGCATCGTCGGGCGCCTTTGGGCGACGCTCTATATTGGCGGACGCAAGTCCGCCGAGGTGGTGACCGGCGGGCCCTACTCGATCACCCGCAACCCGCTCTACGTGTTCTCGACAGTGGCCGCGGCGGGCGTCGGCGCCCAGATCGGCTCGTTTTCCGGTGTCATCCTGTTTGCACTGCTTTGCGCCGGTGCCTTCCACATCGTCATCCTGCGCGAGGAGAAATTCCTCAAGGAAGCGCTCGGCGCCCCCTATGCCGCCTATCTGGCGAAAGTGCCACGCTTCTTCCCCAACCTCTCGCTCTACCAGGAAGGCGACACCGGCAGCTTCAAGCCGCGCCTGCTGTTGACCACCTTGCTCGACGGGTTGGTGTTCCTCGTCGCGCTGCCGGCCTTTGAACTGATCGACGGCGCCCAGCAGTCCGGCATGCTGCCGGTATGGTTCACGCTGCCCTGAGAGACGTGCGCCGCGGTGGGTGTTGCACAGCCGCGCGCTTTGACGTATAGGACCGCCGTTCAAGAAAACCGCCCGGCAGGGCATGCCGTGGCGGTTTCATTTGCTTTTCGGGCTTTGGTCGGCCCGGAGCGAACAAGAAGCGCGATAGTGCGCCAACAATACGGAGTAGCAAAATGCCCAAGATGAAAACCAAGTCGGCCGCCAAGAAGCGGTTCAAGATCACAGGTACGGGTAAAGTCCTGTCGGCTGCGGCCGGCAAGCGTCACGGCATGATCAAGCGTTCCAACAAGTTCATTCGAAATGCCCGCGGCACGATGGTTCTGGCTGAACCGGATGGCAAGAAGGTCATCAAGAATTTTCTGCCGAACGGCCTCTGAGCATTCGGTTTCAGGAACGTATTTGTTTTTACGCAATTCCGAACGGAAAACCGCAAGGCACTTTTCCTGGAATTGCTTTTAAGGAGATCATGACATGGCACGCGTAAAGAGAGGCGTCACCGCTCACGCCAAGCACAAGAAGGTCCTGAAAGCCGCGAAAGGCTTCTACGGCCGCCGCAAGAACACCATCCGCATCGCCAAGCAGGCGGTGGAAAAGTCGCTGCAGTACGCTTACCGCGACCGCAAGAACCGCAAGCGCTCGTTCCGTGCGCTGTGGATCCAGCGCATCAACGCCGCGACCCACGAGCACGGCCTGACCTATGGCCGCTTCATCGACGGCCTCAACAAGGCCGGCATCGAGATCGATCGCAAGATCCTGTCCGACATGGCCATCCATGAGCCGCAGGCTTTCGCCGCCCTGGTCGCCAAGGCCAAGGTCGCGCTCGAATATCTGAAGAACACCACGCCGAACGCTTTTGAAAGCGCTGTCGCCTAAGACCAGCGCTTCCCAAGCATTCGCAATTCTGATTTTGGGGAACCCGCGCTGGCACGGCTGGCGCGGGTTTTTCTTATGCCTGATGTAACCAAAATGGTGACACCGAAACCAAAATGGTATCGGTCGCCGATCGAGAGAGTTTCGCCGTGAACGCCACCGCTGGAAATCTTGAAACCCTGGAAGCTTCACTGCTTGCCGACATCGCCTCGGCCGCTGACGAACCGGCCATCGAGGCCGTGCGCATTGCTGCGTTCGGCAAGAAGGGCACCGTGTCCGAGATGCTGAAAACACTTGGCGCCATGACCGCCGAGGAGCGCCAGGTCAAAGGCCCCGCCATCAACGGCCTCAAGAACCGCGTCACCGAGGCGCTGACGGCTCGTAAGGCCGAATTGAAGGACGTCGCCATCGCCGCGCGCCTGGCCGCCGAGAAGGTCGACGTGACCCTGCCGGTGCGGCAATCGCCGGCCGAGCGCGGCCGCATCCATCCGATCAGCCAGGTCATCGACGAGATCGCGGCCATCTTCGGCGATCTCGGCTTCGCCATCGCCGAAGGTCCCGATATCGAGACCGACTACTACAATTTCACCGCGCTGAATTTCCCGGAAGGCCATCCGGCGCGCGAGATGCACGACACCTTCTTCTTCCAGCCGGATGAGAAGGGCGAGCGCAAGCTTTTGCGCACCCACACCTCACCGGTGCAGATCCGCACAATGGAGAAGCAGAAGCCGCCGATCCGCATCGTCATTCCGGGCAAGACCTACCGGCAGGATTCCGACGCCACCCACTCGCCGATGTTCCATCAGGTCGAGGGGCTCGTGATCGACAAAACGGCGAACGTCGCCAACATGAAATGGGTGCTGGAAGAGTTCTGCAAGGCGTTCTTCGAGGTGCCCTCGGTCAAGATGCGCTTCCGGCCGTCCTTCTTCCCGTTCACCGAGCCAAGCCTCGAGGTCGACATCCAGTGCGACCGCTCGCGGCCCGGCGAAGTGCGCTTCGGCGAAGGCTCCGACTGGATGGAGATCCTCGGCTGCGGCATGGTGCATCCCAACGTGCTGCGCGCCGGCGGGCTCGATCCCGACGAGTATCAGGGCTTTGCCTGGGGCATGGGCATCGACCGCATCGCCATGCTTAAATACGGCATGCCGGACCTGCGCGCCTTCTTCGACGCCGATGTGCGGTGGCTGTCGCATTACGGTTTCCGGCCGCTCGACATGCCGACACTGTTTGGGGGCCTGAGCGCATGACAGGGCCCCACGCCGGCGGCTGTCGTTGCGGCGCCGTGCGGTTCGAGGCTTCGGCTGAACCGCACCACGTCAGCTATTGCCATTGTGGCGATTGCCGGCGAGCCAGCGGCGCGCCGGTGTCGGCCTTTGTCGGCTTCCCGGTCGACAAGGTGATGTTCACCGGCAAGTCGCTGAAGATGTACGAGAACGGTCCGGTGACGCGCTCGTTCTGCGGCATCTGTGGTTCGCCGATCGCCTATGTCGACGACCGGCTTGAAGATGACATCTATTTCATGCTCGGCGCGATGGACATGCCGGCCGCTTTCACGCCGACGCAGCATGCCTATGTAGGCGAGCAACTCCCTTTCCTGCACATGTCCGACGACTTGCCCAGACATCTTAAAACAAGCGTCACAAGACCAGACGGAACAGTCCCATGAAATTCACCCTCTCCTGGCTCAAGGATCACCTCGAGACCGACGCCACGCTCGACGAGATCGTCGAGCGGCTGACCTCGATCGGCCTCGAAGTCGAGCATGTCGACGACAAGTCAGGCCTGAAACCCTTTGTCATCGCCAAGGTGTTGACGGCGGTTCAGCATCCCGACGCCGACAGGCTGCGCGTACTCACCGTCGATACCGGCGACGGCAAGCCTCCCGTACAGGTCGTCTGCGGTGCGCCGAACGCCCGCGCCGGACTGATCGGCGCCTTCGCCGCGCCCGGCACCTATGTGCCCGGCATCGACGTGACGCTGACGGTCGGCAAGATCCGTGGCGTCGAAAGCCATGGCATGATGTGTTCCGAGCGCGAGCTGCAACTGTCGGACGAACACAACGGGATCATCGACCTGCCGGCCGACGCGCCGGTCGGCACCAGCTTCGCGTCCTATGCGCATCTCGACGATCCGGTCATCGAGATCAATCTGACGCCGAACCGGCCGGACGCGACCAGCGTCTACGGCATCGCCAGGGATCTGGCGGCGAGCGGGCTCGGCACGCTGAAAAGCGGTGCGGTCGAGGCGATCCCCGGCAAGGGCGAGACGCCGGTCAAGGTGGTGATCGAGGCGCCGGAGCTTTGCCCCGGTTTCGCTCTGCGGCTGGTGCGCGGCGTCAAGAACGGCCCGTCGCCGAAATGGCTGCAGCAGAGGCTGATCGCCATTGGTCTGAGGCCGATCAGCGCGCTGGTCGACATCACCAACTACGTCACTTTCGATCGCGGTCGGCCGCTGCATGTGTTCGATGCCAGCAAGGTTGCGGGCAATCTCGTCGTGCGTCGCGCGAAGGATGGCGAACGGGTGCTGGCACTCGACGGCCGCGAATACACGCTGACACCGGAGATGTGCGTCATCGCGGACGATGATGGCGTCGAATCGATTGCCGGCGTGATGGGTGGCGAGCATTCGGGCTGCGACGAGAACACATCGGACGTGCTCATCGAATCGGCGCTTTGGCATCCGATCACTACCGCCCGCACCGGCCGCGCGCTCGGCATCATCACCGATGCGCGCTACCGCTTCGAGCGCGGTGTCGATCCTGAATTCATGGTCCCCGGCATCGAACTGGCGACGAGGCTGGTGCTCGATCTGTGCGGCGGTGAGCCGGCGCAGACCGAGGTCGTCGGCTATGCCGGGCATGTCGACAAGATCGTTTCCTTCCCGCTATCTGAGGTGACGCGGCTGACCGGGATCGAGGTACCGAAGGCGGAATGCCTCGACATCCTGTCGCGCCTCGGCTTCAAGCCTCAAGGGTCGGGCGATGTCGTCGATGTGGCGGTGCCGTCCTGGCGTCCCGATCTCGACGGCAAGGCCGACCTGGTCGAGGAAGTGATGCGCATTCATGGCGTCGACAACATCGCACCGCAGCCGCTCGGCGCGCATGACGCGGTCAATTCGAAGATCTTGACCACGCTGCAGGTCCGTACCCGCACCGCCAAGCGCGCGCTTGCCGTGCGCGGCATGATGGAGGCCTTCACCTGGTCGTTCATCCCGGCCAAACACGCCGAACTGTTCGGCGGCGGCCAGACGGCGCTGAAACTCGCCAACCCGATCGCCGCCGACATGTCCGACATGCGGCCGTCGCTGCTGCCAGGGCTGATCGCAGCCGCCCAGCGCAATGCCGACAAGGGCATTGGCGATGTGGCGCTGTTCGAGGTCTCGGGCACCTACGAGGGCGACGGCGCCGACCAGCAACGGCGCGTCGCCGCCGGCGTGCGCCGCGGCACCGCCAAGCTCGACGGTTCCGGCCGCAATTGGGCCGGCAATTCCGGCCCGGTCGGCGTGTTCGACGCCAAGGCCGATGCCATCGCAGCGCTCGAAGCCTGCGGCGCGCCGGTAGACCGGCTGCAGATCGAGGCGGGCGGTCCGGCCTGGTACCATCCCGGCCGTTCCGGCACGATCAAGCTCGGGCCGAAGACCGTGCTCGGCACGTTCGGCGAGTTCCATCCCAAGACAATGGAAGGGCTCGATGTTTCCGGCCCGCTCTGCGGCTTCGAAGTGTTCGTCGACGCCGTGCCCGAGCCGAAGGCCAAGCCGACCAAGACCAAGCCGAAGCTGGAGCTCTCCGCCTTCCAGGCCGTGAAGCGCGATTTTGCTTTCGTCGTAGACAAGTCGGTCGAGGCCGGCACGCTTGTTCGCGCCGCATTGGCCGCCGACAAGAAGCTGATTACTGGCGTCTCGGTGTTCGACATCTTCGAAGGTGCATCGCTCGGCGCCGACAAGAAGTCGATCGCCGTCGAAGTATCGATCCAGCCGGTCGAGAAGACGCTGACCGACGAGGATTTCGAGGCGCTGGCCAAGCGCATCGTCGAGAATGTCGGCAAGCAGACCGGCGGTGTGCTGCGCGCTTAGAGGATTGCGCCGTGATGGCGAATCGCCCTCCAAAGGGCGATGGACCATCTGCGCTATTCCGGGCTGCCGTTCGAAGCACAGCGCGCGGCGTTTCTCGACATCGTTTCGAGCGATGCGCTCGTCAGCGAAGCACTGCTGCGTGCCCGTGCGCTCGATCTTCCGAACTGGCTGGTGGTCTCCGGCGCGCTCTACAACAGCGTCTGGAACCATCTGACCGGCAAGCCGTCGGGCTACGGCATCAAGGACGTTGATCTCTTCTACTTCGATGATCGTGATCTGTCCTATGAGGCGGAGGACACTGTGATCCGCCGGGCCGCGCTGCATTTCGAGGGGTTGGCGCTGCCGGTCGAGGTGCGCAACCAGGCGCGGGTGCATTTGTGGTATCCTCAGAAATTCGGGCAGCCCTGCCCGCGCTATACGAGCGCGAGCGAATCCATCAGCCATTTCGCCTCGAAGACGCATGCTGTGGGCGTCCGATACGGCGCTGATGGCCAGCTGGAGCTGGTGGCGCCGTTCGGGCTGGACGATATTTTTTCGTTTCGCATCACCCCCAACCGGGTGATGGACAATCAGCGCACACATGAAGCGAAGGGCGCGCGGGCGCAGGTGACCTGGCCCGAGATTTGTGTGGTCCCTTGGTAGAGGGTTCTGCGCGCCAACCTCTGAACACCAGTGGGTGCTGCCCCTACCCATTCACCAGCGTCAGCAACTCCTCCGTATAGCGCTTGCCCATCACCTTGTCCGGCGACAGCGCATCGCCGATCGCCGCCACTTCCGCCGCGCTCAGCGCGATCCCGGCCGCCGCCGTGTTCTGCTCCAGATGGCGGATCTTTCGAGCGCCGGGGATCGGCACGATGAAATCGCCCTGGTGCAACACCCAGGCGAGCGCCAACTGCGCCGACGTAACGCCCTTTTCAGCGGCCATCTTCTCCAGAGTGGCGACCACCTTGGCATTGGCCGCCATGGCATCCGCCTGGAACCGTGGCAAGGTGCGGCGCCAATCGCTGTCGCTCAAGGTTTCCGGCTTGGCGATTGCACCTGTCAGCAGGCCGCGGCCGAGCGGGCTATAGGGCACGAAGCCGATGCCGAGTTCGCGGCAGACGGCCAAAACCTCGTCTTCCGGGTCGCGGCTCCACAGCGAGTATTCGCTCTGCACGGCCGCGATCGGATGCATGGCGTGCGCCCGGCGGATGGTGGCGGCACTCGCCTCCGAGAGACCGAGCGCGCGCACCTTGCCCTCGAGCACCAGTTCGGCCATGGCGCCGACCGTGTCCTCGATCGGAACGTTGGGGTCGACGCGGTGCTGGTAGTAGAGGTCGATGACATCGGTGCCGAGCCGCTTCAGCGAGGCCTCGGCGACAGCTTTGACGTGCTCGGGACGGCTGTCGACGCCGGCCATGCGGTCGAGGCCCGTGCCTTCCTCCTGAATCTTGAAGCCGAATTTGGTGGCGATCGTCACTTTGCTCCGCACCGACTTCAGCGCCTTGCCGAGCAGGATCTCGTTCTCGTAAGGACCGTAGACTTCCGCTGTGTCGAAGAAATTGACGCCGATCTCGACGGCGCGATGCAAAGTGGCGATCGCCTCCGCCTCCGGCTGGCCGCCATAGGCGAAGCTCATTCCCATGCAGCCGAGGCCGACCGGGTAGACTTCGAGTTCAGTACCGAGTTTGCGGGTTTGCATCACGCGTCTCCTTGTTGTGATGCCGGGAAGGTAGGGCCTTGCCTTGTGTTCGATAATCGGCTCATTTGAGCACAGGTCGTTCTAGAATATAGATCAATGAACCGAGCACATCTTTCACAGCTCGCAGTGCTGGCAACCGTGGCCCAATGCGGCAGTTTTCGCGGTGCGGCGAGGGAATTGGCCATCGCGCCGTCGGCGGTCAGCCATGCCGTGTCCAGCCTGGAGGCGCGGCTTGGCGTGCGGCTGCTGGCGCGCAGCACGCGTAGCGTCGCGCCGACCGAGGAAGGCGCGCAGTTGCTGGAGCGGCTGCGTCCCGCGCTATCCGAGATCGACCTGGCTCTGGAGACGGCGGTCGAGGCGCGCGACCGGCCGGCCGGGAATCTGCGGCTCAGCGTTCCGCGCACCGCCGCGCACCTGGTGCTGACGCCCCGGCTGGGCGCCTTTGCATCAGCCTATCCCGACATCGTGCTGGAGATTGTCATCGAGGACCGCTTTACCGACGTCGTCGAAGGCGGCTTCGATGCAGGTGTGCGGCTCGGCGAGAGCCTGCAGCGCGACATGATCGCGGTGCGCATCGGGCCGGACATGCGTGGCGCGGTGGTTGGCGCGCCCTCCTATTTCGCGGCTAACGCCAGGCCGCGTCACCCGCGCGACCTCGCCGACCATCGCTGCATCCGCTTCCGCTTCTCCAGCGGCATCCTCTACCGCTGGGAATTCGAGAAGGGTGGCAAGGAGATCGAGATCGCCGCGCAAGGGCCGCTGATCCTCGACGAGGACCATCTGATCGCCCAGGCGGCCATCGATGGCGCCGGGCTTGCCTTCGTCTTCGAGCCCTATGTCCGCACGCCGCTCGCCGACGGCAGGCTGATCCGCGTGCTGGAAGACTGGTGCCCACCCTTCGACGGGTTTTTCGTTTATTATCCGAGCCGCCGGCAGATGCGGCCGGCGCTGAGAGCGTTTGTGGATTTCTTCAAGGGTGAGAAGTGGTCCGCGTAGCGGATGAAAAGCCAATTGCTTGGCTTTTCGAACTTCGAACGCCCTGAGCCTCCGAAGGGCCGGGTTGACAATTGGTGAGCCCGGCGGGTCCCCGCAGCTTAGCAGCGTCCCGGCGTTCGCCGGCCTTTCATCGTGCCACTGGCACGATGAATTCGCCTGTGGAGAACCGGCTGCTCACCCCCACAAGGTGAAGAGCGCTGGAAGAAAGCTGTCCTGACATTCGTTCTTCCACCATGCAGTCAATCACCAACAGCACGACCCGCTATGGCTGGGCGACGATCATCCTCCACTGGCTGATCGGCATCATCTTCATCGGCCAGTTCGCCCTCGGCTTCATCATGGTACGGACCGAGAGCCAGCGTACGGCCTTCGAACTGATCCAATTGCACAAATCCCTTGGCTTTCTGTTGCTCGGCCTCATCATCTTGCGCGTCGCGTGGCGGCTTGGCAATTCGGCGCCGCCCTTGCCGGCTTCGGTCGGCGCCCTCGAGCGGCGTACGGCGCCGCTCGCCCATCTGGCGCTCTATGCCTTCCAGATCGCCCTGCCTCTGTCGGGATGGGCGCTGGTTTCGGTTTCGACATTGGAAATCCCGACCATGCCGTTCGACCTGTTCGTGATGCCCAACCTGCCTTTGGTGGAATCGGACGCGGCGGAAAGCTTCTGGGCCGCGGCGCACTGGTATCTCGCCTATGCCGGCATCACCCTGGTCGTGCTGCATGTCGCGGCCGCGCTGCGGCACCATTTCAGGCTCAGGGACAACGTGCTCACCCGCATGATCACGCCTTCGTCAAGTGGGGAATAGAACGGGCGGTCCGTTCGTTCGTGGGGCGAGGACGCGAAAAGCGTTGCCTCCAAAAAGGAACATTCCCATGTTTGCGCGCATCCTTGGATTTGCGGCGGTTGCCGCTTGCATTGCCACGCCTGTCTTCGCGGCCGTCGCGCTTGGCGACGCCGCAGGCAGCTACGCGATCAGCCCGGCCAGTTCGAGCATCCATTTTTCCATAGGCAAGGTCGGTGGCGGCGGCCTCAACGGCGCCTTCGCCCACTTCAAGGGCTCGATCCGCATCGATAACAGTGACGTCGCTCGCTCGCAGGTCAATTTCACCATCTTTCCCGAAAGCGTCGGCACCGGCCAGGGTCGTATCGATGCCTTCCTGCGCTCGGACGCGGTATTCGACGTTGCCAACAGTCCGGAAATCCAGTTCCGCTCGACCAGCGTGACACGAACCAGCGACACCACGGCGCTGGTCACCGGTCGGCTGACGGCGCGCGGCAAGACTTTTCCGGAAAAATTTACCGCGGAGCTTGGTGGCCTCAAGGCCGGCACGATCAAATTCCATGTCACCGGCAAGGTACTCAGGTCACGCTATGGCATGGATGTCGGCACGCCGCTCTATTCGAACATCGTCGACTTTGACATGACGCTGACCGGCAGACGCGGCTGACACGAGGGCCGAGCTTGTCATTGGCTTTTCCATCGATTTCGGGCAAACCTCATCGCCTGTAACCGACATGGAGAAGCGTGATGTTCCGATGGGGTGTATTGTCGACGGCCAAGATTGGCCGCGAGCATTTGCTGCCGGCAATGGTCGAGGCCGAGAACGGCGTGCTGTCGGCGATCGCCAGCCGCGATTTGTCGAAGGCCAGGGCCCTGGCCGAAAGGTTCGGCGCGCGCCATGCGTTCGGTTCCTATGAGGAATTGCTCGCCTCCAAGGAAGTCGACGGCGTCTACATCCCGCTGCCGACCTCGCAACATGTCGAATGGACGGCGAAAGCCATAGAAGCCGGCAAGCATGTGCTGGTCGAAAAGCCGCTGGCGCTCGATGCCAAGGATATCGCGCCGCTGATCAAGCTGCGCGACGCCAAGAAGGTGCTGGTCTGCGAAGCCTTCATGGTCATCTACCACCCGCAATGGATCAAGGTGCGCGACCTCATCGCCAGCGGTGCCATTGGCCGGCTGCGCCATGTGCAGGGGGCGTTCTCCTACTACAATGTCGACCCCAACAACATGCGCAACCAGCTCGATCTTGGTGGCGGCGCGCTGCCCGATATTGGCGTCTACCCGACGGTGTCGACCCGGTTCTCGACCGGCAAGGAGCCTAGCCGTGTGCAGGCGACGATCGAGCGCGACAAGAAATTCGGCACCGACGTCTACTCCTCGATCCGCGCCGATTTCGGCGACTTCGAACTGTCCTTTTACCTCTCGACGCAAATGGCGGCGCGCCAGGTGATGGTGTTCCACGGCGAGAAAGGGTTCATCGAGGTGTTTTCACCGTTCAATGCCGGGCTCTACGATCACCATCGCGTCGAACTGCACAACCAGAACCACACCGAGGCGCAGGTGTTCCGCTTCCCCGGCACGCAGCAATACCGGCTGGAGGTCGAGACTTTCGCGCGTGCTGCACAGGGCGGCAAGGAACGTGTCTTCACGCTGGAAGAGTCCGTGCTCAACCAGAAGGTCATCGACGCCATCTTCCGCGCCGGCGGCAAGGACGGTTGGGAGGCCGTCTGACTCTTTGTTTGACGCAATTCCGGACGGAAAACCGCTTACACTTTGCCTGAAATTGCGTTAGCCGGCTAATTCTGGGAGGAAAAATGGCTGACGACGCGGACGTGATCATTGTCGGCGCCGGCCTTGCCGGGCTGGTTGCCGCCGCCGAGCTTGCCGATGCCGGCAAGAAGGTCATCATCGTCGACCAGGAGCCGGAGCAGTCGCTGGGCGGCCAGGCATTCTGGTCCTTCGGCGGGTTGTTCCTCGTCGATTCGCCGGAGCAGCGGCGCATGCGCATCCGTGATTCGCATGATCTGGCGCTTGAGGACTGGATGGGCACCGCCGCCTTCGACCGGCCGGAGGATTTCTGGCCGCGCAAATGGGCGGAGGCCTATGTCGGCTTCGCCGCCGGCGAGAAACGTTCCTGGCTGATTGAGCGCGGCCTGAAGTTCTTTCCCGTGGTCGGCTGGGCCGAGCGTGGCGGCGGCAATGCCATCGGCCACGGCAATTCGGTGCCGCGCTTCCACATCACCTGGGGCACGGGCCCGGGTGTGCTCGAACCTTTTGTCCTGCGCGTGCGCGAGGCGCAAAAGCGTGGATTGGTCAGCTTCGAATTCCGCCACCGGGTCAATGAACTGACGCGGACGGGCGCTGTGGTGACCGGCGTGCGCGGCGACATCCTCGAGCCCAGCACCGTCGAGCGCGGCCGCAAGAGTTCGCGTGAAATTGCAGGCGATTTCGAGCTGCGTGCGCAAGCGGTGATCGTCGCCTCCGGCGGCATCGGCGCCAACCATCGACTGGTGCGGGAGAACTGGCCCAAACGCCTGGGAACCGCACCGAAGCGGATGATCACCGGCGTGCCCGACCATGTCGATGGCCGCATGCTGGCGATCACAGAGGCCGCTGGCGGTTCGATCATCAACCGCGACCGCATGTGGCATTATGTCGAGGGCATCAGGAACTGGGCGCCCATCTGGACCGATCATGCGATCCGCATCCTGCCCGGCCCGTCCTCCCTGTGGCTGGATGCCAGGGGAAAACGCCTGCCGGTGCCGCTTTATCCCGGCTTCGACACGCTCGGCACGCTCAGCCACATCATGAGCACCGGCTTCGACTATTCCTGGTTCATCCTGACCAAGAAGATCATCCAGAAGGAGTTCGCGCTGTCGGGCTCCGAGCAGAATCCGGATCTGACCGGCAAGAGCTGGCGACAGGTGCTTGGCCGTGCCACCTCAGGCATCCCGGGACCGGTCAAGGCTTTTATGGAGAAGGGCGAGGATTTCATCGTCGAGGCGGACCTTTCAAAGCTGGTCGCGCGCATGAATGCGCTGGTCGGCGGCGAGCCGCTGCTCGATCTCGCCCAGGTCGAGCGCGAGATCCGCGCCCGCGACAGGCAACTCGACAATCCGTTCTCCAAGGACATGCAGGTCACCGCGCTGCGCGGCGCCCGCGCCTATCTCGGCGACAGGCTGATCCGCACGGCCAGGCCGCACAAAATGCTCGACCCGGCGAACGGCCCGCTGATCGCGGTTCGCCTCAACATCCTGACCCGCAAGACGCTGGGCGGTCTGCAGACCGATCTCGACAGCCGCGTGCTGGGCGAGGACGGCCAGCCGGTGCCCGGGCTCTATGCCGTGGGCGAGGCCGCCGGTTTCGGTGGCGGTGGTGTGCATGGCTATGCCGCACTGGAAGGCACGTTCCTCGGCGGCTGCATCTTTTCCGGACGCAGCGCCGGCCGGGCGGCGGCACGCTCTGTGGCGTGAGACGGCGTTAGACGAGAAAAATGCTCACCAGAGCCAGGTTCCCTGTCCAAGCGCGGCTACCGCGTCGACAATGCGGGTAAAGCTCGCGTGGGCGCGGCCGACCGTATGCCGGGCTCTGAGATAGCCGTGTACCAGTCCCGGTTCCTCGAACCAGGTCGCGTGCCCGCCAGCCGCGACGATGCGGTCACGATAGGCCTCGCCATCTGAAGACAGCGGGTCACATTGCGCCGTGATCAGGACCGTCGGTGGCAGGTTGGCGAAGTCGGTGTCGGCCAGCGGCGACAGTGTCGGATCGCCGGTACGGTCCGCGCCGCCGGTACGAATGTGCTTGTAGAATTCGAGATCGCGCATGGTCAGCATCGGCGCTTCCGCGTGCGTGACATAGGATCCCTTCGAGCGGTCGCCGCCGAGGCCGGGATAAATCAGCACTTGGCCGACCGGCCGTTTCGGGTGGCCGCGCGTGGCGTGGGCAATAGCGGCGCAGAGATTGCCGCCGGCGCTGTCGCCGCAAAGCAGGATGGGGGCGCCGTAAGTCCGGGCGGCCCACTCGAACGCGTTCAGCGCATCGTCGAAGGCTGCCGGATGCAGATGCTCCGGCGCCAGCCGGTAATCGACCGAGACCACCTCGTAACCGGTGCGGGCGCAGAGCTCGGCGCAGACATCGTCGTGGCTGTCCAGCCCGCCAAGGATGAAACCGCCACCATGGATGTAGAGCACCGCCGCCGCCGGCTGCGGGCCGGTGCGGTAGATGCGGATCGGGATGTTGTGCGTCAACGTCGCTATTGAGGAAGTCTCGACCGCGACGCCTTCTGGATAGCCGGCAAAGAATTCCCGGCACATGCGGTTGTAGATTTCGCGCTGCTGGGTGATCGTGTAGTCGATCGTATCGGGCGGATAGTAGGAATTGGTCCGCTCGATGAAAGCCCAGGTCTCGGCGTCGATGAGGGTTTTGTAGTCGGTCACGGCTGTTTGACGAACTGCCAAGGTTGAGCGCGCTATCATCTCCTCAGGCTCACTTACCCTTCCACACCGGATCGCGCTTTTCCGCAAAAGCCCGGAAACCTTCCATATTGTCCTCGGATCCGTAGAGGGCGTCGACCGTCGCCAGTTGCCGGCGCGTCACCCGGTTCATGGCATCCTGGAAGGTCAGCGCTTCGGCCACCCGTGCGGTCTCCTTGATCGCGGCGAAGACCAGCGGCGGGCCGCTGGCGAGCAGTCTTGCGATCTCCCAGACGCGGTCCTCGAGCTTTTCCTTCGGCAGAACTTCGTTGACCAGGCCCCAGCGATGCGCCTCGGCGACATCCATCCAGCGGCCGGTGAACAAAAGGTCCATGGCGACATGATAGGGAATGCGCTTCGGCAGCTTGATCGTCGCCGCGTCGGCCAGCGTGCCGGCACGGATTTCGGGCAGCGCGAAGGAGGAGTGGTCGGAGGCGTAGATGAGGTCACAGGACAGCGCGAGCTCGAAGCCGCCGCCGACCGCCATGCCGTTCACGCAGGCGATGACCGGCTTGTTCAGATCGCGCAGCTCCTGCAGGCCGGCAAAGCCGCCGACGCCATAATCGCCGTCGACCGCGTCGCCGCCGGCGGCGGCCTTCAGGTCCCAGCCGGCGCAGAAGAACTTGTCCCCAGCGGTCTTGACGATGGCGACGCGCAATTCCGGATCGTCGCGGAAGGCCTTGAAGGTTTCGCCCATCAGCCGCGAGGTCTTGAGGTCGATGGCGTTGGCCTTGGGCCGGTCCAGCGTGACCTCGAGGATCGAGCCTTCGCGGCGGGTTGAAATGACGTCAGACATTCTTGTTTTCTCCCAGCACCAGCAGCGCGTCGGCGATCCAGGCACCCTTGCCTTCGACGCAGACGATCAGCGGGTTGATGTCGAGTTCCTCGATGTCGCCGGCATTCTTCTGCACGAAGGAAGCAATGCCCGCTATGGCGTCGATGGCGGCCGCCACGTCGGCCTTCGGCCGGCCGCGATAGCCTTCGAGCAGCGGGAACAGCTTCAGGCCGCGCAATGCCGCCTCGATGTCGTCGCGGGTAGCCGGCAGCATCAAGGTGACGCTGTCACGCAGCAATTCGACCAGCACGCCACCGGTGCCCAGCGTCATCACCGCGCCGAACATCGGATCCCTGGTGAAGCCGACGATCAGCTCGGCGACGCCGTCGCGTACCATGCGTTCGACATAGAGGCCGGTGCCGAGCGGCAGCAGATCATGGGCCGCCGTGCTGACGGATTCGGCGTCCTTGAGGTTGAGCCGGACCGCGCCGACCTCGGATTTATGGGTGACGCCCAGCGCCTTCAGGGCGACGGGAAAGCCGAGCGCCATGGACGAGATCACCGCCTCGACCGCATTGCCAGCACGTTCGCCCTTGGGCACGGGAAGCCCGGCCTTGATCAGTCGCGCCTTGGCTTCGGCCTCGTCAGGCGTGACATGCTCGCCGCCGGCGGCACCGGCAGCGGAGGTGTCAACCGGCTGCGCCTGCGGTTCAGCCCATGCCCAGCCGATGAAGGCTGCCGCGCCGGCGGCATCCATGGCCTCGGAAATGCCGAACAACGGCACCATGCCGCGCGCCATCAGTTCGGCGGTGTATTCCTCCGGCAGGTTCTCCGGCAGAGAGGAAACGATGGCGCCATGCGCCTTGTTGGTTTTCAGCGCCGATTCGAAGGCGCGCAGCGTCGCCCACCAATCGGTGACCGAGCAGCGGTCTGGGCGCGGGAAGTCGAGCACCAGCATGTTCAAGTCGAAGCCGCCCGACACCATGGCGGTGAAGGTGGCGGTCATCGCCGGTTCGTTGTTCCAGATGAAGGTGTGGTAGTCGAGCGGGTTGGCGACCGCGACCAGCGGTCCAAGCGTCGATTTGACGTGGGCGCGGTGCTTTTCCGTCAGAACCGGAAAGTTGACCCATCGGCCTTCGGCGCTGTCGGCCATGACGGAAGCCTCGCCGCCCGAACAGCTCATCGACGACAGGCGGTAGCCGGGCAGCGGGCCGGTGATGTGCAGCAGCTTCAGCGCCTCGATGAAGGCCGGGATGGAATCGACGCGCGCAATGCCGAGCCGCCTCAGGAAGGCTCCGGATGCGGCGTCGGAGCCTGCAAGCGAGGCGGTGTGCGAGACGGTCGCCTGCCGCGCCTGTTCGGAGCGACCGACCTTCATGGCGATGATCGGCTTCTTCAGCTCGCGAGCGCGAGCCGCCAGCCTTTCGAAGCCGGCTACCGAATCGAAGGCCTCGATGTGCAGGCCGAGCGAGGTGACGCGATCGTCCTCGATCAGGCCGAGCGCCATTTCGGAGAGACCGGTCTGCGCCTGGTTGCCGGCGGTCATCAGGAAGGCGATCGGCAGGCCGCGCTTCTGCATCGTCATGTTGATGGCGATGTTGGAGGACTGGGTGATGATGGCGACACCCTTGCCGCCCTCGTCCAGCCTGATGCCGCCATGCTGGTCGGGCCACAGAAGCGCGCCGTCGGCATAGTTGATCAGGCCATAGCAGTTCGGGCCGATGATCGGCATCTGGCCGGCGGCCGCGACCAGTTCGGCCTGCAGCCGTTCGCCGTCATCGTCATAGGCCTCGGTTTCGAGGAAGCCGGCGGCAAAGCAGACGGCGCCTCCGGCGCCACGCTCGGCCAGCGCCTTGATCACCTCGATGGTCAGGTGCCGGTTGACGCCGACAAAGGCGGCATCCGGCGCGCCGGGCAGGTCGGCCACCGAACGATAGGCCTTGCGTCCGGCAACCTCGTCCTTGGTCGGGTGCACCGGCCAGATCTCGCCGGCAAAGCCCATCTTGATCGACTGCGCCACGACGGCGGCGGCCTGCACGCCACCGAAGACGGCGATCGATTTCGGGCGCAGGAGACGTTCGAGTTTATGCATGGTCATCTTTTCGTTTGAGCGTGGTGTCAGGACAAACGACCTCGTTTGTCCGACAAAGCCGGATCCGGACTTTGGCGCATCATGCTCTAAGCTCCGAACGGACGCAGCAACGCCCGCGAAATAATATGTCGCTGAATCTCCGATGTGCCTTCCCAGATGCGTTCGACGCGGGCATCGCGCCAGATGCGCTCCAGCGGCAGGTCGTCCATCAGCCCCATGCCGCCATGGATCTGGATCGCCTCGTCGGCAACGTATGCCAGCATCTCGGTGGCCTTCAGCTTGGCCATGGCCATATCCTGGTCGGTGACGGTGCCCTGATCGTACTTCCAGCCGGCTTCGAACACCATCAGGTCGGCGGCCTTCAGCTCCGTCGCCATGTCGGCAAGCTTGAACGACACGCCCTGGAATTTGCCGATCTGCTGGCCGAACTGCTGGCGCTGCGCGGAGTACTCCACCGCGTGGCCGAGCGCACGTTCAGCGCGGCCGAGACAGGTGGCGCCGACCTGCAGGCGGGTGGCGCCGAGCCATGAATTGGCGACGTCGAATCCCTTGTGCACTTCGCCCAGAACCTGGGAGGCAGGCAACCGGCAATCGTCGAATTCGAGGATGGCGTTGGTGTAGCCGCGATGCGAGACGTTGCGGTAGCCGTCGCGCACGGCAAAACCCTTGGTGCCCTTGTCGACGAAGAAGGCAGTGATCTTCTTGCGCTTGCCGCGCGGCGAATCCTCCTCGCCCGAAGCCATGAAGACGATGGCGAAGTCGGCGAGATCGGCGTGGCTGATAAAATGCTTGGTGCCGTTCAGCACCCAGTCGTCGCCATCCTGCACCGCGGTCGCCTTCATGCCGCGCAGGTCGGAGCCGGCGCCGGGCTCCGTCATCGCCAGGCAGTCCCATTTCTCACCACGGATGCAAGGGAACAGGTATTTTTCGCGCTGTTCCGGCGTGCCGGCAAGCAGGATGTTGGAAGGGCGCGCCACGCAGGTCCAGTGCAGCGCGTAGTTGGCGCGGCCGAGTTCCTTCTCATAGAGCAGCCAGGTCACCGTATCGAGGCCGGCGCCGCCGACATCCGCCGGCATGTTGGCGGCGTAGAGACCAGCTTCGATCGCCTTGGCCTTGATCTCCTCGATCAGGTCGCGGCGCAGCACGCCGGTGCGCTCGACTTCACGCTCATGCGGGTAAAGCTCGTTCTCGACGAAGGCACGCGTCGTCTCGACGATGAGCTTCTGCTCTTCCGACAGACCGAAATCCATGGCCTCAGCCCTTCTTCTTTTTCTTCGGCTTTTCCGCCTTCTTCACCGGCTTGGAGGCCTTGGCCTTCTCAGCCGCCTTCGAGGCCGTAGGCTTCTTCGCCGCCAGCTTGGCAAGCTGCCTGGTGTAGTCCTTGTGCAGCGCGCCGGCGCCCCAGCCCTTGCCCTTGTTCTGCTTCGACAGCGCATCCATGATCGCGACCAGATTGTCGTCGCGGATCTTTTCCAGCTCGCGGATCGACAGGCCATGCGCCTGGTCGTCAGACTGGGTGGCGATCAGATCGACCAGCTCGTCGTTGAACTCCGGCACGTCCATCAGCTTGGTCCATGGCCATTTCAGGCAAGGCCCGAACTGCGCCATGAAGTGGCGCATGCCGGCCTCGCCGCCGGCGACGCGATAGACCTGGAACATGCCCATCTGCGCCCAGCGCAGGCCGAAACCGTAGCGCATGATGTCGTCGAGTTCCTCGACAGTGCAGATGCCATCCTTGATCAGCCACAGCGCCTCGCGCCATGCCGCTTCGAGCAAGCGGTCGCCGACGAAGGCCTCGATCTCCTTGCGGATGACGACAGGCTTCATGCCGATCGAGGCGTAGATCTCCTTGGCGACTTCGATCGCCTCGGGAAAGGTCTGCTCGCCGCCGACGATCTCGACCAGCGGCAGGAGATAGACCGGGTTGAACGGGTGGCCCACGACCAGCCGTTCCGGATGCTTCTTCATCGCCACCTGCATGTCGGTCGGCTTGATGCCGGAGGTGGAAGAACCGACAATGGCATTGGCCGGCGCGTGCGTGTCGATCTCGGCCAGCACGCGGTGCTTGAGGTCGAGTCGTTCCGGCACGCTCTCCTGGATGAAGTCGGCATCGGCGACCGCCTCGGCGATGGTCTTGGCGAAGGTCAGCTTGCCTTCCGTCGGCAGGCCGCCGGGCACCATCTGCCTGTAGGCGCGGCGCGCACCCTTCATCACTTCAGAGACCTTGCGTGAGGCTTCCGGGTCCGGATCGAAGATCGACACGTCGATGCCGTTCAAGAGCAGCCGCGCCACCCAGCCGGCGCCGATGACACCGCCGCCAATGGCGGCCGCCTTGTTGATGATGCTCATGCGGAAGCTCCGGTTCTTGTCTTGGCGGTTTCGGGATCGATCAGGGGCACGCGCTCGCCGGCGCGGATGACGGCTGCATCGTAGGCCTTGCGGGCAAACACCTCGAGCACGAAGGGCCGAAAGAACTCGATCGGCAGCGTCTCGTAGTCGGGGTCGAAACTCGACTGGTCCCAGCGTTCGCAGAACTGGTCGCAATCGTCGAAATAGGCGTGGCCGGCGAAGCGTTCGCGGGCATGGCGGTTGCCGCCTAGATGGTGCGCGTAATAGAGGCGCTGGAAGTCGCCGTGCTTTTCCACCACCCAGGTGCACTGCTCGCGCACGAAGGGCTTCAGGATCGAAGCGGCGTATTCGTCATGATTGTAGGGCGCGTAGATGTCGCCGATATCGTGCAGCAGCGCGCAGGCGATCCAGTCGGTGTCGGCGCCGTCACGCCAGGCGCGAGTCGCCGCCTGGAGCGAATGGCCGAGCCGAGTGATCTTGTAGCCGGACAGGCCCTCGTCGAGCTGAACCAGCGCGTCGAGCAGGCGATCGCCGGTCTTGGCGGCATAGTCGATTTCATGGGCAGTCAGGAACTCGTAATCGTCCTTGTCGCCATCCTTCATCGCGGTGAATTTGACGGTTGTCATCTCAGCCCCCGCTTTATGCAGCTGCAGCGATCGGCGCCCGCTTGGTCAGGTTGAGCTTCTTGCGCACTTCCTCGGGGCCAAGGATCCTGGCGCCAAGATTGGTGACGATGCTGGCGGCGCGCTCGACCAGCTGCGCGTTGGTCGCCAGCACACCCTTGTCGAGCCAGAGATTGTCTTCCAGACCGACGCGGACATTGCCGCCGGCGAGCACCGCGGCCGCCGCATAGGCCATCTGGTTGCGCCCGATGGCGAAGGCCGACCAGTTCCAGGTCGACGGCACGTTGTTGACCATGGCCATGAACGTGTTGAGATCGTCGGGCGCGCCCCACGGCACCCCCATGCAGAGTTGCACCAGCGCGTCGGCATTGAGCACTTTTTCCTCGACCAGCTGCTTGGCGAACCAGAGATGGCCGGTGTCGAAGGCCTCGATCTCCGGCTTGACGCCGAGCGCTGTCATCATGCCGCCCATGGCGCGCAGCATGCCGGGCGTGTTGGTCATGACATAGTCGGCCTCGGCGAAGTTCATGGTGCCGCAGTCGAGCGTGCAGATCTCCGGCAGGCATTGGCGCACGTGTTCCATGCGGTTGGTGGCGCCGCCCATGTCGGTGCCCTTCTCGTTGAGCGGCAGCGGCGCTTCCGGCGAGCCGAACACCATGTCGCCGCCCATGCCGGCGGTGAGGTTGAGGATCACGTCCACGTTGGCGTCGCGGATGCGCTCGGTCACTTCGCGGTAAAGATGCACGTCGCGCCTGGGCTTGCCGGTTTCGGGGTCGCGGACGTGGCAATGCACGATCGCCGCACCGGCCTTGGCAGCGTCGATGGCCGAATCGGCGATCTGCTTGGGCGAACGCGGCACATGCGGGCTGCGATCCTGCGAGCCGCCGGACCCGGTCACGGCACAGGTAATGAAAACCTCACGGTTCATCGCAAGCGGCATGGAATTCTCCTCCCAATTCAAACAGAGGCATAACATTGCGCGACTTGCGCAATGCTGTTTTACGGTTTACGAAGCCCGCATGACAAAAAACGAAAGAACGACAATCTTTCGTGCCGAGCAATCGCCGCTCAAGGTGACGTTGCTGGTGTTTTCCGGTGCTTCCATCATGTGCGTGGCATGCACCGTCGACCCCTTGCGTGCCGCCAATCGCATCGCCGGCGAAACGCTGTTCGACTTCAAGCTGGTTTCGGTGACCGGCGAGGCGCCGGTCACGACATGCGGCCTGCCCGTGGCGGTCAGCGGCCGGTTCGATGCTACTGAACCGACCGATGTCCTGATCGTGGTCGCGGGCTTCGGCACGCAGAACTATGCCACGTCGGCCTTGCTTGCCGGCCTGCGCCGCGCGGCGCGGTCGGCTCGCGCCTGCGGCGGCGTCGAGGCGGGCACTTGGCTGGTGGCGCGCGCCGGCTTGCTCGAAGGGCGCAGCGCCACCACCCATTGGGAGGATATGGAGGATTTTTCGTCTGCCTTTCCGGGCGTCGACGTGCGCCCCGATCGCTACATCATCGATGGTCCGGTGTTCACCACGGGCGGCGCGTCTCCGACCCTGGACCTGATGCTGCATTTGATCCGTACCCGGCTCGGCATGGCCGTAGCGCTGGATGTGGCGAGCGCGTTCATTTACGATCAGGCGCGCGTGGCGACCGATGCGCAGCCGCTGGTCTCGCTTGGCCGGCTCGACGGCTACGATCCACGCCTGGCGCAGGCCATCCGGCTGATGGAAGCGCATGTCGACCAGCCGCTGACCATAGAAGCCATAGCCAGGCGTGCCGGGGTCACGGCGCGAACACTGGAAAGCATTTTTCGCAAGTCGATCGGCGAGACGCCAGGAGCCTATTATCTCAGGCTACGCCTGGGCGCGGCGCGCCGGCTGGTGGTCGACACGCGGGTGGCCATGGCTGATATTGCCGGGCGGACGGGTTTCTCGTCCGCCGCGGCATTTTCCAGAGCGTTTTCAAGAGCGTTCGGCGAAGCCCCGGTCAGGCTTCGTCGCGGTTAAGCTGCGTTCCGGCGATCGCTGCCGGCGTCGATCTGTGAGCGCATCTGTCTCACCAGCCGGACTTCAAAACGGTTGCTGACGGCGCGATCCCATTGGTTTTTCACGTCGTCTGTTGGCCGCGGCAGCGCCATCAGCCGGTCGATGATCGATCCGGTCTCGCCGGATGAGAGCAGGGCGTCGATTTCGCGTTCGTGCTGCATATCGGTTCGCCTCCTTCCTTTTCACCCGCCACAACGTCACTCTTATACGAGATACGTGACGGCTGTTTGAAGGCAAGAGCGAGGTGATTGAGGGGCGCGAAGGGGCAAAACCTTGTCGCCGGATCCGCCTCTTGGCGCAAAGCCGTTCCGCACGCCAAAGTCCGAATGAGGTGACGTTTAGCCCAGCCGTTTCTCGAACAGCACGGTGGTGAAGCCGCTGCCCCATTCATCGTCGGGATAGCGGTCTTTTTCGATATAGCCGACCGCTTTGTAGACATTCTGGGCGCGCTCGTTGAACGTATCGGTCTCGAGCCGCACCTGGCGGTATCCGGCAGCGCGGATAGCCTGTTCGGCGTGCGCCAGCAGCCTGCCGCCGACGCCCTGGCCCTGACGGCTGACCCTGACATGCAAAGCTTCGATGAAATCGCCGCGCCAATGGATCACGCCGGCAACCTCGCCATCGATCTCGGCAATGGTGAATTCCGGCCAGCTCTCCTCGACGTAATGCCCGCCAAGGTCGGTCTCGACATAGCGCTGCGCCGATGCCTGGGTGATGTGCGGCAGCCAGGTGCCCTCGAACGTCTCCCGCAGCACCTTTTTGAGAGCCACAAGATCGCTCAGCCGCGCCTTGCGCACCGTGATCGGCCCGTTTTCCATTGTCATCTCCCTTCAGGAGAGCGGACTAGCAAAAGGCGATCACGGCGGCTTTCAGCCACATCCGGCAGATGTCGGTCCAGACGTCGGGCGTCAGACGTAACGATTGACGATATTCTCCAGCAATTCCTGGCGGCCGGAGCGCGGCTGCGGCTCGATCTTCTTCTTCACCACGCGCTCGGCGATGTCTTCCAGCGTGCGCTTGCCCGACAGCATCGCCTTGGCCTCGGCGCTGTTCCAGCCGGCGTAGCGCTCGGCCAGCGGACCCGACAACGCCTTGTCCTCGACCATGCGAGCCGCTGCCTTGAGGCCGCGCGCGCAGGAATCCATGCCACCGATGTGGCCGATCAGCAGGTCCTGCGGATCGAGCGACTGGCGGCGCAGCTTGGCGTCGAAATTGGTGCCGCCGGTCTTGAAGCCGCCGGCCTGCAGGACCTGGTAGTAGGCCAGGGCCATTTCCGGCACGTTGTTGGGGAACTGGTCGGTGTCCCAGCCCGACTGGTAGTCGTTGCGGTTCATGTCGATCGAACCGAAGACGCCGAGCGCGTTGGCCAGCGCCAGCTCGTGCTCGAAGGAATGGCCGGCGAGGATCGCGTGGCCTTGCTCGATGTTGAGTTTGACCTCCTTCTCCAGCCCGAAGCGCTTGAGGAAGCCGTAAACGGTGGCGACATCATAGTCATACTGGTGCTTGGTCGGCTCCTGCGGCTTCGGCTCGATCAGGATGGTGCCCTTGAAACCGATCTTGTGCTTGTAGTCGACGACGAGGTTGAGGAAGCGGCCGGCCTGTTCCTGCTCGCGGGCAAGATCGGTGTTGAGCAGCGTCTCATAGCCCTCGCGGCCGCCCCACAGCACATAGTTCTCGCCCTTCAGCCGCTTGGTGACGTCGATGCAGCTCTTCACCGTCGCCGCCGCATACGCAAACACGTCCGGATCGGGGTTGGTGGCGGCGCCCGACATGAAGCGGCGGTTGGAGAACAGGTTCGCGGTGCCCCAGAGCAGCTTGACGCCGGTCTGTTTCATCTTGCCAGCGAAATAGTCCGCGATCTCGTCGAGACGGGCAGCACTTTCGGAGAAATCTTTGCCCTCCGGCCGCACATCGGCGTCGTGGAAGCAGAAATAGGGCGCGCCGAGCAGCGAGAACATCTCGAAGGCGACATCGGCCTTGAGCTTCGCCAGTTCCATCGTGTCGATTCCGCCGGCCTTGGGGAACCAGGGTCGGTCGAAGGTCTGGCCGCCGAACGGGTCGCCGCCGGGCCAGGCGAAGGAATGCCAGTAGGCGACGGCGAAGCGCAGATGATCTTCCAGCCGCTTGCCGGCCACCACCTCGTCAGGATTGTAGAACCGGTAGGCCAGCGGATTTGTCGAATCCGGCCCCTCATACTTGATCTTCTGGATGTCGCCGAAAAATCCGCTGCTCATGTTTCCTGTCCTCTCTCGAATAGTCCGGCCTGATTACCTCAGGCGTAATTGGTTTCGGTTCCGGGCTGGCCGAAAAGGCTGATGTCAAAGCCATCAAACAAAGGAGACAGACCTTGATCGACCTCAACAAAATCGCCGAAGGCTACATCACCGCCTGGAACGAAAGCGACGCCAGCCAGCGCGCCGAATTGCTCAAGGCCACCTTCACCGAAGACGTCAGCTACCGCGATCCGCTGATGCAGGGCGACGGCCATGAAGGCGTCGCGGCACTGATCGCCGGCGTGCAGCAACGCTTTGCCGGCTTCCGGTTCTCGCTGAAGGGCGCGCCGGATGGGTTCGCCGACAAGATCCGCTTTTCCTGGAATCTCGGGCCTGAAGGCGTCCCTTCGGTGATCGAAGGCACCGACATCGGCATCATCGAGAACGGCCGCCTGAAGAGCGTCACCGGCTTCTTGGACAAAGTGCCGGCGCAGTGAGGCCAACGGGGTAAGGGAGGTGCGAGGCGCCGCCCTCTGGCCTGCCGGCCATCTCCCCCTCCAGGGGGGCGATGGGCTGCTATCCTGACCATCGCCAATTGCCGACGTTGGGAGAGCAGCGCCGGCGTCGAAGCTGCCGATCTCCCCCCTTGAGGGGGAGATGCCCGGCAGGGCAGAGGGCGGCGCCTCGCGCCTACTCATGCGGTTACAGCTCGAATTGCCGGGTACAGTGCCCGGTAGCGGTGATAGGCGTCAGCGTAAGCGCCGCCGAGCGCCGCATCCGGCTCGATCGTGCCATCCGTCCTTGGCGCGGAGCACACGGTCAGCGGATCCGCCCCCGTCGCCGCGATCAGGCCGAGCCTTGCCGCACCGAAGGCAGCGCCGAAATCGCCGTCGGCGGGAATGTCCACCGGCATCTGCAGCGCGGTGGCGATCGCCTTCAGCCAGTAGCGCGACCGCGAGCCGCCGCCGATCGCCGTCACCCGTGTCAATGTGGTGCCGGCCGTCTTCAAGGCTTCGAGGCTGTCGCGGAAGGCGAAGGCGACGCCTTCGAGCACAGCCTGCGTCAGCACGGCACGGCTCGATTCATGCGCCAGCCCGGTGAAGGAACCGCGAATGGCCGAATCATTGTGCGGTGTGCGTTCGCCCGAAAGATAGGGCAGGAAGGACACGCCGCTCGGCGCCTTGAGCGCGTCGCCGAGTTCCGATGTCAGCTCGCCAGCGCCTTTTCCGGTGATCTCCGACAGCCAGTTGAGCGAATCGGTCGCCGACAGGATGACCCCCATCTGGTGCCAGGTGTCGGGCAGCGCATGGCAGAAGGTGTGCACAGCACTTGCCGGATTGGGCAGGTAGGATGCATTGGCGGCAAACAATACGCCCGACGTGCCGAGCGAGACAAAGGCATGGCCGGCACTGACCGTGCCCATGCCGCAGGCCGAAGCCGCGTTGTCGCCGGCGCCGCCGGCGATCGGGATGCCAGCCCCAATACCCCATTTCGATGCCAATTCGGCGCGCAGACCGCCGGCCTTGTGCGTGCCCTCGACCAGCGACGGCATCTGCTTCTCGTCAAGGAAGGTGGCCGCGAGCAGGTCCGCCGACCAGCGGCGCTGGCCGACGTCGAGCCAGGACGTGCCGGCCGAGTCGGACATTTCCGAAATGTGCTCGCCGGTCAGCCAAAGCCGCAGAAAATCCTTCGGCAGCACGACCTTTGCCACTTTCGCGAAGATGGCGGGCTCGTTGTTCTTCACCCAGGCGAGTTTCGGCGCGGTGAAGCCGGGAAAGACGATGTTGCCGGTCAGCGCGCGGAAGCGCGGGTCGGCGTCGAGCGCCGCTGCCTCGACATGGCTGCGCGTGTCGTTCCACAGAATGCAGGGTCGCAGCACCTCGTCGGCCGCATCGAGCAAGGTCGCGCCATGCATCTGGCCAGACAGGCCGATGCCTTTCACCGCCGCGAACTGCCTGGGATGGGAGGTCTTCAGTTCGGCGATCGCGTCTTCGCAGGCGCGTATCCAGTGGGACGGGTCCTGTTCGGACCAGCCGGGATGCGGTCGCGAAACGTCAAGCGAACCATGGCCGGAGCCGACGACGGTCTGTCCGGCATCGATCAGCAGCGCCTTGACGCCCGACGTGCCCAGGTCGAGGCCGAGATACATGTTTTCCTCCCACGTCCTTATTTTTTTCGGATCCCGAAAAAATCTGGCCGAGCCAGTTTTTAAGGCAAGATCGGCTTCGGGTCAATTCTCTGACAAATCGGCCGTACGTCGCGCAAGCAGCACCGACAGCGGACTGTCCGGCCGCGCCATCGACCGCTCGGCCGTGAGCGCTCTTGCCATGGCGCCGTCACCGGCCCGCAACGCCGCCTCGATCAGCGTCAGGTCGATGACATCGCGCTGTGCATGGCTGCCGCCGAAGCGGTTGGCGATCGCCCGTATCGGCCGGATCAGCTGCACGACGTCGGTGTATCTGCCCTCGCCGAACGCCTTGATCGCCAGCGTTAAGGGATGGCCGACATCCCGCGTGAAAGCGGCGTTGTCGCCGCTGCCATGCATCGCTTCGCGCTGCGCCTCGAGCAAGGCAAGGGCGGGTCCGTCGAGGCCGGCGCCGACGAAGGCCATCATCGCGTGGGCATCGTTGAAGGCGTAGTCGCCGGCGCCGGCCTTGGGCCAGTTGGCGGCGAGCGTTGTCCAGCGGTCGCCGACATCGACGCCGCCGAGATGCAATCGCCACAGAACCGCCGACGCATCGACCATGTTCAGCGCCATCGCCGAGGGTGTGCCATAGATCGGTCCGTCATAGAGGGCCAGCACCTGATCGGTTTCGCCGAGATCGTAGTGAAACAGCGCCAGATGCCACCAATTGTGCACCTGCAGGAAACTCTCCTTTGTCCAGGCCTCGGGATTGGCGCGCATCCAGGCGATGCCATCCCTTTGCCGGCTCTGCATTTCCATGACGTGGGCGACCGCATGCTGCGCCCAGCCGTCGCGTGGCTCGATCTCCACCGCCGCGCGGCCAAGCTTTTCGGCCCTGGTATAGTCGCCCATCTCCTCCAACCCGAAGGCCTGCATGCCCAGGACGGCATGGTAACCCGGCATGTCGCTTTGCCAGGACGGCAAGGCGCGGGCGATGCGGTCGCGCAACATGCGGGCATTGCCGGTGAAGAAGTCGATCTGGTGCCCGACCTGCAGCGCCAGCCCGTCGAGAGGGGTCTCGATGGCGATATCCTCGAGGACCCTGGCGGCGTCATGCCAGCGCCCATTGGCGAGGTGGCCGAGGGCCACGACATGCGCCTCCTCGCGCGTCGTGGCGGCGAGCGGCAGGGCTGCCTGATGGCAAGCCCTGGCCACCATCGTCGCTTCACGCTCGGTGGCGAGGCCGAAGAGATAGCCCTTGAAGACATGCGCCATGACGAAACCGGGATTTTCCGCGATGGAACGGTCGACGGAGGCAACCGGATCGCCGATGAAGCACAGCAGTTCACGGACCGCCTGACTGTAAGGCGTGAACCCGGCTTCGGTGGCGCCCGAAAATGTCAGGCCAAATGCGTCCCTGATTCCCATGCAACGTCCTCTGATCGGGCTCGGACCGGGCCCCAGACCCTTCGGCCAAAGCGATCTTAAAGCATGGGCCAGCAACGTGCCAATCACGCGCTGCAAGAGGTCTATCTCAGTAGCCTTTGCAGTTCATCAACCATGGAATGCAGATTAGGCTTTGTAAAAGCGAATGAATTGTGGCTTCATTGCGGCGCGGCGAAGGGCTTGTAATCGCGATCTGAGAGGGGACGCGATGTGGAAGTTTGAAATACAGCGCCCGAGTGGTCGTTCGGAAAACGTCGGCGAATCGATTTCTTTGGTGCGACGAAAGACACGGCAGATCAGCCCATGGTTTATTAGCTTACTTGCAACAACAGCGCTTGTGTTGCTGCCCAATTCCGCAGCCTTGGCAGCCTGCGTGCTGGTTCCATCGGCGGGAAATACCACCTTCACCTGTGACAGCGGCGATTCAGGCGGCAGCCTCACCGACACCAGCGGCGACAACACGCTGACCTTCCCCGCCGGCGGCACCGAGCAGGTGAGCGGCAACGTCACCTTCGGCGCCGGTACGGACCGCATCAACATGCAGTCCGGCACTATTACCGGCGCGGTCGACCAGGGCGATGGCACGGATTTCTTCTCCATCGGTGGTGGCACCGTCACCGGCAATGTCCAGCAAGGCGCCGGCATCGACGACTTCAACATGAGCGGCGGCCAGATCGGATCGCTCAACCAGGGCGACGGGCTGGACACGTTCACCATGACGGGCGGGCGCATCGTCGATTTCTTCGACGATGGCGATAACGCCGTGATGACCGGCGGTCGCATCGGCCGGGTCAACATGAAGCTCGACAAGAACTATTTCAACATGTCCGGCGGCACCATCGACCGCAACCTCGTTACCGGCTTCGATCAGGACACCATCATTCTCTCGGGTGGCACGATCGGCGGCAACATCAGCGTCAGCGGTGGCAACGATAGCGTCACGATATCAGGCGGCACGGTCGGCGGCGATGTGCTGATGAGCTTCGGTTCCGACAACTTCGTCTGGAATGGCGGCGGCATCATCTATGGTTCCGTCGATCTCGGCGCCGACAACGATACCGCCAAGCTCGGCAACCTCACCAACGCCAATCTCGGCGCCACGGACGCCATAAATGGCGGCCTTGGCACCGACGCGCTGACCTTTGACAATGTCAAGCTGGACGGGATCGCGCGGGTCCAGAACTGGGAGAGCATCGACGCCACCAACGACACGCAATTGATGCTGGATGGCACTCTGGTGCTCGGCGACAGCGGCACCGGCAAGGGCTCGCTCAGCGTCGACGCCGCGAGCACGCTCTATGGCGGCGGCTTCAACGCCGAGATTCGCGCCTTTACGGCGGGCCAGATGGCAGACGTGATGAATGCCGGACGCATCGACCTGACCAACGGCACGACCGGCGCGACCGATCGGCTGACGATATCAGGCAATTATACCGGCCTCGGCGGCCTGCTGCTCATCCAGACCGAACTTGGCGACGACACCTCTGCTTCCGATAGGCTCGTCCTGTCGGAAGGCACAGCTTCGGGCTCGACCGGCATTGCGGTGGTCAATGTCGGCGGTGCCGGCGCGCAGACCACCGCCGACGGCATCATGGTCGTGCAGGCGATCAACGGCGCCTCATCCAGCGCGACGGCCTTTGCCCTTGATGCGCCGGTGGCGGCGGGCGCCTTCGAATACTACCTGTTCAAGGGAGGCGTCAGCGCCGGCAGCAACGAGAACTGGTATCTGCGCTCGTCGCTGACAACGCCGGCGACACCGGCTTCGGCGCCACCGGTGCTGGAGCCCGCACCGCCGCCGGAGCCCGAGCCGCCGGCGGCCGAGCCGCCGCCACCACCGCCCTCCGAACTGCCGCCGGTGGCCGTGCCAACCGAGGGCGATATCAACAACCCACCGGTCGACCCGACGCCGCCGGTGCAGGCCAGCGATCCGGCGCCAGAGCCGCCGCCGCCGCCCTCGCCGGCGCCGCCCGCGGATCCGCCGCCGCCGCCGCCGGTGGTGCCGACCGCGGTGCCTGACCTGCCGACCCCGACTCCGGGTCAGCAGATCCTGCTCTATCGCATCGAGGTTCCCGTCTATTCCGCATTGCCGCCGGTGGCCGAGCATCTGGCGATGACGACGCTCGGCACTTTCCACGAGCGGCGCGGCGAACAGAGCCTGCTGTCGGATACGGAACTGTCACCGGTCTGGGGTCGCATTTTCGGCCAGGACGCCGAGATGGGCTGGTCGGGAACGGTGTCGCCGTCCTTCGACGGCACGCTGTTCGGCCTTCAGGCAGGCTTCGACGTGTTCGGGCGCGATACGGCCTCAGGCGGCATGGACCGCGCCGGCCTGTTCGTCGCCTATGGCAGCGTGAACGGCGATGTGCGTGGCCAGGCGCTGGGACAGAACGATCTGGCCGTCGGCAAGCTGGACGTCAACGGCACCAGCGTCGGCGGCTACTGGACCCGGATCGGCCAAGGCGGCTGGTATCTTGACGGCGTCCTCATGGCCACCTTCTTCGGCGGCAATGCGACCTCGTCGCGCGATGTCGGCATCGACGGTGGCGGAACCGGCGTCACCGCATCGCTGGAAGGCGGATATCCCATTGCGCTGGGGCAAGGCTGGACGCTCGAGCCACAAGCCCAACTCGTCTGGCAGCACCTTTCGCTCGACGATACCAATGACCGCTTCTCGTCGGTTTCCTTCGACACCGACGGCGGCGTCACCGGCCGGCTGGGCGCGCGCCTGCAGGGCGAGACGACGATCAACGGCACGGCGCTGCAGCCCTATCTCAAGGCCAACATCTGGCACGATTTCGGCGGCACCGACACTGTCAGCTTCGACACCACGGACATCACGACCCAGAGCCGGTCGACCTCGTTCGAATTCGGCGGCGGCGTGGTGGCCAAGGTGACGGACAAGGTCAGCATCTTTGCCACGGGCGACTACACCACCAACCTCGGCGGCGACAAGCGCCGCATCCTTGAGGGCAATCTGGGCATCAGCGTCAAGTGGTGAACGAGACCATCCGGAACCGGAACCGGTTTCGGATGATCCGATAAAGGACAGGCCTAATTGCCCGAACGTATGGCAACGGTGGCGATGCCGGCGCCGACCAGCAGCGTGCCGCCGGTGCGGTTGAAGATGCGGATTGCCTTGGGATTGCGCACGACGTTTCGGGCGCGCGCCGCGATCAGCGCATAGCCGAAGGCATTGGCGAAGGCGAGCGCCAGGAAAGTCGTCTCGAAGATCAGCATCTGCGTCCAGAAATTGGCATGCCGGTCGAGGAACTGCGGCAGGAAGGCGACGAAGAAGGTGATGCTTTTCGGGTTGAGCGCGGTGACCAGCCAGGCATGCGCCATCATCTTGGCCGACGACACCGCATCGGTGCGCGGTTCGGCCTTCAACGCGCCGCCGGCGCGGAACAATTTCACGCCGAGATAGATCAGGTAGCCGGCGCCGATCAGCTTCAGGACCGTGAAAACGCTCGCCGACGCGGCGAGCAATGCGCCGATGCCCAGCATCGAGAGCGTCATGGCGGTGAAGTCGCCGAGCGCCACGCCAACCGCCATCGGCAGCGCGGTGCGCCAGCCCTGGCCCAGCGCATAGGACACGACCAAGAGGATGGTCGGACCCGGAATGACGAGCAGGATGGTCGACGCGGCGGCGAAAGCGGCCCAGTTTTCGAAGGACATGCTCGTCTCCCTTGAGCTCAAAGAAGAGGATAAATCCTTGGGTCCGGGAGAATGTAAAGCAATTTGTTTCCTGCAATTGCGGGCGCGAAACCGCTACGTCGTTTCCCGCAATTGCACCAATTGCGCCAGCGGCAGGCCGGCGTCAGTTCGCGCCGCCCAGCGTGCTCACGATATCGGCCAGGCTGACATCGGCACCGAGAACCAGTGCGGCCGCGACAATGGCAGCGGCAAAAAGCGTGATGTCGGTCTTTAACGTCTTGCACATGGAGGCCCCTCGCTGGTCGCGTGACGGGTAGGAGAGACCGGTGCCGGGATTATGACCCGACCTGGGTCTTTTTGTGCAGGAGCGCTGGGTTGGCCCGTCATTCGGGAGGCCCGATGCGGCCAGGCAACGCGCAAATGCAGGCAGTGCAAGCATTCACGCTTTATCAACCATGAATGATGAAAATGCCCGCTATCCGGCCGGACCGTGCTTCCCGCCGATAGCGTAGGGTTGGGTATATGCGTGAGTTGCCGCAAGGTCTGACGCCGCCACGGAACGGCGACGCAATCGAAACCGATCTTTTTCTCTCTCGCCGTGCCGTCTTGTCCGGGGCAGGCGCCTTGGCCCTGCTCGGCATCGCCGGCTGCTCGACCTCCAGTGACGGCGCCATGCCGGCGCTGCAGCTGGACAATACGGTTACCGGTTCCGTGCCGCCGATGCGGCCGGCGATCAGCGTCGACAAGAACATCACCAGCCCCGACCTTATGTATGCCGCGCTGACGGACAACGGTTTCAACGTGCCCGAGGTGCCCTATCTCAAGGTCAAGCCGGAATTCCGCCGCCAGATCGTCGTCGACACCACCGGAGAGGCGCCGGGCACCATCGTCGTCCATCTCAAGGAACGCATGCTCTATCTGGTCCAGCCGGGCGGTGACGCCATCCGCTACGGCGTCGGCATCGGCAAGGACGGCTTCCGCTGGTCCGGACGCGCCAACATCCAGTACGGACGGGAATGGCCGACCTGGACGCCGCCGCCGGAGATGATCCAGCGCAAGCCCGAACTGGTGAAGTGGCAGGGCGGCCAGCCCGGCGGCCTTACCAATCCGCTCGGAGCGCGCGCTCTCTACATCTACCAGGACGGCAAGGACACCGGCTATCGCATCCACGGTTCACCGGAATGGTGGAGCATCGGCCAGGCGATGTCGTCGGGCTGCGTGCGCCTGATCAATCAGGACATTATCGACCTCTACAGCCGCGTCTCGAAGAAAAACCCGGTCGTCGTCATGTGATCGTCCAGTCGGCCCGACTCCCCCGTTGCGCGATAGCGAAAGACAGGCGAATGTGCCTGCGAAATCATCGCTCGGGAGACGTCAGGAATGGCCGGAACTTTTGTTATCGCGCAGGGCGGCGGCCCGACAGCCGTCATCAACCAGACGGTCGTCGGCGCCACGCTGGAGATCCGCAAGCGGCATCCGGGCGCCAAGGTGCTTGGCTCCATCCATGGCGTGCGCGGCATTCGTGACGGCAATTATGTCGACCTCTCCGCCATCTCCGAAGATCGGCTGCGGCTGATTGCCGGAACACCGAGTGCAGCACTCGGCTCGACGCGCGACAAGCCGGATGCCGCCTATTGCGATGTCATCCTCAATGGGCTGAAAAAAGCCGGCGCCGATGCCTTCATCTATATCGGCGGCAATGACACGTCGGGCACGCAGCAGATCCTGACCGACGCCGCCGGCGGCTCCATCGCTTTCGTCCATGCGCCGAAAACCATCGACAATGACCTGGAGGAGAACGACCATACACCCGGCTTCATTTCGGCGGCCGAATTCGTTGCCGGCGCCTTCCTCTCCGTCGATCTCGATTTCCGTGCGCTGCCCGGCATCTATGTCGGCATCGTCATGGGCCGGCATGCCGGCTTCCTGACCGCGGCGGCGGCGGCTTGGCAGCTCGATCCCGACAGCGGGCCGCATCTGGTCTACGTGCCGGAGCGGCCATTCTCGGCCGCGGGCTTCATCGACGATGTGCGCGCCACGCTCGACCGCCACAAGCGTTGCATCGTCGCCGTGTCGGAAGGGGTGAGCACCGCCGACGGCAAGGCGCTGGTCGAAAGCCTGGTGCCGCCGGAGAAGCTCGAACGCGACGCGCACGGCAACGTGAAACTGTCGGGCAGCGACCTTCCGGCAGCGCTCGAACGCGCGCTGGCCGAGGGCCTGCCGGGCAAGCGCGCTCGCGTCGATGCGCTCGGCTACATGCCGCGCGGCTATGTCGGGGCCATCAGCGCCGTTGACGCGCAGGAGGCGTTCGATGCCGGCGCCTTCGCCGTCTCCGTCGCCGAACAGGGCGGCGGCTCGGTGGCGCTGCAATATGATGGCTCAAAGACCGTGCTGAAGAAGGTGCCGCTGAAGAACGTCGCCGGCAAGACCCGCCACATGCCGGACGATTTCATGCAGCCCGACGCCAACCAACTGTCCAATGCCGGCATGGCCTATCTCAAGCGGCTGGTGCCGGAAAAGTACAAGGTCGGGAAGCCGTTCGTCTGATGCCGGGCTCACACCTGCTACCGGCCTGGTTCAGCAAGAGCATCGTCGACGACAGGACGACGATGCTGACCGAGCCGTTCGTGCATGGCTATGTGCGCGCCAACATCTGGCATCTCGCCGGCCGCGATGCCGACCTTCTGGTCGATACCGGCATGGGCATCTGTCCGCTGGCGCCGGAGATCGAGACGCCGCGGGGTAAGCCGCTGCTGGTCGTCGCCACCCACATCCATCTCGACCATGTCGGCTCGCTGCACGAATTTGCGTGGCGGGCCGGGCCGAGGATGAGTGCGGCGCAATTCGAGAGCATGGATGAGGCGGCGACCTACGCCTACATGTTCCATGATCTCGAGGGCGCCGTGTCGAAACTGCCGGCACCGGGCTGGAAGTCGGCGGAATACAAGATTCCCCCGGCGCCGTTGACTCGGACCCTCGACGAGGGCGACGTGGTCGATCTCGGCGACCGGCAATTTCATGTCCTGCACTTGCCCGGGCATTCGCCGGATTCGATCGCGCTGTTCGACGAGGCCGATGGCCTGTTCTTCAGCGGCGACGCCATCTACGACGACAAGCTGATCGACAGCCTGCCGGATTCCGACCGCGCCGCCTATGTCAGTACCATGCGGCGCCTGCTCGACCTGCCGATCCGCATCGGCCATGGCGGGCACGGACCAAGCTTCGACGGCAAGCGTATGCGTGAGATTGCAACGGCTTACATCAGGCAAGCCGGCGACAGCTGAGCTCCACCGGTACTGCCAGCTGGCGGGAGAAGCTGGCGGCCAGCTGCATTACCAATCCTGCGCAAAGAATTAAATCTTTGTAATATAACCGAAAAAACCTAATTCGCCCGCATCCGCGCCCTAGATTCCGGTTTCATCGACCGGGACGGCCGCCGCATGAAGCGAGACAGGCAGCCGCGACGGCCGATACGCCGAATGGGCCGCTCCCCCCGAGGCCACGGCGCCGAACCCAATGTCTCGCACGGACAACGACCATGTCATCTCTCAACATTCTTCGCAGACATCGCGTCGCCGCATTGCTGGGCGCCGCCCTCATCATCTCCCCCTTCGTCGTCTCATACGCTCAAAGCGCCAGCAGTGCAGGCGTGAGCAACGTCGTGGCGACGACCCAGACCCCAGTCGCCGGCATCACCGCCCCCAACGGGTCGTTCGCGCCGATCGTGGCGGCGGACAAGCCGGCCGTGGTGACCGTCACCACGATCATGAAAGCGCAACCGGCCAACGCCGAGGACGGCATGCCGCTCGGCAACTCGCCATTCGACCAGTATTTCCGCCAGTTCTTCGGCGACCAGGGCATGCCCGCCCCGCAGACGCCGCCGCAACAGACGCAACGGGCCGAAGCGCTCGGTTCCGGCTTCATCGTCAATGCCGACGGCACCATCGTCACCAACAATCACGTCGTCGACGGCGCTTCCTCGATCAAGGTGACGCTCGACGACGGCACCGAACTTCCGGCAAAGCTTGTCGGCCGTGACGCCAAGAACGATCTTGCCGTGCTCAAGATCAAAGCCGACAAGCCCTTGCCGACGGTCAAGTGGGGCGATTCCGACAGGCTGATGACCGGCGATCAGGTGCTGGCGATCGGCAATCCGTTCGGCATCGGTACAACAGTCACAGCCGGCATCGTCTCCGCACGCGGCCGCGACTTGCATAGCGGGCCGTTCGACGACTTCATCCAGATCGACGCGCCGATCAACCACGGCAATTCCGGCGGCCCGCTGGTGGATGTGAACGGCAATGTCGTCGGCATCAACACGGCAATCTATTCACCCAATGGCGGCAGTGTCGGCGTCGGCTTCGCCATCCCGTCCGACCAAGCACAGAAGGTCGTGGCCAAGCTGATGAAGGACGGCTCGATCCAGTACGGCTACCTCGGTGTCGAGATCCAACCGGTGACGCCCGACGTGGCCAGCGCCATCGGGCTCGATCATCCCGGCGGCGCGCTGGTTTCGAAGGTCAATGACAGTTCGCCCGCCGCCAGTGCCGGCATCGAGGCAGGCGATGTCATCACCGGCTTCGCCGGACAGGACGTGAAAGACCCCAAGGATCTGTCGCGCGCGGTTGCCGATGTCGCGCCGGGCGCCAAGGAGCGGCTGGATGTCTGGCGCAAGGGCAAGGCCATGCAGATTTCCGTCGATGTCGGGCAAAACAGCGACGATGTGAAAACCGCATCGACCGACAATTCCGGCCTGCCGGGCGCCGAACAAGGCTCGCGGGCACCCGCGATCGGCCTCGGCCTGATGGACATCACGCCCGACATTCGCCAGCAGATGAACCTCGCCGACAACGAGCATGGTGCGGTGGTCGCGAGCGTCAGTCCCGACAAGGCGGCGGCCGCCGCCGGCATCCAGCCGGGCGATATCATCGTCGCCGTCAACCAGGCCCCCGTGAAGAGCGCCAAGCAGGTCACGCAGGCGATCGCGCAGGCCAGCAAGTCGGGCCGCAAGTCGGTGCTGCTGCTGGTGGAACGCGACGGCGGCCAGATCTATGTCGCCGTGCCGTTCGCCAATGGCTGAGCCGCGAAGCTGACTTGAATACCGGCGTGGCGGCCTGTCGACGACGAGCCCGCCGCGCCGTCCATGAAACGGTGAACTGCCCTGGCGCACCAACAAACAGCTATAGCTTGCGTAGCGCCACTTCCTCGATCAGATGATCGGCGCCCTTGCGCAAGATGATGTCGGCACGGGCGCGCGTCGGCAGGATGTTTTCGCGCAGGTTCTTCAGATTGATGTTGGTCCACAAGCCTTCGGCGATGGCGCGCGCCGATTCCTCCGAGAGCTGCGAATAGCGGTGGAAAAAGGAATCCGGATTGCGGAATGCGGTCTCGCGCAGACGCATGAAACGGGAAATGTACCACTGGTGGATCAGTTTCTCGTCGGCATCGATATAGATGGCGAAATCGAAAAAGTCCGACAGGAAGGGCACGATCTTGCCGTCTTGCGGCAGCTTCCCCGGCTGCAGCACATTGATGCCTTCGAAGATCAGGATATCGGGCCGATCGATGGTGACGAATTCACCCGGAATGACGTCATAGGTGAGGTGCGAATAGACCGGGGCGCGGACATCGCGCTGCGCCGACTTGATGCCTGACAGGAAGCGCAGCAGCGCGCCGACATCGTAGCTGTCGGGAAAGCCCTTGCGTTCCATCAGGTTTTCGCGGCGCAACACCTCGTTGGGCAGCAGGAAGCCATCGGTGGTGATGAGATCGACCTTGGGGCTCGACGGCCAGCGCGCCAGAAGCTCTTTCAGCACGCGCGCCGTGGTCGACTTGCCGACCGCGACGGAACCGGCAATGCCGATGATGAACGGCGTCTTGACGATGTCGACGGCATTGAAGAAGGCCTGGCGCTGCCGGAACAGCAGCTGGCTGGCTTCGACATGGGCGGACAGAAGTCGCGACAGCGACAGATAGATCCGCTCGACTTCGGCAAGATCGACCGGATCGTTGAGCGAGCGCAGACGGCGGAATTCGTCGTCGCTCAGCGTCAGCGGCGTGTCGGCGCGGAATTGCGACCATTGCTCGGCTGAGAAGAAACGAAAGGGGGAATATTTCTCGGTCGGCGCGAGCTGATCCATCGAGATACCTGCCCTCCCTAGCGCTCAGCCCTTGGGCCGTGACGCCTTCTCGGCGATGCCCGAACGCCCGGTGCGGCTTTCGAGCTCCTTGAGCACGTCGCTCAACGGCACGCCCGAGAGGCCGAGAACGACGAGCCAATGATATATAAGATCGGCACTTTCGGAAACGAGGTCCTCTCTGTCGCCCTTGACGGCGGCAATCACGGTCTCGACCGCCTCCTCGCCAAGCTTCTGCGCCGCCTTGTCGATGCCGCGCGCGAACAGCTTGGCCGTCCACGAGTCGGGATCGCCGGAACGGGCGCGTTCCCCGACGATTTTTTCCAGATCGGACAGCGAAAACTCGGTCATGGCGCCTGGGCCCTTTTCTAGCCGGAAGCCTCTAGGACCGATCGGCCGGGGAGTCCAGCCGCATGGGCAGGCCTGCCGCAGCCATGTGCGCCTTGGCTTGCGCTATCGTGTAGGTGCCGAAATGGAAGATCGAGGCCGCCAGCACGGCGCCGGCATGGCCGTCGCGAATGCCTTCGACCAGATGATCCAGCGTGCCGACGCCGCCCGAAGCGATGACCGGCGCGCGCACCGCGTCGGCAATCGCACGCGTCAGCGCGATGTCGTAGCCCGCCTTGGTGCCGTCGCGGTCCATCGAGGTCAGCAGGATCTCGCCGGCGCCGCGATCGACCATCTTTCGCGCGAATTCGACCGCGTCGATGCCGGTCTTCTCGCGCCCGCCATGGGTGAAGATCTCCCAGCGATCGGCCTCACCGGGCCCGGACACTTTCTTGGCGTCGATGGCGACGACGATGCATTGGTTGCCGAACTTGTCGGCCGCTTCGGCGACGAAATCCGGATTCTTCACCGCCGCAGTGTTGATCGACACCTTGTCGGCGCCGGCCAGAAGCAGCTTCCTGATATCGGCGACCTGGCGCACGCCGCCGCCGACGGTCAGCGGCATGAAGCACTGTTCGGCGGTGCGGGCAATAACATCGAAGATCGTTTCGCGGTTGTCGGATGAAGCCGTGATGTCGAGAAAGCAGAGCTCGTCGGCGCCGGCGGCGTCATAGGCCTTGGCCGCCTCGACCGGATCACCGGCGTCGATGAGATCGACGAAATTGACGCCCTTGACGACGCGGCCGTCCTTGACGTCGAGACAAGGGATGACGCGGGCTTTCAGCATCAAGCGCCCTCTATCGTGGCAATGAGATCGTTGAGCAGTCGGCCGACCAGCGGCGGCACATCGGCCTGAGCGTCGAACGCGGGATCGTAAGCGGAAACCGTGATGCCGACGACCGGCATGGCAAGCGCCATGGCGCAGGCCGCGTCGCGCAACTGTTCCGGATCCGGGCCGCCTGGGGTGGTATAGCGATTAGCCTGCAAGGTCTTGGGATCGTGGACGTCGAGATCGAGATGCATGTGCACGCTTTTGGCGCCCGCGGCCTTCAGCTTTTGCGTCGCTTGCGCCACGCCAGGGCATTCGGTGCGGATCACCGGCAAGGTCTCGAGTAGTTTCTTCTCCGCCGGATCGAGATCGCGGGCGTTGACGAGCACGCAGCGCGAAGGATCGATCGGCCTGAAACCGGGAATGGCCGTTGCCATCGGACGCCAGCACAGGCCAAGCACGGTCGCCAGGGCCATGCCGTCGAGAAAGCCGTGTATGGAGGTCTCGGGCGTGTTGAGATCGCCATGCTGGTCGGCCCAGATGATTGCATCGGCGCCCTCGCCGGCGACAGCGCCGGCCGATGTCAGGCAGTTGCCGGCGAGCACGATGGGGAACCGCCCCCTGTCGATGGCGATGCGGACCTCGCCCGAGACGGCGTTGCAGACGGCAAAGCCGGTGGCGATCTCCCGCTCCTGACCGTCGCCGGCCCTGCCGATATCCTCGACCTCGACATCGTGACCGGCCATGGTCAGGGCGTCGACGAGACCGCCTGATATCAGCGCATCCGGCCCCTGGCCCATGCCGCCGTGATAGTGGCCGCTGTCATAGGAGGCGAGGATAATGGTGATTTTCACGATTTCGCCTCCGCCACCGGCCGGCCGTGCAGGATCGCCAGCGCCTCGGCCGGATCGATGCGGCCGTCATAGAGCGCGCGACCCGAGATGGCGCCTTCGAGCTTTCGCGCGTCGGGCATGGTCATGCGCACGATATCGGCGATCGATGCGAGGCCGCCCGAAGCGATGACCGGGATCGACACGGCGTCGGCGAGGTCGATGGTGGCGTCCCAGTTGATGCCGGTCAGCACGCCGTCGCGATCGATGTCGGTGTAGATGATGGCGGTCACACCGGCCCCCTCGAATTTCCGTGCCAGTTCGATGACGCCGAGGCTCGACGCCTCGGCCCAGCCTTCGACCGCCACCTTGCCGCCCTTGGCGTCGATGCCGACGGCGACCTTGCCCGGAAAAGCCTTGCAGGCCTGCCTGACCAGATCGGGATCGCGCACCGCCACCGTTCCGAGGATGACGCGCGCCAGCCCGCGGTCGAGCCAGTCCTCGATCTGCGCAATCGTGCGGATGCCGCCGCCGAGCTGCACCGGGTTCTTCGTCGCCTTGAGGATGGCGCCGACCGCCGCACTGTTGACGCTCTGGCCCTTGAAGGCGCCGTTGAGGTCGACGACATGCAACCATTCGAAGCCTTGATCCTCGAAGGCTTTTGCCTGTGCGGCGGGATCATCGTTGTAGATGGTCGCGGTCGCCATGTCGCCCTGCTTCAAGCGCACACATTGGCCGTCCTTGAGGTCGATGGCAGGAAACAGGATCATGCTGCGCTGCGCTCCTTGAAAGCCTGGGCGCTTGAATTGGCTCGTGGATGGATCCCATCCGGCAAAGGCTCGTGCCGCCCCTTGAGGGGCAGCGCCAACATCCGGCGCGGATTGCTCATCACGGCCTCCACTTCAGGAAATTGGTGATCAGCGCCAGGCCCAGCGCCTGGCTCTTCTCTGGATGGAACTGCGTGCCGACGAGATTGTCGCGCCCGACAGTCGCCGTCACCGGACCGCCATAGTCGGCTTCGGCCAGAACCTCGTCCGGCTTCCTCGCGTCGAGATGGTAGGAATGGACGAAATAGGCGTGCAGGCCGTCCGGTCCGGTCGGGATGCCGGCGAACAGCGGATGTTTGCGCCGGAGCTCGATCGTATTCCAGCCGATCTGCGGGATTTTCAGTGCGGCATCGGTGGGCGTGATCTCCTTGACGTCGCCCGCTATCCAGCCAAAGCCGTTGGTGACGGTCTTTTCCAGGCCGCGCTCGGACATCAGTTGCATGCCGACGCAGATGCCGAGGAAAGGCCGGCCTTTACGAACCGCGACGTCCTCGACCGCCTCCCACATGCCGTCGACGGCGTGCAAGCCGGCCGCGCAGTCGGCATAGGCGCCGACACCGGGCAGCACGATGCGGTCGGCCGTGTGCACCCGGTCGGCATCGGCCGTCAGGTCGATCTCAGCTGCTATGCCGGCTTCGCGCGCGGCGCGCTCGAAGGCCTTGGTGGCCGAGCGCAGATTGCCCGAACCGTAGTCGATGATTGCTACCCGCATGTCAGGGGCGTCCCGGAACGTGGGTCAGCCCCAGCGCCATGCCGGGCTGCGCCGGGCGGGCCAGGGCGGCATCCGGAACCATGCGCGGCGCCGGCGTGGTTTCCTCCGTTTGCGCCTCGACGTCCAGAGCATAGCGTATGTCGGCGTCGTCGAGCCGGCCGGCCTGAACCACGCCCCATTCATGCCAGCCGCGCCGGCGCAGTGCCGCGATGCGCAACCCCTGCCCTTCCAGGCCGACATAGAGCGAGACCAGCAACGACAGCAGCGAACCGGCCAGTCCAAGGCCAAGATTCTGGCCAGCCATCGAAAGCGCGCCCATGACGACGAAGGCAAGGGCTGCTTCGATCCACAGCCGGTTCCAGGCGAACCAGAGCGGCGGCACCAGAAACCCCAGCCAGGTGAAGCCATCGCGGATAAAGGCCGACGTGTCGACCTTTTCGCTGCGGCCGGGCGGTTCCATCACGACATAGGCGGCCATGACGCTATCCCTTCAAAGAACCCTTGGTGGAGGGAACCGCGTCCGGCTGACGCGGGTCGTGCTCGAGCGCGGCGCGCAGCGCGCGCGCTACCGCCTTGAAGCAGGTCTCGGCAATATGGTGGTTGTTGGCGCCGTAATGGTTGGTGACGTGCAGCGTGATGCCGGCATTCTGCGCCAGCGCCTGGAAGAACTCACGCACCAGCTCGGTGTCGAAAGTGCCGATCTTGGGCGACGAGAAGGCAACGTTCCAGACCAGGAACGGCCGGCCGGACACGTCGATCGCGGCGCGCGTCAGCGTCTCGTCCATGGCAAGGTCGATGGAGGCATAGCGCATGATGCCGCGCCGCTCGCCCAGCGCCTTGGTCAGCGCCTGGCCGAGCGCGATGCCGGTGTCCTCGACCGTATGGTGGTCGTCAATGTGCAGGTCGCCCTTGGCCCTGACCGTCATGTCGATCAGCGAATGGCGCGACAGCTGGTCGAGCATGTGGTCGAAGAAGCCGACGCCCGTCGACATGTCGGATTTGCCCGAACCGTCGACATGGACCGACACCGAAATCTCGGTTTCCTTGGTCTTGCGGCTGGCTTCGGCGGAACGGGGCGCCATCACTCTATCCTTGTCCCAGTGGTTCACAGCGTAATCCGGGGTCACATGATGACCGGTGCACGGGCTTCAGGCGCTCGCGGGCCTGAAAGCGAATGCCTTCTACCAGCATGATCCGGCGATTGCCAGTTGCGTCTGACGCAGGTATCGACCCTGCCGAAGAGGCGATTTGCAATCATTGGTCCCATGCATACATATGGCCGATCAAGTCACTCGTACCGCGCCAATCGCCTTTTGGGATAGCGCTGCTCGGAGCCCAGGAAATGTCTGATAATCTGACCATGCACGCCACGACCATCGTGACGGTGCGCAAGGGCAACAAGGTGGTGATCGCCGGCGACGGCCAGGTCAGCCTTGGCCAGACCATCATGAAGGGCAATGCCCGCAAGGTCCGCCGCATCGGCAAGGGCGGCACGGTGATCGCCGGGTTCGCCGGCGCCACGGCCGACGCCTTCACACTGCTGGAACGGCTGGAAGCCAAGCTCGAACAATATCCCGACCAGCTGACGCGCGCCTGCGTCGAGCTCGCCAAGGACTGGCGCACCGACCGCTATCTGCGCCGGCTGGAAGCGATGATGCTGGTGGCCGACAAGTCGGTGTCGCTGGCGCTGACCGGCAATGGCGACGTGCTCGAGCCCGAACATGGCGTCATGGCCATCGGTTCGGGCGGCAATTACGCGCTGGCCGCCGCCCGCGCGCTGATGGACACCGACAAGGATGCCGAGGAGATCGCCCGCAAGGCGATGCAGATTGCTTCCGACATCTGCGTCTACACCAACAACAACTTTGTTGTTGAAACCCTCGATGCCGCCTGAGAACGTGGTGGTCTATGATTTTCGGCCGGTCACGGAAAAAGACCTGCCGATGATCGCCGGCTGGCTGGCCGAGCCGCATGTCGCCGAATGGTGGGACGACCCGGAGACGGAAATTGAAGGCATTCGCGAGCATATCGACTCGATTTCCGTCGAGCCGCTGATCGTCGAACTCGACGGCAAGCCGATCGCCTACCTGCAGAGCTACGACCCGCATCTGGAGGACGGTCACCCCTATGCCGACCAGCCGTTCGGCACGCTCGGCATCGACCTGTCGATCGGCCTGCCGGAGCTGGTCGGCATCGGCCATGGCTCGGCCATCGTCAGGCAGTTCGTCGAAGAGTTGTTCGAGGAGGGCGTGCCGCGCGTCATCATCGACCCCGATCCTGCCAATCTGCGAGCCATCCGCGCCTATGAAAAGGCCGGATTCCGGGCCATAGACCGCAGGCAATCGGTCTATGGCGACGTCGTGCTGATGGCCATTGATAACGGCGACGCGGAAGAGGGGCAGTAGGGCATGAACATTTCCGACGAGGACAAGAGCCTTTCGGCCTACGAAAACAGCTGGCGGATGGGGTTGCTGATCGTGGCCGGCCTGGTCATCGTCCAGGCCGTCACGCTATACCTCATGGGCCATCCGCCGATCTGCACCTGCGGCTACGTCAAGCTTTGGCACGGCGTGGTCAACAGCTCCGAGAATTCCCAGCATATTTCGGACTGGTACACGTTCTCGCACATCATCCACGGCTTTCTGTTCTACGCGCTGGCACGGTTCCTGTTTCCGCGCTCGCCGATCGGTCTGCGGCTGGCCTTCGCCGTCCTCATCGAGGGCGGCTGGGAGCTGCTCGAAAACAGCCCGTTCATCATCGACCGCTACCGCGCCGGCACTATTTCGCTCGACTATTACGGCGACAGCATCATCAATTCGGTGTCCGACACACTGGCCATGGTGCTGGGATTTGTGATGGCGCGAAGGCTACCTATATGGGTGATCGTCAGCCTCGCCATCCTGTTCGAACTGGGTACCGGCTATCTCATCCGGGACAATCTGACACTCAACGTGATCATGCTGCTGCATCCGTTCGAGGCCATCAAGCAGTGGCAAAGTGGAATTTAGTGATATGAGCACATTTTCTCCCCGCGAAATCGTTTCGGAACTCGACCGTTTCATCATCGGCCAGAAGGACGCCAAGCGCGCCGTGGCCATCGCCTTGCGCAACCGCTGGCGCCGCCAGCAGTTGGAAGGCCAGATGCGCGAAGAGGTGATGCCGAAGAACATCCTGATGATCGGGCCGACCGGCGTCGGCAAGACCGAGATATCGCGCCGCCTGGCGCGCCTGGCCGGTGCGCCCTTCGTCAAGGTCGAAGCCACCAAATTCACCGAAGTCGGCTATGTCGGCCGTGACGTCGAGCAGATCATCCGCGACCTCGTCGAGATAGCCATCGGCCTGGTGCGCGAGAAGATGCGCGAGGACGTCAAGGCGCGCGCCCACGTCAACGCCGAGGAACGCGTGCTGGAAGCGCTGGTCGGCAAGACGGCCAGCCCGGCGACGCGTGACTCCTTCCGCAAGAAGCTGCGCGATGGCGAGCTCGACGACAAGGAAATCGAGATAGATGTGGCCGACACCGGCAATGGCGGCATGCCCGGCTTCGAGATTCCCGGCATGCCGGGCGCCAATATCGGGGTGCTGAACATCAACGACATGCTGTCTAAGGCGATGGGCGGCAAGAAGACCAAGCAGCGCAAGACGACGGTGAAGGAATCCTACGATCTTCTGGTCAGCGACGAGTCCGACAAGCTGCTCGACCAGGACGAGGTGGTGCGCCGGGCGCTCGATGCCGCGGAAAATGACGGCATCGTCTTCCTCGACGAGATCGACAAGATCGCGGCAAGATCCGACATTTCCGGCGGGCCTTCGCGCGAGGGCGTGCAGCGCGACCTGCTGCCGCTGGTCGAAGGCACTACGGTGGCGACCAAATACGGGCCGTTGAAGACGGACCACATCCTGTTCATCGCCTCGGGCGCGTTTCACGTGTCGAAGCCTTCCGACCTGTTGCCGGAATTGCAGGGCCGCCTGCCGATCCGCGTCGAGCTGCGCGCACTGGAGAAGGAGGATTTCGTCCGCATCCTGACCGAGACCGAAGCCAGCCTGATCAAGCAGTATATCGCTCTGATGAAGACCGAGGGCGTCGAGCTCACGTTCACCGACGATGCGATCGATTCGCTCGCCGGCGTCGCCGTCGACCTCAACGCCAGCATCGAGAACATCGGCGCCCGGCGGCTGCAGACGGTGATGGAGCGGGTGCTGGACGAGATTTCGTATGACGCGCCAGACCGCAACGGCACGGCCGTCACCATCGACGCCGCCTATGTCGAGAAGCATGTCGGCGACCTCTCCAGAAACACGGATTTGTCGCGATTTATCCTTTGATTTATCCTTTAAACAACGGCGCCGGCTGTTCCGGCGCCGGTTCAGGCAACGTTCCGGTATAAAGAACCATGTGTGGCCAGATGGTACCATCTGGGCATCTTTCGTCCTGCCGGGTGAAGGGGCGCTCTCGACTCAACCGTGAGCACTACCCTAGTTTGCCCGGCACTACAGCGCCGCGCGTCCATCGGACGCGCAAAAGGACGCTGCAGCACTTTGTTTGGCCATGATCCTTTCCGAAATCTAGTTCAGATTTCGGGTCATGTGCGTTTGCAGGCGGCGGTGCATGAAAAAACTGATCCTGGTCATTCTCGGCTTAACGCTGGCGGCGACGCTGTTCGCCGCCGAGGCGGCGACATTGGTGCCGGCTGGCAACCGAAATGCCGAGCAGCCCGATATCCCCGGCGCCTCGAGCCGGCGCACGCAAGCGACCAACACCACTTTCCAGGCAAAGTACCGCAAGGTCTATGCCTTGCTGCAGAACGACCCCGACCTGCGCGGCAAGATCAAGAAGGCCGCAAGCGCCTACGGCATCGATCCCATGCACATCGTCGGCGCCATCGTCGGCGAGCACACGTACAATGTCGACGCCTACGACCGGCTGCAGACCTATTACGTAAAGGCGATTTCCTATCTCTCCGGCAAGCTGACCTTCGCTTATGACGGCGAGGACATCACCGATTTCGTGCAGCGGCCGGAATTCGAGAAATGCGCTGCCATGTCCGACAGCTACGACCTGTGGGAATGCCGCGAACAGGTGTGGAACCATGCATTCCGCGGCAAGACCGTCGGCGGCACAAGCTTTCCCGACGACCGCTTCGGCGCCACCTTCTTCCAGCCCTACTATGCCGGCCAGACTTTCGGCCTCGGCCAGCTCAATCCTTTGACCGCCTTGCAGATGAGCGATCTCGTGCACAAGATGTCGGGCCTGCCGAAGCTCGATGTCGCCGATCCCAACTCGGTCTACAAGACCATCATGGATCCGGACCTGACCTTGCCCTATGTCGCGGCGACGATCCGGAAATCGATCGACGCCTACAAGAGCATCGCCGGCTTCGACATTTCGGGCAATCCGGGACTGACCGCCACGCTCTACAATGTCGGCAACCCGGAGCAGCGCGCCTATGCGCTGAAGGCGGAAAACGACAAACGCCGCGCCGCCGGTGAGCCGGAAAAGCTGCCGGAAGAGAACTATTACGGCTGGCTGGTCAACGACAAGCTGCCTGAACTGAAGGCGCTGTTTTAGGGCTGAGAAGAAACAAACGCCGCCTGGTTTTCCACGTTTGCACCGCCCTCATTGCAGGCAGATGAGGGGCGGCGCCGATCTCTACGAACTCGAGCGAAGATTCACGCCGCCAGCAATGACTTCAGCTTGATATCAGGCGATCCCAGCGCTTCCCGCGTTGGCCTGGCCCGCTTGCCGATCAGCATCTCCGCTAGCCTGATATCGCGGGCGACCGCATTGCCGGGGCCGATGCCGCTTGCCGCCACCAGCCTGCCGTCCTCGGCGAGGTGGAAAAGGATGAAGGCGCCGTCGCCGAGATCGCGGCGCACGCTGCTCTTGCCTTCGTCCGAGAGCCCGGCGATCTGCAGCGACAGGCTATACTGATCGGACCAGAACCATGGCACCGCCGCATGTGCCTCGCCCGCGCCCAGCATGTTTCTTGCCGCCAGCGCGCCCTGTTCCTGGGCGTTGCGCCAGGCTTCCAGCCGCACGCGGCGGCCGCCATAGACGGTGAGCGGAAACGAGCAGCAATCGCCAGCGGCGAAGATATCGGGATCGCTGCTGCGCAGTTCCGCATCGACGGATATGCCATTGTCGATCGCGAGGCCCGCTTCGGCGGCAAGCCCGGTCACCGGCACGGCGCCAATGCCGATGACGGCGAGGTCGGCTGATATTTCGCGCCCGCCAGCAAGTCCAATTCGTACTTCCTTGCCGTCGTCGGCAATGGAGGCGATGCCTTGACCGCACACGATGTCGACGCCTTCGGCGACATGCGCCTGATGGATGATTTCGGCGATCTCGACCGGCACGCCGCGCATCAGGATACGCGGCTGTGCCTCGATGACGGTGACGGCAGCGCCAAGCTTGCGTGCCGAGGCGGCGAGTTCGAGGCCGATGAAGCCGCCGCCGATGACGGCGATGCGGCTGCCGACACCGAGATGGGCGCGAATGGCCAGCGCATCGGCGAAGGTGCGGAGATAGACGCAGCGCTCGCCAAGGCCGGGCATCGGCAGTTTGCGCGGGGCCGAGCCGGTGGCCAGCAGGAGCTTGTCGTACGGCAGCAACGCACCGTCCGACAGACGCACGGTGTGCGCCACGCGATCGATCGCCACGGCCTGGACGGAATGGATATGCCGGATCGACTTTTCGGTCAGCATTTCGTCACTGGCGATCGCCTTGATTTCCGGGGCGTCGCTGACCATCGCGTCCTTGGACAAAGGCGGCCGTTCGTAGGGCAGATGCGGCTCGTCGCCGACCAGGGTCACCGGGCCGTCATAGCCGAGATCGCGCAGCGTGAGTGCCGACCGCCCGCCGCATTCGCCGGCTCCGATGATGACCATTCCCCGCGCCATATCAGTCATCCGATCTGGACGAGGACTTTGCCGGCGTCGACCTTGGCCGCATAGGTTTTCAGGTTGACGCAGACCGGGGCGCCCCTCGCCGCGCCCGTCTTGTAGTTGAAGCGGCCATTGTGCTTGGGGCATTCGATGATGTCGTCCATCACCAGCCCGTCGGCGAGATGCACCTTCTCATGCGTGCACAGCCCGTCGGTTGCGAAATATTCGTCGTCGGGGCTGCGGTAGATGGCGAAGGTGCGCCCGCCATGATCGAAACGCATCACGTCTTCTTCGTCGATGTCATCGGCAGCACAGGCCTCGACCCAGTCGCTCATTCAGTCCTCCCGGCAAATCTTGATCTCAACGTCACTCAGCGGCCGCAGCTACGGTCTCGTTGTGGAATTCCTCGCGGTACGGCCTGGCCGTCGGCGGCAGTTCGCGCTTGAGGAAGTAATCCTCGTTGCGCAGCTGGCGCAGGAAGGCTGGGATCATCTCGCGGTAGCCGGCCAGGATCGACGGCGTCGGCGCCGGCAGATCGTGCTTGATCAACGCATGAAGCCTGGGTAGCGCATGATAAGGCACCATCGGGAACATGTGATGCTCGACGTGGTAGTTCATGTTCCAGTAGATGAAGCGGCTGACCCGGTTCATGTAGACGGTGCGGCTATTCAGCCTGTGGTCGACGACATTTTCGGCAAGACCGCCATGTTGCAGCAGGCCGACCATGACGTGATGCCAGGCGCCGTAGAGCCTGGGCAGGCCGACCAGCATCAGCGGCAGGAACGAACCGAAATACAGCGCCAGCGCGATGGTTGCGGCATAAATCGCGGTCCAGATGCGGGCAATGCGGATCGCCTTGCCCTGCTCCTGCTCGGGAATGAAGGTCTTTTCGGCCGCGCTGATGTTGCCGGCGGCGTTGCGCAGCATGTCCGACATCGCATGCCAGGCATCGAGCACGCCGACGAATGCGAGGAGCACGCGCACCAGGTCCGGCGGCCGCATGACCGAGATTTCCGGGTCGCGGCCGACGATGATGGTGTCGGTGTGGTGGCGCGTGTGGCTCCAGCGCCAGGTAACCGGATTGCGCATGATCATGAAGCAGGCGACCTGATAGACCACATCATTCATCCACTGCGTGCGGAACGCCGTGCCGTGGCCGCATTCGTGCCAGCGTGAATCCGTCGACGAGCCGTAGAGCACGCCGTAGACGAAGAAGAAAGGCACGCACCACCAACTGCCCCAGAACCAGGCGCCACCGGCGCCGCTGACGATCAGCGCGGCGAGCCAGATCGTGGTGTCGCGGATCGCCGGTGCGTCGGAGCGCTGCATCAGCTCCTTCATCTGCTTGCGGGGAATGTCGGTGTGATACCACTCGGCCGCCGACAGGCCGTTCTCCACGGCGAGCTTGGCGTCGCGGCCGATCAGGCTGTAGTCACGCCGGGACGGCGTTGCGGACATGATTGCCTCCCTCGGCAAGGCACCCGCCCAAGCGAATGCCGTTCATCTGTCGTGGAGCCTGAAAAATATCGCCGACCCATGATAGACTCAATATCACAAAGATAGTTTCTATCATTTTCTATCAGAATGATGTAACCATGCCCCCGATAGAGCGAGAGGGATCATGTCGAAACGGCCGACCATATCAGATCTGGCGCGCATCTCCGGCGTCAGCGTTGCAACGGTGGACCGCGTGCTCAACAATCGCCTGCCGGTTCGCGAGGAGACAGCGCGCCGCGTCTACGAGACAGCCACCGAGATCGGCTATCACGCGGCCGGTCTGATCAAGCAGCGGATGCGTCATGAACTGCCGGAGTACCGGCTCGGTTTCCTGCTGTTGCGAGGCAATGATGTCTTCTACACGGAGTTCGCGCGGCAACTCGAACTCGCGGTGACGCAATCGCAACGCTTCCGCGGCGTCGCCATCATCGACTTCGCCAGTTCGCTGACGCCGGACGAGATTGTCGAGCGCACGCGCAAGCTGGCGGCCAAATGCCGGGCCGTCGCGCTGGTCGGGCCGGATCACCCGACGCTGACGGTTACCGTCGAGGAGATGAAGGCCAGGGGCATGCCGGTATTTTCATTGCTGTCCGACTTCGCGGCCGGCATTCGCGAGGGCTATATCGGCCTCGACAACCGCAAGGTCGGACGCACCGCGGCCTGGATGATCTCGAAAGCGGCGAAACGGCCGGGCAAGGTCGCGCTGTTCGTTGGCAGCCACCGCTTCCATGGCCACGAACTGCGCGAGATCGGCTTCCGCTCCTTTTTCCGTGAGCAGGCCCCGGACTTCACCTTGCTGGAGACGCTGGTCAATCTCGAGGCCAACCAGATCACGCAGGACACGCTGCTCGAGCTTCTCGGCCGCCATCCAGACCTTGTCGGTTGCTATGTCGCCGGCGGCGGCATGGAGGGCGCGGTCGCGGCGCTTCGGCAAGCCAGGCCAACCGAAATGCCGGCGGTGGTCTGCAACGAAATCACGGCGGTCTCGCGCTCGGCGCTCGCCGACGGCATCCTGACCATGGTGATCTCGACGCCGCTGCCGGCACTTTGCCGCGAGCTCATGGAACTGATGGCGCACGCCATCGAGACAGGTGCCGCCAACGCGCCGGGACAGACCTTCCTGCCGTTCGAGGTCTACCTGCCGGAGAATATTTAGGCTAAGCTGGAGGCCTGTGCGCACATCCTGGCCTCGTCATCCACGGTCGGAGCAGGGAGCTTAGGGACGCAGACCAGAGGATGACGAAGTGGCAGCGGAAGCGCTCAATCGTCATTCGCCGCATTCAACTCGTCCGGTCGTAACCCCTCGTCGCCATGGTGCGGCCACGGCAAGAAATTGCGGTCGAATTCATCGCCGCCGAAATATTCCAGCGCCCGATGCGCCTCGACGCCGTTGAAGGCAGCCTTGTCGATCAGATGGGCGATGACCTCACGCGCCTGCGCGATCTTCTGCTTCAGTTCGGCAATGGTTCTGTCGGCCATGATGTTTCTCCCGCCTGCATGGTGTCCATCCATAGGTAGCGCCTTTGCCCGTGCTGGCAAACAGCATGCTTTTTCTCGACTCTGCCGCGATTTCATGCCAATTCCCGCGCCATGGCGCTCGACATCAAGATCTGCGGCTTGAAGACCGACCAGGCAATGGGCGCGGCCCTGGCCGGCGGTGCCAGCCATGTCGGCTTTATTTTTTTCGCCAAAAGTCCTCGCTATGTCGATCCGGCCGAGGCCGGTCGTCTGCGGGAGGCCGCACGTGGCAAGGCCTTGGCGGTGGCTGTCACGGTCGACGCCAGCGACGCGTTCCTGGACGAGATCGTCGAAAAAATGCAGCCCGACATGCTGCAGCTGCACGGCTCGGAAACATCAGAGCGGGTGGCCGAACTGAAAGCCCGCTACGGCCTGCCGGTGATGAAGGCGCTGCCGCTCAGCGAGGCCGCCGATCTCGACCGGATCAAGCCGTTCATCGGCGTCGCCGACCGGTTCCTGTTCGACGCCAAGCCGCCAAAGGGCTCTGAACTGCCGGGCGGCAATGGCGTCGCCTTCGACTGGCGCATCCTTGCCGGCCTTGACGCCGGCGTCGATTACATGCTTTCCGGTGGGCTGAACGCCGCCAATATCGGTGATGCCCTTCGGCTTGCAAACCCGCCCGGAATAGATATCTCGTCGGGCGTGGAAAGCGCGCCGGGCGTCAAGGATCCGGCGCTGATCGAACAGTTTTTCCGGGCCGTAAGGGTCGCGCGAGACAACCGCGCCGCCTGAACGCCCCTTGGTTCAAGACGATAGGAGATCGGCGATGAACAAGCCGGCGACACCCAATTCCTTCCGCACCGGACCCGACGAGCAGGGCATGTTCGGCATTTTCGGCGGTCGTTTCGTCGCCGAAACGCTGATGCCGCTTATCCTCGATCTGGAAAAGAACTGGAACGAGGTCAAGGACGATCCGGATTTCAGGGCTGAACTGACCGACCTTTCGACCCACTATGCCGGGCGGCCGTCGAAGCTCTATTTTGCCGAAGGGCTGACCAAGCATCTTCGCGAGGTTTCCTCGGCTAAGGGCCTCGGGGGCGGCGCAAAGGTCTATTTCAAGCGCGAGGACCTGAACCACACCGGTTCGCACAAGATCAACAACTGCCTCGGCCAGATCCTGCTGGCCAAGCGCATGGGCAAGAAGCGCATCATCGCCGAGACCGGCGCCGGCCAGCACGGCGTGGCTTCCGCCACCGTCGCGGCCCGTTTCGGCTTTCCCTGCGTCGTCTATATGGGCGCCACCGACGTCGCCCGCCAAAGCCCCAACGTCTTCCGCATGAAGCTGCTCGGCGCCGAAGTGCGGCCGGTGACATCAGGCCATGGCACGCTGAAAGACGCCATGAACGAAGCGCTTCGGGACTGGGTGACCAATGTCGAGGACACCTACTACCTGATCGGCACGGCCGCCGGCCCGCACCCTTATCCGGAGCTGGTGCGCGACTTCCAGTCGGTGATCGGTTCGGAGGCACGCGCGCAGATCCTCGAACAGGAAGGCCGGCTGCCCGACACCATCATCGCCGCCGTCGGCGGCGGCTCCAACGCCATCGGCCTGTTCCATCCCTTCCTCGACGACAAGGAGGTCAGGATCATCGGCATCGAAGCCGGTGGCCGTGGCCTCGACGGCATCGAGCACTGCGCCTCGATGAATGCGGGAAGGCCCGGCGTGCTGCACGGCAATCGCACCTATCTCCTGCAGAACGCCGACGGCCAGATCATGGACGGCCATTCGATCTCGGCCGGCCTGGATTACCCCGGCGTCGGCCCCGAGCATTCCTGGCTGCGCGACAGCGGCCGCGTCGAATATGTCCCGATCCTCGACGACGAGGCGTTGGAGGCGTTCAAGCTGACGACGCGAGTCGAGGGCATCATCCCGGCGCTGGAATCGGCGCACGCCATCGCCCATGCGGTGAAGATCGTGCCGGCCATGGACAAGGACCAGATCGTCATCGTCAACCTGTCCGGCCGTGGCGACAAGGACGTGCATACGGTGGCCTCGATGCTGGGTATGGAGATCTAGGCCCTTTGGACAGTTTCGAATTGGGAGTGATTATGAACAACATTCGTCCAAAGGGCCAGACATGGTGACCCGCATCGACCGCCGCATGGCGAAGCTCAAGGCTGAAGGCCGCCCGGCGCTCGTCACTTATTTCATGGGTGGCGATCCCGATTACGACACCTCGCTGTCGATCATGAAGGCGCTGCCCAAAGCGGGTGCTGACGTGATCGAGATGGGCATGCCGTTCTCGGATCCGATGGCCGACGGCCCGGCGATCCAGGCGGCGGGCCTGCGGGCGCTGAAAGGCGGCCAGACTCTGGTGAAGACGCTGAAATTGGCGTCCGACTTCCGCGCCGGCGACAACGAGACGCCGATCGTGCTGATGGGCTATTACAACCCGATCTATATCTATGGCGTCGATCGCTTCCTCGTCGATGCCAAGGCGAGCGGCATCGACGGGCTGATCGTCGTCGACCTGCCGCCGGAAATGGATGAGGAGCTCTGCATTCCGGCTCTCAAGGCCGGTATCAACTTCATCCGGCTGGCGACCCCGACCACCGACGACAAGCGGCTACCCAAGGTTCTGCAGAACACGTCCGGCTTCGTCTACTACGTCTCGATGACCGGTATAACGGGCGCAGCGCTTGCCGACACCGGCAAGGTGGCGACAGCGGTCAAGCGCATCAAGGGCCACACCGACCTGCCGGTCTGCGTCGGCTTCGGCGTCAAGACCGCCGAGCAGGCGCGTGTCATCGGCGCCAATGCCGATGGCGTTGTCGTCGGCACGGCAATCGTCAACGCGGTCGCCAATGTGCTGGGGCCGAAGGGCGAAAAGACCGCCGACCCGGCCGAGGCCGTCGCCACGCTGGTAAGCGGCCTGGCGCAAGGCGTGCGCTCGGCCCGCCTTGCTGCCGCCGAATAGTTTTCCTACGTCAGTCCTGCGCATGCCATTATCCCAAAACCGGGTCTCACTTTTGGGCGGCATGCCTAGCAACTCTTCGTCAGGACAGGAGCCGAAGCGATGAACTGGATCACCAATTACGTTCGCCCGAAGATCAATTCGATGCTCGGCCGGCGTGCCGATATGCCCGAGAATCTCTGGATCAAGGATCCCGAGACCGGCGAGATGGTGTTCCACAAGGATCTGGAATCCAACCAGTTCGTCATCCCGTCTTCCGGCCATCACATGAAGATTTCAGCCAAGGAGCGGCTGAAATACTTCCTCGACGACGGCAAATACGAGCAGCTCGAAAACCCCAAGGTCGTCCAGGATCCGCTGAAGTTCCGCGACGAGAAGCGCTACACCGACCGGCTGAAGGACGCCAAGGCCAAGACCGGTCTGGAGGATGCGATTGTCAACGCGCTTGGCAGCATCGAAGGACTGCCGGTGGTGGTGACGGTGCAGGATTTCGCCTTCATGGGCGGCTCGCTCGGCATGGCGGCCGGTGACGCCATCGTCCACGCTTTCGAGGTCGCCCTGCAGCGCAAGCGGCCGCTGATCCTGTTCGCCGCCTCCGGCGGCGCCCGCATGCAGGAAGGCATTTTGTCGCTCATGCAGCTGCCGCGAACCACGGTCGGCGTCGACCGGCTGAAGGAAGCCGGCCTGCCCTATATCGTCGTGCTGACCAATCCGACCACTGGCGGCGTCACCGCCTCCTACGCCATGCTGGGCGACGTGCACATCGCCGAACCGGGTGCTTTGATCGGTTTTGCCGGACCGCGCGTCATCGAACAGACCATCAGGGAAAAGCTGCCGGACGGCTTCCAGCGCTCCGAATATCTGATGGAGCACGGCATGGTCGACATGGTGGTGTCGCGGCTTGAGATGCGCGAAACGATTGCACGCCTGCTGAAGATGCTGCTCAAGCTGCCGGGCGAGCAAAAGCCGCTGGAGCCTGAAATCCTGCCGCCGGCGGTGGTTTCCGCCGAAGCCAGGCAGCAGGCCTGACACGACATCGGCCGCCGCGAACGGTGATTGCGCCACCCACATGGCACGCTGTAGCCTTTTGATTGCCTTGGCAATTGTGGGAGCGATTCTGGCTCCCGGGCCATGCGCCGGGATTCTGTGATGACAACGCTCGCCGCCGACCGCGAAATCGAAGCCTTGATGGCGCTTCATCCGAAAGGCTTCGACCTTTCGCTCGACCGCATCACGCGGCTCCTGGAGCGGCTGGGCAACCCGCAGGATCTGCTGCCGCCGGTCATCCATATCGCAGGCACCAACGGCAAGGGCTCCTGCGCGGCCTTTTCGCGCGCGCTGCTCGAAGCCGCCGGGCATCTTGTCCATGTCCACACTTCGCCGCATCTGGTCAACTGGGCCGAGCGCTACCGGCTCGCCGCCGAAGGTGGCGGCAAACTCGTCGACGATGAGACCTTCGCCGAGGCCATTGCCCGCGTCGCCAAGGCCAATGGCGGCCAGAAGATCACCGTCTTCGAGATCCTCACCGCGGTCACCTTCATCTTGTTTTCCGAGCATCCGGCCGAAGCCGCCATCATCGAGGTCGGCCTCGGCGGCCGCTTCGACGCCACCAATGTCGTCGCCAGGCCCGCCGTGTCGGTGATCATGCCGGTGTCGATGGACCATGAGGCCTATCTCGGCGACCGTGTCGAACTGATCGCCGCTGAGAAGGCCGGCATCATGAAGCGCGGCTGCCCGGTGGTCATCGGCGCGCAGGAAAGCGAGACGGCGCTGCAAGTGCTGATCGAGACCGCCGAGCGGCTGGAGTGCCCGACCTTCGTCTACGGCCAGGATTTCCTCGCCTTCGAGGAAAACGGCCGCATGGTCTACCAGGACGAGGACGGCTTGATGGATTTGCCGCCGCCACGGCTGCCCGGGCGCCACCAGTTCGCCAATGCGGCCGCCGCGATCGCCGCGGTCAAGGCGGCCGGCTTCGAGATCAGCCACCGCGCCGCCGAGAAGGCGATGACCCATGTCGCGTGGCCCGGCCGCATGCAGAAGCTGGCGCAGGGAAAGTTGGTGGAGCTGGCGCCGAAGGGCGCCGATATCTGGCTCGACGGCGGCCACAATCCAGGTGCCGGGGTGGTTGTCGCCGAAGCGCTGGCCGAGCAGGAGGAAAAGAACCCGCGCCCGCTGTTCCTCATTTCGGGCATGATCAACACCAAGGACCAGAGCGGCTATTTTCGCGCCTTCAAGGGTCTGGCCCGGCATGTCTACACCGTGCCGGTGAGCATGAGCGAGGCCGGCGTGCCGAACGACGAACTGGCGATCCGCGCCACGGAAGCCGGGCTGTCCGCCGAGCCGGTCAGTTCCGTCGCCAGCGCGCTGATGCTGCTGCGCGACACCTGGGACGGCCCGGCGCCGCGCATTCTGATCGGCGGGTCGCTCTATCTCGCTGGTGCCGTGCTGGCGGAGAACGGCACGCCACCGACCTGACGTTTCGCCTCAGCGCACCTACTTCAGCTCGATCTCGATGAAAGCATATTCGCCGTCATTGGCGCTGATGACGTCGTGTTCGACGCCCTCCTTTCGGAAATAGGGCGCGCCTTTCTTCATCTCGGCGAAGGTCTCGCCATCCTTGGTCACCAGCTTCAGCTTGCCGTCCATCAGCGGCACCACGACATAGTCGTGGCCATGACGGTGCCAGCCGGTATTTTCGCCCGGCTGGAAGCGGTACTCGGTGACGATGACGCGATCATTGTCGATGAAGACGGTGGCCTTGGCGGATCCGGTCATGTCGTTCTCCCTGTTTCTGCTGCCAACAGAGGACATGGAGTGCACCGATGCGAGGGCCAGAGCGGGTCACCAATGGCGCCAACAAAAAGCCCGGCGCGATGGCCGGGCTCTTGATATAGGGAACTCAAAGCAATTCCAGGAAAAGTGTGAAGCTGTTTTCCGTTCGGAATTGCGTCCAAAAAGAGGGTCTACCGGATCAGGCGAGGCTACCGTTGATCCAGTGCGACAGCGCGGTCTTCGGCGCGGCGCCAACCTTCATGTCGGCCACTTCGCCGCCCTTGAAGATCATCAGCGTCGGGATCGAGCGCACGCCGAACTGCGCGGCAAGTTCGGGATTCTCGTCGATGTTCAGCTTGGCGATCTTGACCTTGCTGCCAAGTTCGAGGGCGATATCCTCAAGCGCCGGTGCGATCATCTTGCAGGGGCCGCACCATTCAGCCCAGAAATCCACCACGACCGGCTCCTTGGCGTTGAGCACGTCGGCCTGGAAATTATTCTTGTCGACCTTGACGGTGGCACCCATGCGGAAAATTCCTTTCGAGAGTTCTTTGTCGCACCAAATGTGGTGGTTGTCGTGCCCTTCTTCAAGCAGGTCTTGTGTCACGCTCCTGTGAGTCGGGCAAGGGCGTCATCCATGACCCTGGCCGGCAATTCGATAAGCCTTGGTGCTTCGGTGAACAGCAGGGCGGCCTTGACCTCGCGCCCGGGATAGAGCGGCTGCAGCAGGGCGCGATAGAGCGCGAGCTGCAGCAGATAGGCCGGCGGAACCTCGGCCAAAGAGGCGGGCGCGGGCCGGTTGGTCTTGTAGTCGACGATCGAAACCGTGTCGGCTGTCACCGCCAGCCGGTCGATCTTGCCGGAAATCGAGCGCCTTTTTCCCCTCACGTCCAGGCTGCCCATGATCGCCACCTCGGCGCGCGATGACCGCGCGAACAGCTGGCCGAGGCGCGGGTCGGCAAGAATGGCGATGACCGATGCCAAGGCCCTTTCCCGCTCTGACGGCGGCCACCCAGCGCCTGTTCGCGCGAGATAACGCTCGGCCGCACCCCGGCGCTCGTCCTCGGCAATACCGGGCAACATCTGCAGCAACTTGTGCAAGGCGAGCCCGCGCAGCACGGCAAAACCTGGGTCGACGTCGGCGTCCAGCACCGGTGAAGCCTTGTCGACCACCGCTTCCTTGCCCTCGTCGATTAGGGCCGAGGCGCCGGACGGCGATAGCGGCCGCGGCAGATCCTCGAAGGGCGGCAGGGGTCGGAACAGGGTCGTCGGCAATGGCCCGAAAGCATCGGCCTGCCGCGCCTCTTCACTGGCATCTAGCTCCACGGGCGGCAGCCTGGTGACATGGAAACGGTGCACTGGTTCGCCACCGGCGGGATGCTGACGCTCTTCGCTTTCCGGCGCGCCGATCAGCGCACGGCTGACGATCGAATGCCAGGTGCCGGTGTTCGGCGCTCGCTTGCCGTGGTAGCCGCAGACGATCAGCCGGTCCTCGGCGCGGGTCATGCCGACATAGAGCAGCCTTCGGTATTCGTCATCGGCGAGTTCCCTTGCCCGCGCGGCTGCCGCTTTCGAAAAGCCGTTCGCGACGTCGCTGGCCGAACGCCAGAGATAGCCCTTGCCGTCCCAATGCTTGCCCGAACTGGCGAAAGGCATCAGGCGCGGCAGATGCTGGTCGCTGAACGGGGCGGAGCCGCCGTCGACCAGGAACACCACGGGCGCTTCCAGGCCCTTGGCGGCGTGCACCGTCATGACGCGCACTTCGTCGCGGGTCTGGTCCATCTCGCGCTTGATCTCTGGCCCGGCATTTTCCAGCGTCGACAGGAAGGCTTCCAGCCCGGGCAGACCGGTTCGCTCCTCGGCAAGGCAGAAGCTGAGGAACTCGTCGAGAATGTCACCGGCTTCCGGCCCAAGCCGGGCGATCATCTTGCGCCGTACGCGATCACGCGCCAGCAGGCCGGCATAGAACTCGAACACCGGCTTGAAGGCGGCCTCATCGGCCCAGAGGTCAAGCTGGGCGACGACCTTGGCGAGGGCTTCGTCGTCGGTGGCATGCTGGCGCAGCGACGCGGCCAGCGATACGCCGGGAGGCCTCAGCGCGGCGAGCTTGAACAGCGTCTCCTCCGGCACGTCGAAAATCGGGCTGCGCAGCACGGCCGCAAGCGACAGATCGTCCTGTGGCTGGATCAGCAGATGGCCGAGCGCGATCAAATCCTTCACCGCAATATGGCCGGGCAGGCTCAAACGGTCGGCACCGGCGACCGGAATGTCGCGGCGTTTCAAGGCGCGCGTCAGCGCATGGACGAAGCTGTCGCGCTTGCGCACCAGCACCAGCACATCGCCCGGCCGCAGCCGTTTGCCGCGGCCTTCGATGATCTCGCCCTTGCCGATCCAGCCGGCGATGGCGGTCGCCACATTCTCGGCAACGCGCACCGCCGGTGCATGGGCGTGGTCGATGGCCTGCGTCCAGTCGTCGGGCTCATCGACGACATCGGCACCGATCGATGGCCAGACCTCGACGTAGCCCGGCGCATCCGTGCGGATCGCCTTGTGGCTCAGCGGATCGGGATCATGGCTGATGCCGCGCCTCACGATCGGGTCGGCAAAGACGCGGTCGACGGCGGCCAGCACGTCGTCGGTCGAGCGGAAAGACCAGGTCAGCTTGAGGTCGGCGAAGGACGCCTCGGCATCGCGCACGCGTCCGGCAAACAGCAGCCGGCTGTCCGCGAAGGAGTCCGGGGCAGCCCCTTGGAAGGAATAGATCGACTGTTTCTCGTCGCCGACGGCGAAGACGGTCCGGTGGACCCGCTCGCGTGCGCCAAAACCGGCGAAAAATTCCTCCGCCAGCCGCTTCACCACCTCCCATTGATCAGGGCTCGTGTCCTGCGCCTCATCGAGCAGGATGTGGTCGATGCCCTGGTCGAGCTTGTACTGCACCCAGGGGCCGGCATCGGGCCGCGCCAGGAGGTTGACCGTGCGGGTGATCAGGTCGTTGAAGTCGAGAAAGCCGCGGCTGCGCTTAAGCACCTCATAGCGGGCGATCAGCCAGTCGGCGATGGTGAGTGCCGCGCGCGTGCCTTCCAGCATCCGGAAAAGCGCCAGCCGGTCGATGGTTTCAACGATGGCGTTCGCGGCCGAAAGGTAGCGTTCGGCCAGATCCGGCAGGCGGTCGGTCAGCGCCTTCTTGAAGGCCTTTGCCGGATCATAGGGATCGCCATCGGTCTTGAGGAAGGCTCGGCCCAGCAATTGCAGCCGGCGGATGGGATCGTTCTCCGCAAAGGCCTGCCGCGCATAAGGCAGGATGTTGTTCAGCACCGATCTGGCGTCGGTGGATTCGGCGGCCTGGGCGAAGCCGGCGAAATAATCCGGCAGGAAGCCGGGCAATGGCCACACCGACGCCGCCAGGCCCTCTGCGGTCTGGCCGGGGTGGAAATGGAATTCATCGAACAGGGGCTGGAAGCCGTCACCCCCGACGGCATCGAGGAATTGGCGCAAGCCGTCACGCTTGCGCACGATTTCGCCGAGCAGCGCATCGAGCCCGGCTTCGCCGCCGCGCTCCAGCACGGTGGCGAAGGCCTCGGCCAGATCAGCGTTGCCGGCAGCGGTGCCGGAGATCATTTCGCGGCGCGCGGCGGCGAAAAGCGACGCCTCCATCTGGCCATCGAGCATCTCGAAATGGGCGGGAATATTGGCTTCCAGCGGGAACTGGTGGAGCACGGATTCGCAGAAGGCATGGATGGTCTGGATCTTCAGGCCGCCGGGCGTCTCCAGCGCCTCGGCGAACAGCCGTCGCGCCCGGCGCATTGTGTCATGGTCGGGCCGGCGCCCTTCCAGCGCCTCGATCTTCGCGGCCAGTTCGGCGTCGCCGAGCACCGTCCAGTCCGACAGCGTCGAAAAGACCCGGTTCGACATGTTGGCGGCGGCGGCGCGCGTATAGGTCAGGCACAGGATTTTCGACGGGTCGGTGCCGTTGAGCAGCAGCCGGATGACGCGCTGGGCCAGCACATGGGTCTTGCCGGAGCCGGCATTGGCCGACACCCAGGCGGAATTCCGGGGATCGGCGGCGCGGGCCTGGCTGTTGGCGGTATCGCTTGGGATGGGATAGGCCTTCTTCATGCCTCCCCTCCCTCATCACCGGCATCGCCGCCGGCTGACCATTCGAGCACGCGGGCGAGATGGTCGTAGTCACCGTCGGTCTCGCCTTCGCGAAACGGCAAAGCGCGCGACAGGTAGCCGGTCTGCGGGTCGCTATAGTGGACGAGCAACTTTTCCAGCCGGGCCCAGGCCTCTTCGGCAAGGTCGGCGGCGGTCCTTGGCTGGCGGTTGTGCTCGAGAATGGACTCCTCGAACACCTCGCCATTCGGCTTCAACCGCACGAAGGCCAGCTGCGATGGTTCGCGCGCGCCCAAATCCTTGAAGGCGCCGCGCCTCAGCAGCGCGCCTTCCAGCGCCAGTTGCGGCGCCAGCAGCGTGTGCGCCTGCGCCTTGGAGGGCGAGGAGCCGGTCTTGTAGTCCAGTATGTCGGCCATGCCGCCGGCCAGCAGGTCGACGCGGTCGGCATAACCGGACAGCGTCACGCCGGACTGGCCGACCGGGGTCTTGCCGGCACGTTCCTCGGCATGGCGCCGGTTCACCGCGTCGGCACGCGTGCGCTCCCATTCGACGATGTTGGCCGCGAGTTTCTCGAAGCGCGGCCACCACACCGCCTCGACGTCGGCCGGAAGCGCGGCCTCGGCAAAGCAGGCGCGGCCGGCGGCGACGAGGCCGGCGAGCGCATCGGGCGCGCGCGGATCGGCGACGCGCGAAGAGAACAGATGCAGGATGGCGTGGAACAGCGTGCCGCGTTCGGCGGCACCGGGATCGCGGATCAGCGGATCGAGTGGCATCAGGCCGAGAATCCGTCTGGCATAGACAGCATAGGGATCGCGGCGCAACGTCTCGATCTCGGTGACCGAGAAATGCGTTGGGCGCACCGCCAATGGCGGCTTCGGCTGCGGCCTTGCCGCGAAATCCTGCTTCGGGCCGGTATCGAGCGCGCGTGCCCAGGCCAGCAACTCGTCGCCGCGCCGGCGCAGAGTCGATGCCTGGTCGTTGCCGATGAAGGTGAGCAGGCGCTGCAGCCAGCGTGACGGCACGGCGGGTGCGTCGCCGGCGCGGGCCGAGCGGGCCAGCACCACTTGCCTCGCGCCCATGGCCATCTGGAAATCATGCGCAGCAAGGCCGATGCGCCGTTCGGGCGGTTCGAGATCGATGCCGGTCTTCATCAGCCGCGACATGAAGCGGTCGCTCTCCGGTTTGCGCGGCCACACACCTTCGTTGAGCCCGCCAATGACAAGCGTGTCGACATCCTGCAGCCGCGCTTCCAGCGCGCCCCAGATGGCGATGTTCCTGTCGGTGCCTTGTGCCGGCTTGACCGTTTCGGGCGCGATCAGCGCGTCCATTACATCGGGCCACTCATCCGCGCCGAACGACAGCGAGGCCGAGGCCGCCACCAGCCCGCGCAGCAATTCGGCAAGCTTCTCGCCGGCGTCGCCGGCATAGAGGTCGCCCAGGCCGCCATCAGCGGAACGGCCGAGAGTTTCCAGGGCGACGACGCTGGCTTTGACCAGTGCGACAAGGTCGGCACCCGCCTGGCCGCGAAACGCTGAAAGCGGCGCCAGCGCTTCTGTCAGGTGTGCGAGAAGGTTCCTCGCATCCTCTATGGAGCGCACGGTCAGCCGGGAAAACCAGAAGGGCGGACGGCTGTCGCCGCCCAGGCCGGTGAGGCGGGCCTCGAACAAGTCCGGCAGCGAAACGATGTCCGGGCGGCCGTTACCGCCGCGCAGGGCCACCAACTCGACCAGTTCCGCCGCATGGCGCACGGCAGCGCGCTCCAGGCCGAGGCCGAGCAGCGGATGCTTGAGCAGCGACAGGAGGTCGACCGGATCGCCCGGCCTGAACACGGCCTCGAGCGCCAGCCGCAGCAGGCTGGCCGCCGGGCTGTTGGCGAGCGGCGTGCCGCCGGAATCGTCGGCGACGACGCCGAAGCGCTGAAGTTCGACAGAGACGCGCCGCGCCAGCGCCCGGTCGCCGGTGACGAGAGCCGCCCTCTGGCCGGGCTCTTCCACGGCCCGCTTGAGCGCGACGGCGATGGCGACGGCCTCGTCCCGTTCACTCGCCGCTTCCAGCAGCGTCACATCGGCAAAGGCGCCGGCAATGTCGGACGTCGAAAACCCGTTGCGCGTTTCGGCCCACAATTCGGTGGTCTCGGCCGGCCGCAGCGCTTCGCCGACAAGGGCAGCGCGCAGCGCCAGCCGTGGTTCGGCCACGCCGACTTCCTCGACATCGTCGCGCAGCACGCCGATCTTGCCGATCAGCCTGGCCAGACCATATTGCGGGTGGCCAAGCACCGCCGGCCGTGCGCCGGGTGCCACGAGCGCCTGGAAGGAGGCTTCGTCAAGCGTCCGGTCGAGACCGGGCAGCACGATGGCGCCGCCAGGCAGACGGGCGATCGCGGCAAGCAGCTCGGCCGTTGCCGGGATGGAACCGGTCGAGCCGGCGGCGATCACCGGTCCGGCCGGGGGATTGCGTCGCAATCGCGCCGCCTCGGCCCGGATCAGCGCGCTACGATGCGCGGCCGGATTCGAGCGGTCGCTCTCGCTCAGGAATTTTGGCCAGGCATCGGTGACGATGCCGAGGAATTCGAGTGTCACCTGCCACCATCCGGCAAGGTTGCCGGTCACCAGGCTTTCAAGCTTCGCCCAGTCGGTGCCTTCGGTCTCGATTTCGTCCATCAGTCCGGCAAGATCGCGTGCCAGCCAGATCGCGTCGGCCGTGGAGGCGGGGATGACGATCTCCTCCGCGAAGAGCTTCGCGACGTGCTCCGGCAACCGGCGTTTCCACGCCCGCACCAGCGGCGTCAGCAGCAACAGCCGTTCGGTCGCCGAGATCGGCGGCGCGAGATCGATCGCCGCCGATGGCTCGGCGTCGAACGCCGCCTCGTCCTCGTCGAACTCGCCGAGCGGGCGGATAACCGGCAAGATCGCCGAACCGCCGCCGCCGCGTTTCTTCAAGCTGTCGACGAAGACGCCGCGCAAGGCACGCGCGGCACGGCGCGTCGGCACATAGATGGTGACGTCGGCCAGGGCGAGCGGATCGCCATCGAAGCGAAAGTCTGGAATCAGACGGCCGGCAAGCAGCGCCTCGGCCAGCGTCGGCAGGAACGGCGCACCGGGGGGGATGGAGAAAACGCGGCTTGGGCCGCTCATTGCGACTCGGTTAAAGCGCCGGCGACGGCTTCTTCCGCCAGCGCAATGGCATCGGGCGTGCCGACAGTGATCCAGTGGCCGTGCATCGGCATGCCGTACAGCCGGCCGGCTGCAATGGCCTTGTCGAAGTAAGCGTTGAGCGAGTGCGGCTCGGCAGGTGCATCCCTGAACAGGCGCGGATGGATGATCGCCGCGCCGGCGTAGATCAGGCCGGCGGGATCGCCTTTTGAACGCCGCAAGGCACCGTCCGGGGCCACCAGGAAATCGGTGCTGCCACAGTGTCCTGTCGCCTGATGGAGATCAGCCAGCATCAGCAGAATATCCATTTTCGCCGCGTCCCACGCAAGGCCAAGCCGCCCGAGATTGAGCGGGCCATGGTCGATCCAGAACGTGTCGGCGTTGAGGATGTAGAACGGCTCTTGCCCCAACTCGGGCAGCGCCTTGACGATGCCACCAGCGGAATCGAGCAGCCGGTCACTCTCGTTCGAAATGACGATCTTCGGTGCCCGACGCGGCGCGACGTGGGCGATGATCTGTTCTGGAAAATAATGGACGTTGACCACGGCCTTGGCGATGCCGGCGGCGGCCAGGCTGTCAAGGCCCCAGTCGAGCAATGTCTTGCCGGCGATCCGGACCAGCGGCTTGGGGATGGTGTCGGTGATCGGCCGCATGCGCTTGCCGAGCCCGGCGGCAAGGACGATGGCAGTGTCGGGTCTTGTCACAGTATTCGTTCCTCAAGCAGCCCGTGCTCTTGATAGAAATCCTGCAGGCTGGCAAGCGCCGGATGGGACAGCGCCCGGCGCAGATAGTCGCGGATGCGCGGCAGGTGCTGGAGATAATAGGGTTTGCCGTCGCGTTTTTCGAGGCGCACGAAAATGCCGAGGATCTTGGAGTTGCGCTGTGCGGCCATGATTGCATAGGCTTCCCGGAAACCCGCTTCGTCAAAGGCTCCGCCGGCATGGCGCGCCGCGACATAGGCTTCGAGCGTTGCCGTCTCGATCTCGGGCGAGATGGTGACCCGAGCATCCATGGCCAGCGAGGCGACGTCATAGGCTGAAGGCCCGATCAGCGCGTCCTGGAAATCGACGATGCCCAGCCGGTCATGGCCGGCGCGCACGCCACGCCAGATGATGTTGGGCGAATGGAAGTCCCGGAGCATCAGTGTGTATTCGCTGCCCTGCAGCCGGTCGAAAAGCGCGTTCCATTCCCTGGCGTAGCCGGCGCGCAAGGCGTCGCTTGCGGGTTGGCCCGATATCGCCGGCACGTACCAGTCGACCAGCAGATCGGCCTCGATCGTCATCGCATCGCGGTCGAAGGGCGGCACGTCGTGGAAGCTGCCCGGCCCGGCTTGCAGGCGTTGCGGCCAGCTCTTGCCATGCATCATGGCCAGCAGTTCGGCCGCTGCCGCGTAGCGCTCGCCCACCGGCTCGCCGTCCTTGCCGAGAAATCCCTCTGAGCCGAGATGTTCGAGCAGCAAGAAACCCTGGTCCTGGTCCTCGGCATGGATAGTGGGAACGCTGACGCCGCCGGCCTTCAAGGCGTGGTCGATGGCGACGAAGGCCGAGACCGATTGGGCGGTATGGGCGATCACCGCGTAGGGCTTGCCGTCGCGCACGGGTGGGCCGAGCACCAGCCGCGGCGAGTTCATCAGCACGCGCGGCTCCTGGCCGGCGAGCGTAACGATCTCATAGGAGCGGGCGGAGGCGTCGCCGATAAAATGGCGCCGCCGCGCTTCGCCCCAGCCGGCTTCTTCCAGAAATCCGCGCATGGCCAGCGACCTTGCCGCGCGGTCGAAGGCAGCGCCTGGCCCCGACAGCCGCGCCAGCCGGCCATCGCCATGCTGGACGAGTTCGATCGAGAGCGTCGTCTTCGGCAAATAGCCATCGGCCCGCTCCGGCCATTCGACAAGGGCGGCCCCTTGCGTCAGCGCCTCGTCGAAGCCGAGTTCATCGAGTTCGGCCGCCGAGGACAGGCGATAGAGGTCGAAATGATGGACCGGGATGCGTGTGTCGTAGCTCTGCACCAGAGTGAAGGTCGGGCTTGGCACGTCGAGGCTGGCATCGTCCGCCAGCGCCCGGATCAGCGCCCGCGCCAGCGTCGATTTGCCGGCGCCGAGATCGCCCTTGAGTGCCAGCACGTCGCCCGCGCGCAGCGCCAGCGCCAGATCTTCGCCGAGCCGCGCCGTCTGTGTCTCGTCGGTGAGCAAACGTTCCAGCACCAGGCCCGTCATCGAGCGCGCTATTCGGCCGCGGCGCGGATGCCCGGCATGTCGGGGAAGGTGCAGATGACGGTCGTGCCCTTGTCCCTGCCGGTTTCGATGCGAACGTGGCCGCCATGCAGTTCGACAAAGCTCTTGACGATCGACAGGCCGAGCCCGGCGCCGCGCCGGCGGCCGCCATTGGCACGCGGTTCGAAGCGACGGAACACCGAATCAAGAACATCCGGTGGCATGCCGGGACCATCGTCATGAACCGAGAATTCCACGCCGTCCGCCAGATGGCGGCAGGCGAGCCGGATGGTACTGGCTTCCGGGGCGTAGTTGGCGGCGTTGCTGAGCAGATTGTAGAGGATCTGGCGAATGCGGGTCTCGTCGCCGTGGAACGTCTTCGGTGCGGCGGCGGCATCGACCTCGAGCCGGATCGAGTGCTCCTGCAGCCGGTCGGCAACCAGTTCGGCGGCCGCGGCGATGGTGCGGTCGACATGCACCTCCGAAATGTCGAGCTGCATGATGCCGGCGTCGACAGTCGCGAGGTCGAGTATGTCGTTGACGATGGTCAGCAGCACCGAGGACGAGGAGCTGACATGCTCGACATATTCGCGCTGCTTTTGATTCAGCGGTCCGGTCGTGGGCAATGAAAGCAGTTCGGTGAAACCGATGATGTTGGTTAGCGGCGAACGCAGTTCGTAGGATACGTGCTGGACGAAATCGTTCTTGAGCTGGTCGGACTTTTCCAGCGCTTCGTTCTTGTCCTTCAGCGCGCGTTCGACATTCACGCTGTCGGTGACGTCGACGAAGGTCATCATCACTTGCCCGTTGGGCAGCGGGATCACGGCGTAACGCAGCACGATGCCGTTGTTGAGCTCGGTCTGGCCGTGGCGTTCGCGGCGTTCGTCGTCGAACCCGGTTATGGCAGCGACGAAACCGGGCCAAGGGCTGTCGACCGCTTGCCTGTCGCTAAGATCACGGATCGTCGAGACATGCACATTGGGCTTGGTGGCCTCCGCCGCAAGGCCCCACAGCGTGGCAAAGGCCGGGTTCGACAGCCGCAGCCGGCCGTCGGGGCCGAACACCGCCACGCCTTCGGCGAGGTTGTCCAGCGTCTCGCCCTGGACGCGCACCGCCGTGCGGTAGCGGCTTTCCAGATCCATCTTCTCGGTCAGGTTCTCGAACACCCAGGTGACGCCGCCCTTGGGCTGCGGGTTGGCGACAACGCGGATGGTCTTGCCGTCGGGCAGATGCCACCAATGTTCCTGTGATTCGACCGCGCGATAGGCGCCGAGCAGGCCTTCCTTCCAGCGGCGCCATTCGGGCTGCTCGGCGATCTTGCCCTCGCTGCGCAGCCGGTCGAGCAAAAGCGCGTTGTCGGGCGCGCTGTGCAGGAAGCCGCTGTCCAGGCCCCACAGTTTCTGGAAGGCCTGGTTGAAGAAGCGCAGCTTCTCGTCGGTGTCGAATATGGCGACGGCGGTGTTGAGCTGGTCGAGCGTGTCGGCGTGGCTGCGCACCGTCCGCTCATATTCGCCGCGAATGGTCTCGATGGCGCTGGTGTCACAAGCAAGGCCGGCCGAACCATCGGCGCCGGCGAAGTCGGTGACCGCGAACACGCGGCGGTCGCCTTCGATCACGGTGGAGAGCGACTGCTCGAAGACCGGGTGGGATTTGTGCTGGGTGGCGATAGCTTCACGCGCCTGGCCGCCCAGAAACTCCTTGGCGTCGCGGACGGCGGCTTCCGCGCTTTCGGCCTCGACCGCGTCGGCATAGGCTCGGTTGACCCATTTCAGGCGTCCGTGCTCGTCGCGTAGCCATGCCGGCATCTTCAGCGCCTCCAGCAGGCCGATCATGGTGTCATGGTCGGCGGCCAGCCGCTGATTGTCGATCTTCAGCCGGGCCTGGCTGCGCTGTGTCTCGGAAAGCGATACGAACCGCACCAGGATGTGCGCGGCACTCTTGCGGCCATGCACTTCGAGAGGGGCACCGGACTGTGATTCGATGACCAAGTCAAAGGGCCTGGCCTTTTCACGCAAGCCGGCGACGGCATGTTCGAGCGCCGCCGCCGAGCGCGGCATCAGCCAGCGGCCGAAAGCGAGGAAAGCCGCCCGCTCCTCGGGCGCGCCGCTTTCGATTGGCAATGTGCCGATGAGTTCGGGCTTCTTGTTTTCCGAAGCCCAGACGACCACGCGCTGGTCGCGCAGATTGAGCAGCGCTTCCGAACGGCGCAGTGCGGCGTTGACGTCGGCGACGCGGCTTCTCAGTTCGACATTCTCCGCCGAGGTACGGCCTCTTTCGCGGATGAGAACGATGGCCGACAGCAATGCCGCGCCGGTCACGCCGACGAACACCGCAAGCTGCATGACTTCGACGGTGCTGATCGACAGGCCGGCTTTGGCCACGGCGGCGGTCTCGGCATGCGCCACCGCGCTTGCCAACGGACCCGCCAGCGCGGAACCGGCCAGGAACAGTCCCGCGCGGGCGCGCCATGAAAGGCGCCCTCCCTGGCTGGTCGAGCCTGTGGTCCCCGAATCGTCATGGCCGCCGGAAACGGCCGATCCCGCTCCGTGCGGGTTTTGCCCCGGCATGTCTTGGTCCTCTCCGCCGCCTGAATGCAAGACCGCCCTGATACGCGCCTCTCTGATCCCCTCTCGGGCCGGAAGCGTCGCGAATCACCTGACAATAAACCCTCGCCGAATCGCCGTGAAGGCGGATCGCGCGCAAAAATAAAGCCGGGCGAAAAGTCAATCGCCCGGCCCCAATATCTGGTAGTAAATTTAGCTTTGGTTAATAGCGGTAGTGTTCCGGCTTGAACGGACCCTGCGGCGTGACACCGATATAGGCGGCCTGCTCACCCGACAGTTCGGTCAGGCGGGCGCCGAGTTTGTCGAGGTGCAGGCGCGCGACCTTCTCGTCGAGATGCTTGGGCAGGACATAGACCTGGTTCTGGTACTGCTCGCCCTTGGTGAACAGTTCGATCTGGGCCAGAACCTGGTTGGTGAAGGAAGCCGACATGACGAAGCTCGGATGGCCGGTGGCGTTGCCGAGATTGAGCAGGCGGCCTTCCGACAGCAGGATCATCCGCTTGCCGTCCGGGAAGGTGATCATGTCGACCTGTGGCTTGACGTTGGTCCACTTGAGATTGCGCAGCGACGCGACCTGGATCTCGTTGTCGAAGTGGCCGATATTGCCGACGATCACCATGTCCTTCATCGACCGCATGTGGTCGAGGGTGACGACGTCCTTGTTGCCGGTGGTGGTGATGACGATGTCGGCGCTCGGCGCCGCGTCTTCCAGCGTGACGACCTCAAAGCCGTCCATCGCCGCCTGCAGGGCGCAGATCGGATCGACCTCGGTGACCTTGACGCGGGCGCCGGCGCCCTTGAGCGACGCGGACGATCCCTTGCCGACGTCGCCATAGCCGCAGACCACCGCGACCTTGCCGGCCATCATCGTGTCGGTGCCGCGACGGATGCCGTCGACCAGCGATTCCTTGCAGCCATACTTGTTGTCGAACTTCGACTTGGTGACGGAATCGTTGACGTTGATGGCGGGGAAGGGCAGCAGGCCCTTTTTCTGCAGCTGGTAGAGCCGGTTGACGCCGGTGGTCGTCTCTTCGGTGACGCCGCGGATTGCCGCCTTCTGCTTGGTGAAGAAGCCGGGCGAAGCCTTCAGGCGCTTCTTGACCTGCGCATAGAAATATTCCTCTTCCTCGCTCTGCGGGTTGGACAGTACGTCCTCGCCGGCCTCGGCGCGGGCGCCGATCAGGATGTACATGGTGGCGTCGCCGCCATCGTCGAGGATCATGTTGGAGAGGCCGCCATCGGCCCACTGGAAGATGCGGTCGGTATAATCCCAGTACTGTTCCAGGCTCTCGCCCTTCACGGCGAAGACCGGAATGCCGGCTTCGGCGATCGCCGCGGCGGCATGGTCCTGGGTCGAGAAGATGTTGCAGGAGGCCCAGCGGATGTCGGCGCCGAGCGCCTTCAGCGTCTCGATTAGCACCGCCGTCTGGATGGTCATGTGCAGCGAGCCGGTGATGCGCGCGCCCTTCAGCGGCTTCTTGGCGCCGAATTCCTCGCGGCAGGCCATCAAGCCCGGCATTTCGGTTTCGGCGATATCCAGCTCCTTGCGGCCCCAGCCGGCAAGCGAGATGTCGGCGACCACATAATCCTTGCTACCCGTCATGGCAGTGCTCCGTGCGAATTGTTGTGCGTGCGAATGGTTGCGGATGCGCCCGCGCCGGTCGGCGCGTCGAAGGGCGCGAATTGCCGGCCTGACTAGCAGATCGGCATCACGACGACAATGGGATATAAAGAAATCTTTATCCCTGTATGTCTCTCGGGGATGTCTTCAGGATGCGCGGGATCAGCATTCCTCGCCGAACCGCGACGCGACAAGCTGCTCCAGCGCGTCCATGACCTCGAGCGCCTCCGGCCCGCTAGCGGTGACGCGGATCGAGTAACCCGGGCTGGCGGCAAGCATCATCAGTCCCATGATCGAGGTGCCGCCAACCTTGACGCCGTCCTTCTCGACATGCACCTCGGCGTTGAAGCCGCTGGCGAGTTGGACGAATTTCGCCGAGGCGCGTGCGTGCAGGCCGCGCTGGTTGATGATCGGAAACTCCCTAGAGATCGGATCCTTGGCGATCTGGTCCTTTTCCGACGACATCGTGTTCATTTGCTGCTCAGAAGCTGGCTGGCGACGTTGATGTATTTGCGGCCGGCGGCCTGCGCCTCGTCAAGTGCCGCCGCCATGTTGTCGCCCTTGCGGATCGAGGACAGCTTGATCAGCATCGGCAGGTTCATGCCGGCGATCACCTCGGTGCGGCCGGACTCCATCACCGAGATCGCGAGGTTCGACGGCGTGCCGCCGAACATGTCGGTCAGCACGATTACGCCCGTGCCGGTGTCGACTCGGGCGACGGCGTCGACGATATCGCGGCGACGCTGCTCCATATCGTCGTCGGCACCGATCGCCACGGTTTCGAAATTGTCTTGTGGCCCGACGACATGTTCGACGGCATGTCGGAACTCGGTGGCCAGTTGACCGTGCGTTACAAGCACGAGTCCGATCATTCTTTGGTGGCTCCCGTCATCGCCGCTTCACAGGCGCATTTTATGCTCGCCAGCCATTCCAGGCGGCGGGAGCGCTATCTTGTCGACGCGCGGCCCGTTGACAAGCCCAAAATTGCGCGGGCCCATGCCATTTTGACGCATTGCAGCAAAAAACCCCGGGCGGATTATAGAAAAGGCATGATGGACAGCCGCGCCATCACTGCTGGCAGGGCCGTGGCGGCATTGCGTTCCGCCAGATCGATACGTGACACCGAGCAGCCAGCAACCGGCTCGCTGATTTCCTCCTGGAAACGGGCCATTTTCGCCTTCGGCACCAGCCGCACATGCAGGTCGATCACGCCGGCCGGCTCGAATGGCAGCGGGCGCGGCATGAACCCAGGCACCTCGGCGAGGCCGGCGATGGTCGCCGGCACGCGGCAGACCAGCCGCCCGGCCTGGGCCGAGGCAAGCAGCCTGTCGTCGCCGATCAGCCGCGAGAACAGTGCGCGCGCCCGGCAATGGTCCAGGAGTGTCAGCGCCAGCGTCGTCTTGCCGGCGCCGGACGGTCCGGTGATGAGCACGCCGCGATCGCCGATCAGGATCGCGGTTCCGTGGATGTTTTCAGGCTGCGCGGCGGGTTCGGACATGGCTATATCAGGGCCAAGGTCAGCCTTCGGCCGGCAGCGTCACGACGAAGCGCGCGCCCTTGATCTCGCCGGGCTTGGTGCCGGGAATGTTCTCGGCGGTCAGCGTGCCGCCATGGGCCTCGACGATCTGCCTGGAGATCGACAGGCCAAGGCCCGAATTCTGGCCGAACGCTTCGCCGGCGGGCCGGTCGGTGTAGAAGCGTTCGAAGATGCGGTCGATATTGTCGGCGCGGATGCCGGGACCATTGTCGTCGACGGTCAGGATGTTGAACTTGCCGGCGCGGGCCAGCGACAGGCTGATATGGCCATGGTCCTCGGGAACGAAGGAGCGCGCATTCTCGATCAGATTGGTGACGACCTGGCCGATGCGCAGATCGTGGCCGACGACGAAATAGCCTTTGACGCCTTGCGGCAGCTTGGCGACCTTGAGTTCGATCTCGACCGCCTTCTTGTTGCGCGTGGTTTCGCGCGACACGGCGACGAGGTCGGTGATGAACTTTTTTAGATCCACCGTGCCAGCGTCTTCGCGCGCGAGCTCGGCGTCGAGACGGGAGGCGTCGGAAATGTCGGTGATCAGCCGGTCCAGCCGCCGGACGTCATGCTGGATGATGTCCATCAGCCGGCTGCGCGAATTGTCATTCTTGGCCAGCGGCAAGGTTTCCACCGCGCTGCGCAGCGACGTCAGCGGGTTCTTCAACTCATGCGACACATCGGCGGCGAAGCTTTCGATCGCCTCGATGCGCGCGTAGAGCGCGTTGGTCATGTCGCGAACGGCGACCGACAGATTGCCGATCTCGTCCTGGCGGTCGGAAAAGTCAGGGATTTCCTCGCGGTTCTTGACACCGCGCCGGACCCGCACCGCCGCTGCCGACAGCCGGCGCAGCGGATTGGCGATGGTCGACGCCAGAAGCATCGACAGGATGGCGGTGACCAGCGCCGCGATGCCGAACACGCGCAGGATCGCCTTGCGCTCGGCGGCGACGATCTTGTCGATGTCACCGCCTTCGGTCGACAGCATCAGGACGCCGAGAACGGCGCGGAAGCGCTGGATCGGCACCGCCACCGAAACGATCTGCTCGCCCTGTTCAGAAACGCGCACGATGGTCGACGGGCTGCCGGTCAGCGCCTTCACCACTTCCGGAAAAGCCGCGCCATTGCCGCCGGGCTGCTCGTGATAGACAGGCAGGTCGGTGTTGCGAAAGAAATCGAAGACGAATTTCTGGATACGCTCTACAAGGTCGGGCTGCTCCTCGTCGACCGGCGGCAGGTCGTAGCGCAGGATCTGGCCGCGCGAATAGAGATGGCGCGAATCGAGCAGTAGATTGGCGTCACGGTCATAGATGCGGGCGCGCGTCCGGGTCGGCGAGATCAGCCGTCGCAGCACCGGCGCGACACGTTCGGGATTGATCGGGAAATCGAGATTGTCGAGCTGGTCGGAGCCAGGCCCAAGGCTTTCGCCGGCCTGCAGCTCGAGCAGTTTTTCAGGGTCGATGCTGATCGAATCGGTTTCGACCGTCGCGGACGCGGCGATCGCGCCGGCGATGATCTCGCCCTGCGTCATCAGGCTTTCGACGCGGGCATCGATCAGCCCGTCGCGGAAGGTGTTGAGATAGAGGATGCCGGTGACCAGGACGGCCAGACCGGCAAGGTTGAGGAACAGGATGCGCCGCGTCAGGCTGGAGAAGATGTGATGGCCGAGGAAGCGGCGCATCGGCACGGTGATCTTCGACACGAAGGACGGCATGATGCGCGACGGCCGCCTGGCAGCGCCCGCCGGTCTTGTTCGCTGTGCTTCCACTGCCATCGAATAGCAGGCCCTGCTTAGTCTTCTGTTCGATGCATGTCGCTATCCCATATGGGATCACTTTGGGCGACATGCATCAGCTTAGGCTTCGCGGAACCGGTATCCGACTCCGTAAAGGGTTTCGATCATCTCGAAGTCGTCGTCGACAGCCTTGAACTTCTTGCGCAGCCGCTTGATGTGGCTGTCGATCGTACGGTCATCGACATAGACCTGCTCATCATAGGCTGAATCCATCAGCGCATCACGGCTTTTCACGACACCGGGACGCTGCGCCAGCGAATGCAGGATCAGGAATTCGGTGACGGTGAGCGTCACCGGTTCGCCCTTCCACGTGCAGGTGTGGCGTTCCTGGTCCATGACGAGTTGTCCGCGCTCGAGCGAGCGCGCCTGCTGGGTGGGCGCCTTTGCCGCCGCCTCGCGGGCGCTGGCACGGCGCAGAACGGCGCGCACCCGCTCGACCAGCAAGCGTTGCGAGAACGGTTTGCGGATGAAATCGTCGGCGCCCATCTTGAGGCCGAACAATTCATCGATCTCATCGTCCTTGGAGGTCAGGAAGATCACCGGCAGATCGGACTTCTGACGCATCCGGCGCAAAAGTTCCATCCCGTCCATGCGCGGCATCTTGATGTCGAGGATGGCAAGATTCGGCGGACGCGCCGCCAGGCCTTCCAGCGCGGACGCACCATCCGTGTAGGTCTCGACGCGATATCCCTCGGATTCGAGGGCGATCGACACCGACGTCAGAATGTTGCGGTCGTCATCGACAAGCGCGATTGTTGCCATTTCAAGCGGCTCCCTCATGAGCTGTCCCTTCTTTCGTAGAGAAGGGGCTTTTGCAGGACAAATTAGGTACAAAATGTGGCATAGGCCTTGTCCGCTGTCACGCGCGGGGTGCCACAGGCCACAATCCTACCTCGACATGGATTGGACGAACGAACATCGCCAATCCTTTGGGCAACCGTGAAACTTTTCGCATATATAAACGATTTAAACAACTTTCAAAATATTTAAATCGATTAATGATTTGATATCATTCGTCTTTTCTGGTTCTGACCATCTCAGCCCGCGTAGTGGGCTTGCCGGGAACACGCCGGCAAAGATGCGGAAATCGAAGAAGGGACACCAATGTCGGAAGTCGGCAAACGCAATCCTGCCTGCGCGATCGATCATATCGGTCTGATAACCTCCGGCGTGGTGCACTACAATTTCGGCGCGGCCGCCCTTTACGAGGACTCGATCCGGCGTGGCGAGGCCCGGCTGACCGCGCATGGCGCGCTGGTCGCCGAAACCGGCCAGCACACCGGCCGTTCGCCCAAGGACAAGTTCGTTGTCCGCGAAGCCGCCACCGAGAACCATGTCTGGTGGGACAACAACAAGGCGATCTCGCCGGCCCAGTTCGAGACGCTGCTTGGCGATTTCCGCGCCCACGCCGCGCACAAGGATCTTTACGTACAGGATCTGGTCGGCGGCGCCGATGCGGAGCTGAAATTGCCGACCCGCGTGATCACCGAATTTGCCTGGCACTCGCTGTTCATCCGCAACCTGCTCATCCGTCCCGACAATGCCGAACTCCAGGCGTTCGTGCCGGAGATGACGATCATCGACCTGCCGTCCTTCCGCGCCGATCCCGCCCGCCACGGCAGCCGCACCGAAACGGTGATCGCCGTCGATCTCACCCGCAAGATCGTGCTCATCGGCGGCACCTCCTATGCCGGCGAGATGAAGAAGTCGGTGTTCACCATGCTCAATTACCTGCTGCCGCGGAAGGGCGTGATGCCGATGCATTGCTCGGCCAATGAGGGGCCGTCCGGCGACGCTGCCGTCTTCTTCGGCCTTTCCGGAACCGGCAAGACGACGCTGTCGGCCGATCCGTCGCGCACGCTGATCGGCGACGACGAACACGGTTGGGGGCCGCACGGCATCTTCAATTTCGAAGGCGGCTGCTACGCCAAGACGATCAAGCTGTCGGCCGAAGCCGAGCCGGAGATCTTCGCCACCACGCAGCGCTTCGGCACCGTGTTGGAAAATGTCGTCCTCGACGCCGACGGCGTGCCGGACTTCAATGATGGTCGCCTCACCGAAAACACGCGCTGCGCCTACCCGCTCGACTTCATTCCCAATGCTTCGAAGAGCGGGCGCGCCAATCATCCGAAAAACATCATCATGCTCACCGCCGACGCCTTCGGCGTGATGCCGCCGATCGCCCGGCTGACCCCGGCGCAGGCGATGTATCATTTCCTCTCCGGATACACGGCCAAGGTCGCCGGGACCGAAAAGGGCGTCACTGAACCCGAGGCGACGTTCTCGACCTGTTTCGGCGCCCCGTTCATGCCGCGTCATCCCAAGGAATACGGCAATCTACTGCGCGAACTCATCGCCAGCCATGGCGCCGATTGCTGGCTGGTCAACACCGGCTGGACCGGCGGCGCCTACGGCACCGGCAAGCGCATGCCGATCAAGGCGACGCGCGCTCTGCTTGCCGCCGCACTCGATGGCTCGCTGAAGACAGGCGAATTCCGCACCGATGCCAATTTCGGCTTCGAGGTGCCGGTGGCTGTGCCCGGCATCGACGGCGCCATTCTCGATCCGATGATTTTGGACCCCCGGGCGACGTGGGCGGACAAGGCCGCCTACGACCGGCAGGCGGCAAGACTGGTCGGCATGTTCGCCGTCAACTTCGAGAAATTCGAGCCGCATGTCGATGCAACCGTCATGGGCGCGGCACCCCGCATGCAGGAAGCGGCGGAGTAATCGCCGGATCGCTCGGCATCATTGCCGCGCGGCACCAGTTAAGGCCCGGTTCCGATCGGGCCTTTTCTTTTTCACGCCGCCGCGCCATGACTGCTGCATGCCGATCGACGACAGCATCATCATTGCGGACGAAGCCGTGATCCACCCGGGCGACCTGCACGAGGATTTCATCCGCTCGTCCGGTCCGGGCGGCCAGAACGTCAACAAGGTGGCGACCGCCGTGCAACTGCGCTTCGATGCGGCCAACGCGGCCGGCCTGTCGGAACGCGTGCGTGCGCGCACGATCAAGCTGGCCGGCCAGCGCGCCACCAAGGATGGCGTCATCGTCATCGAGGCCGGTCGCTTCCGCACCCAGGAACAGAACCGGGCCGATGCCCGGGCAAGGCTGACGGCGTTGGTCGCCAAGGCCGCCGAACCGCCGCCGCCGCCGCGCAAGAAGACCAGGCCTTCGAAAGGCGCGGTCGAGCGGCGCCTGAAGACCAAGGCCGGACGCGGCACCATCAAGAAGCTGCGCGGAAAAATCGGCGACGACTGATGCCTGCCACAGCGTTTTCGGGTCGCTGTCAGCGCTTTAACACGGCATTCTTGACGCCCGAAGCAGCAATTGGATTGTCGACAGACCATGCTCGTCCTGCCCAACGGCGTCCGCCACATGCCGGCCTATCTCTCCCGCTCTGTTCAGGAGGCGCTGGTCGAGGCGGTGAGAGGCATCGTCCAGCAGGCTCCGCTGTTCGTGCCGGCCATGCCGCGCACCGGCAAGGAGATGAGCGTGCGCATGACCAATTGCGGCCCGCTCGGCTGGGTCACCGACAAGGAGCGAGGGTATCGTTACCAGCCGATGCATCCGCTGACCGGAGAGCCGTGGCCGCCGATCCCTGGGGGCCTGCTCGATCTTTGGCAGCAGGTATCGGGCTATCCGTATCCGCCGGAGGCCTGCCTGATCAATTTCTACACGGCGGACGCCAAGATGGGTCTGCACCAGGATCGCGACGAAGCCGATTTTTCGGCGCCCGTCGTCTCCGTGTCGCTAGGCGACGATTGCCTGTTCAGGGTCGGCCAGACGACGCGCGAGGGCGCCACCAAATCGTTCAGGCTGAAGAGCGGCGATGTCGTCGTGCTCGGCGGTGAGGGCCGGCTCGCCTTCCACGGCGTCGACCGCATCTATCCCTCGACTTCGGCGTTGCTGAAGAACGGCGGCAGGATCAATCTGACGCTACGACGGGTGACGAAGCCGGTCTGACGCCCGACACTCACGGCAAGGCGCCAGCACCATTGCGTAGCAGCACCTTGACCGCATCGTCCTCGGCGATCTGGTGGTAGTCCTGCATGAAACGGACGATTTCCGACCTGCCAAAAAGCCTTGCCGTCCACAATGTGTCACCTTTCTGCACGACGATCAGCGATGGCTTGGCCGTCTCCAGTTCGGCGAGCTTGCCGTCGATGTAGCGGTTCGCGATCTGCGTATAGTGTTCGGCGCCCGCTTGGTTGCCGTTCCGCGCCTCCACCTGCGAAAAATAGGTGGCGAACGTCCCCAACCAGTCGCTGCAGTAGATCGAAATCCAGTTCCCGCCGACCATCCGTGTCAGCGGATGGCCCGCGGCAATGTCGGAGCCGATCAGCGCGACCGTGGGATGCTCCACCGTATCATTGATCGTGGCGACGAGCCCCGCATCAGGTTTCTGGCTTGGAAGGAAGGGGATTGCGTTAGCCACAATGGTGATGGCCAGCAACAGCTTGTGGGCGGTACCCATCGCCATGCCGGACGGGGACTGTCCCGTTGGATCGAGCTGTGTTTCCCGCAGCAACAGCGCCGCGGCCATCAGGCTGAGTGCTGGAAATGCGTGGTAAGGCCAGCCCTTGGCCTGGTAGACGAGCGGCACCGTGGCAGCCAGCGAGGCCAGCACGAACACGGTCACGAGCGGCGACAAGGCCAGGCCCGGGCGAAGAAAGCGCAGCATGTAGAGCGCGACTAGATAAGCCGGGCCGTACTTCAGCAGCACTGCCTGAAGAACCCGCAACCGCATGTAGGTGTCGGCCAGCACTGGATAAATGACCTCGAGAAATTGTGGATAGAAGTAGAGGACCGCGACGAGATACGCGATGCAGGCCAGCCCGATTACCCAGTATTCGATGGCGAAAAGCATCCAGACGGACCGGCGTTGCCATGCCACATAAAGCGCCGGGGCAAGGACCACCAGTGCGTAATAGGGCTTCACCAGCACCAGGACGCTGCCGCAAACACCAGCTAACACCGCCACCAGCAGGCTGGGCGCGCGCCCGCCCGTCGGCGCCGCACGCCAAGCCATCATCACGAGCAACGGCAAAAGCAGGGCAACGCCCAGATGTTCGCGCTCACTGAAGGCGTTACCGGGAAAGATCACCAGCAGCGCCAGGAATAACGGCAGCATCGAGAACAGTGCGCGTTTCTCGGGAAATCCCGCCATTCTGACGATCAGCGCCGCAAAGCCCAGCCCAAGCAGACATATTGCATAGACATAGACATGGATTACGACCTCTGGCGACAGGCCTAGCGTGTCGGCGAATGCTACTGCGGGCAAGAACATCCAGGGTGTGAAGGGCGGATTGACCTCGAAGAGATCAACGTAAAGGCGCATGCCGGCGAGCATTCGCTCGCACATCGTGATTGCCCAACTGGTATCGGGGATCACGCCCCAGCGCACTTGCCACGGCAGGGCCGCTGCCAGTACCAGCAGGCACAGAACCATGATCCGACGCTGCTGTTCGCGTCCGGCGAGACCGACTGTGCCGGACAAGCGGTTATGCTGGAAAGCTGTCACCGTGGATTACCCCACGCGCCTGTTTTTCCAATTCGGCGGGCCATCATCGGGAGGCCACCGACAAAGCGGATTTCGAGTTGAGGATGAAGTTCGAGACCGGCACTCGCACCGGCGCCAGGGGCGCTCGCCCGGCAGTGCTCGTGTCGATCAAGTGCTGCCCCCGAAACCAGCTGGAACTCATCTAGAAAACTAGTCGGGATTGCCTAAAGTGCAGTTAATCGCGCAGGCTGTTGTCTGCACGGTTCAGCGGATGTTCTGGGCACCCCGCATCTGCCCGTCTCGTAAACACTGCGACAGGCCAAGCGATGCTCGAACACCCGAGTGTTTCTCAAGCGGGATGGCGATGCATATCCCCGGCCATTTTTCCCGAGCCGGATTTCTCTGGACGCCTGCTAGCGGATCGGCCTTCGTGTGGGCCTTGGTTCTCAGCGCAACGGTGAAAAAATTGCCGAGACCAGATGAAAGGGCAATGCGCCATAGGCCGCCACTGTCGCATCATCGTCCCATTGCCGGAATTGCCGGGAGGGTCGCGCCTCCAGCATCACGGCGCGCCTTTCGCCATCAAGCGTCACCTTGCCGCGAAAATGCAGCACCCGCTCCCCGCCGGACCGGCTGATGGCCATGGCGCGCAGGCGAGCGATATGGTCGTCATCCGCATTTATCTCCATCTCGATGCGGCGGCGGACCGGTGGAACGCTGATCCTGACCGTGATGTCCAGCATCATGTCCCCCACCGTCCGCGGACAGGGTATGGCCTGCGAGAACACCGATGGCGGCGCCGTTTCCGACGGCCCGTCGCGGGCTGGCCTGCCGCGCCAGGCCTTGGCTGGAGGCTCCTGATGCAGCCGGCCGCTCTTGCGCCTCAGCCGCAACTGTTTGGCAAGGCCGCGCGACAGCCAGACAAGCCTACCGAAATCGGTCCGCGGCTTGGCCTGCAGCACCGCCGACCAGCGCGACAGGCCGCCGCGGTCGGCGATGCCAAGCACGCGCGCCAGGACCCTGTCCTGTGTCTGGACGGCTGTTTCAAGCGCCAGATAGGAGAGTGCTACCGCCGCGGCGACGGCAAGGCCGCGCCTGGCGACAACATCGAGGAACACATCCCAGTCGACATCGCCGCCGCGAATAGCCACCGCGCAATCGACCAGCCAGTCGCTATGCGTGTGGGCGTCGAGCCCGCCATGCGCGATGGCAAGCGCGATGCGGTCGGCCGGCGACGGCACGAGCACGCCGACGCCGCTGAATTCGGCGCTGTCGGCCCGTTGCCAGATGGCCAAATCGTCTTCCTCGCTTCGTTGCGAGCCGTCATAGGCGAGTTGGTGCAGGTCGATGTCGCCAAGATTGCCCTTGAAGAAGTTCATCGAGCGCAGCGACGCCAGCCTTGTTCTCAGATATTGCGGGCTGACGCCGGTAGCGATCTGCCAGTCGCCGTCGCGCAGCACGTCGAAGGCCGTCTGCATGTCCTGCGGCCGCACCAATATGTCGATGTCGTGCGCCACCCTGCCGCGCTGTGCGGAGGCGTTCAAGGCGATGCGGCTGGCACCCTTGATCAGCATCACCCGGCATCCGGCATCCGCCATCGCCTTCAGCGCCGGTTCGGCTTCCCGCATAGCCATGCGCGATTTGGTCCATAGCATCTTCTGCAGGCCGACGAGGCGGGGATAGGCGGAATGGCCGGCGAGCTTGCGGCCGAACCTGTCGGAGATCGCGGCCAGCAGCCGGTGCTCCCGAAACGAGACATGATCGATATCGTTCTCGTCCAGCCAGCGGCCGGCGCAAGCGGCGGCGGCATCCTCGTCGGGAAGAAGTGCTGCCTTGAGCAACTGGTCGAGTCCGCCGGTCGGCCACGACCAGCCATAGTCCGGGAAGCGTCGGTCGATACGGCGGATATCAGCCATCAGCCCGGGCCAGCCTTGTTACGGGCCCGCCGCAACATGGCGAGCCGCGCCACTTCGAGATAGCCACGGTCGCGAGCGGCATCGCGCCCATAGGACAGGCTGCCCGGCCGGATGCGGCGCAGCGCCAGCGCCTCGTCCAGCATGTCGAGGGCAAGGCCCGCCTCGCGTGCCCGGGCGATCCAGTCGATCATTTCGCCGCGGCCGCCCGGAGGATCGACGATTGGTCCGACCGTCTCGGCGACCTCGCGGCGGATCATCATGGTGGTCCGCGACCAGCCAGCCACGGTCTCGGCCTCGGGCGCGTCGGGCCGGTCGTTGCGGAAATTCCGCCAGTGACAGAAGACCCCGGCTGTCGCGGGATATTTCTCGAGATGCGCCAGTTGTCTCTCGATCTTGTCCGGCAGCCAGAGGTCGTCCGCGTCGAGCGTCGCGATGAGCGGCGTCGACAGGGCGGCGAAGCCTCGCGTCGTTGCGCTGCCAGGCCCGGCATTTGCCTGGCGCAGCAAGCGCACCGGCAAGTCCGTTCCGCCAGTCGCCGAACCAAGATCGTCGGTCGAACCATCGTCGACAACGATTACCAGTGCCGGGCGAACCGTCTGGGCGGCGACGGATCGCAGCGTCTCGCCGATCGTGCCGCTGGCGTTGAAGGCCGGAATGACGACGCCGTAGTTCCGCATGCTACAGGAAGCGCCAATTGGCGAGTTCTTTGACATCGAAGATGCCTTCGATCCCGCACAGTGAAGGGTCGGCCTTGCGCCGTTTCATCGATTTGTGGATGGCCCGCATGAATTCTCGAAGCGATGTGTCGGTCTGCTTGGTCATGTTGCCGGGGTGACGTCTATAGTACAGCGCCACGGTATCCGGCATGACGAATCTGGGGCCGCTTTCAAAGGTGCGCAGCAGGTAGTCGGTATCTTCGGCCTGGCTGAAAGCCTCGTCGAAGCCGCCGATCCGTTCGACGAGCTTGCGCGAGAAGATCGCCGCCGACAGATGAATTCCCCGCACGCTCATGAAATTGCTGCCAGGCTCGGGTTCCAGCCTATCGTCGTCGATCCCGTCGACGAGCATCATCAGGGAATAGGTAAGTTCAAGATTGGGGTCGGCATGAAAGCAGGCGATATCGGCCCTGAATCGTCCGGCGGGCGAGACATCGTCCGAATCGAGGAACGACACGAGCTCCGTTTCCGGCTTGAGCAGCTTGAGACCGGCATTGCGGGTTCGGGTCACGCCCATGTTTTCCTGCCGGAACAGGCGGATGCAGGGGTTCTTGGCCATCATCGAGCGCACGGCCTCCACCGACCCGTCGGTCGAGCCGTCATCGATGACGATGATATCGAGATCGGCGGCATCGCGCTGCCGCACCAGCGAGCGCAAGGCCGCAACCACATAGCGTTCGCGGTTGTAGACAGGCATGATCACGCTCAACTTCACGGGACGCCTCGCGTCAGAAAATCCGCAATAGTGCCGGCAATCTCCTCGGGATGCGTTCCCAGGGACAAACGGTAGCTTGGCAGCAGGCGGGTTAGATCGCCGAAGAAGCGGAAACCGCTTTCACGTTCCCCCGGCATCTGCATGATGCCCGACGGTGCCAGTGCTATCATGGCGTCTCGACGCGACACTGGCATGATCGAACTCGTCTCGCCGCCGCCGATATGTGGCACCACCAGCGCAACGATGTCCAGCGCTGCCGGCACCGGCCGGGCCGCGATGTCGGCAATGTGAAACGTGTGCTTGCCCTGCCAGTTCAAGGGCCTCTCGGTCCCCAGCCGCTGCCTCAAGCCCAGCCGCTCGAAACCTTGCGGATCCTGCTTAAGCGTTGAAAACAGCGGCCGCGCGGTCACGCCGGCGGCGAGATCGATCAGCACGTAGTCATCGCCGACGCTGTCGAGCCCATTGAGCAGGCCGGCGGCGACCGTACCGGATTTGCCGGCGCCGCCCGCGCCGGCCAACAGCACGCCCTTGCCATCGGCGCCGAGCGTGCCGGCATGGGTCAGCCGCATGCCGCGCGCCGCATATTCCCAGTGCAGGAAGGCCCGTAGCGGCGCTGTCGGCTCCCAGGGCGGAAAAGCATCGGCCGTGGCCATCAGCTGCACGCCGACGCGGCGTTGCGGATCGTAGACCTGCCAGAAATCCAGATCGTGAAAATAATGGCCACGCAGCCCGGTCTCGGCGAGCCGTTCGGCAAAACCGTATTCGGTGAAATGCGCGTCGCCCCACCGTGCCGGCTCGGGAATGCCGTCAATGCCAGGGTGAACCGTGAAGACGCGGCATGCCGACGGTTCCGTCTGGTCATTTTCGGCTTCCACAAAGGCGTGGCCGAGCGCCTCCGCAAGCGCACCGGGACCGACATGCGCTGTCAATTCCAGCCGGGGCAGGCGGACCGTTCGCGTGGCCGGATAGTGCGTGGCTTCAGTGGCGGTGACGAGATACCGGGCGTAGTCCGGCAAGGTTTCGAGCGTGACGCGCGGCATCCTGCGCCCCTCTATCTCAAACGCGGCCGGCTCGTCAGGACGCCTGTTTGACCGCCGGCCAGCCGAGGGGTTCCTCGACCTCATGGATGGGATCCACGATGATCAGGTCGGCGAGGTCGTCGTGAATGCTCACGGTAAGTGGTTCGCTGGTTGCGGCAAGCTCGGCAGGCAACTCGCCCGGCAGCGGTTGCGCCGCAGCTTCCGAACGCACCAGCAACTCCAGTTCGAGCAATTGCGATATGAAATCGCCGAGCTCAGCAGCGTCTATTGTCGAGCCGCCGGCGGCCAGCCCGATCAGGGCCTGGGCGTCGACCCCGGACGAGAGTGCCTGCCACACCCTGCTGCCGGAATCGGAGAAGCCGAAATATTTGCCATTGGCAAGGTTGAGCACCACGGCCTCGCCATCGAAGGATTCGAAGACGATATCCCTGCTCGCAACCGCATAGGCGTCGCAATCACGCATCATTGTTGCCCCGCTTCGCGATCCCGCCCCTACCCGGGATCGCGTCCACTGACAACGCCTGTAAACGCTCGGTTCTTCGTTGGCAAGGTAACCGATGCCGTCGAGACGCCGGTCATCGATCAGGGTCTGAGCGGATTACGCCTCGATTTCGAGCGCCGACAGTGGCTTCGAGCAGCAGGCGAGGATGAAGCCGTCGTCGATCTCGTGATCGAGGATACCGCCATTGTGGCTCATCTCGACGGCGCCGGAGACTTTCTTCACCTTGCAGGTTCCGCATAGGCCGAATTCGCAGGCCGCCGGTATCCGCACGCCCGAGGCGCGCGCCGTCTGCAGCACGGTCTGGCCGGCGACGCATTCGGCGTCGACATCCGAAAGCGCGAAGCGGATCGCTGTCGCGGCTTCGACGGGAACAGTCACGCTGTCCGGCGCGGCGAACGGCGCCGGGACTTCCTCCACCGCGGGTGCGGCAAAGCTCTCCTGGTGGTATTTCGTCATGTCGAAGCCGGCGGCTTCCAGCATGCCGCGCACGGCGCGCATGAAGGGGTCCGGACCACAGCAGAAGATCTCGCGTTCGCGGAAATCGGGCGCCAGCAGCGGCAGCCGGATGGCATCGATCCGACCCATATGGCCGTACCAGCCCTCGCGGCTTGACCGTTCCTCGATCATGAAGCCGAGCGACAGGCCAGGCATATGGCCGCCGAGCAGTTCGAGCTCCTTGCGGAAGATGATCTCTTCGGCGCGCCGCGCGCAGTTGACGAAACCGACATCGGTCCATGGCGCGCAGTCGTTCAGCCAGCGCAGCATCGACATCATCGGCGTCACGCCGGAGCCGGCCGAGATGAACAGATATTTGGCCGCCGGGTGGCTGTGCAGCGAAAAGTCACCGCTCGGCCCGTAAGCCTTGACATGCGAGCCGGGCACCAGATGATCGAACATCCAGCGCGTGCCGATGCTGCCGGCCTGCGCCTTGACCGTCACCGCGATCGAAAATGGCCGCGATGGCGAGGACGAAAGCGTATAGGTGCGCATCAGCGGCCCATCGGATGTCGGCAGTTCCAGCGTCACGAACTGGCCCGGCTTGTAGCGGAACCAGGTCTGGTTGTCGGAGCGGAAGGTGAAGGTCCTGACGTCAGGCGCTTCGTCGCTGACGCCGATCACTTCCAGCACCTGCAGCCTGTCGTTCCAGGGCGCCATCTGGTCGAGATGGCGATAGAGGCCAAGATCCGTCATCGCATTCATCCCTCAACCTCTCAGGCCACACTGCGCAGGGCCGGCCGGCCATCGTCGGCAAGTCGCGGGCCGATGAAGCGGGCGTACCAGTCGACGAACTGGATCACACCGCCCTCATGCAACTCCGAATAGGGGCCGGGCTCATAGGCAGGCGACAGAATGCCGAAGGCATTTTCCTCGACGATGCGGCGGTCCTGGTCGTTGGTCTCGGTCCAGACATGGGTGAGTTCGGCAAGATCGTAGTCGACGCCTTCGACCGCATCCTTGTGGACCAGCCATTTCGTCGTCACCGCCGTTTCGGTGGCGCTGATCGGGAGTACGCGGAAGGTTACGGCATGGTCGATCAGGATATGGTTCCAGGTTGTCGGGTAGTGATAGTGCATCAACGTACCGATGCGGTCGGCGGAGACCGTGTCGGAGAGGTTCTTCTTCACCGCCCGCTTGCCGGTCATCGTGTAGCTGACCGCGTCACGCAGCAGCGGCGCGCGGGTGGCGCGGTATTGACCGGCGGGGTCGATGCGGAATTTGCTCGGCAAGCCGTCGGCCTCGCATTTGGCCCAGTGCGCCAGCATTTCCGGATCGCTGTCGGCGCCCTGCACGCCGGTCACCGTCGGAGCTTCCGGGAAGGTCTTGCACAGTTCCGGGTGATTGCCGGCGCAATGATAGCACTCGCGGTTGTTTTCCCAGACCAGCTTCCAGTTGCCCTTTTCGACGATCGTGCTCTCGAAAGCGATTTTTGCTTCATTCAAGCGGTGCGGCTTGAGATAGGGTTCGATCATCGCCCGCATCGGTGCGAAGTCGGCGGGCTCCTTGGCCAGGCAGATGAAGATATAGCCGGCCACGCTTTCGCAGGCGACCGGCTTCAGGCCGAACTGGCTCTTGTCGAACCCATCGGCCATCTGGCGGGCAAACAGCAGTTTTCCGTCAAGCTCATAGGTCCACTGGTGATAGGGGCAGACCAGTTTGGCGGCCATTCCCTTGTCGGTGTTGCAGACGCGGCTGCCGCGATGGCGGCACGAATTGTGGAAAGCGTTGATCTTGCCCTGCTGGTCGCGCACCAGCACGACCGGATAGTCGCCGATCTGCACGGTGATGAAGCTGCCGGGCTTCGGCAGTTCGCAATCATGGCCGATGAACAGCCAGTCGCGGTACCAGATCAGCTCCATGTCGAGCTTGAAGAAATCGGGATCCGTGTAGAAGGGCTGTTCAAGCGAGAATCCGTCCCTGCGGCCGCTCAAGAGCCTCAGCATGTCGTTGCGCGTATCCATGTCCTGTCCTCGTGTCTAAGGACTGACTATGGTGGTGATTGAGGAAGGATCGGGCGCGGGGCGGCAAAAGCCGGGCGTGCGCCATCCACCTCTTGACCGCCCACCGCGATCAGTCGAGTTCAAAAAATCGCGGGCTGGTTTCCGGGCTCTGGAGTTGTCCTTGCGGACGATCGCGACACCTTCCCAGGCTTTCGCCCAGTGGTCTCCCGTTGCGACTTGAACTCCACCACCGTTGCGGGGGCAGCGCCGGATTCTGACCGGCTTCCCAATTCTCCGCTCCATCGTCACGAAGCGGCACCTGAGATGACTTGATCTAATCACGACAGCGTTTGCGACATCGGCATGAAAGCGACATCGCATCCATGTGGCGCGACACGCATGCGCCCATGATCCGATCAAGAGGGCGGTCGCGAAAATCGTCTTGCTGCCGGCGGTGCCGGCTATCGAAGTCGCCCCCGGAACGGGAGCAAAACGGTTAACGGTTTCGAAAAGTGACTATTAGCAGATTCTAAAATCGAACCGAACGGTTCGTTTCTGTTGACGGTGCGTGCAGGACGGTGTGAACGCTGAGCTTCGGATACAGTTGGTGATCGCGCTGCTGCTTTTGCCTAAAAGTTTGATATCAAAAACAAAAACATCTGCGTTGGAAGGTCTTGGTACAATTTCAAGTGGTGGATTCTTGGTCCACACGGAACAACTTCGTGATTGGAAACGGCAGGCTGGCTCTCCCACATCGGGGCGGTCCGAACGACGCGATTTTTAATCCCAAGACACGCCGCTAGACGGACGGAAAAAATACTGGAGTACCCAAAATGAAAAAGATTGTTCTCACTGCCGCCGCCCTTCTGGCCATTTCCGGCAGCGCCTTCGCTGGTAGCGACCACTATGGTTCGAATGCCCCCGCAGCCACTGCTGCTGTCGACAGCTCGTACACCGCTTCGACCAAGAAGTCGGAACCAGCTGCCCAGACGCCTGCCACGGGTGCCGACCACAACCTCTTCGGCAACAACTAATTGCCGATCTCCAGCAGGCGGCGGGCTTGGCTCGCTGCCCTGGCGAACTCGAAGAATTCAGGAGACTTGAAATGAAAAAGATCATGCTTGCTGCCGCCGCCGTTCTGGCTATCTCCGGCAGCGCTTTCGCCGGTAGCGACAACTACGGCTCCAATGGCGCCAACCAGCCCGCTGCTACTTCGACCGACGGCTCGTACACGGCTTCGATCAAGAAGTCGGAGCCGGCTGTCCAGGCCCCTGCTCAGGGTGCCGACCGCAATCTCTTCGGCCGCTAACAGCCGATTCCGGGAGCTGCTGCTTGCGCCGTTGCTCCCGTGACACTCAAAATTCAGGAGACTTGAAATGAAGAAGATCATCCTTGCTGCCGCCGCCGTTCTGGCCATCTCCGGCAGCGCTTTCGCCGGCAGTGACAATTACGGCTCCAATGGCGCCAACCAGCCTGCCGCGACTTCGGTTGACAATTCGCGCACGGCTTCGATCCGTGAAAGCGGCTCGCCCGTCTACAAGCTGCTCAATTCGTCGGGCGACGTACAGAAGTCGGCACCCCAGGGCGCCGACCGGAACCTCTTCGGCCGCTAACAGCCAAAGTCGATTCTAAAAAAGAGCGGCGGGCATTGCCCGCCGCTCTTTTTTGCGTTGTCGACGCGACGCGCGCTTTAAGCCGCCTTTGCTTCCGCTTCATGCAGCGCGAAGGACCGCCCGTCGGTGTCGAAGATATGCAGGTCCTCGGCATTGGCGCTCAGCCGCAATGTCGAGCCGCGCTTGACCTCGACATTGCCTGGCAGCTTGGTCACCAGCGGCAGGTCGGCGCGACCGATGTCGACATAGACCAGCTGAACCTCGCCGAGCTGCTCGACATAGTCGACCGTTCCCTCGAACAGGTAATCCGCACCGGTGGCGACCATCAGGTCCTCCGGCCGCACGCCGAAACTTACCGCCGCACCCTTGGACGAGGCCGGCGTCGCAATCGGCACCGTTGCCTTCCGTCCCCCGACATGGCTGACGACGGTAGGGTTGCCGGTCTTGTCGATCGTCGCCGGCAGGATATTCATGGCTGGCGAGCCGATGAACTGGGCGACGAACAGATTGCCGGGCTTCTTGTAGAGATCCATCGGCGTGCCGACCTGCTCGATATGACCGTCCTTGAGCACGACGATGCGGTCGGCCAGTGTCATCGCCTCGACCTGGTCGTGGGTGACGTAGATCATCGTCGTGTTGGGCATCGATTCCTTCAGCTTGGCGATCTCGATACGCGTGGCGACGCGCAGTGCGGCATCGAGGTTCGACAGCGGCTCGTCGAACAGGAACACTTTCGGATTGCGCACGATGGCGCGGCCGATAGCGACGCGCTGGCGCTGGCCGCCCGACATCGCCTTGGGTAGCCGGTCGAGATACTTGGTCAATTGCAGGATTTCCGCGGCCTGCCGCACCCGCCTGTCGATCTCGGCCTTGCTTTCCTTGCCGATCTTCATCGAGAACGCCATGTTGTCGTAGACGGTCATGTGCGGATAGAGCGCATAGGACTGGAACACCATGGCGATGCCGCGCTTCGATGGCGGCACGTCATTCACCACCTCGCCGTCGATCTTGAGCTCGCCGGACGTGATTTCCTCGAGCCCGGCGATGGAGCGCAACAAAGTCGACTTGCCGCAGCCCGACGGACCGACGAAGACGATGAACTCGCCGGATTTGATATCGAGGTCGATGCCATGGAGAATGTTGAGATTGCCGTAGGACTTCTTCACTTGTCTCAGATTGACATCGGCCATTGGTTTCCTCCTCCAGTGAGTTCCAAAAATCAGTCTATGCGTCCGAACCAGGCACCATAACCGCCGAGGTCCACCGAACCGGTGCTCGCTTGCCCGGAAAACCCGTGTCCGGGCAAAGGTTGTAGCGATCCGCGGCCAAGGTCAACCTTGGCCGGCTTGGCGCCCAGATTGAAGGCGCAGACGATCTGTTCGTTACCGGCGCGGCGCGTGAACGCGACGGTGTCCCCCTCGCTTTCGATGAAGGTGATGTCGCCCTTGGCCAGCGCCGGATGGGCGCGGCGGAAGGTGAGGAAGCGCCGGTAGTGCTCGAGCAGCGAAGCCTGGTCGCCCTGCTGGACGTTGACTGCCTGCGACAGATGCTTGGCCGGCACCGGTAGCCATGGCTTTGCCTGGGAGAAGCCGCCATTCCTGGCGCTGCCATCCCACACCATCGGCGTGCGGCAACCGTCGCGGCCCTTGAATTCCGGCCAGAAGCGGATGCCGTAGGGATCCTGCAAATCCTCGAAACGCAAGTCGGCTTCGCCCAGGCCGAGTTCCTCGCCCTGGTAGATGCAGACCGAGCCGCGCAGCGACATTAGCAGCGCCGAGATCATCTTGAGATAGGCGACCGGATCGGCTTCGCCGGCGGCCCAGCGCGAGGCCGGGCGCATCACGTCATGGTTGGAAAAAGCCCAGCACGACCAGCCATCGCTGGCGACCCTGCCGAAGGCTTCGAGCACCGAACGGACCTTGGCCGCGCTGATCTTTTCCGGCGCCAGGAAGTCGAAGGAATAGCACATGTGCACGCGCTTGCCGCCGGCTGTATAGGCTGCCACCACTTCCAGCCCGCGCTGGGAATCGCCGACCTCGCCGACAGCGGCGGTCGCCGGATATTCGTCGAGCAAGGCGCGGAAGCGTTCGAGGAAGCCGAGGTTTTCCGGCCGGCTCTTGTCGTAGAGATGGTCCTGGTAGTTGTAGGGATTGACCGCCGGTGCGGTCTGGTCGTTGCGCTCTTCCGGCGCCAGCGGCGGATTGTTTTCCAGGCCCTGGCTGTGGAAGTAGAAATTGATCGTGTCGAGGCGGAAGCCGTCGACGCCCCGTTCCAGCCAGAAGCGGGTGACGTCGAGCAGCGCGTCCTGGACGTCGCGGTTGTGGAAGTTGAGGTCGGGCTGCTCGGCGAGGAAATTGTGCAGGTAATATTGCTGGCGGCTGGTGTCCCACTGCCAGGCCGAACCGCCGAAGATGGACAGCCAGTTGTTGGGCGGCGTGCCGTCAGGCCTGGCGTCCGCCCAGACGTACCAGTCCGCCTTCGGATTGGCGCGGCTCGACCGGCTTTCCTTGAACCAGGGATGGCTGTCGGCGGTGTGCGATAGCACTTCGTCGATCATCACCTTGAGACCCAGCCGATGCGCCTCCGCCGTCAGCTCGTCGAAATCAGCCAGCGTGCCGAACATCGGATCGACGTCGCAATAGTCCGAGACGTCGTAGCCGAAATCCTTCATCGGCGACTTGAAGAAGGGCGAGATCCAGATGGCGTCGGCGCCGAGTGCGGCGATATAGGGCAGCCGCCCGATAATGCCCTTGAGGTCGCCGATGCCGTCGCCGTTCGAATCCTGGTAGCTGCGCGGATAGATCTGGTAGATGACAGCGCCTCGCCACCAGTCGCGATCGATGGCGAGGTCGGGGTTCGAACTGGCTTTCAAAGCGGATTGCATGGTCTCAGCCTCCTTTCACCGAACCGGCAAGCAGCCCGCGGACGAAATAGCGTTGTAGCGAGAAGAAGACGATCAGCGGCACGATGATGGTGATGAAGGCCGATGTCGTCAGAATCTCCCAGTTGCCGCCGCGAGAGCCGAGCAGGGCGTTGAGCTTGGCGGTCAACACGATCTGGTCGGGTGCCGTACCAAGGAAAACCATCGCAACCAGGAGATCGTTCCATACCCACAGGAATTGAAAGATGGCGAAAGAGGCCAGCACCGGGAAGGACAGCGGCAGCACGATCTTGACGAAGATCTCGAAGTCGCTGGCGCCGTCGATGCGCGCCGATTCCATGATCTCGCGCGGCAGGCCGGCAATATAGCTCCTCAGCAGATAAATGGCGAAAGGCAGGCCGAAGCCGGTATGCGCCAGCCAGATGCCTAGATAGGTCTTCGACGGCACGCCGAAGAACGTACCGACGCCATTATAGAGCTTGAGCAGCGGGATCAGCGACATCTGCAGCGGCACCACCAGCAGACCGATAATGACTGCGATCAGCAGCGCCCGGCCGGGAAACCGCATCCAGGCCAGCGCATAAGCGGCAAAGGCCGCGATCAGGATCGGAATGACCGTCGCCGGGATGGTGACGGTTAGCGAGTTCATGAACGAGCGGCCGATGCCTTCCGAAAACAGCACGGTATCGTAGTTGTCGGTGGTGAATTTCGGCGGTGCCGACGAGGCATAGTAGACGCGCTGGCCGCGATCGCCTTCGAATGCCTTGGGCGAGGCCATGACGAAACTGCCGTCGGCGTTGACCTGCAGGGTCACGCCGTCACCGAGGTCGGCCGCCGTGCCGGCCGGGTATTGCGTTGGCGCCGCTGCCTTGACGCCGAAGGCGCTGATGTTGCGCTTGGCGCCATCGCCGAAGATGTTGCCTTCGAGAACGTACTTGCCGTCCTTCTGGGTTTGCGCGGAGGCGGGCGGCAGCCGCCCGGCCTCGGTCTGGCTGGAACTGGCGAACGAATTCCACCAGCCCGAGGCGACGATCTGGTCCTTGTCGCGCAGTGACGAGACCAGGATGCCGAGCGTCGGAATGGTCCAGATGGCAACGAAGACCAGCACCGCTATGTGAACGCCGAAGCGGCTGGCGAATGAATTTCCGGTCGCGACGGCCATCTCAGTGCCCTCCCGTCTCTTTGTTCGCCTGGCGGATATTCCAGACCATGATCGGGATGACCGCGACCATGATGATGATGGCGATCGTGGCGCCGCGGCCGAAATCGCCGCCGCCGCGGAACATCCAGTCGAACATCAGATTGGCCAGCACCTGGCTGTTCCACTGGCCGTTGGTCATGGTCAGCACGATGTCGAACACCTTCAGCACCAGAATGGTGATCGTGGTCCAAACCACCGCGATGGTACCCCAGATCTGCGGCACCATGATCTTCCAGAAGATCTGGAACGGATTGGCGCCGTCGATGACCGCCGCCTCCAGCGTCTCTTCCGGAATGCCGCGCAGCGCGGAGGACAGGATGACCATGGCAAAGCCGGTCTGGATCCAGATCAGGATGATCATCAGGAAGAAGTTGTTCCAGAACGGCAGCGAGATCCACACCTGTGGTTGGCCGCCGAAATGCTGGATGATGGCGTTGAGCAAGCCGATCTGTACCTGGCCCTCGCCGCGATATTCGTAGATGAACTTCCAGATCACACTGGCGCCGACGAAGGAGATGGCGAGCGGCAGGAAGATCAGGCTCTTGGCAATCGTGCCCCACCATATCTTGTCCGTCAGCACGGCAATGATGAGGCCGAGGAAGGTACAGGCCGCCGGCACCACCGCCAGCCACAGCAAATTGTTCAGGATCGCGTTTCGTAGGTCCTGATCGCGCAGAGCCCACTCGTAATTGGCGAACCCGACGAAACTGGTGCCGCCGCGGTCGAGGAAGGAGAGCCACAGTGTCGCGATCACGGGGTAGATCAGATAGATGGTCAGAATGATCAGCGCCGGGCCGACGAACAGCCATGGTCGCACCAGGCCTTGTCGGCGCAGATTGTTGACGGCAGCCGTGCCGGAAACCCCGCGTGAGGGAAAGGTCAGGTCGAGAAGTTTGTTGGCGCCCCAAAAATAGGCGACACAGCCGCCGACGCCGATGATGATGACGAATATAGCCGAGAAGATCTGAGCCGCCATGGGTCCCTCTCCCTGCGCATGACCAGCCGGGCAGATGCCGGCGGTCGGGTGCACCGACTTGTGAGTTGTTCGGAACAATCGAAACGCGAAGGCGTCCGGCATATGCCGCCGGTCGGACCCGGGCCGTGGCCCGGATCCAGTAGGAGGATCAGGAAGGTCGAGCGCAATTCCAGGGCAGGTTTGTCACTGTTTCCGTCCTGAATTGCGTAGAGACAAAGCTCGCCCCTCGCGGCCTACTTGATGGCGTCCCAGCTCTTCTGGATGTCGGCGGCGACGTCCTGGACGGATTTGCCGCCGACCAGATCGATCATGCCGGTCCAGAACGAGCCGGCGCCAACCTTGCCGGGCATCAAGTCGGAACCGTCGAAGCGCACTGTTGTCGCTCCGACCAGGATCTCGCCCTGCTTCTTCAGCGCGTCGCTGCCATAGGCGTCCTTGTTGGCACCCTTGAAAGGCGTGACGAAGCTCTTCTGCGCCATCCACAATTCATGCGCGAGCGGCATTTCGAGGAACTTGATGAATTCGCGCGAAGCCTTGGAATCCTTGGTGATCATCACCAGCGTTCCGGCGACTTCCAGCGGCGTGCCGAGTTCCGGCTTGGAGGCATAGGGCGGGTAGGGGAAGAAGTCCGCATCCTGGCCAAGCTTCACGCCGTCCGGGAAGAAGGAGGGGATGAACGATGCCTGATGGTGCATGTAACACTTCGGCGGCACGGTAAAGAGACCCTTCGGGCTGTCGCGGAAGTCGGTCGCGGCCACTGCCTTGGCGCCGCCATCCACCATCTTGTCGTCGGTGGCCATCTTGCCGAAGATGTCTATGGCATTGACCACCGCCGGATCGGTGAACGGGATCTCGTTCTTGACCCACTTATCGTAAACTTCAGGCGGCTGCGTCCTGAGCATGATGTCCTCGACCCAGTCGGTCGCCGGCCAGCCGGTGGCGCCGCCGGAGCCGAGCCCGATGCACCAGGGCTTGCCGCCATCGGCGATGATCTTCTTCTCAAGCTCGGCCAGTTCCTCCTGCGTCTTCGGGACATTGTAGCCGGCTTCCTTGAAATTGTCGGGCGAGTACCAGACCAGCCCCTTCACGTCGATCTTGTAGGGAAAGGCGTAGAAGGCTGATTTCCCGTCCTTGCCGGTATAGGTGCCGAGTTTGGCCCATGAGTCGCCCGCGGCGTAGTTTTCCTTGATCCATGCGGCGACGTCGTCGCCCAGCGGGGTCAGCACGCCCTTGGAGGCGAGGTCCTGGATCAGGCCCGGCTGCGGCAGGACGGCGATGTTCGGCGGGCTGCCGGCCTGGGTGTCGATGACGATCTGCTGCTCGTAATTTTCGGACGAGGAATATTTGACCTCCGCCCCGGTCGCCTCGGAGAAATAATCGAGCACCGAACGCACAAGCGTCTCGTCCTCGCCGCGCCATGGCCCGAAGATGGTCAGCGTCTCGCCCTTGAGGTCGACTTTCTTGAGGTCGTCGTAGTTAGCCCAGTGAAACTTCGAATCCTCGCCCGGCTTGAACTTCAGTTCGGCTTGCGCCGGCAGGCTAAGAGCGAGTGCGCCAAACGCGACACCCAGCAAAAGCACTTTCCTCATCGCTATTCCTCCCAGTGGTCACTAACAGTTCGGACGAAACCTCCATCTCGTCCGCCGGCGCCCGTGGAACTGTGACTCAGTCGCGAACGAACCGCAACCTTTCGAAGAGTCTTCCAAAGCGCTTTGGCTATTTTGATCTCGCCATTGAATCGCGGCGGAGTCAAGAGGGATAACGAGCTAATCGATTTAATCGAGCATGTTCAGGCAGTGGAAAGTGCGCTGCAGCATGGTTTTTTGGCGATGCAACAGCAATTTCTGTTTCAAACTCGGCCTCGTCACGCGTATGGTCTCATCATGTGGTCGCGCTGCTTGCAGCGCTTGGGTCGATTCAATTTAAAAGCGCTTTGAGGATGGAGGCCTAGTGAACCTCAAACAGCTCGCGCATATGCTGGCGCTTTCGCAGACCACGGTGAGCCGTGCGCTGAACGGCTATCCGGAGGTCAACGAGGAGACGCGCAGGCGCGTCATGGACGCCGCCAAGCGCCATGGCTATCGCCCCAATCCCAGTGCGCGGCGGCTGGCGACCGGCAAGTCCGGCATGATCGGCTATGTCCTGCCGACCGGTGCGGCCGTCGACATCGACCCGCATTTCGTCGAATTCCTGTCCGGACTTGGCGACTATGCGCGCGGCCACGAGCTTGACCTCGTGCTGTCGCCGGCCGATGCCGACGACCAGGAGACGACCTACCGGCGCATCGTCGCCAACCGGCAGGTCGATGCCGTCTACATCTCTTCGCCAAGGCCGCAGGACAGCCGGGTGGCGCTGGTCAGCACGCTCGGCATTCCCTTCCTCGTCCACGGCCGCAGCGAAGGCTTCGATTTCGACTATCCCTATCTCGACATCGACAATGAAGGTGCCTTCCACGAAGCGGCGCGGCTGCTGGTCCAGCTCGGCCACCGGCGGCTGGCGCTGATCAACGGCGATGATCGCGAGACCTTCGCCATCCATCGCGAGCGCGGCGTGCGCCGGGCGCTCGCGGCGAGCGGGCTATCGCTGGGCGAGCGCCATGTCTGCTCCGTGGTCATGACCGAGGAAAATGGCTATCGCGCCACAAGGCGACTGCTCGAGGCTGGTGACGCGCCGACGGCGATCGCCTGCTCCAGCCTGATCATGGCGCTCGGCGTCGTGCGCGCCGTGCGCGACCTCGGCCTGACCATTCCCGGCGACGTGTCGCTGATCGCCCATGACGACGTCTTTCCCTGGCTCAAGCCGGAGAATTTTTCGGTGCCGCTGTCGACGACGCGCTCCTCCATTCGCCTTGCCGGCGCGCGCGTCGCCGAGCGGCTGGCGGCTCGGATATCCGGGCTGGAAGAGGGCGCGCGCGGCGAGCTCTGGCCGGTCGATCTGGTGGTCCGGGGCTCGGTGGCGGGAGCGCCGGCCTAAGGCAACACGCAATCACGGTGTACGATGGTTTCGGTCTGAAGGAGGCCATCTCGGTCAAGCCGGGTGCCTGTTAACGCCGCATTAGCCCGCTTATCCCAACATGGGCAGATGAACGGCGATCAGCCCAGCGCGGTCTTCGGCCGACGCGGACGCGAAAGTCGCGCCCCGGTCGCCCCAGTTTACCGGGCCGCAAGGCCGGCGCGCGCCATCGGAATAATCGCGTGTCTGGTCGGCTTGACGGGCCTTCTGCTGGCCGTCGCCGGTGCAATCTTCTGGACGTTGCCAGGGATCGGAAGGGCAGATGCGGAAGCCGCGCGGGCCGAGCAGAAAGTCGTCGAAATCGTCAACCAGCCGGTTACCCATCTGCCCCGCTCTGGGTCATTCTCGGTGTTTTCTCCCGGCTGGTTTCATCCAGGCGCCACAAAACCGGACTTCAACAATGTCGACGTCCGCGCCACACAGGAACTCACCTATGAGGGGTACGTCACTTCAGACTTGAACCCCACCGAAATGTTCATCGGACGCGAACTCGAATTCAACGCGATGACCAAATATTTCTATACCGACCGAACCTTGCCCAAAAGGCGGTTGTCCGCCACGGAAATGGCCGAGATCAATGGCCTCTATCGGGTCATCGGCCGCGACGGGCAGGCGGTACTGATGCGATGGCTTGTGATAATCGGGTTGGTGGTGGCTGGGCTCTGTCTCGCATCCACGTTGCTTCTGCAAATCCGCCGGCCCCCACCAACCTGAGGCGGGTGATCCGGACGCGAGGCCTATTCCTTGGCCGCTTCCGCCGCCTTGATGTCCAGCAACCCATAGCCGAAGTCATTGTCGCGCCCTTTGGGGCCGAGGTCTTTCGCTGTTGTCGCCAGTGCTTTCTCGATGTCGTCGGCCGAGCGGTCGGGCGCTGCATGGAGGAGATTGGCTATGGCGCCGCTGACGATCGCCGCGGCAAACGATGTGCCGGTGACGACATCGGAGCCGGCGCCGCTCGGCGCCACCATCTCGACGCCGGGCGCCGAGATGAAGACATAGGCGCCACGGTTGGCTTGCGGCATCAGCCCATCCTTGGCGTCGGTCGCGGTCACCGCGATGACGCCGTCGAAGGCGGCCGGGTAGCCATAGGGCGCCTTCGGCCCGTTATTGCCGGCGGCGGCGACCAGCACCATGCCAAGGGCGCGGGCATTGCGGCAGGCGGTGCCGAGCAGGTCGTTCTTCGGCCCGACAAAGCTCATGTTGATGATACTGACATTCTGCTCCGCCGCCCAGTCGAGCGCCGACAGGATGACGTCCATGGTCGACTTGCCGCCTTCGAAGGCGCGGGCGTGATAGATCCTGGCGCCAGGCGCCATGCCTTCCAGCGCGCCGACGCCGGCGATCAGCCCATCGACCGAGGTGCCATGGTCGCGCTTTTCGACCGGCACATCGGGCATGGCATCGAACTGCGCGGCGATGACGCCGGTGAGCGCCGGATTGGTGTCGTCGATGCCGGTATCGATGACGGCTACCCTGACGTTTTCGCCGCTTGCCTGTTTGGCGTCGAGCGCGATGCGGTCGAAGGCATAGTTGACGATGCCAGCGGCCTGCTGCAGCGAGTAGATGTGGTTCGGCTCGCGCCGCTGCGTGCGGCCATCGGCGGCAAGTTGCGCCAGCACGACGCCGACAGGACGGCCGTCGGGAATGCCAAAGCGTACCAATGTGGTGCCGAGCAGCCGGGACTGGCGCTGCGAGCGCACTTCGAGGCCGAAGGAGGCGGCGATCTGCTGCACGGCGCCGGCATCGCCATCGACTGTCACCAGCACTTCGTCGGGCACGAATTCGCCGGTCACGGCACGCGGCGGTTGAGCGGCGATGAGATCGGTCGGCGAGATGACCGGGCCGCCTGCCGGCGGGCCGGCCTGAGTGTTGCCGGGCGGTGTCGACGGCTCTGGTCGCGGCGTCGGTACTGGCGCGACCGGATTGGGAAACAGGTCGACGATCAGGGCAGGCAGGAAGACGGCACCGGCCTCCGCGGCGCCCGAGCCGCCCTTGATGTCGCCACCTTCCTTGGCGCATGCGGCGGCTGTCGCATTGGCCCCGTTGCGGCAGTCGATTCTGGTCTGGTCGGTGGCGGCGGTATTGCTCTGTGCCGACGCAGGCAAGACGGCGATTGTCATCGCCGCCGCCAGCATTGCCGCCAATCGAAGGGCCGCCTCAGCCGCCATCAACCGGTTTCCTTCCCTCGATCACAGTGTCCGCGAAAGGCTGGGCGGCAATAAGGCCGAGCTGCTTGGTGTAGTCGGCGGCGTTGGCGGCTGGGATGCCGAGCCGGAAGATGCCGTCGGCGGTCGGTCCACCGATGATCTTGAGCTTGTTGGCGTCGAGGAAAACGGCAATGTCGGACATCTTCGCGTCCGGCTTGAACCTGACCAGCGCGAACGGCATCTTCGCCAGGTCGTCTTCGGCACCGGCAATCTCGAAATCCTTGCCTTTGCCACCGGGTTGCACCAGCGACTGCACCGCGACCAGCGCCAGCAGGACGGCGGCCGCCGCCCAGGCGACACCGACAGGGACCGCCATGAACCGGCTCCAGGCCTGCGCCAGCCAGGACGAGCCGGCCTGAGCCCGCGCTGGCCCGGCCTCGGCGTCGAGCGCCCTGGCGAAGCGGCTGAGCGCGTCGGCGGGCGGCCGGATCGCTTCATTGGCGGCGGATGCGCCGGAGAATTCGGCCTCGGCTTCGCCAAGCGCGGCAAGGGCGGCCGGATCGGTCGCCAGCCATTCCTCGACGGCTTCCAGCTCCGAACCTTCCAGCGAACCGTTCAGGTAGAACGGCAGCAGCGTTTCCATTTCGTCGCGGCGCGACATTTTTTCAGCGGCGCTCATGGCCACCCCCTGTCGTAACCGGCGGCCTTGAGGGCCTCGCCGAGTTTCTTGCGGGCGTAGAACATCCGGGTCTTGACCGTGGCGACCGGGATGTTGAGCACCTCGCCGATCTCGGTCACCGACTGTCCGTGATAATAGGCAAGATCGATCACCGCGCGGTGCTCTTCGGGCAAGGCGTCGATGAAGCGGCGCAAGGCAGCGGCCTTGTCCTCTTTTATGGTGACGACTTCCGGCGTGTCGGCGCTGTCGGGCACCGCGGCGGCGGCCTCGTCGTCGATCCAGTCTTCCTTCTTCTTGCGCAGCAGCGAGAGCGCCTTGAACCGGGCGATGCCGAGCAGCCAAGTCGAGACTTCGGAGCGCCCTTCGAAGCCCGGCGCCTGGCGCCACAGCTCGAGGAACACCTCGTTCGCGATATCGTCAGCCATCATTTCCGATCCCGTCTGGCGCGCCACGAAGCGGTAGACCCGCGCGTGGTGACGCATGAACAGGAGCCGCACGGCGGCACGGTCGCCCTTCGCGACCCGGTCGACAAGCGCGCGATCGGTCTCCGTCGCTGCCGTCATGGCCGGTTGAGCCGCCTGGCTCCTGTCTGCTCTGTCGCTGATCGGTCCAAAAAGGTTCATCCTCCGCCAAGGAATTTTGGGAGGCTAACTGAAGAAAGGGGAGGTTGCCAGAGTCTCCCTTCTCCCGTCACTGTACGAGGAGAAGGTGCCGGCAGGCGTAGGGGGGCGGCGCTGACGTCAGCTATTGATATCCCTCAGGTCTGCCCTCGTGGAGGGACTGGAAGAAGGGCAGCGTCTCGGCCGCCAACTAACTCAAAAACGGCTTCGCTTTCATCGTCGCCGGCACCGGCACGCCGAGCCGGCTCAGCACTGTCGGGGCCAGCTGCAACTGGTCGAGCAGCGTATCGGCTTCGGGCCCCTGGCCTTGGCCGAAATAATACAGCGCGAAATCCTGCATCTCGTCGTCATGGCCGCCATGGTGGCCGCGGTCGGTCTGGCCGTGATCGGCGGTGACCATCACCTCGTAGCCGGCCGCGATCCAGCCCGGCAGGAAGGCCGCCAGCATGCCGTCCATGGCGTAGACGGCATGGTCCATCTCATGGCAGTCGTGGCCGAAGCGGTGACCCATCGAATCCAGCGTGCAGGTGTGCAGGATGCCGTAGTCTATGCCGTGGCGTTTGGTCAGCATGGTCAGCGTCGCGAACAGGTCGACATCGCTCGGCGTCATCTGGTTGCGCGCGTTGTAGCCGGTCATGGTGTGGAAGCGGCCATGCGTGATCGGACCGCCAGGCTCGTCATACTCCATATCCTCGACCAGGTCGAACGGGTAGGACCGGAAGAATTCGGACCAGTAGGAATGGGTGACTGCCCCGGTCTTACCTCCGGCGTTGCTGACCTCGGAGAAGATGTCGGGCTGTTTGACGCGGAAGCGGTTCTCGTTGGAAAGAATGCCGTGCACCTGCGGCGACACGCCTGTGTGGATCGAGGCATAGCAGCAGGCCGAGGTCGACGGCAGCACCGAGCGCATCTTCCACACCCTCGCTTCGCCCGACTGCACCCAGCCCTCGAGATTGCCCATCAGCCGACGCCAGTTGCGGTAAGGCACGCCGTCGAGGATGATCAGCAGAAGCTTGGTGTCGAGTGCCACGGGCGCCTCCATGCGTCGATGGTTTCAAAAAAGTGCGCCGCGTGTCGCACGAACACGCGGCGCTTTTCAGTGGCAGTCCAGCACTAGGCGTTCAGCCAGCATTCGGCGAGCGCGTAGCCGTCCATCATTTCGCCGATCGGGCTCTTGGCAAAGCCGCTGATCTTGTTCGTAGCTGCTGCGTCGATGAACTGGTTGAAGAACGGCACGATCAGGCCGCCTTCGTCGCGCATCAGGACAGCCATGTCGTGGTAGATCGCCTTGCGCTTGGCCTGGTCGAGTTCACCACGCGCCGCAAACAGCATCTTGTCGAATTCCGGCCGCTTGAAGCGGGTGTCGTTCCAGTCGGCGGTCGAGACATAGCCGGTGGAGTACATCTGGTCCTGCGTGGCGCGCCCGCCCCAGTAGGAGAGCGAGAAGGGCTGCTTGTTCCAGACTTCCGACCAGTAGCCGTCGCCCGGCTCGCGCTTGATCTCGATCTTGATGCCGGCCTTGGCGGCGCTCTGCTGATAAAGCTGGGCGGCGTCGACCGCGCCGGGAAAGGCGACATCGGAGGTGCGCAGCAGGATCGAGCCGCTGTGGCCCGACTTCTTGTAGAGCGCGGCCGCCTTTTCCGGGTCGAACTTGCGCTGCTCGATGGCGGTAAACAGCGGATAGGCCTCGTTGATCGGGAAGTCGTTGCCGACCGAACCGTAGCCGCGCAGGATCTTCGTCAGCATCTCCTCGCGGTCCATGGCGAGTTTCAGCGCCATGCGCAGGTCGTTGTTGTCGAACGGCGCCGTGTCGCAGAACATGTTGAACGGATAGTAGCCCTTGCCCGACACATTCTCGATGGTGACGCCCGGGATGCGCTTGACCAGGTCGACGACTTTTGGCTCGACGCGGTTGATCATGTGCACCTGGCCACCCTGCAACGCGGCCAGACGGGCCGTCGCGTCGTTGATGACGACAATCTCGACCTGGTCGGCATGGCCGGCCTTGTCGCCGCGCCAGTAATTGGCGAAGCGCTCGCCGCCATGGCGCACGCCCGGCTGGTTGACGGTGACCTTGTAGGGGCCGGCGCTGATGCCGGCATTCGGATTGTCCTTGCCGCCATTCGGCTGGATGACCAGATGGTAGTCGGCCATCAGATAGGGGAAGTCGGCATCCGCATCGCCGAGCGTGAAGATGACTTCCTTGCCGCTCGCCTTGACGCCCTTGATGTTCTTGAGAATGCCGAGCGCGCCCGACTTTGATTTCTCGTCGGCATGACGCTCGATGGTCGCGGCGACGTCCTCGGCGCCAACCGTCTTGCCGTTATGGAATTCGATTCCGTCACGAATCTTGATCGTCCATGTCTTGGCGTCCTTGGAGGCGCCGATGTCCTCGGCGATCAAGTTCACCAGCTTGTTGTCGGGGGTCAGACGTACAAGATACTCGCCCCAAAGCTTGCCGAAGCTGAAGGTTACCTGGCTGAGGTTCAGCGCCGGGTCGAGGCTGTTGGTCGATTCGCCGCCCTGCAGGCCTGCCTTGAGGGTTCCACCCTTGACCGGCGTCTGCGCGAAGGCCCTTCCGGCCAGCGTCGTCGCCAGCGCCGCCGATACGCCGAGAGCCGCCGTGCGGCCAAGGAAGTCGCGCCGCGATATCCGGCCCTGGCCGGCGAGTTCTGCCAGGTGGTCGAGCTCAGTCTTCATGTCCTACCCCTTTGTTGAAAACAACGTCACGAACGACGCCCGTCCAGAGGACGTGTGGCGTCCTTGTGTGGCACCCGGATGACGGCAGTCGGTGTTGCCGGCAGTTGGTCAGTTCCCCGCGCTGGCCATGCGCCGTCCCTTGATCGCCTTTTCCAGCCAGCCGATCTCCATCTCTGGAACCGACGACAGGAGAAGGTCGGTATAGGCGTCGAAGGGCGGCGTCAGAACCTTGCTCTTCGAGCCATAGCGGACCACTTCGCCGCGATACATCACCGCGATGGAATCGGCTATCGACTTCACGGTGGCGAGGTCGTGGGTGATGAAGAGGTAGGCGACCTTCTCGTGCTCCTGCAGGTTCAGCAGCAGCTTGAGGATGCCGTTGGCCACCAGCGGGTCGAGCGCCGAGGTCACCTCGTCGCAGATGATCAGCTTCGGCTTGGCGGCGAGCGAGCGGGCGATGCAGACGCGCTGCTTCTGGCCGCCGGAAAGCTCGGCCGGATAGCGGTCGATGAAGCCCTTGCCCATCTCGATCTCGTCGAGCAGTTCGGCAACGCGCTTGTCGCGCTCCCTGCCGCGCATGCCGAAGTAGAATTCGAGCGGCCTGCCAATGATGGTGCCGACGGTCTGGCGCGGGTTCATCGCCACGTCGGCCATCTGGTAGATCATCTGCAACTGGCGCAGATCCTCCTTCGGCCGGTCGGCAAGCCGGTTGGCAAGCGGGCGTCCGTCGAAGGTGACGGTGCCTTGCTCGGGCGGCAAAAGTCCGGTGATGGCGCGCGCCAGCGTCGACTTGCCGGAGCCGGATTCGCCAACCACGGCCAGCGTCTGGCCGGGGTATATGTCGACCGAGACGTTCTTCAGCACCTTGACCTGGCCGCCGCCGTAAGCGGCGGTGACGTTCTTGACCGACAGGAACGGCGTCGCGCCGGGGTTCTGTTCGGAATGCTCGATCTCATGCACCGAAACCAGGGCGTTGGTGTATTCCTGGCGCGGCTCCTTGATGATCTGGCGGGTGCCGCCCCATTCGACCAGCCTGCCATGGCGCAGCACCATGATCTCGTCGGAGACCTGGGCGACCACGGCAAGGTCGTGGGTGATGTAGAGCGCCGCCACATGGGTGTCGCGGATAGCGTCCTTGATCGCCGCCAGAACGTCGATCTGCGTCGTCACGTCGAGCGCCGTGGTCGGCTCGTCGAAGACGATCAGGTCGGGTTCCGAACACAGCGCCATCGCCGTCATCACGCGTTGCAGCTGGCCGCCTGAGACCTGGTGCGGAAAGCGTTCGCCGATGGTTTCGGGGTTCGGCAGGCTGAGCTTCTTGAAAAGTGCTATGGCACGCTTCTCGGCCTCGGCGCGTGTCGCCGTGCCGTGCAGCAGCGTGGCTTCCACCACCTGGTCCATCAGCCGGTGCGCCGGGTTGAAGGCCGCGGCCGCCGACTGCGCGACATAGCAGACCTCACGGCCGCGCAGCTTGCGAAAACCTTCCTTGCCGCCCTTCAATATGTCACGGCCGTTGAGGATCACCTCGCCGCCGGTGATGCGCACGCCACCACGGCCATAGCCCATGGAGGACAGGCCGATGGTCGACTTGCCGGCGCCGGATTCGCCTATCAGGCCCAGCACCTTGCCTTTTTCCAGCGTCAGCGAGACATCGTGCACCAGCACGATGTTCTTTGGCGCTTCGCCGGGCGGGTAGACCGTGGCCTCGATGCGCAGGTTGCGGATATCGAGCAGCACGCCGGGTTTCGCTTTGCTGTCGGCCATCACCCGCGCCCTCCCTTCAGGCTTGTCGTGCGGTTGAGGATCCAGTCGGCGACAAGGTTGACCGAGATGGCAAGGGCCGCGATCGCTGCCGCCGGAATGAGTGCCGCGGCGATGCCGAAGACGATGCCGTCCTTGTTTTCCTTGACCATGCCGCCCCAGTCGGCGTCCGGCGGCTGCACGCCGAGGCCGAGGAAGGACAGCGTCGACAGGAACAGCACCGCGTAAATGAAGCGCAGGCCGAGTTCCGAAACCAGCGGCGACAGCGCGTTGGGCAGGATCTCTCGGAAGATGATCCAGGCGCTGCCTTCGCCACGCAGCTTGGCGGCTTCGACGTAATCCATGACGTTGATGTCGACGGCGACCGCGCGCGACAGGCGGTAGACGCGGGTCGAGTCGAGAATGCCCATGACCAGGATCAGCGTCACCAGGTTCGTCGGCAGCACCGAGAGCACGACCAGGCCCATGATAAGCGTCGGGATCGACATCAGGAGGTCGACAAGGCGCGACAGGATGGTGTCGAACCAGCCGCCGAACACTGCCGCCGAGAAGCCCAGTATGGCGCCGAGTGAGAAGGACAGCGCGGTGGCCAGCACGGCGATGAACAGGGTGATGCGGGCGCCGTAGATCATGCGCGAGAGAAGATCGCGGCCGAGATTGTCGGTGCCCAGCCAATGCGCCGCCGACATCGGTTCCCAGACGTCACCGACGATCTCGGCATTATCGTGGGGGGAAATCCACGGCGCGAACACCGCCGCCAGCACGAACAGGGCGGTCAGGACCAGGCCGATCAGGGCGGGGATGGGGATGCGTTTTATATCGAGCATGCCCGCCCCCTCACTTTGGATGTCTGAGACGCGGATTGGCGACGATCGCCGCAATGTCCGCGATGATGTTGAGGCTGATATAGACGGCGGCGAAGATCAGGCCGACCGCCTGCACGACCGGCACGTCGCGCTTGGTGACGTGGTCGACCAGATACTGCCCCATGCCGGGATAGACGAAGATCACCTCGACCACGACGACGCCGACGATGAGATAGGCGAGGTTGAGCATGACGACGTTGATGATCGGCGCGATCGCGTTCGGGAAGGCGTGCTTGCGGATGACGGCGAAGGCCGAAAGCCCCTTGAGCTCCGCCGTCTCGACATAGGCCGACTGCATGACGTTGAGGATCGCGGCGCGGGTCATGCGCATCATGTGGGCGAGCACCACCAGCGTCAGCGCCGTCGCCGGCAAGGCGATCGCTTGCATCCGCTCGCCGAACGGCATGCCGTCATAGACGGTCGAGATGGCGGGGAAGATCTGCCATTTCACCGCGAAGAAATAGACCAGCAGATAGCCGATGAAGAATTCCGGGAACGAGGTGGAGGCGAGCGCGAGGCCGGAGATCAGCTTGTCGACCCAGCCATTGCGGTAACGCACCGCGATGAGGCCGAGGATGATCGCCAGCGGAACGGCAACGATCGCCGCCCAGAAGGCGAGGAACAGCGTGTTCCACAGCCGGCCCTTGATCGAGGTCGCGATATCCTGGCCGCTCGACATCGCCGTGCCGAGGTCGCCGGTCAAGACGCCGCCGAGCCAGTGGAAGTACCTGACATAGGCCGGGTCGTTGAGCCCGAGCTGCTCGCGCAGGTTGGCGAGCGACTCCGGCGTTGCCGATTGTCCCAGAATGGCTTGCGCGACGTCGCCGGGCAGGATTTGCGTGCCGGCGAAGATCAGGACCGAAATGGCCAACAGAAGGAGGATGCCCAGCGCGATGCGCTGGGCAATTAGTTTCAGGATGGGTGAGGACATCTCTGCAAAGCCGGACTCAGGCCTGCAGCCAGCACTTCGCCAGGGCGTAACCGTTCATCAGTTCCTGGTGCGGATCGTCGACCCAGCCATCGACCTTGGCGCCGGTGGCGTCGATGAACTGGTTGAACATCGGCAGGATCAGGCCGCCTTCGTCGCGCACCAGCACCGCCATGTCGTGGTACATCTGCTTGCGCTTGGCCTCGTCGAGTTCGGCGCGCGCCGCCAGCACCATCTTGTCGAAGTCCGGGCGCTTGAAACGCGTGTCGTTCCAGTCGGCGGTCGACAGATAGGCGGTCGAGTACATCTGGTCCTGCGTCGAGCGTCCGCCCCAGTAGGAAGCGCAGAAGGGCTGCTTGTTCCAGACCTCGTTCCAGTAGCCGTCGCCGGGCTCGCGCTTGAGCTCGATCTTGATGCCGGCCTTGGCCGCGCTCTGCTGGAAGAGCTGCGAGGCATCGACGGCGCCTGGGAAGGCGACATCCGAGGTCCGCAGCAGCACCGTGCCGTCATGGCCGGACTTCTTGTAGTGGAACTTGGCCTTGTCGGGATCGTACTTGCGCTGCTCGATTTCGGTGAACAGCGGATAGGACGCGTTGATCGGGAAGTCGTTGCCGAGCGAACCGTAGCCGCGCAGCACCTTGGTCAGCATCTCTTCGCGGTCGATCGCCAGCTTCAGCGCCATCCTGAGGTCGTTGTTGTCGAACGGCGCCGTGTTGCAATGCATGATGAAGACATAGTGGCCCGGACCCGCATGGTTGCGGATGGTGACGCCCGGCACGCGCTTGATCAGGTCGACGATCTTCGGCTCGACGCGGTTGATCATGTTGACCTGGCCGCCCTGCAGGGCCGCCGTGCGCGCCGTCGCGTCGTTGATGACGATGATCTCGATCTGGTCGGCGTGGCCCATCTTGTCGCCCTGCCAGTAGTTGGCGAAGCGTTCACCACCATGGCGCACGCCGGGCTCATTGGTCTTGACCACATACGGACCGGCCGAGATGCCGGCGTCAGCCTTGTCCTTGCCGCCGTTCGGCTGGACGATCAGGTGATAGTCGCTGAGCAGGTAGGGAAGGTCGGCGTTGGCCTCCTTCAGCGTCAGCACCACTTCCTTGCCGTTGGCCTTGATGGTGTCGATGCCCTTCATGTAGCCGAGCGCGCCGGACTTCGACTTCTCGTCCGAATGGCGCTCTAGCGTGGCGGCTACGTCCTCGGCGGTCACGGTCTTGCCGTTGTGGAATTCGACGCCGTCGCGGATCTTCAACGTCCAGATCTTGGCGTCCTTGGACGAGCCGATCTCCTCGGCGATGCGGTTTTCGAGCTTGCCCTCGGGCGACAGCTCGACGATCATTTCGCCCCAGCACTTGCCGAAGGCGAACGGCACCTGCGTCATGAATAGGGCCGGGTCGAGGCTATTGGTGGATTCGCCGCCGACCAGGCCGGCCTTCAGCGTGCCGCCCTTGACCGGGCCGGCCGCTCGCGCGGCACTCGAAAGCAGCGAGTTGGCGAAAGGTGCCGCGATGCCGAGCGCTGCCGCGCGGCCGAGAAAATCACGACGGCTCAGTTTGCCTGCTGCAACGCGCCGGCTAAGGAATTCGAGTTCATTGGACATTTTGAGTTCCTCACTCTGTTGGTTCGACTCTGCGGTCGATTTCTTTGTTAATTCTCCCTGAATAATGAGGGTAAGCTAACGCCGTAAGCAAGACCGAATGCGACATGCCGTGGCGTAAATCGTACGTCGCATTTGGACCAACGACGTCGGCGCTCAGACCAGCGCGCGTGGAATATCTTCCTCGAAATTGCGCTCGAAGACGAGTTTTTCTCCCTCATAGGCCTCGATTCTGGCGCTCACGATGAAGTTTTTCGCTTCCGAGCGTATCTGCGCCCACGTCTCCGTGCGTACCGACCATCCATTTCGCGACAGCGTCTGCGTCCAGTGGGTTTTTCCCGAGGCCGACAGCGGATCGTCGGGATGGATTGTCCAGGTCTCGCGGGCGATGCTGCCATTGACGAGGCCGTGGTCGAGATCGCGCACCTCGCCGAAATCATCCGCTATGGAAAGCGTGACGATTCCGGTCTTTTCGTCGCGATCGACATGGCGTTCGGAATTGGCGGCACGGATCGTCTCGGTCGCCCAAGGCGCGGCGCCTTCCGGTTCGGCGAACGTCACCTCGTTGGCTGTCGCGAGCGGACGCAGCGGCAGGGACAAGGTCGCTGCCGACAAGGCGAGGCTGACTGGTTCCGGCGAGGGCCAGATCATTGGCCAGTAGGCGTTCGACACGGCAATGCGCAGGCGGTGGCCGGCCGGCACGCGGTAGGCGCATTGATCGAGCACGACGCGTGCCGACACGGTTTCGCCCGGCACCAGCGCCCGCGGGAATTCATGCGAGGCGCGGTGCGTCAGGTTGAGCACGCCATAGGAGATCAGCTCCGACGCGCCGTCCGGGTGCACATCGCATAGCCGGACCGCGATGTTGGCTTGTGGCCGATCCGAAGAAAGCGTGACCCGAACTTCGGGCGCACCGAGAATGTCGATCGCCTCGGCCAGTTCCGGCTGGTCGAAACACACCGACAGAGCGTCGTCGGGACGCTGGTCGCCGGGCAATTCCGGGCCGAAGGTGAACGGGAAATACTCGCCGCCGGCGAGCCCGCAATTCTGCGGCGAGGCGACGATGGCCGGTTTGCTCCCCTTGGGCAGCAGTTCTATCGCCTCCGTCTTGATGGCGGGCGACGGCCATTCCTGCTCCGCCACCCAGCGGCCGGGCCGCTCCGGGTGCCAGCGCCCCGGGCGCACGCTGTCCATCACATAGGCGCGGTAGGCGGGATCGGCCTCAACGCCGGTCTCGGCCCCCTTCAGCCAGTGGTCCCACCAGCGCAGCGCTTCCTGCAGGAAGCCGATAGCCGGCTGGGGTCCGGCATAGTGCGGGTATTTGTGGATCCACGGGCCGACAATGCCCTTTACCGGCGCTTCGATGTTGGTGACGAGATGCGAGATCGTATTGCGGTAACCGTCATGCCAGCCGCCGATCGACAGCACGGCGGCCTTGACGGCGGAATAATCCTCGCAGATCGAGCCGCGCTTCCAGTAGGCGTCGCGATGCTGATGGCTGAGCCACAGCGGCAAAAGGAAGGACTGGTTCTCCAGCCGGGTCAGCCACAGATCGCGCCACCTGTTGTCGCCGGCAATCAATGGATCCGGCGGCCGCGACGAATAGGACAGCATGGTCGAGGCCCAGCCGAAATTCTCCAGCAGCAGGCAGCCGCCCTTGTAGTGGATGTCGTCGGCGTAGCGATCGACGGTCGAGCACAGGCTGATCACCGCTTTCAGTGCCGGCGGCCCTTTGGCCGCCACCTGCAGGCAGTTGAAGCCGCCCCAGGAAATCCCCATCATGCCGACATTGCCGTTGCACCAGGGTTGAGCCGCCGCCCAGGCGATGACGTCGCAGGCATCCTGCAATTCCTGCTCGGAATATTCGTCGTCCATCAGCCCTTCGGAATCGCCGTTGCCGCGCATGTCGACGCGGATCGACGCATAGCCGTGGCCGGCGAAATAGGGATGCGTCAACTGATCGCGAAAAATGGTGCCGTCGCGCTTGCGGTAGGGCAAATGCTCGAGAATGACCGGCACCGGATCGGTGCTCGCATCGTCCGGCATCCACACCCGCGCCGACAGCCGGCAGCCATCGGGCATGACAATGCCCATGTCGGGGAATTCGACGACCTTGCGGGGAAATTCTGCGATGGTTTTCATGGTCCGCATAACGCCCGGTGGCGCCGCAACTTTCAATCGCCATTCGCGACTGGAGCAGCGAATTATGCGACCTGCGCCGCTACCTGCTTCACCGCTCAGTTCAGCGGAATCTCGTTCTCGTCCTTGTTCGCCTGATAGACACCGGAAAGCTCGTCGTAACGGGCCGAAATCTCGCCGATGCGCGTCTCTAGCCTCTGTCGTTCGGCCTCGGGCAGCGAGCGCACCAGCCTGCGGATGGAAAAACTCTTCCAGTAGGCGTTCTCGGCATTGTAGCCGCCTGGGTCGAGGGTGAAGACCTCTTTCAGGATTTTCAGGTCGTGCGGAATGGCAAAACTGTCGCGCGAATCCTCGTGGCTGAACAGGTAGTAGAAATTGTCGAAGCCGGTCCAGGTGATCGCCGACAGACAGAGCGAGCACGGCTCGTGCGTGGCGATGAAGATGGCGTCCTTCGTATCGACACGCCCCGCCTTCGGCATTTCGTAGAAGCGTTTCAGGCAATGCACTTCGCCATGCCAGAGCGGGTTTTCGATCTCGTTGTTGGTCTCGGCCAGCACCAGCGAACGGTCGTCCTTGCGCAGGATCGCCGCGCCGAACAGCTTGTTGCCGTGGGCGACTCCATCTGCCGTCTTCGGCACGATGTCATGCTCGATGACGTCGAGCAGGCGGTCGATCAGCGAAATGTCGGTCATGTCGGGAATCCAGGAAATTCAGGGGAGATGGATCTCGTAGGCGTGCGAGAAATGGAATTCCTCGAGGTTGGAGCCGTCGCCGCCACGGTCGACGATCAGGAAATCCTGCGCCTCGCCGAGCGGCGTCAGCACGCCGTGCCAGAGATTGCGGGGGTAGTTGATGCCTTGTCCGGGTGCGGTGATGAAGGCATGCGGCTCGCCCGGCCCCTCCTTGCCGTCATGGCAGACGACGACCAGGAACGGGCGCGGCGACAGCGGAATGAAGGCCTGGCTGCCGAAGGGATGGCGCTCGACCATGGTCAGTTTCAGCGGCAACTCGTAAGGCGTGCCGCGCACCATCGAGATCAGCACGCGGGCGTTGGGCCCAGCGGCCTCGGCCGTGGCGAGATCGTGGTAACGCTCGGCCTTGCCCCCATTGATCGGGTAGTGGTTGTCGCCGCCCATGTCGATGACGTCGCCGAACTCGGCAAAGGCCTCACGGGTCAGCGGACGTGCTGTGATGCGGGTCACCGCGCCCGACCGCCAATGCCCGCTCCGCCGAGCTTGGCGTGCCGGTTGACGTCCTTGTAGAGCAGATAGCGGAATTTGCCGGGGCCGCCGGCATAACAGGCCTGCGGGCAGAAGGCGCGCAGCCACATATAGTCGCCGGCCTCGACCTCAACCCAGTCCTGGTTGAGGCGGTAGACCCCCTTGCCCTCGAGCACATAGAGCCCATGCTCCATGACATGGGTCTCGGCGAACGGAATGACCGCGCCGGACTCGAGCGTGACGATGGTCATATGCATGTCGTGGCGCAGATCGGCGGGATCGACGAACCGTGTCGTCGCCCAGCGGCCCTCCGTGCCGGGCATTGGCGTCGGCGCGATCTCCTGTTCGTTGGTGAAGAAGGCTTCCGGCGTATCGAGCCCGTCGACCGCTTCGTAAGCCTTGCGAATCCAGTGGAAACGAACAGCTGCCTTGCCTTCGTTGCGAACCGTCCAGCCACTGGAAGGCGGCAGGAAAGCGAAACCGCCTGGCCGCAAGACATGCGCCTTGCCGGCAAGCATGACCGTCAACTCGCCTTCAACCACGAACAGCGCCCCCTCGGCGCCGGCATCGGGTTCCGGCCGCTCGCTACCGCCACCGGGCGCGACCTCGACGATGTATTGCGAAAACGTCTCGGCGAAGCCGGACAGCGGCCGCGACAGGATCCAGACGCGGGTCTCTTCCCAGAACGGCAAGGCGCTGGTGACGATGTCCTGCATCACCCCCTTGGGGATGACGGCATAGGCCTCGGTGAAGACGGCGCGGCCGGTCAAAAGCTCGGTCTGGCCGGAGTGGCCGCCATGTGGCGCATAGTAGGTTCGCTCGGGCATTCTGATCGTATCCATGGGTTCAAACCTATTGCGGTAGCATGTCCTTGAGGCGAAGCAGTGCGATGCGCTCGACCTGTTTGCAGGCGGTTTCGAATTCGACGCCGCGGCTGTTGCCGATGCGGGCCTCGAATTCCGCCAGGATCTCCTCCTTGGTCTTGCCCTTCACCGCTATGATGAAGGGAAAGCCGAAGGTGGTGACGTAGGCGGCGTTGAGCTTGGAGAACAGTTCGCGTTCCTTGTCGGTCAACGCATCGAGGCCGGCGGAGGCCTGTTCCCTGGTCGATTCCGCTGTCAGTCGTTTGGCCTTGGCCAGCTTGCCGGCGAGGTCGGGATGGGCGTTGAGCACGCCGAGCCGTTCGGTCTCGCTGGCGGAACGGAAGATGCGGCAGAGCGCATTGTGCAGGCCGCCGGCACTATCATGTGCCGGACCGAGTTCAAGCTCGAAGGCACGTTCGGCGATCCAGGGCGAATGCTCGAACACGCCGCCAAAAGTGTGGACGAAGGTTTCGAATTCCATCTTTGACGGACGCAGGGCCGCCGGCTTGTAGGGATGGTTCTCTTGCCAGTGGCGGGCGATGTCTATGCGCCGCGCCAGCCAGACCTTGTCGTGCGACTTGATGTAGTCGACGAAGCGTTTCAGCGCCGCCACCCGGCCCGGCCGCCCGACGAGGCGGCAATGCAGGCCGATATTCAGCATGCGCGGCCGTCCGGCCTGGCCCTCGGCATAGAGCGTGTCGAAACTGTCCTTGAGATAGGCGAAGAACTGGTCGCCCGAATTGAAGCCCTGCGGCGTGGCGAAGCGCATGTCGTTGGCGTCGAGCGTATAGGGGATGATGAGCTGGGCGCCGCCACTGTGCTCGAACCAGTAGGGCAGTTCGTCGTCATAGGTGTCGGAGACGTAGTCGAAGCCGCCTTCCTCGGCGACCAGCCGCACCGTGTTGACCGATGTGCGGCCCGTATACCAGCCAGTCGGGCGCTGGCCGGTCACTTCGTAATGCAGCTTGATTGCCGCTTCGAGGTCGCGGCGCTCATCTTCGGCGCTGTGGTCGCGGTAGTCGATCCACCGCAACCCGTGCGAGGCGATCTCCCAGCCGGCGTCCTGCATGGCGGTAACCTGGTCGGGCGAGCGTGCCAATGCGGTGGCGACGCCGTAGCAAGTCACCGGAACCTCGGCCTCGCTGAACAGGCGAAGCAGCCGCCAGAAGCCGGCTCGCGCCCCATATTCGTAGATCGATTCCATGTTCCAGTGGCGCTGACCCACCCAGGGTGCGGCGCCGACGATTTCCGACAGGAACGCTTCAGAAGCCTTGTCGCCGTGCAGCACGCAATTCTCGCCGCCCTCTTCGTAATTGACGACGAACTGCACGGCGACATGCGCACCGCCAGGCCATTTCGGATCCGGCGGATTGGCTCCGTAGCCGCGCATGTCTCTTTCGTAACGCATTACCCCTCCTGCCGGACACCGCCGGAAGTTATGATCAGGATATCGAAAGGGTGCTTCTCGCATTCCCCCGAAAATTTTTGAAAGTGTTTTTGTCGCACTCCGCTCGACCGGGACTTATGCATCGCCTTTAATTGGCGCACAATTCACCACTATTGTTCTGATGTACCTGGATGGGAGGCGGCCAATGGCAGAAACGTCGAAAGCCGATGGCGGGCGTCTGACGACCCACGTGCTGGATACGGCGACCGGCAAGCCGGCGGCCGGATTGTCGATCGCGCTCTATCGTCTCGATGGCTCGGCCAGGACGCATCTGAAGACCGTCGCCACCAATGCCGACGGCCGTTGCGACGCACCGCTGCTGGCCGGCCGAGAATTCGGCATCGGCGAATACGAGCTCGTCTTCGCGGCGGGTGACTATCTGCGCGGCCAGGGCACAGAATTGCCCAAGCCAGCCTTCCTCGACAGCGTGCCGATCCGCTTCGGCATGGCCGAGCCGGTGCATTACCATGTACCCTTGCTGATCTCGCCGTACGGCTATTCGACCTACAGGGGGAGCTGAGGGCATGGCCAAGGTTTCCATCCGCAACGAAATCCGCTTCATCCTCAATGGCAGGCATGTCGTGCTGTCGTCGGTGGCGCCGGACGCCACCTTGCTTGACTGGCTGCGGCTCGACCGTTCGCTGCGCGGCACCAAGGAAGGCTGCGCCGAGGGCGATTGCGGCGCCTGCACCGTGCTCGTCGGCAAGCTCTCGGCCGGTGGCCTGGTCTATGAAAGCGTCAACGCCTGCATCCGTTTCCTCGGCTCGCTCGACGGCACCCATGTCGTGACGGTCGAGCATCTGCGCGGAGAACCAGGTCAGTTGCATCCGGTCCAGCAGGCAATGGTCGACTTCCACGGCTCGCAATGCGGTTTCTGCACGCCGGGTTTCGTCATGTCGCTCTACGGCCTATGGATGAAGACGCCGGACCCGTCGAACGCGGCGATCGAGAAGGCGCTGCAAGGCAATCTCTGCCGCTGCACCGGCTATGAGGCCATCATGCGCGCCGCGCACGCTATCTCCAGCTATGGCAAGGCGGCAAAGGATCCGCTGGCGCTGGAGCGCAAGGCGATCATGGCGAGGTTGGAGGCCATGCAGGACGGCGCGCGGATCGAGATCGGTTCGGCCAAGGCGCGGCTCATCGTGCCGGCCGATGTCGATGATTTCGCCGCCATATTCGACAAAGAGCCCGGCGCCACTATCGTTGCCGGTTCGACCGATGTCGGCCTGTGGGTGACCAAGCACATGCGCGACATCTCGCCTGTCATTTTCATCGGCAATCTCGACGGGCTTTGCGGCATCTCGGAAGACAAGGGCATCATATCGATCGGCGCAGGCGTCACCTACACCGATGCCTTTTCGACGCTGGTCAACCGCATCCCGGCGCTGGGGCCGCTGTTCGACCGCATCGGCGGCGAACAGGTGCGCAACATGGGCACCATCGGCGGCAACATCGCCAACGGCTCGCCCATCGGCGACACGCCGCCACCCTTGATCGCGCTCGGCGCCCGGCTGACACTGCGCAAGGGCAGCAAAAGGCGCACGATCCCGCTGGAAGCCTTCTTCATTGCCTATGGCAAGCAGGACCGGCAGTCGGGCGAGTTCGTCGAGGCCGTGCACGTGCCCGTGCCGGCCAAGGGAGAAAAGTTCGCTGTCTACAAGATCACCAAGCGCCGCGACGAGGATATCACGGCGGCCCTCGGCGCCTTTTTCCTGACGCCGGCCCAGGACGGCACGGTCGCCGATGTGCGCATCGCCTATGGCGGCATGGCGGCGACGCCGAAGCGGGCAAGCGCCGTCGAAAAGGCACTGCTCGGCAAACCCTGGACCGAGGAGACGGTCGAGACGGCGATGGCGCAATACGCAAGGGATTTCACGCCGCTCACCGATATGCGGGCGTCGGCGGAATACCGTGCGTTGGCTGCCAAAAACCTGTTGCTGCGTTTCTTTGTCGAAACCACTGGCACCAAGGCACCCTTCCAGGTTTCAAGAAACGAGGCGGCCTGATGAACAAGCACGCCACATCAAATCTCAAGGCCGAGAAGATCACCGGCGGCGTCGCCACCGATCAGCGGCATGATTCGGCCCATAAGCATGTCAGTGGCGCCGCCGTCTATATCGACGACATGCCGGAACCGGCGGGCACGCTGCATGTCGGCCTCGGCCTGTCGAAAGTGGCGCACGGCACCTTGAAAAGCGTGGACATTTCCGCGGTGCGGTCCGCGCCGGGCGTTGTCGACGTGCTGACCTATGCCGACGTGCCCGGCGAAAACGACGTCTCGCCGAGCGGCATGCATGACGATCCGGTGCTGGCCGAAGGCAAAGTGCAGTTCTTCGGCCAGCCGATCTTCGCCGTCATTGCCGAGACACGGGATGCGGCGCGCCGTGCGGCGCGGCTAGCCAAGATCGAATATGAAGAGCTTCCGGCCATCCTCGGCATCTGGCCGTTGGACCCGGTCAAGGACAGGCTGGTCACCACCCCGTTGACCTTGCGGCGCGGCGACGCGGCCGCCGCGATCGCCGCGGCGCCCCGTCGGGTGAAAGGGCGCATGAAGCTTGGCGGACAGGACCATTTCTACCTCGAGGGCCAGGTATCGTTGGCGGTGCCCGGTGAAGACGACGAGGTCACGGTCTATTGCTCGACCCAGGGGCCAAGCGAGACCCAGCACCTCGTCTCCCATGCGCTCGGCGTGCCGAGCCATGCGGTGACGGTCGAAGTTCGGCGCATGGGTGGCGGCTTCGGCGGCAAGGAAACACAGGCCAATCAATGCGCGGCGATCGCCGCCATTGCCGCCAAGAAACTGAAACGCGCAGTCAAGGTCAGGCTCGACCGCGACGAGGATATGACCGCCACCGGCAAACGGCACGACTTCGCCATAGACTATGAAGTCGGCTTCGACGACGAGGGCAATATCCTTGGCGTCGACTTCATGTTCGCACTCAATGCCGGCTTCTCGGCCGACCTGTCCGGTCCGGTCGGCGACCGCGCGCTGTTCCATTGCGACAACGCCTATTTCTATCCGAATGTCCACGCCAAGTCGGCGCCGCTTTACACCAACACCGTTTCCAACACCGCCTTTCGCGGCTTCGGCGGCCCGCAGGGCATGATCGGCGCCGAGCGCGTTATCGACGAGGTCGCCTTCGCGGTCGGCAAGGATCCGCTCGAAATCCGCAAGCTGAATTTCTATGACCCGATGGAGGCGATCGGCAGGCGCAACGTCACGCCCTATCACCAGAAGGTCGAGGACAACATCATCCAGCGCATCGTCGCTGAATTGGAGGAAAGCGCCAATTACGCGCGGCGGCGGCGCGAGATCCAGGCCTTCAACGCCAACAGCCGGTTCATCAAGCGTGGCCTGGCACTCACGCCGGTCAAGTTCGGTATCTCCTTCACCAAGACCGAATCCAACCAGGCCGGCGCGCTGGTGCATGTGTATGCCGACGGCTCGGTGCACATGAACCATGGCGGCACCGAAATGGGGCAGGGCCTGCATCTGAAAGTAGCGCAAGTCGTGGCGGAGGAGTTCCAGATCGACCTCGAACGGGTCAAGATCACCGCCACCACCACCGCCAAGGTGCCCAACACCGCGCCGACCGCGGCCTCCTCCGGCGCCGACCTCAACGGCATGGCGGCGCAGAACGCAGCGCGCCAGATCCGGCAGCGGCTGACCGATTTCGCCGCCGAGAGATACCAGGTGCCGGTCGACCAAGTAGTGTTCCTGCCCAACAGGGTGCGCGTCGGCAACCAGGAGGTCAGTTTCAACGATCTGGTCAGGCAGGCCTATATTGCGCGCGTCCAGCTCTCGGCCGCTGGCTTCTACAAGACGCCGAAAATCCATTGGGACCGTGGCAAGGGCCAGGGCCATGCCTTCTATTACTACGCCTATGGCGCCGCCTGCGCGGAAGTGTCGGTCGACACGCTGACCGGCGAATATGTCGTCGAGCGCGCCGACATCCTGCACGATTGCGGCCGCTCGCTGAACCGGGCCATCGATATTGGCCAGGTCGAGGGCGGCTTCATCCAGGGCATGGGCTGGCTGACGACTGAAGAGCTGTGGTGGGACGACAAGGGCAGGCTGCGCACGCATGCGCCGTCCACCTACAAGATCCCGCTGGCGTCGGATCGCCCGAAGATCTTCAACGTGGCGCTGACCGACTGGTCGCAGGCCTATGAACCGACCATCCATCGCTCCAAAGCGGTTGGCGAGCCCCCGCTGCCGCACGGCATGTCGGTGCTGCATGCGCTGTCGGATGCGGTGGCAAGCGTCGCCGACCACAAAATCTGCCCGCGCCTCGATGCGCCGGCAACGCCTGAACGCGTGCTGATGGCGATTGAGCGGCTGAAGAAAGAGGTCAAGTCGGGCGCTTGAAGCCGCCAAACGTGCAATCCCAGTCGAAAAAACCTATATTCCCTGTTCGGGAACACGAACGATGAAGTCGAAAGTGCATAGCCTGAAAGCCTTTCTTGCCAGCGTCGGCCGGGTCGCGCTGGTCGAGGTGGCCGGCACCAAAGGCTCGACGCCGCGCGAGAAGGGCGCCTTCATGCTCGTCTCGCAGGAGGGGATTCTTGGTACGATCGGTGGCGGCCAGCTCGAATATATGGCGATCGACAAGGCCAGGCAGATGGTGGGTGAGGAAGCCCGCATCGAGGTCGATGAAGTCTGCGCCACGCTCGACGTCCCGCTCGGGCCCGAAATCGGCCAATGCTGCGGCGGGCGCGTCGAAGTATTGATCCGGCTTGTCGATCCTTCACTCGCTGCCGAACTGGTTGCCGCCGCTGAATCCGAAGAAGCCCATCTGCCGCATGTCTACCTCTTTGGCGGCGGCCATGTCGGCCAGGCGCTGGCGGCGTCGCTGGCCCTGCTGCCCATCCACGCCGTCGTCATCGAGACCCGGGCCGAAGCGCTGGAAGGCATGCCGGAAACAGTCGAGACGCGGCTGACGCCAATGCCCGAGGCCGAGGTGCGCAACGCCCCGGCGGGTACCGCCTTCGCCATCCTCACCCACGACCATGCGCTGGATTTCCTGATCGTCACCGAGGCACTGAAACGCGACGACGCGGCCTATGTCGGCATGATCGGCTCGAAGACCAAGAAAGCGACGTTCAGGAACTGGTTCTTGAAATCGGCCGATGGCACGGAGGCCGAATTTGGCCGCCTCGTCTCGCCGATCGGCGGTGATGCCGTCAAGGACAAGCGGCCGACTGTCATCGCGGCCCTTGCGGCAGCCGAGATCATGACGGCGCTTGCCGTCCACAACACGGCATCGGATGCCGGCCGTCAGGTCCGGCAGGACAAGGTCATGGCCGGTTAGCCAGGGCTGCCCGTCCACTCATCCGTTTTTCAATCGCCCGAGCCATGCATTTGCGGTATCCACCGGCATCACGGCATGAGGTGGGTACATGGACGTTCTGAAGATCGCCGCCTTTTCGGATGGCAATACCGGCGGCAATCCTGCCGGCGTCCTGGTCGGCGATATCTTGCCCGAAGCGGCCGAGATGCAGCGCCTGGCGGCTGAGGTCGGGTTCTCGGAAACCGCCTTTGCCGCGCCGGATGGGAAGAACTGGCGGGTTCGCTATTTCTCGCCGGAAACCGAGGTTCCCTTCTGCGGGCACGCCACCATCGCCTTGGGGGCAGCCCTTGTCCGGCGGTTCGGCGACGGGATTTTCCCGCTGGTCCTCAACCAGGCCAACATCACCGTCGAAGGATTCCGTGATGGCATGAACGTTGCGGCCGCCTTGCAGTCGCCAGCAACGCACAGCAAGCCGGCGCCGCCGGCGCTGATTGCCGAGGCGCTGGCGCTGTTCGGTTATGCCGCGACCGATCTCGATCCGGCCATTCCACCGGCGTTGATCCATGGCGGCGCCGACCATCTGGTTTTGGCGCTCAAGTCACGCCAGGCGCTGGCCGCCATGCGCTACGAGTTGAAAGCCGGCCAGGCCCTGATGCGGCGCGAAGGGCTGGTGACGATCCTGCTTGCCCATTCCGAAACGCCTCGGCTTTTCCACACGCGCAATCCCTTTGCCTCCGGCGGCGTCTATGAGGACCCGGCGACGGGCGCCTCGACGGCCGCCTTCGCCGGCTATCTCAGGGATATTGGCTGGCCGCATGGCGGCGCGATCGATGTCGTGCAGGGCGAGGACATGGGCATGCGTTCGCGCCTGCATGCCGATATTCCACCTGAGATCGGCAGTTCGATCAGGGTTTCGGGCACGGCCCGGATGATGGACCCGGCGTAGAAATTCCCGGCTCAGGCCGGCCGTTTCAAGCCAAGATGGTCGCGCAGCGTGCGGCCCTCGTAGTCCCGGCGGAACAGGCCGCGCCGCTGCAGTTCCGGCACGACAAGCGTGGCAAAGGCATCGAGCTCACCCGGGAAATAGGACGGCATGACATTGAAGCCGTCGGCGGCACCACCCTCGAACCGCGCCTGCAACTCATCCGCGACCTGCGCTGCCGTTCCGACGATGCGCCAATGGCCGCGCGCGCCGGCGAAATGGCGGGCAAGCTGGCGGATGGAGAGGCCGTCGCGGCGCGACTGCTCGACGACCAGCGCCTGCCGGCTCTTCATGCCCTCGCTCTCCGGCAGTTCGGGCAGCGGCCCGTCGATCGGATAGCGCCAGAGATCCGAGATGCTGAGATAGCTGGACAGCAGCGCCACGCCGACATCGTCGGGGATCAGTTCCTGCAATTCCTCGTGCTTCTCTCGGGCTTCGGCCTCGGTTTGCGCCACCACGGGTGAGACGCCAGGCATGATCTTGATGTCGTCGGGCTCGCGCCCATAGGCGGCCATGCGCCCCTTGAGATCGTCGTAGAAGGCCTTTGCTTCCTCGAAGGTCTGCGCCGCCGTGAACACCACGTCCGCGGTGCGGGCAGCAAGGTCGCGGCCGACATCCGAGGCGCCGGCCTGGACCATGACGGGCGCACCTTGCGGCGAACGCGGCAAGTCGAGCGGATCATGCACCGAAAAGCTCTGGCCGTCATGGCCGGGAGCGTTGCCGTGCCAGAGCCCGGTCACCACCTCGGCGAATTCGCGCGCCCGCTCGTAGCGGTCGGCATGCGGCTTGAGGCCTGTCGAGCCGAAATTGGCGGCTTCGATGGGGCTCGCCGAGGTGACCAGATTCCAGCCGGCGCGGCCGCCGCTGAGATGGTCGAGCGACAGGAAGGTCCGCGCCAGGCCATAGGGTTCGTTGTAGCTTGTCGAAGCCGTCGAAACGAGGCCGATGCGGCTGGTCTGCACGGCCAGCGCCGACAGCAGGCTGATCGGCTCGAAGCCGATCGATCGCGATGTCTGGCTGGCGATGCCGACATTGGCTTCGCGCAAGCCCGCGGCGTCCTCGCAGAAGATCATGTCGAACTTGGCCGCTTCCGCCGTGCGCGCCAGTTGGATGTAGTGGTCGATGTCGACGCCGGCCGTCACATGCGCCTTGGGGTGGCGCCACGCGGCGATGTGGTGGCCAGTCGCCCACAGGAAAGCGCCGAGCTTCATCCGCGCGGTCATTGGTCACCTCCGCCGGCCAGTCCCAGATGCGCGCGCAATGTTGCCCCGCGATAGGTCTCTCGAACGAGGCCGCGTCGCCGAAGCTCCGGCAGAACGCGCTCGGCGAAATCGTCGAGCGCCGGGTGCCGCGCGGGCAGCCGGATGTTGAAGCCGTCGCAGCTCTTCGCGCGGAATTGGGTCTCCAGCCTATCGGCGACGGTGGTCGGCGTCTCATCGGCCGCCAGTGGGACAGTCGCCAGCATCTTCACGGCATCCGGGTCGCGCCCGCGGGCGGCAACGCGGCGCTTCAGATCGTCAAATCGTATCTTCGTGCTCTCGACTGATCCGCTGTCCATGAAAATGACATCTGCGGTGCGGGCCGCATTATCCAGATCAGGTTCCGACAGGCCAGACAGCACCAGCACCGGCGTGTCCTGGGGTGAGCGCGCTACGTTCAGCGGCCCTCTTACCGAAAAGAATTCGCCCTTGTGGTCCAGCAAATGCATCTTTTCCGGGTCGTGGAAGCGGCCTCCGCTCTTGTCGAAAAGCAACGCGTCGGCATCCCAGCCCTGCCACAGGCCTTGAACGATGCCGATATATTCCTCGCTGCGACGGCGAAAGTCAGCGTCGGAAAACCCTTCCGGCCGGCTGAAATTGGCCGCCTCACCAGCGCTCTGCGCCATCGTCGCATTCCAGCCGGCACGGCCATGGCTGATGATGTCGAGCGAAGCAAATCGGCGCGCCAGATTGTAGGGCTGATGGGCAACGGTGGAGGCCGCCGCGACGAGGCCGATCCTCTTGGTCACTGTCGCCAGCGCGGCGAGCAATGTGGTCGCTTCGAACGGCACCGGTCCGTTGGCGGTGTCCGGCGCGGAATCGGCAAGCAGGACCATGTCCAGCATGGCCGCTTCGGCCTTCTGGGCGAAGCTGGCTAGATGGCTGAACGCAGGCCCATCTCCGGAACCGGCCGCTCCCGGCAACAGCGAAACGGCAAGATGCATTGTGGTGCCGTTGTCCATGGAGAGGTCCTGCAAGACGAAAACAGGAGCGGGACTATGTTCGCCACGCCAGAAGATGGCAACCACCGGCGCTGGGCCAACTGCCGCTCACTTCCCAGCCAGAATATCCTTGATCAGTCGCTGACAGCGCTCGGCCATGAAGTCGAGCAGCAGCCGCACCTTGGGGTCCTGCAGCTTCTTGTGCGGATAGACGGCGGCGAACTGCACCGGTGTCGGCGGCGTGTTGGCCAGGATCACCTTCAGCCGCCGGTCGCGGATGAAGGGTTCGACCTCGAAGCGCGGCTTGTTGATGATGCCGCGCCCCGACAGTGCCCAGCCGGTCAGCACGTCGCCATCGTCGGTGTCGTAAGGGCCGTGCACCTCGAATTTCTGGGGTCCTGTAGGCGTCTGCAGCGTCCACACATATTCGCGCGCGCCGGAATAGCGCAGCATCAGGCAGTCGTGCTTCTTGCCGATCAGCTCCTGCGGCTCGGCGGGTTCGCCGCGCGCCTCAAGATATTTCGGCGCCGCCACCAAGACGCGTTCGCATTCCATGATACCGCGCATCCTGAGGCTGGAATCCTCGATGATGCCGAGCCGGAAGGCGACGTCGATGCCTTCCTTCATGATATCGACATTGTGGTCCGATAGCCTGAGCCGCACCTCGATATCAGGATATTTGTCATGGAAATCGGGAATGCCGGAGGCCACCAGCCGCCGCCCGAGGCCGAGTGGTGCGGTCACCCGGATGGTGCCGCGCGGCTGGCCGGAGAGCGCCGAGACAGCCGCTTCCGCTTCGGTGATCGCCTCCAGCACCTGCTTTGCGCCCGCATAAAACACCGTGCCATGCTCGGTCGGCATCAATTGCCGCGTCGTCCGGTTGAACAGCCGCACGCCAAGATGCTTCTCCAGTTCCTTGATGCGGTTGGAGGCCACCGCCGGCGAAATGCGCATGTCGCGGCCCGCCGCCGACAGATTGCCGAGCTCGACGACGCGGACGAAGACGGCGATATTGTCGAGATAGGCCATGCGGTTTCGTGGCTCTTAGGTGGCTGCGTATGGTCAACCTATTATTTTCCAATTTTTTTTGAAAGTCATCGTGCACCTCGCCCCTTTTCGTTTACGCGCCACGCCGTAAAGTCACCGGATCGGCAGGGACGTAGCAAATGATGGATTTCGCGATTTTCTGGGACTGGCTGAGCTTCGCCGTGCGCTGGCTGCATGTCATCACCGGCATCGCCTGGATCGGCTCGTCGTTTTATTTCGTCGCGCTCGATCTCGGCCTGCGCCAGCGTCCCGGTATGCCCGTCGGCGCCTTTGGCGAGGAATGGCAGGTTCATGGCGGCGGTTTCTACCACATCCAGAAATATCTGGTTGCGCCGGCCGAGATGCCCGAACACCTCACCTGGTTCAAATGGGAATCCTACGCCACCTGGCTGTCCGGCTTCGCCATGCTGTGCGTGGTCTATTATGCCGGAGCCGACCTGTTCCTGATCGATCCCAACGTGCTGCCGATGTCGGTGCCGGTCGGCATCCTGTTGTCGATGGCCACGATCGGCGTCGGCTGGGTGGTCTACGATCTCCTATGCCGTTCACCGCTCGGCAAGAGCGACACCGGTCTGATGCTGGTGCTCTACTGCGTGCTGGTGTTCATCGCCTGGGGGCTGACGCACCTGTTCACCGGCCGCGCCGCCTTCCTGCATCTGGGCGCCATCACCGCCACGATCATGTCGGCCAATGTCTTCATGGTCATCATCCCCAACCAGAAGATCGTCGTCGCCGACCTCATCGCCGGTCGCAAGCCCGACCCGAAATACGGCAAGATCGCCAAGCAGCGCTCGCTTCACAACAACTATCTGACGCTGCCGGTGCTGTTCCTGATGCTGTCGAACCACTATCCGCTGGCGTTCGGCACGCAGTTCAACTGGGTCATCGCCTCGCTGGTGTTCATCATCGGCGTCTTGATCCGGCACTATTTCAACACCGTGCACAAGCGTGCCGGCAACCCGCACTGGACCTGGCTCGGCGCCCTGGTCCTGTTCATCATCATCATCTGGCTGTCGACCGTGCCGAAGGTGCTGACCGGCGAGCCAAAGGCGTCCGCCTCGGCCGACATCTATATCGCCTCGGCGCATTTCCCGGCGGTGCGCGACACCGTGCTCGGCCGCTGCTCGATGTGCCATGCGCAGGAGCCCGTCTATGAAGGCATCTACCACGCGCCGAAGGGCGTGATCCTCGATAGCGACGCCGATATCGCCAACCACGCCCGCGAGATCTATCTGCAGGCCGGCCGCAGCCACGCCATGCCGCCCGCCAATGTCAGCCAGATCACCGACAAGGAACGGGCGCTGCTGGTGGCCTGGTTCGAAGGCGCGGGGAAATAGGCATGACTTCGACACTTCTGCGCGGCCGCACACTCTCCTTCGTGCGCTGGCCGCAGACCATGGATGACCATTCGGCGTGGCGGTATGAGGAGGATGGCGGCCTGCTGATCAGGGATGGCAGGATCGTCGCCACCGGCGCCTATGCCGACGTCGAGAAGCAGGCCGATGACGGAACAAAAAAGATCGATCACCGGCCGCATCTACTGCTGCCGGGGTTCATCGACACCCATGTGCATGTCCCGCAGATGCAGATCATCGCGTCCTACGGCGCCGAACTGCTCGACTGGCTGAACACCTACACGTTTCCAGAAGAGACCAAGTTCGCCAACGCCCAGCATGGCCGCCGCATCGCGCGGCTGTTTCTCGACGAGATGGTGCGACACGGCACGACGACGGTCGTCGCCTACTGTTCAGTGCACAAGGCCTCGGCGGAAGCCTTTTTCGCCGAGTCGCACGCGCGCGACATGCTCAACATCGCCGGCAAGGTGATGATGGACCGCAATGCACCCGAAGGCGTGCTCGACACACCGCAATCCGGCTATGACGATACGAAGGCGCTGATAGCGGAATGGCACGGCAAGGGCCGCCAGCTTTATGCCATCACGCCACGCTTCGCCATCACCTCCTCGCCGGAGCAGATGGAGATGGCCGGCGCGCTCCGCCGCGAGCATCCCGATCTGCACATGCAGACGCATCTGTCAGAAAACCACGCCGAGATCGCCTTCACGCAACAACTTTACCCGTGGTCGCGCGACTATACCTACGTCTACGAACGTTACGGGCTGCTGGGCAAAAAGAGCCTGTTCGGCCACTGCATCCATCTGTCGGAGCGTGAGGCGGACGCGCTCTCGGACTCGGGTTCCGTGGCTGTGTTCTGCCCGACCTCGAACCTGTTCCTCGGCTCCGGCCTGTTCGACTATCAGCGCTTCCGGCAGCGGGACAAGCCGCTCCGGATCGCCGCTGCAACCGATGTCGGCGGTGGTACCAACTATTCCATGCTGCGCACCATGGACGAAGGCTACAAGGTGATCGCGCTCAACGGCGAGAAGCTCAACCCATTCCAATCCTTCTGGCAGATCACGCGGGGCAATGCCGAGGCGCTGTCCGTCGCCGACAAGATCGGCACGCTGGAAGCAGGCACCGACGCCGATATCGTCGTGCTCGATGCCAGCGCCACGCCGGCGATGCAGCTCAGGATGGAAACGGCGCAGACGTTGGCGCAGGAACTGTTTCTCCTGCAGACGCTGGGCGACGACCGCGTCGTGCGCGAGGTCTATGTCGCGGGGCGGGCGGCAAAAAGCGATATGGCGAATTAGAGCGCCATGGTGCGTTCCTTGCTTGACCCGGCGGCAGCCATCGGTCAAAGCGTGCGGCGAAGTTGACAGGGGAACGACATGGCCGTTGCTGACGACATCGCACTGATCAAGAGGCAGGAAGAGCTACTTGTGTTCCCAGCCTTCGATGAGGCCGCCGCTTTCAGGATCGGTTCAGCCATCCGCGATCGCGCAACCGCCGAAAACCTGCCCATCATCGTCGACATCAGGCTGTGGGATCGCCCCCTGTTCTATGCCGCGATGCCGGGTTCGAATGCTTCCAATCCCGACTGGGCGCGGCGCAAGATCAATGTCGTCAGGCGCTATCTCAGAAGCACATACCGCCTGGTGCTGGAGCAGCAGCGCCCCGACCGCAGCTTCAAGGTTGGCGAAGGTCTCGACATAGCGGACTATGTGCTGGCCGGCGGCGGCTTTCCGGTGACGGTCAAGGGCGCCGGCGTCATCGGGGTGATCGCCGTTTCCGGCCTGCCCGAGCGCGAGGATCACGGCGTCGTCGTCGATGCGTTGTGCGCGTATCTCGGTATCGACAAGCGTGGACTGGCGCTGGCTCCGGAAGCCGAATGACCGTGCTCGATCCCAAATCCTTCCTCACCGCCATCTTCAACGCAGCCGTCGCCGCCGCCGACCCGGAACGGACCATCAGGGATCATCTGCCGGCCAGGCCCAAGGGGCGCACCATCGTCATTGGCGCTGGCAAAGGCTCGGCGCAAATGGCGGCGGCTTTCGAGAAGGCCTGGGACGGTCCGATCGAAGGGCTGGTCGTCACCCGCTACGGCTATGGCGCCAAATGCGAGCGCATCGAGATCATCGAGGCGGCGCACCCGGTGCCGGACGCCGCCGGCCTCGAGGCCTCACGGCGTCTGTTGGCAAAGGTGCAGGGACTGACGGCTGACGATCTGGTCGTGGCGCTGATTTCCGGCGGCGGCTCGGCGCTGCTGCCCTCGCCGGCCGAAGGCCTGACACTTGCCGACGAGATCGCCGTCAACGAGGCGCTGCTCGCTTCCGGCGCGCCGATCGCGGCCATGAACACAATCCGCAAGCATGTCTCGACCATCAAGGGCGGCCGGCTGGCGGCAACTGCGTGGCCCGCCAAGGTGGTGTCGCTGGTGGTCTCCGACATTCCTGGCGACAATCCGGCCCTCGTCGCCTCCGGGCCGACGGTGCCTGACAGAGGCAGCCGTCAAGACGCGCTGGCCTCCATCGCCGCCTACGGCATGAAGCTGCCGGCCTCGGTGATGGCGCACATCAATGCGCCGGCGGCCGATGCGCCAAGCCCTGATGATGAGCGCTTTTCACGCAACGAGGTGCATCTGATCGCCTCGGCCGGCGTGTCGCTGGAAGCGGCGGCAGTGGAAGCGAAGCGGCAAGGCATCGAGGCCGTCATCCTCTCCGATGCCATCGAGGGCGAAGCGCGCGAGGTCGGCGGCGTTCACGCGGCCATCGCACGCGAAGTGGCGACCCGCAACCGGCCATTTTCGAAGCCGGTGCTGATCCTGTCGGGCGGCGAAACAACGGTGACCTTGCGCGCCAAAGGCAAGGGCGGACGCAATTCGGAATTCCTGCTCGCCTTTGCCATCGCCGTCAATGGGCAGGAAGACATTCACGCCCTGGCCGCCGACACCGACGGCATCGACGGCTCGGAAAACAATGCCGGCGCCTTCGCCGACGGCTCGACCGTCTCGCGCATGCGCGCGGCGGGCGTCGACGCCAAGGCGATGCTGGCCGGCAACAATGCCTGGACGGCGTTCAACGCGGTTGGGGATCTGTTCGTGCCGGGGCCGACGGGCACGAATGTCAATGATCTGAGGGCGGTTCTGGTCCGGTAATTCACCAGTCGTAGCCTAAGCTTACAATGCTGGATCGACTACGATCGTTGGTGATTGGCCGAAGCTTCGCAACTTCGTCATCCCTGGGCGAAGCAGGAGCGAAGCTCCGTCGCGGAGACCCTGGGATCCATTCCCTGACGTTGGCCGTGGAGTGCAGCGGAGCAGAATTCTGCATCGTGGCGGCGCGTAAGAGTCCCGGCATGGATCCTCGGGTCTGCGCTGCGTCGCTTCGCTCCTTGCTTCGCCCGTGGATGACGAAGTCCGCGAGGCTCTGACAATCTGAATCCGCCATCAGCCTCAAGCCGCCATCAGCCGCTTCACTTCTCTCATATCGGCTAAAAACCGCTCCCGCTCGGCCTCCTTGTCGGCCGGCTCATGGATACGCAGGATGAAGGAGGGATGGATGGTGATGAACACGCGCAAGCCATCCTCGCGCTCGATCACCTGGCCGCGCATTTTCGTCACCGGGATGGCCTTGCCCAGCAGCGACAACGCTGCCGTTGCACCGAGTGCCACGGCAAGCTCAGGCTTGATCAGCGCGAATTCCCTGTCGATCCACCAGCGGCAGGCCTGGACCTCGCCGGCATTCGGCTTGGAATGGATGCGGCGCTTGCCGCGCGGCTCGAATTTGAAGTGTTTGACCGCGTTGGTGACGTAGACCTTTTGCCGGTCCACGCCGGCCTCATCGAGGATGGCGTCGAACACTTTGCCGGCCGGGCCGACAAAAGGTTTGCCGGCGAGGTCTTCCTGGTCACCGGGCTGTTCGCCGACGAAAATCACCCTGGCATTGTCCGGCCCTTCGCCAAACACGGCCTGCGTCGCATCGCGCCAAAGCGGGCAACGGCGGCAGCCTTTCGCGGCCTCGCGCAACTCCGAAATGCTGCCGGCGTTGTCATCTTCCGACGTCTGTGTCGGCTCACGCTTCGGCCAATGTTTCGCCTGCACCTTAGCGTGGTGCGGCGCCGGCTTTGTCGGCATCTTCGCAATCATATCCTTGGCGGCCTTGTCCGCTCCCGCGATCAAGCCTGGAATGAGCGAGGCCTCGGGAAGGTTCCGCCAATACTTCTTCGGCATCTCCTTTTGCATGGCTTTCACCTTCAGCCGCGCCGGGTTGAAGATGTTCTCGAAATAGGTGCGCCACAGCGCCTCGGTGTCGTCCTGATCCGGCGCATCGCCCTTGGCGGCGCCCGGCCCGATCGCCAGTCTTTCGCCATCCCAGTCGGCGGAGGCGTAAGGCGTCAGAATCGTCCAGCGCATGCCGGTGAAGCGCCTGACGAAGAAATCCGCATTGCGCTCGACGATGAAATGGTCTGGCTCGAACCAGGCGACATAACGCTCGTCGGCGCCGTCACCGATCTTCCGGAATCGCACGAAGGCGTGCATCTTGTGGCTGTCGCGCCGAACCGCCTTTTCCATGGCCTCGAGCCGCCTCGTGTCGGGGTCCGACGCGATCGCCAGCAGCTTGGGCTCGGTGCGCAACCGCCACAGAAGCCGGTAGAGAAAAGCAAAGCGGGTGGGATCTGAATGACAGAAGGCCGTTTCGGCATGCTCGATGAAGTCACGCGGCACCACGAGCTGCGCACCAGCAGGTATGGCTGGCAAATCGGACCGGCTCTGGTCCGGGTCGGATGCGACATGCCAGCTGATATCTTCGGGCCTGACCTCACCCAGGGCCAGTCGCCGTGCCGCGCCGCGCCAGCCGGCAAAGTCGGTCTCGCTGTCGAGCGAAACATTGTATCGGGCAAGGTTGAGCTCTGCCGGCTGCATGGTCAAAACAGCGCCAGTTGTTCGCAAGGAGCGACGATCTTTTCGCGCAGGCCGGCCTTGTCGGTGAGCGCGCCGGGCGACCAGCCTTCGGCAATGATGAACGGCCTGAGCTTGGCGATCGACTGGCAAATCCGGCCGACGTCCTCGAGCCGCAGCCGGCGATGGCGGCGGGTCTCCAGGATTTTCGCCACCACCTTGGTGCCGAGGCCGGGCACGCGCAGCAGCGCCTCGCGGTCGGCGCGGTTGATGTCGACGGGAAATTGTCCCCTGTTGCGCAGCGCCCAGGCGAGCTTCGGGTCGATGGCGAGATCGAGCATGCCGTCGCTGCTGCCGGCCAGGATCTCCGGCTGCGAGAAGCCGTAAAACCGCATCAGCCAGTCGGCCTGGTAAAGCCGGTGTTCGCGCATCAATGGCGGCTTCTGCAGCGGCAGGGATGACGAGGAATCCGGGATCGGGCTGAAGGCCGAATAATAGACGCGCCGCAAATGATAGCTGCCATAGAGCCGGGCGCTGGTGTGCAAGATGCCGTCGTCGGAGGTCTTGTCTGCGCCGACGATCATCTGCGTCGACTGGCCACCCGGCGCGAAGCGTTCGCGCTTTTTGGTTCGCAACGTCGGCTCGGCCTTTTCCTCCATCTTCCGGCGCAGCCTGGCCATGGAAAGGCGGATCGTTTCCGGCTTCTTTTCCGGCGCCAGTTTCTTGACACCCTCATCGGTGGGGAGCTCGACATTGATCGACAGTCGATCGGCATAGAGGCCGGCTTTCTCGACCAGTTCGGCAGAGCTTTCAGGAATGGTTTTCAGATGGATGTAGCCAGAGAACTTTTCCTCCAGCCGCAGCCGCCGCGCCACCTCGACCATCTCGCCCATGGTCTCGTCTGGTGAGCGGATGACGCCCGAGGACAGGAAGAGGCCCTCGATATAGTTGCGACGGTAGAAATCCATGGTCAGCTTCACCACCTCGTCGATGCCGAAGCGGGCGCGCTGCACATTCGAGGACGAGCGGTTGATGCAATAGCTGCAATCGTAGATGCAGAAATTGGTGAGCAGGATTTTCAGCAGCGAAATACAGCGCCCGTCCGGTGCATAGGAGTGGCAGATGCCCATGCCTTCCGTCGAACCGATGCCACCGGATTTCAGCGAATCCTTCTTCGCCGACCCAGACGAGGCGCAGGAGGCGTCATACTTGGCGGCGTCGGACAGGATCGCCAGCTTTTCACGGACGGTGAGAGCGCTCATCCGTTCATGATATGTTCTGAGAAGCCGCGGCGCTACCTCATTTGATATCGGCGGCGGAAAAGTGATCGCCGCCGATCGTTAGGTCGTCAAACCTCGTGCAGATAGAGATGATAATCCAGTTCGCTGACCGTGCGTGCCACGCGCAGATATTCGGACTGCTTGATCGCCACGAAGGTGCGGTGCAAATCCTCGCCGAGCGCGCCCTTCAGGAAGCTGGACGCCCTGGCCGCCTCGATGGCGGCGCGCCAATCCGCCGGCATCGTCGTGCGGGTGACGGCTGCTTCATAGCCATTGCCGGTTGTCTCGGGGCCGGGATCGAGCCCTTCATCGAGACCTTTGATGATGCCCGCAAGCACCGTTGCGGCGATCAGATAGGGATTGGCATCGACGCCGGACGGCCGGTGTTCGATGCGCCGGTTCTTCGCGTCGCCGGCCGGCACGCGCAGCGCCACCGAGCGGTTGTTGACGCCCCAGGTCGGCGCCACCGGCGCATAGGACTGGGAAACGAAGCGCCGCCAGGAATTGGCGTGCGGGGCAAACACCAGCATCGATTCCGCCATCGTCTGGATGAGCCCGCCGAGCCCTTGCAGCAAGGGCAGCGACCAGCTCTCGCCGCCCGCCTCGGCAAAGACGTTGCGGCCTGCCTTGTCCTGCAGTGAGACGTGGAAATGCATGCCCGAGCCGGCATATTTCTCGATCGGCTTGGCCATGAAGCAGGCGGTGACGCCATGGCGGCGCGCCTGCGCCCGCACCAGCCGCTTCAGCATGACCAGATCGTCGGCCGCGCGCATCACATCCTTGCGGTAGTTCAGCGTCAGTTCGTACTGGCCCGGCGCATATTCTGAAATCACCGTTTCGGCCGGGATGCCTTGCGCCTTGGCCGCCGCATAGATGTCGGAGAACAACGGCTCCATGCCGTGCAAATGGTCGACCGAGTAGACTTCCGTCTTGCCGGAGACGCGGCCGTCGAGCACGGCACGCGCCGGCTGCACCTTGCCGTCGGCATCGCGCTCGTTGGCAAGGAGAAAGAACTCCAGTTCGAAGGCACCGGCCGGATAAAGGCCCTTGGCCGCGAGGATATCGACCTGCCGGGCCAGCGCCAACCGTGGGTCCGACGACATGGGCTGGCCGTCGAGATGGTACATCGCCATCAGCACCTGGCCGCGCGGCGGGCTGGTGCCGTAGAGCGGCACCAGCGTGCCGGGAATCGGCCAAGCCCTGAGATCGCCGTCGCCGGTTGTCCAGATCAGTCCGGTCTCGTGCACGTCCTCGCCGGTGATGTCGAGGCCGAGGATCGAGATCGGCATGTGCCGGCCACCCTCGAAAATGCTTTTCAGCTCATGCCGGCGCACGATCTTGCCACGGCCGACACCGTTGGCGTCGGTCAGCACGATATCGAAAGCTTCGATCTCGGGATGGGCGTCGAGAAAGGCTTGCGCCTCGGTGGGTGAAGACCCCGACGGTGAGGTCACGATGGCATTGTCCATGGCCGCTTGTCTCATGCCGCAAGCTTTGCCGCAACCGCGGCGAAGGCGGTGATCAGCCGGTTGACCTGGGCGCCCGTGGTTGCCGGCGAAATCAGCATCATGTTGTGGAAGGGCGCGATCAGCACGCCGCGATTGACCAGCGCGACATGGATGGCGGCCTCCAGTTCCGGCGCATGCGCGCCTTCCGCCTCCGCACCATTGCGCAGCGGGCCGGGTGCGCAGATGAATTCGACGCGAGCACCGACGCGGGCGACATGCCAGGGCAGGCGATAGCGGTCGATCACGCCGGTCAGCCCGGCATCCAGACGCCGTGCCAGATGGTCCATCCGGTCATAATTCTCCGGCGTCATCACCTCTTCCAACGTGGCGCGCATCGTGGCGAACTGCAGCGGGTTGGCCGACAGCGTCGTGCCCATGCCGGAATAGCCGGGCTCCTTGGTCCTGTTGTAGTCGGCGTAGCGCGAGGCGACCTCGTCGCTCATGCCCCAAACGCTTGCCGGCACGCCGCCGGCGATGGGCTTGCCCAGCACGAACAAGTCCGGCTCCAGCCCGTATTTCCCGGTGTAGCCGCCGGGCCCGGTCGAGATGGTGTGCGTCTCGTCGATCAAAAGCAGCGTGCCGGTTTCGCGCGTCAGTCCGCGCAGCGCATCATGGAAGCCCGGATCGGCCAGCACCATGCAGGAATTGGTCAGCACCGGCTCGGCGATGACACAGGCCACATCCCTGTCCTTGAGCGCAGCCTCCAACGCCCCCACGTCATTGAACTCGACCACCTTTGCCGTGCGGGTCAGGTCGCGGAATTCGCCCGCCAGCCCCGGCCGGTTGACGGGCTTGCCGTCGATCAGCCGCACCATCGTCTCGTCGACCGAGCCATGATAGCAGCCGTTGAAGACCAGGATCTTTTCCCGCCCGGTGACGGCGCGGGCAACGCGCAGCGCAAAGCGGTTGGCGTCGGTCGCCGTCGTCGCGATCTGCCAGAACGGCAGGCCGAAACGCTGCTGCAGCAGCGGCCCTATCGCCAGCGCATCCTCCGAGGGCAGCATATACGTCAGGCCGCGCCCGGCTTGGCGGCGGATCGCGCGCGCCACCGGCGGCGGCGAGTGGCCGAACATCGAACCGGTGTCGCCGAGGCAGAAATCGTCGAGCCTGTTGCCGTCGATGTCGGTGATGGTGGCGCCCCTGGCGCTGTCGACCAGGATCGGAAACGGCGTCGGCCAGTCGTTCATCCAGTGCATCGGCACGCCGCCGAAGAAGCCGGGCAGGCCGTTGCCGACCTTGGCCTGCGATTGCGGCCGAGCCGTACGGAAGGCCGCGCCTTCGCTCTCGCGCAATTGCGCGATGCGGTCACGGCCGATGCCGCCGATGGATGTCTTTGAACCGTCGCTGCTGTGCATGGAAATCCCTCTGATGGGTTCCTCTTAACCAAGGAGCCTCCGCGACCGCAATGGCCCCGCATCTGTCCTGCATTGGCTCAGCCGCCAGCACCGACGCTTGACGCTCTCCGCGAAGTCAGCGCCAATGCTTGTCGGCCATGGCGAGGCGGGGACAAAATGCGGACGATTATCTGCGTGACGATGCTGTTCCTGTCGGCCAGCACGGCCCACGCCACCGGTGGCATCTGGTGCTCCGTCGATGACGCGGCGGTGAAATTCCAGGTCGATGCCGGCGTCACCACTGGCCTGGGCAGTCCGACCTTCAATTTTCGCGGCGACGTCGAAATCAAGGCGAGGCTGGCTGATGACCAACTGCGAAAGACGACATTCGAGAATTCCAACCTTACCCAGTATTGGCTCGACGCCAAGGAATTGCGGCTGAACATCTACCACGAACAGGAGGTGGCCAAGAGGTTCAGCTCGGTCGAGCTGACGATCCTGACCAAGGCCAGCGACGAGGGCGTCTATGGCGGAGACTACAAGCTTGCCGTCTATGACAGGGCGGCCGACAAGGACGGTGACGGCAAGACCGCCGATCTGAGCGGGGCTGTATCCTGTGGCGCCGAATAGATCGATCGGATGCGGCAGCGCGCAAACGCGCTATGACAGCGGCGGCGGGCTATTTCCGGGAGGTCGCTGCCGGATCGACGAGATTGATCTTTTCGCCGGGCGGAAAGCCGAACACCCGTTCGAAGTGCTTGGGGCCAAGCAGTAAGGCTGCCTGATCGATCAAATGCTGGTTGCGCGCATTGATCGTTTCGGGGCTTGGCGGCACAAAGCCTGGGATTCGCTGCGCGGTGAAATTCTGCACCTCGCCCTTCAGCGACAGGAGCTTGGCCAGCAGTTCCGGTTCCTCGTCGCCGAGCACCGATCGTGCGTGCTCCTCGAAATCGTCGGGCAATCCTTGCATCTTGGTCACTCCGCCTGCTCCACCAGCCGCCAGGGCACTCGTTCCCAGGCAATGCTGGATCTTGCTGGCCCATGCCGCGTGCCGCAGCCCATAGGTTCCATATAGGAAGCTGCTCGCCCCGTAACCACGCGCATTCTTCACCGTCAGCCGCGTCCCGGTGGTCGCGTAGAGCACCTGATTGGCTAGCTGGTGGCAGACGCCATCGATGCCGTAGATCAGTATGGTTCCCTGGGCGGCGGGAACTGTCGCGGAATCCGCATTCGACTGGACCAGGCATCGTGCCAGCGCCAGATGCCCGGACTGGTTGCCGAGAGTTCCCGTCGGATTGCCGGGCGTTCCACCGGTTGGATGATAGCTGCCCCAGCAGAACCAGTAGTCCTTGCCGGCGGCGGCGACAGCGGCTGCATTGGCATAGTGATGTTGCTGGTTGTCGTAGGTGGTGACCCAGGTATGGTCGACCGGCGAGCCGTCGACAAATGCCGGCGTCGCCCAGGCATGAAGCGTAACCGTGCTTGGCAAGGTGTCCTCCCATCGGAAGCTTGTCCAACGGAAAGAGGATGCGCTCAGGAAGGGCGGCGCGCAAGCATGGTGTCGGGCTTGACCCCGATGGCGCGGGGTTTCAGGCCGTGATGTCGATGACGCCGCAGTCGCCGGCGGCACTGCCGAAGGCGATACGGCGTTCTTCCTTGTCCCACATCATCGAAGTGATCGCGCCTTTGCCTTGCCGGCGCAAAAGCACTTCCTTGGCGTCGGCGAAGCGCGCAGCGATCACCATGCCGTCCTCATAGCCGATCGCGACGACATCCTGGCTTGGATGGCAGGCGACCGAGGTCACCATCGAATTGCCGCGCGTACCGAGCTCCAGCGGCGCTTTGCCCATCGGACCGTCCTTGCCTGAGAACGGCCAGACGATAGCCGCCGGCGCGCCGGAACTCGCCAGCCATTTGCCCTTGACGCTCCACGACAGGCTTTTGACCTTCCCGGGATAGCCGGTCATGCGCATGTGTTTGCCGTCGGCGAGCTTCCAGCCATGCAACGCATTCTCCTGCATTGATGTGACCAGGAAGGCGCCGTCCGGCGAGAAGGTGATACCGGTATGCGCGCCCGCCCATTCGAGCTCCACCGGCTTGCCCTCGGCGGCAGGGAAATGCAGCGTCGCACCATTGTAGCGGGCAACGCCGAAGCGCATGCCCTTGGGCGAAAACGCCAGCCCTTCGACTGAGCGTGGATGGGCAAATTCCCTGGTCTTGCCATCGGCGAAACGCACGAAAGCGGTCTTGCCGGTGGCATAGGCGATGGCGCCTTGCGGCCCGGCGGCAACGCTGGTGATCCACTTTTTCCCGGCGCTGGCCAGGTCTTGTACCGCGCCGCCAGACGTCACGGCAAACACCTTGCCGTCCTCGCCGCCGGTGATCAGCCGGTCGTTGGCCGCATCATGGAAGGCGGCGAGCAGCCCGTCATTGGCCTGCACCGTCTTGTGGCCGTTGTCGAGCCGATGGATGGCACCGTCGGCCAGCGCGAAATGTGGCACGTCGCCCAGAAAGACTGCGGCGACGCAATGGCCTTCGAGGTCGAGAGGGGCAACTGTTGGCATCAGAACCGTTCCAATGAAATCTGTCGCCAACCCGGGAAGGCGCCTGCGCGACCAAGTGTAGCGCCAACCTGCTCCCACAAGGGGGAGAAGGAAGAAGGGGCAGCGCTAGCGCCATAAAGTACGGAAATCAAGCCACCTGGCAGGCGTCGAAGCTCTTCTTCAGCCGCTCGGCGTCCAGCTCGCGGCCGATGAAAACCAGCCGGCTCTCATGCTTCTCGCCGTCTTTCCAGGCGCGCTGATGGTCGCCCTCGATGATCATGTGCACGCCCTGGATGACATAGCGCTCATCGTCGCCCTTGAGCGCGATGATGCCCTTCAGGCGCAGGATGTTCGGGCCTTCCATCTGGGTGATCTTCTCGATCCAGGGAAAGAATTTCTTTGGGTCCATCTCGCCGCCGCGCAGCGATACCGACTGCACCGTCACGTCATGGATGTCCGAGGGATGGTCGTGGTGGTGATGATCATGCCCGTCATGGTCATGATGGTGGTGATCGTGACCTTCATGGTCGTGATGATCGTGGTCATGATGATCGTGATCATGGGCCTCGAGGAAATGCGGATCGTTTTCCAACGCCCGCGACAGATCGAAGGCGCCGCGGTCGAGCACTTCCGAGAGGGCGACGCCGGCACGCGTCGTGCGATGGATCCTTGCCGCCGGATTGATGGCGCGGATCGTCGCCTCGACCTTGGCTAGTTCTTCCGGGGTGACCAGGTCGGTCTTGTTCAGCACGACGACGTCGGCGAAGGCGATCTGGTCCTCGGCCTCCTTGGAATCCTTGAGCCTGAGCGGCAGATGCTTGGCGTCGACCAGTGCCACCACCGCGTCGAGCTTGGTCTTGGAGCGCACGTCATCGTCCATGAAGAAGGTCTGCGCCACCGGCACCGGATCGGCGAGACCGGTGGTCTCGACCACGATGGCGTCGAAACGGCCGGGCCGGCGCATCAGGCCCTCGACGACGCGGATCAGGTCGCCGCGCACCGTGCAGCAGACACAGCCATTGTTCATCTCGTAGATCTCCTCGTCGGATTCCACGATCAGGTCGTTGTCGATGCCGATTTCGCCGAATTCGTTGACGATGACCGCATAGCGCCTGCCATGGTTCTCCGACAGGATGCGGTTGAGCAGCGTCGTCTTGCCGGCGCCGAGATAGCCGGTGAGAACGGTTACGGGGATCTGCGTCTGTGCGTCGCTCATGGCTTGCCTCGAAATGACTGGGGCCCTGAATCCAGGCCACGAAAAAGGGATTGTCGGATCCATATAGGATGTGCGCGGGGCTTTTGCACGGGGCAAACCAATGGGCCAAAGCGGCGATCGGGATTGTACCGGGTTCAATGGCCGCGCGGCGCCGGCGGCAGGATGGTCCAGGGGCGGGTTGCCGATCGCTGCGGCCTGCCTGCGATGCGGCGGCTGCGAATACGCTGCTTTCGAAAACTCGTTTGTCATCTAACTGAAATAAACATCTGGCATTAGCCACGGCGGGTAACGCAAAGCTTGCCGGCAAAGCTGTTTCACGTGCCGGAAACTTTTCGATCGTCGATTGCCAACGGGCCGGCTGTGTCTATGCTGCCGCTACCGGTATGGCCGAAGAGGGATGACCATGGCCAAGGCGGACAAGACTGCGACAATGAGCCGGCTGCATTCGGCGGCAAGGCTGGCAAGAACCGCGCTCGCCGCCCGGCTGCTGGCGCACGGCTTCTATGCCGGCCAGGACCAGATCATGCTGGCGCTCGACCGCGAGGACGGCCAGACGCCGGGCAATCTTGCCGGTCGCCTCGGCGTGCGGCCGCCGACCATCACCAAGACCATCAACCGGCTGCAGGCGCAGGGTTTCCTAGAGAAGCGCGCCTCCGAGGCCGATGCCCGCCAGGCGCATATCTTCCTCACCGAGAGCGGCCGCGAAACCATCCGCGCCATCGAGAAGTCGGTGAAGAAGACCGAAAAGCAGGCGCTGAAGGGCCTCGACAAGAAAGACCAGAAGGCGCTGTTCAAGCTGCTGGCCCGCATCGAGGCCAACCTCTCCAACGAGGAGTTGGTGCTGATCGACGACGACGCAGAGTCGGACGACTGATCGCAACGATCAGGCCGCTGCCAGGCCAGAGTCCCGGGTCAGCGACGACCAGCGTCCTGGTGTCATGCCGAACGCTTTCTTGAATTGCCTGTTGAAGTGGCTCTGGTCGGTGAAGCCGGCCTCGATCGCGATCTGCGCCAAAGGTTCGCCGGCGGCGATCATCCGCCGCGCGCGCTGAAGCCGGCGCATCACCAGGAAGCGATGCGGGCTGGTCGAGAAAGCGGCGCGGAAATGCCTCGACAGGGCATAACGGTCGAGCCCGGTGATGGCTTCCAACTCGCCGGAACGCACGGGGCGCGCTACATTCTCGGTCAGATAGTCGCGCGCCAGCACTGCCGCCCGCCACGCCGTCCTCGCCATCGGCTTTGCCGGCTGGCCGGCATGGCGCGCCAGGCCCTGCATCAGTTGCGTGAGAAAATCGTCGACGAACAGCTCGTCGAGTTCCTGCTGTAGCGGCCCCAGCGCCGAAAGCAGCGTTGCGCGGAAGGCCTCGTCCCTCACCACGGCGTCCCTGACGAAGGGCAGCGACAAGCCGCCAAGGCAGTCCAGCATCAGCGACGGTTCGAGATAGAGCATCCTGTAGCGCAGCCCGTCCTCGGTGCCGGCGCCGCCATCATGCAATTCGTCGGGATGCAAAACGATGATCTGGCCGGGCAGGCTCAGCCGCGTCGCGCCACGGTAGCGAAAGGTCTGCACGCCCTGCAGGGTCACCCCGATCGCGTAGGTGTCGTGGCGGTGCAGATCGAAGGCGGAGCCGTGGAACCTCGCTTCGATTCGCTCCATGCCTGCGGGGTCGGGAGCGGAGATGATGCAGTTTTCCGCCGCCTCAGTGCACAAACGTCCAAGACCCTCGAAGGCCTGGCGGTCTAGTTCGAACGGCATCTGCTCCTTCAGCCTCGCAATCGGGGCGCAATAACGAATGGTCTATTTTCTCATGTTCGATACGAAATTTGCAATCGTCCTGCGGGAGGACCTGCCCGTCTGGCAGAAACTCAACGTCACCGCCTTCCTGACCAGCGGCATCGTCGCGCAGTTTCCCGACATCATCGGCGAACCCTATCGCGACCGCTCAGGCAATCTCTACAACCCGCTCTCGATCCAGCCCGTCATCGTGCTCTCGGCCGATCAGGCGACGCTCGCCACGATCCACCGGCGCGCGCTGGAGCGCGGCGTGACCGCCTCGCTCTATGTCGAGGAGATGTTTTCCACCGGCTTTGACGCCGCCAACCGCGCCGTCTTCTCCGAGTTCGCGCCTGAAGACGCCAAGGTGGTCGGCATCGCGTTGCGCGCGGAGAAGAAGGTCGTCGACAAGATCACCAAGGGTGCCCGCATGCATGCCTAGTGGAGGAGATCTGGACTAAGCTTGACAGGTGTTGTTGTGCCAGCAAGTTCAGGCGGGGCGGCGGGCGACAATTGACTTGCCGGCACGCGACAATTCCCGCAAAGGTGGGCTTTAGTCCAGCTTTTCCCCGGCCTGCAAGTGACTGCTTCCAAAAAATATGTCGAAAGCGCGACGCCGCCGGTGGCGATCCTGTGCATGCTCACCACCTATGTCTTCTTCACCTTCCTTGACACCTCGAGCAAATATCTCGTCCTTGCCGGCGTTTCGGCGCTGATCGTCGCCTGGGTGCGCTTTGCCGTGCATGTCGTGCTGGTCGGCACGCTTTTGCGCGGCTGGCGCCAACCCATGCGGTTTCGCCCGGTCAACCTGCCGGCGCATGTGCTGCGCGGCGTGTTCCTGTTCGGCTCGACCATGTGCAACATCCTTGCGCTGCGCTCGCTGCAGCTGGCCGAGACGACGTCGATCTATTTCTTCGGGCCGATGGTGATCACCGCGCTTGCCGGCCCGTTGCTTGGCGAATGGGCCGGCTGGAGGCGTTGGCTGGCCATCCTAGCCGCCTTCGCCGGGGTTCTGATCATCACCAGACCGGGTGTCGGCGTTTTCGGCATCGGCCATCTCTTCGCGCTCGGCTCGATGCTGTCGAACAGCTTCTATGTCATCATGACGCGCCGCATGTCGGCGACCGAGACGTCGGAAAGCCTGATCCTGTTCGCGGCGCTGGCGCCGGCGGTGCTGCTTTTGCCCATGTTGCCGTTTTCATTCTCGCTGCCGCATGATGGCTGGCACTGGTTCGTCCTGCTCATGCTTGGCGTGTTCGGCGGCGTCGGGCACTGGCTGCTAGTGCAGGCCTATCGGCTGGCGACGACCACGGCGCTCGCGCCCTATCCCTATTCGCAGATGGTGTGGATGATCATCTCGGGCTGGATCGTCTTCAAGCAGTTTCCCGATCGCTGGACGCTGGTCGGCGCCGCGATCATCGTGGCCAGCGGCCTCTACATCGTCCACCGCGAGCATCGGCTTCGGCTGCAGAGCCGCGCGGCCTCCGATGTCGAGGCCGAGGCGCTGGCAAAAAAACTTTGATTTGCCCCCGATCGGTGGCATAACGCCGCCTTTAAACAGTTTAGGTCGGAATTCAGGTCGTTCGGGGGGCGCAAGGCGCTGGCACAAAAAATCAAGCTTTCGACGATCGCCGATGCACTCGGCGTGTCCACGGCCACCGTGTCGCTGGCGCTGCGCGACAGCCCGCTGGTTGCGGCCTCGACGCGCGACCGCATCAAGGAACATGCGCGCGCCATCGGCTATATCTACAACCGCCGCGCCGCCAGCCTGCGCACCTCGCGCTCGGGCATTGTCGGTGTCGTGGTGCACGACATCATGAATCCGTTCTTCGCCGAAATCCTGCGTTCGATCGAGAGCGAACTCGACCGCAGCCGGCAGACCTTCATCCTGTCCAATCACTACGACCAGCTCGAAAAGCAGCGCACGTTCATCGATACGTTGCTGCAGCTCGGCGCCGACGGCGTCATCATGTCGCCGGCCATCGGCACCCCGGCTGCCGACATCCTGATGGCCGAGGAGAATGGCCTGCCTGCGGTGCTGATCGCGCGCACCGTCGAGGGCGCCGACGTGCCGGTGTTTCGCGGCGACGATTCCTATGGCACCGGGCTTGCCACCAACCATCTGATCTCGCTCGGCCACAAGCGCATCGCCATGATCGGCGGCACCGACCAGACCTCGACTGGCCGCGACCGCTACCAGGGCTATGTCAACGCCATGGATGCGGCTGGCCTCGAGGTCAGGCCGTCTTGGCGCATCGCTGGCCCCCGTACCAAGCAGGCCGGCTTCGAGGCCGCCGGTCAGTTCCTGGCGCTGAAGGACAAGCCGACCGCCGCCTGCTGCTGGAATGATCTCGTCGCCATCGGCCTGATGAACGGCATTGCACGCGCCGGGTTGATGCCGGGCATCGACATCTCCGTCACCGGCTATGACGATCTCGAGGAGGCGGCGATCGCCACGCCGGCGCTGACCACCGTCTGGAACGGCCAGCGTGAGGTTGGCCGCCGTGCCGCCAGGGCGCTGCTCGACAAGCTCAACGGGCAGACCGTGCGGCCCTCGCAGGAATTGATCAAGCCGGAACTGCACGTGCGCCAGTCGACCGGCAAGCCGGTGGAGCGGGCATGACCAAGGCCGACCAACTGCAAGCCGTCACCATCCTGGTGCCGGCCGACTTCAGCGACCCTGCCGTCAGGCGTATCGATCGTACCTTCAACCAGGTCAGGATCGAGCGCGCCGATCCGGCTCTGGTTACGCAGGAGATGCGGAGCAACGTACGTGGCATCGCGTCCTTTGCCGGCATCAGCGCGCCGATGATGGATGCCTTGCCCAATCTCGAACTGATCGCCTCCTTCGGTGTCGGCTATGACTCGGTCGATGTGGCCCATGCCGCGGCGAAGAATATCATGGTCACCAACACGCCCGACGTCCTGACCGAGGAGGTCGCCGACACCGCGATCGGGCTGCTTATCAACACGATCCGCGACCTGCCGCGCGCCGAAACCTGGCTGCGCGACGGCAGCTGGGCACGCAAGGGCAACTATCCGTTGAGCCGGCTGACCTTGCGTGCGCGCCGCGTTGGCATTTTCGGCATGGGGCGCATCGGGCAGGCCATTGCGCGCCGGCTGGAAGCGTTCGGCCTGCCGGTCGCCTATCACAACCGGCGCCGCGTCGAGGGCCTTTCCTATCAGTACCATCCGACGCTGAAGGGCCTCGCCGAGGCGGTCGATACGCTGATTTCGGTGGCGCCTGGCGGCGCGTCGACGCAGAAGGCGGTCAATGCCGAAATCCTGTCGGCGCTCGGCGCCAACGGGGTCTTCGTCAATATCGGCCGTGGCAGCACGGTCGACGAGACGGCGCTGGCGGCAGCCCTTGCCGACGGGACCATCGCTGCCGCCGGGCTCGACGTTTTCGCCGACGAACCGAACGTGCCCAAGGCCCTGCTCGATGCGCCCAACACCTCGCTGCTGCCGCATGTCGGCTCGGCCTCCGAGCACACACGCCGCGCCATGGCTGATCTGTGCGTCGACAATCTGGTGTCCTGGTTCACCGAGCGCCGGCCGCTGACGCCGGTGCCGGAGACGGCGCATGTGAAAGCTCGCGGCTGAATGGCGGTTTGCCACACTTCTTAACACCAGCTTAACCCATTGAAATCATGCTTGATCCTGCCTGCCTCAAGGGATGAAGCCTAGAATGAAAACGCTTTCCGCAGTGATCGCTGCCGCTGCCCTGTTTGGCGGTGTCCAGCTGTTTCACGGCGGCAGCGGGGAGAGCGTCGCCGAAGAGGCCACGCCGGCCAATACCTACAGGCTGGTCGCCAATGGCGACCAGGAGGCCTGCGCGGTGACGCGGGGCGCTTCGATTTCGGAAGCGCTGTCGCTGTTGACGGTGGCGCCGAATTGCCGTCGGCTCTTGCCGGGCATAGAGCGGGCGAAATTCTGGCGCGAGCAACAGGACGGCACGGTCGCCTTCAGCGCCGATGGCTTAGATCCGATCGTCACTTTCAGCGTTGCGGATGGCGACGGCTACGAGTCCTATGCGCCGGCGTTGCCGCTGCTGTCCCTGGCGGCCAGGAAATAGACCATGGCGAAGTCTTGCTGGCGATATCGACCGTCCTGACTCGCCAAGCTCGCCGCCAGTCGAACATTTCGCGTGGGAAGCGGGACACACCCAAAAAAAGTCAGCTGGTAAAACCACTGGGTAAGCTGCCTGGCCGGACCTCTCGGAATGCTGGACGCGGCCCGCGTTTTGCCTCGCATGTGCCGGTGGATATCAGCAAAACCGTTGCATTCTGGGCAGATCCAGTAGGCTCCCGGCCCCGATGGACGGCGCCCGTTCGTGAAGTCATGCCACGCCACAAAAGCCATCAAAGTGCTTTCTTATTTAGATTGGCCTCAACTGCGTTAAATATAACACAGTCAACCACCATGCGGATCAAGTATGCGTAAGGCGGGAAGAGCTCCGCCAAGCGTGAAGCCGATCGAGGCCTGCCATAGGGCCTCGCTTCTGGATTCCGCCAGACCGGGGCTCACCGGCGGTAGGGGTTGGCTGCGGCTATGAATTACATTGGTGTGCCCGCAATCGGGCTGAAGGCCATGCGCCGGTCTGCCCGGTCAAGCGTGTTCGGAATCCTTACGGGCTCGATGCTGCTTATGACCGTGGGCAGCGCTTTCGCGTTGGCGGTCGGCGATCAGGTCTACAATCCCGGCACCGGCAATCTTGAGACTATTGTCCAGATCCCGTCGCCGCCCAACGGCTGGGTGGTGACCGCGGTTTCCTCCGGCGGCACTACCACGTTCAACGCCGTCATCGTCACGCCGCCTAACGTGGGCACAACCTACGTCTCCGGCGGAAAGACCTACAAGGTTCTATCTTATACCACGACGACGGTGAACGGCACCAACTACTATACCGGCATCGTGGTCGAGAACGAGACCGATTCCGGCAAACCGCAAACCACACTCAACGCGTATCAGCTCAACGTGCCGATCGATGGCGGTGGGGCGGGAGGCTCCGGTAGCGGCGGCACGGTGACCCAGGGCAACAGCGTGCGCTTCGTCGACCGCCAGACCGGTTCCAACGGCTCGGGCGGCTCCAACGCCTATGGCATCAAGATCGACTTCGGCATTCTCGGCAGTCTGACCATTGGCGTCAGCGGTTCCGATGGCCAGCCAGGCGGCAATGGGCCGACGATCAACGACACGCTGCACGCGACCGACAGCTACAGTTCCAGCCAGGCCGGCAAAGCCGCGGTCGAGATCGTCAGCGTCGGCGGTGATGGCGGCAAGGGTGGCGATTCCTACGGCAACCAGGACGCGCGCCAGGGTGGCGCCGCTGGTCAGGGCGGCGACATCACGCTGAACTCGGCGGCGACGATCACCACCGATGCGGTCGGTGCCGACGGCATCTTCGTGATGAGCAAGGGTGGCCAGGGCGGGGCCGGCGGCAGCGGCTACATCTTCAGCCAGGGTGGCTCCGGCGGCCCCCCGACAACCGGCGGCACGGTCATCGTCAACAACAGTGGCCGGATCACCACCAACCAGGACAAGTCGATCGGCATCTTTGCCCAGTCGATCGGCGGCGGCGGCGGCGCGGGCGGCGACAGCTTCGGCATTGTCGGCCAGCCCGGCTCGGCTTCCGCCGGCGGCAATGGCGGCACCGTCACCGTGACCAATACAGGCGTCGTCGAGACCAAGGGCGCGCGGTCCTACGGCATATGGGCGCAATCACTCGGCGGCAGCGGCGGCAACGCCGGTGACTCAGGCGGCATCGTCGCGCTGGGCAACAAGCTCGGCTCCGGCGGCGGTACCGGCAACACCGTGACCGTCAACAACAATGCCGGCGGCAACATCACCACCTATGGCGTCGGCGCCTTCGGCATCCTGGCGCAGTCGATCGGCGGCGGCGGCGGCGATGCGGGCGGCGCCGGCGGCCTCGTCGCCATCGGCGGGGACGCCGGCTCCGGCGGCGATGGCAAGACCGTCATCGTCACCAATGCCGCGGGCAACGTCATCAGGACGTTCGGCGGCTCGGACACGAGCGTCACCGATCTCGGTCCCACCATCCAGGACGTCGGCGCCGACGCGATCGTGGCGCAATCGATCGGCGGCGGCGGCGGCAATGGTTCGGGCAGTGGCGGCCTGGTCGCCATCGGCGGCGAGGGCAGCGCCGGCGGCATCGGCGGGGCGGTCTCGGTCACCAATGACGGCACCCTCATCACGATCGGCCCCAAGGCACGCGGCATCTTCGCCCAGTCGATCGGCGGCGGCGGCGGCAATGGCGGCGATAGCGGTGGTCTCGTCGCCATCGGCGGCAAGGGCTCCTCCACCAGCAACGGCGGCATCGTCACGGTCACCAACACGGGCACCATCACGACCGCGGGCACCGCCATCCAGGCGGAATCAATCGGCGGCGGCGGCGGCGATGGCGGCTCCGCTGGCGGCCTGTTCTCCATCGGCGGCTCGGGCGGCGGCGGCGGCGACGGCCTCAAGGTCACCGTCAATTCGTCCGGTCACCTAAGCACCAGCGGCGATGATGCCGTCGGCATCCTCGCCCAGTCGCTGGGCGGCGGCGGTGGCAACGGAGGCGGTTCGTATACGGTCGGCGAAGCCGTGGCGATCGCCATCGGCGGCTCCGGCGCAAAGGGCGGCAACGGCGGATCCGTCGAGGTCAACCACGTTGCCACGCCGGGCAATCTCAGCGGCCTCGTCGCCTCCAATATCACCACGGGCACCCGCGCCACCAACAATCTGGGCCAAACCGTCGTCACTGGCGCCAAGGCCTACGGCGTTTTCGCACAGTCGGTAGGCGGCGGCGGCGGCCGGGGAGGTCTTGCAGTTGCCGTCTCGAGCGCAACCTCCGGCGCCGGCGCCAGCTTCGCGCTCGGCGGTAAGGGCGGCCCCGGTGGCGACGGCAAGGACGTTACCGTCAATTACAAGGGCGACATCACCACCCAAGGGGACAGTGCCTACGGCATCTTCGCGCAGAGCGTCGGCGGCGGCGGCGGCGATGGCGGCGGCGCCGTCGCGGTCAGCGGCGGTGGCGCGTTCAACTTCGGCCTCTCGATGGGCGGCGCTGCCGGCGTCGGCGGCATTGGCGACATCGTTACCGTCAACACCGCGGGCGGCACGATCGAGACTTACGGCCTCCAGGCCTACGGCATCTTCGCGCAGTCGGTCGGCGGCGGCGGTGGCAACGGCGGCTTTGCCGGTGGCGGCACGATCGGCGCGGTTGCGCTGACTGTTACCCTTGGCGGCAAAGGGGCCGCGGGTGGCCTCGCCAAGGCCGTCACCGTGAACAATGCCTCGACTATCAGCACCCACGCGGACGGGTCGATAGGCATCAACGCGCAGAGCATCGGCGGCGGCGGCGGCAATGGCGGCTTCTCCATCGCCGGCGCGCTCGCGGTCGGCGCAATATCGGCCGCCGTCGGCGGCGACGCCGGTGACGGCAGCAGCGGCGGCACCGTCACGGTCAACAACCAGGGCGACATCAACACTTCGGGCATCAAGGCTTACGGCATCTTCGCGCAGAGCGTCGGCGGCGGCGGCGGCAATGGCGGTGGAGCGATCGCCTTCTCGCTCGCGGTTTCGCCCGATCCGGAAGAGATTCCGGCGGTCGCCGTTTCGGTCGCGGTCGGCGGCAAGGGCGGAGTAGGCAGCATCGGCGACACGGTGCATGTCATCAATGGCGGCGATATCACCACCCTTGGCACGGGGGCTCACGGCATCTGGGCCCAATCGGTGGGCGGCGGTGGCGGCACCGGCGGCTATGCCGGAGCTGGTTCCGGCTCAATGGGGCCGGGTGCCAACATATCGGTCGCCGTTGGCGGTACTGGCGGGACAGGCGGGAACGGCGGCGCCGTCATCGTCGATGCGGGCAAGGACGCGCTCGGCGCGATCGTCGCTGGCTCGGCCATCACCACCTGGGGCCTGGGCGCCGACGGCGTCCGGGCGCAGTCGATCGGCGGCGGCGGCGGCGACGGCGGCTTCGCGATCGGCGTCAATCTCGGCATAAACAACAGCGACCTGCCGTTGGCTTCGATCGGCGTCACCGTCGGCGGCCAGGGCGCGCTTGGGGGCGATGGTTCGAGCGCGACGGTCAACAATTGGTCGGTCATCCGAACCTACGGCGACAATTCGGCTGGCATCTTCGCGCAAAGCGCGGGCGGTGGCGGCGGCGATGGCGGCAACGCGATCACGGCGGTCGGAAGCTGGGCCAACGCGACCAGTTCGAGCGCGCAGAACACCAATATCTCGGTGGCCATCGGCGGCAATGGCGCGCTCGCCGGCGACGGCAAGGACGTCAACGTCAACAACCACGGCAACATCGAGACCGGCCTCGTCACCACCAACAAGGACATAGCCGGCGATACGGTTATCACCGGCAACAGCGGCTACGGCATCTTCGCCCAGTCGATAGGCGGCGGCGGCGGCATCGGCGGTCGAGCCAACTCGATCAACGTGCTGGTCGGCAAGGGTGAGGCGCCCGAGGATGCTCTCATCAACGTCGCCATGTCCGTCGCGGTCGGCGGGCAGGGCGGAGCGGCCGGCGATGGCGGACATGTGACCGTCAACAATGACGGCAGCATCATCACCAACGGCTCGCTTGCCGACGGCATATATGCGCAGAGCGTTGGCGGCGGCGGTGGCGCGGGCGGCAACGGCATTCTAGGCACGGACGAATTGATCCCCGTTCCCGCGGCGCTGATCGCCAACGTGCTCTTCGGCAAGACCAAGATTTACAGCGCGCTTGGCGCCGCCGTTGGCGGCAATGGCGGCGGGTCGGGCATTGGCGGCCTTGTCGAGGTCACCAATACCGGCAACATCACCACCAAGGGCAGCAATTCCAACGGCATCTTCGCCCAATCGGTCGGTGGCGGCGGCGGTGTCGGCGGCAAGGCCAATATCGGCGCCACCGGTACGATCGGCGTCGGCGGCAAGGGCACCAGTGGCGGCGACGGCGGCATCGTTCATGTCATCAACGACGGCAGCGGCAAGATCGAGACCTTCGGCGCGGCATCCAACGGCATCTTCGCCCAGTCGGTGGGCGGCGGCGGTGGTGTCGCCGGCAATGTCGATCGTGTGCTGGCGAACGGAGCCGGGCCGATCCCGGCTCTCAATCTCGGCATCGGCCTTGCTTTTGGCCAGGGTGGCGGCGCTGGCGGATCGGGCAAGGACGTCACGGTCGAAGGCAACGGGACGATCATCACCCACGGCTCCTCCGCGGCCGGCATCTTCGCCCAGTCGGTGGGCGGTGGCGGCGGCATTCTGGGCACGCTCGGCAACGAGCTGATCCCGGGCATCGGCGATGTCACGAACTGGGCGGTCGGCAGCAATGGCGATGCCGGCGATTCAGGCCTCGTCCACGTCAATCATTCCGGCACCGTCGATACCTATGGCGACGGTTCCATAGGCATCTTCGCGCAGAGCAATGGCGGCAGGAAGGATACGACACAGAACTATCTCGGCACGGCCGGCAACGTCACCGTCGATCTCACCGGATCGGTCGTCACTCACGCCGCCGGCACCGACGCCATCGTCGCGCAGAGCAAGGCAGTCGACGGGAACGGCAATATCGCCATCAACCTTACCAGCACGGCAGGCCTGGTGAAGGGCGGCGCCACCGACGCCAACCATACCGGCGTCGGCGTCTGGATCATCGATGGCAACACTAACACGATCAGCAACAAGGGCACGATCACGACCGCAAGCGGGACGGACGGCGGCTGGGCGATCCTGTCCGGCGATGGCAAGGAGGCGGTCACCAATTACGGCACGGTCACCGGCTCCTTCGATCTTGGCGCGGGCGTCAATAGCTTCACCAACATGGCGGGCGCTACCTTCAACGCCGGCCTCGACGCCAAACTCGGCACCGGCAATCTCTTCTCCGACGGCGGCTACTTCTCGCCCGGCGGCGACGGCAATGTGATGACGACCAACCTTGTCGGCAATTGGAATCAGTCCTCGACCGGCGCCTACAAGCTCGACATCGACCTCGATCCGGCATCGGACCTGTTCAACATCGGCGGCACCGCAAATCTGAGCGGCGCGGTCGACCTGAACATAATGGACCCTGCCGTGGCGAAGCCTGGCAGCCAGGAGTTCCTCATCCTGCATGCTGACGGGGGTGTCACCAACGATGGATTGACGCTGAATGCGGTACCCAGCGTGGTGGCGCGGTATCAGCTGCTGTATCCCAATGCCGACGACGTTTTCCTCAACGTCGACATCAATTTCGCGCCCACGGGCCTCACCGGCAACCAGGGCTTGATCGGCAACGCGGTCAATGCGATCCAGACCGGGTCGCCCCCGGCGACCTTCAATAAGATCGCCGACGCGCTCTATTACATTCCGACGCTCGATCAGCTTGGCGCGGTCTATGATTCGATCTCGGGTGAGGGCGTCTCGGGCGTCGAGCAGCCGCAATTCGACGCCTATGGCACATTCCTGACCTCGATGACCCGCCAGGCGGATTTCTGGCGCACTGGGCTCGGTGTCGATCCGACGGATCGCACCATCACGCCGCAGGCTTATGACGAGCCGAAGAAAGCCAAGAAAGATCCGTTCAAAACCCTCCAGCCCGATGAACGGCGATGGAGCTATTGGGCCACCGCCGGCGGTAGTGGCGGTAAGATCAGTGGTAATGCGGCGGCAGGCAGTGCCGACAACGTCTACAAGGGCGGCAGCTTCGCGGCGGGCATGGATTCCGCCGCCGATCCCGATGTGCTGATGGGCTTCGCGCTTGGGGGCTCCGTGTCTTCCTTTTCCGTCGACGACCGCCAGACATCGGGCAACATCAACGGTGGCCAGGTCGGAGCTCATCTCACCCGTAAGTGGGACCAGTTCTACATCAACGGAGCCCTCGCTTTCGGCCTCTACAACAATAATGTCGATCGCGACGCCACCATCCCCGGATCCAACGCACCGCTCGACCCGGTTGCTGGCCTCCAGACCGAGCACTGGAAAAGCAATTTCCTGAGCGCGGGGTTCGCCACCAGCATGGAGGCCGGCTGGCGACAGGCGGTGGGCGAGGGCGCGATCACTCCTTTTGCCGGACTACAGTTCTCGATGCTGTCGATGGACGCCTTCAACGAGACCGCGATCGGTGGGGGCTCACTTGGCCTCGGCTTCGACCGCCGCGCCATCCTATCGCTGCCGGTCTCGCTCGGCCTGCAACTCGACACGACGATGGACGTCGGCAATGGCCGGTCGCTGCAGGCCTGGGGCCGCACGGCCTGGGTGCATGAGTTCGAGCCGGACCGCTCGGTCAAGCCGGAGTTCCAGGCGGCGCCCGGCTATCCCCTCGTCATCCAAGGCGCCGCTGCCACCGAGAATGCGGTTGCCGTCGACGCTGGCCTGAAGATGAATTGGAGCAACAATACCTCGATGTTCGCCACCTTCGATGGCAAGTTCGGCAAGGGCGTCCAGGCTTATGGCGGTAATGTCGGGTTTAGGGTGAACTGGTAGCTCAAATCCTATTCGGCCGCGGCCCTCGAGCCGGCCTTCGCCGCTGCGTGAAGGCGCACCGCGTCGCCGAAGGCGCGGAAAATCTTGGCCGAATTGCTGTCCGAGTTGACCCAGTATTCGGGATGCCACTGGACGCCGACGGCGAAGGCGCGGGCTCCCTTGACCGAAACCGCTTCGACCGTGCCGTCGGTGGCGACAGCCTCGATCTCGAGCCTTGACCCCAGCCTGTCGATCGCCTGGCGATGCAAGGAGTTGACCTTGATGTCGCCGGCCCCGAACACGCCGGCGAGGCAACTGCCCGGCTTGATCGAAATGGTCTGATGGATGGCGAAGCGCTCTTCCTGCTTGTCGCTCACCGGCGCGCGGTGGTCGAGCGAACCCTCGCGCTCATGGATCTCGGTGCCCAGCGTACCGCCGAGCGCCACGTTCAACTCCTGGATACCGCGGCAGATGGCGAGCAGCGGCACTCCACGCTCGATCGCCCGGCGGATCAATGGCAGCGTCGTGGCGTCACGGGCCTGGTCGTAGGGGCCGTTGGCTTCACTGGCATCACCACCGTAGAGCGAGGGGTGCACATTGGATTTCGAGCCGGTGACCATGACACCGTCGACCGAGGACAGAAGTTCGTCGAAGTCGAGCCGGTCGCCGAACGAGGGCACCAGCAGAGGGAAAACGCCGGCACCGGCAACGGCCGCTTCCAGATATTGCTGCGGGGCGGCATGCCAGGTGTAGTTGTCGAACTGACGGACGTCGGTCGATATGGCGACGAGCGGCTGATGCATTTTGGGTCGGGTTTCCATCTGGACGCAGCTATGTTGCCCGCAAAATAGGCGATCTCCGGGCATTTTTCCATGCCAAGTTTACGCGTGTCGCATAGGCCACGAAATCCCTCGTTAGACTATAGTTGCAGGGCTGCGGGGCTTCGCCGCCAAATCCGGCCGCCGTGCTGGACTAGACGTCTCGCCCGTGTATTGTTTCGGTCAACCGATGCGGGAGCCGAGGATGTCCCGGACGTCGGTCTGTTGATCCAAAAGGGAGGAACTTCATGGATCGTCGTGCATTCATTCGCAAGGCCGGCGTGACCGGCGTCGGCGCGGCCGCTGCGGCGGCCACGCTTGCCGCTCCGGCTATAGCCCAGTCCAATCCCAAGGTGACATGGCGGCTGGCGTCGTCCTTCCCGAAATCGCTCGACACCATTTATGGCGGCGCCGAAGTGTTCTCCAAGATGCTGTCGGAAGCCACCGACGGCAATTTCCAGATCCAGGTCTTCGCCGCCGGCGAACTCGTGCCCGGCCTGCAGGCCGCCGACGCCACCACGGCAGGCACGGTCGAAGCCTGTCACACGGTGGCATATTATTACTGGGGCAAGGACCCGACATGGGCACTGGGTGCGTCGGTTCCCTTCTCGCTCAACGCGCGCGGCATGAATGCCTGGCACTACCATGGCGGTGGCATCGACCTGTTCAACGAGTTTCTCGCCACACAGGGCCTTTTCGGTCTGCCGGGCGGCAACACCGGCGTGCAGATGGGCGGCTGGTTCCGCAAGGAAATCAACACGGTCGCCGACCTGTCGGGCCTCAAGATGCGCATCGGCGGCTTTGCCGGCAAGGTGATACAGAAGCTCGGCGTCGTGCCGCAGCAGATCGCCGGCGGCGACATCTATCCGGCCCTGGAAAAGGGCACCATCGACGCCGCCGAATGGGTCGGCCCCTATGACGACGAGAAGCTCGGTTTCTACAAAATCGCACCCTACTACTATTATCCCGGCTGGTGGGAAGGTGGCCCGACCGTCCACCTGCTTTTCAACAAGGCGAAATACGAAGAACTAACGCCGGCTTACAAGTCGCTGCTGCGCACCGCCGCTCAAGCCGCGGACGCCGACATGCTGCAGAAATACGACTATGTGAACCCGCCGGCGGTGAAGCGGCTGGTGGCCGGCGGCGCCAAGCTGCGCCCGTTCAGCCAGGACATCATGGCCGCCTGCTTCGAGAAGGCCAACGAGGTCTATGCCGAGATGGAAGCCACCAACGCGCCCTTCAAGAAGATCTGGGAATCGATCAAGGGCTTCCGCAAGGAGCACTATCTCTGGGCGCAGGTGGCCGAGTACAATTACGACACCTTCATGATGGTGCAGCAGCGCAACGGCAAGCTGTAGGCAGGAATTGGTCCCTTCTCCCCGTCACTATACGGTGAGAAGGTCCCGGCAGGGGGGTGAGGGGCAGTGCCGGCTTCGGCGATTGAATCGCTCGGGCTTGCGTAGGGGCTGAAGCCCAACCTCGTGCCTTATCCATCCACCATTGGCGCCGCCCCTCACCGCCTGCCGGCATCCTCTCCCCGTATAGTGACGGGGAGAGGGGAGCTGTCATCGACGGTTTCGTCAGTCGCCAACGTTGCGAGACTTCAGATTCGGCTCGGCACCACCAGGACCTTGACCTCGCCGGGCGCCGGCGGATTGGCGATCACCTCAGCCGCCTCTTCTAGCGGAACCTGCCTGGAGATCAGCCGCTCGATCTCTATCGCGCCCGATGCGATCAACTCGGCGGCGCGGCGGTGCGTATAGGGATTGAGGAACGAGCCGACCACCTTCAATTCCCGGAATAACAGGTCGAAGGGCTCGAATTCCGCCTTCATGCCTTGCGGCGTCACGCCGACGATGACGACTGTGCCGCCGGCCCTTGCCAGCCGCATCGACTGCTCGACGGTCTCGCGCACGCCGGCACATTCGAACACCACGTCGGCGCCACCAGGCGCCAACCCAGCCGGCCCGGCAATGGCGTCGATGACATCGGCGGCGGTGGGATCGACCGTCGCCGTGGCGCCGAGCTTCTCGGCAAGCGCGCGCCGCGATGCTTGTCTGGTCGACAGGATGATGGTCGTGGCGCCGGCCAGCCGCGCCAATTGCACGGTGAGCAGGCCGATCACGCCGCCGCCGAGCACGATCACCGAACTGCCCGGCTTGATCTCGGCAAGGTCGACGCCATGCAGGCAGCAGCCGAGCGGCTCGCAGAACGCGCCATGCGTCGGCGGCAGATCGGCGGGCAGGACGAAGGCCTGCTTCTGCGGCAGCACCACATAGTCGGCAAAGCCGCCATCGCGATGGATGCCGATGGCACTGAGATTGCGGCACAGATTGACCCGGCCGGCATGGCAATACGGGCATCGCCCGCAAGCGATGTTGGGATCGCCGGTGACACGGTCGCCGACCGAAAAGCCGGACACGGCGTTGCCGACCGCCTCGATGATGCCCGAGAATTCATGTCCCGGCGTCACCGGCGGCCTGCACGGGAATTCGCCACGGAACAGATGCCGGTCGGTGCCGCAGACGCCACAGGCTTCGATCCGCACCAGAAGCTCGTCCGGTCCAGGGACAGGCTTGTCGACCTCGCGCAGCTTAATGCTGCCCACCGCCTCCAGCCGCACCGCTCTCATGGCGTTGTCTCCTATCAGTTGAAGCTCGGCGGCTGCGACAGGTCCGGCGTCGGTGCCGCCGGCTTGGCGGGAGGCGTGTCGCCGAAACTTGGCGGCTGCGACAGATCGGGGGCAGGTGTCGTGCCACCATTGGCCGGTCCCGTGCCGCTCGCCGATGGCGCGCCAAGCGGCGACAGGCCTGGCACTTCCGGCACCTTGTAGTCGATCGTGCCCGGATCGGTCGCCGTGCCCTTATAGCGCATCACCATTTGCGGGAAGGTGATGGTCAGCCCGATCATCACCACCTGGATCAGCACGAACGGCACCGCGCCCCAGTAGATCTGACCGGTCGTCACCGGTGCGATCTGCTTGCCGGTAATGCGGTCGAGATAGGGCACGCGCGCGGCGACCGAGCGCAGGTAGAACAGCGCGAAACCGAAAGGCGGATGCATGAAGCTGGTCTGCATATTGACGCCCAGGAGCACGCCGAACCAGATCAGGTCGATGCCGAGCTTGTCGGCCGCCGGCGCCAGCAGCGGCACGATGATGAAGGCCAGCTCGAAGAAGTCGAGGAAGAAGGCCAGGAAGAACACCAGCATATTGACGCCGATCAGGAAGCCGACTTCGCCGCCTGGCAGCGAGGTCAACAGGTGTTCGACCCAGATCTGGCCGTTGACGCCATAGAAGGTCAGCGAGAACACCCGCGCGCCGATCAGGATGAACAGCACGAAGGACGACAGCCGCGTCGTCGAGGCCAGCGCCTGCTTGATCACATCCAGCGACAGCCGGCCCTTTGCCGCGGCCATGGCCAGCGCGCCGACCGCGCCCATGGCGCCGCCTTCCGTCGGCGTGGCGATGCCGAGAAAGATGGTGCCGAGCACCAGGAAGATCAGCGCCAGCGGCGGGATCAGCACGATGACCACCTGCTGTGCCAGCCGCGACATCATGTTGATGTTCAGACGCCTATCGGCGATGGCCACGACATAGATCAGGATCACGCCGACGCAGGCGCCCAGAATGTCGGCATTGTCGCCATGCGCCGGTGCCAGATAGCGGTACGCCGCATAGGAGATGGCGATTGCCACGGCCAGCGCCACCAGCAGCGAAATCACGCCATGGCCGAGCGTGCGCGCTTCCAGCGGCAGCGCCGGTACCATCTTCGGCCGGAAGATAGAAACGATGAGGATGTAAAGCGCGTAGAGCCCCGTCAGCACCAGGCCGGGAACCAGCGCGCCGGCATACATGTCGCCAACCGAGCGGCCGAGCTGGTCTGCCAGCACGATCAGCACCAGCGAGGGCGGAATGATCTGGGCAAGCGTGCCAGAGGCGGCGATGACGCCGGACGCCAGCCGCCGGTCATAACCATAGCGCAGCATGATAGGCAGCGAGATCAGCCCCATGGCGATGACCGATGCCGCCACCACGCCGGTGGTCGCCGCCAGCAAGGCGCCGACGAAGATCACCGCATATGCGAGGCCGCCGCGGATCGGTCCGAATAGCTGGCCGATCGTGTCGAGCAAGTCCTCGGCCATGCCCGATCGTTCGAGCACGATGCCCATGAAGGTGAAGAACGGGATCGCCAGCAGCGTGTCGTTCGACATCACCCGGCTGCCGTAGAAGTTGTCCGGCAGCGCATAGAGCAGCGGCCATGCGAGGTTGATCGCGCCGCCCGAATAGGGTGTCAAAAACACGCCGATGCAGAAGAACAGCAGGCCGTTGGCGGCGAGCGAAAAGGCCACGGGATAGCCGATCAGCATGAACAGGATCAGCGAGGCGAACATGATCGGCGCCATGTTCAGGGCGATGAATTCCATCACGAGCGCACCTCGTCGGCCAGCGCCTTGGCTTCGAGCTCGGCCTGTTCGTGCACGGAAATGAAGGGGTTGGGATCGTCCATGACGCCGCGCATGATGGCGATCTTCTTGATGATTTCGGAAATGCCCTGCAGCGCCAGCAGGAAAAAGCCGACCAGCAGTATGGCTTTGGCCGGCCACACGATGAGGCCGCCGGCATTGGTCGACATCTCGCCGCTGTGGAACGACAGCGATACGTAGGGGACGAAATAGATCACCATCAGCGTCACGAACGGCATCAGGAAGAAGACGTGGCCGAAGAGGTCGATCCAGTGCTGAACGCGCCGTGAAAACAGGCCGTAGACGATGTCGATGCGGATATGCTCGTTCTGCTTCAGCGTATAGGCGGCGGCCAGCATGAAGGCGGCGCCGAACAGATACCACTGTAACTCCAGCCATGCATTGGACGAGGTGTCGAAGATCTTGCGGATGACGGCGTTGGCCGCACTGACCAGGATCGCCAGCAGGATCAGCCAGGATACGGATTTGCCGATGAATTCGTTGAGGCGGTCGATGCCCCGCGACAGAGCGAGCGGCCCTTCCATGCAGTCCTCCCTTGTATCGGAGGCGTGCCGGGCTCCCCCTCATTCCGTCACGCCGCTTGGTCCAACGGTATACCGCGCGTGGACTGACGGGTCAACAAGCATGGAAGCGACAAACGGCATCAGATGAAACCGAGGGCCGGACAAGGGCGGTCTGCCCCGACGTCATGCAACCAAAGTCTGATGGGTCAGACGACCTTGCCGGTGTCGCGGCCGGCGCCGATCAGGATCAGCATGGCCACCAGGAACAGATACATCCACGCATCGCGCCATTCGAGCGGGAAATAGCCGGCCCACAGTGATTCGGCCATGCCGAAAGCGGCCGCGCCGAGCGCTGCCCGTGGCGGTGAGAGATAGCCGCCGACCGACGTCACGAACAGGATTTTCAGGCCATAAACGAGACCGGAACCGAAACTGACATTGCCATAGTAGAGGCTGGCCATGACGCCGGCCAGCGCGGCGCACAAACCGCCGAGCAGCACGGCATGCCGAAAGACGCGGCGCACGTCGACGCCGCACAGGGCGGCGGCGCGTGGGTCGTCGGAGACCGCGCGCCAGCACCGTCCGAAGTTGGAGAGGGCGAATACCCATGTGGCGAGCGCGACCGCCCCCAGCACCACCGCGCAGTCGAGCACCTGGATCAGCGTCAGCGTCGCCTTGAAGCCGGCCCCTTCGGCGAAGACGATCGGCTGGGCAAGCATCGGCGGCAGCCACAGGTCATGCGTATCGGCGGCAATGCGGCTTGATTCCGACAAGACGATGAGAATGCCGAGCGTCGTCACCACAATGGCATTGGGCGTACGGTCGGCCAAAGGCTCGAAGACGCTGCGCGACAACACATGGCTGATCAGGGCGGCATAGAGGAATGCCGCGACGACGCCGAACAGCACCGAAGCCAACAGCGTCAGCCACAGCACCTGATAGCCGAAGGCGACGCTCAGGATCATGACCTGGCCGCAAAAGGCAAACAGCGCGCCATACGCAAGGTTGGTGCGATGCAGGATGCCGTTGGTCAGCACGTAGCCGAAGGCGAGCAGCGCATAGAGCGCGCCCGAATGCAGCCCGTTCAGCACCTGCTGGAAGAAATAGAGCATGCTCGACCCCACCAGAAGCATCTCGCCCAACCCGCACAGAGGTTTGGGGCGGCGGAATGCCCAGGACAAAGGCGACGATACCCTGCCCATTGGAGGTTTGCATCGTCGAATCTAACTTGTCAAATGCGATTTATCGGTTAGATTTCAGCGATGACAGTTGCCTGGACCCCACACCGTTTCACCGGTGGCCTGCTCGCGCTCGACACGGCGAACACCGTCGTGCTGCGCGGCGATCCGGAGAGAACGTTCGACCGATTCGACGATCCGGCCGAAATCGCCCGCTTCGCCGATGCGGCGAGCGGCTTTCGCGCCGGCGAGCTTGGCGACAGGCGGCTGACCGTATCGTCGCCGGCGGCAATCGCCCCCATCGTGCTGGCGATCCGCGAGACCACCGACCGGCTGTTTCGCGGCACGGTGTCGAATGGCGCGGTCGCCACCGCCGACCTGCCCGATTTCCTGCGCGCCTGTGCCGAGGGCCTGGCCGGCTGCCGGACCGAGATCGGCGTGCCGGGCAGGCCGTTCGGGGATCCGGTGAGGCCGATTGCCTTCGAGGCGGCGCTGGCGGTCTCAGCCCTTTCGCTGCTGCGCGACGACACCGTCGCAAGGCTCAGGATCTGCCCCAACTGCACCTGGCTGTTTGTCGACAGAAGCCGCAATTCCAGCCGTCTTTGGTGCGACATGGCGGTGTGCGGCAACCGGCAGAAGGCCAGCCGTCACTATCGCCGCCGCCAAATGGCGGCCCATGAGGTCAAGGATGCCTAGAGGATTTTCACGCGCTCTCGTTGCCGGCGCCATCCTGATTGCCGCGGCGACCCTGGGCGCCTGCCGCGATACCGGCGGCGAGGGCAAGCTGTTCGAGGTTTCCGGCAAGATATTCGTCTTCAACTACCGTCTCGCCCGGGCGACCTATGTCGTGACGTTGCGGCCCTTGCAACCGATGGGCGAGGGCCAGGTCGCGGTCGCCAGCTTCCAGAATCCTGCCGGCGGCGCGCCGTTGGTGGTCGAGCAAAAAGTCTGGCCGAAGCTCGACAAGGTGAGCCTGGAGAGCCCGGCGCTGACCTGCATCGTCAAGAACAAGCCCTATGCCATCGCCATCAGCATCAAGGGCGCCGACGGCACGATCCTGCAGAAGATCGACACCACGTTGATGTCGACGGAAGACCAGTCGATCCTGCCCGACCGGCCGCTGGTCATGGACCAGCTATATACTGCCAATCCCGACCTCGCCGGCCATCCCGACGGCAAGCTGCCGGGCGAACCGAAGCCGGACTGCTCGAAAGCCGGCTGATATCTTCCGACCGCATCGATTCCGGCCGGAATTTTCGTGCGCCGTCGCCCTGTCGCCGCGCGGTTTCATGCACCGTCCCGCGCCCACCGGACTGTTTGTTGCGCGTTGCCTGGCCCCTGCGATTTTGTTTGACCTGCCTTGCAAGGGAAGAAAGGATGCGTCATCCGATCCCGACGTTGGCCGCTTCCCCCGCTCGGCCTTCGCAGAGGAAATGCCTGATGACGCTGCATGACGTCGCGCTCGACGACAAGTTCGACCTTGGAAAGGAGCGCATCTTCCTGTCCGGCGCGCAGGCGGTCATCCGCATGCTCCTGATGCAGCGCGAGCGCGACCGGCGCGCTGGTTTGAACACGGCCGGCTTCGTCTCCGGCTATCGGGGCTCGCCGCTCGGCGGCCTAGACATGCAGCTGTGGAAGGCGAAGAAGCAGCTCGCCGGCGCCGATATCGTCTTCCAGCCCGGCTTGAACGAGGAACTGGCCGCCACCGCCTGCTGGGGGTCGCAGCAGACGGAGCTGTTGGGCGAGGGGACCCATGATGGCGTCTTTTCCATCTGGTACGGCAAGGGTCCGGGCGTCGACCGTTCCGGCGACGTCTTCCGCCACGCCAATCTCGCCGGCTCATCCAGGCACGGCGGTGTGCTTGCGCTGATGGGCGACGACCATATGGCCGAATCCTCGACCAATGCGCACGCCACCGAATTCCTGTTCGTGGATACCATGGTGCCGATCCTCAATCCGGCCGGCGTCCAGGAGATCATCGACTACGGCCTGTATGGCTTTGCCATGTCGCGTTTCGCCGGCACCTGGGCGGCGATCAAATGCGTCAAGGACAACATCGAATCGACGGCCTCGGTCGATGCCGCGCTCGAACGGCTCAACATCGTCGTGCCGGAGTTCGACATGCCGCCGGGCGGCCTCAACATCCGCCACGAGATCGACATGCTGGGCCAGGAGGAGCGGCTGCATGAATACAAGCGTGCCGCAGCGTCCGCTTTCATCCATGCCAACGGGTTGAATCATATCGTCTATTCGGGCGGCCGCCACCCGAAGCTCGGCATCATCACGCTGGGCAAGAGCTATCTCGATGTCCGCCAGGCGCTGGAGGATATCGGCATCGACGAGGCCGCCGCCAACCGCATCGGCGTGCGGCTGTTCAAGGTTGGCTGCCCCTGGCCGCTTGACCTGCAACACATCGCCGACTTTGCTCGCGGCCTCGACACCATCGTCGTCGTCGAGGAAAAGCGGTCGCTGATCGAGGTGCAACTGCGCGAGAGCCTCTACGGCACTGCAATGCAGCCGGCCATCGTCGGCAAGAAGGACGAGCGCGGCGACTGGCTGTTTCCGGCCAAGGGTGCGCTGGACCCCAACGAGATCGCCATTGCCCTTGGCGAGAAGATCGTCAAGACCATCGGCCCGTCGGAGGAGATCTCTGCGCGGGTGGGCAAGCTGCGCCAGTTCCAGGCGATGCTCAATGAAGCCACCGACATCGGTTCGCGCACACCGTTCTTCTGCTCGGGCTGCCCGCATAATTCATCGACCAAGGTGCCGGATGGTTCGATAGCCGCGGCCGGCATCGGCTGCCATTTCATGGCGCTATGGATGGACCGCAACACGCTCGGCTTCACGGCGATGGGCGGCGAGGGCGCGCAATGGGTCGGCCAGGCGCCGTTCTCGAAGCGCGGCCACATCTTCCAGAATCTCGGCGACGGCACCTACAACCATTCCGGTACGCTGGCGATCCGCTTCGCTTTGTCGAGCGACGCCAACATCACCTACAAGATCCTCTACAACGATGCGGTGGCCATGACCGGCGGCCAGCCGCATGAGGGTGGCCTGACGGTGGACATGATCGCCAGGCAAGTGCGGGCCGAGGGCGTCGACCGCATCGCCATCGTCACCGACGAGCCGGGCAAATACGCCGGCAAGGCTGAATTCCCGGCCGGCGCAACCATCCATCACCGCGACGACCTCGATCTCGTCCAGCGTGAGCTGCGCGACGTCAAGGGCGTCTCGATCCTGCTCTACGACCAGACCTGCGCCGCCGAAAAACGCCGGCGCCGCAAGCGCGGAACTTTTCCCGATCCCGACAAGCGCGTCTTCATCAACGAGCTGGTCTGCGAAGGTTGCGGCGATTGCGGTGTGCAGTCGAACTGCGTCTCGATCCAGCCGGTCGAGACCGAATTCGGCCGCAAGCGCAAGATCGACCAATCGAGTTGCAACAAGGATTTCTCCTGCGTCAACGGCTTCTGTCCGTCCTTCGTCACCGTGCACGGCGCCAAGATCCGCAAGGCCGAAGGCCTTGCCGGCAAGACCGATCCACTCGACGGCGTGCCGACGCCAGCCGAATTCCCGCTGGGTGCCGAGGGCTGGGCGGCGATCATCGATGGCGTCGGCGGCACCGGCGTCGTCACCGTCGGCGCCGTGCTCGGCATGGCGGCCCATCTCGAGGACAAGGGCTGCGGCATGATCGACATGGCCGGCCTTGCCCAGAAGGGCGGCTCGGTGTTTACCCATGTTCGCATTGCCCGCACGCCGGACGACATCCATGCCATCCGCGTTTCGGCGGGGAAGGCCGATCTCGTTCTCGGCTGCGACCTCGTCGTGTCTGGCGCCAAGAAGGTGCTGACGGCGGTACGCGAGGGCCATACGATCTTTCTCGCCAACACCGCCGAGATCATGCCCGGCGAGTTTGCCCGCTCGGCGGACTTCTCCTTGCCTGTCGAACGCCTGAAGAAGGCGATCCGGACCGCCGCGGGCGACGACAAGGCCCACTTCTTCGACGCCACCCGCACCGCCACCGCGCTCTTCGGCAATTCGCTCGGCGCCAACATGTTCATGCTCGGCTTTGCCTTCCAGCATGGCGGCTTGCCGCTGTCGGCCGAGGCCGTAGAAAGGGCGATCGAGCTCAACGGCGAAGCGGTGGCGATGAACATCGCCGCCTTCCGCTGGGGCCGCCGCGCGGCGCACCAGCCGGATTTCGTGCGCGGCCTCGTCGCCCAGCCGGGCAAGGTGGGACAAGCCGCTCCGGCCGCGCAGACGCTGGACGAGATCATTGCCCGCCGTGTCGCCTTCCTGACCGCTTACCAGAACGCGGCCTACGGCAAGCGCTATGCCGACAGGCTGGCGCTGCTGCGCGCCGCGGAGGCCAACGCAGTGCCCGGCTCGACCGCCGTGACTGAAGCCGCGGCCCGGAACCTGTTCAAGCTGATGGCGATCAAGGACGAGTATGAGGTGGCCCGGCTCTACACCGACGGCTCCTTCGCCGCCGAGCTTGGCAAGCAGTTCCAGAGCTACGAGAAGCTCGAGTTCCATCTCGCCCCGCCGATCATGGGACGTCGCGGCAATGACGGCAGCCCTCGGAAATCGAGCTTCGGCCCGTGGATGATGAAGGGTTTTCGCCTGCTGGCGGCGCTGAAGGGCCTGCGTGGCACCGTTTTCGACCTGTTCGGCTATACCGCCGAACGGCGCATGGAACGGCAGCTTTTGGCCCAGTATGAAGCCGATCTCGAGCTCGTCGCCAGGTCGCTGGCGCCTGATAAGGCCGAGGCGGCCGTCGCTCTGGTATCGGTGCCTGCGCTCATTCGCGGTTATGGCCATGTACGGCAGGCAAGCGCGCAAAAGGCCGCGGGTGAGCGCCAACGGCTGCTCGCGCGCCTTTCAAGCACGCCGACGCGGGCAGAACTTCAGGCCGCCGAATGATGGATACGCCTTGTTTACCTGAAGCTTGATTTCCCGGTCCGTCCTGCGTTTGCGCGCCCCCGCAACCGAGCCAGAACCACTGTTCTAAGCCTTTCTTAAGGCGGGTGTGCCATGACAAGGCCTAGCGTTGGGCCGACGACATGGGCAGAACAAAGACCGAAAACATCCCGGCGGATGTTTATATCCAGTTTGTGCGGTCGTTGTTCGACAACGCCCACATGCTGGTGATCGGTGGTGTATGCTACTGGATCCTCGGATTCATGATCTGGTTGCGTACGCAGAACCCTTTGTTCCTGGGTTTTTCTTTTGTTCTGCTGTTCATCAGCCTTTTCCGCTACTCCGGCATTCGCAGTTTCCGCAAGGCGGGCGGCGTCATAGCCAATGTCGAAGAGGCGTGGCAGTGGGAGCGCACCTATATCCTCAAAGGCAGCTTGCAGGGCCTCGGCTTGGGCGCGCTGTGTTTCATTTCGATCTATGTCTATCCCGACCCGTTTGCCGAACTGGCGGCGACGTCGCTGGCCCTGGCAACCCTGGTCACGGTTGTCGGCCGGAACTACGGATCGCCGCTCATGGTGCGGATTTTCTCCGTGACCTTCATTGGTCCCGCGGCACTTGCACTCATTATGCGCATGGATGTCCCCTCGCTCATTCTCGGGTTGATGATCATCCCGCTTACGTTCGTCACCATCAACAGCGCCGACCACGTCCGCGACGTGCTGTTCTCGGCGGTCATCGGCCACAAGGAAGCGAGGAAGCTCGCGCTCAGGTTCGATCGCGCCCTCAACACCATGTCACACGGCCTTATCATGCTTGGCCCCAACGGTCGGGTGGCGGTGGCCAATGCCGAAGCGGCCCATCTGATGTCGCTCAAATCCGCGAACGCTCTGCTCGGGCGGTCGATCCATGGTCTGCTGATGCGCGGCGTTGCCGGCGGTATGCTGGCGCCGAAGGACTGCCGCTACATCGAGGCCCAGCTGACACGGGCCTTGCGCGAGGGCCGCGACCGCAAGGTTCTGGTCTCGCTGGCCAACGGCCAGCATTATGAGTTCTCGGCCCGCGAAGGCAGCCAGGAACTCGGTGTCATCACCTTCGAGGACGTGACGGCGCGCGTCGAGGCGGAAGAGAAGATCCGCTTCATGGCGCGTTACGACAATCTGACAGGCCTGCCCAACCGTGCCTACTTCCATGAACTGGTCGGCGAGGCGATGGCGTCAGGCGATCGCGACCGGCTCTGTGGCCTGGCCGTGCTCGACCTCGACGATTTCAAGAGCGTCAACGACACGCTCGGCCATCCGGTTGGCGACGGGTTGATCTACGCGGTCGCCGAGCGTCTTGCCGCCGTCGCCGGGCACGGCATCACCGTCAGCCGCTTTGGCGGCGACGAGTTCATGGTCTTCTTCGACCGCATCGAGGATGAGAGCCACCTCACGCTGCAGATCGACGAGATCTTCGCGGCATTGCAGGGCGAGGTGGATGTCGCCGGCCATGGGCTGCGCATCCAGACCAGTGGTGGCGCGGTGTTGGCACGGGTCGGCGACAGCGATGTCGACGCCATGATCGTCAAGGCGGATCTGGCGCTTTACAAGGCCAAGGAGCTTGGCAAGAACGGTTGGCGGCTGTTCGAGGCCGCAATGGACGCCGCGTTCCGCAACCGTCAGCTGATGAAGGCGGATCTGCGCAGCGCGGTGGAAAGCCAGAGCCTGCGGGTCGTCTATCAGCCGATCGTGGCAATGAGCACGATGCGCATCGCCAGCTGCGAGGCGCTGTGCCGCTGGGACCATCCCGATCTCGGACCGATTTCGCCGGGCATTTTCATTCCCCTGGCCGAGGAAATGGGCATCATTTCCGAAATCAGCACCTTCGTGCTGCAGGCAGCCTGCACCGAATGCGCCAAATGGCCGGATCAGACCAGCGTCTCGGTCAACCTCTCGGCCAAGGATTTCCGCAGCCGGGACGTCATCCAGAAGGTTCGCGATGCGCTGGTGAATTCCGGCCTTGCAGCCGGCCGGCTGGAGATCGAGGTCACCGAAACGGCGCTGCTCGACGACAAATCGCTGACGCGCCAATATATCGAGGAACTGAAGCAACTCGGCGTACGCATCGCGCTCGACGATTTCGGCACCGGCTATTCGAGCCTGAGCTACCTCCACAAGCTGCCGCTCGACAAGATCAAGATCGATCGCTCGTTCCTGATGGACGTTACCCAGAACAGCCGTTCCCTGGAACTGCTCAAGGGCATTGTCAGCCTGTCGCGCCCGCTTGGGCTTTCGGTGACCGTGGAAGGCGTCGAGACCTTCGAACAGCTCAAGATCCTGGCCTTGCAGGTTAAACCGGATCTCGTGCAAGGTTTCCTCTTCGGTGCCGCGCTCAGCGCGTCGGGTATCGAGACGATGTCTAATGTCACCTGGCCATTTGCCGCGGACCTGCGTCTCACCGGCAAACGCATGGCCAGTCCCGGCAAACGGACAGCCGGCTAGAGCAATTCCGGGAAAAGTGTGTATCGGGCTTCGTACGGAATTGCTTCATGGTGGTTCCGTCGCCCGGCCAGAGGCATTTCATCTTCCGGACGAAGCGCAACGTTGCGTCGGTGACCGGCAAGGGGCTGTGCGTGAGGCCGAGCCCGACAGATGGCATCGCCGGCATCCGGCCCGCTCAAGCTTTCCAATCAAAACAAGAGGCTACGACGGGGTGCGAGAACTTGCGGATGCAAGCGCCATAGCCTCAAAATGGCGCTCGGCTGTTAAGGTTAACGGAAGGTAAACCAACACAATTCAAGTTTCAGCTTGTGTCTCATTTCAGCTCGAATAGCCTATTCATAGGCGGAATTTCGAGGACTGACGATGGATGCTGCAAGGAATGCCTCTGGCGTGGCCAGAGCAGCCGGGGATTCGGTGCTGAATCGATCGATGATGCAGCTCCTCGAGCATGTCGATTATCGCCTCATCACCGGAGGCGAGGATCTGGAGGCGATTTACCGACTTCGCTACAAATCCTATCTGCGCTCAGGCATGTGCGGCCCAATCGCCAGCGGGATGTTCGAGGATCGCTGGGACAATCTGCCCAACTCCTACCGGTTCGGTGTCTATTTCTATGGCGAGTTGGTCAGCACGCTCCGCTTCCACTACATTTCTCGGGAGCATCCGAATTCGCCCTCCGTCGATGCCTATCCGGAAATCCTGGTCGAGCGACTTGCCCGCGGAGAAACCTTTATCGATGGAACCCGGTTTGCGACCGACCCCGACGGCGCGCCGGCGCCCGGAGTGCTGCCGTTCCTGACGCTCAGGCTTGCCATGGTGGCGTCGCTCTATTTTGGCCAGAACTCGGTGCTTACACCGGTCAAGGTCGAGCATTCCAATTTCTATTCGCGTTATTTCAACGCCGTGCAGAGGACCGAGGCCAAGGAATTTCCCGGCGTTCTCACCCGGATCGCCCTGTTCGAAATCCCTGCCGGCGAGAATATGCGCCTGACGCTCCAGCGGTTCCCCTTCTTCAGGTCGACGCCGACGGAGCAGCGGCTGATGTTCGGCAATCCGGCCATCAACCGATTGACACCCTTGTCCATCGTGCCGACGGCGAAATATTATCGCGACGCCGCCTAGAGCAATTCCAGGAAAAGTGCGAGCGGTTTTCCCCGGGTAAAGCGCATGGTGCTTCCCCTTGAGAATTGCGTAGAAACAACAGGTTAGAGCGGATCGTCGTTTCCGTGGAACAGTGAAACGCTTGAGGCGCCCCGATTTTCGCAAGGCGTCTGGAGCCTTCCGGCCAGATACGCGTTCTGATGAAGGCGGCGCGCCGCCGCTCGATCTTTGCCATCCAGGCGAATCTGCAAAAGGAACCGGACATGCATATTTCCCAGCTTGCGCTGACGCCGCTTATCTCGCTGATCGCCGGCGTGCTGATCCTCATCATGCCACGGCTGCTGAACTACATCGTCGCGCTCTATCTGATCGTCGTGGGACTGCTCGGCCTTTTTCCGCACCTCGCCGGCTAAAGGCCATCGAGCGAGCCTGGCGCGGAGAGGCTGTCCCGCGCCGGGATAGGCCGCAGTTTCATTATTCCCCCGCAGTTTCAATATTCCCTTGAGGCAGTTGTCGGTCCCGATGCGGCAATAGCGCCATTGCTCTCGGGCCTGCTTTTCGGTATGTGCCTGAAAGATGTCTTCGAAGGGGTATTCCTATGGCTGATCACTCGTCGACCGGTCCTGTCGAACTGGGCGCGAAGATGGACTATGCCGAGCATGACCGCACCTATGCGGGCTTTCTCGCGCTGGCCAAGTACGGATCGCTTTTCTGCGGCGCGCTGCTTCTGGCGATGGCATTCGGCTTTTTCGCGGGCGGTTTCTTCTCGGCGACCATCCTGTTCGTCCTGATTCTGGCCGTCGGCGCCTTCATTCTGCGATAGACCTTCCAAAACCCCGTTGCCATTGACGTCGCCGGAGCTTCCGGCCGACACTTTGCGCAGACAGGTTCCAGCCGAAAGGATCATGCGGTGGGACAGACGGTTTTCATTCCTCGTGAGCTCGATGCGAACGAGCCGCGTGTCGCGGCCTCGCCCGATACGGTCAAGCGGCTGGCGGGGCTGGGCTTCGACGTGGTTGTCGAAACCGGCGCCGGCACAAGGTCGCGCATCCCAGACGAAGAGTTCGCGAAGGCGGGTGCCGCCATCGGCAAGGCCGGCGATGTCGCCAAGGCCGATGTGGTGCTCAAGGTACGCCGGCCGACGGATTCCGAGCTTAAGGGCTACAAATCAGGCGCGGCGGTGATCGCCATCATGGATCCCTACGGCAACGATGCTGCCGTAGCAGCCTTGGCCAAGGCAGGTGTCACCGCCTTTTCCATGGAATTCATGCCGCGCATCACCCGGGCGCAATCGATGGATGTGCTTTCCTCACAGGCAAACCTTGCCGGCTACCAGGCGGTGATCGACGGCGCCTCGGAATATGACCGCGCGCTGCCGATGATGATGACGGCGGCTGGCACGGTGCCGGCGGCCAAGGTCTTCATCATGGGTGTCGGCGTCGCCGGCTTGCAGGCGATCGCCACCGCTCGCCGGCTCGGCGCGGTCGTCACCGCCACCGACGTGCGCCCCGCCGCCAAGGAACAGGTCGCCTCGCTCGGCGCAAAATTCCTGGCCGTCGAGGACGACGAGTTCAAGGCCGCCGAAACCGCCGGCGGCTACGCCAAGGAAATGTCGAAGGAATATCAGGCCAAGCAGGCAGCGCTCACCGCCGAGCACATCGCCAAGCAGGACATCGTCATCACCACGGCGCTGATCCCCGGCCGGCCGGCGCCCAAGCTGGTGTCGGCGGCCATGGTCGCCTCGATGAAGCCGGGCTCGGTGCTCGTCGATCTCGCCGTCGAGCGCGGCGGTAATGTCGAGGGCGCGGAGGCCGGCAAGGTCGTCACCACCGCCAACAACGTCAAGATCGTCGGCCATCTCAACGTACCGGGCCGCGTCGCCGCATCCGCCTCGCTGCTTTACGCCAAGAACCTGTTCGCTTTCCTCGAGACGCTGGTCGACAAGACCACCAAGACGCTCGCCATCAACCGCGATGACGATCTGGTCAAGGCGACGATGCTGACCGACGCTGGCAAGGTCGTACACCCTGCTTTCGCCAAGGCGGCCGAGCAGCCCTATGTCGAGCCGGCCGCCATCCCGGCCACGACGATGGTGGCTGACGCCTCGGTCGCCCCCAAGAAAGCTGCGCCCCCGAAAACCGCCGCATCGAAAACTGCCGCATCCAAGTCGTCCTCGTCCAAGCCGAAAGGGACCGCGTGATGGATCAGACCCTGCAGAAAGCCCTCGACCAGCTTGACCAGGCAAGTGCGGCCGTCAGGCTGGCAGTGCAGAACCTGGCCAATGCTCCAGGCGGCGCGGACGCGGCGCACGCACTCTCGGGCGGCGCTGTCGACCCTTTCGTTTTCCAGTTCGCCATCTTCGTGCTGGCGATCTTCGTCGGCTACTACGTCGTCTGGTCGGTGACCCCCGCTTTGCACACGCCGCTGATGGCCGTCACCAATGCCATTTCCTCGGTCATCGTCGTCGGCGCGCTGCTTGCCGTCGGCATTGCTGCCTCCGGGCTCGCCGCCGGCTTCGGCTTCATCGCGCTGGTGTTGGTCTCGGTCAACATCTTCGGCGGCTTCCTCGTCACCCAGCGGATGCTGGCCATGTACAAGAAGAAGGACAAGTGACGTGACCGTCAATCTCGCTTCCTTCCTCTATCTGGTCTCCGGCATCCTGTTCATCTTGGCGCTGCGCGGACTCTCGCATCCCACCACCAGCCGCCGCGGCAATCTCTACGGCATGGTCGGGATGGCGATCGCTATTGCCACGACGCTGGCACTGGCTCTGCCCTTGGCTCCCTCGGCCGGCCGTTTTGGTCTGATCGTGCTGGGGTTGGCTATAGGCGGCGGTATTGGCGCCGTCACCGCGCGCCGCATCGCCATGACCTCGATGCCGCAATTGGTCGCCGCCTTTCACTCGCTCGTCGGTTTTGCCGCCGTCATGGTGGCGGCCGCCGCCATGTATGCGCCGGAAAGCTTCAAGATCGGCACGGCGGGCGACATTCACGCCGAAGCTCTCATCGAAATGAGCCTCGGCGTCGCCATCGGCGCCATCACCTTCACCGGTTCGGTCATCGCCTTCCTCAAGCTCGACGGCCGCATGTCGGGCAAGCCGATCATGATCGGCGGTCGACACCTCATCAACGCCGCCCTCGGCATCGCGCTGGTGGTGCTGATCGTGCTTCTGGTCACCACCGAAGCCAAGCTCGTCTTCTGGCTGATCGTCGCCGCCTCGCTGGTGCTCGGTGTCCTTCTGATCATCCCGATCGGCGGCGCCGACATGCCGGTCGTCGTCTCGATGCTGAATTCCTATTCCGGCTGGGCTGCGGCAGCGCTTGGCTTCACGCTCGGCAATCTGGCGCTGATCATCACCGGCGCGCTGGTCGGCTCGTCCGGCGCCATCCTGTCCTACATCATGTGCAAGGGCATGAACCGAAGCTTCATCTCTGTCATCCTCGGCGGCTTCGGCGGTGAGACCGCCACTGCCGCTGATGACGGCGTCGAGCGCACGGTCAAGCAGGGTTCTGCCGACGACGCCGCCTATCTGATGATGAACGCGCAGAAGGTCATCATCGTGCCCGGCTACGGCATGGCGGTCGCCCAGGCGCAGCACGCGCTGCGCGAAATGGCCGACAAGCTCAAGGCCAATGGCGTCGACGTCAAATACGCCATCCATCCGGTGGCCGGCCGCATGCCTGGCCACATGAACGTGCTGCTCGCCGAAGCCAACGTGCCCTATGACGAAGTGTTCGAGCTCGAGGACATCAACTCCGAATTCGCGCAGGCCGACGTCGCCTATGTCATCGGCGCCAACGACGTCACCAATCCGTCTGCCCGTGACGACAAGTCCTCGCCCATCTACGGCATGCCGATCCTCGACGTCGACAAGGCGCGCACCTGCCTGTTCGTCAAGCGCTCGCTCGGCTCCGGCTATGCCGGCATCGACAACACGCTGTTCTACAAGGACGGCACCATGATGCTGCTCGGCGACGCCAAGAAGATGACCGAGGAAATCGTCAAGGCCATGGATCACTGATCCGGCCGATAGGCCTGAATAGCAAAGAGCCCGGCTTTGAAACCGGGCTCTTTCATTTTCGGGAGCGTGCCGTGTTCAGCGGCTGGTCAGGAAGACCGCTTCCTCTTCGTCGCGCTGCCGGCCGCCGAGGGCAGCCGCCGCACTGGCGATGAAAGCACCGATGACCAGCGACAAGGCGCCGAGCAAGGCAAAGGTCGCGCTGCCTTTCCGGGCGGTGTCGGCAGCCTGCTTGGCCTTGACCTTGGCGTCCTCGACCTTGGCGACCATTGCATCGACGCGAGCCTTGGCGTCGGCCTCGGACAGACCGGTGCGGGCGGCGACCAGTTGCGACAGATAGGTCTTGTCGTCAGCCGAAATCTCGCCGGCCGCGGCGCCCGCGACCAGGATGCGCGAGGCTTGGCCGACTGCGGCCGCGTCGCCGTCTGGATTGGCAGCGGCGAGCTTGGCCGGATCGGCCGGACGGAACAGCGAATCCACAAGATAGGAGGTCGCATTGTCAGCCGGTGCGTTTCCGGCATTGGCCGTAGTCCCAGCCGAGGCGCCCATGGCGGCGCCCGAGGCGACGGTGGAAACCGCCTGCACGCCTGAACCGATTGCTGCGGACAACGCCGAGCCAAGCACGCCGACGACAAGCAAAGTTGCCAGTGCCCAGGCGAGGAAACCGTGCGCAGTGTCGCGGAAATAGACCTCGTCGGTGTGAATGCCGACCCATTTGGTGCGCAGGCGTCCGGCAAGGTAGCCGCCGACGCCGGAGGACAGCCATTGCACGATGACCAGCCAGATGGCTGTCGACACGGCGAAAGTGGTGACCGACGCGCCCGAACCCGACCATGGCGATACCATGCTGAGCCCAAGCCCGGAGCCGAGCAGCATGAGGATGAACGTCAGCGCCGAGGCCGCGAAGGCGCCGGCAATAATCGGCCCCCAGCTGACGGCGGTGGCGGAGGATTCCGTTGAAGCGGATACGTCGACAGCCGATAGGGTGGACTGCATTTGAAGCCCCCTATCGTACGAACAGCATGATCAGGATGATGATCGGAATCGGAATGCCGAGCAACCAGAGCAAAATGCCGCGTCCCATGGATGTCTCCTTGTGAGAAATTGTGATCGATATTGCCACAATGTCCCGCGGGGACTTCCGTTCCGGCGCGCTATAAAATGATTTTGTTTGCCGGCGATGGAACAAATCGGCGCGCCGCGGAGCGCCGATTTTGGCGTTCGGTCAAATATCCAGATTGGCGACCGACAGCGCGTTGTCCTGGATGAATTCGCGCCGGGGCTCGACCTCGTCGCCCATCAGCCGCGAGAACAGCGAATCGGCATCGGTCGCGTCGTTGACCTTGACCTGCAGCAGCGACCGCACGTTCGGGTCGAGCGTGGTTTCCCAAAGCTGCTCGGCATTCATCTCGCCGAGACCCTTGTAGCGCTGCATGGTCAGGCCCTTGCGGCCGGTGGCAAAGACCGCATTGAGCAGCGCCATCGGCCCCGAGACGGTTTCGGACACATCCTTGCGGCGCAGCACCGGCGGCGTGCCGTAGACCTCGCTGAGGCGCTGTGAATAGCGGTCGAGCTGGCGGGCATCGGCCGAATTGATCAGCCCCATGTCGAGATGGGCGTACTCCTTGACGCTGCGTACGGTGCGTTCGAAGACATAGCCACCGCTGCCGTCGTTCGAGGTCGACATGCGGCCGGTCCAGCCGCGCTCCGTGTCCTCGGCGATGATGTCGAGGCGCTGTGCGATCCGTTCCGCCATGGCGTTGGCGCGGCCAAGATCACCGAAGACTTCCGGGTTGAGCCCGCCGGCGATGGCGGCCTGCTCGACGACGTTGCGGTTGTAGCGCGTGTGCAGGCCGTTGATGAGCTGGCGAACGGCCAGCGCATCGGCAACGGCACCGTGCAGATCCTGTCCGATCCGCACTTCGCCTGAACCCAGCGTAAGGGAAGCCTCCTCCAGCCCTGAATCGATCAGGAACTCCTCGAAGGCGCTCTCATTCTTGATGTATTGCGAGCTCTTGCCGCGCGTCACTTTGTAGAGCGGCGGCTGGGCAATGTAGAGATGGCCGCGCTCGATCAGCTCCGGCATCTGCCGGAAGAAGAAGGTGAGCAGCAAGGTCCTGATATGGGCGCCGTCGACGTCGGCGTCGGTCATCAGGATGATCTTGTGGTAGCGCAGCTTGTCGGCGTTGAACTCGTCCTTGCCGATCGAGGTGCCGAGCGCGGTGATCAGCGTGCCGATCATGTCGGAAGAGAGCATGCGGTCGAAGCGGGCCCGCTCGACATTGAGGATCTTGCCGCGCAGCGGCAGGATGGCCTGGTTCTGGCGCGAGCGGCCGCCCTTGGCCGAGCCTCCGGCCGAGTCACCCTCGACGATGAAGATTTCCGATTTCGCCGGGTCGCGCTCTTGGCAGTCGGCCAGCTTGCCGGGCAGCGAGGTGACGCCAAGCGAGGTCTTGCGCGTGATGTCGCGGGCCTTGCGCGCGGCTTCGCGCGCCGCCGCGGCTTGGATCACCTTGTCGACCACCACCTTGCCTTCGGCGGGATGCTCCTCCAGCCAGGTGCCGAGCGCCTCGTTGACCAGCCCCTCGACGACCGGGCGGACTTCCGAGGAAACCAGCTTGTCCTTGGTCTGCGAGGAGAATTTCGGGTCGGGGACCTTGACCGAAAGCACGGCTGTCAGCCCTTCGCGGCAATCGTCGCCGATCAGCGAGACCTTTTCCTTTTTGGTCAGCCCCGAGGACTCGCCATAGCCGGTGATCTGGCGGGTCAGCGCGCCACGGAAGCCGGCCAGATGGGTGCCGCCATCGCGCTGCGGGATGTTGTTGGTGAAGGCCAGCACGTTCTCGTGGTAGCTGTCGTTCCACCACATAGCCACTTCGACGGTGATACCGTCGCGCTCGGCCCGGATGGCAATCGGCTTCTCGATCAGCGGTTTCTTGACCCGGTCGAGGTATTTGACGAACTCCTCGAGGCCGCCATCATAGTGCAGCTCATGGCGCACGATGTCGGCGTGGCGGGCATCGGTCAGGACGATGCGCACGCCGGAATTGAGAAAGGCAAGCTCGCGCAGTCGGTGTTCCAGCGTGCCGAAGTCGAACTCGACCATTGTGAAGGTCTCGGCCGACGGAAAGAAGGTGATCTCGCTGCCGCTGCGGCCCTCATTGGTGCCAGGCTGCTTGTTCTGCTCGTAGCTGCCGGTCGCCTTCAGCGGCGCATCGGCATTGCCATGCGTGAAGCTCATCTCGAAGATCTGGCCGTTGCGGCGGATCTTGAGCTTCAGCCAGGCCGACAGGGCGTTGACCACCGAGACGCCGACGCCGTGCAGGCCGCCAGACACCTTGTAGGAATTCTGGTCGAATTTGCCGCCGGCATGCAGCTGCGTCATGATCACTTCGGCCGCCGAGATGCCCTCGCTGGGGTGAATATCGGTCGGAATGCCACGGCCATTGTCGATCACGGTGACCGATCCGTCCGGATTGAGCGTCACCGAAACCAGGTCGGCATGGCCGGCCAGCGCCTCGTCGATGGCGTTGTCGACCACCTCATAGACCATGTGATGCAGGCCCGAACCGTCGTCGGTGTCGCCGATATACATGCCAGGGCGTTTACGAACAGCATCCAACCCCTTCAAAACCTTGATGGAATCAGCGCCGTATTCGGCTTCTGCGCCGTTGGTGTTCTCGGTCTGGTCGCTCATGAAAACCTGTTGTCTAGATGCCGCTTGTATAGCGCGAAAAATCGGCCCCGAATCGCGCCTCTGATATAGGCTAGATATAGGCGCTAAAGGCGGTTTTTCCAAGGTTTACGGCCATTTCCCAGCCGAATCCCAGGCCGGCAGCCGGCTATTTTTTCCGGGCGCCGAATTTGGCGAGAACGCCGCGCAGATATTGGATCGTCGATTTGTCCCTGGGCGCCAGCCGGCCCGTGCGATCAAGCTCCAGTGCCAGGTTCAGCGCCTTGGTCAGCACAGCCTTCGGATCCTTGGCCACATACGCATAGTTGATGTAGGCCTGTACCAGATCGAATTGCCAGGTCGCATTGTCAGGATCGGACGCGGCCAGCTGCTTGCGTATATCGAGGCTGGCTTCGAAGGCTTGCTTGGAACCGTCGAAGTTGCGCTGCTTGGTCTCCAGCATGCCGATTTCCGAGAGCGTGATCGACAGGTCGCGTTGCCAGTCGGAATTGGCGGGATCAAGCTTGGCCAGCCGGGCGGCGATGACGAGACTGTCCTGATAGTTTTGCAGTGCGCCGCTGACATCGCCCTGGGCATCGAGCACACCGGCAACCTTTTCCAGGCAGACCGACAGGTCACGCTGCCATTCGGTGTTGCCAGGGTCGCCTGCTGCAAGGTCACGCGCGATAGTCAGCGCTTGCCGATAGGAAGCCAGTGCGGCCGGCCAGTTCTCCTGGTCGTTGAGCGCGTTGCCGGCCTTGGCGTAACTGATCGACAGGTCGCGCTTCAGGTCGGTATCGTTGGGGTCACGGCGCACCAGTTCCTCGGCGATCGCCTGGCTCTTGGCGTAGGCCACGAGCGCCCCGGCGGCGTCGCCGCGCTCGCGCTTGACGTCACCGATTCTCTCCTGGCTGACAGCGACAGCGCGCCGGCGCTCAGGGTCGTCGGGCTTGTTCTCGGCCAGCACCAGCCGGATTCTCAGGCTTTCTTCAAAGGCTGTCTGGGCGCTGTCCAACTGGCCGGCGGTCCGGGCAAGGTCGCCGATCTCGTCGTAGGTTATGGTCAGGTCGCGCAGCAGGTAGGCGCTGTTCGGCTCGGCATCGGCCAACTGCTGCTTGATCGACAAGCTCTGCTGATAGGCCTTGGCCGCCGCACCGACATCGCCCTGCGTCGCCAGCACGTTGCCGATTTTGTCATTGGCCATGGCAAGATCACCGAGCCAGTCTTTCTTGTCCGGCACGCTTGCGGTCAGCTCCTGCAGCATGCTCCTGGCCGCCTCATAGTTTTCCAGGGAGGTCGACAGGGCGCCTTGCGCCATCTCAGTGTTGGCGAGCTTGATATGACTGATGGCGAGATCGCGCTTGACGCTGGGGTCTGTTTCCTGGCGCGACCGTTGCTCGAGGTTGGCCAACAAGGTGGAAAAGGCGCGGCCGGCCGCTTCGACATTGCCCACCGTCGTATAGAGAATGCCGAGTTCCTCCAGCGTGCGGCTCTGGCGGTCGGCCTGTTCCAGGTTGAGCGAGGTCTGTCCGGCCTCGCCATACAGCGCCAGCACCGATTCATAGTCACCGATAGCCGTGGCGTAGTCGAGGTCGGCGCGCGCCGCACCAGCGGAAAGGAAGCGCGTCGCGGCCTCGGAAAGTGTGCGGCTGACGAAATTGACCTTCAGCGCCTGGCGCGAGACATTGTCGATGTCGGCAGCCTTGGCAAGGATCGCGCGGGCGCTGTTGAAGGCTCCAAGCGACAGCTGTTCCTCGGCTTGCCGGCGCAGCTCCGTAACCTGGGGGTCGTCGGAGGCCAGCGTCTTCATTTCACTGCGCACCTTGACGAAGGCGCCGGCAGCCTCGCGCAGCCGGGCGTTCAGGCTGTCGGCTGAGAGATGACTGGTGTCGGTGCCGATCAGCGCGCCATAAAGCGGCGCCAGCGGCATGTCGGCATCGCTGGCGATCTTTTCGACCTCTCCGCGCATTTCCGGTGTCACATCGGCCATGGCGAGCAGCAGCCGTTCGCGCTCCGGCAGTTGTTCCTTGGCGGCGGTGGCGAAGAACAGTTTCGGCAGGCCGCTTTCCACATAGGGCAGCTGCTTGCCGCGCGACAGGTCATAGACCTCCTGCTGCACCAAGGTCAGCACCGAGCGGATTTCGAGCCCGTCCGTGCCAAGATATTTGGTCAGCGCTGTCGTGAAGGGCGAGTTCTGGCCGGTCCCGTCGGCCGCCGTTTCGCCGGGTGCGGCCGAGAAGGCGAACAGGATGTTTTCCGCCCGCCCGACGCGCCCGAGGCCCGGCTTGACCTTGTCGGCAATGTCCTTGGCCAGCGATGTCGCGCCACGCCCTTCGCCGTTGCTCCCCGAGAATGGATCGCTGCGGCAGGCGTCGAGCACGATCAGCCCGACCTTGGCGGTGGCGGCGACCGCGGCACGCACCTCTTCCAACGGCAGGCTGGTCTTGTCCAGCTGATCGAGCGAGGAGGCGTCGGCATCGACCGGCAGCAGCCGGTTGTCGCCTGAGATTTCGACGCCATGCCCGGAGAAATAGACCAGGGCCACGTCGGCCCCTTTGGCATCTTCGCGAAAATCGTCGAGTGCGCGCCGCATGCGCAGCAGATCCCGGTTGGTTTCGAGCACAACCTCGAAGCCGAGCGTCTTCAGCGCCGCTTGCATCGCCTCGCCGTCATGGACGGGATTGGCGAGCGGCCGGACCAGCCGATAGTCGTCGTCGGCCATCACCAATGCCACGCGCCGCTCGGCCGCCGCTGTGGCGGTCGCCGACAAGAACAGCAGCAAGGCAAGCAGCAAACGCACGTGGAACCGCCCCCGGCTCAGTCGCTTGCCGACCATTCCACCTCTTTATGGCGCGGGCAAGCCGGGCATGTGGTCAACCCGCTTGTTCAGACGGTGCGCAGCGGCTTCAATGCCTCGCTCCAGCGCAACAATTCGTCCAGCATGGTCCTGGCGCCGCCGGTCACTTGTTCGCTGGCGTTGAAAGCGCCGTGCTCGTCGAGCAGCTTCTGATACATCGGCAGCGCCACGCCTTCCGGGATCGGCATGATGCCCACCGATGTCAAGAGCGGCTTCAGCGCCTGCGCCGCGCGCAGGCCGCCGGAAACGCCGCCATAGCTGAAAATGGCGGCCGGCTTGTACTTCCATTCCCGGGCGAGATAGTCGATCGCGTTGACGATCGCGGGGGCCACGAAATAATTGTATTCCGGCGCCACGAAGACAAAGGCATCGGCGGCGTCGATCGCCTTCGACCAGGCCTTGGTGTGGTCGTTCTGATAATTGCCTAGCCTTGGATGATGCGGCTCGTCCAGCACCGGCAGTTTGAACGCCGCGATGTCGGTCAGCACCGGCTCGAATTTTGCGTGCTCGCGCGCGAAAATCTCCAGCCACTCGGCAAAAACCGGGCCGGCGCGGCCTGGCCGCGTGCTGCCGATGATGATGTTCAGTCTGTGCTTCAAGACTAGCTCCTTCGCCGGTATCATTTGGTGACTGTCACTACGGCAGAGCGTCCCGGCGGACAAGCCGGGAGCCCTGGCGGACCGGTCACGATCGGATGAACGGATCGTCCGCTTCGTGCCGCGGGTTCCGCCCGCCGTTCGGTCACATGGACGCCCGGATCGACAGCCACTACATAGATTGCAGCAGCGGAGCACTTCATGGACACGCAGCCTGCCCCCTTTGTTCCTCCCGCGCCGAAGCCGCGCACGTCGCCGCCTTCGACGCTGGAGATGATCCGCATCGTCTACCGCAATCCGCTCGAACTCTGGGGCGAGCCGACCTACAACGAGCCCTGGATTTCGGCAAAGGGCGCCGGCGGACCACTGGTCATTGCCAACGACCCCGCTCTGATCCGTCATGTGCTGGTCGACAATGCCAAGAACTACAAGATGGCGACGGTGCGCCAGAAAATCCTGCGGCCGATCCTGCGCGACGGCCTGCTGACAGCCGAGGGCGAAGTCTGGAAGCGGTCGCGCAAGGCGATGGCGCCGGTGTTCACGCCGCGCCATATCTTCGGCTTTGCCCAGCCGATGCTCAAGCGCACCCGGGAGTTCGTCGCGCGCTACGAAGAGGGCGGCGTATCGGACATCGCCCACGACATGACGCTGCTCACCTACGACATTCTGGCCGAGACGCTGTTCTCCGGCGAGATCGCCGGTGAGCCGGGCAGTTTCGCCAATGAGATCGACCGCCTGTTCGAGACCATGGGCCGCGTCGATCCGCTCGACCTGTTGCGCGCGCCCGACTGGCTGCCACGGCTCACTCGCATCCGCGGCCGCAAGACGATGGCGTATTTCCGCAAGATCGTGACCGACACGGTCAAGATGCGCGAAGAGAAATTCAGGCGCGATCCCGATGCGGTGCCGCAGGATTTCCTGACGCTGCTGCTCAAGGCCGAAGGCCCCGACGGCCTGACGCGTGCCGAGGTCGAGGACAACATCATCACTTTCATCGGCGCTGGGCATGAGACGACGGCGCGGGCGCTGGGCTGGACGCTCTATTGCCTGGCCGAATCGCCATGGGAGCGCGACCGGATCGAGCAGGAGATCGACGAGGTGCTGGCGCGCGAGCCTGATCCGACGAAATGGCTCGACGCCATGCCGTTGACGCGCGCCGCCTTCGACGAGGCGCTCCGGCTCTATCCGCCGGCGCCGTCCATCAACCGCGAGCCGATCGTGCCGGAGATGTGGAAGGATCTTTATATCCCCAAGCACGCGGCCGTGCTGGTCATGCCCTGGGTCGTCCACCGACACAGGAAGCTTTGGGACAGGCCCGATGCCTTCCTGCCCGAGCGCTTCCACCCGGGAAACCGCGAAAAAATCGATCGCTTCCAGTATCTGCCGTTCGGCGCGGGGCCACGCGTCTGCATCGGCGCCAGCTTCGCCATGCAGGAGGCGATCATCGCGCTTGCCATCCTGCTGTCGCGTTTCCGCTTCGATGCGACGGCCGACACCAAGCCTTGGCCGGTGCAAAAGTTGACCACGCAGCCGCAGGGCGGGCTGCCGATGCAGGTCACGCCTCGCCTTCGTTAAGCAGAAAAACTCTTCCGGAAACTACGCTGCGGGCTTGCGCTGCTGGAATTGACCGGCGGCGCGGAAGCGCCAGAGATAGCTCGGCAGGATCGTCGCGATCGATTGCGGCTGGATGCCGAGCCCGGCGAGGGTCCGGTTGGCCTTGACGGCGGCCTCGGAAACGATGTTGTGCTCGCGCAACTGCATCACCTGGTCCTTGGTCAGCAACGGGTTGGGCAGCAGGCCGAGGATCGAGGCCTGGATATTGGCGACCCACCACGGCACCGGAACCAGCAGGCGCTTGCGCTCGATCACCGTCAGCAGCTCTTCCATGCACTCCTTGAAGGTGAGCACATTGGGGCCGCCGAGCTCGTAGATCTGGCCGCCATCGATCTTGCCGTCGACCGAGCGCGCCACCGCCTCGGCGACATCGCCGACATAGACCGGCTGGAACTTGGTCTGGCCGCCGCCGATCAGCGGCAGCACCGGCGAATAGCGCGCCATGTTGGCGAAGCGGTTGAAGAAGCTGTCTTCCGGGCCGAAAATGATCGACGGCCGCAAGATCACCGCGTTGCCGATCGTCTCCATCACGGCCTTTTCGCCAAGCGCCTTGGTGCGTGCGTAATCGGATTCGGAGTCCGCGTCGGCGCCAAGCGCGGAAACGTGGGTTAGCCCTGCACCAACCGAGCGCGCCGCCTCGGCAATGGCCCGGGAGCCGAATTCGTGCACGGCGGAGAATTTTTGCCGACCGGTCTCATGCAGGATGGCGACGAGATTGACGACATGGTCGGCGCCCTGCACGGCGCGGTCGACCGACCAGCGCATGCGCACATTGGCCTGCACTGGCTGAATCTGGCCCACATTGCCGAGCGGCTGAAGATGGCCGGCAAGATCGGGCCGGCGACAGGCGACCCGGATGCGATAGCCGCGCTTGGCCAGCGCGCGCACGACATGGCGGCCGACAAAGCCTGACCCGCCAAAGACGACGACGAGCTTTGGGGTCTGCAGGATTTCGGTCATGGCTGGCTCCGGCGCACGTTCCAGATGGCTTGGCTGATGCCGTTTCATAGTCGGTTTTGCGCCAAAGGCAAAGGGTGACGCGTCGTCGCGTCACCCCTCTTCGCGGAGCAATTTTCCCGGGAAGCGCACAACGCTTTCGCTTGGGATCTGCGTCTAAACACTGCCAGTCAGAATGCCTTGCCGATGCGGGCGTCGACCGAGTGCCGGTTGCCGCCGCGAATAACGAAGAAAAGCAGGATCGCCGCCCACAGAAGCGACTTTTCAGCACCTGAAAAGCCTTGGCCCATGGTCACCCAGTGGAACCAGACGGTCACCAGCAGCACGAACAGGCCGGCAAAGGCGGCCGGGCGCGTCAACAAGCCGGTGGCGATCAGGATGCCGCCGAAGAACTCGGTGCAGGCCAGAAGCAGCGACCAGAAGGCGCCGGGATAGAAGCCGAGGCCTTCGACCATCTCGGCGGCGCCGAAAGGATTGGTGATCTTCTGCGAGCCATGGATGGTGAGGAACGCGCCGGCGACGACGCGCAGCACGCTTTCGCCGGCGTCATGCAGCGACGAATACAGGCGGCCAAGCGCCGGAATGATCAGTCTGCCGCGGGAAGCGTCGGTGGTTACGGACATCGTAGCTCCTGTCTGTGTGAACATCACCTCGCAAACGCCCGATGGCTTCCACCAAGTCAAGTTAACAAAAGTTAACTTTTGTCGTCATGTTTATCCCAAGCAGGCGCAACGCAGAAAACCCCGCCGAAGCGGGGTTTTCCGGGTGAGGTTCGTGTCGAAACCAGGGTCCAACGAGGCAGCCTGACCTGAGACGGTATCGGCATGGCGTGAAGCAAGTACGCCCGCCCCAGCCCTGGACGCATCCGACAGAAGACACCGACCGGGCAAACCCGACCCGGACAGTCATTGGTCGTCGCGGCGCACGGAAAGGTTCACACAGGCGCGGAAAATCCGTCGATTGCTTCAGGCCGAATAGCGCTCGGCGAACTCGGAGATACGTTGCACCACTGCCTTGGGCGCGGTGATGCCACGCGCCTGCGCCTTCTCGGCGGCTTCCGCGCGGGCACGGCCCGGCACATGCACGCCATAGCGGCGGCGCAGACGGTCGAGCTGGTCCTTCATCCGTTGCTCGAAATCCGGATCGAGCAGCTTCGGTTCGATGGCCAGCACGAACAGGCCGGTGCCGGGGCTGTCAGGCCCGCCGCCGAACCAGGGTGCATCGAGCGACCAGTTGGCGCCTGAAATGCCCGCCGCCAGCACTTCGACCATCAGCGCGATATTGGCACCGCGCTGGCCGCCAAACGCAAGCATGGCGCCCTTCATGGCGGCCGCCGGATCGGTGGTCGGGTTGCCGCTGGCGTCCAGCGCCCAGCCTTCGGGGATCTTCTTGCCGTCTTCCGCCGCCTTGCGGATGTTGACGAAGGCGGTGGCGCTCGACGACTGGTCGATGACCAGCGGCGCGCCGTCGGCGGCGGGCGCGGCAAACGACATCGGATTGGTGCAATAGACCGGCTTGACCGAGCCCGAGCCGGCCAGCACGGCCGGGCCGTTGGTGGCGGCGAAGGACACCAGCCCCTGCGCCGCCAGCCTGCCGGTGAAATAGCCGAGCGCGCCGCACGTATAAGCGTTCTTCTGCGAGAAGATGGCGACGCCGAACAGTTTTGCCGCCTTGGCAAGGTCGTCGATCGTGCGGTCGAAGCCGGTATGCGCCAGCCCGCCGCGTGCGTCGGAGAGATAGACCGCCAGCGCCGGCCTTGTGATCACCGGATCGGCATTGCCGTCGATGCGTCCGGCTTCCAGCGCCTCGAGATAGTCGATGAAATGCGACAGGCCGACGGTCGAAAGTCCTTCCGCCTCCGCGGCGATGATCGAGGCGGTGAGCGATTGCGCCGCCTCCTCATTGGCGCCAGCACCGAGTGCGGCCATCCGGCACAGTCCTCTTGCCTGGTCGAGAGAGAGTTGCATGGTAGGTCCCGGTGATGGTGAATGGTCAATAGTGACTGGTCGTCTTAAGCGAGGCCGCGAAAATTGCGACCCTTTTCCGCTGACCATTCACCATTCGCTATTTTGCCATTCACGACTTCACTAACCGATCTTGTTGGGTATCCGTGCCTCGATCCGGCCGAAGGTGAAGACCAGGATGCCGGTGATCGTCATGTAGATCAACGCCAGCAGCAGCAAGGGTTCATAGGTGAGGTACGTATCCTGCCGCACCTTGCCCGCGACGGCGAATATGTCGATGACGCTGATCGTCGCCACCAGCGGCGTCGACTTCAGCTGCAGCACGGTTTCGCCGGTCAGCGTCGGCAACGCCCTGTAGAAGGCCTGCGGCAGCCAGATGCGCCGGAAGATCTTCCAGCGGCTCATGCCGAAAGCGCGGGCGGCTTCCAACTGGCCCTTGGGCACACCGGCAAAGGCGCCGCGCATGACTTCGCCCTCATAGCCGGCGAAGGACAGTGTCAGCGCCAGAACGCCATACGGCCAGGCTTGTCTGAGATAGGGCCACATCCAGGATTCGCGGATCCATGGATATTGCGGGAACAAAGAGCCCAGCCCGTAATAGAGCAGCCATAGCTGCAAAAGCAGCGGCGTGCCGCGGATGATGGTGCAGAAGACTTTCGCTGGCGCCGCCACCCAGATTGAACCGGCGGCCTGCGCCAGCCCGACCGGCACGGCGATCATGAAGCCGAGCGCGCAGGTGACACCCAGGATCCACAGGGCGCGCCAGATGCCCATCAGGCCCATTTCCCAATATTGCGGCAGCCAGTCCCAGCGCATGAAGAAGACCGCCGACAGAACCAGGCCGAGAGCGATCAGGATCAGCACGATGCGATGCGGCTGCAGCCACAGCGACGTGCGCGCCACGACGTTGATGACGGTCGCTTCGCTGGCCATCAACGCGCGTCCTTGACCGAAGGCATGCCACGCCTCGACCAGGCCTCGAGGCGGCCAAGCATCAGGTTCGAGAACAGCGACACCGCCAGATAGAGCACGCCGGCCGCCAGATAAAATATCAGGTAGGCCTTGGTGACACCCGCCGCCTGCCGCGTCGCCAGCGTCAGCTCGAAGAAGCCGACGACGGCCAGCAGCGCGGTGTCCTTGGTCGCGATCAGCCACAGATTGGCAAGGCCGGGAATGGCAAAGGGCAGCATCGCCGGCAAAGTGATGCGCCGCAGCAGAAGACCGGGCGACATGCCATACGCGCGGGCTGCCTCGATCTGGCCTTGTGGTATGGCGAGGATGGCGCCGCGCATCACCTCGGTCGAATAGGCGCCCTGGACGAAGCCGAGCACGGCAATGCCGGCCACCAGTCCGCTGATGTCTATCCGCTGATAGCCGATTGCGGTCAGCAACTGGTTTATCAGGTCGGTGCCGGCATAGTAGAGCAGCAGGATCAGCACCAGTTCGGGCACAGCGCGCACGATGGTCGTATAGACAGCCAAAAGGTCGCGCACCACCGGGCCGCCATAGAGCTTGCCATAGGCGCCGCAGATGCCGATCAGAAGCCCGACGCAGGTGGCGCCGACGGCGATCTCGAGCGAATGCAGCAGCCCGAGCATGAGTGTTCCGCCCCAGCCAACCGGCGCGGGCGAGAGAAGTTCGATGATGCCGGCCGCCGAGGCCGGAAGAAACGCGTCGATCAGCTTTGCCCCCGGAGTGCTGGCTCTCTCCGCCGGCGCCATCGGCCGGCGGCAAGCATGCGTGGGAAAGATAGGCCGGAGAGCACGATCTTGGCGTCATGCTCCCCGGCTCATGCGAGGGGCGTTAGTTCGACTGCGTCGCGCCGCCGTAAATGTCGAAGTCGAAATATTTCTTCGAGATTTCGTCATACTTGCCGTTGGCGCGGATCGCCTTGATGCCGGCGTTGATCTTTGCCTTCAGGTCGGTGTCTTCCTTGCGCACGCCGGCGCCGACGCCTGGCCCGAGCACTTCGTCGTCCGGAGCCACCATGCCCTTGAGGTCGCAGCAGGCCTTGCCCTGGTCGGATTTGAGGAATTCGCCAAGCGCGATGGAATCGGCCTGCACCGCGTCGAGGCGGCCGGCGGCGAGATCGTTGTTAGCCTCGTCCTGGGTCTGGTATTCCTTGATCTCGGAGGCCGTGGCGCCGAAATGCTTCTTGGCGTAGACGGCGTGCACGGTCGACACCTGGACGCCGATGACCTTGCCCTTGAGGTCGTCAGGCGAGGGGCCGAACTTCTGGTCCTTCGGTCCGATGATCGCCGTCGGCGTGTTGTAATATTTGTCGGAGAAGTCGATCGTCTTCTCGCGCTCGGCGGTGATCGACATCGACGAGACGATGAGGTCGATCTTCTTGGTGGTCAGCGCCGGGATGATGCCGTCCCAGGCAACGGGCGTGATGACGCAGTCGAGTTTCTCCTCGGCGCACACGGCATCGATGAAATCGATCTCCCAGCCAACCCATTTGCCGGAAGCATCCGGCGAGGTGAAGGGCGGATAGGGCTCGGCGGCGACGCCGATCTTGACCGTATCGGCCTTGGCCACACCCATGGCGGCGACGCCGAGCAGCAGCGCTGCGGCGAATGTCTTCAGAACGGTTTTCATTTCAAAACTCCCAGTTTGTTGTTGGTTCCCGGTTTTCGCCCGTCCCGGCCTGTCCTAGCCGATGTTGCGGATGAACTGCTTGAGCCTCTCGGATTTCGGGGCTCCGAAGATCTGCTCCGGCGGCCCTTCTTCCTCGACCAGCCCGTTGTAGAGGTAGACGACGTGGGTCGCGACCTCGCGGGCGAACTTCATCTCATGGGTGACCAGCACCATGGTGCGGCCTTCGCGCGCCAGGTCGCCGATCACCTTCAGCACCTCGCCGACCAGTTCGGGGTCGAGCGCCGAGGTCGGCTCGTCGAACAGCATGACGCGCGGATTGATGGCGAGCGCGCGGGCGATTGCGGCGCGCTGCTGCTGGCCGCCCGAGAGATAGGCCGGATAAACGTCGCGCTTTTCGGCGAGCCCGACACGCGCCAGGAGCTTTTCGGCCTGGGCGATCGCCTCGTCGCGCTTGACGCCAAGCACATGCACCGGAACCTCGATGACGTTCTCGATCAGCGTCATGTGGCTCCATAAATTGAAATTCTGGAACACCATGCCGAGCTTGGAGCGGATGCGCTCGATCTGCCTGCGGTCGGCCGGCACGGTGTGGCCGTGGCTGTCCGCCTTGAGCTTGATCTCCTCGCCATTGACGCGGATGATGCCGCTGGTCGGGTTTTCGAGGCAGTTGATGCAGCGCAGCAGCGTCGACTTGCCCGAGCCCGAACCGCCGATGATGGCGATTACCTCGCCGTCGCGCGCCGACAGCGACACACCCTTCAGCACATGCAACTGGCCGAATTTCTTGTGCAGGTTTTCGACATGGATGGCTTCGGCGGCGCTGTTCTGCGCCTTGCCAGATGGGAGTGCGGCGGCTTCCACCGCGCTCACCGGGCGACCCCGACCACAGGGTCGACGGCAGATCGTCGAACGTCTATCCGGCTAATCAACATACGCTGTATTGCCCACTCCAGACTTCAGCATGGACCCAACAGCGCGAGCCCGTCAATCCCGCTCATTACGGCACTTGCGAGCTTGTTGTGCAAGTGTATAAATAGCGTTCGATGAAATTTTTTCGATTTTTTTCACCTTGAAAAGGGCACTGATGAGCGCTTTCGGATCACAGTCCATGGCGGCGCCGTTGCGGCGTGTGCTGATGCGGTCGGCGGCCAATGCCATGCGCGATGCCGACAGGGCGGCCTGGCACTATGGCCCAGGGTTCGACCCGGGCAAGGCAGCCTCGCAGCATGCCGCCTTCGCTCAACTGGTGGCGGCTTCCGGCGCCGTAATCGAATGGATCGATGACAACGCCGACGGACTGTCGGATTCGGTGTTTACGCATGACCCATCGCTGATGACGGACCGCGGCGCGCTGATTCTGTCCATGGGCAAGCCCTTGCGCGCCGGCGAGCCCTCGCTGCATGAGGAGACCTACACGAGACTGGGCATTCCGATCCTCGGCCGCGTCGAGGCCCCTGGCCAGGTCGAAGGCGGTGATTGTGTATGGCTGGATGCCCGCACGCTGGTCATCGGCCGCGGTGTCCGCTCCAACCAGGAAGGCATCCAGCAGCTTTCCAACCTGCTGACGCCGCTGGGCATTTCCGTCTATGGCTTCGACCTGCCGCTGTGGCAGGGCGAAGAGGCGTGCCTGCATCTGATGTCGGTGATCAGCCCGTTGGCCGACGACCTCGCCCTGGTCCATTCACCGCTTTTGCCGGCGCCGTTCTATCAGATGCTGAAGGCGCGCAACATCCGACTGGTCGAAGGCGACGCCGAAGAGTTCGCGGCCTCCAACGGCCTCAGCCTGAACGTGCTACCGACCAGCCCGTTCAAGGTCATTGCCGTTGCCGGCTTTCCCAAGACCAAGGCCGCGATGGAAGCCGCCGGCTGCACGGTGGAAATCTTCGAAGCGGATGCGCTCTGCATCGCCTGCGAGGGCGGGCCGACATGCCTGACGCGGCCGATCCTGCGCCAATGAACACGCCATCCCGCCGCAGGTTCCGCCGCGAGGGCGAGGAGCGCCGGCGGCAGGATCTGATCGAGGCAACCCTGGACAGCGTGGCCGAACATGGCCTGCAGGGCGCCAGCCTGCGCGCCATCGCACTGCGTGCCGGAGTCACCGCCGGGCTCATCCGGCACTATTTCCCCGGCAAGGAAGAATTGCTGCAGGAAGCCTATGCGGCGTTGATGGGTCGCATGACCGAGCAGGCAAAAGCGGCATTGGTCATGGAAGATGCCTCGCCGCGCCAGCGCCTTGCGGCTTTCGTCACCGCCAACCTCAACGTGCCGATTATCGACACGCGGGTGTTTTCGCTCTGGGCAACCTTCATCGGCCGCGCCAGTGCGGATCCGACCCTGGCTCATGTTCACCGTGAAGGCTACCTCGGCTTTCGCAATGAGGTCGAGGCGGTCGTGGCCGAGGTGCTCGCCGCCGAACGGCGCAGTCCGGACGCAAGCCAATTGCGCCACCATGCCATCGCGATCAATGCCATCATCGACGGACTCTGGATCGAAGGCTGCCTGGCTGGCGAGATGTTCTCGCCTGGCGAATTGGCCACGATTGGCATCAGGACTATCGAGGCCGAACTCGGCCTCGCGCCGCTAGCTCAATTGCAGGAAAAGTGAGAAGCGGTTTCCGTCCGGAATTGCGTAAGAAACAAAAAGATACGGCGGATCCTGTTTCCGTTGAACAGTTATCCGCTCCAAAGGGGAGAAAACCAATGACAACGCTCGGCGAAGCCCTCATCACGCTGCTCGAAGCGCATGGCGTCGACACCGTCTTCGGCATCCCAGGCGTCCACACGGTCGAGCTTTATCGCGGTTTGGCGCGTTCGAAGATCCGCCATGTCACGCCGCGCCATGAACAGGGCGCCGGCTTCATGGCCGACGGCTACGCCCGTGCTAGCGGCAGGCCCGGCGTCGCCTTCGTCATCACCGGACCGGGGCTGACCAACACCATCACCGCCATGGGCCAGGCGCGCGCCGATTCGGTGCCGATGCTGGTCATATCGGGCGTCAACGCCATGCCGACGCTGGGCAAGGGGCTGGGCTTCCTGCATGAACTGCCGGACCAGCGCGGCATGATGGAGAAGGTGGCGCTGTTGTCGCGGAGGATCACCGAGGCCAGTGAATTGCCCGGCGCGCTGGCGCAGGCCTTCGCGCTGTTTTCTTCGTCACGGCCCGGGCCGGTGCATATCGAGATCCCGACCGATGTCATGGTCAAGCCGGCTGACGATATGGTTGCGTTGCTGAGCAATGCGGCACCGCCGGTGCCGGATGGCGCGGCGATTGCAAGTGCCGCCAAACTCATCGCCACTGCCCGCCGTCCGCTGATCCTGGCCGGCGGCGGCGCCAGGCGCGCCGAGGCGCCGTTGCAGCGGCTGGCGGAGAAACTGGGCGCGCCGGTCGTCGAGACCACCAATGCGCGCGGCCTGCTGCATCGCCACCCGCTCTGCGTGCCGGCGAGCCCAAGCCTGAAGGCGGTGCGTGCGCTGATGGCCGACGCCGATCTCGTGATCGCCGCCGGCACGGAATTTGGCCCGACCGACTATGACGGCTATGGCGACGGCGGTTTTGTGCTCCCATCCAACCTGATCCGCATCGACATCGGCGCCGACCAGATCGCGCGCCGTCCGGTGACGGTCGGCATCCAGGCCGATTGCGCCGAGGCGATCGAAGCCCTGCTCGCCGCTATAGGCTCCGCTCATGCTGCCGCGCCGGACGGCGAGGCGCGCGCCGCCGCGGCACGCAAGGCGGCGTTCGCCGAACTGAGCCCCGCCTATACGGCGCAGGTGCATGCCGTGGAAATGATCCGCGACGCCTTGCCGGGCGCCATCATTGTCGGCGACTCGACGCAGCCGATCTACGCGGCCAACCTCTATTACGATCACGACCGGCCGGCCGGCTGGTTCAACGCCGCAACCGGCTTCGGCGCACTTGGCTACGGTCCGCCGGCGGCGATCGGCGCGGCGCTCGCCGTACCCGATGCACCGGTCGTCTGCCTGACCGGAGATGGTGGTTTCCAGTTCACATTACCGGAACTGGGTGTGGCGCTCGATTCCGATGCGCCGGTCATCTTCGTGATCTGGAACAACAGGGGCTATCGCGAGATCGAAACCTCGATGCTCGATGTCGGTGTCGAACCTGTCGGGGTCTCGCCGGCGCCGCCGGATTTCTGCAAGCTGGCGGAGGCCTACGGCATATCAGCCGAACGGCTGGCCGAGATCGGCGCCTTGCCACAGGCGCTGAAGCGCGCCCGGGCAACCGGATTGCCCTGCGTGATCGAGATCACGGTCGCTTGAGGCAACAGGCCGGCGTTGATTTTCCACCCTGCATCGAACCGTTCGCCGGCTTGGCTTTCGCGTGGCATGGGCAGCGCCGGGCGGCTCCGCTGTCCCACAGCCTCCCGACGCATGCAAAGACGCGACGGCTGCCATGTCGAGATATCAGTTGAGTGATCGCCCGAAAGGCGCGACGCTTCGCGTCGGCGCGGCGAACAAGCGACATAATCACAAAAAAAGACAGGAGCGGTCCAGGATGACGGAAACACTTCAAGGCAGGCATATCATTGTGACCGGTGGAACCGGCGCGCTCGGCGGGGCGGTGGTTGGCCGGCTCTTGGAACAGGGCGCGGTCTGCCATGTGCCGAACGCGCACGCCGCGGCACCACAGCATTTTCCTTTTGCCGAGCATGAGAACGTCAAGCTGGCGCACAATGTCGACCTGTCGGACTCCGCCAAGGTCGAAGCCTTCTATGCCCAGGTTCCTGCCTTGTGGGGATCGATCCATCTCGCCGGCGGGTTCGCCATGGCGCCGGTGGAAAAGATCGAATCGGCGTCCTTCGCCGAGATGATGGACACCAACGCCCGCACCACCTTTCTGTGCAGCCGCGCGGCCATCCGCTCGATGCTGGCATCGGGCACATCGGGCCGCATCGTCAATGTCACGGCGCGCGCCGGGCTCGACCCCAGGCGCGGCGCTGGCATGGTCGCCTACACGGCAAGCAAGGCGGCGGTCGCGGCCATGACGGTGGCGATGGCCGAAGAACTCAAGGCCAAGGGCATCCTGGTCAATGCCGTGGCCCCCTCGACGCTCGACACGCCGGCAAACCGCGCCGACATGCCGGATGCCGATTTCACCAAATGGGTCAGCCTCGAAGCGGCGGCCGAAGCCATCGCCTATCTCGCCTCGCCCGCCAACCAGGCGATGAGCGGAACGCTGGTGCCGCTTTACGGCCGGGCGTAGCTCTGCATCGATCGGCCCCCCTTTCGCCAAAAGTCGACTTGGCTTCCACCAAAGAAAAACCCCGCCGGAGCGATCCGGCGGGGTTTGTTTTGTAGGCGAAGGACTTAGCTTTGCGAAGGACTTAGCTGCCCTGCTTCTTCAGCGCGGCGCCCAGGATATCGCCCAGCGAAGCGCCGGAGTCGGTCGAGCCGTACTGGGCAACCGCTTCCTTTTCCTCGGCGATTTCCAGAGCCTTGATCGAGACCTGCAGCTTGCGGGTCTTCTTGTCGAAGGCGATGACGCGGGCATCGACCTTCTGGCCGACGGTGAAGCGCTCGGGGCGCTGCTCATCGCGGTCGCGGCTGAGGTCGGAGCGCTTGATGAAGGTCTCGATGCCGCTGTCGACCAGCCGCACTTCCAGACCGCCATCCTTGACGCCGATGACTTCGCAGGTGACGACGGCGTTCTTGCGCAGTTCGCCCGAAGTCGCTGCTTCGCCGACCGTGTCGCGGGCCAGTTGCTTGATGCCGAGCGAGATGCGCTCCTTCTCGATGTCGACGTCGAGCACCTGCGCCTTGACCATGTCGCCGCGATTGTACTCTTCGATGACCTGCTCGCCCGGACGGGTCCAGTCGAGGTCGGAAAGGTGCACCATGCCGTCCACGTCGCCTTCGAGGCCGATGAACAGGCCGAACTCGGTCTTGTTCTTGACCTCGCCCTCGACCTGGCTGCCGACCGGATGGTTGCGCGCGAAGGCTTCCCAAGGATTCTCGAGCGTCTGCTTGAGGCCGAGCGAGATGCGGCGCTTGGCCGGATCGACCTCGAGCACGACAACGTCGACTTCCTGGGTCGTCGACAGGATCTTGCCGGGGTGCACGTTCTTCTTCGTCCACGACATTTCCGAAACGTGGATGAGGCCTTCGATGCCCGGCTCCAGTTCGACGAACGCGCCGTAATCGGTGATGTTGGTGACGGTACCCTTGATCTTCTTGCCGATCGGGAACTTGGTGCCGATCTCCGACCACGGATCCGACTCGAGCTGCTTCATGCCGAGCGAGATGCGGTGGGTTTCCTGGTTGATGCGGATGATCTGCACCTTGACCGTCTGACCGATGTTGAGGATTTCGGTCGGATGGTTGACGCGGCGCCATGCCATGTCGGTGACATGCAGCAGACCGTCGATGCCGCCGAGGTCGACGAACGCACCGTAGTCGGTGATGTTCTTGACGACGCCTTCGACAACCTGGCCTTCTTCGAGGTTCTGCACGATTTCCGAACGCTGCTCGGCGCGGCTCTCCTCGAGTACGGTGCGGCGCGACACCACGATGTTGCCGCGGCGGCGATCCATCTTGAGGATCTCGAAGGGCTGCGGGTTGTGCATCAGCGGGGAGACGTCGCGGATCGGGCGGATATCGACCTGGCTGCGCGGCAGGAAGGCCACGGCGCCGTCGAGGTCGACGGTGAAGCCGCCCTTGACCTGGTTGAAGATGACGCCTTCGACGCGCTCACCCTTGGTGAACTTCTCTTCGAGACGGACCCAGCTCTCTTCGCGGCGGGCCTTCTCACGCGAAAGCATCGCTTCGCCAAGCGCGTTTTCGATGCGCTCGACATAGACTTCGACGGTGTCACCGACCTTGAGGGTGGTGTCCTTGCCCTTGACGCCGAATTCCTTCAGCGGCACGCGGCCTTCGACCTTGAGGCCGACGTCGATGATGGCCATGTCCTTTTCGATCGCGGTGATCGTACCCTTGACGACCTGACCCTCGCCGGAATGGCCGGTGGTGAATGATTCTTCGAGCAGGCTCGCGAAATCATCGCGAGTGGGATTTGCAGCTGACATATTTTCTCCTGGAGTGCCCCGCATCTCGAAGCGGGACGGGCGCCGTGGGTTAGCGTTGCGTTGGCCTGCCGGCGTTCCGGGCTTAAGAAGCCCTAGGCCGCTTCTTAAGCGGAAATTCCGGCGCTCTGTAAGAATGCTGGCAGGCTGGTTCGTGCCCGATATGGGTATTTTCTGCGCTTCCAGCAACGGAAACACGGGACAAAACCCGGATCAGGCCTTGTTTCTCCTAGCCAGCACGTCGTCAACAACAGCCATGGCCGCGAGAAACGCGGCTTCTATAGCCATTTCGCTGGTATCAAGCAAGTGCGCGTCGGCGGCCGGTTTCAAGGGCGAGTCGGCACGGCCCATGTCGCGCTCGTCGCGGCGCACGATATCGGCGAGGATTTCGGCGAAATTGGCGGTTCCACCGATGCTTTCGATTTCGGCCAGCCGGCGTCTCGCCCGCACCTCGGCGCTGGCCGTCACATAGAGTTTGATGTCCGCATCAGGACACACGACCGTGCCGATGTCGCGGCCGTCGAGCACCGCGCCCGGCGGCGTCCTGGCGAAGTCGCGTTGCTTTTCGACGAGGATGCGCCGCACGGTCGGGAAAACCGCGACCTTGGAGGCCGCCTCGCCGACGGCATGTGCCGACAGCACCGCGCGGTCGAGCTTGGCCAGGTCGACCTGGCGCGCCGCCGTCTCCGCCGCCGAGACATTGTCGAGCGGCAGGCCGACCTGCAGCAGTGCATGGGCAACGGCGCGGTAGGTGAGGCCGGTGTCGAGCAGGTTCAGCCGATAGTGGTCGGCGAGCCGCCGGGCCAGTGTGCCCTTGCCGGCGCCGGCGGGACCGTCGATGGCGATGGTGAAGGGTGAGGTCATTGGCCGCCCTTCGCGCTCGGAAGACGCAACGCGAATGACAAGCGCCGCGCCCTACGGCGCCCCCCTCTGTCCTGCCGGACATCTCCCCCACGAGGGGGGAGATTGGCAGCTTTGGAGCGTCGCTCAATCCTGCAACGTATATGATTGGCGAAAGCCGAGATGACGGCTGATCTCCCCCCTAGTGGGGGAGATGTCCGGCAGGACAGAGGGGGGCGCTGTCCCGCAAGCGTCTCAGGTCGGCTCAAGCTCATTGCCCCGTCACTCGATCTCCGCGCCCAGCCCCTTCATCAGCCCCATGAACTCCGGAAAACTTGTCGCGATCATCGCCTGGTCATCGATGGTCACCGGCTTTTCCGTCGCCAGTCCCATGACCAGAAAGCTCATGGCGATGCGATGGTCGAGATGGGTCTGCACCGTAGTCTCCAGGCCGTTCGGATGGCCGCCCAGGCCCTTGCCGCCTGGCCTGCCGCGCACGGCAAGCGTCGCCTCGCCCTCGGTGCAGTCGACGCCGTTGAGCTTCAGCCCGTTGGCGACGGCCGACAGCCGGTCGGATTCCTTCACCCGCAGTTCTTCCAGCCCCTGCATCAACGTCTCGCCTTCGGCGAAGCTCGCGGCAACGGCCAGTACCGGGTACTCGTCGATCATTGTCGGCGCCCGCTCCGGCGGCACGGCGACGCCCTTCAATTCGGAATAGCGCACGCGCAGGTCGGCGACATCCTCACCGCCTTCATTGCGCGGGTTCAATATGTCGATCTGGCCGCCCATTTCCTGCAGCGTCAGCAACAGGCCGGTGCGGGTCGGGTTCATCAGCACGTTTTCGATGGTGATGTCGGAACCCGGCACGATCAGTGCGGCGACCAAGGGAAAGCCGGCCGACGAGGGGTCGCCCGGCACGGCGATGGTCTGGCCGGTCAGCTTGCCCTGGCCCTCGATGAAGATGTGGCGCACGCCGCGTTCGTCGGTCTCGACCGACAGGTTGGCGCCGAACCCCTTGAGCATCTTTTCAGTGTGGTCACGCGTCATCACCGGTTCGATCACCGTGGTGATGCCGGGCGTGTTCAGGCCGGCGAGCAGGACGGCCGACTTCACCTGCGCCGAGGCCATCGGCACGCGGTAGGTGATCGGGGCGGCGTGCTTTGGCCCATGCAGCGTGATCGGCATGCGGTCGCCGGGCGTCGCCTTCAGCACCTGCACGCCCATCTGGCGCAAGGGTTCCAGCACGCGGCCCATCGGCCGGCCCGATAGCGAGGCGTCGCCGATGAAGGTGGTTTCCATGTCATAGGTGCCGACGAGACCCATGGTGAGGCGAGAGCCGGTGCCGGCATTGCCGAAATCGAGCGGACCCTCGGGCTGCAGCAGCGCGCCGTTGCCAGTGCCGCGGATCACCCATTCGGCGCCGTGCTTTTCGATATGCGCGCCCATCGCCTTCATCGCGGCGCCCGTGCGCATCACGTCCTCGCCCTCCAGCAGTCCGGTGATACGGGTTTCGCCGGAGGCGAGGCCGCCGAACATGAAGGAACGGTGTGAGATCGACTTGTCGCCCGGCACGCGCGCGGCGCCGGAAAGGGCTTGGGATTTGCGGGCGGTGGCCGGCTTGGCAGCGGCGGCGTGAGACATGGAATTTCCCTGGACGGAATGCCGGCGTGCCGGCGCTTTTCATTTGTTGCGGCGGTCTCGTATCACGGCGAGGCGAAATGGTCATCCCCATGGTCGTCACTTGGCGCGAGGCCTTTCAGAACTTGGTTTTGTGACGCCGGCTTTTGGCTTTGACAGCGCCGCAAACTGTGGTTAAGGGGACCACTCTTTTATTCACGAGGCTTGCCGTGGCAAAAACCGAACTTGGCACAAAGCGTGTCGACCCAGAAACGGGCCGAAAATTCTACGACCTGAACAAGGACCCGATCGTCTCGCCCTATACGGGCAAGAGCTATCCGCGTTCCTACTTCGATGAAGGCAAGATTGCCGCCGTCGAGGAGGACGAGGAAGTGGCCGAGAAGGAAGTGGACGCCGAGGACGAAGAAGGCGCCGAGGTCGTTTCGCTCGAAGAGGCCGATGACGAGGCCAAGGGCGGCGACGACCTTCCCGATCTTGGCGACGATGAGGATGATGACGTCGACCTCGGCGACGACGAGGACGACACGTTCCTCGCCGACGAAGAGGAAGAAGATGACGACGTCTCCGACATGATCGGCGTCGGCGACGACGACGACGAGGTCTGATCGGCTCGCGAGAGCAGGCTTTTGCCGGCTTTCGCGACCTGTGAAGAAAAAGCCTTTATCGAGGCTTGATATCTGGGAAAGGCGGGGTTAGAAGCCGCCTGCACTAACGGCGCGGTGTTCCAACCCGCGCTGATCTCTTCGCCGGAAACGGCGCCGGCTGACTGCCGGGAGTGGGGCCATAGCTCAGTTGGGAGAGCGCTTGAATGGCATTCAAGAGGTCGTCGGTTCGATTCCGATTGGCTCCACCAAACAGTCTCTCATCATGCACTGCAGTGAATGGGTCGCTCGGTCTACCACCGCGCCGTCTCGGGCGGCTTAGGCGGCAGCCCTAATGCATGTCGCCCAGAAGTAACCTCGGTTCTGGGAGAACGACATGCATAAAAACAAAGACCTAAAGCGCGCCGCATGAATCCGTTTCGACGCGACGCGCTTTAAGCACCGCTACATCCCTGGCCAGGGGCTGCCATGATGGTCGGAGTAGGCGGAGCCGAAGGCTTCAGCCGAGAAGCTCGGCGGCGACTTCGAGCGTGTTGCGCAACGATGTCTCGAGATGAGTTTCCATCGCCTGCGCGGCGCCATCGGCGTCGTGACGCTTCAGGGCGTCGAGAATGGCCCGATGCTGCTCGATCGTCTGTTCGCCATAGCCGGGCTTCGGGATGACGAGGGTGCGGCCCCGGTCCATCTGCGCCTTGGAGATGTCGACGGCTCGCCAGATCATCGGCATGCCGCAGATCTCGGCGATGGTGCGGTGAAAGACATCGTCGAGCTGTATCGCCGTGGCATATCTACCGCGCGCTATGGCAAGCTGGTGCGCTGCCATATTGTCTTCCAGCAACTCACTGGCGGCTGGTGTGAACTTCGCGGCCGCGCGCCTAGTGCTCTCCATCTCGAGGGCCCGCCGAATGACATAGGCTTCTTCCAGATCGGCCCGGCTGATCGGGGCGACATACGTGCCGGTCTGCGCCAGGATATCGACCAGACCCTCGTCGCTGATGCGCTTGACCGCTTCGCGCACCGGTGTGCGTGAGACGCCGAGCGCTTCGGCGATCGCCACCTCGTTGATCACTTCCCCTGGCTTCATCTGCCCGACGACGATCAGGTTGCGGATCTGGTGGTAAATCTGATCGCGCAACGGAAGCGCCCTATTGAGCGTCGAAGGATCCAAGTCCATGGCAAGCCCACGTCTTCGTTCACCGGAATTAGCCGGATTATATTGGAATGTAATTGTAATGCACCCGATGCGAACGGTGCTGACGAACTCGGCAAGGCGGCCAAGGACCGGCGACCGATACCGCTGCCCATACGAGTCGGAGAGAATTTCCAATTCCAGCGATGGATTTGGAATAAACTAACTCTACAGATTTTATAGAATAAGCAAAATACACGGGCGATCTGGTTTTCCCGGACAGGACTCCGCCATGCCCGCCCCTATGCGCCCGCTTTCAACCCTCTCAGGCACAGGCCGCCGCCGAATTGCGGGAGGCCAGCCGTGACAAAAGACATTCCCGACCGCATCAAGGTTCTCTGGTTTCTGCCGACGCATGGCGACAGCCGTTATCTCGGCACGACGGAAGGCGGCAGGGCCGTCGACCTGCCCTATCTGACACAGGTAGCCAAGGCCGCCGATACGCTGGGCTATTACGGCGTCCTGTTGCCGACCGGCCGCGCCTGTGAGGATTCCTGGGTAATAGCCTCGGCGCTGGCGCCGCTGACCGAGCGGCTACGATTCCTCGTCGCCGTGCGGCCCGGCCTGCAATCGCCGACGCTCGCCGCGCGCATGACCGCCACGCTCGACCGCATCTCCCATGGCCGCCTGCTGATCAATGTCGTCACCGGCGGCGATCCGCTGGAAAACAAGGGTGATGGCATCTTCCTTTCGCATGCCGAGCGTTACGAGGTGACTCAGGAATTCCTTCGGATCTACAAGCGCGTGCTGAGCGGTGAGAAGGTCGAGCACCAGGGCAAGCATTTCCGCATCGAGGACGGCAGGCTGCTGTTCCCGCCGGTGCAGACGCCCCATCCGCCGCTATATTTCGGCGGCTCGTCGGATGCCGGATCGGTGGTGGCGGCGCAGGAGATCGACAAATACCTGACCTGGGGCGAGCCTCCGGCCGATGTCGAACGCAAGCTCGATGCCGTGCGTGAACTGGCCGAGAAGGCCGGCCGCAAGCTCTCCTTCGGCATTCGGCTGCATGTCATCGCGCGCGAGACGACCGAGCAGGCCTGGGCGGCGGCCGACAGGCTGATCAGCCGGCTCGACGATGCGACGATCGCCTCGGCGCAGAAAGTGTTTGCCCGCATGGATTCGGTCGGCCAGGCGCGGATGAGCGCGCTGCATGGCGGCAGCCGCGACAAGCTCGAGATCGCGCCCAACCTCTGGGCCGGCGTCGGCCTGGTGCGCGGTGGCGCCGGCACGGCCCTCGTCGGCGATCCCGACACGGTTGCCGAACGCATCGACGAATACCGGCGTCTCGGCATCGACACCTTCATCCTGTCCGGCTACCCGCATCTGGAAGAAGCCTATCGTTTCGGCGAACTCGTGCTGCCGAAACTGCCGACTGACCATCCGGTCAAGGCCGCCGGCACATCGGTGAACACCGGGCCGTTCGGCGAGACCATCGCCGGCGACCACCGGCCGAAATCGCTCGCCAGCGCCTCGTGAACGCGCTGCCTCCGGCCCGCCGCTCGCGCGTCGCCATCATCGGCGGCGGCTTTTCCGGTGCGGCGGTGGCCTGGCATCTGGCGCGGGCATACCGGCCGGAAAGCCTGTCGATCTCCGTGATCGAGCCGCGCCAGGCGATCGGCGGTGGCCTTGCCTATTCCAGCGAGGAGTCATCGCACCGGGTCAATGTCCCTGCCGTAAGGATGAGCATGGCGCCTGACGATGCGCAGCATTTCGCGCGCTGGTTGGCCGCCAGCGGCGAAATAGAACGCGATACAGATGCGCTGTGGAAAAATGGCGATGTGTTTCCGCGCCGGCGCGTCTTCGGCCGCTACGCAGCCGAGCAACTCACGCCCTATCTCAACTCCGGCGCTGTCCGTCACGTCAAAGGCCAGGCCACGCGGATCTTGCGGGATCCCGATGGCGCCGGCTGGACAGTGCATACGTCCGCCGGGCCGGTCAGTGCCGACATCGTCGTGCTGGCGGCGACACATCCTCAGCCGGGAATTCCCGACGCGCTGGCCTCGCTGACGGAAGCGCCGGGCTTCGTCGCCGACCCCTACGCCGCATCGGCGCTTGCCGGGATCGGGCCGGACGCTTCGGTGCTGATCGTCGGCTCGGGGCTGACTTCGGCCGACATGGTCGCCGAACTCGATCGCCGTGGCCATCGCGGCCGCATCCTGGCGCTGTCGCGGCGCGGTTTGCGCTCGCGCGGCCATCCCGACGTGAGGGGCGAGCCTTTCGGCGACTTTGCCTCGGCGCCTGCCACGACGGCGCTTGGACTGCTGAGGACCATCCGCGCCACGCTGGCGGCGGCACGGGATGCCGGTGCCAACTGGCAGTCGGTGTTCGACCAGCTTCGCTCGCAGGGGACGGTGCTGTGGGCCGCCCTTGCGCCGCGCGAGCGGGCAAGGCTGGTCCGCCATCTGCGCGTCTTCTGGGATGTACATCGCTTCAGGATCGCGCCGCAGGTCGACGAGGTGCTCGACCGCCGCCAGGCGGCTGGCACATTCGACACCATCGCCGCCAGGCTTGTCGCATCGAACGATGAGGATGACGGCCTGGCCGTCAGCTTCCAGCGGCGCGGCCGCACAGCGATCGAGACGATGCGCTTCGACGCTGTCTTCAACACGACCGGCCCTGCCCACGGACAGGCGCTGCAGTCCAACCCGGCGCTGCGCTCCCTGGCCGGGGCCGGCCTGATCAGGGCCGATGCCTACAGGCTTGGCATCGAAACCAGCCTCGACAGCCGCGCTATCGGCCGCGACGACAAACCGGTGGCGACGCTGCTGGTCGCCGGCCCGTTGGCGCGCGGCACCTTTGGCGAGCTGATGGGCCTGCCGGAGGTCGCCCGTCACGCCCAGTCGGTCGCGGCCGAGGTCGCCAAGATGTTCGAAACGGTTCCGGCGTCCGGCGGCGACGCCGGACACCACTGATAACCGCGAGCCGGTCTGGTCGCTCAAAATTGGTATTCCCGTTCTGAAAGAGTGCCAAAAACGGAAAATCCACCTTTGTATATAAAATCCATAAACATAATAAATATTGGCGACACCCGGCTGCGGCCGGGGCAATCCAACGGCCTGAATGGGAGAGTGAGTTCATGGCACACGCAGAAAACGACGCGGTCAAATTCGCCTACTGGGTGCCCAATGTGTCGGGCGGCCTGGTGATTTCCAACATCGAGCAGCGCACCAGCCATTCGGCCGAATACAACCGCAAGCTGGCGCAGATCGCCGAGAGGGCCGGCTTCGACTATGCGCTGAGCCAGATCCGTTTCACCGCCGGCTATGGCGCCGACGAGCAGCATGAATCGGTGGCGTTCAGCCATGATCTCCTGGCCGCGACCACGACGCTCAAGGTCATCGCCGCGATCCTGCCGGGCCCGTGGACCCCGGCGCTTGCGGCCAAGCAGCTTGCCACCATCAGCTATCTGACCAATGGCCGCGTCGCCATCAACCTCGTCTCCGGCTGGTTCCGTGGCGAGTTCCATGCCATCGGCGAGCACTGGCTCGACCATGACGAGCGCTATCGCCGTTCGGAGGAATTCATCCGTGCGCTGCGTGGAATTTGGACGCAAGACAGCTTCACCTTCCGCGGCGATTTCTACCGCTTCAACGAATATTCGCTGAAGCCGAAGCCGCCGCAGCCGCTGCCGGAAATCTTCCAGGGTGGCTCGTCCCGTGCGGCGCGCGACATGGCCTCGCGGGTCTCGGACTGGTACTTCACCAATGGCAACACGCCGGCGGAAATCGCCAAGCAGGTCGACGACATCAGGGCAAAGGCGACGGCCAACGGCCACTCGGTCAAGGTCGGCGTCAACGCCTTCGCCATTGTCCGCGAGACGGAGGATGAGGCCAAGGCGGTGCTTGCCGAAATCATCGCCAAGGCCAATCCCGAAGCCGTCAACGCCTTCGGCCACGAGGTCAAGAATGCTGGCAAGGCTTCGCCGGAAGGCGAGGGCAACTGGGCGAAATCGTCCTTCGACGATCTGGTCCAGTACAATGACGGCTTCCGCTCGAACCTGATCGGTACGCCGAGGCAGGTCGCCGAGCGCATCGTCGACCTGAAGCGCGCCGGCGCCGATCTCATCCTGCTCGGCTTTCTGCATTTCCAGGAAGAGGTCGAGTATTTCGGCAAGCACGTCATCCCGCTCGTTCGCGAACTGGAAGGCGCCGATCAGGCGGCTTCACTGGCGGCGGAATAGCTCAACCGGACGAACTGGCCGGACAGAAGTCCGGCCGGCGCATCAACGCATGACCGACGCTCGAACCCTCGGGCGGCGATGAGGCTTTGCGCGCCTGCCGGCGCGGTCGGGGATGATGGAAATGCCATTGGCCAGTTATGCCTTGGGAGTGATGGAGGCCTCGGTCTATGCGCCGGAGGTGTTCGCGCGCGGTCTGCCTGCAAGCCTGCGGGTCGAAGCGCAACCGGAAGACCGCACGACGGCGGTGCCGGCCGCGGACGCCGCCGCGCCGGTGCTCTCGCTGCAGGGCATCGGCCTGTCTTTCGGCGGCGTCGTGGCGCTGGCTGAGATCGACCTGTCGGTTCGTCCCGGCGAGATCAGGGCGATCATCGGGCCGAATGGCGCCGGGAAGAGCTCGCTGATCAATGTGATCAGCGGCGTCTACCGTGCGGACCGCGGCCATGTCAGGCTCGATGGCGCGAGCTACGCCCAGGTGCCGACACAGCGCCTGGCGCATCTCGGCGTTGCCAGGACGTTCCAGAACCTTGCGCTGTTCAAGGGCCTCAGCGTCCTGGACAATGTCGCCTCGGGCCTCGCCTACAGGGTCCGCTCCAATTTCGCCGGCCAGGTGCTGGGCATCGGCCGCTCGCGCGGCGAACAGCGCGATTTCCTCAGCCGCGCCGACCAGATCCTCGAATTCCTCGACCTGACCGCCATCCGCCATCGTCTCGTAGGCACCTTGCCCTACGGGCTGCAGAAGCGGGTCGAACTGGCCCGCGCTTTGGTCGCGCGACCGCGCCTGCTTCTGCTCGACGAGCCGATGGCCGGCATGACCGCAGGCGAGAAGAGCGAGATGGCTGCCTTCGTGCGCGCCGCGCGCGACCACTTCGCCACCACCGTGGTGCTGATCGAGCACGATGTCGGCGTCGTCATGGGCCTGTCCGACCGCATCGCCGTTCTCGACTACGGCCGCAAGATCGCCGACGCCACGCCCGACGAAGTCCGCAACGACCAGCGCGTCATCGACGCCTATCTCGGCGTCGCCTCCAACGATGAGGCCCTCTCCCTCGATGAAGGAAGGGCAGGCATATGATCGCCGATTTCGACTACCAGTTCTTCATCGAAGTGCTCATCGGCGGCCTACTCTCCGGCGTCATGTATTCGCTGGTCGCGATCGGCTTCGTGCTGATCTACAAGACCTCGGGCGTGCTGAATTTCGCGCAAGGCGCGCTGCTGCTGTTCGCCGCGCTCACCTTCGTCAGCCTGGTCGAGCGTGGCGTTCCCTTCGCCCTGGCATTGGTGGCCACCTTCGCCATCATGGTGGCGATCGGCATCGCCATCGAGCGCACGGTGCTGCGGCCCCTCACCAACAAGCCGCCGATCACCCTGTTCATGGCGACGCTCGGCCTCTCCTACATCATCGAGGGCGCCGCCCAGCTGATCTGGGGCACGCAGGTCCATGGCCTCGACCTCGGCATCGAGGACGTGCCGCTGGAAGTCGGCGGCGTGCTGATCAGCCAGTTCGACATCTTCGCGGCGGTCGTCGCGGCCGGCATGGTTCTGCTGTTGTCGCTGTTCTTCCGCTACACCCGCATCGGCCTTGCCTTCCGCGCCGTCGCCGACGACCAGTTCGCCGCTCTCGCGGTCGGACTCAGGCTGCCGCTGATCTGGGGCACCGTCTGGGCGGCGGCCGGCCTCGTCGCGCTGGTGGCGGGGCTGCTGTGGGGCGCCCGCCTCGGCGTGCAGTTCTCGCTCTCGCTGGTGGTGCTCAAGGCGCTGCCTGTGCTGGTGCTCGGCGGCTTCGATTCCATCCTCGGCGCCATCGTCGGCGGGCTGCTGATCGGCGCCAGCGAGAAGCTCGCCGAGGTCTATATCGGCGACTATTTCGGTGGCGGCATCGAGAGCTGGTTCGCCTATGTCGTCGCGCTCGTCTTCCTCCTGATCCGCCCGTCCGGCCTGTTCGGCCAGAAGCTCGTGGAAAGGGTCTGAGCCATGGCCGCGATTACAGCCGAATTTTCGTCCGCGCCGGTGCTGCCGAAATGGATCGCGCCCGTTCTGCTGCTCGCCTTCGCCTATGGCGTCGTGCCGCTGATCGGCTCGAGCTATCTGTTCGAGGCCATCCTGCTGCCGTTCCTGGCGCTCAGCCTCGCCGGCGTCGGCCTGAACATCCTCACCGGCTATGCCGGTCAGGTTTCGCTCGGCAGTGCCGCCTTCATGGCCGCCGGCGCCTTCGCCGCCTATAATTTCAACCTGCGCGTCGAGGGCTTGCCGCTGGTCGGCAGCATCGTGCTCGCCGGCATCGTCGCTGCCGCGATCGGCATCGTCTTCGGCCTGCCCAGCCTGCGGCTGAGAGGCTTCTACCTCGCCGTCTCGACGCTCGCCGCCCAGTTCTTCGTGCAATGGGCGCTGACCAAGTTCAGCTGGTTCTCCAACAACTCCGCCTCCGGCGTCATCGACGCGCCAAGGCTGTCGATTGCAGGCTTTGCCCTCGAGGGTGCCGTCGGCCGCTATCTCTTCGCGCTGACCATCGTCAGCATCCTCACCTTCCTCGCCTACCGGCTGGTCTCGTCGCAAACGGGCCGCAACTTCATCGCCATCCGCGACAATGAGACGGCCGCGCGCATCATCGGCATACCGGTGCTGAAGACCAAGCTTTTGGCCTTCGCCATCTCGTCCTTCATCATCGGCGTCGCTGGCGTCATCTGGGCCTTCGCCTATCTGAGGACCGTCGAGCCGGATGGCTTCGACCTCGACCGCTCGTTTCAAATCCTGTTCATCATCATCATCGGCGGCCTGGCGTCGATCCGCGGCGCCTTCTTCGGCGCCGCCCTGATCGTCGTCTTTCCGCTCGCGCTGTCGCGCCTCGGTGGTTTCCTGCTCGGCGATGTCTTTGACTCCGGCGTGCTCGACATGAGCCAGCGCATCGTGCTCGGCGCGCTGATCATCCTGTTTCTGATCCTCGAACCGGATGGGCTGGTGGCCCTGTGGGACAGGGTCCGAAGACGGCTGCTGTTTGCCTGGCAGTCGACCTGAACAGTCCATTCGAAAATCAACCAGAGGCCGGATCAAAGACGGCCCATCTCAGGAGTTTCCAGACAATGACGTTCCTCAGCACAATCAAGGCGGCGGCGCTGTCCGCGGCGATGATCGTGTCGGTGGCCTTGCCGGCCGCCCACGCCGACGAACAGTATTTCCCGCTACAGAGCTATCGCGTTGGGCCTTATGCGGCCGGCGGCACCGGCTTCTTCGGCGGCTTCATCGACTACCTCAACCTCATCAACATCCGCGATGGCGGCGTCAACGGCGTCAAGCTGACCTGGGACGAGTGCGAGACCCAGTACGAGGTCGAGCGCGGTGTCGAATGCTACGAGCGGCAGAAGAGCCATGCCGGTGCCGCCGCCTGGAACCCGCTATCGGTAGGCATCGCCTATGCCATGATCGATCGCATCACCGCCGACAAGGTGCCGCTGATCACCGTCAACCACGGCCGCACCGATTCCACCGACGGCCGCGTCTTCCCCTACGTCTTCCCGCTGCTGCTCAACCCCTACAGCGAGACTTCCGGCATCGTGAACTACATCGCCTCCAAGGAAGGCGGCATCGACAAGCTCAAGGGCAAGAAGATCGTCGTGCTCTATCACGGCTCGCCCTACGGCAAGGAGACCATCCCGATCTATGAATTGCTGGCGCAGAAATACGGCTTCACCGTGCAGCAGATCGAGGTGCCGCATCCCGGCAACGAACAGCAGTCGCAGTGGTTGACCATCCGCCGCGCCAAGCCGGACTTCGTCGTCCTGCGCGGCTGGGGCGTGATGAACCCGGTGGCGCTGAAGACGGCGGTCAAGGTAGGCTATCCCGTCGATCACATCGTCGGCAATGTCTGGTCGAACTCGGAAGAGGATGTCATTCCCGCCGGCGACGCCGCCAAGGGCTACACCGCCATCACGACCCAGGCCTCCGGCAATTCCTATCCGGTGGTGAAGGAAATCGTGAAGACCGTCTACGACGCCGGCAAGGGCAACCTCGAGGACAAGTCCCGCATCGGCTCGGTCTACCACAATCTCGGCATCGTCAACGGCATCCTGAATGTCGAGGCGATCCGTGTCGCGCAGGAGAAGTTCGGCCACCGCACGCTGACCGGCGACGAAGTCCGCTGGGGCTTCGAGCATCTCAAGCTCGATCCGGCCAAGGTCGAGGCATTGGGCGCCAAGGACCTGTTCCACTCCATCAATGTCAGCTGGGACAATCACGAGGGCGAAGGCTACGTGACCTTCCAGCAGTGGGACGGCAAGAAGTGGAACGTCGTCTCCGACTGGATCGCCCCGGACTGGGCGCTGTTGCGGCCGATCATCGAAAAGTCAGCCGAAGCCTATGCCAAGGAGAAGGGCATCAAGCTGCGCACCGCGGATGATGCCAACGCCGTGACCACCAACTGATCGCAAGGCCGGGCGCCGCGTATTCCTGCGCAGCGCCCGGCCGTCAGTTTCGAGACATACGGAAAACAGTCATGCCCGACACCGAAATCATCCTTGCCGTCGACGCCGTGCACGCCACCTACAACCACGCCATCACGGCGTTGCACGCGTCAGTTTCGAGATCAGGCGCGGCGAGATCCTGGCGCTGCTCGGCGCCAATGGCGCGGGCAAGACCACCACGCTGAAGGCCGTCTCCAACCTGCTGCCGGCCGAGCGCGGCCAGATCAATGCCGGCACCATCCGCTTCGACGGCTCGGATGTCTCGCGCCGCAGCCCGGGCAACCTGGTGCGCGCCGGGCTGGTCCAGGTGCTGGAAGGCCGTCACTGCTTCAAGAGCCTCAGCGTCGAGGACAATCTGGTCGCCGGCGGCATTGGCCGCAGCGGCCGCCGCGCCGAGATCGCCGCCGACCTCGAACGGATATATGCCTTTTTTCCACGCCTGAAGGAAAAGCGCCGGACCTTGTCAGGCCTGACCTCCGGCGGCGAACAGCAGATGACCGCCATCGGCCGGGCGCTGATGTCGCGGCCGCGCCTGCTGGTGCTGGACGAGCCGTCGATGGGGCTCGCCCCGCTGATCGTCCAGGACATCTTCCAGACGCTGCGCAAGCTCAACCGCGAGACAGGCCTCTCGATCCTGGTCGCCGAACAGAACTCGGCGGTTGCGCTTCGCTATGCCGACCATGCCACGGTGCTCGAAAACGGCGTTTCCGTGCTTTCCGGCACCGCCGCCGACCTTCGCCAGCGCGAGGATATCCGGGCGCTCTACCTCGGCCAGCAGCCATCGCCCGCCGCCAAGCCGACCCATCTCCATGCCGTTGCCTGAACCAAATCCGAAGGAGCAGTGAAATGACCGTCTCGACCGTCAAGACCGACCAGGCTTCCGCCGCAGTCCCGCCCGTCGCAAGGCCATCAGTGCCGGCGCACATCATCAAGAGCGACGCCGAGGCGATCGCCATCGCTCATGCGCTGGCCGCCGAATTCGTCAAGGAGTCGTCGAAGCGCGACCGCGACAGGATCTGGCCGGTCGCCGAGCTCGACGCGTTCTCGCAGAGCGGCCTGTGGTCGATCAACGTGCCCAAGGTGTTCGGCGGCCCCGAACTGTCCTATGCGACGCTGGCCAAGGTGGTCGAGATCATCTCGGCGGCGGATTCCTCGATCGGCCAGGTGGCGCAGAACCATCTCGGCGTCGTCGCCGCCATCCGCACCGTGTCGGACATCGAGCAGCAGAAGCTGCTGTTTGCCGAAGCGCTGAAGGGCACGCGGTTCGGCAATGCCTTTTCCGAGTTCGGCTCCAAGCGCGCCGCCGATTTCGAAACCCGCTTCACCGACGCCGGCGACCATGTCGTCGTCAACGGCCGCAAATTCTATTCCTCCGGCGCGCTGCTTGCCCATCTGGTACCGATCGTGGCGCTCGATGACGAGGGCCGCGCCTGGTACGCCATAGCCGACCGCGGCGCGCCGGGCCTGACCGTCATCGACGACTGGTCGAGCTTCGGCCAGCGCACGACGCTCTCGGGCACGGTCATCATCGACAACGTCAAGGTGCCGAAGACGCATCTGGTGCCGGGCTACAAGGGCTACGACAAGCCGACCGCCGACGGCGCCATTTTCCAGATCATCCAGGTGGCCGTCGACACCGGCATCGCCCGGGCGGCGATCGACGAGACGGTCCACTTCGTCAGGACCAGGAGCCGCGCCTGGATCGACAGCGGCGTCGACAATGCCTGGGACGACCCCTACACCATCCAGGCGATCGGCGACCTGACGTTGCGCCTGCACGCGGCGCAGGCGCTGCTCGAGAGGGCCGGCTACGCCATCGACAAGGCGGTGGCCGAGCCGACGGCGGAAACGGTCGCGCATGCGCAGATCGTTACCGCGGAAGCCAAGATATTGTCGACCGAGATTGCCATCGCCGCCACCAACAAACTGTTCGAACTGGCCGGCACCCGCTCGACGCTGGCCGAGCACAATCTCGACCGCCATTGGCGCAATGCGCGTACCCACACGCTGCACGATCCGGTACGCTGGAAATACTCGATCCTCGGCAAGTATTTCCTCAACGGCGAGAAGCCGCCGCTGCACGCCTGGAGCTGATTTTCCGATGGCGGGCGCGATCCCGCCACAGTAACCTTTCGACCATCAAGAGGCCACCGCCATGTCAAACCCAACAGTCGTCGGCTTTTCCGGCAACATCACACGGCCATCCAAGACGCGCGCCTTCGTTGATCTCGTCACCAGGGATATCGCCGCCCTACACGGCCTGTCGGCAAGCACCTATGACATCGAGGATGTCGGCCCATCGCTCGGCACCGCACGATGGGCCCGCGATCTCGACGCGAGGGGCCTGGAAATCCTGTCGCAGGTTCTCGCCGCCGACGTCCTAGTGGTCGGCTCGCCCACCTACAAGGGCAGCTACACCGGCCTTTTCAAGCACTTCTTCGACCTGATCGATCCGGCCGCGCTGCGCGGCAAGCCGGTCCTTCTGACCGCGACCGGCGGCGGCGAGCGTCATGCCCTGATCGTCGAGCATCAGCTCAGGCCTTTGTTCGGCTTTTTCGAGGCCTTTGCATTGCCGACCGCGGTCTACGCCACCGACAAGGATTTCACCGACGGCGCGCTGCGCTCCGAGGCGATCCTTAAGCGCGCGGCGCAGGCGGTGGACGAGGTCGGTTTCGTGCTGGCCAACCGCGTGTCCGGCCGGATCGCCGCCGAGTAGTGCGCCGATCGAGATCCGCACGGCGCTTGCCGTGCTTACGCGCAATTTACGAGCGCCCGATAAAACGGTTCCTGTTTGATTCGCACTGGACAGGAACATCATGAGCAAAGCCCTCTCTTCCTTCGCCCTGGTCGCGGTGTTCACCGCTCTGCTCATGGCGCTGAGCCTTACCGTCGCCCGGCACGGCTATCCCTATGGCGTGATCGGTGCGCGGCGCCTCGACAACATTGCCGATGCCGCGACCTTCATCCCGCTGGCGGCGGTCTATTTCTTCAGCGCGATGCTGATGATGATCCTGCCGATCAGGGCGGCGAGCATCGTGCTCACCCATGCCGCCGATGCGATCTTCTGGGCGGTGATCGTGCTGTTTGCTACCATTGTCGGAGGCCTTGTCGCCAGATGGGCCTTCGGCCAGAGCGGCATGCTTTCGGCGCTGCTCAACTGGCGTTTCCTGTTCGCCGTGGCCATCGTCGGCTGCCACTTCGTCATGAACGAATTGCGCCGCAACGTGCTCCTGCGCAGCCTGTTCTTCGTGATTTTTGCCGCCGCGACGCTCGCCTGCCTGTTCTGGTCCTTCACGCTCTGATTGTGCGGGCTACTTTCCCGCCGCGATGTGGCCGGCAGCCTGCTCCATCCATGTCCAGAGATAGGCGGCAAGACCACGATCGACATGGGTGCGCAGGCTGCTTTCATGGCGATAGGCGATGGCGCTGATCCCGGCGAAGGACAGTGCCGCGCTGGCGCTTGGCTGCCTGGGGTCGAGCGTCGTCCCGCGTGCGATGAAAGCATCGAGCCCCACACCTCCGACTTCGAATACCTGCAAGCCGGCGCTGATCCCGGTCACCGCAAAACCCTGGCTGAACCATCCCGTCGCCATGCCGATGGGCGTCGTGGACACGGCAAGCAGACGGTCGCGCGCCAGGCGGACCGAATAGCGCATGCCTTCCGCCAGGCCGAATGCCCCGACGGCCATTCCATCGAAACCGGATGCCTCGGCCCATGCCGCGAGGTCGCCGCTGACCAGGCGTTGGTGCAGCCCGGCAACCGCGCCTATCTTGAGCCCCGGCACCTCGATCGTGACGTTCCTCCCGTCCGGCGCGACAGACCATTTTTCCGCGAGATCACGCATTGAGACGGTCTCCTGCCGGGTCGAAGGCGCAAGGCGGGGCGATCGTTGCCGTGCGGACCTTGCCGAGATGCTGGACTTCGATCGTCTCGCCGTGACGGGCAGCACCTCGCTCGATCAGGCCGAGCGCCACCGGCCGGCCGAGTGTCGGGCTCTGGTAGCTCGAGGTGACAAAGCCCTGGCTGTGCGGCCTGCCGCCCTCTCGCTTGATGCCATGTGCCCCGGTAGGCAACGGCATTTCGCCTTGCGGCACCCTCAGGCCGACAAGCTGCAGGCGATTGTTTCGCGAGGCCTCCTCGGTGAACAGCGAGCGGCGGCCCACATAGTCGGTCTGCCGTTTGGCGCGGGGGCCTTCGCTGCCGAGATCATGCGGCAGCGTGGTGCCGTCCGTGTCCTTGCCGATGACGATGAAGCCTTTCTCTGCGCGCAGGATCATCAGCGCTTCGAGGCCGATGGTGACGGCATCGAGAGACCGGCCTGCCTCACGCAGATGTGCCCACAAAGGCTCGGCGCGATCGGCGCGGATGGAGACCTCGTAGCTCCTGTCGCCGGTAAAGCTGACGCGGGCGACGCGGACCTCGTCGCCGCCATAGGTGCCATTGCCGATTGCCATATGCGGCAGATCCGCCTCGTCGAGCGAGACGCCCAGATTGACCGCTTCGAGCAGCTTCCTTGCGTTCGGTCCGGAGACAGTCAGCGTCGCCATGTCCGATGTGGCGTTGTGGATATAGACCGCGTCGCGGCCAAAACGGTCCTGGCGCCATTCCTCCAGCCGCGCGTGCACTGAGGCGACATGCGAGGACGAGCACGACACGACGAAACGATGCTCGTCCAGCCGCATCAGCACGCCGTCGTCAAAGACCACGCCGTTCTCCGACAGCATGAAGCCGTAGCGGCAGCGGCCGGGTTTCAGCGTCGACATGGTGTTGTAGTAGAGGAAATCGACGAATTCGGCGGCCTTCGGTCCGATCACCTCGATTTTGCCCAGCGTCGAACCATCGAACAGCGCGACCGACTGGCGGGCACGCCGCGCCTCATCCTGGACGGCCCGATCCGCGTCGGCGCCGCGACCGCCGTAATGGGCGGGCCGCAGCCAGCCGCCATATTCCTGGAAGACGGCGCCACTGGCGCGGTGCGCGTCTTCGAGTGGCAGCCGGCGCACCGGCGCCATCAGTTCCCCTAGGCGCGCGCCGGCAAAGCTCGCCAGCGGAACCGGCGTAAACGGTGGACGGTAGGTGGTGGTGCCGACTTCCGGCACCGTGCGGCCGGTAATCCCGGCCATCAGCGCCAGGCCGGGCAGGTTGGAGGTCTTGCCCTGGTCGGTCGCCATGCCGAGCGTGGTGTAACGCTTGAGGTGTTCGACCGAGACGAAGTTTTCGCGAGCCGCCAGTTCGACGTCCTTCACCGTCACGTCGTTCTGGTAGTCGATCCAGATGCGGCCCTTCGATCCCGGTGTCGGCCAGGCCGCTGTCAGGCCGGCCGTCGCGTCCGGACCGGTGCTGCGCGGCACCGCTGCTTTCGTGGTGCCGAGCGATGCAACGGCTTTCTGCGCGCCTTCGAACACTTCCGACAGGGAGACCGCGCCGGCGGCGCCGCCGGCCACGGAAATGCCATCCACCGGATCGCCGGGCAGAAAGGCGGCGCGTGCCTCGCTCCAGGCGAGCTTGCCCTTGGCCTGGCCGAACAGATGAATGGTCGGCGTCCAGCCGCCCGAAACCAGCACGCAGTCGGCATCGAGCCTGGTGCCGTCGTCCAGCGTCACGCCTTCGACGCGAAGACTGCCCTTGGCGGCGGCAAGCGCCCGCCCGGTGATCGGCCGCGCTTTGGCCGGCGCGCGTGGCATGCCATCACGCCTGATGTCGACGAGCGTAACTTCGGCGCCGGCCTCGGCCAGCGCGCCCGCAACCTCGTAAGCGCTGTCATTGTTGGTGGCGACGACGACGCGCCGGCCGACCAGCACCGCATGACGCCGGAGATAGGCGAGCGCCGCGTCCGCCGACAGGATGCCCGGCAGGTCGTTGTTGGCGAAGGGCAGCGGCCGCTCGATGGCGCCGGTCGCCAGCACGATCTGGCGCGGCCGAACCCGCCACAGCGTGTCGCGCCGGCCATCGAAATGACGCTGGTTCAGCCCGACCAGATTGTGGTCGTAAATGCCGAAGGCGGTGGTCGAAGGCAGGATCAGGTGACCACCGGAGGCAAGCTCCGCAACCGTTTCTTCGATCCAGGTCGCTGCCGGCTTGTCGTCGATCTCGCATGCGCGATGACCGAGCGATCCGCCCAATCTCTGTTGCTCGTCGACCAACGTGACGGCGAGACCCGCACCGGCCGCTAGCCTGGCCGCCGCCAGTCCGGCCGGTCCGGCGCCGACCACCAACACGTCGCAGTGATGGTTGATCTGGTCCGCGATGCCCGGCGACGTCCAGTCCGTGTCGACCTTGCCTAGTCCGGCCATGGCGCGGATGCGCGGCTCGAACATATGCCAGTCCGGCCACATGAAGGTCTTGTAGTAGAATGCGGCCGGGATGAAGCGCGAGAAGCGGTCGAGGAAGGCATTGCGGTCGGTCAGCGCATTGGGCGTCGCGTTGACGCTTTTCGCCACCAGCCCGTCGCGCGCGGGCTCGGTCGTGGCGCGCGTGTTCGGTGTAGATTGGGGGCCGCCGACATCGACCAGTGCGTTCGGCTCCTCGACGCCGGCACCCCAGATGCCGCGCGGCCGGTGATATTTGAAACTGCGGCCGACAATCGCGACATCGTTGGCAAGCAGGGCGGAGGCGATGGTGTCGCCGGCAAAACCGTTGACGGTTCTGCCATCGAAGCTGAACCGGATCGCAAGCGACCGGTCGATGGCGCTGCCGCCGGTGGCGAGACGCGAGGCGGTCACGCCGCGTGCTCCCCGCCAAGGGCGGTCGAGGACAGCACCTTGTGCGTGACGGTGTCGCGTTCCATGACGAAAAACTCGCCGCAGTTCATATGCACCCAGATCCCGCGCGCCGTGCCTTTCGGATTGCCGCGCAGGTAGAGATATCCGGCCCAGCGGTCGATCGGCACGCCGGCGCCGTCGGGCCTGACATTGCCGGCATCGCCGCCATAGTGGAATTCGGTTTCGTCGCGCGGTCCACAGAATGGGCAAGGGAAAAGCTGCATAAGGACCTCTAATGCGCGATGCCGGAGCCGGCCGCTTCGTCGATAAGCCGTCCGCTGGCAAAGCGGTCGAGATCGAAGGGTCGGCTGACGTCGTTGTGCTTGCCGGTCGCCAGCAGATTGGCCAGCAGCGTGCCGCCGGCGGGAATGGCCTTGAAGCCGCCGGTGCCCCAGCCGCAGTTGAGGAAGAGATTGGGCAGCGGCGAGGGACCGATGATCGGCGAGGAGTCCGGCACGACGTCGACGATGCCCGCCCATTGCCGCATCAGCTTGAGCTGGCCGAAAATCGGGAACATCTCCAACACGCCGGCGATCACGGCCTCCAATGTCGGCAGATTGCCGCGCTGCGCATAGGAGGGGATGCGGTCGAGCCCACCGCCGATGACGATCTCGCCCTTGTCGGACTGGCTGACATAGACGCCGCAGCCGGGCGACAGCACCACCGTGTCGAGGATCGGCTTGACCGGCTCGGAAACGCAGGCCTGCAGCGCATAGGAATTGATCGGCAGCCGGAAGCCGGCCTTGGCCGCCAACACGGAAGAGTGCCCGGCCACCGCCATGCCGGCGCGCTCGGCGCGGATGGCGCCGCGCGTCGTCTGCACGCCGCGGCAGCGTCCGCCTTCGATGATGAAATCGGTGATTTCGCAATTCTGGATGATGTCGACGCCGAGCCGGCTCGCCGCCCGCGCATAGCCCCAGGCGACGGCATCGTGGCGGGCCGTTCCGGCGCGGCCTTGCCAGATGCCGCCGAACACCGGGAAGCGCGCATCCGGGGAGAAGTTGTAGATCGGCGCCACGCGGCGCACATCCTCGGGTGAAAACAGCTCGGCATCGATGCCGTTGATCTGCATGGCGTTGACGGTGCGCGCGCCGATCTCCATCTCGGCGGTCGAGTGACACAGATTGATCATGCCGCGCTGCGACAGCATGACGTTGTAGTTCAAATCCTTTGACAGGCCCTCATAGAGCCGGTGCGCCAACCCATAGAGCTCGACGCTTTCCGGATAATAATAGTTGGAGCGCACCACGGTGGTGTTGCGGCCGGTGTTGCCGCCGCCGATCCAGCCCTTCTCCAGCACGGCAACCCTGGAGATGTTGTGGTTCTTGGCCAGGTAATAGGCCGTCGCCAGCCCGTGGCCGCCGCCGCCGATGACGATAGCGTCGTAGGATGGCTTCGGCTCGGGCGAGCGCCACGCCTGTTTCCAGCCGGTCTGGCCGGCCAGGCCTTCCTTGAACAGCGACAGACCGGAATAGCGACGGGTCATGGCGTGGTTTTCTGCACGGATCGCTCGTTCGGTTAGGCCCGCATCGCCTTGCCCAGCGGATCGTAAGGCGAAGATGCGATGACGCGCGCACCTCTTTCGACGCCGACGATATGGGTTGTCAACTCGGTATCGACGCCGGCCGCTTCGCGATCGACGAGCGCCATGGCAAGGCTCTTGCCGACGGTGTGGCCATAGCCGCCGGAGGTGACGAAGCCGGCAAGTTTTCCTCGGCTCCAGATCGGTTCGTAGCCGCTGGCGTCGGCGTCGTCAGCGTCGATTTGGAGCGTTACCAGCGTGCGCCTCGATCCGGCCTCCTGCTCTTTCAGCGCCGCCTCGCGGCCGATGAAGTCGCTCTTGTCGAAGGCGGTCCAGCGGTCCATGCCGGTCTCGGCAGGCGTATAGTCCTGCGTGAACTCGCGCGACCATATGCCAAAACTCTTTTCGAGCCGCAGCGAATTGACCGCGCCGAAGCCATATTCGGCAATGCCGAGGTCGCGGCCCGCCGCCAGCAGCGCGCGGCGCAGTCCAGCGTGCTCATTGGCCTGGCAATGGATTTCGTAACCGAGCTCGCCGATGACCGAGAGCCGGCCGACCTTGGCTCGAATCAGGCCGACATCCAGCGTTTTGCAGGCAAGGAAGCCGAAGGCTTCGTGCGAGACATCCTGGTGCGTTAGCCGCTCGAGCAGACGCCGCGCATTGGGGCCGGCGAGCGAGAAGCCGACCACCGCGTCCGAAATGTCGCGCACGGCGGCGCCCTCAGCGAGATGCTGTTCGAACCAGCGCATATGCCATTGCCGCAGATAATAGGACCCCATGATCCACCAGAAGCCATCGCCCCAGTTGAAGACGGTGAGGTCGCCCTTGAGCTTGCCGTTCTCGCCCAGCATCGGCGCGAGCTTCGCACGGCCGGGCTTCGGCAGCGCGCATGCAAGCAACCGGTCGAGCCAGGCCTCGGCCTGTGGCCCGCTCACCTCGTAGCGCGAGAAGGCGGAGATATCGAGCAGGCCGACGCCGTCGCGCACCTTGCGGCATTCCCGGGCGACGATGTCGAAGGCGTTGGAGCGCTTCAGCGTCGGTGTCTCGACGAAGCCTTGCGAGGCGAAATAGAGCGGCACTTCCATGCCCCAGGAATTGCCCCAGCGCGCGCCGGCCGCATCCATGGCGTCATGCGCGCCGGCCGTCTTCAACGGCCGTCCCGCCGGCAATTGCTCATTGGGATAGCTCATGACGAAGCGGCGCGAATAGAACTGCCCGGTCGTCTGCTTGATGTATTCGCGGTTGGAGGCGAAGTCGCCGTAACGGGCAATGTCCATGCCGAAGACGTCGGCTTCCGGCTCGCCATGGATCATCCATTCGGCGAGCGACTTGCCGACGCCGCCGCCCTGCAGGAAGCCGGCCATGACGCCGCAGGCCACCCAGTAGTTGGGAACGCCCCGCACCGGGCCGACCAGCGGATTGCCGTCCGGTGAGAAGGTGAAGGCGCCGTTGACCCAGCGCTTGATGCCGGCCGTCTCCAGGCAGGGATAGCGGCTGAAGCCGAGCGCTAGCTCGTTGGCGATGCGGTCGGTGTCCTCCTGGATCAGCTCGATGCCGTAGTCCCACGGGGCGCCGTCCATGTTCCAGTGCTTGTGGTTGATCTCATAGATGCCGAGCAGCAGGCCCTTCTGCTCCTGGCGCATGTAGGTGAAGCCTTCGAGGTCGACGATCAGCGGCAGTTCCCGATCGAGCGCCTGGATCTCCGGCAGCGCCTCGGTGACCAGGTAGTGATGCTCCATCGGCGACACCGGCAGGTCGATGCCGGCCATCCGGCCGACCTGCTTGGCCCACAGCCCGCCGGCGTTGACGACATGCTCGGCGGTAACAGTGCCTTTCTCGGTGACCACGTCCCAGCTGCCATCCGCGCGGCGGTTGAGCTCCAGCACGCGGTTGTGCTCGATGATGTCGGCGCCGCGTTTTTTCGCCGCCTTGGCATAGGCGTGGACGACGCCCGACGGGTCGATATGGCCCTCGCGCGCGGCATAGAGGCCGCCCAGCATGTCGTCGGTGTTGAGGATCGGGCAGCGCTGCCGGATCTCGTCGACGCCGACCAGATGGACGTCATCGATGCCCATGGTCTGGAAGATGCGGTAGGAAGCCTTCAGCCATTCCCAGCGCTCAGGCGCCGACGCAACCGAGATGCCGCCGGTCATGTGCATGCCGATGTTCTGGCCGGATTCCTTTTCGACCTCCGACAAAAGATCGATCGTGTAGGCCTGCAGCGCGGCGATGTTGGGATCGGCGTTGAGCGCATGGAAGCCGCCGGCCGCGTGCCAGCTCGACCCGGCGGTCAGCACCTCGCGCTCGATCAGCGCGACATCGCTCCAGCCGAATTTTGCCAGGTGATAGAGCACCGAGGCCCCAACCACACCGCCGCCAATGACGATCGCCCTGTATTGCGATTTCATCCTGCCGCACTCCGCCCGATTATGGTGCTGCACCTTACCGGCATTGTACACTAGTGTCTAGTAAGTTGCGAAGGCAGCCCGGAGCAGGCTGGCTGCGGGTTTAAGAATAGCGGAGGCGCGGAGACAGCCGACGGCTGCGTCTACCGTTTTCCGGAAAGCGTCTTCTCGACATAGCGCGCGAAATCCTCGACATCCTCCGCCGGAGGCTCCTGGCCGGTGAAGCTGCGCAGATAAGCGGCGACGTGCGTGAGGCGGGTGCTCATCGGTTCGTTGAGCTCGAGCGAGTAATAGCCGATCTGCATGAAATAGAGCACGCGCGCCCGCACGAACGCATCTTCTTCCTCATAGCCGTGGCGCATGAACATGTCGCGTATGGCATTGACGCGCTCTTCGTCGGCCTGATCGAGCGCGCGCCTCGTCGCGGGGGAGCGGCGGGCCCAGGCCCTTATCGCGAAATCCAGCCGGGGATCGAACAGCTTCTCGTCCACCCAGCATTCGAAAATGCCCATCACGCCGCGGATGACGGTCGCGGAAGGCCGTGCGGCGTGCTCGACGATGAACCTGGTGTTGGTCTGCCGCCAATAGTCCAGCAGCTGGTCGAGCAGGTCCTGGCGGCTCTTGAAGTACCAGTAGAAGCTCGAGCGCGAGACGTCGAGCTGCTGGCCCAGCGTCAGCACGCGGACGCGTTCGACGCCATCCGAGATCAATGTCTCAAGCGCAAGCTTCAGCCAGTCTTCACGCGTGGCCTTGATGTTGCCGGTGGCGCCGGCGCGCTGGATCGTCGTTTCGAGTGCAGCCATCGACACGACGCATGACACGCCGGATCAGGCAAATCAAGGCTATGGACATATATGTACAGTGCAATTCGCTCTCGCCTGGAGGGCGCCCCGCGGATATTAGCCGGGTTGTCATCGACGGGCGCTGACGCTGCCAAACGACCGGCGCAAAGGCAGCTCGGGGACTTTTGTCGCGGCTGTTCGGTCAGTGCGTGCTTTCCCGCAAGGCATTTGTCTGGCAAATACCAAGTCAGACAGATGCCGCCGCGCGGCCAACCAGCAGGAAAGACCAGATATGGCGCAGTTTCGAAAGAACCTCATCGATGGCGAATGGGTCGGTGATGCCGGCTCCCGCAACATCAACCCCTCGGACACTGGCGACGTCGTCGGTGAATATGCCTCGGCAGGTGTCGACCAGGCCAGGCAGGCCATCGCGGCAGCCAAGGCGGCGTTTCCGGCTTGGTCGCGTTCCGGTCCGCTGGCGCGCCACGCGGTGCTGAAAAAGGCGTCGGACGAGATCATGGCGCGCAAGGATGAGATCGGCCGCAATCTGGCGCGCGAGGAGGGCAAGACGCTGGCCGAAGGCATCGGCGAAACCATTCGCGCCGCCCAGATATTCGATTTCTTTGCCGGCGAAACATTGCGCCTGTCCGGAGAAGTCGTGCCGAGCGTACGCCCCGGCGTCGGCGTCGAGATCACACGCGAAGCGGTCGGCGTGGTCGGCATCATCACGCCATGGAATTTCCCCATCGCCATTCCCGCCTGGAAGATCGCCCCGGCGCTGGCCCATGGCAACACCATCGTCTTCAAGCCAGCCGAACTCGTCCCCGAAAGCGCCTGGTCGATCGTCGACATCCTGCATCGCGCCGGCCTGCCCAAGGGCGTCCTCAACCTCGTCATGGGCAAGGGCTCGGTGGTCGGCCAGGCGATGCTGGACAGCCCCGACGTCAATGCCATCTCATTCACCGGCTCGGTCGGCACGGGAAAACGCGTCGCCGCTGCAAGCGTCGAGCACATGCGCAAGTTCCAGCTCGAAATGGGTGGCAAGAACCCGCTGGTCGTGCTTGACGACGCCGATCTCGCTGTCGCCGTCGATTGCGCGCTCAACGGCGCTTTCTTCTCGACCGGTCAGCGCTGCACGGCCTCGTCCAGGCTGATCGTGACCGACGCTATCCACGACCGGTTCGTCGACGCGCTCAAGGAGCGGATGGACAAGCTGGTGATCGGCGATGCGCTCGACGCGCAGACCCAGATCGGGCCGGTGGTCGACGCCACCCAACTGAAGCAGGACGAGGATTATATCGCCATCGGCGTCAGGGAAGGCGCCACGCTGGCCTTCGGCGGCGAGCGGCTCGACCGCAAGACACCGGGCTTCTATCTCAAGCCGGCACTGCTGACCGGGGCCACCAACGCCATGCGCAGTTCGCGCGAGGAGATCTTTGGCCCGGTCGCCAGCGTCATCCGCGTCAAGGATTACGACGAGGCGCTTGCCGTCGCCAATGACACGCCGTTCGGGCTGACCTCGGGCATCTGCACGTCGAGCCTGAAGCACGCCACCCACTTCAAGCGCAATTCGGAGGCCGGCATGGTGATGGTCAACCTGCCGACGGCTGGCGTCGACTTCCATGTTCCCTTCGGCGGCCGCAAGGGCTCGAGCTACGGTCCGCGCGAGCAGGGCCGCTATGCGATGGAATTCTACACCACGGTGAAGACCGCCTACACGTTCGCAGGCTGATCGGCCGCCGGCTACAGAGCCGGCGAGCCCTCACGCATCTCGAGCAACCGGACCGGCGCAACGCGATGACAACGCAGGATCTGACCTGGCTCAATCCGCCGCCATACTACACGACAGAGGGGAATGTCGTCCGTGTGCGCACCGGCAAGGAGACCGATTTCTGGCGCGAGACCTTCTATGGTTTCTGGCGGGACAACGGCCACTTCCTGCATCGACCGGTCGAGGGCGATTTCACCGCCGAAGTCACCGTCAAGGGCGACTACAAGGTCCTCTATGACCAGGCGGGACTGATGGTCCGGCTGAGCGAGACGCACTGGATCAAGGCCGGCATCGAATACACGGATGGCCTTGCCTATTTCTCCGTCGTCGTCACCGACGACACGTCGGACTGGTCGCTGGTGGCCATTCATGCCGGTCCGAATGGCGTCAGCATCCGCCTGACCCGTCACGGCGAGGCGATCCGCGTCCAGTATCTCGATGCTGCGGACGGCCACTGGAAGCCGGTGCGTCTCGCCTATTTCCCGATCTCGAAAACGGTCGATGTCGGCATGATCTGCTGCTCGCCACAGCGCGAGGGTTTTGAGGTCACGTTCTCCGGATTTTCCATCGGTCCGCCGATTTCGCGCGACCTGCACGGTTAGAACACAGATCAACCGTACTTTTGCATCGGAAAAGACCGGCGTAGAACTGCGTTGTCAGAATCCTGGAGCGCCATGCGGTCGACCAGTCCCATCATCCTTTTCTACACGTCCTACTTTGGCAAGCCGGTGGACATCGCGGCCATCCCGGAATGCGGCTCGCCGGTCGAATGGACCAACGATCGCCGCCGCCTCTCCGAGGCCACGGCTGTGGTTTTCCACCTTCCTGATTTTCGTGAGATCGCAGACGCCCGCAAATATGGCGGCCAGGATTGGGTCGCCTGGTCGATGGAAAGCCGGCGCAACTACCCGCTTATGGCCGATCCGCGTTTCATGAGGCATTTCGACATCACCATGACCTATGAAACCGGGTCGGATGTCTGGGCCCCCTATCTTCCGCCGCACGCCTTTTGGCAGAAAGCGCGCGCCAGTCCGATCGCCCGCAAGACGGAGACTGCCTTGGCCGTGCATTTCCAGTCGTCGAAATTCGATGACAGCCGTCGGGGCGCATTGGTCGCCGAACTCTCCCATCATGTCGGCGTCGATCGTTACGGCCGGCACCAGCCCAACCGGCACGTCGAAGGTCCCGACCTTGGCCGGCAGACCAAGCTCGAGATCATCAGCCGATACCCCTTCTGCCTTGCCTTGGAAAATTCGATCGCGCCGGACTACGTCACCGAAAAAATGTTCGATCCGCTGGCCGCCGGCACGGTGCCGGTCTATCTCGGCGCACCCAATGCCGCCCGGTTCGTCCCCGAAAACAGCTACATAGACGCGGCGTCCTTCGGCAGTCCGGCCCAGCTTGCCGCCTATCTCAGGCATCTGGTCGAGACCCCGGCGGAGTATCAGGCCTATTTTGCCTGGCGGGATAGGCCTCTGCCCGAGCGCCTCGCCGACTGGATCACTCAGTCCGAGGTGGCGCCGACATGTCGCCTGGCGGCGCTGGTGCATCGGCGATTGGCAGAACGGCAGCCAGGGCTGTCGCGACGGTCCTCCTTACCGTTCGGCCCCTTGCCTTTCCTGCGCGCACGGCTGCGTCGCTGGCGCAAGGGCTAACCGCTTCGCGGACGGAACCCTGACGGCTGGTGGTCATTCGCCATCATGAGACAGGCCCAACCCGGCGCGGACCGCAGCGCGGATCGCCTGCGGGCCAAACCTCGCCCATACGGTTTCATGTGCGCGCATGCGCAGCCTTGTCCTGCGCTCGGCATCCCTGCAGAGCCCGATCGCCATGTCGGCAAGCCCTTCATCCGAAGCCGACAGCAAGACCTCGTCGTTCTCGACCAGATCGAGCCCCTCGGCCGCCAGTGGCGTCGCGATCACCGGCACGCCCCAGGCCATCGCTTCCAGGATCTTGATGCGCGTGCCCCCGCCTGTTTTGAGTGGAATGATGGTAATGTGCGCGGCCGAGAGAAGCGGCGCCAGGCTTTGCGGGTTTTCGACCAGCTGTACCCCACTCAGGCTGGCCAGTGCCCGCACCCGCTGTTTTGGGCTGCGCCCGGCCAGAACAAGCCTGGCGCCAGGCAATGCCTGCCGGATGCGCGGCAATATCGAGGCGGCAAGTCGTTCGGCTGCGTCGACATTGGGCGGGTAGCCGAGATGACCGACAAACAGGATCGTTGGAAAGCCGCTATCCGTTTGGGCCTCGGCAGGCAGCGTCTTGGGGATGTCGGCCGCATGCGGAATGCCGTTCGGCACGATGTCGATCGGCACCTTGTGCCGGGAAAGGCCGCTCAGCCTGTTGCGGTCCTGGTTCGAGCAAACCCAGACCTTGTCGACGATGCCCAACGCCTTTCTTTCAAGCCGAGCGAGGCCGGACGCAGCGAGCATTCCGGCTAGACTCGGTCGGACTCTATCGGCGTGCTGGATTTGGGCAGCCAGGGCGGACTCGACATTGTGCATGTCGAGAATGAGCTGGTTCGCCATCGGCCGCAAATGTCGCAGCAGCTTGAACAGGCCGATACCCTCGACGATGATGGTGTCCGGCTTGAAGGCTTGCACCAGGGTCCGCAGCCGCACGAATGCCGATCGCGGAATGCGCATCTCTCCGTCTATCCTGCGCCAGCCGAGCGAGGCTGTGCGCCGTTCCCCTTCGATGGTCAGCCCAACCGCATTCACGCAATCGCCGGACTGGTTTGACGCATGGACGAGCGGCCTGATCGAGGCTAGCCGGACCGGGCCGTAGCCCGCCGCCGTGTCTGCATTGCTGTAATTGCGCAGGTCCGCCCCCGAGACCGGCGGATAGGCCGGATCGTAGGACACGATCAGCGTGCGTCTTTGCTGGTCCTTGCCGGCGCTCGCCGGACGGTCAGGCTTTTCCAGCATGGCTCCGCCGCGAATGCGGAAGCGATATTGTAGGGCTTTCCAGCTTCGGCCGAGCATCTTGTGGGCGCTCACGGCGCGCATCATGCGCCCGGCGTCTCTGTATCGCTTGTGCTTGATGAGCTGCCTTGCGATGCGCTGCGCGATCCACGCTTTTCGCCACTGCAGAAGCTCCCTTGGGATCCCAAAACCGCCGAGCTTGTTCAGTTCGAGTGCGATTGACAGAAAACTGGCCCGTGGCTTCCGCACGAACCGGCGCGCCATCCTCTGCTCGCCGTAATGATAGACAAACACCGTAGCGGGTATCATCGCGACGTGGGCGCGCGTCAGCAGTGCGGCCCAGTAGCATGTGTCTTCGTCGAAACCGATGGCTTCAGGGAAGCGGATGGCGGCTGTTGCCGAAGCGACGACCAGCGCGCTGCCCATCGCGATCGGCCATAAGTCGTTGAAAAGGTAGCGCCGGACGTTCATGGCCCGGTCACTTGTGTATCCATGCGGAACCTTGAGCTTGTCCTCCCGGCCCTCTGTGCGGCGGATGCTGGCCCCGACCGAAAGGCCGGCCTCTGGATTGCGCAGCAGCGCATCGCGCAAAAGCCGCAGGCCGCCCGCCACCACCTCGTCGTCGGCGTCGAGGAAGAACAGGAACCTGCCGCTGGCACGCGCCATTCCGGCGTTGCGAGCAGCCCCGGCGCTTCCCAGGTCAACCGCCACAATCTGAAGCGGCAGCTGGTATCGTCGGGCGGCTTCGATCGAGACGGCCGAGGTCTGATCATCCGAGCGATCGTCGACCAGAATGATCTCGCCGATCAGATCCCGGTCGGACCCGAGGCTGCGCAAGGTCGCGTCGACCGTCGCGGCCGCGTTCCTGGCCGGGATGATGACGCTTATGTCCTGCCGGTCGGTGTCGGTCATGCTCATCGCGGCGCGAAGAAGCCGCGGCCTAGCAGGCGGTCATAGTGGAATTTGAACGGCGACACGGCGCGCAGCGAAAGGCTGGCGAGGCTCTCGATCGCCTGCGGATCGACGTCGAATGGCGACTGGCCCTCAACCCAGTTGTAGGAACTGCCGTCGCTTAGCACCGACGGGCTGCCGACGACATAGCCGCCAAGCGCCTTGACGTGGCCGACCCGCCGCATGCCGCAATAGAGGCTGGATGAAACCGCCGGCTCATGCGTCCTCAGATAGACGTGAAATCCTCTCGGCGATTTCGCAACCGGCGTGCCACGCGAGAGGGGCAGGTGCAGATCGGCCCAGCCTCGGTAGCCGGCAACGTCGTCGAAATCCAGGATGAGCAGATTGGCGAAGCCGCCGATGATCCCGACATTGCCGGCAAACCGCCAGAACCAGCGCTCTATGTCGTCGCCGGTCGGTGGTTTCTGCGCCAATTGAAAGGCGATCGATCGGAACGCTAGTTCCTTCATGTCCTTGCGACGGCTCTGCAGGTGCAGGGGATGATACTCCATCGTCTGAAGATCGAGATGCTTGCCCCCGGCCCGCAACGGCACGCAGATGTAACCCTTGCCCAGGAGCTGGATCGCATGGTCCGTTTCAATGACAGGCTGCATCCCCGAATGTTCCGCAGGTCGCAAGACGCGATGTTAATCTTCGTTAGCCTCACAGGGTTCCGTCAAGCTCGGCTTGTGAGATTGGGCAGGCTATTTGCAGGAATTTCATCGAATGTTGCTGTTCTTGTGCGGCCTTACCGCCTGGACCAAGCCAGCCAGCGCGCCGCCAGACGCCGGCGCAAGGAGGTGAGCCGCGTACGCCTGTAGGCGTCGCCTGCCATCTTGATGCCTTGTGCCTGCGTCGGGAACGGATGGATGACATCGGCGAGCGCATGCAATCCCATGCCCGACCTGATGGCGAGCGTCACCGCATTGATCATCTCGCCGGCATGGCTGGCGACGACCGTCGCGCCAAGGATGCGGTCGGATCCCTCCCGGACATGGATCTTGACGAACCCTTCCTCCTCGCCGTCCATCACGGCCCGGGCGACATCGTGCATCAGTACCGTATAGGTCTTGACCGGAATGCCGTCCCGGCGCGCCTCGATCGGATAGAGCCCGACATGGGCGATCTCCGGATCGGTATAGGTACACCAGGGTACGACGAGTTCACTGAGCCTTTCGCGGCCGCGAAACAGCGCATTGCGCACAACGATGCGGGCTGTCGCCTCGGCGGTATGGGTGAACTTGTATTCCAGGCACACATCGCCTGCCGCGTAGATGTGCGGATTGGTGGTTCTCAGGTGATCGTCCACCTTGATGCCGTCGGCGTCATACGCCACCCCGGCCTCTTCTAGGCCGAGACCTCCGACGTTGGGCGAACGACCGACGCCGGTGATGATCTCGTCGACGGAAATCGTCGTCGTATCGCCCTCCCGCGTCAGGTCGGCGAGCTTCTTGCCGCCCTCCCTGCGCACCGCCACCACCTCGGTATTCAGCCGCACCTCGACCCCCTCGCGCGCCAGAGCATCAGAAAGGATCTGTGCGGCGTCGCGTTCCTCGCCGGGCAGGAACATCGGATCATTCTGCGCCAGGATGACCTTCGCGCCGAGCAGGCAGAAGGCCTGCGCCGTCTCGCAGCCGAGCGGCCCACCGCCGATGACCAGCAGCCGTTCAGGGCATTGCGTAAGGTCGAACATGCTCTCATTGTCGAGATAGCCGGCCTCGGCAAGTCCCGGAATTGCCGGCGCGCTTGGATGCGCCCCCGTCGCCACCAGTGCCTTCCTGAAGTGCAGCGTCCTGCCGGCGACCTCAACCGTATCAGCTCCGCCAAAGTGCGCTTCGCCGAAATAGAGGTCGATGCCTTCCGAAGCGATGGCAACGGCTGAATCGGCGCGGCTGAGCCGCTGCCGGATCTGCCGCATCCGCATCATGGCCCGCTCGAAGTCGGCGTGAAGACGCTCGGGCACGTCGCCGCCGAAATTCTCGGCATCGCGCATGTCGGCATAGAGCCTCGCCGTGCGGATGATCGACTTCGACGGGACGCCGCCGACATTGACGCAGGCCCCCCCGATCAGTCCGCGCTCCACCAGAGCCACCTTGGCGCCAAGGCTTGCGGCGTCACGCGCCGCGGTCAACCCGGCCGGCCCGGCACCGATGACGACGAGATTGTAGCGGCCATCGGGGGTAGGGTTCATCCAGTGCGGCGGATGCGCGGCCCGCATCAGGTCGACGTCGTTGCGGTCTACAGGGAAAGCGGCGGCCTTTGTCCGTTCACGCGACATCGCGGTCCCCTGATACCACAGGCCCTGCCGGCTGCGTCAGCCAGCCACCGGTGAAGCCCGCTCTGCCGAGGCCGCGGCGGATATGCTGGTTGGAGCGCATCAACTCCCAGAGCAGGCCTGAGCGGTGGTTCTCGATCATCATCACCACGATACCCTGGTCCAGCCCGTATTGACCTTCCGACACCCAGCCGTCGCGACCGAATTTTCGCCGGTTGGCCAAGGTCGGATTGAAGCCGCTCGGCAGCCGGTAGTTGTCGATCACCTGGGGATATCGCTCCCCGAGATGGCGCAAGGCGGCCAGGCAAATGTCGGGCGCGAAAGGCAGCGACGCGGGATAGGACCATGGCGCGATGGTCCCGTCATCCGGCCCGAATGGCGCGCCGCGCGCGGCATAGCCGGAGAACCGGTGCCGCCGTCGCTCGACGCTGGCGCGGAAGCCGCCCGGCCCATCTCCCGCCGAAAGCCCCCAAAGGTTCTCGCCATAGCCGTCGAAGCCATACGGATTGTGGCGGGCATAATCGCGGTGAAGGTAGGTCGAGCGACGGCTGTTTTCGAAATAGTCAGAGTTCTTCTCGCGCATGAAGGCGTCGCGGATGCCGGCGAAGTCGATCCAGGCATGCGAAAACTGGTGCATGAACAGCGGCCCGCCATAGAGCACGTCATGGCCGTAGATGTTTTCCCACTGGTAGGTCGCCGTCCAGGCCTCGTAGCTGTCGTCGGAGGTCGGGCTGTCGGGCGAGGCCATCGACAGCACGTAGAGGATGGTCGCCTCGTTGTAGCCTTCCCAGCCATAGTGCAGGAAGCCGCTCTTCGGTTTCCAGCCTTGCCGCAAGGTGGGGCTGCTGCCTTGCGCCCAGCGCCAGTCGATGCGCCGGTAGAGCGCTTCGGCCAGTTGCCGGATTTCGGCCTCCTTCTCGCCCGCGCCGGAGAAATAGGCGCCCGCCACCAGGACGCCGGCCATCAGCAAGGCAGTGTCCACCATGGACAGTTCGCAGCGCCAGACGCGCAGCCCTGTCCGCATGTCGAGGAAATGGTAGTAGAAACCCTTGTGGCCGGTGACGTCGTCGCCACCGCCTTGCGGGCTGGCTGAGAAGAAACGCAGCGCGGCGAGTGTCAGCTCGACTGCCGCCTCCCGCGTCATCCAGCCGCGCTCGACGCCGATCGGATAGCACGACAGGGCAAAGCCGACGACGGCGATGCTGGCCGGCGAGTTCGGCCGTGACGTATCTGCGACCAGCCCGTTGTCGGGGTTCACGGTCTCCAGGAAATAGCCGAAGGCGGCGCGCTGGTAGCGGTCCAGAAGCTCCTCGTCGGACAGCGCGTCGTCAGGTTCTGTTTTAGGCAAACGGTGCAAACTCCAGCCTGATGGAAGCGACTCCCAACGGTGGAATGGTCACCTCGATTCCAAGGGTACGGTCGCGCCAGGTGACCGTTTGTTCCTGCTCCGGCATTGCCGAAGCCGAATGCAATCGCTCGACCATTGCCGGGTTCAGATACTCGGGGCTACCCATCCCGACCCATAGGGCCTTGGCGTTGGCATTTTCGGTGTCGACTCGCTGGATGCTTGCCGTGGCGGGCCGCGGCGCATTCTTGAGTTCGATATGGACCGTTTCGCTCGTGATCGGATGCCGGGGCAGGGCGAAATTGGAGATCAGCACAGTCAACACATTTCCGTGGCGGACGCACCAGCTATCGACGGTTGGGTGGTCGCCTTGCATGAACAGGATTTCGGTTCCAAGTCGGTGCAGCATTTCGAAGGCACGGTAAGCCGGTTTGGCAATGCCGTGAAGGTTCATCAGGCCGAAACCACCGTGAAAGGGTTCGGAAGGAAAATAGTTCTCCTCGAAGATATCCGAGAAGGTCCAGTAGCTGTAGCCCTGGACCAGCCCTCTCGCCTCCATAACCGTCTTGACGATGAAGGCGGCGGCGTACGGCTCGTCATGCAAGGGATCACGCGGGTTCGAAGAGGTGCACCATTCGGTGTAGTAGAGGGGGCGGTCGCCGGCCTGCTGGCGTGCTGTGCGTGCCTCCTCGCGCAGCACGCTTCTTGTGCTTTCCGAAAGCTGGGTTTCGGTGTCGTCGCCAGTTTTGCCGAAGGCATCTGTCGGATAATGATGCGTGCTGATGAAATCGGCTGGAAGGCTGTTCTGGCTGCAATAGGCGATGAATTCCTCGATCCAGGCATTGGCGGCGGTGGCCGGCCCACCGACTTTCAATTGTATGTCGACGGATTTGATCGCCTTTGCCGTAGCGGCATAGAGTTGGAAATAGTCCTCCTGCTTGCCGCTGCCAAACGCCTCGAGATTGGGTTCGTTCCAGACCTCGAAGAACCATTGACGCACCTCCTCCAGTCCGTAGCGGTCGACCCAATGACCGACGAGTTTCGAAATCAGGGTCGACCATTGGCCGGAATCCTTCGGCGCGCTGACATTGGCACGGTAGTGGAAAATGATCTGCCCATTGGATGAGAGCATGGTCGGCATGAAGCTCAGTTCGACAAAGGGCCGCATGCCGATCGACAGCAGGAAATCGAAAATTTGGTCGGCATTGAAGAACGAATAGAGCGGCTGGTTGTCCTGGTCGATGAGCGTGCCCATGTCGTCATCGAGCAGCCCATGAAAACGGACATGGCGAAAGCCGAGCTCGTCATGCGCGCGGCGCATCTGCGCCTGCCAGTCGGCGCGCAATGCCAGCGTTGCGTGGCCACTGCCGACTGTATGCTCCCAAAAGTGCGGGAAGTCCTCGCCCCGAACGCCGAGATCGCAGCGAAAGGTCACGTCCATGGAACTGTTTGAAGGGATATTCGCCGGTCGTATGCTCTGCATCGCCGACTATACGCAGGCAGGCAGCATTCGTTGCCTGCTCACGCGGATTTGTAGTTGCCATCAATAGGTGGCACGGCCGCCGGAAACGTCGAAGACGGCGGCGGTCGTGAACGAGCATTCCTCCGAAGCGATCCAGCAGATCAGTGCCGCCACTTCCTCGACCTCGCCGAAGCGCGCCATCGGTATCTTGGACAGCATGAAGTCGATGTGCTCCTGCTTCATCTGTTTGAAGATCGCGGTGCGCACGGCGGCCGGCGTCACGCAATTTACCGTCACCTTGGTCTTGGCCAGTTCCTTGCCGAGCGACTTGGTCAGGCCGATCACCGCCGCCTTCGAGGTGCTGTAGGCGGAAGCGTTGGGATTGCCTTCCTTGCCGGCGATCGAGGCGATGTTGACGATGCGGCCATAGTCGCGCTCGAGCATGTGCGGCACCAGCGCCCTGTTGCAGTAGAAGACGCCGTTGATGTTGATGTCGATGACCTTCTGCCAATCCTCGACCGAATAAGCCCAGGTCGTCATGTTCGGCCCGGTGATGGCGGCGCTGGTGACCAGGATATCGACGCCACCGAGTGCCTCGATCGTCGACCGGGCAGCGCTTTCGACGGTTGCTGCGTCGGCAACGTCCATCGTCACCCCATGCAGGCCGGGAACAACGGCTTTCGCCTGTTCGATCTGGCCCGGGTCGCGATCCCAGACGCTGACACGCCCGCCTTCCTCGACGATCCTTTGCGCAACCGCCAGGCCGATGCCCGAGGCGCCGCCCGTGATGACAGCCGACCGGCCGGCGAAGCGTCCCGCGAAGTTCATCGGCATGTGATTCTCCTCCTGGTGGCTGAAGGCGCCATTGGGGAGACTGTGGGGTGGCGGTCGGCCGAGTTCAAGCCGGCATGCGAGCCGATCGTCTGGGCCAATGCTCGTGCCCGCCTCCGAAATTCCCTCAAGCCGTCGCGCGGGCGGAACGGCACGCCGACCGCATGGATGTAGCTGTGCCAGCCGCCAAACGAAGTGACCCGGGAGGCCCCTTGATACAGGCATTGGAGACCGGCTACCGATCCACTTGATGCTGGAAAAACTGCAGGAACAATTCCCGCTCGGTGGTGATGTCGAGCTTTTCGTAGATGCGCCGGCGATGGTTCTTGACGGTGCCGACGGTGATGCCGAGGCGCTCGGCGATGTTGGCCGTCGGGTGACCGGCGAGGATCAACTGCACCAGTTCGCGCTCGCGCAGCGACAGTTCCGGCCATAGGCTCGTCGGAATGGTCGGCTCCTGTCGCGGTGAGGCACCGGGTCCGGTCGGTGCCGACGTGCGGAAGAATTCGCGTCCGCGCGCCTTGATGTCGAGCGCATGCAGCGCTTCGAACACCGGCAGCCGCTCGTCGAGAAGGGCGATTTCGCTGTCCTTGAACGAACTGGTCGAGCGATCGAGGAAGATGCCGAGGCACCAGTCGCCGCCATCGGCGAGCATGATGCCGACCTCGTCGCAGATTTCCGACTGGGCCAGGAAGCCGGCTATGTACTGGCCGCGCTTGGCCTCCTCGTCGGCAAGCCGCTTCAGCGGCATGATGCCCAGCCGGCGCTCACGCCGCCACGATGCGTAGAACGGGTCGAAGACGTAATAGCTGGCGAGATAGCGCTGCACCATCTCGTCGGAGAAGCGCCGGTGCTTGACGAATTCCGGGGTCTGCGTGGTCGAATAACGCGTTACAGTCACGAGGTCGTGGTCGATGTCGGCGCCGATCAGGTCGATCAGGCAGTCGACATGCCGGTCGGTGCCGGTGGCCGCGATCGCTTTGGCCAGCGGCGCCCAGATATTGCTCATGCGCATGTCCTCTTCTCGGCGAACCGCGCCTGCCCGTCATTGTGTCTTTAGGCATATGGCGCGATCCGGCCTTACGAATCTAGCCTGCGACCATTCTCGAAGAGGGAAGGCGACCCGTGGACCAGATTACTACCAATCCCATCGTCATCGGCATCGACGCCGGCGGCACCATGACCGACACGATCCTTGTCGATCAGGATGGCCACTTCAAGATCGGCAAGTCGGCGACGACACCCAGGAACGAGGCCGAGGGCTTCCTCGCCTCCGCCGAGGATGCCGCTGACGCCTGGGGCATCTCGCTGGAAACGCTGTTTTCGGGCGTCAACGTCGTGCTCTATTCCGGCACCGGCATGCTCAACACGCTGTTGTCGCGCACCGGCCGCCGGCTCGGCCTGATCACCACCAAGGGCCTCGAGGACATGATCCTGATGGGCCGTGGCCTGCAGGCCTGGGCCGACTATTCCTATGCCGATCGCCTGCACGCGGTGACGCATGCCCACCCGGAGCCCCTCGTTCCGCGCAGGCGCACCCACGGTGTCACCGAGCGCATCGACCAGTTCGGCGACATCATCCTGCCGCTCTACGAGCATGAGGTCGCCGCCGCCGCCAGGAAGCTGATCGCCGACAAGGTCGAGGGCATCTGCATCATGACGATCTTCTCGCACGTCAACCCCGTGCACGAGAAGCGCATTGCCGAGATCTGCCGCGACGAGATCGCCAAGGCCGGCGTCGACATCCTCGTCTACACGAGTCACGAGGTCCGCCCGGTCATCCGCGAACAGTCGCGCCTGAACTCGGTGCTGATCGAGGCTTACGCCACCTCGCGTGGCCGCAAGCAGCTCAAAGGCATCGAGGACGTCTCGAAGAAGTACGGCTTCAAATACGGCGTGCAGACGCTGCTCTCCTTCGGCGGCCTGACCTCGATCAACCATCCGCGCCTGCATGAAACCATGATCTCCGGCCCGATCGGCGGCATCCTCGGCGCGGCCTATGTCGGCAAGCTGATCGGCAACGACTCGCTGATCTGCTCGGATATGGGCGGCACCTCCTTCGACATGGGCGTCATCACGCGCGGCCAGACATGGATCGAGAACGAGCCGCTGATGGACCGCTTCAAGCTCAACGTGCCGACGCTGCATCTCGATACGATCGGCGCTGGCGCCGGCATGATCCTCAAGGTCGATCCGCTGACCAGGAAGGTCTCGCTCGGACCGGAAAGCGCCGGCTCCGATCCCGGACCGATCTGCTTTGCCAAGGGCGGCACCGAGCCGACCATCGCCGATTGCGATGCCATCCTCGGCCGCCTCAACCCGCACTATTTCCTCGGCGGCAAGGTCGTGCTGCATGTCGAGAAGGCGAGGGCCGCTTTCGAGGAGAAGTGCTCGCGCCTGCTCGGCGTCGGTGTCGAGGAAGCCGCCGAAGGCATGATCGATATGCTGGAGGCCGACGCCAACAACGCATTGCGCCGCGTCATTTCCGGCCAGGGCATCCATCCTTCGGAATTCACGCTGCTCTCCTATGGCGGCTCCGGCCCGCTGCACCTCGCCGGCTGCTCCCGGGGCATCGGCTTCAAGGATATCATCACCTTCCAGTTCGCGGCTGCTTTCTCGGCCTTCGGCTGCACCACCGCCGATTTCATGCGCCGCCATTCGGTGTCGACGCAGCACGACATCGGCGCTCGCGCGGGCGATGACGAACTGGCGGCTTTCGGCAACAAGGTCACCAATGTCTGGGACGACCTCACCAAGGCGGCGGTCGACGAGATGATCGAAGACGGCCATGCGCGCGAAAAGATCAAGACCGTGCCGTTCCTGATGATGCGCTACACCGGCCAGCTCGAGGACGTCGAGGTGATGGCGCCGCTATCGGCCATCCATTCGGCCGACGACATGCGCAGGGTTATCGATGAATTCGAGGCGGTCTATGCCAAGGTCAACCACCGCGTCTCGCGCTATGGCGAGGCCGGCTTCTCGATCACCGAGCTTGGCCTGATCGCCACCGCCGACAAGGTCAAGCCGGTGCTGCTCAAGCGCCCGCTCGGCAAATCGGATCCCGCCTCCGCCCACAAGGGCGTGCGCGAGGCCTATATCGGTGGCCGCTGGCACAAGGCCAATCTCTACGAGATGGACCTTCTTCAGCCCGGTCACGAGGTCATCGGCCCGGCCATCATCGAACATCCCGCCACCACGCTCGTCGTTCATCCGCAGGACCGTGTCCATGTCGATGAATGGACGCTGCTGCACTACACCCACGCTTGAGAAGGGCTGTTACCATGCTGGACAAACCCGCCTCCGCGCTGCGCATCCGTGAACGGCTGATCGAATCCGAAAGGCTGATGGAAGAGACCGGCTGCTATGACGGCATCACCGAACTCCAACTGCGCAACCAGGATCCGCTGAAATTCGAGACGCTGCACACAAAATTGCGCGCCTATTGCGTCTCGGCGCGCGAAATGGCCCGCCGCATCTCCGCCTCGCCCGGCGTGCGCGAGGTCGGCGAGATGGTCGTCGCCATCTACACGCCGGAGGGCGACGCGATCGCGCTCTCCAACGGCATCATGGTGCATGTGCACACGATGAGCCGTTTCATCAAATGGATGATCCGCAACGGCTACGAAGAGAACCCGCAAATCCTCGACGGCGATATCTTCGCCAACAACGACGCCTTCATCGGTACCGTGCAGGTTCCCGATGTGATGGACGTGGTGCCGATCTTCCACTCGGGCAAGCTGGTCGGTTGGGCGGGCGCGGTGTGCCACGAACTCGAGGCCGGCGGTATCACCCCCGGCGGCGACGTCGCGTTGGCGCAGGAGCGCTTCACCGAAGGCCTGTTCGTCTGCGCCGAGAAGGTCGGCCAGAACGACGAGTTGCGTCGCGACTACGTCGTCCGCTGCGAGCGCAATCTCAGGATGCCGATCTACTGGGTGCTGGACGAGAAGGCCAAGGTGGCGTCGTGCATCGACATGCGCGAAAGCGTCAAGGCGCTGATCGACGAGATCGGCCTCGACTACTGGATGCAGGTGTCGAAGGAGTTCATCGAGGAGGGCCGCCGCGCACAGCTTGCCCGCACGCGCCAGCTGACCGTGCCCGGCATCTATCGCGGCCACACCTTCTACGGCCACGTCACCAAGGGCAAGCCTGGCTACCAGCCGCTCGGCGATCCCGACTGGCTCTACAATATGCCGATCGAAATGGAGATCACCACGGACGGCAAGATCATCATGGACTTCGAGGGCACGCAGCCCTGGGGCTACCATTCGATGAACTGCACGCCGGCCGGCATGGATGGCGGCATGTTCGTGACGCTGACCCAGCACATGAACTTCGAGGGCCTGGTCAATGACGGCGCCTGGATGGCGACCGAGCTGAAACTGCCGCACGGCACCTGGACCAATCCCGACAATGAGATGGTGGCGACCGCTACCTCATGGGCGCTGCTGCTGCCGGCCTATGGCGTCTTCCAGCGCCTGCTATCGCGCTCCTTCATCGGGCGCGGCTTTGTCGAGGAGGCCTTTGTCGGCCAGGTCAACAGCCCGATGATCGAGATGGGCGGCACCAGCCAGTATGGCAAGCTGTTCGGCATGGCGCATTTCGAATGCGCGGCCGCCGGTTCCGGTGCGCTGGCGATCAAGGATGGGCTGGACACTGCCTATGTCGGCTGGAACCCGGAATCCGACATGGGCAATATCGAGATCTGGGAACAGAACATGCCGATGCTGTATATCGGCCGCTCCATCGTTCCCAATTCCGGCGGCGCCGGCAAATACCGCGGCGGCTGCGCCTTCCTGTCGACCTGGCTGGTCTCGAAGACCGATCACCTGAGGCTGGTCACGTCGGAGCATTCGTCCCGCGTGTTCGACAATGGCGGCATGTGCGGCGGCTATCCGGCGCCGACCTGCCAGAAGCATCGCGCGGTGCGGGATTCCAATATCTTCGAACTCGCCGAAAAGCGGGCGCCGCTGGCGCATCACACCGGCACCAACCCGCACCGCTCGGAACTCGAAGTCCGCCTGCAGGGCGAGCACGTGACCATGGAAGGTCCCTACATCACCGCGCCGCACAAGACCGGCGACGTCTTCACCCATTCCTACAATGGCGGCGGCGGCTATGGCGACGTGCTGGAGCGCGACCCGCTCAAGACGGCGTGGGATGTCGAGAACGGCTTCCTCACCAGGGAAGTAGCAGAGGGCATCTTCGGCATCATGCTGGATGAGGACGAGGACGGTTATCCCGTCGCCAACCTCGATGCCACCAAGCGTCACCGCTCGGAAATGCGGGCGGCCCGGCTGGCCAAGGCAAGGCCGGTTTCGGAGTGGATCGCAGCCGAACGCGGCCGTGTCGAAAAGGCCGACTTCGCCCCCGAAGTGAAGAAGATGTATGCCAGCGCGATCAAGCTATCGTCGCGCTTCACCAGGGAATTCAGCGATTTCTGGAACGTCGACGCCAAATCGATCTTCATGCCGGGAGCAAAGCCATGACCTCGTACAGCAAGGAAGTCATCGCCGATCTGGTCGCGGGCACTTTGCCCTGGCCGCAGACGCGCCGCGTCATGAGCGCGTACAAGGATGACGACCGATTTTTCAAATATGTCGCGGTGTTGCAGGACCGTGTCGGCTGGAAAGACCCGATCCTGCTGCCGGTCTCGGATCATCTCTTCATCTGCCAGAGCGGCGACGAGCGGGTGACGAAATGCGAGTGCGGCCATTCTTTCGGCGACTATCGCAAGAACTGGAAGCTGAAGGCCGCGATCATCGTACGCAACACCGAGGAATCGCTGCGCGAAATCTATCCCAACAGCGATATTCCCGATCCGCAATGGATGGAGATCCGTGAGTTCATCTGCCCGCAATGCGGCACCATGCACGAGGTCGAGGCCGCGGCCCCTGGCTATCCGATCGTGCATGACTTTCAGCCCGACCTCGAAAGCTTTTACCGTGAATGGCTGGGCAAACCGCTTTAGGCTCCGACGATCACGCGTCGCGAGTGGGCGTTCGTCAGGTTCGCCCATGGATGATCGACAAGAGCCGTCTGGGCTGGTTGTCTGTCGCGAATTGATTGGAGAATGCGAGCGATGACAGACCTTTCCGGCCGCAGCGCGATCGTCACTGGCGGGTTTTCCGGCATGGGCTTTGCCATCGCGACGGCGTTGGCTGAGGCCGGCGCCGATGTCGCCGTCGGCTCCTACATCGCGCCCGCCGGCGCCGCCAGATCCGACGCCGCCTATTATCCCGGAGCCGACGAGATCGAACGCGTGCGCTCGGCCCTGTCGGCCCATGGCACCAGGGTGCATGCCGCGCATCTCGATGTCCGCGACAGCGATATCGTCAACCGGTTTGCGGCTGACGCGCAAGCCGCCATCGGCCCCGTCGACATCCTGGTCAATGCCGCTGGCACCACGGCCGAGCAGCCGGTCGTTGGTCATTCCGACGCGCTGTGGGACAAGATCGTTGACACCAATCTCACCGGCGCCTTCCGCGCCACCCGCGCTGTGCTGCCCGGCATGATCGAGCGCGGCTGGGGCCGCATCGTCAACATCGGCTCGACCGCCGCGTCCGTTGGCTGGAAGGACAATCCGGCCTACTGCGCCTCCAAGGCGGGGCTGCTCGGGCTGACCCGTTGCGTGGCGCTCGAAGGTGCAGCGCATGGCGTCACCTGCGTCATGATCAGTCCGACCTGGGTCGAGACCGAACTGATGCGCCGCAACGTGGCGCAGGTCGTCGAGCGCGAAGGCAAGGGCCGCTCGGTTGGGGAAGCGATTGCGGAGATCGCCAAAGGCAATCCGCAGCAGCGCATGCTGCAGCCGTCGGAGATCGCGGCCTTAGCCGTCTTCCTGTGCTCGGACCTCGCCAAGGGCATCACCATGGAGAACATACAGGTCACCGGCGGAGCGCTGTGGTAGCGTTGCCGCGGGCGGGCAGAGCAATTCCCGGAAAAGTGTGTAGCGGTTTTACCGGCAGAAGCGCATAGCGCTTCCCCTTGGGAATTGCGTAAAAACAAAGAGTTAGAGCGGTTCGGCGATTTCATCAAGCGCTGAACCGCTCTAGCGCCCGATCTCTCCCCGTTCGCCGGTGTAAGACAAGGTGACCGGATTGCCCGGATTTGCCATTGAGCATGCGGTGCGATAGGTTATATTGCACTGCACAATGGAGATGCCGTTTATTGCACGCCCCTGTTTGCGCATATGCCGGCCGGCTTGCGGTCAGCCCGGATTGGGTCGCGTCGACGGGACTCTGAGATGAAGATTCCAAAGTCCCTGCTGGTCGATCCCGAGAAGAATTCGGTCTATGGCGCCTTTGCCGTGGCCGTCTCGATCTGGGCGTTCTCCTATTCCGTCATTTTCGGCCAAGTGCTGATCCTGGCCTATTATGCCGTCTGGCTTCCGCTCATCCTGGTCGAATACCGGCGCTTCCTGCGGCAATTGTCCGGCGCCTGGCTGCCGCTTTTGTTCGCGGCCTATGTCTGCTTCTCCATCTTCTGGTCGCAGGCGCCCGGCGTCACCGCCAGAACGGCAGTCCAGTACCTTTCCCACATTGCCTGTGCCTATGTTGCGGCTCGCACTGTCAGCGTGCGGACCCTGACGCTCGGCGCCCTGGTCGGGATATTCTTCGTCCTCGTTTATTCGCTCAAGGTCGGGGCCTATTCCGAGGACGTGCTTGACGGCACCTACAATTTCGTTGGCGCCTTTGCCTCCAAGAACCAGATCGGCTTCATCGGCTCGCTCGGCATCTATTTCTCCGTCGTGTTTCTTGCTTTTCTGCGACGCGGCCGGCTGAGTTTCATCCTGACGGTGCCGGTCGTGCTGCTGTCGGCCTATGTGTTGATCGCCTCGCATTCCGCCACCTCCATGGCCTCGATACCGGCGGTCCTGGCGCTGATCGCGCTTCTTGCCATGACCAAGCTTTTATCGCGGCGCTATCGCCGCGTAATCTTCCTGGTCGGCGCCGGCCTCGTCGTCGTGGTGGCCGTTGTTTCTCTCAATCTCGGGCTGATGGACTTCGTCCTCGGCATCTTCGGCAAGGATTCGACGCTCACCGGGCGGACCTATCTGTGGGAGCAGGGCTGGAACGCCGCGCAGCGCTCGCCGATCCTCGGTGTCGGCTATGCCGCGTATTGGGTGCAAGGTTTCGCCGAGGCCGAGCGACTGTGGAACGAATTCTACATCACCACCCGCACCGGCTTCCATTTCCACAACACCTATGTCGAGGCGCTGGTCGAGCTCGGCTTCACCGGGGCGGTGATGGTCGCGCTGATCATGCTGCGCACGCTCTACGGCCATGTCTCGACGGTGATCTTCAAGGCTTGGCAGGCCGAATCGGTTGTGCTCTTCGGTGTGATGGTGCTGCTGCTCATCCGCTCCTTCGTCGAGGTCGAAATCCTCAACCCCTACATTATGGGCTCCTTCCTGATGTATTTCAGCTACTTCAAGCTGGCGCGGCTGCCTGTTACCCGTACGCGCTGGGCGCCGACGTTTGAACAGGCGGATGCGGCCAGGAGCGAGCCGGCCTGGCCCCGGCATCATGGTCGTTCGGCGGCTGCCGATCAGGCATGAGCCCATGCCTGTCGCCCGGGAACGGCGCGGCGGCGGTGCGCTCTATAATTTCGCGGCTGAAATCGCAAAAACCTCCGCCAGGCAGGGCTGACGGAGGTTGGAATTTTTACGCTATGGATCGAAAGCGCGGGATCGCCCCGTAAGCCAGACACTTACTGGCTGGCCAGTGGCGCCAGCTTGATCTTGATCACGTCGCCGGGCAGCACCAGCGTGTCTTCCTTGGCGGCGATCTCGCTGGTCTTGCCATCGACATTGCGCACCAGCGAATAGAGCAGGGTGGGCTGCTGGCCGTTGGTGATGGCGGCTGTCGTCGCGGGATCGCTGGCCTGGGCGATCAGGCCTTTCTGCATATTCACCTTCAGCGCCGCCTCGTTCAGGTCGGCTTCGGTCTGCTGCCGGTCGGCGGCGAGGCTCGAGCTCAACGTGTTCTGGGCATCGATGGCGTCCTGCTTCGCCTTGCTGATCGCCTGCTTGGCTGTGAGGATGGCCGTCTCGTAATCGAGGATCTTGCCTTGCAGGTCGGTGACGGACTGCTGCGAATCCAGGAGCCGCGCATTGGCGACCAGGCCCTTCTGCGCCAGCGGACCGATGCTGGCGAGCTGCTGCTGCGCCAGGTCGACCTGCTTCTGCTGATTGACGATCTTCTTCTGCAGCGATTCGATTTCCGCCTGCAAAACCCCCTTGAGATCGTCGAGCGCCTCGAGCTTCAGCTTCAGCGCTTTTTGATCCGCCGTCAGGATCGTCATTTCGTCGGCGATGATGGTCGGCAGCCTCGGGTCGCCCTCGACCTCCTGCGGCGGCTCGAAGCTCGCCTTGCCGGCCAGATCGGCATCGATGCGGGCGCGCCTGACGAGCAGCCGGACACGCTGGTCGTCGGAGATATCGAAATTGCCCTTGGCCGTAACCAGGTCCTTACCGAGCTGCGGCCCGTAGTCCGAGTTGCGCCGGATGCCGCCGGCGACGCTGATCGCTTTCAGCACGGTCAGATCGGGCACGTAGGGAAACTGGCCGGGGTTCTGCACTTCGCCCGAAATATAGAAGGGCCGGAATTGCGCCATCTCGACCGAGGCCTCGGGCTTGTCCGATAAAGCGAGCTTGTGCTGCAGCGCCTCGCCAATGGCCGCCGCGACCTCCGCCGTGGTCTTGCCGGCGGCCGGCAACTCGCCGACGAAAGGCACCGACAGCGTTCCGCCCGGGCCTACCGTGTATTCGCCGTTCACCGCCGACCAGTCGCGGAACGTGCCTTCGACGGTCTGCCATTCGGCAATGCGGATAGTAAGCTTGTCCTGCGAGCCGAGATGGTATTCGTCAGCCGCGGCGATCTGGGGAAGAAAAGCGAGCGACGCCGCAAGGCATGTGGCCATGAGCCGAGAGCGGCCGGGAAAGCGGCCGCTGCCAAAGGCTTCGAACATGTCTGTTTTCAACTGAACGTTCCGATCCGTTTTAGCCCCATCGCCCGATGAGCTTGCCGCCCGGATGCCTGATAACTTGGAGCCGGCGGCCGGTCAGTAAGAACCGCGTGACATCCACACGGCCGGCACGGTCTTGATGATGATGCGAACGTCGCCGAACAGCGACCAGTTCTCGACATAATGGCGGTCGAAAGCGACACGGCTGTCATAGGAGACGTCGTTGCGGCCGCTGACCTGCCACAAGCCGGTCAGGCCGGGGCGGGACTTCAGGTAATACACAGCGGCGCTGCCGTAGATTTCCAACTCGTCGCGCACCACCGGGCGAGGCCCGACAAGGCTCATGTCGCCCTGCAGGATGTTGATGATTTGCGGCAGTTCATCGAGGCTGAGCTTCCGCAACACCGCGCCGACGCGGGTGACGCGCGGATCGTTCTTCAGCTTGCGGGTCGCGATCCATTCCGCGTTGGCTTCCGGATTGGTGGCGAGGTAGGCGGCCAGCACCTTGTCGCCGTCCGGAACCATGGTGCGGAATTTCAGGCACGGAAAAATCCGTCCGCCGCGACCGATTCGCCGGTGACCGTAGAAAATCGATCCACCGTCGGAAAATTTGACCAGCAGCGCTATCATGACGAACAGCGGGCTGAGAGCGATCAGACCAGCCAGTGAACCGACAATGTCGAAGCTGCGCTTGATGAGGCCGCCGATCGGCGGCGGAAAGTCGGTGTCAGCCTGCGAAAAGCCTGCCGTGGCCGACTTGGCGATATCCCTCATGCGAAAACTCCATGCGTGGAACGAATGGTTTACCGCAAGATATCAAAAAAATGTTGCAGCGCAACACACAATTTCCCAGCCCCTTGAAATAGTCACGTCATGAATTGACTAAATAATAAGCTCGTGGTGCACATTTTTCAGGATGCTTAGCAAATTTGTGACAACAAATGGGCAAGAGGAAAAAAATCGGGGCCTTTTTGGGGCGCTTTCCGGGCAAGGCGTTCTCTCAGGCCTGTGATGGGGCATATTAGAGCTTTAGGAAGACGCTGTGTTCGCAACTATTAACATAAAATACTACATAATATTGTAGATTGTACTGAAGAAACCTGGTAGCCACAGGTTGTGTCCAATGCGGTTAGGTGCGTTGCAGCATGGCAGAGTCGATCGTGCTAGCTCAATCAAAAATATGTGCGGTTGCCCTTGCTGCCTTCTGCTCGCCTTAATAGAATTGCAAATTATACCTGTCAGAGTGGCGACAGGTTGAAAGGCCGGAAGCAACCGGTCGACAGCGGGTGGTTTAACAAGCCCGCATCACAAGGGACGGCGCTCGGGTGGGGCTATCGTTGGATATAACCCGAGCCGGTTTATGGGCTGTTGGGTATGTCGCTTCCAAAATTCATCGTTGGGATGGTTTTCGCACTGGCGATCGTGGTCGCCTGGTCCTGGCTTGGCGGGGCTTCGCTGGGCACGACGCTGTTGCGCGTCATCATCTGTGCCGTGGTCATCCAGGCCGGCTATTTCATCCTCGTCTATGCCATGATCGCCAGGAGCGCGCCTACGCCGGCCGACAGGCTGCGTGAAGCCGAGAGAAAGCTGAACTCGACCGACGTGGCCGAAGGCGAGAAGCTGGGCAACGCCCGGCGGAGCCTGCATTAGGTCCTTGTCCGAAGGAATCGGCCTCAACCCACATTGGCGGGCTCGGTCTCCGACTGCTCTCCCGAAAGCATCCGGGATAGCCGGCTCGCCGGCTTCGCCTTCAGCCGCTGATATTGTCCGACTTCCACGACACGGCCGTCCTCCATCGCCACCACCCAGTCGGCGAAGGCGATCATCGATGGCCGGTGGGCGATGGTCAGGATGGTCATCGCGCCGCGCAATCCGTCGATTGACCTGGCGATCAGCGACTGGTTCTGCCAGTCGAGCGCACTGGTTGCCTCATCGAGGATGAGCAGTGACGGCTTGCGCAGCAGCGCGCGCGCCAGTGCGATGCGCTGACGCTCGCCGCCGGAGAGTCGCACGCCGCGATCGCCGACGATCGTGTCGAGCCGCTGGTCGAGCCGTTCGACGAATTCGCCGGCATGCGCGGCGCGCAGCGCGGCCCATAGCGCGTCGTCGCTGGCCTGCGGAGCGGCCAGACGCAGATTCGCCGCGATCGTGTCATGCAACAGGAACACGTCCTGCGGGACATAGGCCACCTGATCGCGCCAGCGCCGACGATTGCTGGCGTCGATCTCGACGCCGTCGACGAGGATTTTCCCATCGGTCGGCTCGAGCAGGCCGAGCAGCATGTCGGCGATCGTGCTCTTGCCCGATCCCGAGGGGCCGATCAGGGCAGTGACCTTGCCGGCCGGCAGCCCGAAGGTGATGTCGCTCACCACTGCCTTGCCTGTGCCGTCCTCGTAGCCGAAAGAGACGCCGCGAATGTTCAGCCCGGTATCGAGCGGCAGTTTTCCGGCATCCCCGGCTTCGGCATGGCCCGGCTCGCGCTCCGCGTCGAAGCGGGCCTGCAGGCTGCGCATGGCCGTATAGGCGGGCAGGTTGATCAGCACCTGCTGGGCCTGCGTCTGCATGTCCATGAAACGCGGCGCGATGCGCATGAAAACCAGCAGCAGCACGACGATTTCCGCCAGCAACAGGTTGAAGCGGACCAACGCCACGTAGATGAACAGGCTGAGACCCACGACACTCGCCACCTGGAATACCGCGGTGCCGATCGAACTGTTGCGCACATAGTCGATGTTGTCGGCCTTCATCTTTTCCAGCGTCGCCTGCAACTGCGCGAAATAGCTGGCCTCGACATTCAGGCTCTTGGCCACCTTGATGCCGCCGAGGAATTCCGAAACCGTGCGGTACTGATCTTGCCGGTTGCTGGTCAGGACGCGCCCGAAGGCGGTGGCGCGCGCCCGAAACGGCTGCAGCGCTATGAACATCACGATGCCGATGACGATGGCAAACACCGTCATCACCGGCGAGATGAACATCGAAATCACGAGATAGCCAACCAACAGCACGGCGATCTGCACCAGCATCAGCAGCGAGAAGGCGGCGCCCTGGACGCGATCGATGTCGCCGGTCAGGGCATGGTCGAGATCGGAACTGCGCATGCGCGAGAACACGCCCCAGCGCGCCTTGCCGATGCTCTCGAACAGGTTGATGCGCAAGCGGTTGATGAAATCGAAGAGAAGCCTGGCCATGTAGACCGACTTGAACCGGTTGAACGCGGCCTGCACGGCAACCAGCCCGACCAGCGCGCACAGCACCGTCGTCAGTTGCAGCGTTCCATCGGGCACCAGCCAGCGTATGAAATCATTGTTCGGCAACCGCACCGCGAAATCCTGGTCGGCGCGCCCGACCAGATGCAGCAGCGGCACCAGCAGCAGGATAGAGATGCCCTCCGTCAGGCTGCCGAGGATCAGGAACAGCAGCGCCGTCCAGGTCCGCCGTCCGCCGATCTGGGCGATGACGGCGCCGAATGCGGCGACATCGCGAAACAGCGACAGGCGAAGGATGGAGGACTTCGACATGATTGCGCTCACCGCTGCCGACGGCCAGTAGCCAGGTCCCCGGTCGCCAGGTTCCCGGTCGCCAGATCGGTCTCGATCAGCTCCGCGGCCTCGCCAATCCTGTCCAGGCCGGTTGGAACTTCCAGTCGGAACACGCCGACATGGTTAGCGATTGCTGAACATTGGCGAAAATGCAGTGCCGCGAAATCGCCGGACAGCGCCGCGCGACCGAAACGCGTCACGTAGGAGAATTTGATGATCGCCGGCAGGGCGGCGATGCCGGGCAAGGCCGTGATCCCTGCCTTTTGACCGCGTTGAAGGACGTAGATCCTGGTCGCCGGCACCATGCTGCCGGAGAAGTTGCCGTGCAGGCGATGCTGCATCTTCTCGATCGCCGGATGCGCTTGCGGGCGCGCCTCGGCTCGGCCGAGCGAAATCGCCGCCGCGGCATCGGCGGCGAGCTTGATCTGCGGAAATCCCGGAACGATCATCGGCGCGTCCGGGCCGGTCAGATCGAGCGCTACGACATCGTCGGTAAGCAGATCGTGACCGGCCCGGATCAGCGCGCTTGCCGTTGTCGATTTGCCAGCCCCCTTGTCGCCCATGAAGATGGCGCCGTTACCGGCCACCGCGATGGCGCTGGCATGCAGCACGAGCAGGCCACGCTGGTGCAGCAACAGCGCCATGACCGGTCCGAGCAGCGGGAAGGCGAGCAGCGCATCGTCGACCCCGGGCGCCGGCTCGATGTCGATGCGGCTGCAATCGCTGATCAGAAAGGCGCCGACGGCATGCCATGCGAGATATTGCCGGTCCGGCTCGAAGCGAAAGACGGTCGCGACTTCGGGCGAAGGCTTCGGCATGTCGATCGTGCCGATGGCGATCAAGATATCGGGGCAAGCCGGCTCCGCCGGTTCCAGCTCTGGCAATGCCACGTCGGATGCGACGGTCAGGCCATAAGCCCTGTAGTAACGCCGTTCGCGCATCATCCCGCCATGGGGATGCAGATCGTCAAGGTGCATGGCGAGCGGCTGGTTGCGAGGGATCATGCGGGGCTCCTGCTGTGCTGGACCTGCCGCAGCCACAGCGACAGCGAGGCAGAACGCCAGACATACTGGACATCGAGGGGCGCTGCCCGGTCGGGCTGGCGCAGCAGCCGCGCATAGGCGGCACTCACCTGCGGCAGGTTGACGTAGGGCGCGATGCGGCCGGCATCCGAGACCAGCAATTGCTCCAGGAGGTCGCGGTGGTTGCGCACCATGCCGTTGACGAGATTGGCGGTGAAATCGATCTTGGTGCGCCGCCACTGCACCGCCGCCGGCAGGGTGCCCTCCATGGCGCGGCGCAGCACATAGCGGCCGAAGCCGTGGCTGAGTTTTTCCTCGCCCGGCAGCGCCAGGCAGAACTCGACCAGCGGCTTGTCCCAGAAGGGATAGCGCGGCTCGACACCGAAATTGGCGGCCGCCTTGTCGAGCACCTCGAAAGAGTGCGGCACATAGCCGTTGGTCAGGATCCAGCGATGGCTGAGCGCGTCGCTGGCCTGGATGCCGGGCGGCATGTAACCAGCCCGGTGGAAGCGGTCGAGGATTTCGGTCCGCCTGGCCAGGTCCGGATTGATCAGGTCGCGCCAGCCGCGCCCGCGCTGCATTTGCGTGGGCTTGCGTATCTTGTTCAGCGCTCGGTTCGCCAGCTGTCTCAGCCTGGCGATCCGCCAGGCCGGCCCGTAAAGGGTCAGGAACAGGAAATAAAGGCCGAGCGTGCTGTCGCCATAGGTGTTGGAGGCGCTGCGGACCTCGCGCCAAAGCTCCAGCCACCTGCCGCCATTGGCGAGCTCGTGCAAATGGCCATGTCCCTGTGAAACGACCTCGTCGCCGCCATGGCCGTCGAGCAGCACCTTGATGCCCTTGGCGCCGGCCGTCCGGTAGATGCCGCGGGTCAGCGTCAGTCCTGGCGCCAGGAAGGTCCCTTCCTGCTCCTCCAGCACCCGTTCGAATTCAGCAAAGGGCGCATAATTGCCTACAGGGATCAGCGTCGGATCGGTCTTCTGCTGATCGAGCACCGCATCGATGAACGGCCGCTCGTCCATCGACGAGCCCTTCTCGAAGATCAGCGAGAAGGTCGGCAGCCTGGGCTTCCGCTCGGCGGCGTTCTGCAGGCCGGCGACACAGGCGATCGAGGAAGAATCGAGGCCGCCGCTCAGCATCGCTCCGATCGACTGACTTCCGCGCATGCGGTTGCGCACCGATTGCGAAAACAGATGGGCGAATTCCTCCGCCGCATCCGACCGCAGCGGCCGCGCCGACGGCTCGATCTGCCAGTATCGGCGCAGCACCACCTGTTGCGCGCTGACCGTGAGGCTGTGACGCGCCGGCAGGCTGAAGATATCGCTGTAGGGCGTGGATTGCGGGTCGTCGGGAAGACCGGCCAGGAATCCCGAAATGCGGCGCTCGCTGATGCGTGCTCCGACCCCATCGAGGCCAAGCATCGGCCCGATCTCGGAGGCAAAGGCAAAACGCCGGTCGGCGGCGTGGTAGTAGAATGGCTTGACCCCGAAATGGTCGCGCGCGCAAAACAACAGCTGCCGCTCGGCGTCCCAGATCGCAAAGGCGAAATCGCCTTGCAGATGCACAGGGCTGGCTTCGCCCCAGCGCAGATAGGCCCGCATCAGCAACGTCGCGTCCGCCACCGTCCTGTCGCGTATGCCGAGCCGTGCCATCAGCTCGTCGCGATTGTCCAGCCGGCAATCGGCGGTGATGGCGAGCTTGCCGCCGGCCATGGTCAGCGGGCCGGGGCCGGCTTCATCCGTGGTGTTGAGCCAGGCGTGGCCAAGCGCTATGCCGGCACCCAGCCACCATGAACTTCCGTCGGGGCCGCGATGGCGCATGCGGGCCAGCATCTGCTGGATGTCGGCCGCCGCATCGGCAGGCGGGGGGCCTTGTCGCAGCAGGATTCCGGCCACGCCGCTCATCGGCTGCCGTGGTCGACCAGATGCGCGAACCCATCGACGGAGCCGCCAAGCACGACATGGTTGTCGCTGACCAGCCAGGCATGCGCCTTCAACTGCTCGCCCGTGCCGCGTTCGATACCGATGCGGATCTTGGAGGCATTGCCCTGGCGCGCCAGAATGTATTGGCCCGAAAGCGCTTGGGTAAGACAGGTGGCGCGCGGCACCAACCGTGCAGCCGCGGCGACCCCCCAGGCGACGAGCCGTAGCTCGCCCATACTGGCGCACTGGCGGGCGTTGAGCCGGGTCACCATGCCACGAACGCGATTGTACGAGAACAATGTCAGTCCCAACCGGACAGTCGCGACCACCAGCAGGCACTGGCAGAGGAAAAGGGCTTCCGAGCCGCTCAGGGACAAAACCCTGGTCAAGCCCTGGCCAGGCCGGCGTTTCGCAGGCCCCTTTTTTTGGTCCGTCGCATATTTCTGCTGCGAGATCATGGCCTTTTGCGGAGCCTGCCTAGACGAGTGCCTCATGCTGCAGCCTTGCTAGTCCGTTTTCGGCCATGCCTTTCAGCAAGGCGTCGACGTCGGCCTTGCAGCGCTCGGCGTCGACATTGTAGCGCTCGAGCACGGCGCCGCGGATATCGCCGATCGTCTTCGGCTCCTGGATCAACTCCCAGATGAACGCACCGACGCCGTTGAGGCTGTAATAAATATTGGATTTCAGGTTGAGAAGCGCGAGGCCGTCACCGAATTGGCAAGCCACGGCGTCCTTGATGGCACTTACGGTATCGTGCTCGGATGGGTTCCAGTTCATGCCAAAACCTCTTGCAACACACGGTCTACGCATCGCCATTTCAAAAAGGGAAAGTCGGGGATTTTCATCCCCGGCTCCATTCACGGTCTTCAATCCTGGAGGCCCAACGTCACTCCCCCAGAACCAGGCTAGTCTCAGGAGAACGTCAGATCGCCAATCGGGGTATGCGCCGGAAAGGACGCGTCGATTGCCGTGCTGCCGCCACCGCCCTGGGTGATGGTCTCGATCGAACCATGTACCGTCAGGCTGGGCGTTTCGTACTCGTGCTTTTCAACATTCTGTTCCATTTTACTCTCCAATGAGGACTGGAAACGGCCTGTCGAGTGCCGTCAGCACTTTCATGCTGCGCTGCAATAGCTGCATGGCAACATTTATGAGTCAAGCCTGATTTACCTCTGGTTAATCAATTGTGGGTTGCGGACGTCACCATGCGTGTGCGGATTGCTCACAATTTCGCCTCTTTCGGGCTGAAACCACGTACGGACGGGCCTTGCGTTGCTGATTCTTTAAACAATTGACTTTGCCTGCGTAAAAACTGCGTGGAGCTGATGCTTCTTTAGGCATCCCTAAGAAGACGGGTTTACTTTAGCCGACCCGTGGTGATGGACGGACTAAACGTCTCGATAGGACCTGAAATCCAATAGTTCATTGCGCGATCGTCGGAAAGGTCGACAAACGCTCTGGTTGCAAAATCTCGCACTGCGAAAGGAAAGGCTTTACGGCGCCGAGGTTTTTGAGGATGCTTTGCTTCGCACTTGCAGCATACGCGCCGCGCAAACCGTATTTTGGAGATTATGCGCTCAATGGCCTTGCCGGAAAGTTCCTATGAACGACTGCGGGCGGCGGACTGCGCCGACGAGATTGCCTATGTTCAGGCCTGCCTGCGGTTGTATTTCGCGGGTCGAACCGCCTCGGCGGGCGACGTGTCGACGCCGAACCTTTCCGATGCCGTCGTCGCCGACATCGCTAGGCTGAATAAAGTCGCCATCTTCGTTCTGAAGGCGCTGTCGCGCGCCCCGGCGGGCGACAGGCCGGCAGAGCTTTTCCGCTGGCTCGACACCTATCGCCGGCGGACGGTTTCGATGAACGCCGCCTGCCTCATGGATTCGATGGCGATCCACCAGGCGCTGCGCGATAGGCGGATCGATTTCGTCTTTCTCAAAGGTCCCTTCCAGCAGCATCTGCTCTACGACGACCATTTCATGAAGCCTTCGGGGGATGTCGACATACTGGTTTCCCCGGCCGGCTTCTCAAGAGCCCGCGATGCGCTGCGTTCGATCGGCTATGAGGTTGCCGGCAAGTCGCGCTCGGTCTGGTGGGTCCGCTTCCTTGGAGAACAACACATGGTCCGTGGCAACGGGCTCTCGACGGTCGACCTTCACTATCGGCTCCAGCAGCCTGGCTCGCCCAGCCCGCGCGATGCCGACGGCTTCCTGCGGCGCAAGCGGCTGGTCGAGATCACAGGCACCGAAGTGCCGTTCACCTCGGTCGCCGATACGCTGATGCTGTCCTGCATCAGTGTTGCCAAGGCACTGTTCAACCGCGAACCTTGCGCCGGCTATGTCTGCGATATCAGGGCCAGCGCCAACCGTCTCGACGAGGCCGATCAGCAGCGTGTGCTCGATGCGGCGGTGAGCCAGGGGCTGGACGATACGCTGCTGCTCGGCCTGCGCGCCGCTGATGTGCTGCTGGGCGGCACCGGCACGCTGCTGTCGGAGCGGGCCAAGCCGATCCTGTCGCGCATCGGCAATGAGGACCTGCTCAACATGGTCATCGCGCCGTGGCTGTCATCCTTGCGGTGGCCGCAGCGGCGAACGGTGTTGTGGGAATTGTGCGGCCGGGCTCCCGTCCGCTATCTGGCCGAAGCTGGCTGGGCGGCGTCGGCGGACATCAGCCGCCGTATCTTCGAGCGACCCGCCAGTCCGTGATGGCGGTGGCGTCGCAATACGTACAGGGCGAGGGCAGATCGGAACCTGTGCAAGAGGCAAACCCATGTCGATGACGAAATCAGAGGTCTGCGTGATTATCGCGGCCAAAAATGCGGCACCCACGATCGCGGTCGCTATCGCGTCCGCGTTGCGCGAGCCGGAAGTGACGGAGGTCGTCGTCGTCGACGACGGCTCGACCGACGACACGGCCGAGGTCGCCCGGTCCGCCGACGACGGCAGCGGCCGGCTCGCGGTCATGCGCCTCGGGGTCAATCGTGGCCCGTCCTTCGCCCGCAATGCCGCGATCGCCGGCTCGAAAGCGCCATTCATCAGCATTCTGGACGCCGACGACTTCTTCCTCGAGGGCCGATTCCGCAACCTGTTTGCCGCCTCGGATTGGGATTTCGCGGCCGACAACATCATGCTCATCAGGGATGATGCCACAGGCGACGCAACCAAGATCGTCGCCCCCGATTTTGCCGCCGATCCGGAATTCCTCGACTTCGAGCGCTTCGTGGAAGGCAACATCTCCAGGCGCCGCGTGCAAAGGGGTGAGCTTGGCTTCCTGAAGCCGGTGATCAGCCGCGCCTTCCTCGACCGGCACCGACTGCGCTACGACGAGAGCCTGCGGCTGGGCGAGGATTATGAACTCTACGCCCGGGCAGTCGCCCATGGAGCGCGATTCAAGGTCATTCGCTCCTGCGGTTACGGCGCCATCGTGCGCGCTGATTCGCTCAGTGGCCGCCACAAGACGCAGGACCTCAAGCGGCTCGCCGATGCGGATCTGGCGCTGTTGGCGATCGACAGCCTGCCGGAAGGTTCCAAGGCGGTGCTGCGGCGGCACGAGAGGCATGTGCGCGACAAATACCGGCTGCGCAATTTCCTCGACGTGAAGGCCGAGCGCGGGCTGGCTTCGGCAGCGGCGTATGCTCTCGCCAGTCAATCCAATCTGGTCCCCATCGTCCAGGGCGTGGCGTCCGACAAGCTCGAGGCGCTGTTTCGGCGCGTTGGCCTCGTATCCGGGCAAAAGCGCGTGCCGCCGCTGCGTTTCCTGATGGCCGGCACCAGCGCGGGCAAGGAACGGTAGGACTCTGGCGATGCCCGGTTTCCCGCCAACGGCACGCGCCCCGCGCAAACCATTTCCACCGGATTTATGAGTTTACGAATTGGGTGGTTGCCTCACGGCTCTGACGATGGCAGTCTATGTTGCGGTGCAGCAAATAGAACGACCAGCCGAACTGGCCCCCGATCGGATTGGTCCCAAGTCTCTCCCGTCCGTGGAGTTGGATGATGCGGTACGCGTTTTTCAGCCCCGCTTGCGGGGATCGGCCAGCAGCCCGGACTTAAGCCGGCGATGACAGGAATTTAAGCCCATGGCCTCGATATTCGGCTTCAGATCCAGGGATCCGGCCCGCGACCGGCAGGTCGACATTGCGCGCCTCGACCGGCTGGCGAAGCTGTTCGAGCAGATCGCCGTCGAGATCGAGGCCGAGAAAACCGGCCTGGAGAGCCGCTATCGCAAGACGGCGACCAACGCCGCCTTTCTCGTCGAAGCCATGGAGAACGGCTCCGCTTCCGACAGGCGCTCATCCGAAGTCAGCGCGCTGACGGAATCGATCCTGAATAGCGAACGCCGCATCGCGGCGCTGTCGCGGCAGAACGGCATGATGAAGGAGCTCCGCCATTCGCTGGATTTGGTCTTCGACGAGGGTGCTGCGTCCGATCCGGCCGGGGTCGATTCCGCCAGGCCCGCGGGCGCCGGCCGCGCGTGACGATGAAGGTGTGGGACGCCTTCGAAGGTGTGATGCAAAGCAGGAGAGGGAATTCGGGAGAGGTCAAGCAAGAGGCCAAGGTTGGCCCGTTTGGAAGCGGTTCAAACGTCGACTTTGGGTCGGGGACGCACAGCACAAAGGTGAGTTGGTATGAGTTCGGATTCGAAAACCACGTCCACGACGGCAATTGATGCATCGCCCATTGCGCGGCTGGCCGGGAAAGCCGGCCTGCGGCGATTGAGTCTGCTCGGTGCGCTGTTGCTGTCCGCTCTTGGCTGCCTCACGGCGGTCCCTGCCCATGCACAGGATATCCAGTCCTCCCCCTCTTTCGTCGACGATTTCAAAAGCTTCGATCGTTCGCGCTGGTATGTGTCCGATGGCTGGAACAACGGCAGCCATCAGAATTGCACCTGGTCGAAGGGACTGGTCGCGCTTTCCGATGGCGTGCTGTCGCTCGGCTTCGAAAAGCAGAAGCTGAAGGATCGCGAGTTCGCCTGCGGCGAGATCCAGACCAAGCAGCGCTTCGGCTACGGCACCTACGAGGCGAGGATGAAGACCGACACAGGCTCCGGCCTCAATGCGGCGTTCTTCACCTATATCGGTCCGTCCGACAAACAACCCTGGGACGAGATCGATTTCGAGATCCTGACCAAGGACACCTCCAAGGTGCAGGTCAACGCCTATATCGCCGGCAAGGGCAAGAACGAGAAGCTGGTGGAGGTGCCGGGCGGCACCGACAAGGCCTTCAACGACTACGCCTTCGTCTGGGAGAAGGACAGTTTGCGCTGGTATGTCAACGGCCAGCTGGTGAACACCATCACCGACCCGGCAAAGCTGCCCAGCCATGCGCAGAAGATTTTCTTCAGCCTTTGGGGCAGCGACACCATGAAAGGCTGGATGGGCGCGTTCGAGGATCCGGGCCGCAAGCTTTCTCTGCAGGTCCAGCGCGTCGCCTTCACCGCGCTGGGTGAGCCCTGCCAGTTTCCCGAATCGCTCGTTTGCAGCGTAAAAGAGCTGGGAAAGACCAATTGAACCGGCCGGACCGAAAAACGGTTCGCGGCCATGGATGGGAATGAAACCGAATGAATTTGACGGTGTTTGGAATCGGCTATGTCGGCCTCGTGCAAGCGGCGGTGCTTGCCGAGGTTGGCCACCAGGTTGTTTGCGTCGATATCGACGCAAACAAGGTGGAGCGGCTCAACCAGGGCTTCGTCCCGATCTTCGAGCCGGGCCTCGAAAGCCTCGTCAGGGAAAACCATGCCGCCGGCCGCATCAAATTCACCACTGACGCCGCCGCCGCCGTCCGGCACGGCGAAATCCAGATGATCGCCGTCGGTACCCCGCCCGGCGAGGATGGATCGGCCGACCTGAAATATGTGCTGGCGGTCGCCGAGACCATCGGCCGCGAGATGGAAACCACCAAGATCGTCGTCGGCAAATCGACCGTGCCGGTCGGTACCTGTGAAAAGGTGAAGGCAAGGATCGCCGAAACGCTGAAGAAGAGAGGACGCGACGATCTGAGCTTCGATGTCGCCTCCAATCCCGAATTCCTCAAGGAAGGCTCGGCCGTCGCCGATTGCATGAAGCCGGACCGCATCATCGTCGGCACCTCCAGCGAGGCAACCGAGGCGGTGATGCGCGAGCTCTACGCGCCGTTCAACCGCAACCACGAGAAGATGATCGTGATGGACGTGCGCAGCGCCGAATTCACGAAATACGCCGCTAATTGCATGCTGGCGACCAAGATCAGCTTCATGAACGAGATGGCCAATCTGGCCGAGCAGCTCGGCGCCGACATCGAGGAGGTGCGCAAGGGCATCGGCAGCGATCCGCGCATTGGCTACCACTTCATCTACCCAGGTCTCGGCTATGGCGGCTCGTGTTTTCCCAAGGACGTTCGCGCCCTGATCAAGACCGCCGAGGGCGTCAAGTTCGACGCCAAGCTGCTGCGTGCCGTCGAGGAGCGCAACAACGATCAGAAGTCCGTGCTCTTCGACAAGGTGCACCGCTATTTCAAGGGCAGCCTCAAGGGCAAGACCTTTGCTTTGTGGGGTCTCGCCTTCAAGCCCAACACCGACGACATGCGCGAGGCGCCGGCGCGTGTGCTGATGGAGGCGCTGTGGAACGCCGGCGCGACCGTTCAGGCCTATGATCCCGAGGCGATGCAGGAATGCCAGGCCATCTATGGTCAGCGCGACGACCTGCTATTGTGCGGCACCAAGGAAGCCGCGCTGCGCGGCGCCGACGCGCTGCTCATCGCCACCGAATGGAAGAGTTTTCGCGCCCCGTCCTTCGATGCCTTGAAGGATGCGCTGGCCACGCCTGTCATCTTCGACGGCCGCAACCTCTACGACCCCAAGGTCGTGGCGCGCCATGGCATCGAATATCACTCGATCGGCCGAATCGCGGCATGAGAGCGGACATGGACAGCGGGAACCCGAATCAGGCGGTCGCGCGCGGCGCGGAAAGGAATTGCAGCTGATGGTGCTGGACGTAAAGCCGGAGCAAATCACCAGGGATCATTTCGATGTTGTCGCGATCGGTTCCGGTTTCGGTTCGGCCTTCTTCCTGCACGAGTTCGCCAAGCGGCGTAAGGCACGCATCCTGGTGCTGGAATGGGGCCGGCACAACACCCATGAATGGCAGCTCGGCCAGAACGCCAACACCGACATCGACGACGAGACGACCTACAAGACAGACAATGCCGACAAGCCGTGGAACTACACGATCGGGCTGGGTGGCGGGACCAACTGCTGGTTCGCGCAGACGCCGAGGTTCCATCCCAACGACTTCAGACTGAAAAGCACCTACGGCATCGGTAATGACTGGCCGATCAGCTATGACGACGTCGAGCCGTTCTACTGCGACGCCGAAGAGATCATGTCGATCTCCGGCGATCCCGACATGGCGGCGATGCTGCCGCGCTCGAAACCGTTTCCGCAACCGCCGCATCGCATGTCGACGCCGGACAAGATGATGAAGGCGGCCCAGCCCGACCAGCACTTCGTCATGCCGACCGCCCGCGCCCGGGTGCCGACCTCACAGCGCACCTCGTGCTGTGCCAATCTGCGTTGCTGGCTGTGTCCGGTCGACGCGAAATTCACCGCCAACAATGGCCTGATGCATGTCTTCGAGCATCCCGACGTTTCGGTCTGCCTCGGCGCGGAAGTACGGCGGCTCGATCATGCCGGCGGCACGGTCCGGGCCGTCAGCTTCGTTCATGACGGCAAGGAATATCAGGTCAGCGGCGACCTCTTCATTCTCGGCGCCAATGCCATCCAGAGCGCCGCGATCATGCTGCGTTCGGGCCTTGGAGACGAATTCGTCGGGCGCGGCCTGCATGAATCCTATGGTTGGAATTTCGAGGTCTATCTCGACGGCGTCGACAATTTCGACGGCAGCACCATCACCACCGGCCTGAATTTCGGCCTTTATGACGGTCCGCACCGGTCAGAGCACGCAGCGGCGCTGGTCTATTTCGAAAACCGCTGGCAGCACGGGATGCGGGCCGAGAAGGGCCGGGTGCGCCAGGCGCTGCCGCTTGTCGTGGTCACCGAAAACCTGCTCGATCACGAAAATTTCGTCACCCTCGACGAGAACGACAACGCCTTCGTAAGCTTCAAGGCACCGTCGGACTACGCGGTCAAGGGCATGGCCCGGGCGCTGGATAAATTGCCTGGACTGCTGGCCCCGCTGCCGGTCGAACGGCTCTTCGACCGCGGTATCCGGCCGACGGAATCGCATGTCCAGGGCACGCTCAGGATGGGCACCGGCCCAGCCGATTCAGTGATCGATAGCAACATGATCCATCACCGATTGAGAAACCTGGTTGTCGTCGGCACCAGCACCTATCCAAGCTGCTCTTGCGCCAACCCGAGCCTGACCGCGGCGGCCTTGTCCCTGCGGGCGGCGAGCCGGATCTCGTGAAAGGAGCGGGCCGATGATCGAAGTCACACGGCGCTCGGCACTGGCCATCCTGGCGGGAGGCGTCGCGTCGACGGGCGTTGCCTATGCGGCCGTCTCCTCGTTTTCCGACGAGGACCTGATTCGGGTCTCCCTCGAAAAATACCTCGGCAGGCTGAACATGCGCATCGAGCATCTGCAGCAGTTCGCGCTGGAATTCCGCAATCGAAATCCGTGGGTCTTTCCAAGCGAGAAATTGAGCGATGCCGTCACTCTGGTGGAGGCGCTCAAATTGGGCGCCGCACGCCGCCTCCTGCCCCAGCAGAAGCGCGAAGATCTGCGGCGTTTCGACCGCTGGGTCATTGCCGAATTCCATATGCTGACGGACTACGCCTGGCGCAGTTCGCCTGACGATCCGATCCGGTTCACCGGATGGCACTCATGCACCAATCCGTTCGCGGCGCTTGATCCGCCGCGCAATGCCTGAGACGGCCTTCTGCGCGGCTCTTCATCGGTCGCAGGAATGAAACGTGAAAGACCAGGAGCCAGGGACCATGAAAGTTCTTTTTGCAGGCGGCAACGGCTACCCGCCGGAGTTCAGCGGCGGCGTTCAGTCGAGCACGCATCATCTGGCCGAACAGCTGATCGAACACGGACATGAGGCCGCGGTGCTTGCCGCCCTCTTCGGCGACGGCGTCTTCGGCCTGAAGGCGCGCGCCAAGATGAAGCTCTTGCGCCAACCCGCGGTCGTCGACAGTTTTCCCGGCTACCCGGTGATCCGGGCGTGGTTTCCCTGGGAAGCAGCAGGTTTTGCCGTCAAGAAACAGAGGCCGGATGTGGCGGTGGTCCAGTGTCACAAATCGGTGCCGCTCGGCAAGGCGTTGCAGGCCGAGGGCGTGCCGCTGGTCGTCTATCTCAGAAATGTCGAGTTTCATGAACTGGCCGGCGATCTGCGCGAATTGCGCTCCGCGCTCTACATCGCCAATTCGGAATTCACCGCGCGGACCTACAGCAGGGAATTCGGCATCGAGGCGACAGTGATTCCACCGACCATCAATCCGACGCATTACAGCACGCCGACCACGGGCCAGTTTGTCACGTTGATCAACCCCTATGAGGAAAAGGGCTTCGAGCTGGCGGTGCGCCTTGCCGGCGCCTGTCCTGAAATCCCGTTCCTGTTCGTCGAGAGCTGGAAGCTGGAGGACGACCATCGGGCGCGCATCGAGGAAACGATCGCACCGCTCGGCAATGTCACGCTGGAAAGCCGCACCAGCGACATGAAGACGGTCTATGGCCGCACCAGGATCCTGCTTGCGCCGTCGAAGTGGGAAGAGGCCTGGGGCCGCGTCGCGTCGGAGGCCCACTGCAGCGGCATTCCTGTCGTAGGCTCGCGGCGCGGTGGCCTGCCCGAAGCGATCGGCCCCGGCGGCGCGGTGCTCGACTATGACGCTCCGCTCATCGACTGGGTCGCGGCCGTCAGGCTGCTGTGGAACGACAACAAGGAGTATGAGCGGGTTTCCAGTCTGGCGCGCGGTTTCGCGGCGCGCCCGGAGCTCGATCCCGATCGCCAGTTCGTCACCTTCTCCTCGATATTGGACAGGGCGGTCCGGCAGCGTGCCCTGCAGGCTGCCTGAAAGGCACCCGCACAGCGCACGATCCGGATCAGGCCGGGCGCTTGACCCGGTTTTTCAGGCTCTCGTAGCCACGCGCGCCAAGCAAGGCGCGGGCTAGTGCCTTGGCTGCCCCCTTGCGGCCGTCCTGCGAGTTGATCTGCCGCAGCCTGGCCGGCAGGTTGCGCGCCGCATGGCCGAGCGCCGGCAGCGACAGCTTGTCGGGAAAGCTCACCATATGCGTTTCGACGCACAGCACCGGCTTGCCCGACAGTTCGGTGATCCTCAACGCCTGCGGATGTTCGCTTTCGATGAACAGGATGGCGTCGGATTTGCGGTAGAAATCGGCCTTGAAACTGCCATGCGCGCCAAGCCGCTGCCGCTCCGCCTTGCTCGGCAGGTCGAGCATGACCAGTTGATCGTACTGGATGCCGTTTCTGGCCAGCCAAGCCTCGGTCAGCGCGCGGTATTTCTCCAGCCGGCTGGTGACCAGCCAGCCGATCCTGTGGGTCGGCGCATGCAGCGGCCGTGCTTCGCTGAGGAATTTCTCGTAGGCCGGCCCGTCGTCGTTTTCCGCCTCGGTCGGATCCAGGCAGAGCACGCCGTCGATGTCGACGCAGCATTGCGCCAGGAATTTGTGATGCATGAAATTCCACTGGAACATGCGCGGATGCAAGACCACTTCGAAGACGAGGTCGGTTTCCGCGTGCCGCGGCTCCAGGCCGAACACGGCGGCATAGGTGAAATCGCCCTCGATGCCGGCAGCCTCGATACGGGCACGGGCATCGCGCATGGCGTTGCCGCCGGCGATGCTGTCGTCGATCACCAGCACCTTGCGCATGTCCGAGACCTTGCGGTCGAGCGCGGCGCGGCGCTTGGTGATGCCTGATGTGTAGACGCGGCCGTCCAGGAACGAGTCCAGGTCGGTCATCGGAATGTTCGCCGCAAGGCTGACCAGCGTCGCCGCCAGCACGCCACTTCTGGGAACGCCTACCACTAGGTCGATGTCGCGTGGCAGCCGGTGAAGGTTGCTGACGATCGTGTCGTTCATGTCGGAGATCGATCGGTAGTGCATGGATCAGGCCTGATGCTCGTGTGGATGTGGTTTGCTCAAAAAGGCGCCGAAATCATTGCGCCTCGCGCGGCGTTGCCGCCGGCTGTCTTGCCGGCAGCATTTTCAGGGCCTCGCGCAAGGCCTCGCGGCCGGATGCGAAGGCCAGCGCGACGGCGATGGTGATGAGGTAGGCAAGAATGGCGCCGCTGGCCAAGGCGATGACATGCTGCTGCGGCAGCAGCGGCTTGATCAGCCAGACCGCCGCCAGCGCCAGATGGGCGCCGAGCACGAATGGCGTTGCGGCGCGCAACACATGGCTGGCCCGCAGCGGTCCGCTCTTGCCGACATAAAGCCACAGGAACGGCGTGCGCAGATATTCGCTGACTGCGTAGGCGATCGCCACGCCGAGCGCGCCATAGGGCAAGCCGATCGCGAAGGCGAGCACCGATGTCACTGCCGTGATGATGCCCCAGCGCATGAAGTCGCCTGAGCGGCCCTGGCTGACGAAAAGCCAGCCCGCGGGGTTGTTCAGCGGCTGCAGCAGGCCGGCAAAGCCGAGCGCCAGGAAGATCGCGGCGCTCGCGCGCCACTGCTCGCCGAGCACGAAGGGGATCAGCACGTCCGACATGGCGGTAGCGAAGGCGACGCCGGGCAGCGCCACCAGCAGGATCAGCGGCATGACGCGCAGATAGGCGCTGCGATAGCGATCCGGTTCGTCCTTCAGCCTGGACAGCGCCGGCACCATGACCTTCGACAGCGGATTGGTGATCTGGCTGAGCGGGAACAGAAGCAGCTTGTAGGCGCGGTCGTAAAGGCCGAGCTGGGCCTCGCCCCAGTATTTGCCGATCAGCACATTGTCGAGGTTGCGGGCGAAGAAATTGGCGAAATTGAAGCCGGTGATGCCGGCGCCGAAATTGATCAGCTCGCCGATGCCCGCGACCTTGCGCGGCATGCCGGGCCGCCAGCGCGAGCTTGCCCAGAAGCACAGCGTCGGCAGCACCGCACCGGTCAGCGTGCCGGCAAACAGCGCCCAGTAGGAGCGGTCGATGAAGGTCCAGGCGATCGATACGGCTAGCCCGGCAACCGCGCTGGCGACATCGATGACCGCCAGGCGTCCGAACTGCATGCGTCGCGTCAAAAGCGCCAGATGCTGGGCGCCAAGCCCATAAGCCATGATCTGCAGCCCGAACGCGGCCACCAGTCCGGCGACGCGCGGCTCGCCGTAGAAGGCGGCGACCAGCGGTGCTGCGGCCGCAAGCACGCAGGCCAGGATGGCGCTGACGGCGACATTGATCCAGAAGAGGTAGTTCACCTCCTCATGCCGGATGCCCGATTTCTGGATGGTCGCCTGGGTCAGGCCGAAATCCTGGAACAGCGCGATGAAGGCCAGCACCGGCGCGCACATCGCGACGACGCCGAAATCCTGCGGCGACAGGAGCCGCGACAGCACGATGACGGATATGATCTGTGTCGCGACCCGCACCGATTGCGACAGGGCGGTCACCACCGCGCCTCGGCCGACCGACTTGCGCAGCGAGCCTTCTGGCGGATCGAATGGATTGGCTTCCAAATTCAGGATTCCTGATCTTTGCGCGGATTCCGAAAAATCGAAACCCACAACCGCCGCCAACCCCAAACTACGGCAATAATTTTGCAGTGCAACAGAAAATGTCCACGGCCGCGCCAAAAATGTTGCGATGCAGCAAGAGCTGTACTAGCATCCCTTTGGGTGGGTCAAACAGCGGTCGAGTTTTAATGCTGCATGTCTTGTACCTGGTGCACGATGTCTCCGATCCGGCGGTTCGCCGACGCCTCACAATGCTCAGGACAGGTGGCGCCCGGGTCACGCTGGTGGGCTTCCGCCGCACCGCCACGCCGATTGCCGATATCGAAGGATTGCGCCCAGTCGACCTCGGCGTGACGCGCGACGGTCGATTCGCGCAGCGCCTGGCAGCGGTGGCGAAAGCTGCGATTTCAATCGGTTCAAAGCTCAAGGACACGCCCAGGCCCGATCTCATCATCGCGCGCAATCTGGAAATGCTGGCGCTTGCTCGCCGCGCCAGGTCGGTCTTCGGCGCCATGGTGCCGATCGTCTATGAATGCCTCGACATCCACCGCCTGGTGCTGCGCGACGATGTCCTTGGCAAGGCGCTGCGTGCCACCGAGCGCCATCTGGCGCGCGACGTGAAGCTGCTGGTGACCAGTTCGCCGGCCTTCATCGCCAATTATTTCAAGCCCTTCCGCCAGGTTGCCGCACCCGTCGAGCTGGTCGAGAACAAATATTTCGAGGCAGCGGCGATCTTGCCCGGCGAACCTGAGGCAATGGAAGGGCCTGCCACCCCACCATGGCGGATCGGCTGGTTCGGTGCGCTGCGCTGCCGCCGCTCGCTCGAGCTCCTGGCAGATTTCACACGCCGCATGGATGGACGTTTCGAAGCCGTGCTGCGCGGCCGCCCGGCGCTCTCCGAATTTCCGGACTTTCATGCCTTCGTCGATGCCGAGCCCTATCTGTCGTTTCGCGGGCCCTACCGCAACCCGGAGGACATGGCGGCGATCTACCAGGACGTTCATTTCTCCTGGGCGATCGATTTCTTCGAAGAGGGGCAGAATTCGGAATGGCTGCTGCCCAACCGCCTCTATGAAGGCTGCCGCTTCGGCGCGGTGCCGATCTCGATGGGTCATACCGAAACCGGCCGATTCCTCAATGAGCAGGACATCGGCGTCCTGTTGCCCGAAGCTTCATCGGACGCACTCGAAACAGCACTCGGCAAGATGGAGGAGCACCGCTTCGGCAGGCTGAAGGCGCGCGTGCTTGCATGCAATCCGAGGACATGGAGCTACGATCGCAGCGACTGCCGGGCATTGGTCGAAAAACTGCGCCGCCTGACCACCGTGCGCGAACCGCTCGCCGCCGAAGCCCTGGCATAGGACCTACCCGATGACGCAAGCGCCTCTTTCCTGTCTGATCGTGATTCCCTGCCTGAACGAGGCGACCCATATCGGTACGCTGCTTGATCAGTTGCGGCCCTCCGCCGAAAGGCTTGGCGCCAGGATTGTCGTTGTCGATGGCGGCAGCACCGATGGCACGCTGGCCATCGTCGAGCAGATCGCCGCCGCCGATGCATGCGTCATCCTGCTGCACAACGAGCGGCGCATCCAGAGCGCGGCGATCAATCTCGCCGTCGGCACGTTTGGCGAAGGCGCGCAGTATCTGATCCGCATCGACGCCCATGGCGGCTATCCCGACGACTATTGCGACCGGCTGGTCGAGGAAGCACTGGCCACATCAGCGGATTCGGTCGTGGTTTCCATGCGGACCAGCGGCAGCGGCGCCCTGCAGAAATCGGTTGCGGCGGCGCAGAATTCAAAACTCGGCACCGGCGGCTCCAAGCACCGCCATCTCTCCGCCGGGGAATGGGTCGACCACGGCCATCACGCCCTGATGCGGATATCGGCATTCGGCGCTGTCGGCGGCTATGACGAGACGTTCAGCCACAATGAGGATGCCGAGCTCGACTACCGGCTGCGGCAGGCCGGCTACAAGATCTGGATGAGCGGCAAGACGCAGATGGTCTATTATCCGCGCGCCTCGCTCAAAGGCCTGTATCTCCAGTATCTCGGTTATGGCCGCGGCCGCGCCAAGAACGTGCTGAAGCACCGCGTCATCCCCAAGGTCCGGCAGATGGTGCCGCTGGCGGTCTTCCCGGTGGTCCTGCTGGCGGTCTTCTCGTTCGTGCACTGGATCGCGGCGGTGCCGCTGCTGGTCTGGGCTTCGGTGTGCCTGGGCTACGGTCTGGTGACGGCCATCCGCCAGCGCAATGCCGACATCGCGCTCGCTGGCGTCTCGGCCATGGTCATGCATTTCGGCTGGTCCGTCGGCTTCTGGCTGCAGCTTCTCGGCCTCGGCGCGCGACGAGGGGTGGCGTAATGGCGGTCCAGGCCAGGAACCGCAGCATCGACATCGGCGTGTGCACGTTCCGGCGGCCGGAGCTGGCCGATACGTTGCGTTCGCTTGCCGCCATGGGGATGCCCGAAGGCTTCGATGTAGGTGTCATCGTCGCCGACAATGACGACGCGCCGAGCGCCCAGGCCCTGGTGGCAGCGCTGTCGCGGGATTTGCAATTGCCGATCCGCTATCGGCATGCCCCGGCGCGCAACATCTCGGTCGCCCGCAACGCTTGCCTCGATGCCAGCGAGGCGGATTTCCTCGCCTTCATCGACGACGACGAGACTGCTTCCACCCGTTGGCTGTCCGAGCTGGTCGCGACGGCCGAGGATAGCGGTGCGACAGCTGTGCTCGGCCCGGTGCGGGCGCTCTACCGCCCGGATGCACCTGAATGGATGCAGCGCGGCGATTTCCATTCGACCTTGCCCGTCTGGGTGCGCGGCGAGATCCGCACCGGCTACACCTGCAACGTGCTGCTGCGCATGGGATCGGACAGCCTGCATGGCCGTCGCTTCAGCCTGGCGCGCGGCCAGACCGGCGGCGAAGACACCGAGTTCTTCGATCAGATGGTCAAGGCCGGCGGCCGCATTGCCTTCTCCAGGGAGGCCTGGGTGGACGAGGTGGTGCCGCGCTCGAGGGCGGCGTTTGACTGGCTCGGCCGCCGCCGTTTTCGCGTCGGTCAGACGCATGGTCACCTTCTGGGCAGCAATGCGCGTGGCATCGGGCTGATCAAGCATGTCGGCCTCGCCTCGGCAAAGGCCATCTATAGCTTCGCCTCGGCGCTTGCCGTCGTCGCCAGCCCGGTGCGCAGGAACCGCAGCGTGCTGCGCGGCATCATGCATCTCGGCGTCGTCAGCGGCCTTGTCGGTGTCCGCGAAATCCGCCTCTACGGTCAATCCTCACCTGGGGAAGGAGGCAAACGTGCAGTCTGACGTTTCCCCAACCTCCGATGTTTCAGTCCCCGATATTTCCTTCGTGATTGCCGCCTACAATGCCGAGGCAACGCTCGACCGGGCGATCGCCAGCGCCATCGCGCAGAAGGGCGTCAGCGTCGAGATCATCGTCGTCGACGACCAGTCGCGCGACGCCACGCTCGATGTGGCTCGGTCCTATCCCCAAGACATTGTGCGCGTCGTCGCCCTGGCCAGGAATCGTGGTCCCGGCGGCGCCCGAAATGCCGGGCTCGACGTCGCCCGTGGCCGGTGGATCGCGGTTCTTGATTCCGACGATGCCGTCTTTCCCGGCCGTCTCGCCGCCATGATCGGCCGCGCCGAAAAGGCGGATGCCCAGATCGCCGTCGACAATCTCCAGGTCATCCGCGAGGACGGCGTGGTCGAGGATGCGATGTTCCCCAGGCACTATCTGGAAGGCTTGCGTGAGATTTCGCTGGCCACCTACATCGCCGGCAACATCGTCTTTGAATCGAAGTTCAACCTCGGCTACCTCAAGCCGATCTTCCAGCGCCGGTTCCTGGACGAAAACCGGCTGCGCTACGATGAGCAACTGAGGATCGGCGAGGACTACATCCTGTTTGCCGAGGCGCTCGCCAAGGGCGGCAGATGCGTGGTCGAGCCCGACATCGGCTACGCCTACCATATTCGCAGCGGCTCCATCTCGCGTGTGCTCGAGCTTCACCATGTGGAAGCGATGCGCAAGGCGGATGCCGTATTCGCTCAAACCCATCGGATGGACGAGGCAGCCCAGGCGGCCTTTGCCCGGCGCGGCCGCAGCCTGCGCAAGGCGGCCTCCTTCCTGGCGATGGTCCAGCACATCAAGGCGCGGTCCCCGCTCAAGGCGATCCGGACGGCGCTCAGCGACCCGGCGGCGATCAGGCACATGGGTATGCCTATCGCCGTGCGGTTGCGACGAGTAGCGGCACAGTTTGCCGTGGGGGTGGGGAGGTGAAGATGCAGGCACATGGAGGGATTTTTCGTGGCCTGTGAGTGGACTGAAGTCGATCTCCTCAGAAGGAATTTGCGATGAAGAAAATCAGGAAGGCCGTGATACCGGTGGCGGGGCTTGGAACGAGGTTCCTGCCGGCGACCAAGTCGATGCCGAAGGAAATGCTTCCCGTGGTCGACAGGCCTGTCGTGCAATATGCGGTGGACGAGGCCTTCGAAGCCGGCATCGAGCACGTCGTCTTCGTGACCGGCCGCAACAAGGCGGTCATCGAGGACTATTTCGACCTGCATCCGGAATTGATCGGCACCCTTGAGCAGACCGGCAAGAAGACCCAGCTGGAGGCGCTCGAAAGCATGCTGCCGGTGGCCGGCGCCACCTCCTTCATCCGCCAGCAGTCGCCGCAGGGCCTCGGCCACGCCGTCTGGTGCGCCCGTGAGGTCATCGGCAACGAGCCCTTCGCCCTGCTTTTGCCCGACATGGTCTCTTTCGGCGGGCGCGGCTGCCTGGCCGAGACCGTCGACCTTTATGAGCGTACCGGCGGCAACGTCATCGCCGTGGAACGTTGCGATCCGGGCGAGACCAACAAATACGGCATTGTCGGCCGCGGCGCCGATATTGGCGGCGGTTTCGAGGTCTCCGCCATGGTCGAAAAACCGGCCCCGGCCAACGCGCCGTCGAACTTCTACATCAACGGCCGCTACATCCTGCAGCCCGAGATCTTTGCGCTGCTCGGCAATCAGCAACGTGGCGCCGGCAACGAGATCCAGCTGACCGATGCCATGGTCCGCCTGTCGAAGGACCAGCCATTCTTCGCCCAGCCTTTCCTGGGCCGCATGTTCGATTGCGGCTCCAAGGAAGGCTTCATCCAGGCCAACATCGCCTTCGCGCTGGCGCGTGCCGACATGAAGGGCCCGGTCTTCGAGATGCTTCAGGAGTTCGTCCGGTCGCATGAACGTCAGGAAGAAGCCGCATAATGCCCATCTTTCGGGAGTATTGCCGGATGGCTGGCGGCGAGGGGCCGACAGGCCCCCGCCGTCTGGCATGAAGCTTGCTTTGCTTCGTGGCAATGCTCCCGACCGTTGAGGCGCCTGCAAGCCAAGGCACGATCCCGGAGATTTTCGGAAAAGATCATGCCCAAACAAAGAGATAGAGCCTCAGCCCGATAATCGGGAACGCAACAGGCTCTGGATTGGACCGACGATGAACTATGCCAATTTCCCTCTCGACAAGAGGATGCCATTGCCGAATTCGGACGCAGGAAACGGCGAAGACTTCATCGATATCGAGCGGCTGCTTGGCATGGCCGCGCGGCAGGCCAAGGTGGTTGCCGTGTGCGCCGCCATCGGTCTTTTCCTGGGTATGCTGTATCTGCAGACAACACCGCCCAAATATGTGTCGATCTCGAGCGTGCTGATCGACGAGGGCCTGAACAAGATCGTCGACGATATTTCGGCGGCGTCGACGACCATGCAGACCGATAGCGCCATTCTGAGCCAGATCGAGATCCTGACCTCGACGCGGCTTGCCGCGGTGGTCGTCGACAAGCTCAAGCTCGACCAAAACGACGCGTTCATGAACCCGCCGCAGTCGGCGCTTGCCCAGGGCGTCGGCCTGATCCGCGGCCTGATCCAGTATGTTCGTCCGAGCCCTATCATCCCAGGCGTCGGCGACATCAGCAAGCTCGACCCGGCTGCCCGCGACGCGCTGATTGCCGCGTCGCGCCGTGACTACGCGATTCTCAAGCTGCAGAACGAGATTCGTGCCGATCGCGTTGGACGAAGCTACGTCATCGCGCTTGGCTATCAGGCGACGGATCCGGGCCTGGCGAAAGCGATCACCAAGGCCTATGCCGATGCCTATCTTGCCGATCAGCTCGACGCCAGCTTCGATGCCACCGAGCGCGCGGCGGTCTGGCTGCAAGGCCGGCTGACGGAACTGCGCGAAAGCTCGCAGCAGGCATCCCTGGCGGTCGAAAAATTCAGGGCCGCACACGGCCTGTCCGCCAACAGCGATGGCCAGTTGATGAGCGACAAGCAGCTTGCCGACCTCAACGCCCAGCTCATCGTGGCGCAAGCCGACACGGCGCGCGCCAGCGCCCGCTACCAGCAGTACAAATCGATCATCGACAGCGGCTCCGAAAACGCTTTCAGGGATGCCGCCATATCGGCCGACCAGCCGAGCAGCTCGGTCATCTCCACCCTCAAGACCCGCTATCTCGCGGTCGCCAAGCGGCAGCAGGACGTCGAGGCGAATTTCGGCCCCACTCATCCGCAGGCCGTGGCGCTCGCCAAGGAAAAGGCCGACATATCGGCTCAGATCTTCGGCGAGCTGAAGCAGCTCACCGAAAGCTATCGCAACGAGTATGAGGTGGCGTTGGCGCGCGAGACAGCGCTGCGGGCCAATGTCGCCACCGCACAGGGCAAGAGTTCCATCGACAACCAGTCGCAGGTTCAGTTGCGCGAGCTCGACCAGAAGGCGACGGCGCTCACCACGCTCTATCAGACCTTCCTCGGCCGCTATGAGGAAGCAGCGCAGCAGCAATCCTTCCCGGTCGGCAAGATCCGCATCATCTCGGACGCGTCGACGCCGCTCTCCGCCTCGAGCCCGCGCACCATCATCGTGCTCGGACTGTCCCTCGTGCTCGGCATGCTGATGGGCGCCGGCTTCGGCGGCCTCAACGAGTTCAACGAGCGGTTTTTCAGGACCGGCGAGGAGGTCCGTGACCGCGTTGGCCTCAAATTCCTCGGCTATTTGCCGACCATCGGCAGCAAACCGGCCAAGGAGGACAAGCAGGCCGAGGCTCAACCGGATCAGAAGGATGCCAGATCGCCGGCCGCCATCGAAAGGCGGGCACGCATGCGGGTCAGCATCGACGCTCCGGCATCGATGTTCTCCGAAACACTGCGCAGCGCCAAGATCGCCTTCGATGTAGTGATGGAAGGGCAAGGCAGCCGTGTCATCGGCGTCATCTCGGTGCTTCCCGGTGAAGGCAAATCGACGGTCGCGGCCAATCTCGCCGGGCTGCTTGCCGCTAACGGCGCCAAGACGCTGCTCATCGACGGCGACTTGCGCAATCCTGGCCTCAGCCGCAGCCTCGGCATGGAGGCCGAGCAGGGCCTGATGGAGGCCGTGGTCAACGGCCAGACCTGGCAATCCGTCGGCAAGATCGACCGGCAGACCAAGCTCGCCATCATCCCGGCCGTGCTGCGCGGCAACTTCTCGCACACCAGCGAGCTTCTGTCCTCGGCCGGAATGCGGCGTTTCATCGAGAATGCCAAGGAGACGTTCGAGTACATCGTCGTCGATCTGCCGCCGCTCGGACCGGTGGTTGACGCCAAGGCCTTCGCGCCGCTCGTCGACGGCTTCGTGCTGGTCACCGAATGGGGCCGCACACCGCGCGCCATGGTGCGGTCGATGTTGGAATCCGAACCCTATGTCGCCAACAAGATCGTCGGCGCGGTGCTGAACAAGGTCGACCTGAAGAAGCTCGCCAAATACGGATCGTTCGGCGCGTCGGAGAAATTCTTCGACAAATATTCGAGCTACTATCTCGACAAGTCGGAAGTGCGCAGCAGGGCGGCCTGAGCCTGGCCGTTGCCCTTGAGGCCCGGCCGCATTTGTCGCCACTGGGAGATAGCTTGGCCATTCGCTATCTGGGGCAGGCGGTTGGTCACGCCGCCTTGAGCCGGTAGCGAAAAACGGTGTGATCGAGCAACAGCCGGACGCGCGGCTCGGCTTCGGTGGCCACCAGCCAGCTTGCCGCGATCATGGTCGCGCCGACCAGGGCCATGGAGACGAGATAAGGCACCCCGGCACGGACCATCGGCCCAAGCATCGCCGCGCCGATGACGTCGTGGATCAGATAGAGCGGATAGGTCATCAGGCCGATCCGGCGCCAGCCCCTCCAGCTGAGGTCGAGGCGCAGCGACCACGCCATCAAGGCGATGGCGACGAGGAAGATCAGGATCGGCGGCGCATAGGGCATCACGGCATTGACCTTTATGCTGTGGACGTTGACCGAACTGGCGATCTGCAGCACGCTGCCGCCAAGGAACAGCAGGCAGAAGCCAAGACGAGGGACCGTCAGCGCCTTGAACCGCATCAGCCAGATGAGCACGCCGACGGCGAAGAAGCAGCCGTGATGCACCAGGGTGAGCTGCAGCCAGCGCGTTTCAGCGAAGTCGGCCCAGCCGAGCGGATAATAGAGGCACCAGAACAGCGTGCTGATCAAGCCTATACCGATGGCGACCGTCTCCATCAGGTGGAAACGGCCGAGCCGCAGCAGCACCCAGACGATGGCGTAGAAGGCGATCTCGATGCCGAGTGTCCAGTAGACGCTGTCCACCCAGGGGCCATAGGGCGCGAACAGGCCGGTGCGGACCAGCCTCACCACCGCATCGGTCGGCCAGCTCAGGCCGATGAGCAGCAACAGCACGGCGGTGATGGGCGCACAGATCCAGACCGCCGGCGCCAGCCGCTTCACCCGGGCCTCGAAGAAGCGCAGCGGCGTCGATTTCTCGGCGCTGAAGGCGATGACGAAGCCGCTGATGACGAAAAAAACCTCGACGCCGACCCAGCCTGACCCGACCCAGGCGCCTATACCAGGCTGTGCCGGCACGCCGCCCGTGGCCTGCGCCGAGATGCCATCGGGATAGGCCCACACCCAGAAGCCGTAGTGGTAGACCATGACCATCACGGCGGCGAGGAACCGTAGGATGTCGACGCCGCCAAATGTAATTTTCTGCTGAGCCATACCGCACCGCCGGATGGCCCCCCACGAAAAGTGTAGGGTGGAATGTTGCGATGCACAATCAACGATTGCGGACCGCGGCGATCACAAACTTCGCCGCCGCGAAACATCCGGATGGCGGCGCGTCACATGCGCCGATGGTATCAAACCCCGATGCCGCGTGCCTTCATCGCAACGGTGATCTCGTCCAGGATGGCCGGGTCGTCGATGGTTGCCGGCATCGCCCACGCTTCCTTGTCGGCGATCTTCTGCATGGTGCCGCGCAGGATCTTTCCCGACCGCGTCTTGGGCAGGCGCTTGATCGTCACCACGGTCTTGAAGGCGGCGACCGGACCGATGCGCTCGCGCACCAGCGCGACCACCTCCGTCTCGATGGCGCCGCCGTCGCGCGTAACACCGGCGTTCAGCACCACGAAACCGAGCGGAATTTGCCCCTTCATCGCATCGGCGATGCCGACGACTGCGCATTCGGCGACATCGGGATGGGCGGCCAGCACCTCTTCCATGGCGCCGGTCGACAGCCGGTGGCCGGCGACATTGATGATGTCGTCGGTGCGGGCCATCACATAGAGATAGCCGTCCGCGTCGATCATGCCGGCGTCGGCCGTCTTGTAGAAGCCGGGGAACTCGTCGAGATAGGCCTGGCGGAAGCGCTGGTCGGCGTTCCACAGCGTTGGCAGGCAGCCTGCCGGCAGCGGCAGCTTGACCACCACATTGCCGAGCGTGCCGCGCGGCACCTCGTGGCCGGCATCGTCGAGCACGCGGATGTCGTAGCCGGGCATCGGCACGCCGGGCGAGCCATATTTCACCGGCAGCAGGCCAAGCCCGGTGGGATTGATGGTCATCGGCGAACCGGTCTCGGTCTGCCACCAATGGTCGACGACAGGCACATTCAGCTTCTGCTCCGCCCATTTGATGGTTTCGGGGTCGGCGCGCTCACCGGCCAGGAACAGCGTACGGAATTTCGACAGATCGTATCTGGGAACGAACTCGCCTTTGGGGTCCTGTCCCTTGATGGCGCGGAAGGCCGTCGGCGCGGTGAACAATGCGACGACGCCGTGGTCGGAAATGACCCGCCAGTAGGTGCCGGCGTCCGGCGTGCCGATCGGCTTGCCTTCGAACAGGACGCTGGTGCAGCCATGCAGCAGAGGGCCGTAGACGATGTAGGAATGTCCGACCACCCAGCCGACATCGGATGCCGCCCAGAACACTTCGCCGGGCTTGACGCCGAACTCGTTTTCCATCGTCCATTTCAGCGCGACCATATGGCCGCCATTGTCGCGCACGATGCCCTTGGGCTGGCCGGTCGTGCCGGAGGTATAGATGATGTAGAGCGGGTCGGTTGCAAGCATCGGAACGCAGTCGACATTGGCGCCTGCTGCCCGTTCGCGCGCGACGGCATCGGCATAATCGATATCGAAATGGTCTTTCAGGTCGCAGCGCAGCTGGTCGCGCTGCAGGATCAGGCAGGCGTCCGGCTTGTGGCGGGACATCTCGATCGCCTTGTTGAGCAGCGGCTTGTAGGCAACGATACGGCCCGGCTCGAGGCCGCAGGAAGCCGAGATGATCAGCTTCGGTTTGGCGTCGTCGATACGGGTGGCCAATTCATGCGAGGCAAAGCCGCCGAAGACCACCGAATGCACCGCGCCGATGCGGGCGCAGGCGAGCATGGCCATGGCCGCCTCCGCCACCATCGGCATGTAGATGATGACGCGGTCGCCCTTGCCGACGCCACGGTTCTTCAGCACCGAGGTCAGCGCCACCACTTCGCGCTTCAGCTCGGCATAGGTGAATTTCTTCACCGTACCGGAGATGGCGCTGTCGTAAATCAGAGCGATCTGGTCGGCGCGGCCGCCCGCGACATGGCGGTCGATGGCGTTGTAGCAAGTGTTGCAGGTCGCACCGGGAAACCAGCGGCCGTAGACGCCGGCATTGGCATCGAACACCTTGTCCCAGGGCGAATACCAGTCGATGGCGTCCGCCGCCTCCGCCCAGAATTTTTCCGGGTCGCGTTTCCAGCCGTCATAAACCTCGTGATAGCGTGAAGCCATCCGTAACCTCCCCAGGAACCATTTGCCGTCTTTGCTAGCAGCCTATGCTGTTTGTTCCGGCGCTGTCTTCCCTGATTTTAGTCTGAACCGGTCCCGGCTTGACCCTTGGCGCGCTCTGTCATGAAGTGAAGCCTTCTCGGGGGAGGATCCGACAATGCATCATCTCGTGTCGAACGGGGCAAAACCGGTGTTTGTGGTCGATCGGTGCGGTGCTCGCGCCCGCAACCGCAACTGCGCCGGCCGAAGACGCGTCCGCACGGTGATCTTGCAGGGCCAGGACGGCAAGCCGCTCGAGACACCGCATGAGGAGCGGCCGGCGCGTCCTTATCGTGACCGGACAGCCTCGCTAATGCAGGCCGGTAGCCGACTAACAAACAGCATTCATTGGATAAAATTCGACCGCGCTAGATCGGCAGAGCCACAAGCATGAGGCCGACGCCGCCGAAGATCAAAATAGCTGCCGCCAGGGTCTTCCGATGACGTTCGAAAGTCGTCGGAGCCCGCTCCCAGTTGTAACGCATACGCTATCTCCCCAAAACCCCGGGAGTCCTTACCTTACTTAGGGGAAGAAATGCAACGGCCCTGCCGGTCAGTTCACCTGCTTGTCATCTCGCGCGAACGACTATTTCTGGGGCGATTTCGGACACGAACAGGCACTTGAATGCGATTTGTCGACAGGGAGGATCATGCGAAGCTGCAAGACCGCACAAGCCGGGATGCTATCTCTCCCGGCCGGCCGATAGACAGCACTACACCACCGCGCTATCTCATTTCAGGGATCTTGCGGGCTTGTTGGGGTTGGTGATGGAAATTGTCTCTGGAACGATATTGCGGTTGGCGGACGACGCCTCGGTTCAGCATGTCGGTGACGGTGCGGTCGTGCTTCTGGCGCGCAGCGGCCAGCTTTATACCTGCAACGGCACGACCGAAGCCTTTCTCGACAAGGTCGATGGTGCGCGCAGCTTCGATCAGATCGTCGGCCTGCTTTGCGAGGAGTTCGAGGCCGATAAGGATACGCTCGACGAGGACATGGCGGCATTGGCCGCCGATCTCGTCTCGGAAGGCATTCTCGCCACCCCGGGGTCTTGATGGCTGACGGTCCGCTTCTGCGCGCCCTATTTCGCTGCCATCTCTGGGCAAGCGCGCGGCTGCTTCCGGTCCTCATTGCCGGGCGCAGCTTCGAAGATATGCTGAAATGGGCGCCGCTTGCCTCATCGACACCCTATCGGGGCCTGTCCGCCGCCTACATCGTCGCCCACGTCAACCGCACCGTGCGCCATCCCTGGCTGATGCGCGACCGCAGATGCCTGCGCGAAGGCCTGCTCGGCCATCGCTTCCTGCGCCTCGCCGGCTTCGATCCGGAGTTGCGCTTCGGCGTCGATCCGAAGTCGCTGCAGACGCCACGCGTCTCGGCGCATTGCTGGGTCTGCCTCAACGGCAGGCCGGTGGTCAGTGATAGCCTTCCCGGCATGGTCGAGATTTACCGTCACCATGCCGATCCCTCGAAGGTGCACCCCGCTTGAACAGGCCTTCAGCATGCTATGGCCTCAACGGCCAGGTCCTTGGCATTGCGGCCGACCGGCCTGAGCTGTGGCGGGATTTCGACAGGATGCTGGGCATCCTGCGTATCGACGATGCCGTCGAACCGGGCTTTCGCCTCGACATCGCCGAGATGGATGTCCTGGACGAGGACCCCGGCGGATCGCTCGTCTTCGACGGTGAGATACCCGAAGACGGGTACTGCCGGATGATCGTCCACGGTGCCACCGTCAATCTCATTTTTCCCGGACGACAGACCGTTGCCGTCAATGACGAGGAAGGGTGGGCGAAACTCCGGGTTCGTCCTGGCAGCAAAGCAGCCTGGACGCCATCGATGCTGGTGCTGGACGCCGCGCTCGACGCCGGCGGCCAGCATATGCTGCACACGGCCGGGCTGACGCTGCCAGGCAGTGACGCCGTCGTGCTGATCCATGCGCCGAGCGGCACCGGCAAGACCACGACGTCGCTGGCGCTTGCAACGCAAGGCTTTGGCCTGTGTTCGGACGATGCCATGATCCTGGATCCTGCTGCGGACAGTCCGGTGGCCTGGGGGTTGCCGCGCCATGTCAAGATCCACGAGAAGACCGCCGAAATGATCCCGCAGGTTGCGCCGTGCCTTGGCCGGTCATGGGACAGGAATGGCGAACAGGCCGTCTCGCTGGAGCGGTTGAGCGAGATCGTCCGCGTCGAAAGCCCGGTCGCTCGGCCGGTGGCGGCCCTGCTGCACCTGGCCCGCTCGCCCGACAGTCAAACCCGGCTCGTGCCCATGGCGCGGACCGACGCGATGGTGGCGCTGGCGATGGACAATGTCCGCACCGGCATGACCGGCCTGCTGCCGCTGCAGAAACGCCGGCTGGCGACGATCGGCAGGTTGGTTTCCTCGGTGCCGACCTTCACCCTGGAAGTGGGCGCCCGCCCTGCCGACGCGGCGGCGCTGATAAGCGCCACGTTGGGAAAGCAGGACTGAGGACCTAGTCACACTGTCTGCGGCCTCCTTGTTTTGCGCAATTCCGGGCGGAAAACCGTTTCACACTTTTCCTGGAATTGCTCTTGCCTTGGCCAGCCGCTGGATCCAGCGGAAAGCATCGCGGCGCAGGCGCGAACCGATCTTTTCCCGAGAATTGACCCTGAGCAGCGTGGTCGTCGTTATCAGCCGCTTGGCAAGCCTTATCGAGAGATCGGGCTTGATCCGCCCGGCGAGCTCAAGCGCGCGGGCCTCGCCGAACAACTGGCCGGTGACATTGAGCACGATCGCCAATTCGAGCTCGATGCCGGTCATCCGGGCGGCGTCGAGCAGGCGGGTTTCCGATTCGGCTGACTGCAGAGCCCGCACCCCTTGCAGCACGTCGACGCAAAGCTGCAGGCGATGGAATTTGTGGCCACCGGCGGCGTGCACGATGGCGATCGTCAAAAGTGCGGCCGGCGTGTCCGTCACGTCGCCGTCGATGATGCCCAGTTCACGGAAACCCAGCGACAGGCGCCGCCGCATGCCGGTGTCATGCACGAGATCGCCATGCAGTTCGACCAGCAGGCTGGAGTTCTCCTTTTCCAGCCATTTGAATTCCTGCAGCTGGTAGGACTCGGCCTCATTGCTGCCGAGCTCGAAGCCGCATCCCGCGATCACCTGGTTTGCCCGGGCAAGGTTTGCTGGCTCGACGAGGATATCGATATCGGTAAACGGCCGGTCGGAAACGTTGCGATAGAGCTTGCGCGCAAAGACCGGCCCCTTGACGATCCGCGCCGGAATGCCTGCTGTCGCCATCCCCTTCATGATGCGGTCGCCATGGTATTGCAGCAGCATCGACTGGCCGGTGGCGATCGTCGCCTTGTTTCGCAAATCGTCAAGCTTCTCCCGCAAGCCGGCGTCAGGTGGCAACCGCGCGTCGCCCCCCTCTTGCAGTTTGCGCAGCATGATCGGCAGGACGCCGTGGAATTCGGCATTGTCGAGCAGCGCCGACAGCACCTTTGCCGACAAATTGTCCTCGACCGCAGTGGCCTCCGGATCGGCGAAGCGCAACAGCAGTCTTTCTTCGGTGGAAGTAAGGGATGGCAGCATCAACCGGACAAATGTTGTGTAGATTAACCGGAATGGTTGCAGAAAAGCGTGGCTGTTGCCAGCTTTACATGCCCCAGTGCAAGGCTGCCGTGTGGACAGGCGCGTCCCACCAGCCGGTCATCTCGTCGTCGAGCATGGTGAGGGTGATCGAGCAGCCGGCCATGTCGAGCGAGGTGACAAAGCTGCCGACCAGCGAGCGAGCTATCGTCACGCCCCGCTTCTCGAAGATTTTTCGCGCGCTATTGTACATCAGATAGAGCTCCATCAGCGGCGTGCCGCCGAAGCCATTGACGAACAGCAGCGCTGGACCTTTCGCCCTGTCTCCGAGATCGCCCAGGATCGCGGTGCAGATCTCCTCGGCGATCGCATCAGCGCTTTTCAAGCTATCGCGGCGGCGGCCGGGCTCGCCATGGATGCCGACGCCGAATTCCATCTCGCCGTCGCCGATATCGAAGGTCGGCTTGCCGGCCGCCGGCACGGTGCCGCTGGTCAGCGCCACACCCATCGAGCGGGTTGCGGCGTTGACGCGTTCGCCCAGCGTCTTCAGCACGGGCAGGGCCAGGCCATGTTCGGCCGCCGCGCCGACGATCTTTTCCACCACCAGCGTGCCGGCGACGCCGCGCCGGCCGGTCGTGTAGGACGAATTCTCGACGGCGACGTCGTCATTGGTCACCACCTGCAGGACGCCGTCGGACATTTCGGCCGCCATGTCGAAGTTCATCACATCGCCCTCGTAGTTCTTGACGATGAACAGGCAACCGGCGCCGGTGTCGACGGCTTGCGCCGCCGCCAGCATCTGGTCCGGTGTCGGCGAGGTGAAGACCTGGCCGGGGCAGGCGGCGTCCAGCATGCCATGGCCGACAAAGCCGCCATGCATAGGCTCATGGCCCGAGCCACCGCCGGAGATCAGCGCCACCTTGCCCGGCCGCAAGGTCCTGCGGCGGACGAATTTGTGCTCCTCGCCAAGCACCAGTATATCGGCATGCGCGGCGACGAAACCGTCGAGGCTCTCGGTCAGCACCGTGTCCACCGCGTTCATAAATTTCTTCATGGCGTCCTCCCAAACAGCCCGGCAAGAAACGGTCAGCTGCCACTCTTGCCGGCGATGCTGGTGATCTTCTGGATGAATTCGTTGATCGCCCGGTCGAGCGCCGCGTTCTGCTTGTCGTCGCCGAAATCCGGCACGACAAGCGACACATGCCGCGTCTTGCGCATGCCTGCGGCGACAGACATTTTTCCCGGATGCGCCTGATGGTAGGCGGCGAGGAACTGATCCCGCTCGGCCGGGCTGAAATGGCAGACGGAAAAGATCGAAGGCAGATGTTTTGAGGGAATCGGGATCGTATAGGCCGGGCTCGAAATCTGCGTCACGAAGCTGCGGTGTTTGCCGAGCGCGTCGGCGAGGCGCTGGCGCATGCCCGATGGGCGCTGGTCGATGACCTGCGACAGGATCGTCTTGTAGGCACGGATCGCCTCTTCGGAACCGGGTTCGGGTTTGATGTCCGCCATGCCAGCCGCCTAGACCGAAACATCTGATATGGCCGCTTTGGCCATGGCGAGTTGCGCCGGCGCGACGGACAGATCGCGCAAGCCCGCTTCGAGCAGCGAAGGGATCGCGGCGGGATCGCCGCCGGCATCGCCGCACAGGCTGACGGGAATGCCGGTTTCCCGTCCGAAGGCCGTGACCGAGCCGATCAGCCGCAGCACCGCCGGATGGCGGACCGAATTGAGATGGGCGACCGCTGCATTGTCACGCGCCGCCGCCATCACATATTGCGTGAGGTCGTTGGAGCCGATCGAGAAGAAGGCGACATCGGCGAACGCCTCGGGCGCGATGGCCACCGACGGCACCTCGACCATGATGCCGAGCGGCGGCATCTCTTGTGCCACACCGCGCGCGGCAAGCGCCGCCTGCTCCTCGGCGAACAGAGCGGCTGCGCGTTCATACTCATCGGCCATCGCGATCATCGGAAACATGACCCTGAGATTGCCGTGTGGAGCGGCGCGCAGCAATGCCCTGATCTGCGCGCGGAAAATGTCGAGCCGCGCCAGCGACAGCCTGATACCGCGCAGCCCGAGGAACGGATTGCCTTCCTCGACGGTGAAGCCCGGCACCGGCTTGTCGCCGCCGGCGTCGACGGTGCGGATCGTCACCGGTTTGTCCCCGGCCCACTCCAGCACCTTGCGGTAGGCGCGATACTGCGTCTCCTCATCCGGCAGCGTCTTGCCGAACAGGAACTCGGTCCGCATCAGCCCGACACCGTCGCAGGTCGCGATATCGATGCCGTCGACATCCGACGGATCGGCGATGTTGACCTGCACGCGCACCGCCGTGCCGGCCTTGGTCACCGCCGGTCGGGCGAGAAAACGCCGTGCCATGCCCTGGCGGGCCGCGAAGGAAGAGGACGAATGCCGGAACGAACCGATCTCATCAGGCGAGGGTGCGAGCACGATGCTGCCGTGCTCGGCGTCGAGCAGCGCGATGCCGGCAAAATTGGCAAGTGGTTCACGCAGCCCCACCACCATCGGCACGCCACGCGAGCGCGCCAGCATGGCGACGTGGCTGGCGGTGCTGCCTGCCTTCAGCGCGATGCCACCGCCATTGCTCCAGTCGGTCTCGAGAAAGCGCGTCGGGGCGATGTCCTCGCCGCAGAGGATGGCGCCGGAAGGCGCAGCAGCGCCGCCGTCCGCTGTCAGGGCGCGCAGCACCTGGTCCCTGATATCGCGCAGATCCGTGGCGCGGGCGCGGAAATAGTCCTGGTCCGAGGCCTCATAGCCGGCGATCTCGGCATCGAGTGCCTGCCGCCAGGCCGCGTCGGCGGCCTTTCCGGACGCGATCGATGCGAAGGCGGGTCCGCTCAGCGCGTCGTCCTCCAGCATGGCGATGTGGAATTCGAGTATGCCGGCGGCGTCGCTGTCGGCGGTTTCCACTATTGTCGCAAGCCGGCTCACCGCCTTGCCGATCGCGGCTTGCAGCGACGTCGTCTCTTCCGCTGATGTGGCTTTGCCTGTGTAGACGGCCGGCGGCCGGTCGAGGTCGAACAGCGGCCCCTCGGCATAGCCGGCCGAGGCCGGAACGCCCTCAATCCGCATAGCCCATTTTCCTTGCGCGCCGGCGCAGATGCGAGCCGGCTTCAGGCCGAGCGGACATGGCCGGCATCCTCGTCGAAGTCGCGCCGCACCAGGTCGATCAGTGCGCGGACGGCGTCATCGGCACCGTTGCCGCTGGCCCTGATATGCAGCACCGTGCCCTTCGGTGCCTTGGCCGCCATCACCTTGACGATGCTCTTGGCGTCGAACCACGGTCCGTTGGCGGCAAGCGCTATTTCCACGTCGGCGGCAAATGTCTTGGCCAGCTTGGTGAACTTCACCGAAGGACGCGCATGCAGGCCCACATCGTGGGTGATCAGGACGGTCGCTTCGGCGGCTGTGGACATCTCAAAATTCCCGTTCACTCACGACGGCGACAATTCATGCGCCGTCGCCACCACTTCCTTCAGCGAGGCGCCGCCGGACGACTCGGTCGCCGCCATCACCGCGCCCTCGACGATCGGCGCGTTGCAGACGATGATCTTCTGCGCCCGCGGCTCGCCGATCATCTCCACCGCCATTTCCGAATTGGTCTCGGCGCCGCCGAGATCGACAAGGATGGCGACACCGGCTTCCGACCAGGCCTTGTCGATGGCGCCCATGATCGCCTCGACGCTGGTGCCAAGCCCGCCATGGCCGTTTCCGCCGCACCATGCAAGCGGCACTTCGTCGCCCACCATCTGGCGTACCATGTCGGCGGTGCCCTCCGCGACCAGCGGCGAATGCGAGACGATCACGATCCCGACATTGCTCATGCGCTTTCCCCGATCGCCTGTCCCACCGTGCGCACCAGCAGCGCGGTCGAGCGCGCGCCGGCATCCATATGGCCGATCGAACGGTCGCCGAGGAACGAGGCGCGGCCGCGCAGCGCCCTCATCGGCACGGTCGCCTCGGCGGCGGCGTCGGCGATGTCGGCTATTTCCGCCGCTGGCTTTCCGCCAGCCAACGCGTCATGCACCGGCTGCAGCACATCGAGCATGGTCTTTTGTCCGATCTGCGACTTGCCGCGCGCGGCCACCGCCTCGATCGCCTTGCCAAAGGCAGCCGTCAAGTCGGCACGGTCGGGGTCCGCCGAAATCTCCTTGCCCAGCGCCATGAACAATGTGCCGAAGAGCGGGCCGGAGGCGCCGCCTACCGTCATCACCAGCTTGGTGCCGATCGCCTTCAAGGCATCCGGCAGCGGCTTCGCGGCGAACGCGTCGGCCTCGGCTCGCACGGCTTCGAAGCCGCGCTTCATGTTCAGCCCGTGGTCGCCGTCGCCGATCGCCTGGTCGAGCGCCGTCAATTCCTCGGCGTGAGCGGCGATCGCGTCGGCGGCCGCCGCGATCAGCCCGGCAAGATTCAACGCCGCCATGTCGTCAAGATTCCCGGTTTCCAGCTTGCCGGCAGTAGCGAAAGAACGGTCGTTCGACAACTGGTGCATGCGTCAGGCCGTGACGAGAAGCGTCGCGGCGGTCGCGAACACCTCGGCCACCGCGTGGGCGCCGGGGTCGATCACGCCTTGCAATTTGGCGCCGACATAGGCGGACCGTCCAGCCTTTGCCTTCTCCATGGCGGCCGTCGCCTCGGCGCCACGCCGGGCGGCCGCCGCTGCCGCCTCCAGCCCGTTGGCGTCGAGCGCTTTCAGGGCTGGCTCCAGCGCATCGACCATCGTGCGGTCGCCAAGCTTTGCACCGCCATAAAAAGTCATCCGTTCGAGCCCAGCAAGCAGCGCCTTGGCCACGTCAGCGCCGCTGTCCACGGCCTGCGCGGCCGCAGTGAAGAAGATCGACAGCAGCACGCCGCTGGATCCGCCCATCGACCCGCTCAATATGTCGCCGATCGCGCCAAGGGTAGCCGCCGGGCTCACCAGCGGCAACGTGTCGACCCGTTCGACGATGCTGCGCGCGCCGGTCGCCACCGTCGAACCGGTATCGCCGTCGCCCGCCTTGGCGTCGAGCCCGTTCAAGATCGCTTCGAGCGAGATCAGTCTTTCGCAGAGCGTGACGATCAGGCGCCTTGTGGCGGCATCCTGGCTGGCCTTGCGTGCCGCGCTGTGTCCGCCGGCTTTCGCCATCGGCACGATGGCTGGTGCCGCGACCGGTTTGGCCGGCATCCAGGCGTGCGGGCCGACCGGTGCCATCAAGGCGGCTTCGCGCGCTGCATCGAGCCGGATCAGCGACAGCGAGAAGCCGTTCATGTTGAGCGCCGTCATCAGCGATCCCGGGCCGATCACCAATTTGATGGTTTTGGCCAGAGGCGAGGCCAGCACCGCATTGGCAATCAGCGACATCTCGAGCGGCGTGACGGAGCCCAGATTGTTGATCAGCAAGGCATGGCTTGCCTTCGGATCGTGCCGCACTGCCAGGCGCTCCGCCATGATCGCCACCAGCTTCTCGGCGCTCTGCACAGCGATGCGTTCGACCCCGGGCTCGCCATGGATGCCGAGGCCAAGCTCGCCGTCATCTTCGCCGAACCTGTCCTCGTGCGGCTGGCCGGGGATGGAGCAGGACGACAGCGACATGCCGAGCGAGACGATGTCCTTCGCCGCCGCGCGCGCGGCTGCCGCAATATCGGTCAGATCATAGCCGGCTTCCGACAGATAGCCTGAAACCTTGTGCACGAACAAAGTGCCGGCAACGCCGCGCGGCTGGGCAATATCGGGCAGCGCGATGTCGTCGGCGACGATCACCATCTCGACACGAAAGCCCTCGGCGCGCGCCTTCTCGGCCGCCAGGCCGAAATTCAGGCGGTCGCCGGTGTAGTTCTTGACGATCAACAGGCAGCCGGCCGGCCCGGTGACCGCGCGGATGGCCGCCAGCACCGCTTCGACGCTCGGCGAGGCGAAGATTTCGCCGGAGACAGCCGCCGTCAGCATGCCCTTGCCGACAAAGCCGGCATGCGAAGGTTCGTGTCCGGCGCCGCCGCCGGACACGACGCTGACCTTCGTCTTGTCCCAATCGGCGCGCAGCACGACCTTGATCTCGGGATAGCCGTCGAGGCGCGCAAGCTCGCCCGAGCCGATGGTCCGCAACAGGCCGTCCAATGCCTCGGTGACGATCGTTTCCCTGTGGTTGAAAAAGTGCTTCATCGAATTCGTCCCGTATTCGCGATCGTCAATCAGAAGCGGCGCGATGCGCCGGAATGGTTCACATCAGTCTTTGCCCGTCGGCGCCGAAATACAGCGGCGAGCGGTAGCGGATCATCACTCTGTCGCCTTGCGACAGATCGGTATCCGGGTCGGTCAGCGTCACCAGCTTCTTCGGTCCCACCGTCACGTGCAGATGGTTCTGGTCGCCGAGATGCTCGACCCAATCGACGACGCCGTCGGCGTGGCCATTCATGGCCTTCTCGATCGCCAGATGTTCGGTGCGCGCGCCGATCGTCCTGGTGCCGGCCGGCGCGCCTGCATCGGGCAGCAGGCCGGTCGGCAGAAGGTTGATCGCCGGCTGGCCGAGCCTCGCCGCGACATGCAAGTTCGCCGGCTCGGAGTAAATCGTTCGCGGCGATCCGATCTGCACCAGCACGCCATCGGCGAGGATGCCGATGCGGTCGGCCATGGTCATCGCCTCGATCTGGTCGTGGGTGACATAAAGCATGGTGGCGCCGAGCTCTGACTGGATGCGCTTCAGTTCGAGCCGCAGATCCGCCCGCAGCTTGGCGTCGAGTGACGACAGCGGCTCGTCCATCAGATAGATCGCCGGCTTGCGCACCAGCGCCCGGCCGATGGCGACGCGCTGCATTTCGCCACCCGACAGTTTGGTCGAGCGGTTGGTGAGCTTGTGATGGATGCGCACCATCTTCGCCACCTCCTCGACCCGCCGGCGGATCTGGTCTTCCGGGATCTTGCGTGCCGGTGAGCGCAACGGGAAAGCGAGATTGTCGAAGACCGACAGATGCGGATAGAGCGAGTACTGCTGGAACACGAAAGCCGTGTCGCGTTCCGCCGGTGACAGTGTCGTCGCATTGTGGCCGCCGATTTCGATCGTGCCGGTGTCTGGCCGTTCCAGGCCGGCGATCAGCCGCAACGTCGTCGTCTTGCCGGCTCCCGTTGGCCCGAGCAGCACGACGAATTCGCCGTCTTCTATATGTAGGTCGAGACCATTGACGGCGACATGCTCGCCAAAACTCTTGGTCACGTTCTTGATGTGCACGTCAGCCATGCTGCGCTCTCCCCTGAGAGGCGGTATCGTGAACCGCGGTTCTCACCGCGCGGCCCGATCCCTTGTCGAACAGCGACAGCCGGGCGCTGTTCAGCGTGAGGCCGACATGGTCGCCGGCATTGAGCCGGATTTCGGCCGGCACACGCGCCTTGATGATGCCGTCCGCCGTTTCCACCGCGACGATCTGCGTGGTGCCGAGATATTCCGTTCCATAGATGGCGCCGCGTAGTTTCGAGGCGTCGTCGAAACGGATGTGTTCGGGCCGGATACCGAGCGCCATGTCGGCTGGTGCGATGTCCTCGCGCACCTCCGGCACCGCGACCTTCGCGCCCTGGACGACGATCTCCTTGGCGCCCTTGGCGAGCCCGCCGCCGAAGCCGAGGAAATTCATCGGCGGCGAGCCGATGAAGTCGGCGACGAACATGGTCGCCGGGCGATCGTAGATCTCGCGGGGCGTCCCGAACTGTTCGATGACGCCGTGGTTCATGACAGCGATCTTGTCGGCCATCGACATCGCTTCCATCTGGTCGTGCGTGACATAGACAGTGGTCGCATGAATACGGTTGTGCAGTTCGCGCAATTCATGGACCATCAGATCGCGGAATTCGGTATCGAGCGTGCCGAGCGGCTCGTCCATTAGGAAGCACTTCGGCCGTCGCACGATGGCGCGCCCGAGCGCCACCCGCTGGCGGTCGCCGCCGGCAAGGCCCGAGACGGATTTGTTCAACAGATGGTCGATGCGCAAAAGCTTCGCGGTCTCTTCGACGCGGCTGCGGATCTCGGCCGACGGCATTCCTTGCGCCAGGAGCGGAAAGCCGATGTTCTTGCGCACGTTCATGTGCGGATAGAGCGCGAACAGCTGGAAGACGAAGGCGATGTCGCGCTCGCGTGCCCGCAGCATGGTGACGTCCTCGCCGCCGAGCAGGATCTCGCCGCCGGTCGGCAGTTCCAACCCGGCGATCATGCGCAGCGTCGTCGTCTTGCCGCAGCCCGAGGGCCCGAGCATGACGAAGAATTCGCCATCCTCGACGACGAAGTTGGAATCCTGCACGGCGACGAAATCGCCGAAGGCCTTTCTCAAGTGCTGGACGCGGATTTCGGCCATGGTTATTCCGGGAATTTCGAGACGATGATGAACATCACGGTGCCGGCAAGCATGGTGATGAAGGAATAGGTGTAGAGCGACAGCGCGAAGGGCTGGAACAGCATCAGGAAGCCGATGGCGATCAGCGCCGTCGCAATGTTTTCCATCAGCCCGCGCCTTGCCCAGCGGGGCCAGCGCGATCTGCGTTTGACTGATTTGGTCATGCTCATTTGCGCACCGCGCCGAAGGTGATGCCGCGCAGCAATTGCTTGCGAAGCAGGATGGTGAAAACCAGGATCGGCACCAGGAAGATCGTCGTGCCGGCGGCCACCGCAGGCCAGTCCTGGCCGCCTTCGCCGATAATGGTCGGAATGAAGGGCGGCGCGGTCTGCGCGGTTCCCGATGTCAGCAGCGCGGCGAAGGCGTATTCGTTCCAGGCGAAGATCAGGCAGAAAATGGCGGTCGCCGCGATGCCGGTGGTCGCCTGCGGCAGCACCGTGCGCCAGAAGGCCTGCAGGCGCGTATAGCCGTCGATCATCGCCGCTTCCTCATACTCGCGCGGGATCTCGTCGATGAAGCCTTTCAAGAGCCACACCGCCAGCGACACGTTGACCGCCGTGTAGAGCAGGATCATGCCGAGCGCCGTGTCCGACAGCCCAAGCTCGCGGTACATCAGGTAGATGGGGATCGCGACCGCGATCGGCGGCATGAAGCGCGTCGACAGGATGAAGAACAGCAGGTCGTCGGCCAGCGGCACCTTGAAGCGCGAGAAGCCATAGGCCGACAGCGTGCCGAGAAAGACGGCGCAGAAGGTAGAGCCGAAGGCGATGATCAGCGAGTTGACGAAGCGCGGCAGGAAGTTGGACGGGCCGGCGATCACCATGTTGCGCTTGCGCACCGTCTCGTCGCAGAAGCCGGTCGCCGGTCCGAGCGAGTTGATGTATTCCGGCGTCTGTCGCGTCCGCGTCGTGAACAGGTTGCAATAGCCTTCGATACTCGGCTGGAAGACGATTTTTGGCGGATAGGCGATCGAATCCGGCGGCGTCTTGAAGCTTGTGGCGAAGATCCATAGCAGCGGCACGATCGAGATCAGCGCATAGGCGATGATGATCGCTCCGGCGATGCGCTTCGAACCTGCCGAGGGGGCGACGACCGAATGGGCTGTGGTCAGGCTCATCTCTGCTTCACCTTGTTGAGCGCCTTGACGTAGATGTTGGCGAGACCGAACACCGCCACGAACAGGATGATGGCGAAGGCCGAGGAATAGCCGGTGCGCCAGCTCTCGAAGGCCTGCCGCTTCAGCGTGATCGAGGCGACCTCGGTGGTCGAGCCTGGCCCGCCGCCGGTGAGCAGGTTGACCATGTCGAACATCTTGAAGTTCTCGATGCCGCGAAACAGCACCGCCAGCATGATGAAGGGCAGCGCCATCGGCAGCGTGATCGACCAGAACTGCCGCCAGTTGGAGGCGCGGTCGACCTCGGCCGCCTCATAGATGTATTCGGGGATCGAGCGCAGGCCGGCGAGGCAGATCAGCATCACGTAGGGCGTCCACATCCAGGTATCGACGATGATGATCGACCACGGCGCCAGCGAGACGTTGGAAAGCATCTGGATGCTTGTCGGCGGAATGCCTGACACGAACGAGATGACATAGGAGAACAGACCGATCTGCGGCTCGTAGAGGAAGCGCCAGAAATTGCCGACCACCGCCGGCGACAGCATCATCGGCACCAGGATCAGCGTCGTCCAGAAGGCGTGGCCGCGGAACTTCCGGTCGATCAGCCAGGCCAGCGTGAAGCCGATCAGCGTCTGCAGAAGGATGGTCCAGAACACGAAATGCGCCGTCGTCTGCATGGCGATCCAAATGTCCTGGTCGCCGAGGATGCGCTGGTAGTTGGCAAAACCGAGGTTCTTCACCACCTCGTTCGGCCGGTTGGCCCGGTAATTGGTGAAAGAGAGGTAGATCGCCCAGAACAGCGGGAAGATGTTGATGGCCAGCAGCAACAGGATCGTCGGCGAGATGAACAGCCAGGCGAGGCCTTTGTCGCTGATGCCCCGCACCTTGCGGGCCAACGGTTCCGGGGTCGCCCGGGCAACGTTCTCCGCGGTCCGATTGAGCATGGTCAGTCCTGCTTCGGTCACTTGGCTCGTCTCTGTGATGGAATTTATCTGAACTGCGTCCCGTGCCAAGGGTGGCACGGGACCCAGAGCATGATGCCGAGAAGTGTGAAGCGGTTTTCGGACGACATCATGCTCTATCTCGGATTTTAGAGGCGGAGATTTCAGGTCGGCTCGACCTGAAATCTCCGGCTCGGGGTCGGGCTCGGGAGGAGCCTTACATCTTGCCGTCGTCCTGGAACACCTGCGTCCAGTCCTTGACCAGGCCGTCAAGCGCATCCTTGGCGGAGCCCTGGCCGGCGACGACATAGTCGTGGAAGCGCTTCTGCGAGGCCTGCAGCAGCGGGGCGTAGCTCGGTTCGGCCCAGAAGTCCTTGACGATGGCCATCGAGTCGAGGAAGGCCTGCGCGTAGGGCTGGCTGGACGGGAACTTCGGATCGTTGACCACGGCGTTCAGGCAGGAATAGCCGCCGAGCGCCCACCACTTGGCCTGCACGTCCTTGTTGGCGAACCACTTGATGTATTTCAGCGCCGATTCCTGCTTGTCGGAGTAGGAAACCACCGAGATGCCCTGGCCGCCGAGCTGGGCGAACTGGTCGCCGTCGGGCCCCTTGGGATTGACGAAGTAGCCGATCTTGTCGCCGCCGACATTTTCGTCCTTCTGCAGGCCGGGCCAGGTGAAGGCGAAGTTCATGTGCATCGCCACCTGACCGGATTTGAAGGCATCGACGCCTTCGCCCATGTAGCTGTTGGAGGCGCCGGGCGGCGTGCAGCAATCATAGAGCGCCTTGTAGAATTCCAGTCCCTTCACCGACTTGTCGGAATTGACGAAGCCCTGCATCTCGTAGGGCTTCTTCGGGTTCTCGTACTGGAAGCCGTAGCTGTAGAGCACGTCCATGGCGCCCATGGTGATGCCTTCCGAGCCACGCTCGGTGTAGATCGAGGCGCCATAGACGGTCTTGCCGTCGATCTGCCGCTTCTGGAAGAATTCGGCGATCTGCTTCAACTGGTCGAAGGTCTTCGGCGGGCCGAGATCCCAGCCATACTTCTCCTTGAATTCCTTCTGCAGTTCCGGCTTGGAGAACCAGTCCTTGCGATAGGTCCAGCCGACGACGTCGCCCATGGCCGGCAGCGCCCAGTAGTTCGGCGTGTTCTTCGGCCATTCCGAATAGCCGACGACGGTTGCCGGCACGAAGTCGTCCATGCTGATCTTCTCCTTGTCGAAGAAGTCGTTCAGCTTGACGTAGTGGCCGTTCTCGGCCGCGCCGCCGATCCACTGGCTGTCGCCGATGATCAGGTCGCACAATTTGCCGTGCGAGTTCAGCTCGTTGAGGAAACGGTCGGCATAGTTGGTCCATGGCACGAATTCGAATTTCATGCCGATGCCGGTTTCCTTGGTAAAATCCTTGGACAGTTCGACCAGCGCGTTGGCCGGGTCCCAGGCGGCCCAGCAAAGCGTCAGGTCTTCAGCGTGCGCGGCGTTCGAGACGGCTGTCGACGCAACCATCGCCGAGGCCATTCCCAAAGCCATTTTCAAGCTCGATTTCATGCCTTCCTCCCATTTGCGAAACGCGCCCGGATGACGGTTTCAAGAGCCCTCAACCTCTCTCCTCAGAGGCCCAAACATGGCGGCGCCGAAGCGCGGCAGATGTTTAGTAATTTGTTTAGTGATGCAATTTTTACTAAACAAGGCAAGCGAATTCGTTGCTGCGCCGCAACATGTCGAAACGCAGGCTTGAAATCGTTAGGAAATCATCGCCGGATGGTTCTTCCGTCAACCCTTCAGCCGGCTTCTCCGACGATGTTCGTCGGTGGCGTCACCGGCCGGACGGGCGGCGCGGGCGGCAGCAAGGCGCGTATGTCGGCAAAGGGAAATGTCGGCTCGAAGCGAAAAGCCTCGGCCAGAGAACCGGGGACGGCGTTGCATTGACCGGCGCGAAATTCATTCTGGGTGCACGCCCTGTCGACATATTGCTCCGGCCGTTGCGAACGGTGCGCACGGATCGCCTGCATCTTGATATCCCGGTAGGCGGATATGTCGACATAGTGCGTCGGCGAGAATCCGGTGCCGCCCATCGTGTCGGCATGCAGCACCGGAACCGCGAAAGAGGCCGCGATGCGCACGCCGTCCGACAGCGCGCGATGGTCGGCGTGATAGTCGTTGGGCGCGTGCGAGATGACCAGGTCCGGCCCGGTCTCGCGGATAAGGGTCTTCAGCGCGCCGATCAGCCCGGCATCGGCCACCAGTTCGCCGTCGGGAAAGTCGAGAAAGCGCGGCGCCGCGCCAAGCAGTGCTGCCGCGGCCGTGGCTTCCTCGCGACGGACACTGGTGAGAACCTTGGCATCGCTCTTGCCGCCCCTGGCACCATCCGTGGCCACGGCAAAAGTGAGGTCTGCGCCTTGCGCCGCATAGGCGGCCAGCGTACCGAACATGAAGATCTCGATGTCGTCCGGATGCGCACCGAGCGCCAATATCTTCAAGCTACTCTCTCCCCGGAAATGGAAAAACGTGCCGAACGGAATCCTGCTCGCCCTGATCGCCTATGCAAGCTATTCGGGCAGCGATGCCGTTATCAAGAGCCTGGGCGGACAGTTCTCCGTCTTCGAGATCGGTTTCTTCGGCACCTTGTTTGCCGGCATTTTCCTGTTCTTCACGCGTCCGGCGGGCGAGCGCTGGCGCGATTTCTGGCGCATGAAGCGGCCATGGGCCGTGCAGGCCCGCGCCTGGGCCGGCATCGCGTCCGGCGTGCTCAGCGTCTATGCCTTCACCCACATTCCACTGGCCGAAGTCTACGCCTTGATCTTCCTGGCGCCTTTGCTGGTCACCATCCTGTCCACCGTGATCCTGAAGGAAAAGGTCGGCCCCTGGCGGTGGTTGGCCGTGTTTGCGGGCTTTGCCGGGGTGATGCTGGTGGTGCGGCCGGGTTTTCGCGAATTGAACCTCGGCCATCTGGCTGCCTTCGTGAATGCTTTCCTCGCCGCGGCCAGCGTCATCCTGCTGCGATCGCTAGCGCAACAGGAGAAGCGCACATCGATGCTCGGCGTGCTGGTCGGTTATGGCCTGCTGTTCAACGGGGCCGGCGTTGCCGCTACCGCGTTCACCTTGCCGAATGCCATGCAGCTTGTCTGGCTGGCGCTGGCCGGCGCCTTCACCGCCGGCGGACAATTCATGCAGCTGCTCGCAGCCAAATACGCTCCCGCCAACCGCATCGCGCCGACGCATTATTCGCAGATCGTCTGGGCGGTGATCCTCGGCGCGCTGTTCTTCCAGGAGTACCCCGACTGGCTGTCGCTGGTCGGCCTCGCGATCGTCGGCGCGGCCGGTCTGCTGACCATGGTGCGCGAGGAGGTGCGGCTCGGCACGGTGCGCTGGAACCCGTTTGCGCGCACAAGGCTTTGAACCCGTGCCGGTTGCACGGTGGCCGTGAGCGCTGATATGCGGGCGCGATGACGACAAAACCCTTGCCGGAGCTTCCGGTATCCGCCGTGCTGCCGGCGCTGAGCCAAGCGCTTGGCTCCGGCAACAGCGCGGTGCTGGTGGCACCTCCCGGCGCCGGCAAGACCACGCTGGTGCCGCTGGCATTGCTCGAAGCGCCCTGGCTGGGGGCCGGAAAGATCGTCCTGCTCGAGCCGCGCCGGCTCGCCGCCCGTGCCGCCGCGCGCCGCATGGCGCAATTGCTGGATGAGGAGCCGGGCGCCACTGTCGGCTACGCCATGCGCATGGAAAACCGCACTTCGGCAAAGACCCGGATATTGGTCGTCACCGAGGGCGTGTTGGCCCGCATGATCCTCGACGACCCCGAATTGCCCGGCGTCTCGGCAGTGATCTTCGATGAATTCCACGAGCGTTCGCTCGATGGCGATTTCGGTCTCGCTTTGGCGCTCGACGTGCAAGGCGCGCTGCGTCCGGACCTGCGACTGCTGGTGATGTCGGCGACACTCGATGGCGCGCGCGTCGCGAAGCTCCTGTCCGGCGCACCAGTGATCGAAAGCGAAGGCCGCGCCTTCCCCGTCGACATCCGTTATGAGGAACGGCCGGCTGGTATCCCGATCGAGGATGCCATGGCCAAGGCGATCCGCGGTGCCCTTGCCGACGAGAGCGGCAGCGTGCTTGCCTTCCTGCCCGGCCAGCGCGAGATCGAGCGTACCGCCGAGCGGCTGGCCGGCAAGGTCGGCACCGACACCGGCATCGTCCCGCTCTATGGCCAGCTCGACGGCAAGGCGCAGGACGCCGCGATCAAGCCGCCGCCGCCGGGCCGCCGCAAGGTGGTGCTGGCGACCTCGATCGCCGAGACCTCCATCACCATCGACGGCGTCCGCGTCGTCATCGATTCCGGCCTGTCGCGCCTGCCGCGCTATGAGCCGGCCAGCGGCCTCACCCGGTTGGAAACCGTGCGCGTCAGCAAGGCTTCGGCAGACCAGCGCGCCGGCCGTGCCGGGCGCACGCAAGCCGGCGTCGCCATCCGGCTGTGGCGCGCCGAGCAGACATCGGCACTTCCCGCCTTCACGCCGCCGGAAATCCTCGAAGCGGACCTTTCCGGCCTGCTGCTCGACTGCGCCGCCTTCGGTGTCGCCGACCCGGCGGGTCTCGCCTTCCTCGACCCGCCGCCGGCCCCGGCGCTCAACGAGGCAAGGGTGCTGCTGCGCGCGCTCCATGCCATCGACGAGACTGGGCGTTTGACGGAAGCTGGCGCTTCGATGCGCAAGCTCGCTCTGCCCGTGCGGCTGGCGCATATGGTCGCCGAGGCTGCTAAGAACGGCCATGCTCTCGAGGCGGCCATGCTCGCCGTGCTGCTCACCGAACGCGGTCTTGGCGGCGATGGCGCCGATCTCGAACGGCGGCTGATGCGCTTTCGCGGCGAAAAATCACCTCGCGCCGCCGCCGCGCGGCAACTGGCTGAACGGCTGGCGCGGCAGGTGGGCGGGGCGAAGAACAGCGAAACAGCTTCCGTGGGTTCCTTGCTGATCCACGCCTGGCCGGATCGCGTCGCCAAGGCGCGTGGCGAGCGTGGCCGCTTCGTGCTGGCCAATGGCTCCGGCGCCATGCTTGATGCCGCCGACCCGCTGGCGGGCGAACCGTTTCTGGTCGTCGCCGACCTGCAGGGCAAGGCCCAGAATGCCCGCATCGCGGCGGCGGCGGCAATCGGCGAGGACGACATCCGCGCCACGCTGGCCGACCGGATCGAAACGCGCCGGCAAACCAGTTTCGACCGCGAGCGGCGCGCCGTGCGCGTGCGCGAAACCGTGCGTCTCGGCGCCATCACGCTCGCCGAGCGCATGCTGCCGGCGCCGTCAGGCGCCGATGCCGATAGGGCGATCCTGGACGCCTTGCGCGAGCACGGCCTGTCGCTGTTGAGCTGGAGCAAGGAGGCCGAGGCGCTGCGCCAGCGGCTGTCCTGGCTGCATCGCGGCCTCGGGTCGCCATGGCCCGACATGTCGGATGAAGCGCTGGTTGAGCACCTTGACGACTGGCTGCTGCCCTTCCTGTCGGGGGCCGCATCCTTCGCCGCAATCGGTCCGGGCGTCATTTCGGCTGGCCTGGCCTCGCTCGTGCCGCATGACCAGCAGCGCCGGATCGAGACGTTGGCGCCGACCCATTTCGACGCTCCGTCCGGCAGCCACGTGCCGATCCGCTATGACGGCGAATGGCCCGTGCTTGCGGTTCGCGTGCAGGAGCTGTTCGGCCTCGACCGCCACCCCTCGATTGCCAATGGCACCGTGCCGCTGACGCTCGAACTGTTGTCGCCGGCGCACCGGCCGATCCAGACCACGCGCGACCTGCCCGGCTTCTGGCGCGGCTCCTGGGCCGACGTGCGGGCCGACATGCGCGGCCGCTATCCCAAGCATGTCTGGCCGGAGAACCCGCTGCTTGCCACGGCTACCGCCCGCGCGAAGCCGCGAGCATGATCCCAGAAAGTGGGAACCAGTTTTTGCAAAAAGATCATGCTCGAACAAGAAGTAGAGCTCCAATCCGGCTCCATCGAATTGGAGCGGACCTAGCCTTGGGCGCTTCGCGGCTGTAATCCATGGCCATGATCAATGTTTTGCGTTCGCCCGATTTTCAGCAGAGCCAGCGGCTGCGCCTCAACACGCTGATCCGGCTGCGCTGGCTGGCCATCGTCGGCCAGAGCGTGACGGTGCTCGTCGTCGCCTATGGCCTGAAATTCCCATTGCCGGTCAGCCTGTGCTTTGCGCTGATCGCCTGTTCGGCCTGGATGAACCTGTTCCTGGCCTTCCGTTTTCCGGCCGCGCACCGGCTCACCCCTTTCGCCGCCTTCGGCATCCTGATCTTCGACAGCCTGCAGCTCGCCGGCCTGCTCTACATGACCGGCGGCTTGACCAATCCGTTCTCGCTGCTGATGACCGTGCCCGTCGTCATCTCGGCGACATCGCTGCCCCTGCGCCTTACCGCCGTTCTCGGCGGGCTGGTGATGATTGCCGCGACCTTGCTGGTATTCGTCCATCTGCCGTTGCCCTGGTATGAAGGCGCGCCGCTCGCCATGCCGTTCATCTATGTCGCCGGCATGTGGATGGCGGTGCTGTCATCGATCGCCTTCACCGCCATGTACGCCTTCCGGGTGGCCGCCGAAGCGCGGCTTCTTGCCAATGCGCTTGCCGCCACCGAACTGGTGCTGCAGCGCGAACAGCATCTTTCGGCGCTCGACGGCCTGGCGGCTGCGGCGGCGCATGAGCTCGGCACGCCGCTCGCCACCATCACGCTCGTCGCCAAGGAGATGGAGAAGGCGCTCGGCAGCGATCCGAAATACGGCGATGACGTGAAGCTGCTGCGGTCGCAAAGCGAACGCTGCCGCGAAATCCTAAAACGCCTTACGAGCCTGTCGTCCGAGGGCGAGGCGCATCTTTCCCGCCTGCCGCTGACCTCGCTGGTCGAGGAAGTCACCGCGCCGCACCGCGACTTCGGTATCTCGATCAAGCTGCGTCCGGGCGAGCGCAGCGGCCCCGAGCCAGTCGGGCGCCGCAATCCGGGCGTCATCTACGGCCTTGGCAATCTGGTCGAGAACGCCGTCGATTTCGCCCGCAAGAGCGTCACCGTGCGCTGGAGCTGGGACGAGGACGCCGTGACCTTCTCGATCATTGACGACGGCCCCGGCTTCCCGCCCGAGATCATCGACCGCATTGGCGAGCCCTATATGTCGACGCGCCAGGGGACCGAGGCAGGCGGTGGCCTGGGGCTCGGCCTGTTCATTGCCAAGACGCTTCTCGAACGCTCGGGCGCCACGCTCGATTTCCGCAATTCGAGCGGCTTGGGCGAGGGGGCCGTGGTGCAGATTTCGTGGCCGAGAACGGTCTTCCTGAACCCCGAAACGGCCCCGGCCACCATGTTTGACACTGCGTAAATTGGACAATAGCGGCGCAAAACTATATCTGCGTAAAATTGAGGCAGCAGGAATTTTCAAGACGATGACAGGCGACGAAAATATTGGCGCAATGGTTGAAGGCGAGGATACCTCGCTTCTGATCGTCGATGACGACAAGCCGTTCCTCACCCGTCTGGCCCGCGCCATGGAAACCAGGGGTTTCGTGGTCGAAACCGCCGAGAGCGTCGAGGAGGCCGTGGGCAAGGCGCGCGCCAAGCCGCCGGCCTATGCCGTGGTCGATATGCGGCTCGGCGATGGCAACGGCCTCGACGTCGTCGCCGCCATCCGCGAGAAGCGCGAGGATTCCCGCACCATCATCCTGACCGGCTACGGCAACATCGCCACCGCGGTGACGGCCGTGAAGCTCGGCGCCGTCGATTACCTGTCGAAGCCCGCCGACGCCGACGATATCTTCGCCGCGCTTACCCGTACCTCGGGCGAGCGCGCCGCGCCTCCGGAAAACCCGATGTCGGCCGACCGCGTGCGCTGGGAGCATATTCAGCGCGTCTACGAAATGTGCGAGCGCAACGTCTCCGAGACCGCGCGCCGGCTCAACATGCACCGCCGCACGCTGCAACGCATACTGGCCAAGCGCGCGCCACGTTAGATCGCTGGGCAGGCAGAGCAATTGCCTCGGGCCGATCTTCCAAGGTGGAGGCTATCAATTATCGAAGTCAGCGCCGCCCCTCATCGCCCTGCCGGGCACTTCTCCCCGTATAATGACGGGGAGAAGGGGCTGGCCGCGATGTCGGCGCCCTTCTTGCGACGTTGGTTATTGGCGAAATCGGCGATGACTGCGTTCCCTCGCCCCGTTTACGGGGAGAGGATGCCGGCAGGCAGGTGAGGGGCGGCGCCGGCGCTGGAGAATGAAGCCTGCCGAGCAGGCGGTACGACGGAGGGTGACATGCAGGAGAGCAAACAGCGGCCGGTTTCCGTCTTCCGCGAATTTCTCGATGGCGAGGCGGCCGGCGGCATCATCCTGATGGTCGCGGCAGCCCTTGCGCTGATCGTCGCCAACTCTCCCCTGGCCGAGACCTATTTTTCTGTTCTCCACGCCTATCTCGGCCCGCTCAGCGTCTCGCATTGGGTCAATGACGGGCTGATGGCGGTGTTCTTCCTGCTCGTCGGGCTGGAGATCAAGCGCGAGATGCTGGACGGCCAGCTTTCGACCTGGCCGCGCCGGGTCCTGCCGGGCATCGCGGCGGCCGGCGGCATGCTGGTTCCGGCGCTGGTCTATGTCTTGATCAACCGCGACAATGGCCCGGCGCTGTCCGGTTGGGCGATCCCGACCGCAACCGACATCGCCTTCGCGCTCGGCGTGCTGTCGCTGCTCGGCAGCCGCGTGCCGGCGTCGTTGAAGGTCTTCCTGACCGCGCTTGCCATCATCGATGACCTCGGCGCCGTCATCATCATCGCCATCTTCTATACGAGCGGCCTGTCGCTGGCCTATCTCGGCGCCGCTTTCGCGGTCATAGCCGTGCTTGTCGTGCTCAACCGCATGCGGGTGATGACGCTGGTACCCTATCTCGTGCTTGGCGCCATCCTGTGGGTGCTGGTTCTCAAGTCGGGCGTCCATGCCACACTTGCCGGCGTCGCCCTGGCGCTGACCATTCCGCTCGAGCGTTCCGCCGGGATCGGCCATGATCTCCACCATTCGCCGCTGCACCGGCTCGAGCACGGCCTGCACAGGATCGTGCCGTTTTTCGTCATCCCGATCTTCGGCTTTGCCAATGCTGGCGTTTCGCTCGCCGGCCTCAGTTTTGGCGCGCTGATCGAGCCGCTGACACTGGGCGTCGCCGCCGGCCTCGTCGTCGGCAAGCTGGTCGGCGTGCTTGGCTCCTCGGCACTTGCCATCAGGCTTGGCCTGGCCGACCTGCCCGCCCATGCCGGCTGGTCGCACATGGTCGGCATCTCGCTGCTTTGCGGCATCGGCTTCACCATGAGCCTGTTCATCGGCCTGCTCGCCTTTGCCGGCGATGTCGCCCTGCAGGACGCGGTCAAGGTCGGCATCCTCGCCGGCTCCTTCATCGCCGCCATCCTTGGCGCCGCGGTGCTGTTGATGGCACCGGCTGCGGGTGGAGCGGAGGAAGACACGGAGTAGGGCGCGAAGCGCGCTACTCGCTCTCCCCCTCCAGCGCCGGCACCGAGACGCCGGCGAGTTCCGCCGCCAGCAGCCGCGAAGCACCGGCGCGTGCGATCCGCAGCATCAGCGCCTTGCGCGTTGCCGCCGCCATGCGGTGTTCCGGCGCTTCGCGCAGGATCTCGGCGCCGTAGCCGTCCGAGAGGATGAAGCCGCACTCCTGGGGAAAAATCTCCGAAGGCACGCCGGGATGGGTGGCGAAGAAGAAGCGGTCGGAATGCAACCGATAGTCGGGCCATTTGCGGTCGACGCGGAAATCCTCGATCGAGGATTTGATCTCGATGATCCAGATGTCGCCTTGCCGGGTCAGCGCCACGAGGTCGGCGCGGCGGCCGGTGGCCAGCGACAGTTCAGGCAGCACATGCGCGCCCATTTCCATGAGCAGCCGCTGCACGCCGCGCCGCACCAGCATGGCGCGTTCGGACTGGCGACCGTCAATGAGGGGATTGATCGCGATAGGGGAGATGATCGGCATGGCAGCCACCATGCCAGATTCTGTTCACGGTTTGAACCCTTTTTGCGGGGTGACGCGCATCCCATAGGAAACCAGCAAGGACGAAACCGAGTTCAGCCCAGCGAAGCGCCTCGGGAGCAGTGCTGCCAATAGCGCGGATCAGCGCGACTGTCCCTGACTAACTCTTTGTTTTTCGAGGAACCGCTTGGCGTGTTCCCCCCACTCCGCAGCCGTCGTTTTGTGCTCTTGAACGTAGGTTTCAAAAGCCTTGCGCAGAGCGTCAAGGTCCAAAGCCCAAAGCCGCTCGCCTTTGTCGTCGTTCAACATGACCTTACCCAAGCCCCTTGAGCCGACGGTATGCTCCCCAGATCAAGTCTTCAAGAACCGGTCCTGACTTCTTTTGGGTGTATCGCGGCCGTCAAATAGGATTACTTTGCGACAGAGGACCGAATGGAGGCCGTGGGGAGTTTACTGGTAGAAATGAAGTTGAGTTCGGAAAAGGACGGTACCTGTGCGGCCGCTGCAGCCAAATACCTCATGGCCTGGGGACTTCAGTCTTAATTGAGCTATTGCTAATATTGTTATAGCTTGGGCAGTGCGGAGACGATCCCACAAGCCTGACCCGCAACGACCCGGCACGACCCCACGTCCCCCAGACTGCGAGCGTGCCGGGCCGTTCCTACAGGACGCCGCCCGGCGCGATCGCTCGCGCAACGATTGGTCTCTCAAACAGACAATCGCCTGCGCCGGGCGATTACACGTTTGGCGAACCTCGGCCTGGCTTGGGGAGTCTTCCGTGATCGCGCAATATCCGGCCGGGTGCAGTCTGGTATTGATCTTTGCTAAACGGCCCTATGTCTTGCCGGTCAACTTCCGTTCTTCACTAGAGAACGGCAGGACTAAAGTCCTGCGTGCTTATACCCAAAGGTCTGAGAGGACCGTTTAATTTCCGCTAATGTCCATTGGACGTTCCGTTACTTTAGACAATCAGAATATAACAGAAGACGTTGGGGACTATAGCCGCGAAATGGCCGGCGCAGTTTGGCTTTGGGTTCTAGGGGGGCGCCGGCCATTGCGGGTGTGGGCTATTGGGTGTGATTGTCCCCGCACGATCAACGTATATGTATATTAGCACTCGCGCAAATAAGACTGAAGTCCCTTGTTCCGCCGGACCTGACCGGACCTCCTCACCACTCTGACTTCCTCCGGACTAGCCTACCCTTCCTATGGCCTCGCTGAAACGGCCCTGTCGCCAGGCGCCCCCGCCATGTCATCCAGGATCGGGCAGTCCGGCCTGTTGTCGCCATGACAGGCATGGATGAGCTTCTGCAGGGTCGAGCGCATGGATTGCAGCTCGCGCACCTTTTCCTCGATCGCCGTGACATGGGCGGCGGCGATCTCACGCACGTCGGCGCTGGCACGGCCGCGATCCTGGTAGAGCGCCATCAACTGGCGGCAATCGTCGATGGAAAAGCCGAGGTTGCGCGCACGGCGCAGGAAGGCCAGCCGGTGGATGTCGTCGCCGGAATAGTCGCGGTAGCCGTTGGTGGCGCGCGCCGGCGCGATCAGGCCGATCTCCTCATAGTAACGGATGGTCTTGGCCGGCAGGCCTGATCTTTGGGCTGCATCGCCGACATTCATGACTGATCCTCGATTCCACGTAACCGTTTGATGTCGCCCCCATTGAATTTACTTCACAATCCGGTGAGGGCTGTTGCCGAAATGCCATACTGATACGCTTACCAGCGGGTAAGGCCACGCATATAGGCATCGTGCGCTTGGCAAGCAAAGCAAATGCCAGCATGAATGATGGCGAGAAGGCGGCCGACTCGTGCCGCACAATTTAGCGGGGCACGGATCACCTCATGCGGATGAAGTCGCTTGCAATAATTGCCGCATTGGCGTTCTCCACCGCACTCGCCGGTTGCAGCACCATTGGCGGGCAGATCTTCTCCAACGACTATGGCGCGGTGACCGATGCTGGTTACCAACTGCCACGCATCCCGATCGAAAAAGTGCCGAGGCAGTTCCACCGGCAGGAAGTGAACTACGACACCAAGGAAAAGCCGGGCACCATCATCGTTGATACGCAGAACAAGTTCCTCTACTTCGTCGAGGGCGACGGTCGCGCCATTCGCTACGGCATCGGCGTCGGTCGCGAAGGCTTCGAATGGCACGGAACCGCCCACATTGCGTTGAAGCGCGAATGGCCGACCTGGACGCCGCCGCGTGAAATGATCAAGCGCCAGCCGGAACTTACCAAGTTCGCGAATGGCATGGAGCCGGGCCTGAAGAACCCGCTTGGCGCGCGCGCCATGTATCTCTTCAACAAGGGCGGTGACATGGGTTACCGCCTGCACGGCAGCCCGGAATGGAATTCGATCGGCAAGGCGATGTCATCCGGCTGTATCCGGCTGATGAACCAGGACATCATCGATCTCTACGACCGCGCATCGGTCGGCGCCAAGGTCATCGTGATGTAAGGACCACGATCCCCAGGGATCATGGTCAAACGTGAAGACAAGTTTCGTACGCGGACCGTCTAGGCAACAACGGACGTCCCAAACAGAAAACCGGGCAATTCGGCCCGGTTTTTTGTTTTTTGGATGAAGTCGGTACGGAGCGGTTAGGAAACCTGTTCGACCTGCTGCACTTCAGGCACGAAATGGCGAAGCAGGTTCTGGATGCCATGCTTCAGTGTTGCCGTCGATGACGGGCAACCGGCGCAGGCGCCTTTCATGTGCAGGAACACCGTGCCGTTTTCGAATCCACGGAAGGTGATGTCGCCGCCATCCTGCGCCACCGCCGGGCGCACGCGGGTATCGAGCAGTTCCTTGATGGTGACGACGAGTTCCTCGTCCGCCTTGTCGTAGAATTCGCCGGTCTGGCTGGTCTCGGCGGCCGGGCCGGCCTTGGCCATGACAGGCGCACCGGACATGAAATGCTCCATGATGGCGCCGAGGATCGCCGGCTTCAGGTGCTGCCAGTCGGGGCCGTCCTTGGTCACGGTGATGAAGTCGTAACCGAAGAAGACACCGGTGACACCGGGGATTTCGAACAGCCGGCCGGCCAGCGGCGAAGCCGTTGCCGCGCTATCGGCATCGCGGAAATCGGCCGTGCCTTCGACAAGCACTTCCTTGCCAGGCAGGAATTTCAGCGTCGCCGGATTGGGCGTCGATTCGGTCTGGATGAACATGGCCGTCTCCGTGCCCGTTTCGGGCAGATAGTTTGGAATAGTTCTAAATAGGCCCTATCGGCGGGACATTCAAGCGAAAGGCATCGCCCGAACGGCTGGCTGGCAGAATGTTTTTGCTGGCTGGGGAGCAGAATCCCGGGCGGGCTTCAGGCGAGGCTGTCGATCTCGTCGTCCGACAGATTCTGTGGCACCACGGTCACCGGAATAGGGAAGGCCGCGCCCTTGCCGGCCACGGCGCCGACCAGCGGTCCCGGCCCTTCCTTGCCGGCGCCGGCCGCCAGAACCAGGATGGCGATATCCTGGTCTTCCTCGATCAGCTTGTGGATCTCTTCCGTCGGCTTGCCTTCGCGCACCACCATCTCGGGCTCGATACCGAGCTTCTGGCGCACCTTGTTGGCATAGCCGTCCAGGGCCGCGCGCGCCGTGGCGTTGGCCTCCTCGCGCATGATCTTCTCGACGCCGAGCCAGTGCTGGAAATCGTCCGGTACGATGACATAGAGCAGCACCAGCGTGCCGCTGGTGCTCTGCGCCCGCTTCGAGGCGTAGGCGACGGCGCGCTCGCACTCGGGCGTATCGTCGATGATCGTCAGGAATTTCCTGCGATGACCGGCTTCGCGGCTGAGGCGTTTGGAGACCATGTCTATCTACTCGGTGTCTATTCGGCGGCAATCTGCCACTACGGCAGACCGGCGGCAAGCCGCCGGTCTTTGAGCCGGTATGTCCCTTGGCCAGTATGCCCAGTGTTGGCGCGGTGGGCGGGTGCCGCGGTCAGCCTTGCAACAGGCCGATAATGTCGCGCACCGTCTTCATTGTCGTTTCGGCGAGCACGCCGGCGCGTTCGCCGCCGTCCTTGAGCACCGCGTCGACATAGGCGCGGTCGCCTTCGATGCGGCGCATCTCACCGGCGATCGGCGCCAGCTTCTCCACCGCAAGGTCGGCCAGCGCCGGCTTGAACACCGAAAACTGCTGGCCGCCGAATTCCTTCAGCACGTCCACCTTCGAGATTTCGGCGAGGCCGGCATAGATGCCGACCAGGTTTTCCGCCTCGGGCCGGCTTTCCAGTCCGTCGAGCTCGCTCGGCAAGGCCTCCGGATCGGTCTTGGCCTTGCGGATCTTCTTCGAGATGGTGTCGGCATCGTCGGTGAGATTGATGCGCGACAGGTCCGATGGGTCCGACTTCGACATCTTCTTCGACCCGTCGCGCAGGCTCATGATGCGAGCCGCCGGGCCGCCGATGACCGGTTCGGTGATCGGGAAGAAGCCGTTCACCGTCTCCTCGCCGACCTGCATTGCGACGCCGACGCCAAGCCTGGCGATGCGGTCCGAAAAATCATTGTTGAACTTCTGCGCGATGTCGCGGGTCAGCTCCAGGTGCTGCTTCTGGTCCTCGCCCACCGGCACATGGGTGGCGCGGTAGAGCAGGATGTCGGCAGCCATCAGCGAGGGATAGGCGAGCAGGCCCAGCGAAGCGTTTTCCCGGTCCTTGCCGGCCTTGTCCTTGAACTGCGTCATCTTGTTCATCCAGCCGATGCGCGCGACGCAATTGAAGATCCAGGCAAGCTCGGCGTGCTGCATCACCCGCGATTGGTTGAAGACGATGTGCTTCTTCGGGTCGATGCCGGAAGCGAGGAACGCCGCGGTGATCGAACGTGTCTGGTCGGCAAGGTCGTCATGGACGAGCTGCGCGGTCAGCGAATGCAGGTCGACGACACAATAGATGCAGTCGGAGGTGTCCTGCAGGGCGACAAATTTCTTGATGGCGCCGAGATAGTTGCCGAGATGCAGATTGCCGGTCGGCTGGACGCCGGAGAAGACGAGTGGCTTGAAGGCGGTCATGATGTCCTCATGGCTTGTGGAGGGCCGTATAAGCGTGATTCCGAAAAGTTGCAGACTTTTCGGAGCCAATCACGCGGCTGGAAACCGCGCGCGGCGAAAGTCTTGCGACGGCGCGCTTATGGACGAGAGTGGGGCGAGGATCAAGAGGTGCATCGGTCGCGTGAATCCGCTCATTTATGTTGACATGATGATGTAGATCACTACATAATTCACACTACATGAAAGCAAGGTTGTGATGACCATTAACATCAACAACAAAGAGGCAGACAGCCTGACGCGTGCCTTTGCCAAGATCGAAGGCGTTGGCCTCACTGAGGCCATCGTAATCGCCATGCGCGAGGCTCTGCAGAGCAGACGCAACCGCGAGACACCATTGGAAACGGCGGCACGGCTCAGAGCTGAATTCGGAATTGAGTTGAGCGAACAGGCGCGCAAACCACTGCCGCGCTCCGTCTATGACGAATTGTCTGGCGAAGACTGATGTTTGTCGACGCGGCCGCTATCGTCGCGATGCTCAGCCATGAGGCCGAGGCCCAGCGCTGCGCGCAGGCGGTCATGGAAGCAACGGCTCCGTTCACGTCGGCAATCGCCGTCTGGGAAGCGGCAATGGCGCTTTCGCGATCCGAAAAGCTAGCAGTACCGGTCGAAGTGAGCCTCAAGATAGTCAGTCGGTTTCTCGAAGAGCGGGCTATCGCCTTGCGGGAGCTTCCGCCTGCCTCTGACGCAACGTCGTTGTCCCTTGAGGCTGCATCGCGGTTTCGCAATAACGCCATCCGGCTGAACTTGGCGGACTGTTTTCACTACGCGTGCGCGCGCTACTACGCCGTTCCGATGCTCTCGACTGCCGATGAATTCCGGCTTACGGATCTGGAGACTGTTCCTTAGGCGCCGGCGCCCCCTTGCGCCCGATATTGCGCCGGATCATGCCGAAATCGGCGCCTCCGGTGGCAAACGCGGTGACGAAGTAGAGCAGCGCGCCGCCGGCCACCAGCGCCAGTACCGTCGTCGCCTTGACGACCAGCGGCGAGCCGGGGCCGATCCTTGCCGCGAAATGGTGCTCGGCGAAATACAGCGCCACGGCCATCACCGCGGCCGACAGCGCCAGCCGGGGAATGCGCTTCATGAGCGGCACGTCGCGGCCCCAATGGCCGCGCCGGATGAGCACGGCAAGCAGCATCAGCGCGTTGACCCAGCCGGCCACGGCCGAGGCGACCGCAATGCCGGGAGCACCCATCCTGGGGAACAGGGTCAGCGCGGTGGCGACGTTTACCGCGACCGAGATGGCGGCGAAGATCATTGGCGTGCGTGTATCCTCGCGGGCGAAATAGCCCGGGGTAAAGGCCTTGATCAGAACGAAGGCCGGCAAGCCCAGGCCGAAGATCGCCAGGATCGCCGCCACGGTCGGGGTCGAATGATTGGCGGCAAACGCGCCGCGCTCATAGACCAGCCGCACGATCGGCTCCGCCATCACCCAGAGCGCCGCCGCCGCCGGCAAGGTCATGAACAAGGTGAACTCGACCGAGCGGTTCTGCAGATTGGCGGCCTCGATGAGATTGCCCGATTTCAGCGCCCGCGACAGCTCGGGCAGCAGCACGATCGCGACCGCTACGCCGACTACACCGAGAGGCAGCTGATAGACGCGGTCGGCATAGGCGAGCGAGGACACGGCACTGTCCTGCGCCGACGCGATCGCGGTACCGATCAGCTGGTTGATCTGGGTGATGCCGCCGGTGATCGCCGCGGGCAGCGCCAGGATCAGCAGCCGCTTCACGTTCGGCGTCATCCTCGGGCGGCGAAAGCCGATCGCGATGCCGGCGTTGCGCACCGCCACCCAGACGATGGCGAGTTGCACGAGGCCTGCCGCCAGCACGCCCCAGGACAGGCTGAAGCCGACAGCATGGGCACCCAGCCCATGATACCAGGCGTAGCCGAGCACGCTGATCAGGATGATGTTGAGGAAAGCCGGGGCGATCGCCGCCGCGAAATAGCGGCGCAGCGAATTCAGCATGCCCGCCATCATGGCGGCAAGCGACATGCAGATGAGATAGGGAAACATGATCGTCGCCAGTGCGACGGTCGTCTCGAATTTGCCCGGCGTGTCGGCAAAGCCCGGCGCCACCAGGTAGCGCACGATGAGCGGCATCGCCAGTTCCATGGCGATGGTCAGCGCCAGCAGCGCCGTGAACAGAACGCCGAACACTTCTTCGGAAAAGCGCTTGGCGCCGTCGGTGCCATGCGTCTCGATCTCCTTGGCAAACAGCGGCACGAAGGCGGCGTTGAAGGCGCCTTCGGCGAACAGCCGGCGAAAGGTATTGGGGAACTGGAAGGCGGCGTTGAAGGCGTCGGCCACCGGTCCGGTGCCGAGCGCTGCCGCCATCAGCATCTCGCGGCCAAAACCGAGCGCGCGGCTCATCAGCGTGCCGGAAGCGACAGTGGCGAATTTCTTGACGAGGCTCATGCGTTTGGGGACTGCCTGCACGATTGGGACGAAGGGGTGATGGATCTCACTCGGCGGCCGCCTTGCTCCTGCCGCCGCGTTCGGGCGCTGTGCCGTCGAGCGTTGCTGTCAGCCGGTTGCGGATGGTGGTGATGCGCGAAGGGCTGTCGATCTTCTGACCGGTGAGATCGTTGACGTAGAAGGTGTCGATGACCTTCTCGCCGAACGTTGTGATGTGTGCCGAGGCGATGTCGAGCGACAGGTCGGACAGCGTGCCGGTGATCTCCGACAGCAGGCCCGGGCGGTCGAGCCCCTCGACCTCGATGACCGAAAACCGGTTCGACAGCGTGTTGCGGATTTCGGCGCGCGGCGGAATCTTGAACACCTTGGCGCCGCGCTTGGGCTTGGCGCGCTTCTCGATCATCTCTGGCAGCCAGCTCTTGCCCGACAGCACGTCCTCGATCAGCCGGCCGACGCGCTCGGCGCGCCTGCGCTCATCCTCGTCGCGGTCGAATTCCCGTGAGATCAGGATGGTGTCCAGGGCGCGGCCATCCGATGTGGTGAAGATCTGCGCGTCGACGATGTTGCCGCCGGCCCCGGCGCATGCCCCGGCAATGACCGAGAGAAGACGGGGATGGTCCTGCGCCAGCACGGTGATCTCGGTAACGCCCTCGAACTGGTGTGTCTTGACCATCGTGGCGAGCCTGTTGCCGGCCGCGTCCGCCTCGCGGATGAACTCGGCGTGGCGAAGCTGGTCCGGCAGGTCGACGGTCAGCAAATAGTTCTCGTAATGCAGGCCGACATAGCGCTTGCGTGCCTTGTCGGGCCAGTCGGCGAGCGCTTCGGCCAGGCGTTCGCGTGCCGCCGCCGTGCGCTGGGCGCGCGACACTTCCGAAAAGCCGCCGGTCAGGAGCAGTTCGGTCTCGTAATAGAGCGTGCGCAGCAGTTGGCCCTTCCAGCCATTCCACACACCCGGGCCGACGCCCCTGATGTCGCAGACGGTGAGGATCAAGAGCAGCTTCAGCCGCTCGACCGACTGCACGATCGCTGCGAAATCCTCGATCGTCTTGCGGTCGTTGAGATCGCGGGTCTGCGCCGTCATCGACATCACCAGGTGGTTCTCGACCAGCCAGGCGACCGTCTCGGTATCGGCCGGGGAAAGCCCCATATGCGGACAGATGCGGCGTGCGATCCGCGCGCCGGCCTCGGAGTGATCCTCCAGCCTGCCCTTGGCGATGTCGTGCAGCAGCACGGCGACATAGAGCGCCTCGCGGCTCTTCCTCAGGCCCGGCATCAGCGAATGCGACAGCGGATGCACTTTCTCGCCGTCGCCGCGTTCGATCTCGGCCAGCACTCCGATGCAGCGGATCAGGTGCTCGTCCACCGTATAGTGGTGGTACATCGAGAACTGCATCATGGCGACGATCTTGCCGAAGTCGGGGATCAGTTTGCCCAGTAGCCCAGCCTCGTTCATGCGCCGCAGATTGAGCTCGGCATTGCGGTCCGAGGTCAGGATATCGAGAAACAGCCGGTTGGCTTCCTCGTCGCGCCGCAGCGACTTGTTGACCAGGCCGAGCGAGCGGGTGAGCAGCTTCAGCGCGTCCGGGTGGAATTCCAGCCCGTGCTTGTCGGCGAACCAGAACAGCCGGAGCAGATTGACCGGATCGCGTTCGAACACCTGGTCGTCGGCGATGTTGATGCGGTGATTGTCGACGATGAAATCGGACGTGCCGGCAAGCTTGCGCTTGCGGCGCTGGAAGGTGAGGAAGATGCGGTTGAAGCCCGGCACGTGCTTGGCCTGCTCCTCCTCCAGCGCGGCGCAGAAGATGCGGGTCAGGTCGCCGACATCCTTGGCGACGAGGAAGTAGTGCTTCATGAAGCGTTCGACGGCCGACAGGCCGGGATGCGTGGTGTAACCCAGTCGCTCCGCGATCTCGCGCTGAATGTCGAAATGCAGCCGCTCCTCGGCCTTGCCGGTGAGGAAATGCATGTGGCAGCGTACCGCCCACAGAAAATCCTCGGCCTTCTGGAATTCACGGTACTCGGCCTCGGTGAAGACGCCCTTCTCGACCAGTTCCTCGCCGGTGCGCACCCGGTAGAAGTACTTGCCGATCCAGAACAGCGTCTGCAGGTCGCGCAGGCCGCCCTTGCCGTCCTTGACGTTGGGTTCGACCAGATAGCGGCTTTCGCCGGCCTTGGCATGGCGCTCGTCGCGTTCGGCGAGCTTGGCCTGGACATATTCCGGGCCGGTTGTGCGCACCACCTCGTGGTCGAAGCGCAACATCAGCTCGTCATAGAGCTTGCGTTCTCCCCACAGGAAGCGCGCTTCCAGGATCGAGGTGCGGATGGTGATGTCGGTGCGTGACAGCCGCAGGCACTCGTCGATGTTGCGGGTGGCGTGGCCGACCTTCAAGCCAAGATCCCACAGCATGTAGAGCATGTATTCGACGGTCTGCTCACCCCACGGCGTCTGCTTGTAGGGCAAGAGGAACAGGAGGTCGATGTCGGAGCCCGGCGCCAGCGTGCCGCGCCCATAGCCGCCGACCGCGACGACGGCCATGCGTTCGGCCGACGAACGGTTCTTCACCTGGTAGACATGCGTCGCCGCGAAATCGTAAAGCGTCCGGATCAGCTCATCCATCAGATGTGACAGCCGCTCGGCACAGGCATTGCCGCCGCCATCTTGCCTCAGCATGGCCTCGGCGATCTTCCGGCCTTCGGCAAGCCGGCCCTTGAGAAGCTGCAGAACGCCGGCGCGGGCGGCCGGTCCGGAACCGTCGCCGGCGGTGGCCGTCGTCAGCGCGGTCATCTCGCGGCGCAAGGCGTCGCCGTCGATCAGTTCATCGAGCTTCAGGGATATTTTCGCCATAGGTACCGGTTGGCCTTGCCATTTCGGCGGCGTCTATAGCGCGTTTTCGCGGCGCTGTGTATGGGGCCGGCCGACAGCCCGGCAAGCGGCCTGAAGCAATTCCAGGAAAGGTGTGAAAACCGCCTTTCCCGGGAAAGGCGAGTTACGCTTTCCCTTGGAAGTGCGTCAAGAGCAAGAGATCGGGCGGTTCGGCGACACCTTGAAACGATGCCCCGCTAGTCCGTTGCCTCGATCGGATCGAGAGGCACGACGATCTGTCGTCGGAATCTGCAGAAGTCGGCGATCCACCGTATGGTACGTCCGGCCTCTCTTGTGATTCTCACGGTTGTCGGCTTCCTGCGTCGTGTCATAAGCCCACTCGCGGTTCGCGCGGCATCCCGTTCCTGATCAAGCAGGCTTGGCAGCCTGTCGGCAACGAACTGGTCCTGCGCGCACAAGGCGGGAACAAGTTGGTAGACAGTCTTGCTGGCTGACAGGATGGGGTCGAAGATGAGATCATCGACAGCTATGTTGATCTGCGCGGTCGCTTCCAGAAAGTCGCGTGCCGTTTGCCGCGAAAGGAGATAACCCCCGGCCCCCGGATGGCCCTTGCGGAGCCGGACCACGGAAAAACCGTTGCCGGCAGCGCTCCTCCTTCTCTGGATTACGGTTCTGGAGAAGAACGTCTCGAGCTTCACGACATCCGCGTCTGCCGGCACCCAACTGGTATTGCTCAGCAAAGCCCCCGCCTTGCCGGAGAAGACCATATCGTCTTCGAACACAGCGCCGTACGGGGCATCGTCCTGGGCAATGATCGTCCAGCAGGCACGATGGCTGTGCAGGCAGGCGATCTCGCTGCCGGAAAGCGGCCGTATGGCGTGAATCGCGTGCTGTGGCTGCAGTGCCAGGTCGGGATATTGCTTTGAATCGATCCCCGCGACTCGCTGGAACCCGATGTTGATACGGGCAAACTCCGCTGTCATGTGGGCAAGCCGTTCGGGGGACCGATCGAGATTGATGACCAGACGCTTCATTGGTCGCTTGCCTCGATCGGGCTGAGGGGGACGACAATCTGTCGCCGGAACCTGCAGAAGTCGGCAATCCACCGCGCAGTCCGCCGGACCTCTCTCCTGACTCGCGCCGTGACCGGCTTCCTGCGCTTATTCGCAAGTCCGCTGGCAACCCACTCGGCGTCCCGTTCCTGCGCAAGCAAACTGGGCAACTTGGCGCCGACGAAGTGTTCCTGCGCGCACAGGGCTGGAACCAGCTGGTATATCGTCTTGTCGATCGATGTTGCGAACGCGGGATCGAAAATGAGATTGTCCACTGCCACGTTGACCCCCTCGGTTGCCAGGAGAAGGTCGCGGGCAGCTTGCCTGGAGAGCAGGTAACCTCCGGCTCCTATATGGTTCTTGCGCAGTCTGAACATGGAAAACCCGTTGCCGACGCAAACCCTTTCCCTCTGGATTACTGTGGTGTGGAAGAATGTCTCGAGCTTGACGACGTCGGCATCGGCCGGGATCCAGTTGGTATCGGCAAGCAGCGCACCGGCTCTGGCCGAAAACACCATGTCGTCCTCGAAGACGGCGCCATAGGGTGCCTCGTCTTGCGCAATGATGGTCCAGCAGGCGCGATGGCTGTGCAGGCACGCGATCTCACTGCCGGACAAACGCTGTATGGCGTACAGTGGATGCTGGCGTTGCAGCATCAGGTCTGGATGCTGCCTTGCATCGATTGCCGCCACCCGATCGAACCCGATGCCGATGCGGGCAAACTCCGCTGTCATGTGGGCAAGCCGCTCGGGGGACCGATCGAGATTGATGACCAGACGCTTCATTATTTAACAAGTCACTATTTCACAAGGATAATGGCTGGGCTCTAGCACAGGTATAGGCAGTGTTTGCCGACTTTTTTGGGGGAGAATTTTTGCGGCAATGAAATGAGAAGAGCCAATACGAATTTTTACAATAAGTCAATCAAAATCAATTCAATTGTCTGGGAATGCAAAAGATTTCTATCTCTGCCTCATCAAGCACAAAGGGAAGGGTGAAGCAGAACCAAAATCTGTACTTATACTGGCGAAGTTTCCGGAGATTTTCTGCCGTGGGGGCTGGTTGGCCTTGCTTTCGGACGGCCTAAAACGCGTTCTCGCTGCCGGGGATGGCCCGGCGAGAAATCTATTCTTTCGCCGCGGGCGGATCGAGAGGGACGACTGTGTAGCGCCGCCCCCTGCCATGGTCGATGATCCATTCGACGACGCGTCTGGTCTCCCTCCTTATTTTCTCGGTGACGGGCCTTCTGCGTTTGATGGTCAGCCCGCTCGCGACCCATTCGGCGTTCCGTCCCTCGACAAGCAAACTTGGCAGTCTGCCGCCGACGAACTGATCCTGTGCGCAAAGCGCGGGCGCAAGCTGGTAGATCGTCTTTTCGCCTGACGTGGGGAACGCCGGATTGAAGACGAGATCATCGGCCGCCGCGCTGACCTGTGCCGTAACGTCGAGGAGGTCGCGCGCCATTTGCCTCGACAGGATATAGCCGGCAGTTCCGACGTGGTTCCCGCGCAGCCTGACCAAGGAAAAGCCGTGACCGACGGCGGTGCTTTTCCTCTGGGTCATGGTCTTAACGAAGAATGTTTCGAGCTTGACGGCATCCGCATCGGCCGGAATCCAGCTCACGTCGGCAAGCAGGGCACCGGCTTTCGCCGAGAACACGATGTCGTCCTCGAAGACGGCGCCATAAGCAGCGTCGTCCTGCGCGATGATCGACCAACAGGCGCGATGGCTGTGCATGCAGGCGATCTCGCTGTGGGACAGGCGCCGGATGGCGTACATCGCATGCTGCGGCTGCAGCATCAGGTCCGGATGTTGCCTCGCATCGACTGCCGCAACCCGCTCGAATCCGATGCCGATGCGGGCGAACTCCGCCGTTATATGAGCAAGGCGATCGGGAGATCGATCGAGATTGATAACCAGGCGCTTCATCGGCCAACGAAATCGCTATTTTGTGGTGGTTTCAGCGTCCTCCGGCTAACGCGGAAGCTGGCACGTATTCTACAGTGCGACGCTTGGTAATGGAGCCGCCAGCGATCCGTCAAGCGGTCTGCTCGTTTGCCCGGTCGAATCGAAGGGGACGACAATATGTCGCCGGAATCTGCAGAAATCGACGATCCACCGCTGGATTCGCCCAGCCTCTTTCAAGATCCTCGCGGTGGCCGGCCTTTTGCGTTTTACCGCAAGCTCGTCCACGGCACATAGGGCATCCCGTTCCCGGCCGAGAAGGCTCGGCAAGCGGTTTCCGACGAACTGGTCCTGTACGCACAGCGCAGGGACGAGCTGGTAGATTTTTTTGCTCGATGAACTTCGCAATGCCGGGGTGAAAATCAGATCATCGGCGGTGACATTGATCTTTTCGGTCGCTTCGAGGAGATCAAGGGCTGCTTGTCTGGAGATGATGTAGCCTCCGGTTCCCGGATGGTTCTTATAGAGCCTGGACGTTGAAAACCCGTGGCCGGCGGAGATGCTTCTGCGGTGGATCAGTGTCCTTTTGAAGTAGGTTTCGAGCTTGATGATATCGGCATCGGCCGGGATCCAGCCATCATCGGCAAGCAACGGGCCGGCATTTGCTGAAAAAACCACGTCGTCCTCGAAGATGGCGCCATAGCGGGCCTCGTCGCAAGCGAGGATCGACCAGCAGGCCCGGTGGCTGTGCAGGCAAGCGATCTCGCTGCCCAGCAAACGCCGGACCCCATATATCGGATGCTGCGGTTGTTGTGCGAGTTCAGGGTGGCTGCGAGCGTCGACCGCCGCGATCCGTTCGAACGCGGTGCCGATACGGGCGAACTCGGCAATCATATGGACAAGCCGATCCGGAGAGCGATCGAGGTTTATGACCAGGCACTTCATTGTCGGACAGAGTCCAGCGGCAAGGAGATCAGAGTAATATTAGAGGGCTTAACATTAGTGCGGGCGCGCGAGCGTGTATAGTTGCCAATCGGGCAATCCGCTGGCTGCCGAAATGCGAAAAATCAAAACAGCTCTTGACCTTCCAGTTACTGGAAGCACTACCTCCGTCCGATACAGAGGCATAGAGGCAATTTGGAATGACGCATTCAAACCATGATCAGCACGGCGATCATCACACACACGGCGCACATGGCGGCTGTTGCGCGCCGAAAGGCGCGGCCGTTGACGCGGGTGCTGTTTTGCGCGATCCGGTCTGCGGCATGACGGTGGATTCGGCCGCTGCCAAGCCGACATCGGAGTATGGCGGGCGCCTCTTCCATTTCTGTAGTGAAGGTTGCCGCACGAAATTCCAGGCCGAGCCGCAACAATACCTGACCGCCACCGACCCCGTCTGCGGCATGAGTGTTGACCGCTCGGCGGCGGAGCATTTTGTCCGCCATGAAGGCCAGGGTTTCTATTTCTGCTCAGCCGGCTGCAAGGCGAAGTTCGAGGCGGACCCGCTGAAATATCTGGGGGACCGGCCCGCGCCCCAGCCGATGCCCAAGGGAACCCAATACACCTGCCCGATGCACCCGGAGATCATCCGCGACAAGCCCGGCTCATGCCCGATCTGCGGCATGGCGCTGGAGCCGATGGGCGTACCATCCGGCGATGAAGGGCCAAATCCCGAGCTGGTCGACTTCACCAGGCGGTTCTGGGTCAGCGCGGCTTTGTCGATCCCGCTTCTGATCATCGCCATGGCCCCGATGGTCGGCCTAAGCTTCGAAAACCTGGTCAGCGATCGGACGAAAAGCTGGGCGGAGTTGGCGTTGGCAAGCCCGGTGGTGCTCTGGGCCGCCTTTCCCTTCTTCCACCGCGGCTGGGACTCGGTCCTCAACCGCAGCCCCAACATGTGGACGCTGATTTCGCTGGGGGTTGGCGCTGCCTATCTCTACAGCATCGTCGCCACACTTTTCCCCGACATCTTCCCGCATCAGTTCCGCGGCCATGGCGGCGCGGTGCCGGTGTACTTCGAGGCTGCCGCCGTCATTGTCGCGCTGGTCTTCCTTGGCCAGGTGCTGGAACTACGCGCCCGTGAAAAGACCGGATCGGCGATCCGCGCCCTGCTCGATCTGGCGCCGAAGACCGCGCGGCGTATCGCCGAGGACGGTTCGGAAACCGATGTGCCGCTGGACAGCGTCAAGGCCGGGGATCGCCTGCGCATCCGGCCCGGAAATGCGGTGCCGGTTGACGGCACGGTGCTCGAAGGCCGCTCTTCCATCGACGAATCGATGATCACGGGTGAGCCGCTTCCGGTCGAAAAGGTCGAGGGCGACACCCTCACCGGCGGCACGCTCAACAAGAACGGCTCGCTGATCATGCGCGCCGAACGGATCGGCGCCGAGACCACGCTGGCGCGCATCGTCGAACTTGTCGCAAAGGCGCAGCGCTCGCGCGCGCCGATTCAAGGTCTGGCCGATCGCGTTTCCTTCTACTTTGTTCCGGCCGTCGTCCTCGTCGCGATCACGGCGTTCGTCGTCTGGGCGATTTTCGGCCCGGAGCCCAGCCTGATTTTCGCCATCGTCTCGGCGGTCTCGGTGCTGATCATCGCCTGTCCCTGCGCGCTCGGCCTCGCCACGCCGATGTCGATCATGACCGCCACCGGGCGCGGGGCGCATGCCGGCGTGCTGATCAAGGAAGCCGCCGCGCTCGAACGCTTCGCCTCGGTCGATACGCTGATCGTCGACAAGACCGGCACGCTGACCGAGGGCCGGCCGAAGCTGACGGATGTTATCGCGGCAAACGGCTTTCCCGAAGACGAATTGCTGGGGCTCGCCGCAAGCCTGGAGAAGGGGTCGGAGCATCCGCTGGCCGAGGCCATCGTCGAGGGCGCTGCCGCGCGCGGTGTAGCCATCACCGATGCCAGCGGTTTCGAGGCAGTCACCGGCAAGGGCGTTTCCGGCACGGTTTCGGGCAAGACTGTCGCGCTCGGCAATGCCGCGATGATGCGCGATCTCGGCATCGACGTCTCCACCCTTTCGCCCAATGCGGAAACGCTGCAGGGCGATGGCAAGACGGCGATGTTCGTGGCTGCCGACGGCAAGCTGGCCGGCATCGTCGCCGTCGCCGATCCTGTCAAGGCGACCGCTGCCGAAGCAATCAAGGCGCTGCATGACAGCGGCCTGAGGATCATCATGGCGACCGGTGACAACGAGCGCACGGCGAACGCAATCGCCAAAAGCCTCGGCATCGACGAGGTTCGCGCCGGACTGTTGCCGGAACAGAAGGCAGCCCTTGTCGAGGAACTGCGCGCAAAACGCGCCGGGGTCGCCATGGCCGGAGACGGCGTCAACGATGCGCCGGCCCTGGCCAGCGCCGATGTCGGCATCGCTATGGGCACCGGCGCCGATGTGGCGGTCGAAAGCGCAGGCATCACCCTGGTCAAAGGCGATCTCAATGGCATCGTGAGGGCACGCACGTTGGCCCAGGCGACGATAGGCAACATCCGCCAGAACCTGTTCTTCGCCTTCCTCTACAACATGCTCGGCGTGCCGGTCGCCGCCGGTGTGCTCTATCCGCTCACCGGCATGCTTCTGTCGCCGATGCTGGCGGCGGCGGCGATGAGCCTGTCCTCGGTCTCGGTCATCGCCAACGCATTGCGGCTGAGGACGTTGAAACTCTGATCCAAACCCCCAAATACGACACCCAAGCAACAGGAGACCATGAATGACCTTGGCCAAGAAACTCGTGCTTTTGCTGATGGCGGCCGGAATGCTGCTCGCCGTCTTCCTCGAAAGCGTTCCGGCGCAGAGCGAAGAGATGAAACACGACATGGCTGGCATGTCGATGGACGCGACTAGTCCTTCGACCGAAGGCTACAAGGCGGCGATGGACAAGATGCATGCCGACATGATGGCGTCCCAATACACCGGCAATGCCGACGTCGACTTCGTCCGCGGCATGATCCCGCACCATCAGGGCGCCATCGACATGGCCAAGGTCGAGCTTGCCAATGGCAAGGACCCGGAAATCCGCAAGCTCGCCGAAGGCGTCATCGCCGCCCAGGAAGCCGAGATCAAGCAGATGCAGGACTGGCTTGCCGCTCATCCGGTGAAGTGATCGCCGCCGACGGCTTCGATCTGGATTTCTCCCGGCGATTGTGTTGCGATGCCTTTCGACCGCGCCGGGATTCTCTTATGCCATCAACGATAAGAACCACCAGACTGCCTTCTGGCGAAGCCGTCCAGGTGCTCGGCCAAGGCACCTGGAAGATGGGCGAGAATGCCGGTCGTCGTACCGATGAGGTCAACGCCCTGAAGCTCGGCCTCGACCTCGGCATCACGCTGATCGATACCGCCGAAATGTATGCCAGCGGCGGCGCCGAGGAGGTGGTGGCGCAAGCCATTGCCGGACGCCGCGCCGAGACCTTCCTGGTTTCGAAAGTGCTGCCGTCCAACGCCTCGCGCGCGGGCGTGGAGCGCGCCTGCGAAAACAGCTTGATGCGGCTCGCCACCGACCGCATCGACCTCTACCTCCTGCATTGGCCGGGCAGCGTGCCGCTGTTGGAGACGGTCGAGGGCTTCGAGGCCTTGAAGAAGGCCGGCAAGATCCGCCACTGGGGCGTCAGCAATTTCGACACCGAGGAAATGGAGGACCTGGCCGGCTTGCCCGATGGCGGCCACGTCCAGACCAACCAGGTACTCTACAATCTGGTCCGGCGCGGCCTCGAATTCGATCTGGCGCCCTGGAGCCGGAAGCGCGGCATCCCCTTGATGGCCTATTCGCCGGTCGAGCAGGGCGCATTGGCGCGCAATGCCAGGCTCGATGCCGTCGCCGCCCGCCACAATGCCACGGCGGCACAAATCGCCCTGGCCTGGGTGATGCACCAGGAGGGCGTCATCGCCATCCCCAAGGCCAGCAGCCAGGAGCATGTCCGCCAGAATTTTGCCGCGCTGGACATAAAGCTTACGTCGCAGGATCTCGCCGAACTCGACCGTGCATTCCCGCCGCCCACGCGCAAACGCGGACTGGAAATGATCTGACCCGCGGTGACGCTGCCAATCTCCCCACGAGGCGAGGAGATTGGAAGTTCCGGCGCCGCCGTCCGGATTGCAAAGCTACTTCCCCGCCAGCCCTTTCAGCCGGTAAAGCGCCTCCAGCGCCTCGCGTGGCGTCATCTCGTCGGGGTTGATGTCGCCGAGCGCGGCACCCAGCGCGTCGTTCTTCACCGGCTTGGGCGCTTCGCGCTTCACGGCGACCGAAAACAGCGGCAGGTCGTCGACCAGCCGGTTGGCCTTGCCGGAAACCTCGCCTTCCTCCAACTGGTGCAGCACCTGCTTGGCGCGGTCGACCACCGCTTCCGGCAGGCCGGCCAGCCGCGCTACCTGGACGCCGTAGGAGCGGTCGGCCGCACCTTTGCCGACCTCGTGCAGGAAGACGACGTCGCCTTCCCATTCCTTGACCCGCATGGTGACGTTGGACAGCCGCGCCAGCTTGCCGGCAAGCGAGGTCATCTCGTGGAAATGGGTGGCGAAGATCGCCCGGCAGCGGTTCTTCTCATGCAAATATTCCACGGCCGCCCAGGCGATCGACAGACCGTCGAATGTGGCGGTGCCGCGGCCGATCTCGTCGAGGATCACCAGTGCCCGCTCGCCGGCCTGGTTGAGAATGGCAGCCGTTTCGACCATCTCGACCATGAAGGTCGAGCGGCCGCGCGCCAGATCGTCCGAGGCACCGACGCGCGAGAACAGCCTGTCGACGACGCCGACATGGGCCGATGCGGCCGGCACGAAAGAGCCGGTCTGGGCAAGGATGGCAATAAGGGCGTTTTGCCTGAGGAAGGTAGATTTACCGCCCATGTTGGGGCCGGTCAGCAGCCAGATGGCGCCATTCTTGGCACTTCCCTCCGGCGAGAGGTCGCAATCATTGGCGACGAAGGGGCCTTCGCCCGAACGGCGCAACGCCTGTTCGACCACTGGATGGCGGCCGCCTGATATCTCGAAGGCAAGGCTTGAATCCACCAGCGGCCGGCACCAGGCTTCGCTTTCGGAGAGCAGGGCGAGCGCGGCAGACACATCGATTACCGCCAGCGCACCCGCGCCGGCGCGGATCGCGTCGGCCTCGCCGACCGCTTCCGCCGTCAGCGCATCGAAGGCCGCCAGTTCGATGCTCAGCGCCCGGTCGGCGGCATTGGCGATCTTGGTCTCGAGTTCGGCAAGCTCGGTCGTGGTGAAGCGCATGGCATTGGCCATGGTCTGGCGGTGGATGAAGCGCGCCTTGGCGCCATCGCTGCCGGTCATCACCGCATGGTGGTTGGCGGTCACTTCGATGTAGTAACCCAGCACATTGTTGTGCCGGATTTTCAGCGAGCGTATGCCGGTCTCCTCGATCAGCGAGCGCTCCAGCCCGGCGATCACTTTTCGCGACTCGTCACGCAACGCCCGCATCTCGTCGAGTTCGGGGTGGTAGCCGCCGCGCACGAAGCCGCCGTCGCGTTTGAGCAGCGGCAGTTCCTCGCCGAGCGCGTGCACCAGATGCCGGGCGAGCGCCTGGGGCAGCGCCTGGATAGCGGCCATTGCACCAGCCAATTCCTGGGGCAGGGCGGTGGCGGCGAAGATTTCGGCGATGGCGCCGGCAGCTTCGAAGCCGGCGCGCAGCGCGCCGAGGTCGCGCGGGCCGCCGCGGTTGAGCGCCAGCCTGGACAAGGCGCGCGGCATGTCGGCGACGCTCTTGAGGCTCGTCCGCACCGCCTGGCAAAGCCGCGTCTCGGATCGGAAGAACGACACCGAGTCGAGACGCGCACCGATCGCCGTCGGGTCGGTCAATGGCGCCATCAGCCGGTCGGCGAGCAGCCTGGCGCCGCCGCCGGTGACTGTGCGGTCGATAGCCTTGAACAGTGAGCCCTCGCGGCTTCCGGACAGCGTGCGCAAGAGTTCGAGATTGCCGCGCGTCGCCGGATCGATGAACAGCGTCGAGCCCTGTTCCTCGCGTTCGGGCCGCGACAGCGGCGGCCGCTCGGCCTTCTGCGTCTTCTCGACATAGGCGATGGCGCCAGAGATCGCCGACAGTTCTGCCCGCGAAAACGTACCGAAACTGTCCGGCGTCGCCACCTCGAAGAAGCGCGCGATGCGCCCCGTGGCCGATGCCGAATCGAACAGCGACGGCGGCTGCGGATTGGCGACGCGGCCGAGCACGTCGAACACCGGCCTCAGCTCGGAATCGTGAAACACCGGCTCGGCGACGATCAGCTCGCGCGGGTCGACGCGGAAAATGTCGGCCAGCAGCCGGTCGGCGGTGGTCTCCGCAACCCGGAAGGCGCCGGTCGAGATATCGATCCAGGCAATTGCAAAGCTGTGGTCGCTGCCGCCCTTCACCCGCCCCAGCGCCATCAGGAAGCTCGATTCCGACGGCGCCAGCAATTTGTCCTCGGTGATGGTGCCCGGTGTCACCAGCCGCACCACATCGCGGCGCACCACCGATTTCGAACCGCGCTTCTTGGCCTCGGCCGGATCCTCGATCTGCTCGCAGACGGCGACGCGGAACCCCTGGCCGATCAGCTTCTGCAGATAGTCGTCGGCCGCGTGCACCGGCACACCGCACATCGGGATGTCGTGGCCCTGGTGCTTGCCGCGCTTGGTCAGGACAATGCCCAGCGCCCGGCTTGCTTTTTCGGCATCGTCGAAGAACAGCTCGTAGAAATCGCCCATGCGGTAGAACAGCAGCGAATCCGGGTTCGCCGCCTTGATCTCGATGAACTGCTCCATCATCGGCGTCACGGCGGCGCCGGGCTGTGGCGGCGTCACCGCCTCGGGGGCGTCGGGCTCGTTCGGGCTGTGCATATTCATGCCGGCACGCTAGCAGATGTGACCATGGGGTTTAATGCCGGCGGCTCGAAAAGCAGGGGAAACAGCAAGCCAGAGCGATAGCCGTGGACCGCTGCATTGCCTCGGCTGGCGGGAGAGTGTCATTTGCCAATGTACTCGCTCCAATATATTAGCAAGATCTTGTGGATAGGGACGGTCAGGAAACTTTCGAGGAAATGGTCGGGCCGATCGACTCTGCGGTCGAGCGGCTCTGGCTGAAAGCGGCGTGGCAGACCGGCCAGAGGTTGGGCGCGCTGAGGCAATTGGCGGCCAAGCGGCTTCCTTTCGCGCTTCCTGCCACCGGTCCCTTGTCCGATCTCGACGGCGGCATGCAGGTTGCGATTTACGTGCTCAGCCACGATCCGCTTGTCCTCTACACGCCGATCGGCGGGCAGCGTCCCCTGAGCTCCGTCGCGGCAATCGGCCGGCGGTTTGCCAAGCGCCGCGCCACATTCCTGCTGATGCCGAGCTGGACGCTGGAGCGGCCGCACATCGTCGCCAAGATTGGCCGGGACCTCGCCTGGTACCGCGCCCGCTTTCCGCTGCACGAGCTGGTCTTTCTCTGCAACACCGAGGAGGAGCGTCGCCTGATCGCGGCGGTCGGCGGCATGGCGATCTTCTCAAATCACAATCTGATGGTTTCCGAGGATATCTTCCGGCCTTTGCCGGATGTTCCGGTCGAATTCGACGCCGTCTACAATGGCCGCATCTCGCACACCAAGCGGCACTATCTCGCCTTCGGCATAGAGCGCCTGCTCCATGTCACCTTTTCGATCGGCGAATTGCCGCTGGCCGGGGATCGCGCCTTCATCCGTCGCCTGCAGGCGCAGTCGCCAAGGCATTCCATTGCCAATCCGCTCGATGAGGGCCAGCCAGGATGGCTGTCGCCGCAGGAGGTCAATCGAGCCTACGCTCGCGCGGCGGTAGGGCTCTGTCTATCTCCAGCCGAAGGAGCGATGTGCTCCAGCATGGAGTACCTCATGGCCGGGTTGCCTGTCGTGAGCACGCCAAGTCTTGGCGGCCGCGACGTCTTTTTCGATCCGGATTACTGCATCATCGCCGAGCCGGATACGGCGGCGATCCGGCGTGCGGTCGAAACGCTGCGCGACCGCGCGATTGCGCGCGAGGAAATCCGCAACCGCACGATGGCGAAGGTGTGGCCGCAGCGGCGGGCGCTCATGGACTTTCTGTCGGCGCTGTTCGAGCGCATGGGAAGCGACCAGCCACCGCTTTCGCAATGGCCCTTTCCCGGCACCCGCACCTTGCGGCGCTGGACCGCGCTGCGCGAGCATGCGCGCGAAATCGCGGCATTGAAGCCTACGCCGTATGGCTCCTGAACGGCCGTCTCCGCATTGAAGCAGCTTTGCCGCGCTTGGCGGTTTACATGCAGCGGCGCGTGGTCTTAATTCATCATCTAAAAGGCGCCCACTTCAAGGAGGCGCGGCATTGGCGAGGAAATCAAAAGCATCATGGCCAGGAAAACCGAGACCAACGGTCCGTCCGTCAGCGCGCAGGAAGCGCTCGAATTCCACGCGATGGGCCGGCCCGGCAAGCTGGAGATCGTCGCCACCAAGCCGATGACGACGCAGCGCGATCTGAGCCTCGCCTATTCGCCGGGTGTCGCCGTGCCGGTGCGCGCCATCGCCGAAGACCCCAGCCGCGCCTTCGACTATACGACGCGCGGCAACATGGTCGCTGTCATCTCCAACGGCACCGCCATCCTCGGCCTCGGCAATCTCGGCGCGCTCGCCTCGAAGCCCGTCATGGAAGGCAAGGCGGTGCTGTTCAAGCGCTTCGCCGATGTCGATTCCATCGACCTCGAGGTCGACACCGAGGATGCCGACGAGTTCATCAATTGCGTGCGCTTCCTCGGCCCCTCCTTCGGCGGCATCAACCTTGAGGATATCAAGGCGCCGGAGTGCTTCATCATCGAGCAGCGCCTGCGCGAACTGATGGATATCCCTGTCTTCCACGACGACCAGCACGGCACCGCCATCATCTCGGCCGCCGGGCTGATCAACGCGCTGGAAATCACCGGCCGCGACATGAAGACCACCAAGATGGTCTGCAACGGCGCCGGCGCCGCCGGCATCGCCTGCATCGAACTGATGAAGGCGATGGGCTTCGCGCCCGAAAACATCATCCTGTGCGACACCAAGGGCGTCGTCTTCCAGGGCCGCACCGAAGGCATGAACCAGTGGAAGTCGGCGCATGCGGTCAAGACCGACACGCGCAGCCTCGCCGAGGCGCTCGACGGCGCCGATGTCTTCCTCGGTCTCTCGGCCAAGGGCGCGCTGACCACCGCCATGGTGCAGTCGATGGCCAAGAACCCGATCATCTTCGCCATGGCCAATCCGGATCCCGAGATAACGCCGGAGGAAGTGGCCGAGATCCGCACCGACGCCATCATGGCCACGGGGCGTTCTGATTACGCCAATCAGGTCAACAACGTGCTCGGCTTCCCCTATATCTTTCGCGGCGCGCTGGATGTGCGGGCGACCACCATCAACGACGACATGAAGATCGCCGCGGCGCGCGCGCTCGCCGAACTGGCGCGCCAGGACGTGCCCGACGACGTCGCCGCCGCCTATCAGGGCAACCGGCCGAAATTCGGGCCCAACTACATCATCCCGGTGCCGTTCGACCCGCGCCTGATCTCGGCCATTCCTCTTGCCGTGGCAAAGGCGGCGATGGAGTCCGGCGTCGCCCGCAAGCCGATCCTCGATCTCGATCGCTACGCGCAGGAACTGTCGGCGCGCCGCGACCCGATCGCCTCCACCTTGCAGCGCATCTACGACCGCGTCCGCCGCCAGCCCAAGCGCATCGTCTTCGCCGAGGGCGAGGAGGAGCAGGTGATGCGCGCCGCAGTCTCGTATGTGAACCAGCGGCTCGGCACCGCCATCCTGCTCGGCCGCGACGACGTCATCAAGGAAAACGCTAAGCACGCCGGCATCGATCTCAACAAGCAAGGCATCGAGATCATCAATGCAAGGCTGTCACGCCGCAACGGCATCTACACCGACTATCTCTATGAGCGCATGCAGCGCAAAGGCTTCCTGTTTCGCGACTGCCAGCGCCTGATCAACAACGACCGAAACCACTTCGCCGCCTGCATGGTGGCGCTGGGCGACGCAGACGGCATCGTCACCGGCGTCACCCGCAACTATTCGACAGCGCTCGACGACATCAGGCGCGTCATCGATGCCAAGCCCGGCCACCGCGTCATCGGCGTCTCGATCGTGCTGGCGAGGGGCAAGACGGTGCTGGTCGCCGACACCGCGGTGCACGACATGCCGAATGCCGAACAGATCGCCGACATCGCCGAGGAGGCGGCCGGCTTCGCCCGCCGCATGGGCTACGAGCCGAGGCTCGCCATGCTTGCGTACTCCACGTTCGGCCATCCGCAGGGCGAACGCTCGGAGCGCGTCCAGGAGGCCGTGCGCATCCTCGACAAGCGGCGCGTCGATTTCGAATATGACGGCGAAATGGCGGCCGACGTCGCGCTCAACGCCCGCGCCATGGCGCAGTACCCGTTCATAAGGCTTACCGGCCCGGCCAATGTGCTGATCATGCCGGCCTTCCACTCGGCCTCGATCTCGACCAAGATGCTGCAGGAGCTCGGCGGCTCGACGGTGATCGGCCCGCTGCTGGTCGGCCTGAACAAGCCAGTGCAGATCGTCTCGCTGAACGCCAAGGATAGCGATATCGTCAACATGGCGGCAATCGCGGCCTATTCGGCGGGGACTTGAGTAAATCCACACATGCCAGGTTCCGGACAAGCATGGCGCCGACCGGTTGATGTCCATCGGCAAAAAAGAGCGGCCGCAACCGGCGTCACCGCCAGCGAAACGACGCCGCAACGATCCTCCACCGGGCCTCGCCTTAGCAAGACAGCCTAACCATATAGAGGTGGCACAACAGCCCTCAGGCCAGCCCCATCGCCTGCTTGTGGCCGGCAATCTCCAACAGCAGCCATTCCCGGAACCGCCTGATTCCGGCCGAGCCGCGATGGCCCGGCTTCTGCTGCAGGCAGTAGCTTTCCGCAATGGTGTGGCGCTCCGGGAATGGCGCCACCAGCTGACCGCTGGCCAGCAGGTCCTGCGCCATGATGTTGTCGACCAGCGCCACGCCGCCGCCATTGACCGCCTCGCGCACGGCCAGCGCCGGGTCATGGAAGATCGGACCGGATTTCGCGTCGACCCTGAGGCCTTCCAGTTCGAACCATTCCTCCCACCAGGCGGTGGTGTTTTCATGCAGCAGCCTCAGTCCGGCGAGATCGGCTGACGTTCTCGGCGCATGCGGGCCGGCAAGCAGGGCCGGCGCGCAGACGGGAAAGATCACCAGTGACACGAGTTGGATGGTGTCCGCATTGGCGGTCTCGGCGGTGAACAGCACGCGCAGATCGGCACTCGGATTGCCACCCCGGTTCTGATCGTCATGGATCGACACGTCGAGTTCGAAATCCGGGTTGGCCTGGCGAAAACGCGGCAGCCGGTCGGCGAGCCACAGGTTCATGAAAGTCGCGTTGATCGACAGCGAGGCGCGCCTGGCGGCAACGGGTCGGCCGTGGCTGCCCATCTCTTCGGTGGCGGCCTCGATCGACCTGAAGGCGGTTGAGAGCCGGCGGGCAAAGTGGCTGGCTTTCGGCACCAGTGTCACCTGGCGGATGCCGCGCTCGAACAGCTCCATGCCCAGCGCCTGTTCCAGCGAACGGATATGCCGGCTCACCGCCGAGGGCGTCAGCCGCAACTCGTCGGCGGCATCCTTGAAGCTGTGCAGGCGCGCCGCCGCTTCGAAAGCCCGGATCGCATTCAACGAAGGCAGCTTCATCGGCAGAGACAAAACTTGAGATGAGTTTTTGTCAAGTATGAGGAACAAAAATGCCGTTTGTCCAACCGTGCCGAGCGGGCAATTCTCGCGCGATCCGACCTCCTTGGGAGACCCGCCATGCGCCATCTTGCCACTCTTGCCGCATCGATGTTCGCCCTCAGTGCCCTGACGGGCGGTGCCCTGGCCGCCGAGGACAAGACCGTCAACATCTACTTCTGGTATGATTACGTGCCCGCCGACACGATCGCCGAGTTCGAGAAACAGACCGGCATCAAGGTCGTGTACGACACGTTCGATGCCGTCGAGATGCTGACGACCAAGGCGCTGACTGGGGGCTCCGGCTATGATCTGATCATGCCGGGCGCGTCGATCGTCGGCCAGTACATCAAGGCGGGCGCCATCCAGAAACTCGACAAGACAGGGATTCCCAACGCTGGGGGTCTCAATCCCGACATCATGGCCTTCCTGGCCAGGCAGGATCCGGGCAACGCCTATGCGGTGCCCTATGCCTATGGCACCACAGGCATCATCTACAACAAGGCCAGGATTGCCGAGCGGATGAAGGACGCCCCGCTCAACAGCCTCGACATGATCTTCAAGCCGGACGTGGCGAAAAAATTCCAGGATTGCGGCATCGCCATGGTCGATTCGCCCGAGGGCGTGATGTCGATCGCGCTCAACTATCTCGGCTTCGATCCGTTCTCCACTGATGAGAGCGAGATCAGGAAGGCGGCCGATCTGCTGACCGCGATCAAGCCCTATGTCAGGCATTTCAAATCCGGTTCGATCATGAGCGAGATGGCGGCCGGCGATCTCTGCCTGGCGCTTGGCTGGAGCGGCGATGCGATCGGTGCGGCGACCAAGGCGGTCGACGCCAAAAGCGGCGCCGATGTCGGCTATTCCATCCCCAAGGAAGGCACGGAAATCTTCTTCGACGTCATCACCATCCCAGTCGATGCGCCGCACCGCGAAAACGCCGAAGCGTTCCTTGATTTCCTGATGAAGCCGCAAATTGCCGCCCGCTTCACCAATGCGACGCTCTACCCGAACGCGGTCGAGGCGGCGGCGCCGATGATCGACGAGACCGTTCGCGACAATCCCGACATCTATCTCTCGCAAGAGACGATGAAGCATCTGTTCGCCGCGCAGCCGCGCGACCAGAAATCGCTGCGCCTGGTCACCCGGCTATGGACCGGCTTCACCACCGGAACCAACTGATTCCCGGCCTGCTTTGGCCCTGCACTTGTTTCCAGAAAAGCCCGCACCTCTCTCCAGAAAAAAGATGTGATCGATATGCTCAATTCCCTGCCGCGTTCGCGCCAGACCGACGATGCCGTTTTCGGCAAGACCATCTATGGCGGCTCGCACGAGCCGGTCTATGGCGGCGTGCTGTCCTTCATGCGCCGCCGGCTGACCCGTAACCTCGACGGCGTCGATGTCGCCGTCTGGGGCATTCCGTTCGACGCCGCCGTGTCGAACCGGCCTGGCGCCCGCTTCGGTCCGCAAGGCGTGCGGCGCGCCTCGGCGATCCTGGAAGGGGACCCGCAATATCCCTTCCGCGCCGATCCGTTCGAAAGACTGGCGGTCATCGACTATGGCGATTGCGGCCTCGATTTCGGCCGGCATGACGAAACGCCATGGCAGATCGAGGCGCAGGCCAGCGAGGTCGTCGATGCCGGCGTCACGCTGCTGTCGATCGGCGGCGACCATTACGTCACCTGGCCGCTGCTCAGGGCGCACGCGAAGAGATACGGGCCGCTGGCGCTGGTCCAGTTCGACGCCCATCAGGACACTTGGCTCGACGAGGAGAAGCGCATCGACCATGGCTCGTTCGTCGCCAGGGCGGTTGCCGAAGGCCTGATCGTGCCGGAGCGCTCGATCCAGGTCGGCATCCGCACCCACGCGCCGGACAGCTGCGGCCTCGAGATCCTTCACGGCGAAGATGTCGCCGAACTCGGCGTTGTCGGCGTTGTCGAGCGCATCACGGCGCGTGTCGGCGACGCCAGCACCTATCTGACCTTCGACATCGACTGCCTCGACCCGGCTTTCGCGCCCGGCACCGGCACACCTGTCGCCGGCGGCCTTTCTTCGCGCGAGGCGCTGATGATCCTGCGGCGGTTGGGCTCGCTCGATATCATCGGCGCCGATGTCGTCGAGGTGGCGCCGGCCTATGATCATGCCGACGTCACGTCGATCGCCGGCGCCGCCGTCCTGCAGCACTATCTTGGCCTGCTGGCCGAGAAGAAGGGCTAATCCGGCGCGAACACCCGCGCCGCCTCGACCACTTCATCGATCCGGTCCTGCCGCAGCAGGTCGATCGGAATGCGGCCGTCGAGTTGCGCCGCCGGCCGCGTCAGCCACAGCCAGGCGAGCCTCGGATTGCCGATCAGGGACTGGACGTCGGCAATGCCTGGCACTGGCCTGCCGTCGACGAACTGCGCCAGCGGGAAGACGTGCTTGCGGCCGCCCTTGCGCAGGGCGATGACGTCGCCCCGCTTTTGCCAGCGGTGCAGGGTCGAGCGGGCGATGCGCAGATTTTCTTCGAGATAGGTCGAGCCGGCGACACGGCCGGCCCAGTCCTCGATCAGCATCGATTCGAGGTCGTCGGACCGGGGCGGTGGCGGAAGCGCTTCATCGGCCTGCAAAGCCGTCGGCATATCCGTGGTGCCGGCTTCGCTGCGGCGCGCGGCTTCCGCCGCCAGCGCGCGCACGAATTTCGAGGCAAGGCCGGGAAGGTCGGCATGAATGGCGTCGATGGCGCGCTGGTGCTTTGGCGACAGCAAGGTGACGGCCGACGCTATGCTGCCGGCGATCTTGCCGACCGAGACCACGGTGGACTGGTTTATGGCCTCGTCATAGTGGGCAAGCGCGCGCTCGACATCCTCCGCGACCATCTCCGCGAAGTCGTCTTGTCCGAGACCTGTCTGAAATCTGCTCATGGACCTGTCTTCCGGCCGCGCGTTTCCTCCCTCGGCGGCGGTCGCTTGCTGAATTTCTAGTGCGGTAAACGGAAATCATGGCGGCGACGAACCGCGCCGCCCGACAGCTTGCTGTCTTGCATCTTCTCAACACCCCATCTGACCGAGGGCGTCCCGAAATGTCAGTCGCGGGACGCTCGCGATTTCGTGTAGGGGCGATGTGTGACAGTAACGCGACGGTGAGAAGCGGTCCGCGCAGCGGACGAAAAGCCAATTGCTTGGCTTTTCGAGCTTCGAACGCCCTGAGCCTGCGAAGGGCTGTGGCACGGCCGGCTGTTAACAACAGAAGCGCCGGGCTTTCAGTTACAGCAATCCCGCCAGTTCAGCCTCTTTGCGCAGATTCTGTCTTGGCCTCGGGCCGATCTGCTGGATCACCAGGCCGGCCGCCAGCGAGCCAAGGTCGCCGCAGGTCTTGAGGTCGCGGCCTTGCGTGTAGCCATGCAGGAAGCCGGCGGCGTAGAGATCGCCGGCGCCCGTCGTGTCGACGAGTTCCCTGATGGCGGTCGCCTGGATGACCACCGTCTCGTCGCCGCGCACGATGACCGAGCCCTTTTCCGACCGCGTCACGGCGGCGATCCTGCAGTCCTTGCGGATCCTGGCCAGCGCCTCGTCGAAGGACGATGTCTGGTAGAGCGACTTGATCTCGTGGCTGTTGGCAAAGACGATGTCGACCGTGCCGGAGCGCATCAGGTCGAGGAACTCGTCGCGGTAGCGGTCGACGCAGAACGAATCCGACAGCGTCATCGACACCTCGCGGCCTGCCGCGTGCGCCAGTTTCGCCGTCTGCCGGATCGCTTCCTTGGCGCGCGGCGGGTCCCACAGATAGCCCTCGAAATAGGTGACCTTGGCGCCGGACGCCTTGTCGGCCTCGACATCCTCCGGCCCGAGCTCGACGCAGGCGCCGAGATAGGTGTTCATCGAGCGTTCGCCGTCGGGGGTGACGAAGATCATCGAGCGCGCCGTCGGCGGCTCGCCGGTTAGCGGCCTGGTGTCGAAGGCGACGCCCTGGGCGTGGATGTCATGCGCATAGATGTCGCCCAGCGCATCGTTGGAAACCTTGCCGAAGAAGGCGGCGCGTCCGCCGAAAGAGGCGACGCCGGCGGCGGTGTTGCCGGCGCTGCCGCCGGAGGCCTCGATCGCCGGGCCCATGCGGCTGTACAGCAACTCGGCGCGCTGCGTGTCGATGAGGTTCATCGCGCCCTTGATGATGCCGTTGGTCTCGAGGAATTCCTCCTCGCACTGGGCGATGATGTCGACAATGGCATTGCCGATGCAAAGCACGTCATAATCCGGCATCAATGTCTCCACCAAAAACCTAGAACAATTCCAGGAAAAGTGCTTAGCGGTTTTCCCACAGGAATTGCGTACAAAGAGAGAGCCGGCTTCTTGCCACGCCCGGGCGGGTCTACAGCATGAGCCCGAAAATTGGCAACCGATTTTCTGTCGTTCCCGCGCGGCGGTGACAACCAGGCGCTATGATAATTCGACCGTGGACGAAGCATTTCTTCGCGCGTTGCCTAGAACAAGCCCGATCATATGCGAGAGCGGCGAGCCCATGTCTGCAAAGAGCGATACAACCACCGACCTGGCATTGCTCGGCGTTCTGGCTGTGCTGTGGGGCGCTTCCTACACCTTCATCAAGATCGGCGTCGAAACGATCCCGCCGGTCACCTTCATCGCCGCCCGCACCTTGATCGCCGGCGGCATCCTGTTCGCCATCATCCGTTGGCGCGGGCTGACCATGCCGGGCGACGCTGCAAGCTGGCGCCGCTTTGCCTTCCAGGCCTGCCTCAACAGCGTCATCCCGTTCACGCTGATCGCGGCGGCCGAGCGCTCGGTCGATGCCGGCCTTGCCACCATCCTCAATGCGACCTCGCCGATCTTCACCTTCGTTTTCACCGCGCTCATCACCCGCCATGAGCCGGTCACGGTGCGCAAACTGGTCGGTGTCGGCGCCGGCATAGCCGGCATCTGCCTCATCGTCGGCACCGAGGCGTTGGGTGGCCTCGGTCACGAATTGTGGGCGCAAATCGCCATCGTCGTGGCGACGGTCTGCTATGCCGGTGCCGCCATCTTCGGCCGTGGCTTCAAGGGTCTCGATCCGATGCTGCCGGCCGCCGGCTCGATGCTCTGCGGTGCCGTCATGCTGGTGCCGCTCAGCCTAGCGGTCGACCAGCCCTGGACGCTCGCACCCTCGATGGCCTCGATCCTGGCCCTGATCGGCCTGTCGGTCTTCTCGACGGCGCTCGCCTTCGTCATCTATTTCCGCCTCATCCACACGCTGGGTTCGGTCGGCACCACGTCGCAGGCCTATCTGCGCGTGCCGATCGGCGTCGGCATCGGCGCCGCCGTCCTCGGCGAAAGCCTCGGGCCGACCGTGTGGTTCGGCATGGCCTTTGTCATTGCCGGCGTCGCGGCCATGACCATCCCGGTCAGAAAGCCGGCGTTTGCTAGGTAGCGACCCGCGCTTGTGCTCGCGACCCGCGCTGCCTATCTCGTGAACGTTCCGCCTTTCGGCGGTGTCCGCTGACCTGGGGTTGATGCACGGTGATTTTCGACGCTGCCCGCGCCGCGGCCATCGAGCTGCTCTCGCCGCCGTTTCGTGCCGTGTTCATCAAGACGCTGGGCCTGACCGTGCTGGCGCTGGTCGCCTTGTGGTTCGGCTTGACCAGCCTTGTCGAATGGCTGGCCCTGCCATGGCTCGAGACGCTGTTGCCCGGCATACCGTCCTGGGCTGGCTGGCTGGGCGGCATCATCGCGGCGATCGTGCTTGCCTTCGGCATGGCGCTGCTTGTCGCGCCGGTCACGGCGGTGATCGCCGGCCTCTTCCTCGACGATGTCGCCGAGGTGGTCGAGCGCACCGACTATTCCGCCGACCCGCCCGGCCGTGCCATGCCGGCGCTGCGTTCGCTGGTGCTGGCGGTTAAATTCTTCGGTGTCGTCATAGCAGGCAACATCGTCGCGCTCCTGCTTCTGCTTGTGCCGGGCATCAACATCGCCGCCTTCTTCATCGTCAACGGCTATCTGCTCGGCCGCGAATTCTTCGAATTCGCCGCCATGCGCTTTCGCGCGGAAGACGAGGCCAGGGCCTTGCGCAAGAACTACGCTGGCACGGTCTTCCTTGCCGGGCTGGTCATCGCGGCCTTTCTTGCGGTGCCGCTGCTCAATCTGCTGACACCCCTCTTCGCCGCCGCCATGATGGTGCATCTGCACAAGGCGATTTCGGCGCGAGAGAGCCGTCGCTAACCGCCAGCTGGGCCCTCTAGCCGAGGGATTTGCCGAACAGCTCCTGCAATTTGCCGAACGGCATGGCGGCGCGGGTAAAGCCGAACGTGCCGTCCTGCTGGATTTCGCGCGCCGCCGTCTCCAGCATGCCGTAGGCGAAGTTGGTCAGCCATGGCCCCAGCGAAATGCGTTTGACGCCGGCCATGGCAAGATCGGCGATGGTGAAGCCTGGCTTCGCCATGACGTTGACCGGCTTGCCGACCGCTGAGCAGAGGGTGCGCACCATCTCGACGTCGCCGATGCCCGGCGCGTAGAGCACGTCGGCACCGGCCTTCTCGAAGGCCTGCAGCCGCTTAATGGTGTCGTCGAGGTCGGACTTGCCCCAGAGAAAATTCTCGGCCCGCGCCGTGAAGACGAAATCGCGCTTGAGTGCCCGTGCCGCCTCGACCGCCGCCGCGACGCGTTCGACCGCATGCGCAAAATCATAGATCGGCTTGTCGGGATCGCCGGTGTGGTCCTCGATCGAGCAGCCGGCAAGGCCGGCCGCTTCCGCCGCGAAGATGGTTTCGGCGGCCTGCTCGGCGCTGTCTCCTTTGCCTTTCTCGAGATCGGCCGAGACCGGCAGGTCGGTCGCCGCCGTCACCTCGCGGCAATGGTGGATCATCTGTTCGAAGCTCACGGCGCCGTCTGGCAGGCCGCGCGAAAAGGCAAAGCCGGCGCTGGTCGTCGCCAGCGCCTTAAAACCGAAGGAGCCGAGTAGCTTGGTCGTGCCCGGATCCCAGGGATTGGGCATGACGAAGGTCGAGGCATGCAGGTCGCGAAAGATCTTGCCCTTGTCCATGAATGCTCCCCATCACGAGTGTCGGCGCGGATGCTATCGCGGTGTCCGCGGCTGGGCAAACGAATGCGCTTGGTTCAGAAGCGTTTCGCGTTCTCTGCTGACAACTTCTCGAACGCATCGGAATCCTTGACGTAGCGTGAAGTCTTCGTGTCCCAATGGTAGGTGACGGAAATGTCGTGCGACGCTGCATCGGGCGCAGCCTCATCGCAACTTTCACCACTCGGCACCGTGGCGTCGGTCGCCGTCACCTTGATCGCCGCATAAGGCTTTCCGTCGTCCAGCGTCAGGAAGGCCAGATCCTGGCTGCGTTTGTAGGCGCAGACGTTCTCATCGAACGTGTTGATCGTGTCGACCAATTGAAGGCGGTCCTCGCGAGGCAGGATCAGCAGCGTACTCACATAGCCCTGGTTGGAATTGAAATGCGTGCTCATGGAGATGAGCACGTCGTCGCCAGCGCCGATCGAAAGCTTGTTCGGCTCGCGGAAATAGGTGCTGCGGTCGACCGCGACATTGGCCGCATCGAGCAGTTTCGGCTTGGCCGTCACGTCGTAGAGCGCCAGCACCGCATAGCCTTCGGCACTGTCGGGAGAATCGCCGAGATCGAACAGCATCGCCAGCCGATCCTTGCCGCCAGCCTTGATGGGAAGCACCGCCGCATTGGGCAGGTTCGTCGTCTCCGGCGGCGAGCCGCCGTCATCGCCACCGGCAATGTGGCGCATATCGATCGGCAATCCGCCCTTGTAGAAACCGTCCTTGTCGGCGCTAAGGTCCGGGATGACCATCCTGGCCAGGTCGAGATAGGTGACATCGCTGCGGCCGGGCAGCGGGCTGTCGAGTTCGGGAAAGCTCACGGCCTGCGCGCCGGCCGCCGTCCAAAAGAACGGCAGCAGCATCAACGCGAGCGTGAAGCGGAGCAGGTTCGTCGGCATGAGTGTCGCCCGAGATCAGGCCTCACGCTAGCACGGGTTCCAGCATCGTGCAGCCGTGTCGAAACTGGATCAGTGGATCGGCACCAGGCCGGCCAACTCGCGCATGTCGTCGAACAGGATGCCGCCGGCCTGGACCAGGCCATCGCGGTCGGAATAGGGATCGCCATGATAGGAAAACACCCGCATGCCGGCGGCAATGCCGGCCTGCGTCCCGGCGACGCTGTCCTCGATGACGATGCAATCGGTGGGCGCGAAGCCCATGGTCCTGGCCGCATGCAGGAACAGGTCCGGGAACGGCTTGCCGCGCGAAACCATGGTGGCGGAAAACAGCGCATGTTCGAACAGCGGCAACAGCCCGGTCTGGCCAAGCGTGATGTGCATTTTCGAGATTCTGGCCGAGGTGGCGACGCAATAGGGGATACAGGCCGCACGGACCGCCTCGATGAATTCCCGGACGTAAGGGATCGCCTCGACGCCATGGGAAAACAGATCCGGCAGCCCTGCGTTCCAGCGATCAACAAAATCGGCGCCGAGGCGGACCTCGGTCTCGGCTTCGATTTCCTTCTGCACCGAGGCCATGCTGCGGCCGGAGAAGTTCTTGCGGCAATATTCGAAATTTGTCGGGTAGCCGGCGGCACTCAGCCATTCGGCGAGGCGCCGATTGGCGAGATTTTCGGTGTCGACGAGTATCCCGTCGCAGTCGAAGATGACAAGCTTTGGTATCTTGGTCACGCTGTCCCGGTCGATCCGAACCCGCCGGCGCCTCGCGCCGTGCCGCCGGCCAGCGAACGCTCTTCCACCGCCGCCTGCGTCACCGCGGCGAAGACGATCTGGGCTATGCGCATGCCGCGCGTCACCGCAAAATCCTCGTCACCATGGTTGATCAGCAGCACTTTCACCTCGCCACGGTAGTCGCTGTCGACCGTTCCCGGCGAATTGAGGACGGTGAGGCCATGCTTGAAAGCAAGGCCGGAGCGCGGCCGCACCTGGCCTTCCATGCCTTCGGGGATTTCCAGGATCAGCCCGGTCGGCACCAAAGCGCGTTTTCCCGGCAGGATCAGCAGGGGCCTGTCGTCGGGCACCGCCGCACGCAGGTCCATGCCGGCGGCTCCGGCGCTTTCGTAAGCGGGGAGGGGAAGTCCTTCGGCGTGCGGCAATCTGACGAAGCCGACAGTCGGACCGATGACGGAGGAGTTTTGGAGGGCTGCGCGCATAAAATCGATCCTATCGGCGCGATTGCCGATTCGGTCAATTCGCCCGCACCGCTATCAACGGCTTTCTTTCGGGCATCACTGTGACCGAGCACACCTCAGCGCACTTCCATCGGTACGACCGTGGTCTCCTTGATCTCCTCCATGACGAAGGAAGCGGAGACATCCGACAACGCCACCTTGGCGATCAGCCGCTGGTAGAGCCGGTCATAGGCCTTCACGTCGGCAACGCGGGCGCGCAGGACATAGTCGAGGTCGCCGGACATGCGGTAGACCCCGGTGATCTCGGGAAAGCCGGTCACCGCCGCGCGGAATTTCTGCAGCCAGTCCGGATCGTGATTCGATGTCCGGACTAGGATGAACACCGACAGGCCAAGTCCGAGCTTTTCGGGGTCGACCAGCGCCACGCGGCCGGTGATCACGCCATCCTCCTCCAGCCGCTTGACGCGCCGCCAGGAGGCATTGCGCGACAGGGCCACCCGTTCCGACAGCTGGTCGACCGACAGCGTTCCGTCGCGTTGCAATTCGGCAAGCAGCTTTCGATCGATTTCGTCGATTTCCATTGGCATGTTGGGATATTTGTCCCAACGAATAGCGAAACACAAGGATATTTTGAGACCAATGAACCGACGAGGCGTGTCAGGATACTTACTATCTGAACTCAAGTGCTGAAGGGGACCCAGCATGTCGGTCGCAAGGATTTTCACCTCTCATCCGGCCAAGGTCGGTGAAACCTACTTTGGCCATATGGCCTTTGCGGCGTGGTTTTCCTCGCGCCTGCTGATGGCGGCCGGTGCCGCGCTCGTTCACGCTTTCTTGCCATTTCTCTTCGAGACTACCGCCAGCCGAATCGTCCGCGAGCTTTACGAGCGGACGCACAACAGAGGTTCGCACGCGATCAAGGAGCCGGCGGCTCTCGCGGATCGCGCCTAGAGGACGACAGAAGCAATGTGCCGGTGGGCGGCCTATCTCGGTGAAGCGGTCTTTCTCGAGGACATCCTCACGGCGCCCTGTCACTCGCTGATCGCCCAGAGTCATTGCGCCCAGGAAGCCAAGTCGCCGACTAATGGCGACGGTTTCGGCCTTGCCTGGTACGGCGACCGGCCGGGGCCCGGCCTTTATCGCGATATCCTCCCGGCCTGGTCCGATCCCAATCTGAAGAGCCTTTGCCGGCAGATCAAATCCGGCCTCTTCCTCGCCCATGTGCGGGCCTCGACCGGCGGCGCCACCAGCCGCATGAACTGCCATCCCTTCATCTCCGGCCCATGGTCGTTCATGCACAACGGCCAGATCGGAGGCTTTGAAAAAATCCGCCGCGCGCTGGAGAATTCGCTGTCCGACGCCGTCTTCGACCAACGCGAAGGCACTACCGATTCCGAACTCTTCTTTCTCCTGATGATCGACGAAGGACTGGCTGGGGACCCGCAAGGCGCCGTCTCGCGCGCGACCTACCGGGTGCTCGAAACTTCCCGCCGAGCCGGTCTCGAACCTGCCCTGAAACTCACCGCCGCCTTCGCGGACGGGCAGGCACTGCACGCGGTGCGTTACGCCACCGATGCCCACGCGCCGACGCTCTACACCTCCAGCTTTCGCAAGGGTGGCGGTCGATGCATCGTCTCCGAACCTTTCGATCGTGAGGGTGGCGACTGGCAAGCGATCCCGCCATCGTCCTTCGTCACCATGACGAAGGACGGCATCGACATCGGGCCCTTTGCTCCAGCCGCGGCCAAGCTGGCGCTGGCCGGGTAGCTGCCTGCGATCTGCTTACAGGCTACTGCGCGAACCGGCCCAACCCGTAGGGCGTCAGCAGCGGATCGCGCTCGCCGTCAAGAATCTCCCTTGCGGCGAACAGGCCTACGGCCGGCGCCAGCGTGATGCCGGAATGCATGACCGCGACGTAGAGCCCGTCCAAGCCCTCGGCGCGCCCAATGATCGGAAAGCCGTCGATCGGCGTCGGCCGGTAGCCGAGAGTATGGAAATCCAGTTCAAGCTCATCGCTGCCGCGTAGGCTGGCTTTCAGGAAAGCAAACAGCTCCCGGGCGGTCGCTCCGGCATCCATACCCGGATCGGCGCCGCCGAAATCCGAGCCGGCGATGATGCGGCCCTCGGCCGTCTGGCGCATGTGCAGCCGCTCGGCCAGCACCAGCCCGTTGAGCAGTTTCCTGTACGGCCGCGAATGGACGATCAGGCCAGGAGGGGTTTCGATCGGCAAGGTGACGCCGACATTCGCGGCAAGATCCGGCGAGCCGACACCGGCGGCGATCACCACCTCGTCGGCGCTCATCAGGCCATGCGAGGTGTCGACGCCGCTGATCCTGTCGCCGGTCTTGACCAGTGCGGTCACCGTACTGGCGACGATCCGGGCGCCATGCCGTTCGGCATCGGCCAGCAGCGCCTTGGTTGCCGCAACCGGCTCGGCGACACCCTCCTCGGCGACATAGAGGGCGAAGTTCGGCAGCTCGGCGAGATTGGGCTCGATGCGCGCCGCGTGGGCGCGGTCGATGTGCTCGATGCCATAACCCCAGGACGAATGCTCGGCGATGTAGGCTTCCATGTCGCTTGCCGACATGTCCCAACGCAGTCCGCCGCACCAGGCGAGCGGCAGCCCAGGCAGCTCGTTTGATAGCCGCTTCCATTCGGCCATGGCGCGGCTGCGCAGGCGGAAATAGATCGCGGGATTGCCCCAGCTGGCGTTGATCCAGGCAAAGGAATTGGGTGTCGCGACGCCACCGGCACCGCTCTCGGAAACGACCGTCACCCGCGCGCCAGCCTTGGTCAGATGCCAGGCGATGGAGGCACCGATAATGCCGGCGCCGATGACAATGACCTGTTTTTCCGAAGCCATGCTTCCTCCTCTGTCTCATGATGCAAGGGATGTTCCCCAAGTGGCATTCCTGCGGCCGCTTGCCAATGTCGAAATGCACGCAGGCTTGAAGGATGGTGAGAGACGGCATCCGTAGCCACTTGCGTTGCCGGAGCGGTCGACAGCCCGGCACTGCGCTGCTAGAAGCCCGGCCTGTCACACGGATACTCCAGAGAATGCCCGAAACAATACCAGAGGAAGTAGCGCGCCGCCGCACTTTCGCGATCATCGCCCACCCCGACGCCGGCAAGACCACGCTCACTGAAAAGCTGCTGCTGTTTGGCGGCGCCATCCAGCTTGCCGGCGAGGTCAAGGCCAAGAAGGATCGTATCCAGACCCGGTCCGACTGGATGAAGATCGAGCGCGAGCGCGGCATTTCGGTCGTCACCTCGGTGATGACGTTCGAATATGAGGACAATGTCTTCAACCTGCTCGACACGCCCGGCCACGAGGACTTCGCCGACGACACCTACCGCACGCTATCTGCGGTCGACTCGGCGGTTATGGTCATCGACGCCGCCAAGGGCATCGAGCCGCGCACGCTGAAACTGTTCGAGGTTTGCCGGCTGCGTGACATTCCGATCATCACCTTCGTCAACAAGATGGACCGGGAAAGCCGTGATCCGTTTGAAATTCTCGACGAGATCGAGCAGAAGCTGGCCTTGGATACGGCCCCCATCACCTGGCCGATCGGCCGTGGCAAGACGTTTTCCGGCACCTACCACCTGGCCCTGAACGCCGTGCGCAAGGGCGACGACGAGAAGGAGCGCACGCCGGTCAACGGTCCCGATTCCAACCGCGTCGCCGGCCTGCTGCCGGAAAACGAGCGCGAGGCCTTCATCGAGGAGCTGGAGCTCGCGCGAGAAGCGTGCAGACCCCTTGATATAGAAGCCTTTCGCGAGGGCCATCTGACGCCGGTCTACTTTGGCTCGGCGCTGCGCAATTACGGCGTGCGCGACCTGATCGAGGCGCTTGGCGCCTTTGGCCCGCCGCCGCGCGCGCAGGAGGCCGACACCCGTAAGGTTGAGGCGACCGAGGACAAGATGACCTCCTTCGTCTTCAAGATCCAGGCCAACATGGACCCCAACCATCGCGACCGCATCGCTTTCGTGCGCGTCTGCTCGGGCAAGCTCGAGCGCGGCATGAAGGCCAAGCTGGTGCGCACCGGCAAACCGATGAGCCTGTCGGCGCCACAATTCTTCTTCGCCCGCACCCGCGTCACGGCGGACGAAGCCTTTGCCGGCGACGTGGTCGGCATCCCCAACCACGGCACGCTGCGTATTGGCGACACGCTGACCGAGGGCGAGGAGATACTTTTCCGGGGCGTGCCGAATTTCGCCCCGGAAATCTTGCGCCGCGTCCGGCTTGGCGACGCGATGAAGGCGAAAAAGCTCAAGGAAGCGCTGCACCAGATGGCCGAGGAAGGCGTCGTCCAGCTGTTCTCGCCCGAGGATGGCTCGCCGGCCATCGTCGGCGTCGTCGGCGCCCTGCAGCTCGACGTTTTGAAGGAGCGGCTGAATTTCGAATACACGCTGCCGGTCGAATTCGAGATGTCGCGCTTTTCCGTCTGCCGCTGGATTTCGGCCGACGACAAGGCCGAAGTGCAACGCTTCATCGAAGCGCATCGTGGCGACATCGCCCGCGACCTCGACAACGATCCGGTGTTCCTGGCCCAGCACGCTTTCTCGCTGAACTACGAAGCCGAACGCTGGAAGGCGATCCGCTTCGCCACGATCAAGGACTACCAGGTCCGCGAAAAGGCCGCTTGACCTCTTCCTTCTCCCCGTTTCACGGGGAGAAGGTGCCCGAAGGGCGGATGAGGAGCAGCGCCGACGTAAAGGGGTCGCTTACCCCTTCGCAGCCGCCTCGAGTTTCCCGATGTCGATCTTGCCCATCTGCATCATCGCTCCCATGACGCGGCCGGCCTTGGCCTTGTCGGGGTCCTGAAGCAGGCGCGGCAACTGCTCCGGCACGACCTGCCAGGAAACGCCGAACTTGTCCTTCAGCCAACCGCAGGGGCCGGGTTCGCCACCGCCCTCGGTCAGTTTCGTCCAGAAATGATCGACCTCGGCCTGCGTCTTGCAGTCGATCGAGAGCGAGATCGCCTCGGTGAACTTGTATTGCGGACCGCCATTGAGCGCCTGGAACTGCACGCCGTCGAGCTCGAACGAGGCGACCAACACTTTGCCCTCGTCGGCGTGGCCCTTGGGCCAGCGCGTAACGCTCAGCACCTTCGAATTCTTGAAGATGGAGACGTAGTGGTTCATGGCGTCTTCGGCCTGGCCGTCGAACCACAGGAAGGTGGTGATCTTTTGCATGGTTTTCTCCTCGGGTTTCTTTGCGGGAAATCAGGCGGCGCCCTTGGCGGCGTCCTGTAGCGAAGTGAGATAGGCGTCGAGCTGGGCATAGCTTTGCGCCATGCCGCTGGTCATGCCGGTGCCGAGCGCGCTGTCGCGCGCCGCTGACGAAGCGTAGAGCACAGTCTGCGTCAGCAGCGTCTTACCGGTCTGTTCGGCAAAGATCACCGTTCCAACCGTCTCGCCGCCGGTCCAGTCCTCGTCGAACAGTTCGGTGGCGACGAGGCGGCTTGGGCGCACGATTTCGCGATAGGCGCCGCTCATGCCCATGCTGCGGCCATCACGGTGCTGCCAGACGTAGCGGGTGGCGCCGCCGACTCTGAGGTCGATCTCGCAGACCGCCAGACGCCAGCCGTCCGGGCCGTGCAGCCAGCCCTTAAGCAGTTCGGGAACCGTCCAGCAGTCGAACACCATCGGGCGGGGCGCGTCGAAGACCCGGGTGATCTGCACCTCGCGATCGCTGGGCGTGGTCACGGTCAATGTGGCGGCGGTCGAGCCGGGCAAAGTTGTGGTGCTCATAATAATCCTCCTGCTGTTCGTCCAAGGACGTTTGGCCAACCGGCGATCCGACACGGCTTTTGATTTTTCCCTTTGGGATGAAGACGCCGGCTTCGGCTATTGTTCCGCGTCGCCGGCCGTCTTGTTGGCCTGCATGGCACCCAGCAAGGCGTCGAGGCGCTGGAAATTGCCTTCCCAGATCTTGCGGTAGCGCTCGAGCCAGTCATTGGCTTCGGCCAGCTGTTTTGCTTCCAGCCGGCACGGCCGGCGCTGCGCGTCCCGGCTGCGAGAGATAAGGCCGGCGCTTTCGAGCACCTTGAGATGCTTGGAAATCGAGGGCTGGCTCATGGCGAAGGGCTCGGCCAGTTCCATCACCGATGCCTCGCCTTCGATGAGCCGGGCAAGGATGGCGCGCCGCGTCGGATCGGCAAGCGCCGCGAAGGTGGCATCGAGCTGGTTCATGACGTATCCATAGCCAATAGGGTATATACCCAATTGGCTATATAATGCGAGGCTTGGCTCGTCAACCGCTCAGTGGGCTTTCGTGGCGTATTGCAAAAATGTGGTCAGACCATACTTGCGAGTCTATAACGCCTGCGGTCCGAACTCAGCGCCGCCTCGCTCCGCATCGAGCGCAGTCAGCCAGCTAAGGAAAATTCATGCCTGCCTATCGCTCCCGCACCACCACTCATGGCCGCAACATGGCCGGCGCCCGCGGCCTTTGGCGTGCCACCGGCATGAAGGATAGTGATTTCGGCAAGCCGATCATCGCCGTGGTCAACTCCTTCACCCAGTTCGTGCCGGGTCACGTCCATCTGAAGGACCTTGGCCAGCTGGTCGCGCGCGAGATCGAGAAGGCCGGCGGCGTTGCCAAGGAATTCAACACCATCGCGGTCGATGACGGCATCGCCATGGGCCATGACGGGATGCTCTATTCGCTGCCGTCGCGCGAGTTGATCGCCGATTCCGTCGAATACATGGTCAATGCGCACTGCGCCGATGCCATGGTCTGCATCTCCAATTGCGACAAGATCACCCCCGGCATGCTGATGGCCTCGCTGCGCCTCAACATCCCGACAGTCTTCGTTTCCGGCGGGCCGATGGAAGCCGGCAAGGTGGTGCTCGCCGGCAAGACGCAAGCGCTCGACCTGGTCGACGCCATGGTCGCGGCCGCCGACGACAAGATCTCCGACGAGGACGTCAAGGTCATCGAGCGCTCCGCCTGCCCGACCTGCGGCTCCTGCTCGGGCATGTTCACCGCCAATTCGATGAACTGCCTGACCGAGGCGCTGGGCCTGTCGTTGCCGGGCAATGGCTCGACGCTGGCCACGCATGCCGACCGCAAGCGGCTGTTTGTCGAGGCCGGCCATCTCGTTGTCGATCTCGCCCAGCGCTATTACGAGCAGGACGATGAAAGCGCACTACCACGCAGCATTGCCTCGAAGGGCGCATTCGAAAACGCCATGACGCTCGACATCGCCATGGGCGGCTCGACCAACACGGTGCTGCACATCCTGGCCGCAGCCCACGAGGGTGAGGTCGACTTCACCATGGAGGACATCGACCGGCTGTCGCGGCGGGTGCCGGTGCTGTGCAAGGTGGCGCCGGCCAAATCGGACGTTCATATGGAAGACGTTCACCGCGCCGGCGGCATCATGGCCATCCTCGGCCAGCTCGACAATGCCGGGCTGATCAACCGCGATCTGCCGACCGTGCACACAGCAAGCCTTGGCGAAGCGCTCGACCATTGGGATATTTCCCGCACCTCCAGCCAGAATGTCCGCGACTTCTTCCTCGCCGCGCCCGGCGGCGTGCCGACACAGGTCGCCTTCAGCCAGGACCGCCGCTGGGATGATCTCGACCTTGATCGCGAGAAGGGCGTCATCCGTTCGGCGGAAACGCCATTCTCGAAGGACGGTGGCCTGGCCGTGCTGAAAGGCAATCTGGCGCTCGACGGCTGCATCGTTAAGACGGCCGGCGTCGATGAGTCGATCCTGAAGTTCACCGGCCCGGCGCGGGTGTTCGAAAGCCAGGACGCTTCGGTGAAAGCCATCCTGGCCAACGAGGTCAAGGCCGGCGATGTCGTCGTCATCCGCTACGAGGGCCCGCGTGGCGGACCCGGCATGCAGGAGATGCTCTACCCCACCAGCTATCTGAAGTCGAAGGGCCTGGGCAAGGCCTGCGCGCTGGTCACCGATGGGCGCTTCTCCGGCGGCACGTCTGGCCTGTCGATCGGTCATGCCTCACCTGAAGCCGCCGAGGGCGGCACGATCGGGCTGGTCCAGGAGGGCGACACGATCGAGATCGACATCCCCAACCGTACGATCCGTCTCGCCGTCAGCGATGCCGAGCTCGAAGCGCGTCGCGCCGCGATGGAGGCGAAGGGCGCCCTGGCCTGGAAGCCGGAGGAAAAGCGCAAGCGCAAGGTGACGACCGCGTTGCGCGCCTACGCCGCCTTCGCCACCAGCGCCGACAAGGGCGCGGTGCGGCACGTTCCGGAGTAAAGCTTCTTCCTTCTCCCACAGGGGGAGAAGGGAAGGACGCTACGGCATCAACTGGTACTCATAGAGCTTCTGGTAAAGCCCGCCCTGGTTGAGCAGGGTCCGGTGCGGGCCGCTCTCCACCACCTTGCCGCCCTCCAGCACCACGATCGTGTCGGCCTGGTGTACCGTCGACAGGCGGTGAGCGATGACGATCGTCGTGCGTCCCTCGGTCAGCTGCTGCAGAGCGTCGCGAAACAGCGCTTCGGATTCGGCATCGAGAGCGCTGGTCGCCTCGTCGAGCAGCAGGATTTCGGCGTTGCGCAGCATGGCGCGCGCGATCGAGATGCGCTGGCGCTGGCCGCCGGACAAGAGGCCGCCATTCTCGCCGACATCGGTCTCGTAACCTTTCGCCTGCGCCATGATGAAGTCATGCGCGTTGGCGGCCTTGGCGGCGGCGATCACCTCCTGGTCGGTCGCGTCCTCCCGCCCAAGCCGGATGTTGTGCATGATCGTGCCGGCGAACAGGAACGTGTCCTGGCTGACATAGGCGATCTTTTCCCTGAGCGAGGCAAGCGTCGCCTGCGAAATGTCCTGGCTGTCGAGCAGCACCTTGCCGCTCTTCGGGTCGTACATGCGCATGATCAGGTTGAGGATCGTCGACTTGCCGCCGCCGGATGGCCCGACCAGCGCCGTCATCTTGCCCGGCGCGAAGGTCAGGTCGAACCCGTCGAGCACCGGAGGACCGTTCTGATAGGCGAAGCTGACGGCGTCGAACCGGATCTCCCCCGGTCCGGCCCGAAGCGGCCGCGCATCGGGCTTCTCCGCCAGCGTCAAAGGCTCGTCGGCAAGCTGGAACATCATGCGCACGCCGACAATGCCGCTTTCGAGCGAGATGCGGACTCGCGCCAGGCGCTTGGCCGGTTCATAGGCAAGCAGTAGTGCGGCGATGAAGGCCATGATGTTGCCTGGCATCTGGCCGCCCTGCAGAACCAGGAGGCCGCTGATCATCACGGCGCCGGCGATCGCCAACCCGGCAAGCGTCTCCATCACCGGGCTGGTCACCGCTTCCAGCGCGGCGATGTTGTTGGCCCGGTCCTCGACGTCTGCCACCGCCTTGTACATGCGTTTGCGCATCAAGCCTTCGAGGTTGAAGGATTTGACGACGCGCACGCCGATCGCCGTTTCCTGCATCACCTGGATGATCTGGCCGACCGAGCGGAACTCCATCGCGGCGAACTTGCGCACACGCTTCAGGATGCGGTTGACGCCGTAGATGGCCAGGGGACCGACGGCGAAGCAGATCAGCGACAGCGCAGGCTGCTGCCAGACCATGACACCGATCAATGCAAGCAGCGTCACCAGATCGCGCACGTAGGACGTCACAATGAGATCGAGCACGTTGCGCGCCGCCTGCGCATTGTTGGTCATGCGGGTGATCAGGTCGGATGACGAGGTCGAGTGGTAAAATTCGATGCCTTGCGCCAGGATGCGGTCGTAGATCTTGCGCTGCCGGTCGGCAATGATGGCATTGCCCACCCGGCTCATGAAATAGGCCTGGACGAAATTGGCGAACCCCTTGAGGATGAAGATCCCGGCGACCGCCGCGCCAATCATGTTGACGCGTTCGATCCGCTTGTCGATCACGAATTCATTGGTGATTTCGCGCAGGATCCAGGCGCTGGCGGCCGTCATGCCGGCGACCACCAGCATCGACACGATGGCCGCGGCATATCCGAACATATGCTGCCGGAAAGACTCTTTGACCAGCCGCACGATAAGGCGTTGGTTCTCCACCGAGCGTTCGTCGCGTTTCAGGAACGGCAAGTTCAAGTTCACACGGGAGTTCCATGGTTTGCGACTATGGCCTTGAGTCCGGAGCCGATCGCTGCGTGGACGAAAGGCGGCTTATAGAGCGAGTTACCTCCGGAGGGAACCTTTCGCACCCGCTGAAAGAAACGGCTGCGGCAAGCGGTCTTTTGCGCCACCATGGCCAGATGATTCTGAATGGGATGACGACAAATGGATTTCGACCTTATCGTTCGTGGCGGCACGCTGCCTGACGGCAGGATCGCCGATATCGGCATTATCGGCGAGACGATCGCGGCGATCGAGCCTGAACTGAGTGTCACGGCAGGCACGGCGGTCGATGCGCGCGGCAACCTGGTCTCGCCGCCCTTCGTGGATCCGCATTTCCACATGGACGCGACGCTGTCCTATGGCATTCCGCGCATCAACGCGTCGGGCACGCTGCTAGAAGGCATTGCGCTATGGGGCGAATTGAAGCCGCTCTTGACGCATGAGGCGGTGCGCGACCGCGCGCTCGCCTATTGCGACTGGGCGGTGTCGATGGGCCTGCTCGCGATCCGCACCCATGTCGACGTTTGTGACGACCGCCTGCTGGCCGTCGAGGCCCTGCTCGACGTGAAGAAAACCATCTCCCCCTACATCGACCTGCAACTCGTCGCTTTCCCGCAGGACGGTTTCTACCGCTCGCCGACGGCGCGCCAGAACACCATTCGCGCGCTGGACATGGGCGTCGACATCGTCGGCGGCATTCCGCATTTCGAACGCACCATGGCCGACGGCACGCGCTCGGTGACCGAGCTTTGCGAGATCGCGGCTGCACGCGGCCTGATGGTCGACCTGCATTGCGACGAGACCGACGACCCGCTGTCGCGCCACATCGAGCAACTGGCCTATGAAACACAGCGCCTCGGCCTGCAGGGCAAGGTGGCCGGCTCGCACCTCACCTCGATGCATTCGATGGACAATTATTATGTCTCGAAGCTTCTGCCGCTGATCGCCGAGGCCGGGGTTTCCGCCATCCCCAATCCGCTGATCAACATCATGCTGCAGGGCCGTCACGACAGCTTCCCGAAGCGGCGTGGCATGACCCGGGTCAAGGAGATGCTGGCGCTCGGCATCCGCGTCGGCTGGGGCCAGGATTGTGTGCTCGATCCCTGGTATTCGCTGGGCACCGCCGACATGCTCGACGTCGCCTTCATGGGCCTGCACGTCGCCCAGATGTCGAGTCCCGCCGACATGGCGCGCTGTTTCGACATGGTCACCAACGTCAATGCCGCCATCATGGGTCTCGACCATTTCGGCCTGGCGGTCGGCAAGCGTGCCAGCCTTGTGATCCTCGACGCCGGCAATCCGATCGAGGCCCTGCGCCTGCGCGCCGAGCGCATCTGCGTCATCGCCAGGGGCAAGGTGGTGGCGGAACGGACAAGGCAGGATACCAGGCTTTCGATCGATGGAAGGCCGGTTATGGTGAACCGTAGGCACAAAACCGCGTAGCGCCACCCGATTTCCGCTACTGGCCTTGCCGATTTTCGGGTTTTCTCCTCGTCAAAGCGGCTGCTTGCGTCTACGACGCAGCCTACGCGAGGGAGGAATCGGGATCGGCATGACGCAGCCCGTGGCGCAGAATTCCACAATCAGGAACGTGCTTGTGGCCGGCATTCTGCTGATGCTGGCCGGCGACTTCCTGTTTGCGCTGAACGATGCCATGGGCAAATGGCTGGTCGCCAGCTTCTCCGTCGGCCAGGTGGTGCTGATCCGCTCCATCGGCGCTTTCTTCGTGCTTGGCCCGATGATCGCCCATCAGGGCACCGCCAAGCTGTTTCGCATGGAACGGCCCGAACTGCAGGTCCTGCGCGTGGTGGCGACCACGCTGGACACCGCGCTCTTCTATGCCGCGGTGGTCTATCTGCCGCTTGCCGATGTGATGAGTTTCTACATGGCTGGGCCGATCTATGTCGCGGCCCTGTCGCATTTGCTGCTTGGCGAAAAGGTCGGCTGGCGCCGTTGGGTGGCGATCCTGCTCGGCTTCTGCGGCGTGGTGATCATGCTGAAACCCTCCACGGCCGCATTCTCGCTGTCGTCGGGTTTCGCGCTCGTCGGCAGCTTTGCCTTTGCCTTCGCCATCATCCTCAGCCGAAGGCTGCGCGGCACCAGCGATACCAATCTGGTGACATGGCAGACCATCGGCACGCTGCTGGTCGGCGCCGTGCTGACCATTGGCGCATGGCGCACGCCCTCGGCGCTCGATTTCGGTGCGATGCTGCTGCTCGGCATCGTCTCCTGCGGCGCCCATCTCATGATCACCAGGGCACTCAAGCTGGCGCCGGCCTCGACGCTGGCGCCACTGCACTACACGCTTCTCTTGTGGGCGGTGGTGTTCGGGCTGGTGTTCTTCGGCGACGTTCCCAGTCCGCGCATCCTGATCGGCTCGGGCATCGTCGTCCTCGCCGGCCTGTTCATTTTCCACCGTCAGAAGGTGGTCGACACCACGGTGCCGCCGGAGAATGTTCCAAAGGGCGTAAACTAACCCAGGCGTATGGCAGCTAGGTGCCTTGAAAACTCCGGCGTCTCCATCAATTCCTTGCAGCGCGCGAACCGCCCGTCGGCATAGGCGCGGAAATCGTCGACCGGATTGTTGTTGGCGAGTTGGATCAGTCCCCACAGCGTCCACAAAAGGTCGCACATCGCCTTGTAGATGACGACGCGTCCGCGCTCCGCCGGGCGCGCTTCGCCGCCGAAGTAGGCGCGCATCATCTCCTCGTCCTGCGCCGCGTCGAACTTGCCTTCGACGCTGAGGTCGCCGAGATCCCAGAGCGGGTCGTTCATCCCTGAATATTCCCAGTCGACGATCCACATCCGCTCGCCTGTGTCGAGGAAGTTCTCGCACAGCGGATCGCAATGGCAGGCGACGAGGGGCAGCGGATGGGCGGCCAGGGCCGACCGCACGCTGCCGGCCTCGCGCACCACGTTGTGATAGCCGGCGGGCAGCGTGACGTCCTTGGTCGACAGCACCTTGAGATAGTCGTCGATCATCGAAAACAGTTCGAAGCGGAAGGGAAACACCGCACCGGATTCGTGCAGCTTGCGAAAGGCCTCCCCGGCGCGGGCCGGGCTGCCCGGCCGTTCCCTGAATTTCTCCGGTGACATCGTTACCGCGCCGGTGATGAAGCGCGTCACCATCACCCCGGTGCCGGCGTCGGCATGCAGCACTTGCGGGCTGACGCCGGCCTTTGCCGCCTCGCCAGCGGCCACCGCTTCGTTGGCGCGGTTGATGTATTCCTCGGTGCCCTTGCCTGGAATGCGCAGGCAGAGATCGCCGGCCCTGAAGACGAGGTTGGTGAGGCCGCCAAGCCGTTCCAATGGGCCGCTATAGCCGGCCAGTACCGGAATGGCGGCAAGTTGCGCCCGCGCCTCTTCTGTCGCCATGCCTGCGTCCCCACGCCGATATTTCTCAGCGCAACGGTTCCACAATTTTCGTCGTTTGGCTATCATGCCGCAAAGACAATGGATTGGGGAACAGGTTGGCGGACAGCAAACATCATGGCGCGCTGGGCGAGGCCTACGCAGCCAAGCGCCCCGAAGAGGTGGCAGCCCTTTATGACCGCTGGTCGCAGACCTACGACGCCGATATGTCGGCCGCCGGCTACCGCCATCCGACGATCTGCCTTGCCTTGCTGACCCGTCATCTGCCGCGCGGCTCAGCCCCGCTGCTCGACGCCGGCGCCGGCACCGGGCTCATCGGCGAATGGCTTGATATTGCAGGCTATCCGCAAGTCGAGGCTCTCGACATCTCGCAAGGCATGCTGGACCAGGCCGCCCGCAAGGGCGTCTATTCGGCGCTGCATTGCCTGGCGCTCGGCGGCAGGCTGCCCTTTGCCGACGATGCCTATGCCGGGATTGTTGCGGCCGGGGTCTTCACCTCGGGTCATGTCGGGGTCGAAGGGCTGGACGAGCTGATCCGCATCTGCCGGCCGGGTGGTGTCATCGCGCTGACGGTGAAGAACACGCTCTGGGAGCAGGGTTTTGCTTCGCGCATCGCCGAACTCGAAGCGCAAGGGCTCGTCACCCGCGTCGAGGAAACGCGCCCTTACGTCTCGATGCCGGGAGAAGCCGATACCGTACCGAGCCGCGGCCTCGCCTTGCGGGTGAATTAGGCTTTCACCCGCTCCGCCGCTGGATCATACATCGGCTCCAGATGGATTTTCGCCGGCGTCCGCTCCATCGCCACCACCAGCTCGTAGGCGCCCGAGGTGAGAAAATCGTCGCTCACCCCGTCGGCGTTGCGCACATAGCCATAGCCGATGTTTTTGCCCACAGTGTAGCCGTAGCCGCCGCTGGTCAGGTAGCCGACCGGCTCACCATCGCGCAGGATGGTCTCGCGGCCAAGCAGCACGATTTCGGGATTGTCCACCGTGAAGCCGGCAAAGCGTTTCTTCAAAGGAGCGCCGCCGATCTTCTCCAGCGCGCGCCGTCCGACGAAATCGGTGTTCTTGCGCAGCTTGACCGCCCAGCCGAGACCAGCCTCCTGCGGCGTGTCGTTGGGCGTGATATCGGAACCCCAGGCGCGGTAGCCCTTTTCCAGCCGCAGCGATTCCAGCGCCCGGTAGCCGACCGGCCGGATGCCGTATCTGCCGCCTGCCGCCATCAGCGCGTCGAAGACTTCGCCTGTCGCTGCAATCGGCACGTGCATCTCCCAACCGAGCTCGCCGACATAGGTGACGCGCAGCGCCCGAACTGTGTGGCCGGCGATGGTGATTTGGCGCACGTGTCCGAACGGGAAGCCGGCGTTCGACACATCGGCATCGGTCACCGCTGAAAGCACATCGCGTGCACGCGGCCCCATCAGCGACAGCGTGCCGAAATCCTCGGTCACGTCGGTCAGCCCGGCATCGAGGCCTTCGCCTATGTGGTCGCTGATCCATGAGGCATCATGTATGCGGAAACCGGTGCCGGTGACGATGTAGAACTTCTCCTCGGCCAATCGCGCCACGGTGAGGTCGGCCTCGATGCCGCCGCGCGTGTTGAGAAGCTGCGTGTAGATCAACCTGCCGACCGGCTTGCTGACATCGTTGGCGCAGATCCAGTCCAGTGCCCTGGCCGCGTCGGGTCCGCTCAGCTCATATTTGGCGAAGGACGACTGGTCGAAGATGCCGACATGCTCGCGCACATGCCGGTGTTCGTCGCCAACCGCCGCGAGCCAGTTCTGGCGTCCCATCGAATAGATGTCCCGCGGCTCCACACCCTCTGGCGCGAACCAGTTCGGCCGTTCCCAGCCGAGCTTCGAGCCGAACACGGCGCGCTGCTGCTTCAGCCTGTCGAAAAGCGGCGAGACGATGCTCGGCCGGCCTGAGGCATACTCCTCGTGCGGGAAGCCGATCGTGTAGTGCTTGCCATAGGCTTCCAGCGTGCGCTCGCACACCCACTGCCGGTCGCGGTGCAGGTTGGAAAAACGCCTGATGTCGACCACCCACAGGTCGAGCGGCGCTTCGCCGTCGACCACCCATTGCGCCAGCACCCAGCCGGCGCCGCCGCCCGAGGCGATGCCGAAAGCGTTGAAGCCGGCGCCGACGAACATGTTGGCGCATTCGGGTGCCGTGCCGAGAATGAAATTGCCGTCCGGAGTAAAGCTCTCCGGTCCGTTGATCATCTGCTTGACGCCGACCGTCTCCAGCGCCGGCACGCGCGCGATCGCCTGTGTCATGTGCTGTTCGAAATGGTCGTAGTCGTCGTCGAACAGCCGGAACTCCCAGTCATTGGGCACGTCCCCCCCGGGGAGACCAGTCGTCCACGCCTGCGGATTCGGCTCATAGCCGCCCATCACCAGCCCGCCGACCTCTTCCTTGAAATAGGTGCGCCGGTCTGGGTCGCGCAGCGTCGGCGCATCGGTCGCCAGCCCCGCGATCTTCTCGGTGACGATGTACTGGTGCTTGACTGGCTGCAGCGGCACGTTGATCCCGGCCATTGCGCCGACCTGCCGCGCCCACTGGCCGGCACAGTTCACCACCTTGTCGCAGGCGATGTCGCCTTGATCGGTCTTCACCGCGGTGATGCGGCCATCCCTCATCTCGAAGCCGGTGACGCGGACATTCTCGAACAGCTTGGCGCCATGCATGCGCGCGCCCTTGGCCAACGACTGGGTGATGTCGGAAGGGCTCGCCTGGCCGTCGGTGGGCAGCCACGAGGCGCCGACGAGATCGCCAGTTTCCATCAGCGGCCACATCGCCTTGACCTCGGCCGGAGACAGAAGATGCATGTCCATGCCGAAGCTCTTCGCCGTCGTCGCCAGCCTTTTGTATTCGGTCCAGCGGTCGGCATTGGTGGCGAGCCGCAAGCAGCCGGTCATCTTCCAGCCCGTGGCAAGGCCAGTTTCGGCCTCCAGCCCCTTATAGAGATCGACCGAGTATTTGAGCACGCGGGTGATCGAGGCCGAGGAGCGCAACTGCCCGACCAGGCCGGCCGCGTGCCAGGTCGAGCCCGAGGTCAGCTTGCCCTGTTCGATGAGCACGACGTCGGCCTTGTGGTCGCGGGCCAGATGATAGGCCGTCGAACAGCCGATGATGCCGCCGCCGATGACGACGACCGCGGCCTGGCTGGGTAAGGTCATGATTTCAGGATCCCGTATTTTGTCCGGTAGTTTTCCAGCGCCGCGTCGAGCCGCACCAGGTTTTCCTCGGTGTAGGCGACGTAGTCGATGCCGGGTGCGTCGAGATAGAGTTCCGACACCATGCTCCACATCGCCTCGCGCAGCAGCGAGGCGCATTGCATGGCGGCGTGCGAACGGCGGATCGCCTCGTCCGGCTCCTTCATGAAATACGCGGTCAGGAAGGCGAAGGATTCCGCATCGCTCATGCCGGCGTTCGAGGCGACGCCGGCAAGGTCGAACATCGCCGTGTTGAAGCCGGCATATTCAAAATCGATCAGCCACAGCCTGCTGCCGTCGTCGAGAATGTTGGCCGGCAAAAGATCGTTGTGGCCAAACACGATCGGCAGCAGTTTCTGCGCCCGCTCCAACTCGTCGGCCAGCGTCAGCAGGCGCGGCAAGTCGACGCGCTTGCGGCTGCCGCCTTCCTCAAGCGTGCGCGCATAGTCGCGGATCACGTGGAACACCCAGAACATGAAGCCGGCGCCGGAGATATGGTTGGGCATCTCCCGGTGAAAGGCGCGCATCAGGGCGGCGACGCGGCCGAGATTGGCGCGAACGTCCTCCGCCAGATAGGTCTTGGCGCCAAGGAACGCTGTCACCAGGATTCCCGGTTCGGCATACTGCACCGCCGGTGCGAACCCGGCGGCATGGGCTGCCCGCGCGGTCATCGCCTCGCGCTCGCGGAAGACATGGTGGAAAGGGTAGTCCTGGCCGAAGCGCACGACATGCCGTCCGGCAGCGTCACTGACGACATAATTGGCGTTGCTCAGGCCGCCGGGCAGCGGGGCGATCTCGATGGCGCCGGTCCAGCAGGGCAGGGCGCGGATGCGATCTTCGGCAATCACGGAATTATCCCTGTTTTGCTGGCCTGGTTTGCGGGCTTCGACAAGGCGCCGTGGACAGCGAGACGATGCTCGGGAGAAACGCAAATAATCTCGTCGGTGCGGGACGCCAGGATTGGTATCCCGCACCGCACCGACGAGCCCCTTGGCCAGGTTTGTGAACCCGGCATCCGCCCCCGCGGATCTCAGAATTCATTCCGCCAGACACGATCAAGACCGTCTGGTCGGTGAGTTGCGGGTCTGCCATCACCCTCCCGTTGCAGTTCCGAAACCCCTGTTTATGCCTGGATTTCACGCCAGGGTTGCCCGGTTGTCAACAAAAACATGTGACTTTTTTTGGGTGTTTTGCCCGAACGGAGTGGGATTCCCTTTAAAAGCACTCGAATTACCTTAAAACCGGTCAAGCATCTTAATCCGGGAAACCAAATGGTCCATTCCAAACGCCACGGCGAAATCCTGCGGGTGCTCCAGGAAGAAGGAACCGTGACCATCGCCAGCCTTGCCGACCGGCTGGGTGTTTCGCTCGAAACCGTGCGCCGGGATGTCAAGCCGCTCACCAGTGATGGCTCGGTAGTGAAAATGCATGGCGCCATCGGCCTGCCGTCGATGGTTGGCGAAGCGCCCTTCGAACGACGCATGCGCGAGAATGCCGATGCCAAGCGAATCATTGCCCGCATGGTCGCCGCCACCATCCGCGACGGCGAATCGGTCATGCTCGACACCGGCACCACGACTTCGTTCCTGGCCCGCGAACTGCTCGGCCATCGGCGCCTGACGGTCGTCACCAATTCGTCCGACATCGCCCGCACGCTGGCCACCATCAACGGCAACAAGGTCTATATGGCCGGAGGCGAATTGCGCAGCGATTCAGGCGCCGCGTTCGGCACTTCGGCCATCGAGTTCGTCAGCCGCTTCTCGGTCAGCCATGCCGTCATCTCCACCGGCGCCGTCGATGCCGTGACCGGCGTCATGGATTATGATCTGGAAGAGGCCGAATTCGCCCGCATGGTGCTGTCGCGCGGCCAGCGGTCGCTCGTGGTTACCGACCACACCAAATTCGGCCGCCAGGGCCTGGTTCAGGTCTGCGGCTTCGACGGCTTCTCCGAACTCGCTACCGACCAACCGCCGCCACGCGATATCGCCGCCGCGCTGGCACAGGCCGGCGCGCGGCTCAGCATCGCCGGCGGCGAAGCCGGGTTCTGACCGAAACAAGCCACTGATGGGCGCGCGCACCGCACGCCTGCATGGGCCGATCGCTTGCGATGACTCTATGCGGGCAAGGCGCGAAAACTCATCCTGAAGCATGCACCGCTGGGCTTGCCGTCGAGGATCTCGATGCGGCCGCCATGCAGTTGCATGATTTCCTGCACGAGGTTGAGGCCGAGCCCGGCGCCGTGATCTTGCGGGCGCAACCTGTAGAACGGCTCGAAGATGCGCTCCCGCTCGCCCGGCGGCACCCCGTCGCCTTCGTCCCGCACCTCGATGACGGCCGGAGCCGCAACGCTGATGGTGATCTTGCCGGCGCGGCCGCCATGCTCGATGGCGTTCTGGACGATATTGGTCACGGCACGTTCGATCGCGGTGCGGTCGCCGCTGGCGAGGACCGTCTCCCGTTCCGGCTCGAACGACATCTCGTACCCGGCCGCGAATGCCATCGGCGCGAGATCGACGATGACGCCGCGCGCGATCGCCACCAGGTCGAGCTTCGCGAAGGATGTAGCTTGCCGGTCGAGGCGTTGCAGGTCGAGCAGCTGGTCGGTCAGCGTTGAAAGTCGTGCCGCGTCCTGCAGCAGCCGTGCCCGCTCCGGCGTCGCCGGCAGCGAGGCAAGGCGCGTGTTGAGGATGGCGACCGGTGTCCTGAGTTCATGGGCGGCATCGGTCAGGAAGCGCTTGTGACGCTCGTAGCCTTTGTCGAGACGCGCAAGGGCAGCGTTCACCGCCTTCACCAGCGGCGTGACTTCCCTTGGAACGTCCTTCAGCGGCAGCTGCACGCCGCGCTGGTCGATGTCGATACGCTCGGCTTCGGCCGCCGCATGGCCAAGACCGGAGAGAGCGCCGCGCACCACCCAAGGCGTGGCGAACAGCGTCGCCAGCGCCATCAACCCGGCGAGCGGCAAGATGCCTTGCAGGAAGAATTGCGGCGCCTGCCCGAGCAGGCGCATGAGCGAAAGCCCGCCCTTGGTGCCGCTGAAAATCTGGACATTGCCGGCGGCAGTGTCGGTCCAGCGGATCTTTCCCTCCGGCGGCGCGGCCTCGCCGATTGCATGGTCGATACGGGCGTCGCTGATGGTGTCCAGCAGTCCGACAAAGGGCTGGAACAGTGCCGGTACCGTGCCCTCCTGCAGCCGTTGCCCCTGCTTGTCACGGATGACGAACCAAAGGTCGGGAACGTTCGATCGCAGCATTGCCATGTCCGGCGTCTCGTTGACGACGAGCCTGCCGCCTGCATCGCGCGCCACCGCATCGGCCAGCACGTCCATCGTTCCGTCCTCGTAGTCGTGTGGGATGAGGCCGGTGGCAAGCATGCCGCCAATGATGCCGACGATGATCAGCGTCAGCATCGCGCATTGCAGCAAGGCGATGCGCAGCACCAGGCTCCATTTCAGCGAACGCGGGCGCTTGAGGCTCATCGCTTGGTGCTCATGGCGTTTCGCGCAGGAGATAGCCGACGCCGCGAATGCCGTTGATCGTCACGCCACTCGCCGCTTCGGCAAGCTTGCGGCGCAGGCGCGAGACATGAGTGTCGAGCGCGTTGGACTGGATCTCGTCATCGAGGCCGAACACCGCTTCCATCAAGGTTTCGCGCTGCACCATGCGGCCGGTGCGCCGCATCAGCGCCTCCAGCACCAGCAGCTCGCGCCGCGGCAGGCTGAGCGGCTCGCCGCGGATCGCGGCCTCGCGATGTCCGACATCGAGCACCAGATCGCCGGCGCGGATGAACTGCGACTGCAACGGTGCCGGGCGCCTGAGCAGCGCGCGCAAGCGGGCCAGCAATTCCTCGAAAGCGAACGGCTTTGCCAGATAGTCGTCCGCGCCCATGTCCAGCCCGTCGACCTTGTCCGACGTATCGCCCTTCGCCGTCAGCATCAGCACCGGCGTGGTGTTCTTCGCCGAACGCAATCTCGGCACCAGTGACAGCCCGTCGCCATCCGGCAACTGGCGGTCAAGCAGGATGGCGTCGTAGCTGTCGGCGGCAACGAAGCCTTCTGCCTCGACGATCGAGCCGGCGTGATCGACCACCATGTCGTGGCGCTTCAGCGCGGCACGCAGCGCCGAGACCATCTCGGGCTCGTCTTCGATCAGCAAGATACGCATCGACAATCCCCAGGCAACGAACACTCATCGGGCGCTACCGCGCCAACATTGCGTAAACATGGCAAGCCGAACAACCCGAGGACGACAGACGCTTTCTTTGCGTTCGCTATATTGCGCAATGTCTATGCAATCCAGTCGCGGCAAACAGCGCCGGTCGGCACGAATCGCCATGCCGGCGTCAAGGCGTCGGGCCCGGATACGCAACAGCTTCGGGTCCGACGCTGAAACGAAATCAGGTCGCCGCGCCAACTGGTGGCGTGTTCTTGTCCGGGATCGAGGATATTATGTCTGCAAATGATGCTCTGTCTTTTCTGATGGCGTGGACCGTTGCGCCGTTCAAGATTGGCTCGGTCACGCCGTCCAGTTCGAGCCTCGCGGCATTGATGACGCGCGATATCGGTTCCGAGACAGGCCCAGTGCTGGAACTCGGTCCAGGCACCGGCCCTTTCACACGCGCGCTGCTGTCGCGCGGGGTGCGGGAGGAGGATTTGACGCTGATCGAGTCCGATCCGGATTTTGCGGCTCTGCTCATGCGGCGCTTTCCCTCCGCCCGGATCTTTGAAATGGATGCAGCCGGTCTGCGCCATCTGTCGCTGTTTCCCGGACCGGTGGTCGGTGCCGCCGTCAGCGGGCTGCCCTTCCGGCTGATTTCGCCACGCAAGACGCTTGCCATTCTTGAAGGCGTTTTCGCGAACCTTCGGCCGGGCGGAGCGCTCTATCAGTTCACGCTCGGCCGGCGCTGCCCGTTCGACCAGTCGCTGCTCGATCGGCTCGATCTTGACGCCACCCGGGTCGGCCATACCTTTCGCAATTTGCCACCTGCCACGGTCTATCGCATCGCCAGGATCAAGACGTCAGGGACCTATGACTGGCGCATCGCATGACCGGTCCGTTGTCGGCCATTCTCGGCTTTGGTCTGTTCGGCGTTTTCTGCCTCGCTTTCACCGAGAAGATCCTTCCGGTTCCGCCCTCGCATGTGCTGCTGCTGTTTCTCGGCATGACGGCGGCGCCGGACGGTTTCACGCTGGCGATCCTGCTGGTGGTGACGACGCTTGCCTCTTTCTCCGGCTGCCTTGTCTGGTACGGGGTTGGCCGTCGGATCGGATTTGACCGAGCCGACAGGCTGATCGAACGTGCCGGCAGATATGTCTTCCTGCGTCCCGCCACCTATCGCAAACTTGGTCAGGCCTATCGCCGCAAGCATGTGCGGGTGTCCCTGCTGGCGCAGTTCATCCCGACCGTGCGCAATTACCTGCCGATCGCGGCAGGCGCGCTTTGTCTGCCGGCTCTGCCCTTCGCGATCGCGACGCTGCTCGGTGCGACCATCTGGAATGCGGGCTTTCTCCTGACCGGCTATCTCTTGCATGGCAGCGGCCAGGATTCCTTCACCGTGGGCTTGCGCATCATCATCATCGTCGTGGCACTGGAGACGACCTTCATGCTGGCGTTGCGCTATGGCCCCGCATGGCGGCGCCGCATCAGGCTGGAGCGCGGCTGAGTGCGGCAACAGTCGCCAGTCATGGGATAAGCTCCTCCGCTGGCTTTCCTTCGCTTGGCCGCCGGTGTTTAGTCCGGCCATGGCTTTCACCATCCGCCAGTTGCAGTTCTTCATCGCCGTTGCCGAGCAAGGCACGGTGTCGGGCGCGGCGCAGAACCTCTCCATCTCGCAATCGTCGGTCACCGAAGCGATCAAGGAGCTCGAAAACGATCTCGGCGTCGAACTGTTCGAGCGGCATCCGCGTGGCCTCAACATCACCCATAAAGGCCACCAGTTCCTGCGCCACGCGACGAAGATCCTCGCCGACGTCTCCGACGCCCGCCGCTCTTTTTCCGGCGAACAGGCCGTGGCGGGTGGCCGGCTGCAACTCGGCGTCACCTCGCTGGTCGCCGGCTATGTGCTGTCGGACCTTCTGTCCCGCTATCGCCGTGCCTATCCGGGCGTCGAGGTCTCGGCCATCGAGGACAATGGCGACTACCTCGAACATCTCCTGATCGGCGGCAAGCTCGACATTGCCGTCATGGTCACCTCCAATTTACGCGACCGCACGGCGCTGCAATCGGAAATCCTCGAAGTCTCGGCCTATCGCCTGTGGTTGCCGCTCGGCCATTCGCTCGCCGGCGCCGACATCATCGGCATTGGCGACATTGCCGGCGAGCCGCTGATCATGCTGACTGTCGACGAGATCGAGGAGAATACCGGAAAACTGCTTACGGCGATCGGCGCCAAGCCGCATGTCGCCTTTCGCACCCGCTCCGTGGAAGCGGTGCGCAGCCTGGTCGCCACCGGCGCTGGCGTGGCGTTACTGCCCGACCTCGTCTACCGGCCATGGTCGCTGGAAGGCGACCGCATCGAATCGCGCGATGTCTCCGGTTCCTTGCCGGTGGTGCAGGTCGGCGTGGTCTGGCGGCGGGGCTCCGGCCTGCCACAGGCGGCGCGCGATTTCATCGGCCTTGCCCAGTCGCAGCGGACCGTCCGCCAGCGTCCTTGATTGAAAAGTGCAAATCTATCGGAAAAACCGATATCGACTTTCTGATAAATGAATTTGCGAAACCGGATTTTTCCACGCACCTTCCGTTCCAAGGACCAAAGTCGCCATCAGAGCGGTATCAAGTCCATAGGACGAACTGACAGTTTTTCAGTCCGCGCGTGACCTCAAGCGAAAACCGGAACCGGTTTTCGGGGGCTAGGCGCCAAAATGGGAGATCGACGATGAATTCATTCCTGAAGTCATGCACTGCGCTGACGGTCGCGCTGACCTTCTCTGGTCAGGCAATCGCCCAGGTCAAGGAACTGGGCAAGGGCGAAGGCCAGGTCAACATCGTTGCCTGGCCCGGCTATATCGAGCGCGGCGAGACCGACAAGGGCTATGACTGGGTCACGGCCTTCGAGAAGGAGAGTGGCTGCAAGGTCAACGTCAAGACCGCCAACACGTCCGACGAGATGGTCTCGCTGATGAACGAGGGCGGCTTCGACCTCGTCACGGCTTCGGGCGACGCCTCGCTGCGCCTGGTCGCGGGCAAGCGGGTGCAGCCGATCAACACCGATCTCATCCCGAGCTGGAAGACGGTCGACGACCGGCTCAAGGACGCGCCCTGGTTCACCGTCGACAAGGTGCATTACGGCGTTCCCTACCAGTGGGGGCCTAACATCCTGATGTACAACACCGAGGTGTTCAAGGAAGCGCCCAAGAGCTGGAACGTCGTCTTCGAGGAGATGAAGCTGGCCGACGGCAAGTCCAACAAGGGCCGCGTCCAGGCCTATGACGGCCCGATCCACATTGCCGACGCTGCCAATTATCTGATGTTCCACAAGCCGGAACTCGGCATCAAGGACCCCTACGAGCTCAACGAGGCCCAGTACAAGGCCGCGCTCGACCTGCTGCGCGTCCAGCGCACGCTGGTCGGCCGCTACTGGCATGACGCCGCCATCCAGGTCGACGATTTCCAGAATGAAGGCGTCGTCGCGTCGGGTTCGTGGCCGTATCAGGTCAACACACTGGTTGCCGCCAAAAAGCCGGTCGCCTCGACGGTGCCCGAAGAAGGCGTCACCGGCTGGGCCGACACCACCATGATGGAAGCCGACGCCGCCAACCCGAACTGCGCCTATATGTGGCTTGAACATTCGCTGTCGCCGAAGGTGCAGGGCGATGTCTCTGCCTGGTTCGGATCGCTCCCCGTGGTGCCCGCAGCCTGCAAGGGCAACGAGCTCTTGACCGACGAAGGCTGTAAGACCAACGGTTACGACAATTTCGACAAGATCAAGTTCTGGAAGACGCCGGTGACCAAATGCGCCAGCCAGAACAACCAGTGCGTGCCCTATTACCGCTGGGTGTCGGACTATATCGGCGTCATCGGCGGACGCTAAACTCCAACGGTTGGCGCTGCCGCTCACCCTTACCCTCTCCCCGTGAAAAACGGGGAGAGGGGGATCGCCAGCGTCGGTGCGCTTCCCTTCTCCCCGTCACCATGCGGGAAGAAGGTGCCGGCAGGCGGATGAGGGGCAGCACTTGCGCCCGAATTTTTGAAGAGCCTGACAGATCAGGACAACCCCATGACATCAGCCGTTTCCTTCAAAGAAGTCTCGCGCCATTTCGGCAGCGTTCGCGCTGTCGACGCTGTCGATCTCGACATTGCGCCGGGCGAGTTCTTCGCCATGCTCGGGCCGTCGGGTTCTGGCAAGACGACGTGTCTTAGGTTGATTGCCGGCTTCGAGCAGCCGACGGCCGGCTCGATCTCGATCTTCGGCGAGCGTGCCGAGGGCGTGCCGCCCTATCGCCGCAACGTCAACACCGTCTTCCAGGACTACGCGCTGTTCCCGCACCTCAATGTGTTGGACAATGTCGCCTACGGGCTGATGGTCAAAGGGGTCGGCAAGGCCGAACGGCACAAGGCGGCCAAGGAGGCGTTGTCACTGGTGCGGCTGCCCGGCTATGGCGCCCGCCGCCCCGGCCAGCTCTCTGGCGGCCAGCGCCAGCGCGTCGCACTCGCCCGTGCGCTGGTCAACCAGCCCAAGGTGCTGCTGCTCGACGAGCCGCTCGGCGCCCTCGACCTCAAGCTGCGCGAGAACATGCAAGAAGAGCTGAAATCGCTGCAGAAGGCGCTCGGCATCACCTTCGTCTTCGTCACCCACGACCAGGGTGAGGCGCTGTCGATGGCGGATCGCGTCGCCGTCTTCAACGACGGCAGGATCATGCAGATAGGCACGCCCGAGGAAATCTATCAGCGGCCGAAGACGCGCTTCGTCGCCGATTTCGTCGGCTCCTCCAACGTGCTGCCACCGGACTTCGTCCAGCGCTATTCCGGCCAGCACCGCTGGGGGAGTCTCAGGCCGGAATCAATTCGCGTCGGCCGCGCCACAAGTGGCGAAGGCGTCGCCGCGCGCCTCGTCTCGACGAATTATCTCGGCGCTACTACCAGGCTGGCGCTCGATGCCGACGGATTGAAGCTGCATGCCGTTGTGCCGGCCGGCACGGCTTTGCCGGTCGAAGGCGAGGCGGTCGTGCTCACCTTCAACCGCGAGCATCTGCATCTGATGGACGAGCCGGCATGAGCGTCGACGTCACCATGCCGCGAGCCACGGCGCCCGCCATCCTGCCCGGCAGCGGCGGCATGCGGGGTGCGCTGTCAGACCTGTTCTGGCGTCGGCCGCAACTCCTGCTCCTGCTGATGCTTTTGCCGCCGGTTCTGTGGCTCGGCATCGTCTATATCGGCTCGCTCTTCGCGCTCCTGGCGCAGAGCTTTTTCTCCATCGACGAGTTCTCCGGCCTCATCAACCGTGAGCTCACGCTGAAGACCTATGGCGACCTGTTGCAGGCCGCCAATCTCGACATCATCCTGCGCACGGTGACGATGGCGGCGCTGGTCACGCTGGCCTCGGCCGTCGTCGCCTTCCCGATCGCCTACTATGCCGCGCGTTATGCGCGCGGTCGCTGGAAGGCGTTGTTCTATCTCGGCGTCATGCTGCCGCTGTGGTCGAGCTACCTGGTCAAGATCTATGCCTGGAAGCTGATCCTCGCCAAGGAAGGCATCCTCACCTGGCTGTTCGGCAAGCTGTATCTGCAATGGCTGCTCGACGCCTGGCTGTCGCTGCCGGTTGTCGGCGGCAATTCGCTGTCGGTGTCGTTCACCGGCACCTTCATCGTCTTCGTCTATGTCTGGCTGCCCTTCATGATCCTGCCGGTCCAGGCAGCACTCGAGCGGGTGCCCGGCAATCTGGTGGAAGCTTCGTCCGACCTTGGCGCGTCGCCCGGCCAGACGTTCCGCAACGTGCTGTTCCCGCTGGCACTGCCCGGCATTGTCGCCGGCTCGATCTTCACTTTCTCGCTGACATTGGGCGACTACATCATCCCGCAGATCATCGGCACCTCGCGGCTGTTCATCGGCCAGGCCGTCTATTCGCAGCAGGGCACCGCCGGCAATATCCCGCTCGCCGCCGCCTTCACCGTGGTGCCCATCGTCATCATGGGCTTCTACCTCTGGGGCGCCAAGCGCATGGGGGCCTTCGATGCGCTCTGACCGTGGTCAATCGGCTCCGCTCGGCCTGAAGATTGCCGCCGCCTGCGGCTTGCTGTTCCTGCATCTGCCGATCCTGCTGATCTTCGTCTACGCCTTCACCACCGAGGAAAAGAGCTTCGTCTGGCCGCCGCCCGGGCTGACCACGCAATGGTTCGCCGTCACCTGGAACCGGCCGGATGTCTGGGAAGCGCTGTCGCTGTCGGTGCGCGTCGCCGCCATCTCGACCGCGATTGCGCTGGTGCTCGGCACGCTGTGCGCCGCTGCTGTTTCACGGACAAAATTCTTCGGCCGAGAGACGATTTCGCTGCTGGTCATCCTGCCGATCGCGCTGCCCGGCATCATCACCGGCATCGCGCTCCGCTCGGCCTTTGCACTCGCCGACATCCCGTTCTCGTTCTGGACGATCGTGCTTGGCCACGCCACCTTCTGCGTCGTCGTCGTCTACAACAACGCGGTCGCCCGTTTTCGCCGCACCTCCGGCTCGATGATCGAGGCCTCGATGGATCTCGGCGCCGACGGCTTCCAGACCTTCAGGCATATCGTGCTGCCCAACATCGCCACCGCGCTGCTTGCCGGCGGCATGCTGGCTTTCGCCCTTTCGTTCGATGAGGTCATCGTCACCACCTTCACCGCCGGCCAGCAGCAGACCGTGCCGATCTGGATGCTGGAGGAACTGATCCGTCCGCGCCAGCGTCCGGTCACCAATGTCGTGGCCATGGTCGTCGTGCTGGTGACGCTGCTGCCCATCCTGTTTGCCTATTACCTGACCCGCGACGGTGACCAGATCGCCGGTTCGGGTAAATGAAGAACAGCGAATAGGGAGTAGCCAATAGCGAACAAGGGAGACTCAGCCCTATTCGCTATCAGCTATTCGCTACTCGCTCCTGACCAAGGAGAGACGCCCATGGACACCCAGATGCTGATCGGCTCGAAATTCGAGAAGGGCACGGAAACCGATGAGCCGATCCTCAATCCGAAGACAGGGGCGACGATTCTCAACCTGCCAGAGGCGAGCCAGGCGCAGATCGAGGCGGCAGTCAGTGCAGCCGGACAAGCGTTCGTCTTGTGGTCGCGCACCACGCCGGCGCAGCGCTCCGGCTACCTGCTCAAGATCGCCGACCGCATCGAGGCCGAAGCGAAAGAGTTCGCCGCTCTCGAAGCACTGAACTGCGGCAAGCCGATCAATGCCGTGCTCAACGACGAGATCCCGGCCATCGTCGACTGCTACCGCTTCTTCGCAGGAGCGGTGCGTTCGATGCCGGGCGTGGTCGCCGGCGAATACCTGCCCGGCCACACCTCGATGGTGCGACGTGACCCGATTGGCATCGTCGCTTCGATCGCGCCCTGGAACTATCCGCTGATGATGATGGCCTGGAAGCTGGCGCCGGCAATCGCCGGCGGCAACACGGTCATCTTCAAGCCGTCGGAACAGACGCCGCTGACGGCACTGAAGTTGGCGACGATTCTGGCCGATGTCCTGCCCGAAGGTGTCGTCAATGTCGTGCTTGGCCGCGGCGACAGCGTCGGCAACACGCTGATCAACCATCCGAAGGTCAATATGATCTCGATCACCGGTGACGTCGCCACCGGCAAGAAGGTGCTGCAGGCCGCCGCCAAGTCGGTCAAGCGCACGCATCTCGAACTCGGCGGCAAGGCGCCGGTCATCGTCTTCGACGACGCCGATCTGGGGGCGGTGGTCAACGGCCTGCGCGCCTTCGGCTATTACAATGCCGGCCAGGATTGCACCGCGGCCTGCCGCATCTATGCCGGCAAGAAGATCTACGACAAGCTCGTCGCCGATCTGTCCTCGGCCGTCTCGACCATCAAGTACGATCTATCGGACGACACCGAGAACGAGATCGGCCCGCTGATCTCGCGCCGCCAGCGCGATCGCGTGTCGAGCTTCGTCGAGCGCGCCTCGGAGCTGAAGCACATCGAGATCACCACCGGCGGCAAGCCGGGCGAGGGCACGGGCTTCTACTACCAGCCGACCGTCGTTGCCGGCGCCTTGCAGGAGGACGAGATCGTGCGCCGCGAAGTGTTCGGGCCGGTCGTCTCCATCACCCGCTTTGCCGAAGTCGACGAAGCGGTGAACTGGGCCAATGACAGCGACTACGGCCTGGCGTCATCGGTGTGGACCAAGGATGTTTCGCGTGCCATGGCGACCGCGGCCCGTCTGCAATATGGCTGTACCTGGATCAACACCCATTTCATGCTGACCAACGAGATGCCGCATGGCGGGCTGAAGCAGTCCGGTTACGGCAAGGATATGTCGCTCTACGCGCTCGAGGATTATACCGCCGTCCGCCATGTGATGGTTGCGCATACTTAGTTTTCCCTTCTCCCCGTTCACGGGGAGAAGGTGGCCCGAAGGGCCGGATGAGGGGCGGCGCAAGCCTTACAGAAGCTGGCTCTGCCCCTCATCTGCTTGCCGGCCCTTCTCCCGTAAACGGGGAGAAGAGTGCTATTCCACAATGCGATAGATGTTCCACAGGCTGGTGCCTGACACGACATAGGGCTCCATCTCCTTGCCCCATTTGGCGTGCGCGTCGATCTTGCCGATCTTGGCGAAGAACTGTTCCAGCTGGGCCAGGCTCTCGACTTGGTGATGCGCCTCGACCGTCGCCTCCCGCGCGCCGATCGATCCGGTCATGATCTGGAACTTGAGGTCGGCGAGGCCGACCTGCGAGCCGATCTCGCGTTCCCATTTCTTCAACAGTTCGAGCACGGTCTGCTTGTGCCCGAACTTGGCGTCGATCTGCCATCTGGCGCTGAACATGTCGGTTCTCCTCTTGAGCAATTCCAGGAAAAGTGCCCGGCGGTTTTCCGTCAGGGATTGCGTGAAACAAGTACTGTTTCGCGGTTGATCTATTCGTCCCAGGCCTGCACGACCGTCTGCCGCGCGATCCGGCCGTTCTTCAGCTCCAGCATCGCCGCGGCGAACACTTTCGTGCCGTCGGGATAGGCGCAGGCCTGGGTGAAGGCGAGGCTGTCGCCGTCGGCGATCGTCGTGTCGACCTTGTGGGTCATCGCCCGGCTGCAGATGTCGTCCCAGAAGGTGGCGATCGCCGCGCGGCCGCGAACTTCGCGCGGCTTGCTCGGCGGGTTGTTGCGGTCGATCACCCGCACCAGCGCGTCGTCGGTATAGAAGCTCGACAGCATCTTTCCGTCGCGGGTTTCGATCGCCTTCTTGATCGCCGCGCCATCTACGACTTGTGTCTTGGTCAGCATTTTGTCCTCCATGTGCCCGTCTTCACGATCGGGCGGTTCTATATTCAGTAGGCATCGCCCGGCGCTCACCGCCGGACAGGGATTTTCACTGCGACTTCGCCTTCACCGCAGCGAAGACGTCGTCTGTCTGCTTCTTGAAGGTCGCGAGATCGACCTGGCTGCCATTGAGGATTGTCGACCAGTGGCGCACAATCGCCGCCATCGCGATCGTTTCCTTGATCTCCTCGTCACTGGCGCCGTTGAGCTTGGCCGCCTCGGTATGGAAGTAGATGCAATATTGGCAAGGGATCTGCGAGGCGACCGCAAGGCCCATCAGTTCCTTGGTCTTGCCATCAAGCGCGGTTTTGGGATTGAGCTGGACGCCCTTGATTTCGGCCCAGGCGCCGGCGATCGCCACATCAGGCAATGTCTTGAACATATCCGGCACCGAGCCGAGCGTTGCCTGGATGTCCTTGTAGGCGGCCGTTGCCGACGCATCCTCGGCCTTTGCGGGAGTGATCGTGATCAGCGCCCCGATACTTGCGGCGATCACGAATGATCCGACATTCAGTTTCGGTTTGAGCATTTCATCCTCCGTTCGCAGCGCCTCAACGGCGATATCCGCCTTGGCCTGCTTGGGGGAATTGATAGCGCTTAAATCGACATGCCCGCTTCGCCCGAAAGCGCCATGGCTCTCATGGCCCGTCCGGGCCAGTGTGCCTGACCGAGAATGCCGCTGCTGCCGCCCGCGACGGCAAATCCAGCTTGAGCAATATGTTGGCGACGTGACGCTTGACCGTGTGCTCGCTCAGCCTGAGTTCGGCGGCGATAGCGGCATTGCTCTTGCCGTCGGCAACAAGGCTCACCACCTCGCTCTCCCTTACCGTCAGCACCGCCGGTTCGGCCGTTTTGGTCCTGGCACGACAGTCGGGCTCTAGGTGCTGTTCGGTCATTGCCCGTACCAGCGCCATCGGTTCGTCCAGATCGTCCAGCGCGATCCGGCTGGCATCCTCGAAATGCAGGCCTGAGCCGGTTGCGAGTTCCGCGACCAGCCGCGAAGCGATGATGTCGCCTCGGCTGGCGTGCGCGGCAAGCTGCATCGTTACACGGGCCGTCAACCCCACAGGCGGCCCCCGCAGTTCGATCTCACCGACATGGGCGCCCTGCGCGCTGGCCACGCCGATGCCTTGCGCCGCTTCGCGCAGTGCTGCCGCGCAGCGTATGGCGCGCGCCGGCCCCTCGAAGCGCGAAATCATCATTTCGCCCTGCGTCCCCAGCGCGCGGCCGCCATGGCGCCCAACCAGCAACCGCCAGGTTTCCTGGAACCGCTCGCTGCGTTCGCTCCACATTCGGTCGCCCATCCGCGTCGTATCGTAGATGCGCGTCACCAGAAGTGCCGCCAGCACGCGATCCACCTCGGCCACCGCAGGCTCACCAGTCAGGAACTCCTCGATCAGGTCGGCGACACGGTCGACGTCGCCGGTCCAGATCGGATGGTCGCGTCCGGGAATCTCGACCAGCCGCGCATTCGGGATTTTCTTGGCCAGGAAGCGGCTGGCGTCGGGATCGACGCGTGCATCGTTGCGGCGATGGATCAGCAGCGTTGGCGCGCCGATCGCCGCCAGCACGCCGCGCACGTCGATTTCCGCGTTCATCCGCGCCAGCGCCGCTGCTGCCGTCGGGCTCGCCGACAGCCGCTCGAAACGCGCCCACCACTGGGTGAAATGCGCGTCATCGACCCGGCCGGGCGCGAAATTGGGCAAGGTGGCTCCCGTGCCCCACGCCGTGTCGGCGTTGGCGATGAAGGCGTTGAGGCGTTCGGGCGGCATCACCCATTTGTGGAAATGCGCATAGCCGCCATAGAGCGCCAGCGCCCGCGTCCGCTCCGGATAGGTGGCGGCGAACAGCATTGCCATCGGTGCGCCTTCGGAAGCGCCGAGCAAGGCGGCCCGGCTGCTGCCGGCCGCATCCATCACCGCGCGCACATCGTCCATGCGGGTCTCCAGGCTGGGCAGGTTATGGACATCGACACGGTCGGAAAGACCGGTGCCGCGCTTGTCGAACAGGATCAGCCGTGAGAATGCCGAAAGCCGCCTCAAGAGCCTGGTATAGCCCTCGTCTTCCCAATGCAGGTCGAGATTGGAAATGAAGCCCGGGACGAAGACGAGATCAAACGAGCCCTGGCCGACCACCTGATAGGCGATCCGCACCTCGCCACTGAGGGCATATCGGGTCTCGATCGGCCTCACGAGTTTCTTGCGCCCGGCCTGACGATTTCTGATCGCCAACCATAGCAGAGCCGCGTCGATAGCGGCAGCTTAAACTTTAGCAGGAAGAAATATAAGCCGGCGCCGCCTGCGGCTATTTCTGCGCGCCAGCAAGGTCGCCCGGAGGGACCTTGATTCCAAGTTTCAAATCAGCCTCGGCTGGCGTGATCGGCCGTTTGATCCTGGCGGAGGCGACCACGACGAGTTCGTCGAAGCCGTCGGTGCCATTGTCCAGCATCTCGAAAAACTGCCGACGCATCCTGGGTTCCCAGAACTTGTTGATGTGCTCGGCGACGCCGGCAATGCCCTCCTCGCGCGGCCGGGAGTGGAAAAAGGCGGCGATCTGATTGGCCATGCGCACCAGTTTTTCGCTGGTGCTCGTGATGTGGTCTTCGTCATGCGACATGCTTGGCAACTCCCAAGACCACCCGGTCGGGGTGGGTGAAAACATCGAAATCATCACCGCGCACCAGCGCCACCAGCGTCATGCCGGCTTCATCAGCGGTGCGGATGGCAAGCGCGGTCGGCGCCGAGACGGCGATAATGAAGGCCGAGCCTATCGCCGCCGTCTTCTGCACCATTTCGACCGAGACGCGCGACGTCACCACGACAGCCCCCGATGCGCCGTTAATGCCGGCCTTGGCCAAAGCGCCGGCCAGCTTGTCCAGCGCATTGTGGCGGCCAACGTCCTCGCGCGCCATGACGACGCCCTTGCCGGGGATATAGAAGCCCGCGGCATGCACCGCGCCGGTTTCCTGATGCAGCGGCTGCACCTTCGACAACAGCTTCACGGAACGGGTGATATCTTCGGCATCAAGCGTAAGTTTTGACGCACTAACAGCATCGACGGAGCGCATCGCTTCCTCGATGGACTCGATGCCGCACAGCCCGCAGCCGACAGGTCCGGCAAGCCTGCGCCGCCGCGCCTCGAAGCGCGTATTGGCGAGATCCTTCAGCCGGATCTGGATATCGATGCCGGCACCGTGATCCTCGACCTCGATCGCCTCGATTTCCTGGCTGTCGGCGATGATGCCTTCGGTCAACGAGAAACCGAGCGCGAAATCCTCAAAATCGGCCGGGCTCGCCATCATCACCGCATGCGTCGTGCCGGCGAAGGAAAACGCCACCGGCGTCTCCTCGGGCACCATGCGGTTACCCGCAGCCGTGCCGCTGGCGCGGTGCGCCAGCCGCGATGTCTCAGTCGTTGCTTTGCGGCGCGCTGCCAAGACTACTCCGCCGCCTGCAGCGGGGCGATGCGCCGGCTGTGCTCGGCCTGCTCGTTGTAATCGCGCTGCCAGTCCGACGGGCCGTTCGAGGCGCCGACCTGTACCGCCGTCACCTTGTACTCCGGACAGTTGGTCGCCCAGTCGGAGAAGTCGGTGGTGATGACGTTGGCCTGCGTGTCCGGATGGTGGAAGGTTGTGTAGACCACGCCAGGCGACACACGGTCGGTGATCAGCGCCCGCAACGTCGTCTCGCCGGAGCGGCTGGTCAGCCGCACCCAGTCGCCATCCCTGAGTCCGCGGTTTTCGGCGTCATGTGGATGGATCTCAAGCCGATCTTCCGAATGCCACATGACATTCTCGGTGCGCCGCGTCTGCGCCCCGACATTGTACTGGCTGAGGATACGGCCGGTGGTCAAAAGCAGTGGGAAGCGTGGCCCGGTCTTCTCGTCGGTCGCAACATATTCGGTGCGGATGAACTTGCCCTTGCCGCGCACGAAACCGTCGATATGCATGATCGGCGTGCCGAGCGGCGCCTTTTCGTTGCAGGGCCATTGCACCGATCCGACACGGTCGAGCAGATCGAAGGAGACGCTGGCGAAGCTCGGCGTCGTCTTGGCGATCTCGTCCATGATCTCGGAAGGATGCTGGTAGTTCCAGTCCAGCCCGATCGCACGGGCAAGCTCCTGCGTCGCTTCCCAGTCGGCATAGCGCGCCTTTGGCTCCAGCACCTTGCGCACCATGTTGATGCGGCGCTCGGCATTGGTGAAGGTGCCGTCCTTCTCGAGGAAGGTCGAGCCCGGCAGGAAGACATGCGCGTAGTTCGCCGTCTCGTTGAGGAAGAGGTCGTGCACGACGACGCATTCCATGGCGGCGAGGCCGGCGGCGACATGCTTGGTGTCGGGGTCGGATTGCAATATGTCCTCGCCCTGGATGTAGATGCCCTTGAACGAGCCGTCGACAGCGGCATCCAGCATGTTGGGGATGCGCAGGCCGGGTTCATCGTCCAGCTTCACGCCCCACAGGCTTTCATAGATGTCGCGCACTGCCTCGCCCGAGATGTGGCGATAGCCGGGCAGTTCGTGCGGAAAGGAGCCCATGTCGCACGAGCCCTGCACGTTGTTCTGGCCGCGCAGCGGATTCACGCCGACACCAGGCCGGCCGATATTGCCGGTAGCCATGGCGAGGTTGGCGATCGCCATCACCGTGGTTGAGCCCTGGCTGTGCTCGGTGACGCCGAGGCCGTAATAGATCGCGCCGTTGCCGCCCTTGGCATAGAGCCGCGCAGCACCCCGGATCAGCTCCGGGTCGACGCCGGAAAGCTTGCCTACGGTTTCCGGGCTGTTCTCCGGCAAGGCGACGAAGGAAGCCCAATCCTGGAACTCCGTCCAGTCGCAGCGTTCGCGGATGAAGGCTTCGTCGAACAGCCCTTCGGTGACGATGACATGCGCCAGCGACGTCAGCACCGCCACGTTGGTGCCGGGCTTCAGCGGCAGGTGATAGTCGGCCTCGATATGCGCCGACTTGACCATCTCGGTGCGGCGCGGATCGAGCACGATCAGCTTGGCCCCCTGACGCAGCCGCTTCTTGAGCCGCGAGGCGAACACTGGATGGGCGGATGCGGGATTGGCGCCGATGATGACGGCGACATCGGTGAACTCGACGGAGTCGAAATCCTGGGTGCCGGCAGAGGTGCCATAAGTCTGGCCGAGGCCGTAGCCGGTCGGCGAGTGGCAGACGCGGGCGCAGGTATCGACATTGTTGTTGCGGAAACCCTGCCGCACCAGCTTCTGGACGAGATAGGTTTCCTCGTTGGTGCAGCGCGAGGAGGTGATGCCGCCGATCGAGGTGCGGCCGTATTGATACTGGATCCGGCGGAATTCCTTGGCCGTGTGGGCGATCGCCTCTTCCCAGCTCACTTCCCGCCAGGGGTCGCTGACCTTCTCGCGGATCATCGGCGACAGGATGCGGTCCTTGTGGGTGGCGTAGCCATAGGCGAAGCGGCCCTTCACGCAGGAATGGCCGTGGTTCGCCATGCCATCCTTGTAGGGCATCATGCGAATGACCTCGTCGCCCTTCACTTCGGCCTTGAACGAGCAGCCGACGCCGCAATAGGCGCAGGTGGTCACGGCCGAGCGCTCCGGCATGCCCTTTTCGAGCACTGTCTTTTCGCGCAGTGCATCGGTCGGGCAGGCCTGCACGCAGGCGCCGCAGGAGACGCATTCCGAGGCGATGAAATCCTCATGCATGCCGGCAACCATGCGCGATTCGAAACCGCGGCCTTCGATGGTCAGCGCGAACGTGCCCTGCACTTCCTCGCATGCCCGCACGCAGCGCGAGCAGACGATGCATTGCGCCGGATCATAAGTGAAATAGGGGTTGGATTCATCGCGGGCGATGTAGTCCACCGCCAGCGAACCATGGCCCGGCGCGACGCCGTTCTCTTCCTTGACGTGGTTGCGGCCTTCGACGCCGTAGCGGTTCTCGGAGAGGCCGACCGACTTCGCCACCGCGTCGAACTCGCTCGCGCCGGTCCCGGCCTTTTCGTTCCAGCCGGTCGGATGGTCGGAAACGTAAAGTTCCATGACGCCGCGGCGGATGGCGTCGAGCCGGTCGGACTGCGTGCGCACCACCATGCCTTCGCCCACCGGTGTCGTGCAGGAGGCCGGCGTGCCGCCGCGCCCTTCGATCTCGACCAGGCAGACACGGCAGGAGCCGAACGAATCCAGCATGTCGGTGGCGCAAAGCTTGGGAATCTCGACCCCACCTTCCATCGCCGCGCGCATGATCGACGTGCCTTCCGGCACGCTGATGCTGCGGCCGTCGACGATCAGCGTGATCTGCTTTTGCGCCTTCGATTCCGGGGTTCCGTAGTCGAGTTCCTCGACGAGTGTCGGGAAGTCGGCCTTGATGTTCATCTGCCAGCTCCTATTCAGCAGCCACGCGCGCCGGCGCGGGCTTGAAATCCTCGGGGAAATGCGTGATCGAGCTCATCACCGGGTAGGGGGTGAAGCCGCCCAGCGCGCACAGCGACCCGAACTTCATCGTGTTGCAGAGGTCGGTGACCAGCGCGAGGTTCTTTTCCGGTTCGATACCCGCGGCGAGCCTGTCGATGGTCTCGACGCCGCGCGTCGAGCCGATGCGGCAGGGTGTGCACTTGCCACAGCTCTCGATGGCGCAGAATTCCATGGCAAAGCGCGCCTGCTTCAACATGTCTGCGGTGTCGTCGAACACGGTGATGCCGGCATGGCCGATCAGCCCGTCACGCTTGGCGAACTCCTCGTAGTCGAACGGCGTGTCGAACAGCGCGCGCGGGAAATAGGCGCCAAGTGGCCCGCCGACCTGCACCGCCTTGACCGCCCGGCCCGTTGCCGTGCCGCCGCCGATATCGTCGACAATCTCGCCCAGCGTCAGACCGAAAGCCGTTTCGAACAGGCCGCCTTGCTTGACGTTGCCGGCGATCTGGATCGGGATCGTGCCGCGCGAGCGACCCATGCCGAAATCCTTGTAGAAGGTGGCACCCTTGTCCATGATGATCGGAACGGACGCCAGCGAGATGACGTTGTTGATCACCGTCGGCTTGCCGAACAGCCCCTGGATGGCCGGCAGCGGCGGCTTGGCACGAACCACGCCCCGCTTGCCTTCCAGGCTGTTCAACAGCGAGGTCTCCTCACCACAGACATAGGCCCCGGCGCCGACGCGGATTTCCATGTCGAAGGCATTGGGCGAACCCAGCACGTTGACGCCGAGCACGCCAGCCTTGCGGGCGATTTCGACGGCCTTGTTCATGACGGCCACCGCATGCGGATATTCCGAGCGGATGTAGACGAAACCCTTGGTCGCGCCGGTGGCGACGCCGGCGATCGCCATGCCTTCGATCAGCACGAAGGGGTCGCCTTCCATGATCATGCGGTCGGCGAAGGTGGCGCTGTCGCCCTCGTCGGCGTTGCAGACGATGTATTTGCGCTCGGACGTCGTATCCAGCACCGTCTTCCATTTGATGCCCGTCGGGAAACCCGCGCCACCACGACCGCGCAGGCCGGACTCGGTCACCTGCTTGACGATCTCGGCCGGCGCCATGGCCACCGCGTTCTGCAGGCCCTTGAGGCCGCCGAGCGATTTGTACCCGTCGAGCGACAACGGGTCGTTGATGCCGCAGCGCGCGAAAGTCAGCCGCGTCTGCTTGGCCAGGAACGGGATCTTGTCGGGCGCGCCCAGCCAGCGCTTGTGATGGCCGCCGGTGAGGAAGCCGCTGTCGAACAGGCTCTTGACGTCCGACGGCTTGACCGGCCCGTAGGCGACGCGGCCGTTGGCGGTCGCCACCTCGACCATCGGTTCGAGGAAATAGGCGCCGCGCGAGCCATTACGGACGATCTTGGCCTCGATGCCACGCTCGGCGAGCTCGGCGCGAACAGCCTTGGCGACCTTTTCCGCACCCAGCGCCAGCGCGCCGGAATCGCCGGGAATGTAGATGCGCGGGATCATGAGCGTACCTCCGCGACGATCTCATCGATCTTTTCGTCATCGAGCCGCCCGATCACCTCGCCATCGAGCATTGCCGACGGCGAACAGGCGCAGAGCCCCAGGCAATAGACCGGCTCGAGTGTAACCGATCCGTCGCGGGTGGTCTCGTGAAAATCGATGCCGAGCAATTGCTTGACCTTGGCGGCGACCGCATCCGAACCCATCGACTGGCAGGCCTCCGCCTGGCAGAGCTTGAGCACATGGCGGCCGGCCGGGCGGGCCCGGAAATCATGGTAGAAGGTGACGACACCGTGCACCTCGGCCCTGGACAGGTTCAGCCCATCGGCGATGACGGGCACGGCGTCCTGTGGTACGTGGCCGAATTCTTCCTGGATGCCGTGCAGGATCGGCAATAGCGGGCCTTCAAGGCCCTTCATCTCTTGAACAATCGCGGCGGTGCGCGATGCGATCTCGGTACTTGCGGCCTGCATCGTCATGCAGTGCCCTCCCTGGGTCGTTGCGTCTGGCGCTAAGTGCTTAAGAAATCAGAGGAAACCTCTGAAATCAATAAAGCTGTTCCGTTGCTTGATAGAAATCTTCTATCAAGCGCCGTCAGCTATCCTGTGTAGCGCTAGCGGTGGGTACGGAAATCGTCTGCCAGCGCCATTGCCTCGTCCAGCAGCGCCTGCACCAGCGGCGTATGCGGCTCGCGTGGCGCCGCGACCAGGCCGACCGTGTGGCTGGCGTCGGGCTCGACGATCGGGATGGCCCGGATCGGCTCGGAAAAGCCGAATGTTTCCGCAAGGTTAAGCGGCATGATCGATGACCATTTGCCGGTCCGGATATGCGAGAACAGCACGATCATCGAGTTGGATTCGAGCGTCGGCCGCACTTGCACGCCAGCCTCCGCCAGGTGCTGGTCGATGATGCGGCGGTTCTGCATGTCCGGCGTCAACAGGCAAAGCGGCAACTGGCTGATCTCGGCCCATGTCACTTTGTCGCGGTCGGAATAGGGGTTTCCGATGGCGGTGATCAATTGATAGCGCTCGTCATAGAGCGGCACGCTGGTCACCCGCCCGAGCGGCTCGTTGTCGAGATAGGTAATGCCGGCGTCGACATCGAAATTACCGAGCAGCGACAGCACCTCGATCGAGGTCCGCGACAGGATCGAGAAGGTGACGCCCGGATGCTTGTCGCGAAACGGCGTCGTCAGACGCGCCACCATGGCCAGTGCCGTCGGGATGGCGGCAATGCGGATGCGGCCGGACAGGCCGTGGCGGGCCGCGCGCATTTCCTCGCGCATGGTCCTCGAATCGCCGACGATGCGGCGCGCCCACTCCAGCACCTGCTTGCCTTCTGGCGTCAGCCCCTGGAAACGCGATCCGCGGTTGACCAGCATGACGCCGAGCTGGCCCTCCAACTGCTTGATGCCGGCAGACAAGGTCGGCTGGGTGACGCCGCAGACTTCCGCCGCACGGCCGAAATGCTCCTCCTTGGCCAGCGCAATGAAGAATTCGAGTTTGTCGATCATGCCATCCATCCGGTCGTCACGTACAGGCTCGGGGAATTTGTCCTTTGCCGCAAGCGGCATACGCAATTGCTCCGCATCCACATCTTTCAGCTGGCTTACTGTTTCCCACTGCATCACGCGGCGCTATGTCAATGAAACGGTCGTGAACTAGGCGCGATGGGAGACTGACATGCTGGGCTGGTTCCGCAAGCTGTTGCCGCGCGAAGATCGTTTCTTCGAGCTGTTCGAGCGCCATTCCCGCACCGTGGTCGGCGGCGCGGAGGCGCTGCAGCAGCTTCTGCAGGGCAACGATATCGAGCGCTGGTGCCAGAAAATCGTCGATCTCGAGGACGAGGCCGATCATATCACGGCGGAAGTCCTGCTTGCGGTGCGGCGCTCGTTCATAACGCCTTTCGATCGGGGCGATATCAAGGATCTGATCCAGTCGATGGATGATGCCATCGACATGATGCACAAGACCGTCAAGACGGTAAGGCTGTTCGAGAAGCGTGAGTTCGACCCGCTGATGCAGGAAATGGGCGCCGTCATCGTCGACGCCGCCCGACTGGTCGCGGAGGCGATCCCGCTGCTTGCCAAGGTCGGCGCCAACAGCGCACGTCTCAATGCCCTCGCCGAGGAGGTGATGCGTGCCGAAGGCCGCGCCGACGATCTGCATGAGCAGGGCCTGAAGGATCTGTTCAGGCGGCATGGGCGCAGTGACGCGATGGCCTATCTGATCGGTTCGGAGATCTATGGTCAGCTGGAGAAGGTGGTCGACCGCTTCGAGGACGTCGCCAACGAGATCAGCGGCATCGTCATCGAGAACGTTTAGGCAATGGAAGCCACCATCGCCTTTCCTGTGCTGGCCGGCCTCGTTGTCGTCGCGCTGTTCTTCGATTTTCTGAACGGCCTGCATGATGCGGCAAATTCCATTGCCACCATCGTCTCCACGCGCGTGCTGAGGCCGCAATATGCGGTTTTGTGGGCGGCATTCTTCAACTTCATCGCCTTCATGTTCTTTGGTCTTCATGTTGCCGAGACCGTGGGCAAAGGCATTGTCGACGTTACTATTGTCACGCCGGCGGTGATCTTTTCAGCTCTCGTCGGCGCCATCGTCTGGAACATCGTCACCTGGATTGCCGGGATTCCCTCGAGCAGTTCGCACGCACTGATCGGCGGACTGGTCGGCGCTGGCATCGCAAAGGCGGGCATCGGCGCAATCGTCTGGTCGGGACTTGGCAAGACGGTTGCCGCGATCGTGCTGTCGCCGGCGACCGGCTTTGTCCTGGCGCTCGCCCTGATCCTGGTGGTTTCGTGGCTGTTCGTGCGCCAGACGCCGTTCGCTGTCGACAGCGCCTTTCGCGTGCTGCAGTTCTTTTCCGCTTCGCTCTACTCGCTCGGTCATGGCGGCAACGATGCGCAGAAGACCATGGGCATCATCGCCGTGCTGCTGTATTCGCAAGGCATGCTCGGCACCACCTTCTACGTGCCGCTCTGGGTCGTCCTGACCTGCCAGTCGGCGCTGGCGCTTGGTACGCTGTTCGGCGGCTGGCGGATCGTCCATACAATGGGTTCGAAGATCACCCGCCTCAATCCGATGCAGGGCTTTTGCGCCGAAACCGGCGGCGCCATCACGTTGTTCGCCGCCACCTGGCTCGGCGTTCCCGTATCGACCACCCATACGATCACTGGCGCCATCATCGGCGTCGGCGCCGCCCGCCGCGTCTCGGCGGTGCGCTGGGGCATCGCCGGCAACATCGTCATCGCCTGGATCGTGACCTTGCCCGCGACGGCGGCGATTTCGGCTCTCACCTACCTAGCCGTCAACCTCGCGGGGTGAGGTGGGCGGCACCCGGCGCGCCGGCAATCGCGATATGGCCTATCCGTTGACAAGATTGAGGATGTTGCCGTCCGGGTCCTTGAACCATGCGACCTTCATGCCTTGGCCGACATGGACATCGCCCTCGATTTTCAGTCCGGGCATTGCGTAATGCTCAAAGGCGACGCCTTTCGATTTCAACGATTTGACGACAGTCTCGATCTGGTCGCCGACCGTCCATGTGACCGCCGTCGCCTTGTTGGTCCTGGCAAACTCGGAATGATAGACATTGATGAAGGTGTCGCCGCTTTTGTAGACGATCAAGTCGCCACCTATATCGTCTACCTGCTTGAGGCCCAGCGTCCCTTCATAAAACGCCTTTGCTCTCGCCAGGTCTTTCACCGCCACATTGGCCGTTGCGTTGCTGTTCGCGAGCATGACCGTATCCTTCCTTGATTGTCTTCCCTCATGCTGCCCACTGAAATAGGTCGCGTGCCGTGTTTGGCGACGGCTATCCAACGAGGTTCTCGCTCGCGGAACCAAGGGTGCGTCGAGTCGGCTGCTTGGTTCTCCCCCAGAACTGCATTATCTGAAGTGCCGAACGCTGAGGAAAAGATCATGTCCGTCACCAAAGAAATCGTCACCGAGCGTCTGAAGACGGTCAACGGGCCGGACTTCACCGGCAATATCGTCGACCTCGGCATGGTTTCCGAGATTTTCATCGCCGATTCGAAGGTCTTCTTCTCGATCACCGTCCCCGCCGCCCGTGCGCAGGAGATGGAGCCGCTGCGCGCCGCCGCCGAGCGTGTCGTCAAGGCTATCCCCGGTGTTGCCGGTGCGGTTGTCGCGCTGACGGCGGAAAAGAAGGGCGGCGGCATGGAGGCCCCGGTTCCGGCGCGTCCCGCACCCAGGCCGGCTCCGCCCGCCGCGCCGCGACCGGCGCCGCATGCCCCGGCGTCGCACAGTCAAGGCAAGCGTGGCGTGCCCGGCATCGAGGCGATCATCGCGGTTGCTTCCGGCAAGGGCGGAGTCGGCAAGTCGACCACCGCCGTCAACCTCGCGCTTGGCCTTGCCGCCAACGGCTTGCGGGTCGGCGTGCTTGATGCCGACATTTATGGCCCGTCGATGCCGAAGCTGCTCGACATCCACGGCCGGCCGCAGACGGTCGACGGCAAGATCCTGAAGCCGATGGAGAATTACGGCCTCAAGGTGATGTCGATGGGCTTCCTCGTCGATGAGGAGACGCCGATGATCTGGCGCGGGCCGATGGTGATGTCGGCGCTGACGCAGATGCTGCGCGAGGTCGAATGGGGCCGGCTCGACGTGCTCGTCGTCGACATGCCGCCCGGCACCGGCGACGCGCAGCTGACCATGGCGCAGCAGGTGCCGCTGGCCGGCGCCGTCATCGTCTCGACGCCGCAGGACCTGGCGTTGATCGACGCCCGCAAGGGGCTCAACATGTTCAAGAAGGTCGACGTGCCGCTGCTCGGCATCGTCGAGAACATGAGCTACTTCATCGCGCCTGATACCGGCAAGCGCTACGACATTTTCGGCCATGGCGGCGCGCGCCGCGAGGCAGAGCGCCTCGGCGTCACCTTCCTTGGCGAAGTGCCGCTCGAAATGGGAATCCGCGAAAGCTCGGATGAAGGAGCGCCGGTGGTGGCCTCGAAGCCCGACAGCGCCGAGGCGAAAATCTATCGCGACATCGCCGCCAAGGTCTGGGACAGGGTCAATGAAGAGCGCGGCGCGGCGGAAGCGGCGGTGCCAAGCATCGTCTTCGAGTGACCGTGAGCGTCAGCCGCCGACCTTCTCGCCAAATTTGGAAAAGAACTGCCCCGCCAGTTTCTTCGACGTCGACTCGATCAGCCGGCTGCCAAGCTGGGCGATCTTGCCGCCAACTTCGGCCTTGGCGGCATATTTGAGCACCGTGGCGTCCGGTCCATCCGCCGTCAGCGTTACGTCGGCGCCGCCTTTGGCGAAGCCGGCGATGCCGCCCTTGCCTTCGCCCTGGATGGTGTAGGAATGCGGCGGCTTGAGGTTCTTCAGCGTCACTTCGCCGTTGAAGGTCGCCTTGATCGGCCCGATCTTCAGCACGACCGTCGCCGCCATCTCGGTCGGCGACTTCATCTCCAGGCTCTGGCAGCCGGGAATGGCGTCTTTCAGGATGACCGGGTCGTTCAGCGCTTCCCAGACTTTTTGCAGGGGTGCGGCAATGCGTTCCTCGCCTTCGATCACCAAAGCCATCAAGAACCTCCCAGAAACAATGGTTCGAAGCCCTAGCGCAGGGCCGCTGTTGTGTCTATCGCACCAAAGTGCGGGTTAGGAACGCGCGTGCCCCTTGCTTGCATTGACGCGTTGTCATATCGATTTGTCATACAAATACGGAGACCGTGATGGCCGGCGCCCCCACCAAGAAGAAAAAATTCCGCTCGCAGGAGTGGTTCGACAACCCCGACAATCCGGGAATGACGGCGCTCTATCTGGAGCGCTACCTGAATTACGGGCTGACGCGCGCCGAACTGATGTCGGGCAAGCCGCTGATCGGCATCGCCCAGACCGGCTCGGACCTGTCGCCTTGCAACCGGCACCACATCGAGCTCGCCAAGCGCGTGCGCGAGGGCATCGTCTCGATGGGCGGCATCCCCTTCGAATTCCCTTGTCATCCGATCCAGGAGACCGGCAAGCGCCCGACCGCAGCACTCGACCGCAACCTTGCCTATCTCAGCCTGGTCGAGGTGCTCTACGGCTATCCGCTCGACGGCGTCGTGCTGACCATCGGCTGCGACAAGACCACGCCGGCGCTGCTGATGGCGGCGGCGACCGTCAACATTCCGGCTATCGCGCTTTCGGTCGGTCCAATGCTGAACGGCTGGCACAAGGGCAAGCGTACAGGGTCCGGCACCATCGTCTGGGAATCGCGCCAGCGTCTCTCGGCCGGCGAGATCGACTATGACGAGTTCATGGATATCGTCGCATCCTCGGCGCCCTCCACCGGCTACTGCAACACCATGGGCACCGCCACCACGATGAATTCGCTGGCCGAGGCGCTCGGCATGCAGTTGCCCGGTTCGGCCGCCATCCCAGCGCCATACCGCGAGCGCGGCCAGATCGCCTACGAGACCGGCAAGCGCATCGTCGACATGGTGCATGAGGATCTGAAGCCCTCCGACATCATGACGCGCAAGGCCTTCGAGAACGCCATCGTCGTCAATTCCGCGATCGGCGGTTCCACCAACGCGCCGATCCATCTCAACGCCATTGCCCGCCATCTCGGCGTGCCGCTCGACAATGACGACTGGCAGGAGATCGGCCTCAAAGTGCCGCTGATCGTCAATCTGCAGCCGACCGGCGAGTATCTCGGCGAGGATTACCATCATGCCGGCGGCGTGCCGGCGGTGGTGGCCGAACTGATGAAGGGCGGGCTGCTGCCGCATCCCGATGCCCTGACGGTCAACGGCAAGGCAATTGGCGACAATTGCAAGGCGGCGGTCGTCGAAAACGCCGACGTCATCCACAGTGTCGACAAGCCGCTGAAGGCCAATGCCGGCTTCATCAACTTCAAGGGCAACCTTTTCGATTCGGCGATCATGAAGATGAGCGGCATCTCGCCGGAATTCCGCGAGCGCTATCTCTCCAACCCGAAGGACCCGGAAGCATTCGAAGGCAACGCCATGGTCTTCGACGGTCCCGAGGATTACCACGCCCGCATCGACGATCCGGCGCAAGGCATCGACGAGCATACGATCCTGTTCATGCGCGGCGCCGGCCCGGTCGGCTATCCCGGCGGTGCCGAGGTCGTCAACATGCAGCCGCCGGCTTACCTCATCAAGAAGGGCATCCATTCGCTGGCCTGCATCGGCGACGGCCGCCAATCGGGTACGTCGGGCTCGCCTTCGATCCTGAACGCCTCGCCGGAAGCCGCCGTTGGCGGCGGACTGGCGCTGCTCAAGACTGGCGACCGCGTTCGCATCGACCTGAACAAGGGCACCGCCAACATCCTGGTCAGCGACGACGAGATCGCCAAGCGGCGTGCGGCGCTGCAGGGCAATGGCGGCTACCACTATCCGCAGCACCAGACGCCATGGCAGGAAATCCAGCGCGGCATGGTCGATCAGTTCGACCAGGGAATGGTGCTGAAGCCGGCGGTGAAATACCAGGATGTCGCTCACACCAGGGGCGTCCCCAGGGACAATCATTGATTGCCCCGGGGGCAATCACTGATTGCTCCGGGGACAACCGCTGAGCGCCTGCTTGCGAGGTGTCGACATCAACGACAGACGGCGGCTTGACCCGGATCAAGTCGCCGCTCGCGATCCTTGACAAGCGCGCCCAACAAATTCACCATCGCGACCAAGGGGTGCATCGCGACGACCCCGTGAGGCGTCAGCCTAACGTTCGCGTCCAAGCTTCTCTGTCAGGAGGTGGACGCCATGCCGTCAACAACCGCTATCACCGTATCGCAACTGTCCCGTCTGGTCGGTTTGCCGGGTGCCCCGGTAATCATCGATGTTCGCATCGATGAGGATTTCGATGCCGATCCGCGTCTGCTGCCGACCTCGAGCCGGCGTGATTTCAAAACCGTTTCTACCTGGGCCGCCGAATTTGCCGGCAGGCAAGTTTCGGTCGTCTGCCAGCGAGGGCAGAAACTGTCGCAAGGTGTCGCCGCCTGGCTGCGGCACGACGGCATTCCCGCCGAGTCTCTCGAAGGCGGCTTCGAGGCCTGGCGCGGCGCCGGGGGGATTCTGGTCCGCATCGACAATTTGCCGACGCGCGATGAAAAGGGCCGCACCGTATGGGTGACGCGATCCCGCCCGAAGGTCGACCGCATCGCCTGCCCTTGGTTGATCCGGCGTTTCGTCGATCCTCACGCGGTCTTCCTGTTTGTCGAACCCGGTGAAGTGTCGGCTGTAGCCGACCGTTTTCAGGCCGTGCCGTTCGACATCGACAATGTGTTCTGGAGCCATCGTGGCGATCGCTGCACCTTCGACACGATGATCGAGGAGTTCGGGCTGGAATCCGCGGCGCTCGATCGCCTTGCCGGGATTGTGCGCGCGGCCGACACCGCAAACCTCGACCTGGTGCCCCAGGCCGCCGGCTTTCTGGCTGCCTCGCTTGGCCTGTCGCGGATGTTTCGCGATGATCTGGAGCAGTTGGAAGCGGGCATGCTGCTCTACGATGCTTTCTTCCGCTGGTGCCGCGACGCCACCGAAGAGACGCACAACTGGCCCGCCACGGGCACGGGCAAACCGTCATGAGCACGCTCGTCCCGGAAGAGAGAGCGGTGAACATCGAGGCTCCAGTTGCGCCGAGCTTTGGCGAAGCCTTCAAGTTGTGGGCGAAAATCGGGCTGCTCAGCTTCGGCGGGCCGGCCGGGCAGATCGCACTGATGCACAGGGAATTGGTCGAGGAGCGGCGCTGGATCGGTGAACAGCGTTTTCTGCATGCGCTGAACTACTGCATGCTGCTGCCCGGCCCGGAAGCCCAGCAGCTCGCCATCTACATCGGCTGGCTGCTGCACAGGACGCTCGGCGGCCTTGTCGCCGGCATCCTGTTCGTCGTGCCGGGCGCGCTGGTCATGCTGGTCTTGAGCAGCCTCTACGTACTCTATGGCGACGTACCGCTCGTCGAGGCGCTGTTTTTCGGGGTGAAGGCGGCGGTGCTTGCCATCGTCGTCGAGGCGGTGATCCGCATCGGACGGCGCGCCCTGAAAAACCGGGCCATGGTGTGGATCGCGGTCGCGGCCTTCATCGCCATCTATGCGTTGAATGTGCCGTTCCCGCTCATCATCCTGCTCGCTGGCCTGACGGGATGGCTGGGAGACCGCGTTGCGCCGGGCCTGTTTTCCAGCTCCGCGCATGGCAGTGGCGACACTGCCGACAGCAAGGGTGCGGTCGACCTGATGTTCGAGCGCGGCGAACTGACCCATGTCGAACCGACCAGATGGCATGCGCCGCGCACGATCGCGATCTGGCTGCCGATCTGGCTCGGGCCCGTTCTGCTCATCTGGTGGTTCACAGGGTCCGCCAGCGTGTGGACGGAGATAGGCCGGTTCTTCAGTCTGATGGCGGTCGTCACCTTCGGCGGCGCCTATGCCGTGCTTGCCTATGTCGCACAGGCCGCTGTGCAGTCCTTCGGCTGGCTTGCGCCTGGTGAAATGGTCGACGGCCTCGGGCTTGCCGAAACCACGCCGGGTCCGCTCATCCTGGTGTTGCAGTTTGTCGGCTTCATCGCCGCGTTCCGCCACTCCGGATCACTGAACCCGTTGCTTGGCGGATCGCTCGGCGCGCTGCTGACCTTGTGGGTGACGTTCACGCCGTGCTTCTTCTGGATATTCCTCGGCGCGCCCTACATCGAGGCCCTGCGCGGCAACAAGGCATTGTCAGCCGCGCTCGGTGCTGTCACCGCCGCGATTGTCGGCGTGATCATGAACCTCGCTCTGTGGTTTGCCTTGCACGTCGTTTTCCGCCAGGTGCACGCAATGAGCTTCGGTATGACCCTGCCGGTGATTTCGTCGATCGACTGGCGGGCGGCGCTGCTTTCCTGTGTCGCGATGGTCGCCATTCTGAGGCTGAAGATCGGCGTGCTGCCGACGCTCGCCGGATCAGCCCTTGCCGGTGTCTTGCTGTTGGCAGCGAGGGGATAGAGACTCGCCTGCCTTTGTATTCCGCTCGCCGACCACCTAAGTGGTCGAAAACGGATCGGAACATCATGGCGAAACGACGCTCTTCCCTCGGCTTCCTCGGCATGTTCGGCCGCTCGGGCGACCTGCGGCAGCTCGACATCGCTTTGCGTGGCGCCGACCTGCACCCCGCGCTCGTGCCGGAGGGCGTTAAACTCACCATCGTCAATCTGATGAAGGATCAATGGCCCGACGAGCCGCCGCCACAGGCCTATACTGCCGTGGCGCAATTGGTCGGCTACTGCATCGCCGGGTCGGACATTTTCGAGCGCTCGCATGGCCCGCAGCAGCGGCAGGAGATGGAGCGCCGTATCGAGGACGCTGTCGAAGCGGGCGACAGCTTCGATGCGCAAATCGTGCTGATGACGCTGCATGCCAAGCTGATCAACCCCGAGGTCGTCGAGCGTTACGGACTGAGCGCGGGTTGACGGGAAGCGAACCTACCCACCCATATTGGCGCGCGGCAGTTTGATCATATCACCAAAGCGGGTGCGCAGTTTGTCGTCGAGCAGTTTCGGCACGTGGCGCGGGAAACGCTCGGCAAGCACGCGCTTCTTCTCGATGATTGCCCGCTGCAATATGTCGGGCCGTCCCTTCTCGTTCCATTCCTTCGGCGAAAACCGGTCGCCGACGGCCGGATAGAAATATTCGGTCTGCATCAGCCGCAGCGTCTGCTCGTTGCCGAGATAGTGGCCCGGCCCCTTCAGGCAGACATCGCCGATGGTGTCGATCGACAGCGCTTCGTCGGTCACCTCGATGCCGCGCACGCAGCGCAGGCAGTGGCCGAGCATGTCATTGTCGATGATTAGGCTCTCCAGGCAGAAGCCGAGCAGGGAGGCATGCATGCCGGCCGATTCATAGACGAGGTTGAGCCCGGCAAGGCCGGCCATCACGTCGGTGATGCCCTTTTCGTAGCCGGACTGGATGTCGGGCAGTTTCGAATCCGTCATGCCGGCGGCCGAACCGCCCGGCAGATCGTAGAATTGCGCCATCTGCGCGCAGGCCGCGGTCAACACCGCCTGCTCGGCCGAGCCGCCAGACATGGCGCCGGTCCTGAGGTCCGACACGAACGGCCAGGTGCCGAAAATCGCCGGATGTCCCGGCTTGATGGCGTTGACATAGACAAGGCCAGCCAGCACTTCGGCCACCGCCTGCACCACCGCACCGGCAATCGCCGCCGGTGCGGTCGCGCCGGCCTGTCCGGCCGACAACAGCAGGATCGGGATGCCGCCCTCGACGCAGGCTTCGAGCACGCCACAGGCGTCCTCGGCGAATTTCATTGGCGGCACGACGAAGCAGTTGGAGTTCGATACGAACGGTCTGGCGCGGAAATTCTCCTCGCCGCCGGCAATGGCATAGAGCATTTCGAGCGCCGGCTGCACGTTCTCACGCACCGTGAACGAGGTGCCGACATGCTTGGACGTACCCATCACGCAGGCGTAGAGCGTGTTGAAGTCCATCTCGAGCGGATCGGGAATGTCGCGCGGCACCATCGGCCGCTGGAAGAAATGGATGTTGTCGAGCCCATCGACGATGCGGGCGGCATCGTAAATGTCCTGGAGCAGTGATTCGCGATATTCGCGCTTCTCGACATCGACCAGATGCACGGCGGCTCCGGCCGTGCCGTAATGCACGCGCTTGCCCTGGATCACCATGTCGTGTTTCGGGTCCTGGCCGTGCAAGGTGAAATTGCGCGCCGCTTTTCTGATGGTGTCTAGCACCAGCGCGCGCGGAAAACGGATGCGGCCGTCATCGCCATGGGTTGCGCCGGCCTTGGTCAGCGCCTCGATGCAGGAGGGGATGGCATTGGCGAAGCCGACCGTCTCCAGCAGCGTCAGAACCGCCTCGTGGATGCGTTCCTGGTCGTTGCCGCGCAACGGTCCGTAGCTGCCGCCCTCGAGGCCGGCGCGCACCGGCCTGATGTCGTCGGCCAAGGGCGCTGCCCTCATCGCACGGCGCGCTTCGCGTCCACCGGAACGGCGCGAGCGTTGATCCGCCGCCGTATCCTGCTTTTCAAGAACCACTGACATGGAGACACTCCACTTTCTCTCGGAAACAGGGCGGCGGTTGGTCCACCATCGGCTGCTTCTTCCCCTTTATGCTCCGACTATGCTGCCGGCATTGGTACAGCCTATGAGCCAGGCGATCCGGTTGCATATGCCAGAGCTAAAGGAGTCGGAGCCGCACATGGGCGGCTCCGGTCAGGAGTGGAGTGGGTGGATCAGGCAGCCGCCGGTCTGCGGCCGGCTGCGGTGGCGAGTTCGCGAATACCGGGCTCGATATGCTGCAGCGCGATCGAGGAGATGCCCAACCGCATGAAACGCGAAGGCTTTTCGGTGCGGTCGAAGAAGCGGTCTCCCGGCTCGATGATGACGCTGCGCGAGGCGGCGGCCTCGGCCAAACCGCGGGAATCGGTACCCCGCGGTCCTTCCAGCCACAGCGAGGTGCCGCCGGCCGAATCGGTCGAGCGCCATTCCGGCAGGAAAGCGGAAATCGCATGGACCAGGCGCTTGCGCCGTTCGTCGAAGGCACTCGACAGCCGCCGTACCAGGGCCTCGTGATGACCGAGCGACAGGAACAGTGCCACGGCGCGCTGATTGTTCGCCGGCGGATGGCGCAGCATGAAACGGCGTAGCGCCCTGAGCTCGGAGATTAGTCCAGCAGAGGCCACGATGTAGCCAAGCCGCAGGCCGGGAGCCAGCGTCTTCGACATCGAGCCGACATAGATGACGCGGCCGGAGCGATCGAGGCTCTTCAGCGACTGCTGCGGCGCCTCGTCGAGAAGCTGGCTGTCATAGCCGTCTTCGATGATGATCTGATTGTGCCGGTTGGCGCGTGCAAGCAGATCCTGCCGCCGCTCGGCCGACAACGGCACCATGGTCGGGCAATGATGGCTGGGCGTGACGAAGACGAAGCCGGAATCATTGGGGATAGAGGAGGTTACGATGCCCGACTGGTCGACCGGCACCGGCTGGATGTCAGCGCCGGCAAGGCGAAAGATCGAGCGCGCATCGGGGTAGCCGGGGTCTTCCATCGCCACTTTCGAGCCCTTGGTCATCAACAGAGACGCCAGCATGTAAAGCGCGTTCTGTGCGCCCAGCGTGACGATGATCTCGTCGGGATTGGCGAAGATGCCGCGCCGCGGCAACAGCCGCGCCTGGATCTGCTCGATCAACAGCGGATCGTCACGGTCGACCATGTCGGACGCCCAGTTGCGGATTTCGAGCACGGCCAGCGCCATGCGGTTGCACTCGCGCCACTCGGCGGTCGGGAACAGCGCCGGGTCGAACTGGCCGTAGACGAAGGGGTAGGACGACTTGATCCAGTTCTCGTGCTTGGCCGGCGGCGGCATGTCGCTGGCGGCGATCTGCCGGCGCGCCTTCCAGTCGATCTCGTTGGCCTGGTCGGGCGCCTTCTGGTGCGGCTTGGCCGGTGTCGCCAGCACGTCGGGATTGACGAAATGGCCACGCCGCTCGCGCGCTACCAGGAAACCCTGGTCGACGAGTTGCTGGAAGGCCAGCACCACGGTGCCGCGCGCCACGCCGAGTTTTTCGGCCAGGATCCGGCAGGAGGGAAGCGGCATCGAAGCGGCAATCTGGCGATCGAGAATGGCGGCCACGATGGCTTGGCGGATCTGCGCCTGCAGGGTCTGGCCGGATTCAGCCGAAATCCGGAACAGGCCGGACCATATCGCCGTGTCGTTTCTCTGTGGCATGGGAGATGTTCCTCGATGGCCAGCTTTTTTCGCTTGGCTGGACCAGTCGAATGTAACGGTGGCACAAGGGGTTGCGCCAATCAATTTTTCTGATCTTTGGGATTTATGCCAGTGATCCTTCCGCCGAGATCAGTCGGTTCCCGCCTTGCCGTGGGATGCATCGTGCCATGGCATTGTGATGCGATGCGGCATCACCGCGTATTGACCGCACGGAATTCGGCTCAATAGGTTTGTCGCGACGACACGCGACGGAAACATCCGGTCTGATAAAGTACGTCGAAAAAGCCAGGAGTCCCGCCAGTGGATAAATCAGCCTTCCAGAAACAGCTCGCCGCCTTGCGCGATCATCGCGCCGCGGCACCTGCCAGCATGCGCCAGGCCTTTGCCGCCGATCCACAGCGATTCCAGACATTCTCCGCCACCGACGGCGACCTGTTGCTCGACTGGTCGAAATGCGCGGTCGATGCCATCGCCATGGACTTGCTGCAAAAACTGGCCAGTGCCGCCGATCTCGAAGGCCGCCGCGCCGCGATGTTCGCCGGCAAGAAGATCAACATCACCGAGGACCGCGCCGTACTGCACACGGCGCTCCGTAATCTGAGCGGCAAGGGCGTCATCGTCGATGGCCAGGACGTCAAGGCCGATGTCCTTTCCGTGCTCGACGCGATGGGCGCTTTCGCCGATGCCATCCGTTCCGGCAAGGCGGTGGGCGCCACCGGCAAGAAGATCACCGACATCGTCAACATCGGCATTGGCGGCTCCGACCTCGGCCCGGCCATGGCGACGCTGGCGCTCGCCCCCTATCATGACGGGCCGCGCGCGCATTATGTCTCCAACATTGACGGCGCCCATATCCATGACACGCTCAAGGGCCTCTCAGCCGAAACCACGCTGTTCATCATCGCTTCCAAGACCTTCACCACCGTCGAGACGATGACCAATGCGCAGACCGCGCGCGACTGGGTGCAGAAGGCTCTCGGCAAGCAGGCGGTCGGCAAGCATTTCGCCGCGGTATCGACGGCGCTCGACCTGGTCGCCAAGTTCGGCATCGAGCAGGATCGCGTCTTCGGCTTCTGGGACTGGGTCGGGGGTCGCTATTCGGTCTGGGGCGCGATTGGCCTTCCCGTCATGATCGCCGTCGGCCCGAGGAACTTTCGCGCCTTCCTCGATGGCGCCCACGAAATGGACGAGCATTTCCGCACCGCCCCGCTGGAGAAGAACCTGCCAGCGCTGCTGGGGCTGGTCGGCTGGTGGCATCGTGTCATCTGCCAATATCCGGCGCGCGCGGTCATCCCCTATGACCAGCGCCTGTCCCGGCTGCCGGCCTATCTGCAGCAACTCGATATGGAATCGAACGGCAAGGGCGTCACTCTCGACGGCACTCCCGTGACGACACCGACCGGGCCATTGGTCTGGGGCGAGCCGGGCACCAATGGCCAGCATGCCTTCTTCCAGCTCCTGCACCAGGGCACGGACTTCATCCCGGTCGAATTCCTTGCCGCGGCTGTCGGCCACGAGCCCGATCTCAAGCACCAGCATGATTTGCTGCTCGCCAATTGCCTGGCGCAATCGGAAGCGCTGATGAAGGGCCGCACGCTGGACGAAGCGCGCGCGCAGATGCTGGCCAAGGGCATGAAGCCGGCCGATGTCGACAAAATTGCACCGCACCGCGTTTTCTCGGGCAACCGGCCGTCGATGACCATCCTCTACCGCAAACTCGACCCGCGCACCTTCGGCCGGCTGATCGCGCTCTACGAGCACCGCGTCTTCGTCGAGGGCACGCTGTTCAACATCAATTCCTTCGACCAGTGGGGTGTCGAGCTCGGCAAGGAACTGGCGACCGGCCTGCTGCCTGTCGTGGAAGGCAAGGAAAGCGCCGCAAATCGGGACGCCTCGACCAGGGGCCTTGTGGAACGCATCCATGAATTGCGTGGTTCGGAGTGAAAAGTTTGACAGACATCAAGGGCATATTGTTCGACAAGGACGGGACACTTGTCGACTTCAACGCGACCTGGCTCGGCGTTGCCGATTTCATGGCCATGGATGCCGCCGATGGCGATCGCTGGAAGGCCGACCGGCTGCTCGCCGCGGCAGGCTTCGATTTCGCCAACCGGCGCTTCAAGCCGGACTCCATCTTTGCCTCCGGCACCAATCTAGACGTTGTCGAACTGTGGTTTCCGCGCCTGTCGAACGAAGATCAGATGCTGGCCGTCGCCCGCTTCAACGAGATCACCTCGGTGCAGGGCTCGGCAATGGCGGTGGCGCTGCCTGATATCGTCGACACCTTGGCGGTGCTGCACAACAGGTCCTACCGGCTTGGCGTTGCCACCAATGATTCCACCAGCGGTGCGGAAAAAACCCTGGTCACGCTGGGCGTCGCGCAACTGTTCGACGCCGCTTACGGATATGACGCTGTCGCCAATCCCAAACCCGCGCCCGACACCATCCAGGCCTTTTGCGACCTTACCGGCCTGAAGCCGTCGGAGATCGCCATGGTTGGCGACAACCGCCATGATCTCGAAATGGCGCGCGCCGGTGGCTGTGGGCTGGCGGTGGGCGTGCTTTCCGGCACCGGTACGCGTGAATCGCTGGCCGAGATTGCCGACGTCATCCTGGATTCGGTTGCCGACCTGCCGGATTTCCTCTCGGCGCGGGTCAAGGAGACGGTCTAGCCGCCTGGTTCGGTTTCGAAACGAAAGACGCCGCTTGGTCTTGCGGCTGCGTCTTTCGCATCGCCGAAATCCGGCACATCATATTCGGCAAGCAGGCGCAACCGCGACCGGGGCAGATGGACCCTGCCCGGATCGCCAACCAGGATCTCGATGCCGGCGGCGAAGCAGCGGTTGAGGAAAGGCATGACGCGCTCGGCGACGTCTTGCCCGTAGAATACGTCACCGGCGAGTACGAGATCGACCGAGGGCGGCGAACCCTTGGTGATATCGTCATTTACCACGGCGATCGCGACGCCGTTGGCCGCCGCATTGAGGCCGATCGCGATAACGCCGTTGCGGTCGATCTCGGCGGCGATCACCTGGCGCGCGCCGACCTTCGCGGCGGCGATGCCGACAATGCCTGAACCCGCCCCGAGGTCGAGCACGCGGCGGCCCGCCACGGTCATCGGATGGTCGAGGATGTAACGCGCCAGCGCCGCGCCCCCGGCCCAGGCATAGGCCCAGTAGGGCGGCTGCGGTTCCGCAGCCGCCTCGTCGGCATCGTCTTCCCGATCGATGAGCCGACTCAACCCACTGCCAGGATGGGCGGTGTAGAACCGGATTTCGGCAAGCGCGGGCACCGGGACAAGGCGCATGTTCGCCTTGATGAATTCCGCCGGGTCGATGCGCCGCTGCCGGTCCGGCATAACGTTGCCCGGCAACTCATTGCATGGCGCGTTGTCGCCGGCGCAATCCTCTGCCACTAGGCGCGCAGCGCCCGCCGCAGGATCTTGCCGACCGGCGTCTTCGGCAACTCGGTCCTGAACTCGATGTATTTGGGCCGCTTGTAGCCGGTCAGGTTATCGCGGCAAAAAGCGGTGATGGCCTCGGCGGTGAGCGCCGGATCCTTCTTGACGATGAACAGCTTCGGCACTTCGCCGGAATGCTCGTCAGGCACGCCGATCGCCGCCACTTCGAGCACACCGGGATGCATGGCCACGACCTCTTCGAGTTCGGTCGGATAGACGTTGAAACCGGAGACCAGGATCATGTCCTTCTTGCGGTCGACGATCTTGGTGTAGCCGCGCTCGTCCATGAAGCCCATGTCGCCCGACTTGAAGAAGCCGTCCTTGGTCATCACCTTGGCGGTCTCGTCCGGCCGGTTCCAGTAGCCGGCCATCACCTGCGGCCCCCGGATGCAGATTTCGCCGACCTCGCCCAGCGGCAAATTGTTGCCGTCATCGTCGCGGATGGCGATTTCGGTCGACGGCAGCGGCAGGCCGATCGTGCCGGTGAAGTCGCCGGAAGTGAACTTGTTGGCGGTCGCCACCGGCGAGGTTTCCGACAGGCCATAGCCTTCCGAGACCGGGCAGCCGGTCAGCGCCTTCCAGCGCTCGGCAACGCCCTTCTGCACCGCCATGCCGCCGCCCAGCGTCAGGATCAGCGGCTTGAAGTCGAGCTTGCGGAAATCCTCGTTGTTGAGCAGCGCATTGAACAGCGTGTTGAGACCGGGAAAGATGTGGACCGGATATTTCGCGAGCTCCTTGGCGAAGCCTGGAATGTCGCGCGGGTTGGGAATGAGGATATTCTGGGCGCCTTGCTGCATGCCCATCAGCGCGTTCACCGTCAGTGCGAAAATATGGTAGAGCGGCAGCGCGCAGACGAAGTTGAGATGCGCGGGCTTCGGCTTGACCGTGTAGGCATCCTCGACCCACAGCGAGTTCTGCGCGACATTGGCCAGCACATTGCTGTGCAACAGGGTCGCGCCCTTCGAAATTCCCGTCGTGCCGCCGGTATATTGCAGGAAGGCGACATCATTGGCGGCGACCGTGGCCGGCTTGAAATTCATGCCGCTGCCAGCCTTCAGCGCCGCGTTGAACTTGACATGGCCAGGCAATGACCAGGCCGGCACCATCTTCTTGACGCGCCGCACGACCAGATTGACGATCGTGCCTTTCAGTCGGCCGAGCATGTCGCCCATGGCGGCGACCACCACATGCTTGACCGAAGTCCTGGCGATCACGGCTTGCAGTGTGCCGGCGAAATTTTCGAGGATGACGATGGCCTGCGCGCCGGAATCCTTGAGCTGATGTTCCAGTTCGCGCGGCGTGTAGAGCGGATTGATATTGACCACCGTATAGCCGGCGCGGGCCACGGCCATCATGGCCACCGGGTACTGCAGCACATTCGGCATCATCAGCGCAACGCGCGCGCCCTTCTGCAGTCCCGTCGATTGCAGATAGGCGCCGAAAGCCGCCGAGAGCCGCTCGAGCTCCGCATAGGTGATCGACTTGCCCATGCAGGTGAAGGCCGGCTGACCGGCAAACTGCTTGCAGGCGGCGACGAGGAAGTCGCCGATGGAACTGTAGGGAAGGGGCCCGATCTCGGCCGGCATGTTCTTCGGATAGCTTTTCAGCCATGGTTTTTGCGGCAGGCCGGCGGCGAGTTCGGTGAGCGCCTTTGGCAGCCGCTGGCCTGTCGACGGTGCCGGTTTTGGTGCCGCCGTTGCCTTCGTTGGTGATGCAGCCTTGGCCGTCGCGGCCTTGTTTGCCCCAGCCTTTGTCGGAGGCGTCTTTGCCGGCGAAGTCCTGGTTGGCGAGGTCTTTGCGGGGGCGGCCTTCGCGGCCGGCTTCGTGACAGCCTTGGGGATGGCCACAGGCTTTGTCGCGGGTGCCTTGCCGGCAGGCTTGGCGTCTGCCTTGGCGGTCACGGCCTTGGCGGCAGCCTTGCGTTGCCCGCTGGCGGCGGCTGGTTTCGAGACTGCCTTTGCCGGCTCCTTCACCGGCGTCTTCGATGCTTTTGCCACCCGTTCCTCCCTAGCAATTCTTGTTCGCCCAATTCTTGTTCGCCCATTTCTGGTCGCCCATTTCTGGTCGCTTGTGCCGCGACCGCCTCCAGATGACAGAGACGTCCTCCGCTGCCGCCAGCATATCCATCTATGTATTGCCTCTATCGGCGGCGGTGCAAGTCTTGCCCTTGCGGCAAGGCGCCGAAAGATTTGCCGTCGAAAATCTTCCCCGTCGGCGGCACTTCCAACCGGTATCTTTTCGCATCCGTGGCCCGATGAGGGCACGACGCGGGATCGCTGTCGCCAGATGCCGGATCAATAAAAAAATGAGGTCGTTAACAATCTCGTGAATGGAAAAAACTGCTAATTTTTTCTGCAATTTAGCAAAATTGCGGATTTTTTTCCTGCTTCCCGAGGGGTAAGCAAACGGGGTGTTCCAAAGCCGGAAAAACGGTGCTTATATGCGCGCTTCGCGAGCCTGATAGAGGGGCTTGGAAGAACATCAGGGAGTGCTCAATGAAAAAGAAACTCGCTTTTGCGGCCGCGTTGTTGGCTGCAAGCGTCCTGGGCGGCGTGGCCAACGCCAAGACGCTTGTCTATTGCTCGGAAGCGTCGCCGGCCAATTTCGACCCGGGTACGACGACCGGTGGCAACGATTTCGATGCCTCGTCGCGCACCGTCTATTCGCGTCTGGTCGAGTTCAAGCATGGTGGCACCGAGGTTGAGCCCGGCCTCGCCGACAAGTGGGAAATCTCCGACGACGGCCTGGTCTATACGTTCCACCTGCATCCGGGCGTGAAGTTCCAGACCACGGACTATTTCAAGCCGACGCGTGATCTCAATGCGGACGACGTCGTTTTCTCCTTCGATCGCCAGTTCAACAAGCAAAACCCCTGGAACGGCGACAAGTATCTGCCGAACCTGACCTGGGACTATTACACCGGCATGGACATGCCGAAATACGTCGCTAAGTGGGAAAAGGTCGATGATCTGACGGTCAAGCTGACGCTGACCGAGCCGAACGCGCCGATGCTGGCCAATCTCGGCATGGACTTCGCGTCGATCGTCTCGAAGGAATATGCCGACCAGTTGGCGAAGGACGGCAAGATGGCCGATTTCTCGACCAAGCCGATCGGCACCGGCCCGTTCCAGTTCGTCGACTACCAGCTGGATTCGGTCATCCGCTATGCGGCCAACCCGGACTATTTCAAGGGCAAGGAAAAGATCGACGATCTCGTCTTCGCCATCACGCCTGACGCCACCGCCCGCATCCAGAAGGTGCTTGCCGGCGAATGCGACATCGCGCCCTATCCGAACCCGGCCGACATCGGCACGATCAAGGCCAACAAGGACGTGACCCTGATGGATCAGGCCGGCCTGAACATCGGCTATATGAGCTACAACACCACCATCCCGCCGCTCGACAAGCCTGAGGTGCGCCACGCGCTCAACCAGGCGATCGACCGGGAAGCTCTGATCAAGTCGCTGTTCCAGGACGCCGGCGCCACGCCTGCCGAAAACCTGATCCCGCCGACCATGTGGTCGTGGAACAAGGACGTGAAAACGGACGCCTACGATCCGGATGCGGCCAAGAAAGTTCTGTCCGCTGCCGGACTGACCGAAATCCAGCTCTGGGCTTCCGACCGTGTTCGCCCGTACAACCCGAACTTCCAGCGCGCTGCCGAACTGATCCAGGCCGACTGGGCCAAGGTCGGCGTCAAGGCAGAGATCGTCAACTACGAGTGGACCAAGTATCGCTCGGAGGGCAAGAAGAAGGACCGTCCGGGCGCCTTCCAGATTGGCTGGACCGGCGACAATGGCGATCCGGACAACTTCTTCGCCACCCTGTTCGCCTGCTCCGCCATCGGCGTCTCGAACTACTCCAGCTGGTGCGACAAGGACTTCGAAGACCTGATCCAGAAGGCCAAGAAGACCAGCGACCAGGCTGAGCGCGCCAAGCTCTATGGAGAGGCGCAGGTCGTCTTCCAGAAGCAGGCTCCGGCCTTCCTGCTGGCGCATAGCCAAGTCTACGCGGTCGTGCGCAAGAATGTCAGCGGTTTCATGATGGACCCGCTCGGCATCCACCGCTTCGACGGCGTTGACAAGGCCGAATAAGACTATAGAGCGGGGCGGCGCAATGAAGCGCCGCCCCCCTACATCATGCTAAAATATATCCTCCACCGAATTGCACTTTTGATCCCGACGCTTGTCGGCATCACGATCTGCGCCTTTGCGTTCGTCAGATTGCTGCCCGGCGATCCTATCCTTGCCATGGCCGGCGAACACGGCGTGGCGCCGGCGCGTTACGAAGAGCTCAAGGAGCAGTTCGGCTACAATCTGCCGATCTGGCAGCAATATACGCGCTATGTCGGCGAGGTCGTGACCGGCGATTTCGGCGTTTCGATTTCGTCCAAGCGCCCGGTGCTTGAAGAGTTCAAGACGCTCTTCCCGGCGACGCTGGAGCTGTCATTCTTCGCCATGATCTTCGCCATGGTGCTCGGCATTCCGGCCGGCATCTTCGCGGCCATCAAGCGCGGCTCCTGGTTCGACCAGTCGCTGATGGGCACGGCGCTCGTCGGCTACTCCATGCCGATCTTCTGGTGGGGCCTGCTGCTGATCATCTTTTTCTCCGGCTATCTCGGCTGGACACCGGTCAACGGGCGTATCGACCTGCAGTACTTCTTCAAGCCGATCACCGGCTTCATGACCATCGACACCTTGCTCTACGGCAAATTCGATGCATTTCGTTCGGTATTGCGCCATCTGGTGCTGCCGACAATTGTGCTCGGTACCATTCCGCTGGCTGTGATAGCGCGCCAGACGCGCTCCGCGATGCTTGAGGTGCTGGGCGAGGACTACGTGCGGACGGCCCGAGCCAAAGGGCTTTCGTCGGCCCGAGTCATCGGCGTGCACGCTCTGCGCAACGCACTCATCCCGGTGGTCACCACCATCGGCTTGCAGGTTAGTACGCTGCTCGCCGGCGCCATCCTTACCGAAACGATCTTCTCCTGGCCTGGCATCGGCAGGTGGATGGTCGAATCCATATCCAAGCGCGACTATGTCGTCGTGCAGTCGGGCCTGCTCTTGATCGCCCTTATCGTCATGGCCGTGAACCTGATCGTCGATGTACTCTATGCCGTTATCAACCCGCGCATAAGGGCGGCGTGATGAGCCAGTCGACCGAAATCGCCCCGATGGCCGCCGGCAACCCGGACCGCCTCACTGGTCTCAGGACCTTCTGGTATTATTTCTCGGTGAACCGCGGCGCCGTCATCGGCCTGTTCGTCTTCATCCTGCTGGTGCTGGCGGCGCTGTTTGCGCCGCTGCTGGCTCCCTACGCACCTGACGTCCAGGACAAGACCGCGTTCCTGCGGCCTCCGGCCTGGCAGGACGGCGGCTCGACACAATATCTGCTCGGCACCGATCCGGTCGGGCGCGACATCCTCTCGCGCCTTCTCTATGGCGCGCGCTTCTCGCTGCTCATTGGCGCGGTCGTGGTCTCGCTTGCGCTCACCGGCGGCATCACGCTCGGCTTGCTGGCCGGCTATTTTCGCGGCTGGGTCGACGTGGCGATCATGCGCGTCATGGACCTCATCCTGGCCTTCCCGTCGCTTCTTCTGGCACTGGTGATGGTCACCATCCTCGGCCCCGGCCTGTTCAATGCGATGCTGGCCATCGCGCTCGTCCTGCAGCCGCATTTTGCCCGGCTGGTGCGCGCGGCCGTCATGGCGGAGAAGAGCCGCGAATATGTCGTGGCCGCAAAGGTCGCGGGCGCGGGCCATACCAGACTGATGCTTCGCACGATATTGCCCAATTGCCTGGCACCGCTCATCGTCCAGGCGACCTTGTCGTTCTCGAATGCCATCCTCGAAGCGGCAGCCCTTGGCTTCCTCGGCCTCGGCGCGCAGCCGCCGACACCCGAATGGGGTACCATGCTCGCCACGGCGCGTGAATTCATCCTGCGCGCCTGGTGGGTGGTGACTTTCCCCGGCCTTGCCATCCTGATCACCGTGCTTGCCATCAACCTTGTCGGCGACGGCCTGCGCGACGCGCTCGATCCCAAGCTCAGGAGGTCGTGATGGCGTTGCTCGACATCCAGAACCTCGTCGTCGAATTCCAGACCGCATCCGGTTCCTTCCGCGCCGTCGATGGCGTTTCGCTGCATGTCGATGAACGCGAAGTGCTCGCCATCGTCGGCGAATCCGGCTCCGGCAAGTCGGTATCGATGCTGGCCGTGATGGGCCTGTTGCCGTGGACGGCCAAGGTCACCGCCGACAGGATGAGCTTTGGCGGCCGCGATCTTCTGAAATTAGGCCCTGCCGAGCGGCGCAAGATCGTCGGCAAGGACATGTCGATGATCTTCCAGGAGCCGATGGCCAGCCTCAATCCGTGCTTCACGGTCGGCTTCCAGATCGAGGAAGTGCTGCGCTTCCATATGGGCATGGACAAGACCCAGCGCCGGGCGCGCGCCATCGAATTGTTGAAGCAGGTCGGCATTCCGGAGCCGGCGGAACGGCTGAACTCGTTCCCGCACCAGATGTCGGGCGGCCAGTGCCAGCGCGTGATGATCGCCATCGCCATTGCCTGCAATCCGAAGCTTTTGATCGCCGACGAGCCGACGACGGCATTGGACGTCACCATCCAGAAGCAGATCCTTGATCTTCTGGTCTCGCTGCAGGCCAAATACGGCATGGGCCTGATCATGATCACCCACAATATGGGCGTGGTGGCGGAAACCGCCGACCGCGTCATCGTCCAGTACAAGGGCCGCAAGATGGAAGAGGCCGACGTGCTGTCGCTGTTCGAAAGCCCAAAGAGCAACTACACGCGCGCGCTGCTCTCGGCGCTACCCGACAACGCCGTGGGCGACCGCTTGCCGACCGTCTCCGACATGCTGTTCGAGCCGGCGCCCCAGGACGTTGGTACGACTGGAGCCAGCGCATGACCAAGGTCGTCGAAGGCAAGGACATCAAGCGCGACTACCATGTCGGCGGCGGGCTGTTTCGCGGCGCGCGCACCGTGCATGCCGTGAAGGGCGTTTCCTTCAGCGTCGAGAAGGGCAAGACGCTGGCCATCGTCGGCGAATCGGGCTGCGGCAAGTCGACGCTCGCCCGCATCATCACGCTGATCGATCCGGCGACTTCGGGCGAACTGTTCATCGACGGCAACAAGGTCGACATCGCCAGGGGCGGCTTGACCAGGGAGATGCGCCGCAAGGTGCAGATCGTCTTCCAGAATCCATACGGATCGCTCAATCCGCGCCAGAAGATCGGCGACGTACTTGGCGAACCGCTGCTCATCAACACCGACAAGCCGGCCGAGGAACGGCGCGACCTCGCCATGAAGATGCTGAAGAAGGTCGGCCTCGGACCCGAGCACTACAACCGCTACCCGCACATGTTCTCGGGCGGCCAGCGCCAGCGCATCGCCATCGCCCGCGCGCTGATGCTGAACCCGAGCCTCTTGGTGCTCGACGAGCCGGTCTCGGCGCTCGACCTGTCGGTGCAGGCGCAGGTGCTCAACCTGCTCGCCGACCTGCAGGACGAATTCCAGCTGACCTATGTCTTCATCAGCCACGATCTGTCCGTGGTGCGCTACATCGCCGACGACGTGATGGTGATGTATTTCGGCGAGGCGGTCGAATATGGCTCGCGCGACGAGGTCTTCTCAGACCCCAAGCACAGCTACACCAAGACGCTGTTCGCCGCGACGCCGCGCGCCGACGTCGCTTCGATCAAAGCGCGGTTGGCGAAGAAGGCGGCCGCCTGAGGCTGCAAGCGGCAGCCGTCAGGCACCCTTCGTCCATCAGGACAGCTTGGCGATGATCGCGCGCAGCGCTTCTCCGAAACGGTGGATTTCCTCGACCGTGTTGTAGTGCACGAGCGAGGCGCGGATGGCGCCGCTGTCCATCGACAGGTTCAGGCGTTTCATCAGCCGTGGCGCGTACATGTGGCCGTCGCGGATGCCGATCTGCATCTCGGCCATTTCCTCGACGATGCGTTGCGGCGACAGTTTGCCGATGTTGAAGCAGAAAGTCGGCACGCGCTCGTTGAGGCGGGCCTCGTCGGCGACGCCGTAGATCGTCGCACCGCAATCCTTCAGCACCCTCATCATCTCGCGTGCTAAAAGCAGCTCGTAGTCGCGAATGGCGCCCATGCCGGCGACGATGTTTTCGCGACGCGAGCGGTTGTTGGAGGGCGCCAGATTGCGGCCGATCAGCTCCAGGTACTGCACAGCGGCGTCCATGCCGGAGACATTCTCGTAGATGAAGGTGCCGGCCTCGACCTTGTAGGGCGGCTCGTCGGGGATGAAATCCTCTCGAAAAGTCGGCAGCCGCTTCAGCGTGTCGAAGCGGCCCCACAGGAAGCCCATATGCGGCGAGAAGTTCTTGTAGCCGGAACAGACGAGGTAGTCGCAGTCCCAGGCCTGGACGTCGATCAGCCCGTGCGGCCCATAGTGCACGCAATCGAGGAACACTTCCGCGCCGGCCGCGTGCGCGATCTCAGCCACCGAAGCGACATCGACGATCGAGCCGATCGAATGCGCGGTCACCGTGCAGGCGACGAGACGGGTGCGATCGGAGACAAGCGGGCGCAAATCGTCGACATGCAGGTTGCCGTCCTCGCGCATGCGCCACCATTTGAATTTCGCCCCGGCCGATTCCAGCGCCAGCCAGGTAGCGATGTTGGCGTCATGGTCCATGTCGGTGATGATGATCTCGTCGCGTTCTCCCTCTGAATCCCTGGCGAGCATCTGGCCAATGCCGAGGCTGACGAGGCGGATGAAAGAGGTGGCGTTCATGCCGAAGCAGATTTCGGCCGGGCTGTAGGCATTGATCAGCAGTGCTACGCTTGTCCGGGCATCGGCGACCGACTGGTCGACGGTGACGCTGCGGCCATAGCGGCCGCCGCGCTGCACATTGTGCGAGACAAGGTGGTTGGTCACCGCGTCGAGCACGCTCTGCGGGATCTGCGCGCCGGCGGCATTGTCCATGAAAATGAAGTCGCCGGCCCGCTGCAGGGCGGGAAACATGGCGCGGATGGTGTCGACGGGGAACGCTGCGGCGTTCGCATTGCCGGTTTGATGCTTGTTCACGGATACGCTCCTGCGAAGAATTTGGCGGGTGGATCGGTTGGGAATGTCAGCGCGTCTTCTCGGTCTTGAAGCGGTCTTCAAGCAGGCTGACGAGGCGCACCATCGGCCAGAGGAAGATGAGATAGACCAGCGCCGCGCCGATCAGCGGCGACGGGTTGGCGTAGAGCGACTGCGCGTTGGTCGCTTCCTTCAAGAGTTCCGGCAGCGCCACGGTGGAGGCCAGCGAGGTGTCCTTGAACATCGACACGCAGTTGCTGGTCATCGGCGGAATGACCACGCGGATTGCCTGCGGCAGCACCACCTTGCGCAACGTCAAAAGGAACGGCAGGCCCAGCGCCTGCGACGCCTCGAACTGGCCGCGCGGAATGCTTTCGATGCCGGAGCGGAACACTTCCGCCGAATAGGCCGACATGATGAAGGCGAACGCCGTCACGGCGGACGCCCAGGACGACAGGCGTATGCCGAGGAAGGGCAGCGCGTAGTAGATCAGGATCAGCACCACCAGCACCGGCAGCGCGCGAAAAATATCGGTGTAGCCGACCGCCAGCCAGCGTACCGGCTTCGGCGCATAGAGCCGCAGCAGGCTGATCACCAGGCCGATGGGAATGCCGATGCTGATGCTCAGGATGCCGAGCAGCAGCGTGTTCAGGAAACCGCGCAGCAGCGCCGGCAGGCTGGACATGATAACATCGGGATTGAAGAAAGTGTCGATCAGCGACATGGGAGCGTTCCCGAACCGTTTTGCGTCCCGTGACGCTGGAGCAGGGCCCGGAAACACCGAAAGCGGTTTTGCCGCGCTGACCTGTGGTTCCGGGGAAGGATCATCAGTGAAAACGAGGCGTGCCGGCCTTTGAGCCGGCACGCCCCTGTTCTGAGTTGCCGCTCAGGCCTTCGGCAGCGGCATTTCCTTGACCGTCGAGGAATCGGCCGGAGCGTCGCTGCCGAACCACTTCTTGTGGATCGCGGCCAGTGTGCCGTCCTTCTTCATCGCGGTCAGCGCGTCGTTGAGCTTGCCAAGCAGCGGATGGTCCTTGGTCATCATCAGACCGTACTGCTCGCCCGTCTTGATGCGCTGCTTGACCTTCAGGTCCTTCATCTTGGTGAAGGAGTATTCCATGCCCGGAATGTCGCTGACGGCGGCGTCGACGCGGCCGGCGCTGAGGTCGAGCAGCAGGTTCTGCTGGGTATCATAGCCCTTCACGTCGCTGAAGCCGTCGGCTTCCTGATGCGCCTTGACCCAGGTCTCGCCGGTCGAGCCGGACAACACGCCTACGATCTTGCCCTTGAGGTCGGCCTCGGCGTTGATAGCGCTGTCGGTCTTGGTGGCGATGCCCATGTCGGAATCATAGTAGGGCTGGGTAAAGGACTGCGACTTCAGGCGCTCCGGGGTGATGGTGATCGAGGAGATGGCGACGTCGATACGCTTCGAGGTGGTGGCCGCGAACAGCGCCTGGAAGCCGAGGTCGGCGATGTCGGTGGTCATGCCGATGCGCTTGGCCGCCTCATTGACGATGTCGACTTCAAAGCCCTCGAAGGTGCCGCTCTCGTTCTTGTATTCGAAGGGCGGATTGGTCGGATAGGCGCCGACATTAAGCACATCGGCGGCGTGAGACGTGGCCGGGCCGGCGGCGATGCCGATGGCGGCGGCGAAAAGGATGAGGTTGCGACGGTTGAGCTTCATTTGGTGTTCCCTCTGGGGTGTTCCCTCTGGTTGTTGATCGGACGGGGCTGTCCCCGCACGGTTTCTTGCCGTCCCACCTCCCAGCGGGGCGTCAATTCATGGCAGCGACCATCCGCGTTCGGCGAAGGTCCCTGTATGCAGGTCATGGATTTGGCCGCGCACATCGAGAGCAGAGCGCACGCTGGATGACGACTGGGGCAGCATGAACGACAAGGACTGAACCCCTTCCACCCGAAGCACTACGATGGACTGCACGGCAAGCCCCGCCGGCACGGCAGTCACTATCGGTTTTGAATGCTTATCCAAAGTGGGACGCTTTTCAAGGCGAAAGTTTTAAGCTTAAAAAGCTTGGCGGGTCTGTTGCTCCGGCGATACGCCTTTTTTTGCCAGGCCGCGCCCGTCTAAGCCAATTCGTCGCGTGCGGCTGCAGCGTTGGCCGCGGCGCCGGCGCCCAGAAACATCGTGTCGCTGGCCAGCACGAAGAAACTCGCGCCGATGGCTGCCCAGCGGCTGATGGTCTGTGGGCTGGCGCAAAATATGCCCGCGGCTTTGCCATGCGCGATCGTCGCGCCGATGATCGTCCTGATCGCCGCATTCAGCTTGTCGGCGCCTTGCGCTCCGATCGCGTCGATCGACACCGAAAGGTCGCCGGGGCCGACGAAGATCACGTCGACGCCATCGACGGCCGCGATCGCGTCGATGTTGGCGAGCCCCTCGGCTGTCTCGACCTGGACCGCGACGACGGTTCTGTCATTGGCGCCGGTAAGATACTCGGGAATGCGATAGCCATAGCCGGCGGCCCGGCCAGGCCCGACGCCGCGCTCGCCCAGTGGCGGATAACGCGAGGCTTTGACGGCCGTCGCGGCTTGCGCGGCGGTTGACACGCGCGGCACCAGCACGCCTTGCGCTCCGCTGTCGAGTGCCGCCTGGATGGCTTCCGCCGCATGGCCGGGAACGCGCACCATCGCCGGCACGCGATGGACGTCCGCCGCGCGCACCATGGTCTCGATCATGTCGCGCGAGATCTGGGCATGCTCCCAGTCGATGCAGAGGAAGTCGAGGCCGGCCAGCGCCATCACTTCGACCGCGACGGGATGGGGAATGGCGGCAAAGGAGCCGACGAGGTTTGCCTTGCCGATGCATTTCTGGCGGAATTCGTTCATGCCGGTCCCTTTTTGTCTGGCCCAAAGTCATATCCGCAAACGACACCCAGGCGAAGCTATTTCAGGCTTGAAATATTCTGGCGCGGGCCTAGCGTGTGGCCTCCCGCCGCGAGTTCCCGAGATGATCAAAGCGCATCCCTTGCACGGCCCGAACAAACTGAAGCTCGGCGTCTTTTCAAGCAATGCCGATGGCGGCCTTGCCATCACCGATGTGCCGGAGCGCTGGACGGCGAGCTGGCAGGACAATCTGACGGCGGCGCAAATAGCTGACCGCGCCGGGCTGGAGTTCATGCTGCCGATCGCGCGCTGGCGCGGTTTTGGCGGCCGCAACAAGGTTCGCGAATGGTCGTTCGAGACCTTCACCTGGGCAGCGGCGCTTGGCGTCGCCACTGACCGGATCGGGCTGTTCATGACCGTGCACGTGCCGCTGGTGCATCCGCTCTACGCCGCCAAGGCGCTGGCGACGGTCGATCACATCAGTAAGGGCCGCGCCGGCCTCAACATCGTCTGTGGCTGGAACCCGAAGGAATTCGGTATGTTCGGCACGCCGCTGGTCGAGAAGGGATATGAGCAGGCCGCGGAGTGGATCGAGATTCTCGAGAAGCTTTACGCGTCGACGGAGCCTCTGGACTACGAAGGCACCTATTATCGCCTCAGGGAAGCCGTCAGCCGGCCGGCGAGCCTGCAGCTTCCACGCCCGGTGACCATGAACGCCGCTTTCGGCGGTCCGGGCCGCGATTTCGCCGCCGCCAAATGCGATTACCTGTTCACGACCTTTTCCGAACTGAACGATGCCGGCAAGCATGTCGCCGACATCCGCGAACGGGCCGACAAGGTCGGCCGCGACGTCGGTGTCTATACGGTGGCGCACGTTGTCTGCCGCCCGACGATGGAAGAGGCGCAGGCCTATTACAACAGATATGCCGTCGATATGGCCGACCACGAGGCGGTCGACGCCCATATGGCTGGCAAGAAGGAATTCTCGCAGTCGCACGACCCGCACGCCTATGACCGTTACCGCCAGCGCTTCGCCGGCGGCGCCGGCACCTATCCGTTGATTGGCACACCGGAAACGATCGCTGCCGACATGGCCGCCATATCGGGGCATGGCTACCAGGGCATCGCGCTCTCCTTCGTCAACTACACCAGGGAATTGCCCTATTTCTGCGATCAAGTGTTGCCGCTGCTGAGGCAGGCAGGCCTTCGCGGGTAATGACGACAGATCAATCCGGAATGACGGCCGTCGCCTGAATCTCCACCTTGGCGCGGTCCTCGACCAGCGCCACCACCTGCATGGCGGCCATCGCAGGAAAATGCCGGCCGATCACCTCACGATAGGCTTCGCCGATGCCCCTGAGGTTGGCCAGATATTCGGTCTTGTCGGTGAAATACCAGGTCATCGAGGTGATGTGCCGCGGTTCGGCCCCGGCCTCGGTCAGCACCGCGACGATGTTTTGCAGCGTCTGCCGCACCTGGCCGACAAACTCGTCGGTCTCGAACTGGCATTGCCCGTTCCAGCCGACCTGTCCGCCGACGAAGATGAGCTGCCCACGCGCCGCGACGCCATTGGCGTAGCCGACCGGCTTGGCCCAGCCTTCCGGCTGCAGAATCTCGTGCATGTCTAGCCTCCCGGTATTCCTGAAAACCAACTCTCGAAATTGTAATGCTCGTCAATGTCTAGCCGTCAGGCCGCGCCCATCATTTGCCGCGCGATGACCACTTTCTGCACGTCGGAAGCGCCCTCGTAGATGCGCAGCGCGCGGATCTCGCGATAGAGGCTTTCGACGATATGGCCCTTGCGCACACCGTCGCCGCCGTGCAGTTGCACCGCCTTGTCGATCACCTCCTGCGCCTTGTCCGTGGCAAACAGTTTGGCCATCGCCGCTTCGCGCGTTACCCGGGCGGCACCCATGTCCTTGGTCCATGCCGCGCGATAGACCAAAAGAGCGGCCGCGTCGACGTCGAGCGCCATGTCGGCGATGTGGCCCTGGACCATCTGCAACTCGCCCATCGGCGCGCCAAACAGTTTTCGCTCGGCCACCCTTTTGAGGCTTTCGTCCAGGGCGCGGCGGGCAAAGCCAAGCGCCGCCGCCCCGACGGTCGAGCGGAACACGTCGAGCACCGACATGGCGATGCGGAAGCCGTCGCCCGGCTTGCCTATCAAGGCGGCAGCCGGAACGCGGACATTGTCGAAGGACAGCCGCGCCAGTGGGTGCGGCGCGATCACCTCAAGCCGTTCCGCGATGCCGAGGCCCTTCGTCTCGGCCGGCACGATGAAGGCGGAAAGGCCCTTGGCGCCTGGCGCCTCGCCGGTGCGGGCAAAGACGATGTAGAGATCGGCAATGCCACCATTGGAGATCCAGGTCTTCTCGCCGGAAAGCACGTAGCCATCGCCGTCGCGGGTCGCCGTCATTTCCATATTGGCGACGTCCGAACCCGAACGAGGTTCGGAGAGCGCAAAGGCGGAAATCGTCTCGCCGGCCCGCGTCCTAGCCAGCCAGTGTTGCTGCTCCGGCGTGCCGAATAGCGTGATGGCCCCCGTGCCCAGCCCTTGCATGGCGAAGGCGAAGTCGGCGAGCCCGTCATGCCGCGCGAGAGTCTCGCGGGTGATGCAGAGCGTGCGGACGTCGAGAGGGCCGGGATTGTCGGTGTCGAGTGCTGTTGGCTTCAGCCAGCCGTCACGCCCGAGTTTTTGCACCAGCTCGCGGCAGGCGGCATCGATGTCATGGTGGTCGACAGGCAGGTTTTTGGCGCACCAGATTTCGAGGTGCTCGGCGAGCTGGCGGTGGTGGTCTTCGAAGAAGGGCCAGTTGAGGAAGGAACGGTCAGGCATTTGCGCCTCCGCGGTACTCGGAGCGTTGCGCTCTACGGCGCCCCCCTCTGTCCTGCCGGACATCTCCCCCACGAGGGGGGAGATTGCCAGCTTCGCCGCCGGCGCTTTTCCTGCGACGTTGGTGATTGGCGAAAGCGGCAACAACAGCTGATCTTCCTCCTCGTGGGGGAGATGTCCGGCAGGACAGAGGGGGGCGCTGTCCCGCCGGTATGTCCTTCCAGAGCGAAACCAACATCTCAATTTCCCTCGAACACCGGCTTTTCCTTGGCCACGAACGCCTTGTAGGCACGCTCGAAATCGCGCGTCTGCATGCAGATCGCTTGCGCCTGCGCTTCGGCCTCGATGGCCTGGTCGAGGCCCATCGACCATTCCTGGTTGAGCTGCGTCTTGGTGATGCCGTGGGCGAAGGTCGGGCCGGAGACGATGCGAGCCGCCATGTCGAGCGCGTCGGCTTCGAGCGAAGCAGCATCGACCAGCCTGTTGTAGAACCCCCAGCGCTCGCCCTCGGCGGCCGTCATGATGCGGCCGGTATAGAGCAGTTCGGCGGCGCGGCCCTGGCCGATGATGCGCGGCAGGATCGCGCAGGCACCCATGTCGCAGCCGGCGAGGCCGACGCGGGTGAACAGGAAGGCGGTCTTGGCTTCCGGCGTGGCGATGCGGATGTCCGAGCTCATGGCGATGATGGCGCCAGCGCCGACCGCGACACCGTCGACGGCTGCAATGATCGGCTTGCCGCAGTTCAGCATCGCCTTGACGAAATCGCCGGTCATGCGGGTGAAAGCCAGGAGCTCTTTCATGTCCATCTTGACCAGCGGGCCGATAATGTCGTGGACATCGCCGCCCGAGCAGAAATTGCCGCCATTGGAGAGGAACACCACGGCCTCGACATCGTCGGCATAGACGAGGTCGCGGAAGGTGTCGCGCAGCTCCGCGTAGCTGTCGAAGGTCAGCGGGTTCTTGCGCTCCGGCCGGTCGAGCCGAACCTTGGCGATCCTGCCCTCGACCTCCCAGAGAAAATGCTTCGGCTTGCGGCCGGCCATCCCGGTCATTCCCGTCCCTCCCAATTGCTGCGGAACGAGGTCAGCATGCCGGTCAGCCGGCGCGCGTCCTCCTCGCTGACCTTGCCCAGCAATTCGCCGATCCAGCCCTCATGCGCGGCGGCGATGGTGGCAAAGGATTTGCTACCTTCGTCGGTGAGCCGCACCATTGACGTGCGGCGGTCGCCATTGCGGCGCGCACGCGCCACCAGCCCTTCCGAGACCAGCCGGTCGACGATGCCGGTGACATTGCCGTTGGACACCAGAAGGAAGCGCGACAGGTCGCTCATCAGCATGCCTTCCGGCGCGCGGTAGAGCGCAGCCATCACGTCGAAGCGCGGCAGCGTCGTATCGAATTCCTTCTTCAGGCGCTCGCGCAACTCGGCCTCGATCGTGCGCGAGGCCCGCAGCAGCCTGATCCACAGGCGCAGCCGGTCCTTGCCGGGTCCCGACGGCACGGGCAGGGGACCGGCTACCATGTCTCGCCTCCTGAGATGGAAATTGCCTGTCCGGTGATCGATGCCGCCGCATCGCCGCACAGCCACAGCACGGCGGCGGCGACCTCCTGCGGCTGGATGAAGCGGCCTTGCGGATTGGTCGAAGCAAGGCTCGCCCGCGCCTCGCCGGCCGAACGCCCGGTCTTCTCGACAATGCGCTGGATGGACTCTTCCAGCATATCGGTTTCCACAAACCCCGGACACACCGCATTGACGGTCACCCCGGACTTCGCCGTCTCCGCCGCCAGTGCCCGCATCAGCCCGACGACGCCATGCTTGGCCGCCACGTAAGGCGCGACATAGGCGTAGCCTTTCAATCCGGCGGTGGAGGCGATGAACACAATCCGCCCCGATTTCCGCGCGGCCATGCCGGCCAGCGCCGGCTTCACCGTCAGGAAGGCGCCGGTCAGATTGACGTCGAGCGTCTTCTGCCAGTCGGCCAGCGCGGTCTTGTGCGCCGGCGTGCTGCCGGCCATGCCGGCATTGGCGACGACGATGTCGAAGGTTCCGCGCGCTTTCTCTGCTGTTTCGTAAAGTGACGCCATCGCCGCCTCATCGGTGACGTCGGCGGCGATGCCATGGATGCGGTCACTTTCGCTGGTCACCTTGGCAAGTCCCGCTTCGCGTCGGCCGCAGATGGTCACATTGACGCCAGCGCCAGCCAGCGCCAGCGCGATGACCCGGCCGACACCGGAGCCGCCGCCGGTGACCAGCGCATGCTTGCCGGAGATCGCCGTTGCGGCCGTCATACTTTCAGCCCCGCGACGGCATCACGCTCGGCCAGCCTGTAGAGCTGGTCGCGTCCGGGCAGGTAGGGATCCGGCCATTTGACGCCGCGGTCGTTAAGTGTCACCGCCGCATGCAACGTCCAGTACGGGTCGGCGAGATGCGGCCGCGCCAGCGCCACCAGGTCGGCGCGGCCGGCCATCAGGATCGAATTGACATGGTCCGGCTCGTAGATGTTGCCGACCGCCATTGTCGCCATGCCGACCTCGTTGCGGATGCGGTCGGAAAACGGCGTCTGGAACATGCGGCCATAGACCGGCTTTGCCAATGTCGAAGTCTGGCCGGCCGAGACGTCGCATATATCGACTCCCGCCTCATGCAGCAGCCGCGCGATCTCGACCGCGTCGGCGGGCGTCACGCCTTCGATGCCGACCCAGTCATTGGCCGAAATGCGCACCGAGATCGGTTTGTGCGCCGGCCAGGCCGCACGCACCGCGTGGAAGATTTCAAGGGGATAGCGCATGCGATTCTCAAGCGAACCGCCATAGTCGTCCGTGCGCTGGTTGGTGACCGGGGTGATGAAGGACGACAGCAGATAGCCGTGTGCCGCGTGGATTTCCAGCATGTCGAAGCCGCAGCGATCGGCCATCTCGGCCGAAGCGACAAACTGGTCGCGTACCCGATCCATATCGGCGCGGTCCATCGCCTTTGGCACCTGATTCTGCGGTGACCATGCGACGGCCGATGCCGCCATGACAGGCCAGTTGCCCGAGGCCAGCGGCACGTCGGTGCCTTCCCAGCCCAGTCGGGTCGAGCCCTTGGCGCCGGAATGGCCGATCTGCGCGCAGATCTTGGCCTCGGTCTCGGCGTGGACGAAGCCGACCAGTCGCTTCCACGCCACCTCGTGCTCGGGCGCGTAGAAGCCGGGACAGCCAGGCGTGATTCGCCCTTCGGGACTGACGCAGGTCATCTCGATATAGACGAGGCCGGCGCCGCCCTTGGCCCGCTCGGCGTAGTGGGTGAAGTGCCAGTCGGTCGGACAGCCGTCGACGGCCTTGTACTGCGCCATCGGTGAGACGACGACGCGATTGTTGAGCCTGAGGTCGCGCAACTTGAACGGCGCGAACATCGGCGCCCGGCGCAGCCTGTTGCCGCCGGCGCCGGCCTGGCGCTGAAACCATTCTTCTGCGCTTTCAAGCCATTGAGCGTCGCGCAGCCGCAGATTCTCGTGGCTGATGCGCTGCGAGCGAGTCAGCAGCGAATAGTTGAACTGCACCGGATCGAGGCCGAGATAGCGCTCGACCTCCTCGAACCATTCCAGCGAATTGCGCGCCGCCGATTGCAGCTTCAACACCTCGGTGCGGCGCGCATCCTCATATTTGCGGAAGGCGGCATCGAGGTCCGGCTCGGTTTCGACGTACTCGGCCAGCGCGACGGCACTTTCCAGGGCGAGTTTGGTGCCTGAGCCGATCGAGAAATGCGCCGATGCCGCCGCGTCGCCCATCAGCGCCAGGTTCTTGTACGACCAGCGCTCGCACAGCACGCGCGGAAAATTGATCCAGGCCGAGCCGCGGATGTGGTTGGCATTGGTCATCAGCGCGTGGCCGCCAAGATGCTTGGCGAAGATGCGCTCGCAGGTGGCGATCGATTCCTGCTGCGACATCGAGCCGAAGCCGAAAGCCTGCCATGTCCGCTCGCTGCACTCGACGATAAACGTCGCGGTCTCGCTGTCGAACTGGTAGGCGTGCGCCCACACCCAGCCATGCTCGGTCTTCTCGAAGATGAAGGTGAAGGCGTCGTCGAATTTCTGGTTGGTGCCGAGCCAGACGAACTTGCATTTGCGCGTGTCGATGTCGGGCTTGAAGATATCGACGAAGGTGTTGCGCGCCCGCGAATTCAGCCCGTCGGCGGCAACCACCAGATCATGCGTCTCCATATAAGGCTTGGGATCGGCGATGTCGGTCTCGAACATCAGCTTGACACCGAGTTCGCGGGCGCGGCGCTGCAGCAGGATCAGCAAACGCTTGCGGCCGATGCCGCAGAAACCATGCCCTGAAGAAACCGTGCGCACGCCGTCATGGATGACGGCGATGTCATCCCAATAGGCAAAATGCTTCTTGATCCATACGGCGCTGACCGGATCGTTTTTCGCGAGGTTATCGAGCGTTTCGGCCGAAAGCACCACGCCCCAGCCGAACGTATCGTCGGCGCGGTTGCGTTCGAACACCGTCACATCGTGCGCGGCGTCCCTCAGCTTCATCGAAATGGCAAAGTAGAGGCCGGCTGGTCCGCCGCCGAGAACCGCAACCTTCATCCGTGCGATCTCCTCTTCGCTTGCTGTTTTGTGAGTATCGCGCCGGCGGCAAGATATTTCAAGCTTAAAGTTTTATATCGAAATCATTGTGCGGACACTGGGGTGGCGCGCTTGCGTGCCGACGCGCAAGCGCGCGCTAGAGCAATTCCAGGAAAAGTGTGAACGGTTTTCCCGGGAGAAGCGCATGGCGCTTCCCCTTGGGAATTGCGTCATAACAAAGAGCTAGAGCAGTCCGCCGTTTCCGTGAAATGGCGGACTGCTATAGTCATTTGTCCGGGTTCTTCGGGCTCCACAGGACGGTCTCGGCTCCCTTCTCATAGGCCATGCCGTCGGGGTAGCTGATCGCTTCCAGTTGCAGTCCCCAAGGCGCCTGGAAGTAGAGAATGGTCTGGCCGGCGGCAGGCCCTTCCTTGACCGGTAGCGGCCCCATCCTCGTCTTGACGCCCTTGCCGTCGAGATAGGCTTTCGCCGCGGCGACATCGTCGACATAGAAGGCAATGTGAAAACCGCCAATGTCGCTGTTCTTCGGCGTCAGGTCCTTCTGGTCGGGCGCGGTGTATTTGAACAGCTCGATGTTCGATCCATAGCCGCAACGCACCATGGTGATCTGCTCGATGACAGCCTTGGGATCAACGCCCAGAAGATCCTGCATGAAGGTGCCCTTGTCGTCGGCGAACGGCCCGAACGACATCGCCTTCTTGCAGCCGACCACCTCGGTGAAGAAGTCGACCGCCTGCTTCATGTCGGGGACAGTTATGCCGGTATGATCATGGCCGCGCATGCCGGGGATCGAATCGGCCGAGGCCAATCTGGCGCTGCCAAGGACAGCGGCGGCGAGCGCTGCAGTGCGAAGTATGGTCTTCATGTCAGTCCTCTCCATTGGCGGGACCTGGGTCTTGTCCGTCACACGTCCGAGGCCCGCTTGTCGGCGTGCGCATGTATTTCATGGCGGCGCCTTGGCGGCGGCAGGATTATCCAGCCAGCCGGCATCGATCTCGGGCAGCGGAATGGCTGCGATGAGATCGCGCGTGTAAGCCTCTGTGGGATTGTCGAACAAAGCGTCGGTGGCGCTGGCTTCGACGATCCTGCCCTCGCGCATGACGATCACTTGCTTGCACAGCCGTCGGATGACCGAAAGATCGTGGCTGATGAAGGCGACGGTCAGGCCCATCTCCGCGGCGAGCTTCTCCAGCAGCGTCAGGATCTGCGCCTGCGTCGACACGTCGAGACCCGAAACGATCTCGTCGGCCAGCACGAATTTCGGCGACAGGGCCAGCGCGCGCGCAATGCCAACGCGCTGGCGCTGGCCGCCCGACAATTCGTGGCGGTAGCGGCTGGCGAACCTCTGCGGCAGGCCGACCCGCTGCAGCGCTTCGGCGATGCGTTCCTTGAGCCTGTCGCCAAGCCCGTTCTGCTTGAGCGGCGCGGCGATGATGCTGCCAATGGTGCGGCGCGGGTTGAGCGACGACATCGGATCCTGGAAGATCATCTGCAGATCGCGGCGCAGTGGCCGCAGTTCCGCCTCCGGCAGATGGGTAATATCTCGGCCGTCGAAGGCGATGCTGCCGGCGCTGGGCTCCAGCAGCCGCACCAAGGCTCGGCCCAGCGTCGATTTACCGGACCCGGATTCGCCGACGATGCCAGTCACCGAACCCCTGGGCAGATCGAAATCCAGGCCTTTCAAAATCTCGGCCAGCGGCGCCCGGCCGATCAGCGGCTTGCGCGTCATGTCGGGCAACGCCACCTTCAGCCCGCGCACGGAAAACAGCGGCTCAACCATGCGGCCGCCTCCAGGCCTGATCGGCCGCGGCGATTTCGGCGGCAAGTCCTGCCAGCACAGCCTCGTCCACCGGCTTCAGCGAGGCGAACGGATCGGTGTAGCGCGGCGTCGCCGCCATCAACGCCCGTGTGTAGGGGTGTTGTGGCGAGGCGAAGAGAGCAACTGTGTCGGCCTCCTCCACCACTTTGCCGGCATAAAGCACCGACACCTTCTGGCTGATCTTGGCGACGACGCCTAGGTCGTGGGTGACGAACAGGATCGCCGTGCCGTGCTCGCGCTGCAACGCGGCGATGAGGCGCAGTATCTGCTTCTGAACGGTGACGTCGAGCGCCGTGGTCGGCTCGTCGGCGACGATCAGGCGTGGCTCGGCGGCGAAGGCGGCGGCGATCAGCACGCGCTGGCGCATGCCGCCGGAGAGTTCATGCGGATAGCTTTTCAGCACACGGTCCGGATCGCGGATCTGCACCTCGTCCAGCAATTGCCGGATGCGGGTGTCGGCCTTCTCGCCGCTCCAGCCGAGAATGCGCACCAGCCGGTCGGTCATCTGTGGGCCGATGCGGCGTGACGGATTGAGCGCGGTCAGCGGGTCTTGCGGGATGAGCGCCGTACGCGCACCGATCAGCGTGCGTCGTGCCTTCGGCTGCAGCTTGCCGAGGTCTTCGCCCTCGAGCTTCATATCGCCTTCGACGATGCGCACGCTCGACGGCAAAACGCCGAGCACCGCCTTGCCGATCATCGTCTTGCCGGCGCCGCTCTCGCCGACCAGCGCGCGGACCTCGCCGGGCTGGACGGAAAGCGAGACCGAGCGCAGCACGCGCTGGCCGTTCGGCAGCACGGCGCTAAGATTGTTTATTTCGAGACAGGCGTTCATCGCAGCACCGGATCGAAACGCGTCTTCAGCGCTTCGCCGAACTGGCTGAACGACAGCACGGTGAGGATCAGCGTGATGAGCGGGAACACCAGCACCCACCAGGCCTGATGGATCGAAAGCCTTCCTTCGGCGATGAGGCCGCCCCAGGTCGGATCGTCGGTCGAGATCGACAGATTGACGAAGGACAGGATCGCCTCGACGATGACGGCAATGCCCATCTCCAGCGACAGCAGCGCCACGATCGATGGCACCACGTTGGGCAATACTTCACGCAGCATGATGCCGATGCGGCCATAGCCGGCGATGCGCGCATTCTCGACATAGTCCATGCGCGACTGACCCATCGTTTCGGCGCGGATCACCCGGCAGAAGCGCGTCCAGTCGATGATGGCGATTGCAAGGATGACGGAACTGAGGCCGGTGCCGAGCACGGCCACCAGCAATATGGCGAACAGCACCGGCGGAAACGCCATCCAGATGTCGACGATGCGCGAGATGATGCGGTCGGCCCAACCGCCGAAATAGCCCGCGATAAGCCCGAGCGTCGAGCCGACAAGACAGGCGGCGATGGCTGCCGCAAAGGCGACCATGAAGGCGATGCGGCCGCCGAAGATCAGCCGCGAGAGCAGGTCGCGGCCGAGACTGTCGGTGCCCAGCCAATAACCGGGCTCGGCGCCGTCGAGCCAGAAGGGCGGCAGCCGCTCCAGCATCAGATCCTGCGCCAGCGGATCCTGAGGCGCGACCAGCGGCGCGAAGATCGCCGCCAGCAGCGCCAGCAGCAGCCAGCCGCCGGCGAGCCACAACCTTGGGCTCAGCCCACGCCTCGAGGCCTTATCCATGGCGCAGCCTCGGATTGAGCAGCGCATACATCATGTCGACGACAAGGTTGATCAGCACGAAAAGCAGCGCGAAGACCAGCACGATGCCCTGGATAAGCGGCAGGTCGCGGTTGATGACCGCATCGATCGCCATGTTGCCGAGGCCTTCATAGGAAAACAGCCGCTCGACGATGACGGTGCCACCGATGAGGAAGGTGAATTGCACGCCGACCAGCGTCAGTGTCGGCAAGGCAGCGTTCTTCAGCGCTTCGCGCAGGATGACCTGCGTCTCCGAAAAACCCTTCACCCGCGCCAGCACGACATAGTCGAGGTCGAGCACTTCCTTGAGCGACTGTTTCAACAGTTGCGCGATGATCGCCGCCAGGGGCAGCGCCAGCGCCACGGCCGGCATCAACATGTGTTTCAGCAGGTCCCAGGTCAGGTCGAAGCGCAGCCGAAGCAGGCTTTCGAAGAAATAGAACTGGGTGACGAAGGGCAAATCGAGCTGCGGCGACACCCGGCCGGAAATGTCGAAGATCGGCACTAGCACGCCGAACAGCAGGATCAGCACCAGGCCCCACAGGAAGTCGGGAATGGACAGCGCCGCACCGCTGGCGATATCGATGCCGGCCTCGACCGCCGTGCCGCGCTCGCGCGCGCCGAGGATTGCCGTCGTGCCGCCGAGCAGAACCGCCATGATGAGGGCCACGATGGCCAGTTCCAGCGTCGCCGGCAGCCGGTTGAAGACGAGGCCGAGCACGTCCTGCCTGAGTGAGATCGAGGTACCGAAATCGCCCCTGACAACGCCGGACAGCCAGATGAAGAATTGCTGCACGATGGTCTTGTCGAGCCCATAGAGCGCGCGCAGGCGGGCGATGTCGTCATCCGTGGCGCCGGGCGGCAGCATCATGGCGATCGGATCGCCGGGCGCGACGCGGATCACGACGAAGACGACGACGGCCACGCCGAACAGCGTGATCAGCATCGTCAGCAGACGGATCAGGAATCGTTGCAGGAGCATGTAAATCTTTGCGGGAGCCCGTGGGCTCGTATGCCCGATGGAAAATGCGCGCCGTCATTGGCGACGGCGCGCGGCAATTCCAGGCCGATATCAGGCCGGGGTCATCAGGGCCGGCAGCAGCGCGCCGGAAATGTGCTGCACCACGTTGACGCCCTTGGCATGGACGATCGGTTGCGCGAACTGCAGCAGCGGCAGAACATAGGCCTGCTCGGCAATGTACTTGTCGACCGCTTTCCAGCCGGCGATGCGCTTGGCCTCGTCCTTCTCTCCCCACAGCGGACCGATCTTGGCGTCGAGGTCGTCGGTTTTCCACGACGAGTGCGGCGAGGGGCCGAACATGGCGAAACCGGTCGAGGTGGTCGGATCGCCGATGGCATTACCCCAATTGTAGAACGCCGCGGGCGCCAGCTTGTGGGCGGCGCGCAACTCATAGTGCTTGGCGATCTCGTAGACCTCGATCGTCGCCTCGATGCCGACCTTGCGCCACATGCCGACGATCGCCTGCACCATCTCATAGTCCTTGGGCTTGAAGCCCTTGGTGGTCTGGATGGTGATCTTGGCCGGCTTCTCCGGCGAATAGCCGGAGGCCTTGAGCAACTCCTTGGCCTTCTCCGGATTGTGCTCGACCTTGATCGATGCATCGAAGGCCGCGTATTCCGGCGTCTCCAGCGTGTCGATCGGCTGGCCGTAGCCGCGCAGCAGCCGCTTGACCAGAAGCGCCTTGTCCACCGACATCACGGCCGCCTGGCGGACATTCTTGTCCAGCATGGCGTCCTTGTTGTTGAAGAAGATCATGCCAATGTCGGAGACGTTCTTGCACGAGCCGGCCAGTCCGTCCTTGGCGATCAGCCGGTCATACTCCTCGTACGGAATTTCCAGCGTCACCTGCGAAGATCCGGACTCGATTTCGGCAACGCGGCTGGCGGCATCGGTGACGAACTTGATCGTCACATTCTCGAAGGCCGGCTTGCCGCCCCAATAGTTCGGGTTGGCCTTCAGCCGCAGGAAGGCATTGCGCTCGAATTTTTCCACCATGTACGGACCGGTGCCGATCGGCGCCTTCTCGAAGCCTTCGGCGCCGACTTTCTCGTAATAGGCCTTGGGCAGGATGTAGCCGGTCAGGAACGACATCCATTTGAAATAGACCGGGTCGAACTGCACCACGTCGCCGGTGATCTTGTTGCCGTCGATCTTGAAGTTGTTGACGTTCTTCCACACGAACTGGATCGGGTTGCCGGTCTTTTCGTCGCCGGCCCGCTGCAGCGACCAGACGACGTCCTCGGGCGTGAAGGGCGAGCCGTCGTGCCATTTCACGCCCTCGCGCACCGTCATCATCACTTTGGTGCGGTCGTCGTTCCAGCCCCATTCCGTGAGCAGGCCCGGCGCGAAGGACAGGTCCGGCTTCTGCGGGATGAACTGGTCGAAGACGGATTGATAGAGACCCTGGATCGTCGGGTTGACGGCGGAAGGTCCCGTGGTCGGATCCCAGGACGGCAGGTTGACATTGTAGGCGATGGTCAGTTCGCCGGCGGCCGCCTTGGCTATATCAGGCAGGCCAACGGCCGCCACGCCGAGTGCCGCGGCACTGTATCCGAGCAATTCGCGTCTGTTGATTGTCATGGTCGTTCCCCTTGTTGGTTATTGTCTTCGCGCTTCGTCAGGTCTTTGGTCCGGGCTTCGTGGGCAGCAGCGCCTTGCCTCTCGTCGCCCCTGTCAAATCTTCGGCTCCTACCTCCCGCCAAGCTGTTGCGCGAGCATGAAGCCCGAGGCCGCCCCGGTGCCGGCGCCCGGCCATGTCGCGGCGCCCGTCAGATGCAAATTGGCGACCGGCGTGTTCCAGCCGGCATAGCCGCGTGCCGGGCGGAACAAGAAGTTCTGCGCCAGATGATGGCTGCCGCAGACCTGGTCGCCGCCGACCAGGTTCGGGTTCTCGCGCTCGAGATCGAGGGGCGAGAACACCGCCCGGCCAAGGATCTTCGCGCGCAACCCGGGGGCATAGGTCTCGATGATGTCGAGCACGCGCTCGGCGTAGGCCTCCTTGACCTGATCCCAATGCGCGGGCGTGATCTTGCCCGCGGCATCCCCCAGGATTTCGGCCGGCAGCATGCGCACCTGCACCCACAGCACATGCTTGCCCTGCGGCGCGCGCGACGGATCGACTGCGGTCGGCTGGCCGACGACCAGCACCGGCTCGTCCGGAAGCAGACCTGCCATGGCCTGCTGATAGGTACGCGACATGGCGTCGAGCGAGGGCGACAGATGCACATAGGCGAACTGCCGCAACTCGGCCCCGGCCCGCCAGTCCGGCAGGTCGTCGAGTGCCAGGTGGATCATCATCGTGCCCGGTGCATGGCGGAATTTCAGCATCGCCGTGTCGAAGCCGGCGTTGCCGGAACCACTGGGCAGCAGCTTGCCGGCCAGCGCGCTCGGCGCAACGCCGGCGATGACGGCCTTGCTGGCGACGTGGAAGTCCCCGGAAGCAAGCCGCACGCCGGTCGCCCGGCCGCCTGAAACCGTGATTTCGGCCACCTCGGCCCCGGTGGCGATCTTGCCTCCTGCTGATGTGACCATGCCAGCCAGCGCGCTGATGATGGTGTCGGCGCCGCCCTTGCCCAGCACCATGCCGAAGCTCTGGTTGGCCATCGATTCCAGATAGGGGAACACGGCACCGCCCGCGATGTCAGGCGCGAAATCGAGATGCATGCCCCAGGTGGCGAGCGTCGCCCGGACATGCGCGGACTCGAAAGTCTCCTCCAGCCAGGCGCGAGGCGATGACAGCAACAGCCGGCCGGTGTCGAGCGCGCCGGACATGCCCTTCTTGCGCCACAGGTTCCACGCGGTGCCGGCAAGCGCGCGGGCACTCATCGGCGAGCCCAGCAGGCGGAACAGATGCTCGGCTTCAGCTGGAAAGGCGGCAACCAGTCGACGCCATGTCGCGGCATCGGCGGGGGAGAAGGCGGCCATGCGGCTCGCCGTCTTTTCCAGGTCGTTGCTGACCCCGAACCAGCGTCCGTCCGGGAAGGCGCTGGCAAAACAGTCGGCCACCGGCGCGAACTCCAGCCCCTTTGCTTTCAATTCATTTGCATATTTCCGGTGGAAGGCCGAGCCGGCAAACAGGCTCAGATTCATCGCGCCGAAATCGTGACGGAAGCCTGGGAGGGTGAATTCGCGGGTCTGCACCGCGCCGCCGATTGTTGCATTACGCTCGAAAATGCCGGTTTTCCAGCCTTTGAGCGCCAGATGCGCGGCGCATGCCAGACTGTTGTGGCCCGCCCCGACAAAGATGGCGTCGAACTCGCTCACGCCCCGTTCCCATTTCCTTTATGCTTAAAGATAATTGCAGATGCATATGTTTTCGTCTAGTAGGATATTAAGGGCCGAGACGAGCCTTGATCATCACTAGAAAGAGGGAACTTCAGACCATGGACACCCAAAAACTCCTCGGCGAGGTCGCCGGCCAGCTGCTCTCGGGCGCCATCAAGGTGGTCGATCTGTCGGCTCCGCTTGGGCCCGACACACCGCTGATCAAGCTGCCGCCGGAACTCGCCGTCGACACGCCGAAGGTCGAGATTCATAACATCTCCCGTTACGACAAGAACGGTCCCTGGTGGGCGTGGAACTGGCTGAAGCTTGGCGAGCATTCGGGCACGCATTTCGATGCGCCTCAGCACTGGATCAGCGGCAAGGACTATCCGGACGGCGCCACCGACACCATTCCGGCACAGAACTTCGTCGGCCCGGTCAACGTTATCGACTGCTCCAAGGAAGCCGCGGCAGATCCCGACTTCCTGCTTACCGTCGACCACATCAAGGCGTGGGAAACCAAGCATGGCGCCATTAATGCCGGCGAATGGGTGGTGATGCGCACCGACTGGTACAAGCGCAATGGTTCGGAAGCCGAATTCCTCAACGCCAACGAGACCGGCCCGCACACGCCTGGCCCGACGGCCGAAGCCATCCAGTTCCTGATCAGCAAGGACATCAAGGGCTGGGGCTCGGAGACGATCGGCACGGATGCCGGTAAAGCAGGAGGGATGGAGCCGCCATTCCCGGCGCACACGCTGATGCACAAGGCCAACCGCTACGGTCTCGCCAGCCTCTGCAATCTCGACCAACTGCCGCCGAAGGGCGCGATCCTGATCGCCGCACCGCTCAAGATCGAGCACGGCACCGGCAGCCCGATCCGCGCGCTGGCGCTGGTGGTGGGCAAGTAAGGATCTTCGGGAGAAGATCATGCGCGCAGATGAGGCGGTTGGAAGGCAGGTTGGCAGCGCTGGCACTCTACGGCGCCCCCCTCTGCCCTGCCGGGCATCTCCCCCAGTTGGGGGGAGATCGGCAGCTTCAGCGACGGCTCCTTTCTTGCAGCGTAGAAAATTGGCGAAAGCCGAGATGACAGCCAATCTCCTCCCTTGTGGGGGAGATGTCCGGCAGGACAGAGGGGGGCGCCGTAGGGCGCTGACTTCGCAAGCCTACCCGCTGCCCACAGGAAGCCCACAATGAAAGCCCCCGATCACATCATTGTCGGCAGCGGCATCAACGCGCTGGTCTGCGCGGCGATGCTTGGCGGCAAAGGGGCGCGGGTGCTCGTTCTCGAGCGCAACGACCGCATCGGCGGCTGCATGCGCACCGAGGAGATCACCGCGCCCGGCTTCATCCATGATGTGATGGCGACGACCTTCGTGCTGTTCATCACTTCGCCGGCCTTCGCCGCCCTTGGCGGCGACCTCGCCCGACATGGGCTGGAGTTTTGCCATACGGCAACGCCGACCGGCGTGCTGCGGCCGGACGGCAGCCATGCCACGCTAAGCACCGACCGCGCAGCCAACATCGCCGCGCTCAACAGGATAGCGGCGGGTGACGGCGATCGGCACGCGGACGATGTCGGCGGCATCGAGCACAATGCCGGCCTGCTGTTCGGCCTGCTCGGTGGCGCGCTGTGGTCTTATCCGACGGCCAAGCTTTTGGCCGGCGACGCGTGGCGGCGAGGTTCGCGCGGACTTGCCGCCTTTCTCGGCGACGCCTTGGTGCCGGCGCGTGGCTGGCTGGAAAGCACCTACCAGTCCGAAACCATCCGCGCGCTCTGGGCGCCTTGGGTGCTGCATGCCGGGCTTGGACCGGAGGATGCATTTTCCGGCCAGATCGCCAAGGTTGTCGCCTTCGCGCTCGAAGCAGCGGGCGCCCCGATCGTCAAGGGCGGGGCTAAGAACCTGCTGTCGGCTTTCGAGGCCTTGATCACCGAGCGAGGCGGCGTCATTTCCACGGGAGCGGACGTTGCTTCTATCATCCTGGCTGGGGGCCGCGCGACCGGCGTGCGGCTGGCCTCGGGCGAAACGGTTCATGCCAGGAAGAGCGTTATCTGTTCGGTCACGCCGACGCAGCTTTATGGCCGCCTGCTTGGCGCGGATGCGCCCAAAGCCGATGTCGAGGCGACACGAAAATATCGCTACGGCAAGGGCAATTTCCAGATCCACTATGCGCTGAACAAGCCGCCGGCATGGCGCGGCGAAGGGCTGGACAAGGTCGCGCTGCTGCATCTGACGCCGGGCCTCGACGGCGTCTCGAAGGCCTGCAACGAGGCGGCGCGCGGCATGCTGCCGGAAGTGCCGACCATCTGCGTCGGCCAGCCGCATGCGCTCGACCCGTCTCGCTGTCCGGAAGGCAAGGCGATCCTCTGGCTGCAACTGCCCGAGGCGCCGCGCCACATCAACGGCGACGCCGCCGGCAAGCTCGAGGCGCCCGCTGACGGGCAATGGACGGAAGCGCTGCGCGAGGCCTATGCCGATCGTGCCGAAGCCATCCTCGCCAGCCACATCGACGGCTTCAAGGACAGCGTCATCGCGCGCCGCGCCTATTGCCCGGCCGATCTCGAGGCGATGAACATCAATCTGGTCGGCGGCGACCCTTATGGCGGCTCATCCACGATCGATCAATCGTTCCTGTGGCGACCGTTCAAGACCAGCCGCAACCATCAGACCGGTGTAAAGGGCCTCTACCATATCGGCGCCTCGACCCATCCGGGCGCCGGCCTCGGCGGCGGCTCCGGCTTTCTCCTTGCGGGGAGGCTGTGATGGAACAGAAGGTCGCGGAAAAGCGCCAGCGCATTTCGACCCTCGGCCAGATCGGCCTGCAGCAATTCGCGCCCTATCTGATGAACCGCATCATGGGCCGCTACAACGCCACCTTGCGCGACGATTTCCGCAAACAGGGGCTGACCATTTCGCAGGTTCGCACACTGGCCGTGCTGTCGGTCACCGATGGCGTCACCGTCAACGACCTCTCGGTGTACACAGTGATTGAGCAGTCGACCTTGAGCCGGACGCTCGACACGCTGGAGGGACAAGGCTTCGTGCGGCGCGAGCAGGGCGTCACCGACAGCCGCATCCGCCACGTCTTCCTGACCGATGAAGGCCGCGCCGAATTCACTAGCGCCTGGCCGGCCATGCACGACGCGTTCGAGGCGATGTTCGACGATATCGACGACGCCGAATATGCCGCGCTCATCGCCACGCTTTTGAAGATGCTGAAGAACATTCGCAAGCACGACATCTAGATGTACGCGCCGCCGGCTGTCGGCGGCAACGGAAGGAGGCAGAGATGGCCGAACGGTCTTTTGCCAAGGAAGTCGAAAAACTCAGGCTCGGTGCCGGCGAGGAATTCGCGGGCGAGGGCATTCTCGCCATCACCAAGGCGCTGCTGCAATGTGGCGTCGGTTATGTCGGCGGCTATCAGGGTGCGCCGATCAGCCATCTGATGGATGTGCTGGCCGACGCGCAGGACATTTTGGGCGAGCTCGGCGTGCATTTCGAGGCGAGCGCCTCGGAAGCCACCGCCACCGCCATGCTCGCCGCCTCGGTTCATTATCCGATCCGGGGTGCCGCGACCTTCAAGTCGACCGTCGGCACCAATGTCGCCTCCGATGCGCTGGCCAACCTGGCGTCCGGCGGCGTCACCGGCGGCGCGCTGATCATCGTCGGCGAGGACTACGGCGAGGGCTCGTCGATCATGCAGGAGCGCAGCCATGCCTTCGCCATGAAGAGCCAGGTCTGGCTGCTCGACCCGCGCCCCAATCTGCCGTCGATCGTCAAGGCGGTGGAGGATGGCTTCGAGTTGTCGGAGATTTCCAACACGCCTGTCATGCTGCAGGTGCGCATCCGTTGTTGCCATGTCCACGGCCATTTCATCGCCAAGGACAACAAGCGCCCGCCGATGACGGTCGCCGATGCGCTGGAAGCCCCGCGCCGCGACACCGGCCGCATCGTGTTGCCGCCCGCCTCCTTCCTGCACGAGAAGGAGAAGGTGGCGAAGCGCTGGCCGGCTGCGGTGGACTTCATCCGCAAGAATAGGATCAACGAGTTCTTCGGCTCGGACCACGGCTCGGTCGGCATCGTCATGCAGGGCGGCATGTACAATTCGGTCATCCGTGCCTTGCAGCGTCTCGGCCTCGCCGACACCTATGGCGACACCGATGTGCCGCTCTATGTGCTCAACGCCGTCTATCCCCTGATCGACGACGAGTTTCTCGCCTTTTGCGAGGGCAAGCAGGCCGTGCTCATCGTCGAGGAAGGCCAGCCCAACTACATCGAACAGGCCTTTGCTGCGATGCTGCACAAGGCCGGGCGCGGCACCAGGCTTGTCGGCAAGGAATATCTGCCGATGGCCGGCGAATACACCGGGCAGGTCATGCTCGATGGCCTCGGCGCTTTCCTGCGCGCCGAGGCGCCGCATCTCTTGCCGGGCGAAGTGCGCGCGCCCAACAAGGTCGGCGACGGCGTCGACACGGCGGACCTGATCAATGTCGTGCCAGGCCGCCCGCCGGGCTTCTGCATCGGCTGTCCGGAACGGCCGATCTTTGCCGCGACAAAACTGGTCGAGCAGGAACTCGGCAAGCACCACATCGCTTCCGACATCGGCTGCCATCTGTTCTCGATCATGCCGCCTTTCGAACTGGGCGCCACCACGATGGGCTATGGTCTCGGCCCGGCCTCGGCCTCGGCGTTCAATTCGCCCGACGCCAAGCGCCGCTCGATCTCCTTCGTCGGCGACGGCGGCTTCTGGCACAACGGCCTGACGTCCTCGATCGGTAATGCCGTGTTCAACAAGAATGACGGCGTCATCGTCATCGTCGACAATTTCTACTCGGCGGCGACAGGAGGCCAGGACATTCTCTCATCCCGCGCGGGCAACAAGACCAAGTCGACAAAGCATCCGATCACCGAGGCGGTGAAAGGCATGGGCGTCAAATGGCTGCGCCATGTCGACCGCACCTACGATGTCGGCAAGATGCAGGACACGCTGCGTGAGGCGTTAACGACGGAAGAGAAGGGCCCGAAGGTGATCGTCGCCTCGTCGGAATGCATGCTCAACCGACAGCGTCGTGAAAAGCCGCTGGTCGACAAGGCGATCAAGGGCGGCGAGCGGGTGATCAAACCGAAGTTCGGCGTTGACGAGGACATCTGCACCGGCGACCACGCCTGCATGCGGCTGTCGGGCTGCCCGTCACTGTCGGTGAAGTCGCTCGAGGATCCCTTGCGCGACGATCCGGTGGCGTCCATCGACCAGAACTGTGTCGGCTGCGGCAATTGCGGCGAGGTGGCGGACGCCGCTGTGCTCTGCCCGTCATTCTATCGTGCCGACGTCGTCCACAATCCGAGCCGCTGGGACCGCTTCCTCGAATCTGCGCGCCGCGCCGTCATCAGCCTGCTGCAGCGTCGCCGCGAAAGCCGGCGCCTGACCTTTGCCGATGCTTGACGCCGTCCCGCCATTCCGCGCCAAGGCTGGCGCCCAGGACGACGAGCGTGTGATAAAACTCGCCGTGCTGGCGGTCGGCGGCCAGGGCGGTGGCGTGCTCGCCGACTGGATCACCGACGTTGCCGAGCGCAATGGCTACGTCGCGCAATCGACCTCGGTCGCCGGCGTCGCCCAGCGTACCGGCGCCACCATCTACTATATCGAGATGGCCCGCGACACCGGCCGCTTGCCGGTCTTCGCGCTGTCGCCGTCACAGGGCGATGTCGACATCCTCATCGCCGCCGAACTGATGGAAGCCGGCCGCGCCATCATCCGTGGCTTCGTCACGCCCGAGCGGACCACGCTGATCGCCTCCTCGCACCGCATCGCCGCCGTGTCGGAAAAGATCGAGCCGGGCGATGGCCGGGCCTCGTCGCCCAAGGTGCATGCGACGGCGGAAGCGGCATCCAAACGCTTCATCGCTTTCGACATGGAAAAGATCGCCGCCGACAATGGCTCGATGATCTCGGCCAGCCTGCTTGGCGCGCTGGCAGGATCCGGCGCGCTGCCGTTCAACCGCGAAAGCTATGAGCGGTCGATCGGTGCCGGCGGTCGCGGTGTCAAGGCCAGCCTTGCCGCGTTCGGCGCCGCTTATGACCGCGCGCGCGGCACTGCCGCACCGGCGGCAAAGCCGGCTGAGACGGTAATTGTTGGATCCGCCCTGGGTGCAGGGCGCGTAAGCGGCCCGCAAGACCTGCTGCAAGGCTGGCAGGCGCTCGCCGCCCGCGTCGACCTGATGCCGGTGGCGGTGCGCGACATGGCGCTCCGGGGCCTGAAAAAGGTCGTCGACTATCAAGACATCGCCTATGGGCGCGACTATCTCGACCGGGTGGACAAGGCCGTCGCGCTGGACAGCGCCGACCATGCCCATGCGCTGTCCATTGCCGCCGCCAAGCATCTCGCCAACGCGCTCTGCTATGACGACATGATCCGCGTCGCCGACCTGAAAACGCGCTCGACGCGCGACAGGCGCGTGCGCAAGGAGGTCGGCGTCAAGGATGGCTCGATCCTGCAGGTGACGGAGTATTTCCATCCGCGCATCGAGGAATTCTGCGGCACGTTGCCGGTGGGGCTCGGCAGTTATATCGAAAGCCGGCCGAAACTCGCCGCCTTCCTCGACCGCCGCATCAACCATGGCCGCCGCATCCGCACCGATAGCTTTGCCGGCTTCGCCGCACTCTGGTTCATCGGCGGCCTGCGTCGCTGGCGTCGCAGCCTTCTGCGCCACAGGGTCGAGATGACCCATCTCGATCGCTGGTACGCGCTGGCGCTCGGCCATGTGCCAGTGGACTATGCGCTATCAGTCGAAATCCTCAACTGCCGCCGGTTGATCAAGGGCTACAGCGACACTCACGTCCGGGCGCAATCGAAATTCGACCGCGTGCTGTCGGCGCTTCCCATGCTCAAGGGCCGCTCCGATGCCGCCGATTGGATCCGCCGCCTGCGCGAGGCCGCGTTGAAGGACGAGAAGGGCGACATGCTCGACGGCGCTCTGAAGACCGTGGCGACGCTCGGACCAACTCCCGCAACCCGATCCCCCTGACACTGACCGAGGTCAATCGTCACCTGCCTCGTTGGCAGGCTCTGTGAACGCCGTTCATTTTTCTCTTGAACGATGTTCAAAATGTAGTACAGTGCGCCTGTGAACGATGTTCATTTCCGACTGGCGGCCGATAGGCGGAAAGCCAGGGATGATCATCAAGCACAGTAAGGAAGTTTAACCAGCTCAAGACTATCACTGAGACTGAAACAGCGCCTGCAACCTGCGGGCCCTACCGGCACGGTCGTAGGGTCCCGCCAAATGGAAATCGCCATGAACACGCATCTGATGTTGTCCCGGCGCTTCGCGCCTCTGTTCTGGACGCAGTTCCTCTCCGCTTTCAACGACAATTTCCTCAAGAACACACTGGTGTTCCTGATCCTTTTCACGCTGGCCGCCGATCAGGCCGCGTCACTGGTCACCCTCGCCGGGGCCGTCTTCATGGCCCCCTTCCTTCTCTTGTCCGCGCTTGGCGGCGAGATCGCCGACCGCTTCGACAAGGCCTTGATCGCCCGGCGGCTGAAATTCGCCGAAATCGCCGCAGCGGGGGTCTCCGTCGTCGGCATCGCGCTGTCGTCGATCCCGGTGCTGATGACGGCGCTGCTGATGTTCGGCATCATCTCGGCACTGTTCGGCCCGATCAAATACGGCATCCTGCCGGATCACCTCGAGCGCAAGGAACTGCCCAAGGCCAACGCCTGGATCGAGTCGGCGACCTTCGCCGCCATTCTCGGCGGCACCATTGCCGGCGGCGTCGTCTCGGCCGATGGCATCGGCGTCATGGTGTTCGGACCGATCATGATGGCCTTGGCCGTCGGCTGCTGGTTCGTCAGTCGCTATATTCCGCCCACCGGTTCGGCGGCGCCCGACCTCGTCATCGACAAGAACGTCTTTCGCTCGACTTGGCGCCAGGTCAGCGAATTGCGCACCGACACGCGTATCTGGCGCGCCGGCCTGATGACGTCGTGGTTCTGGCTGATCGGCGCCATCGTGCTTTCGATCCTGCCGACGCTGATCAAGGATTCGCTCGGCGGCAACGAGATCGCCGTCACTGTCTATCTCGCCGTCTTTGCCGTCTCGATCGCCATCGGCTCGGCGATTGCCGCATGGATGTCGCAAGGGCGCATCGTGCTTTTGCCCGCGCCGGTCGGCACGGCGCTGCTGGCGCTGTTCGGCCTGCATCTGGCCTGGACCATCTGGAGCATGCAGCCTTCGCCGAAGGCGGAAACCCTTGGCCTGTTCTTCGCCGGGCCGAATACGATCCGTGTCGCGATCGACCTCGCCGCGATGGCCATTGCCAGCGCCTTCCTCGTGGTGCCGACCTTCGCCGCGGTACAGGCCTGGTCGCCTGAAGCGCGCCGCGCCCGCGTCGTCGCCGCAGTCAGCATCGTCAATGCCGGCTTCATGACGGTCGGCGGTATTGTTGTCGCCGCGATCCAGACCAAAGTCTCCACCGGCGGCATCCTGTTTGGCCTCGCCGCGGCCAACGCCGTCGCCGCCTGGCTGATGCTGAAATTCCTGCCCACCAATGCGTTCCGCGATTTCGTCTCCATCCTGTTCCGCGCCTTCCTGCGCCTGGAGGTCGAGGGCATGGACAACCTCAAGGCGGCCGGCAAGGCGCCGATCCTGGCGCTCAACCATGTCAGCTTCCTCGACGGTCCGCTGGCGCTGACGCTGACCGATGAGGAGCCGGTTTTCGCCATCGACTACACCATCGCCCAGGCCTGGTGGATGAAGCCGTTCATGAAGCTCGCGCGCGCCATGCCCCTCAACCCGGCCAAGCCGATGTCGACCCGCACGCTGATCAAGGTCGTGCAGGGCGGCGATCCGCTGGTCATCTTCCCCGAAGGCCGCATCACTGTCACCGGTGGGCTCATGAAGGTCTATGACGGCGCCGCCATGGTGGCGGACAAGACCGGCTCGATGGTAGTGCCGATCCGCATCGACGGGCTTGAGAAAAGCCCGTTCTCCCGGCTGACGTCGCAGCATGTGCGCCGCCGCCTGTTCCCGAAGGTCAAGGTCACCATCCTGGAGCCGGTCAAGCTGCAAGTCTCGTCCGAGCTGAAAGGCCGCCAGCGTCGCTCCGCGGCGGGTGCTGCCCTCTATCAGGTCATGTCGGATCTCGTCTTCCGCACCCAGGACATCGACAAGACGGTGCTGGAAAAGATCATCCTGACGGCGAATGAGCGCGGCATGAAACGGCTCGCCGTGCAGGATCCGGTCACCGGGTCGCTCAGCTATGGCAAGCTGCTGACGGCGGCCGCCGTACTCGGTGAGAAATTCCAGAACCTTTATGCCGACCAGCCGACGCTCGGCATCATGCTGCCCAACGCCAACGGCTCATGCGCCACGCTGCTCGGCGTGATGTCGGCGGGCAAGGTGCCGGCGATGATCAACTTCACCGCAGGCGCCGCCAACATCCTCTCTGCCTGCAAGGCGGCCGAGGTAAAGACCGTGCTAACATCGCGTGCCTTTGTCGAACAGGCCAAGCTCGGCCCGGTGGTCGAGGAGATCGGCCGATCTGTCGAGATTGTCTGGCTCGACGATCTGCGCAAGACCATCGGTCTCAAGGACAAGCTGCTCGGTCTCTTACGCAAGAGCACGCCGCGTGCTCCGCGCAAGCCCGACGATCCGGCGGTGATCCTGTTCACCTCGGGTTCGGAAGGCACGCCGAAGGGCGTGGTGCTCACCCACCGCAACATCCTGGCCAATGCCGCGCAGGCGGCCTCGCGCATCGACTTCCATTCCGGCGACAAGGTGTTCAACGTATTGCCGATCTTCCATTCCTTCGGCATGACGGCCGGCACGGTGCTGCCGCTGATCTCCGGCGTGGCGGTCTATTTCTATCCGTCGCCGCTGCACTACCGCATCGTGCCCGAACTGATCTACGCATCCAACGCGACGATCATCTTCGGCACCGATACGTTCCTCAGTGGCTATGCACGCAGCGCGCACCCTTACGACTTCCGCTCGATCCGCTATTGCTTTGCCGGCGCGGAACCGGTCAAGGCTTCGACGCGCATGACCTATATGGAAAAGTTCGGCGTGCGCATCCTGGAAGGCTATGGCGTCACCGAGACCGCGCCGGTGATCTCCATCAACACGCCGATGTACAACCGCTCCGGCAGCGTCGGCAAGATCATGCCCGGCATGCAATATCGCCTCGATCCGGTGCCCGGTGTCGAGGAGGGCGGGCGGCTGCATGTCCGCGGGCCCAACGTGATGGCGGGCTATCTGCGCGCCGAGAAACCCGGCGTGCTCGAACCGCTGCCTGACGGCTGGCATGACACTGGCGATGTCGTCTCGGTCGACGAGGGGGGATTCATCACCATTCGCGGCCGCGCAAAGCGTTTCGCAAAGATCGGTGGCGAGATGATTTCGCTCGCGGCCGTCGAGGCGCTGGCGGGTGAATTGTGGAAAGGCTCGCTGTCGGCCGTCGCATCCGTGCCGGATGCGCGCAAGGGTGAGAAGCTCGTTCTCATCACCGAGGCTCCCGGCGCCGCGCGCTCGGACTTCCTGGCCTTCGCCAAGGCGAATGGCGCCATGGACCTGATGGTGCCTGCCGAAGTGCGTGTCGTCCAGAAAGTCCCGGTGCTCGGCTCCGGCAAGCTCGACTTCGCCGGCGTCACCAAGCTGGTGCGTGGAGAGGACGCGCCGGCCACCAAGGTCGAGGCTGCCTGATCAACCGTGCCGAGAAGGCGCCGCGGCGAAGGCCGTGGCGCTGCTTTGGCGAGCGCCTTGCCCGCTGACGAATATGTGATCGGGCCCTCACGCGGCTTTGGCCGGCTGAGTGCTATGCTGTTCTCGTGAATGTGGAACCATGGAGGACATGATGATGCTGACCAGATACATTCTGCCTATCGCGGTCGCGGCAGGTACGTTGGTGCTATCGAGCGTTGGTTCCCAGGCCTTGCCCGTGGCAAAGCCAACCGCCAGTCCGTCGCAAATCGAACGCGTCGGTTGGAGATGCGGCCCTCGCTGGCACATGAACCGGTGGGGACGTTGCGTGCCCAACCGGCACCACCACCGCTGGCATCGCCGCTGGTGATCACCGTGCGGACCGACACGGCCTCCGCTGCGAAGCCGTGTAGGCGTTTTCGCTAGAGCTGGCGTCCCGGTGACGCCATCAGACTTCGTCAGGCGACAAGATCGCGCATTGGCTTCACCGCGGCGGAATCCGGAAACACCTTGTCGCCGAGCACGGCGGGCGAGAGTCCGAACTGGTCGGCGAGCAGGCCTTTCAGCACCGCCCTGACATCGCTGGTCGGCGCCAGGTCGCGCTGTTGGTAAAGCTGGGCGGGCTTCAGGCCCGGCCAGTCGGCGATGACGCGGCCGCCCTTGATCGCGCCGCCGGCGAGCAGCACCACCGTCCCGGTGCCGTGATCGGTGCCGACCGTGCCGTTGATCTGCGCCGTGCGCCCGAACTCGGTAATGGCGACGACCGCCGTGTCCTTCCAGCGCTCGCCAAGACCCTTCTCCAATTCCTCGAAGGCGCCGTCGAGGCCACCGAGCAGCATGGCAAGCCGGCCAGTCGCGCCGCCTTCGTTGACATGCGTGTCCCAGCCGTCGAAAGCGAGTGCCGCAACGCGCGGTCCGTCATCGGCCGCGATCAGCCTGGCGGCGCCTTGCGCGGCCTGCCGCATGCCGGCGGCGCTGTCGAGACCGCCCTTCGGCTTCATTGCCCCGCCCTTCATTGCATTAGCGCCCATCTGGTCGTCGAGGGCCATGCGATCGGCGTCGAGGCCCTTTTGCAGGGCTACCGCCAGCACCGGGTCGCGATGCTGGTAGAGGTCGAGCACCCGGGCTGCGAGGTCGCCTTGCGGCTCCGGGAGCGATTGCCGCGCCCAGCCGAGCACCGGGGCGGCGCCGCGAATCACCAGCGGCGTCGACGGGCCGACGGCGAGACCGCCAAGCGTCGCCACACGATCGCCCGCCGGCAAGCTTTCCAGTGCCCGGTTGAGCCATCCAGTGGCGACATGGCCGGGGCCGGCGAAGCCGCTCTCGAGGACATCCTGGCCATCGAAATGGGAGCGTTCGCGATAGCCTGTCGCTGCGGCATGAACCACTGCCGCCTGGTTCGCCTTGAACAGTCTGGCGAAGACCGGCATCGCCGGATTGACCGCGAAGAAACCATCGAGCGGCAACGCCGCGTGCGGCCCGGCGAGTGAAAGCGCGATGTCACCATGCAGGCCGGCATAGTCGGGATCGCCGACCGGACCGACCGCCGACAGGCCGTCGAGCGCGCCGCGCAGGACGATGACGATCAGGCGTGGGTCGCGATTGTCGGCGGCGCGGGCGAAACGTGGCAGATAGGCCCAGGCAAACAGCGCGCCGCCGGTCATCAGAACGGCGCGACGGGAGGGATGAGGGATCTCACACAGCAGGCTCATGACGTGGTCTCCATGGGAGTTGATGGCGCAGGCCCTGTCGCCCGAATTATCGTCGCTGGAATTCCGGCGCCATCAGCAGCAGGGCCAGGCCTTGCTGCTTGGATTCGGCGCGGGCGACCGCTTGCCGAGTCTCCGGCGAGGCGGAGGGACCGATGACGGCGTCGAGCATGTCGTTGGGGTTGCCGATGTCCTTGACCTGGCGGGCCGCCTGCCAGGCGATGTCGAGGCGGATCTTCATGCCTTCCGCCGAGGCCCAGGCGTCCGCCTGGTCGGAAAAGCCGTTCGGCCCCGGCGGCTGCCAGAGCGGCTCGCCCAGCGCGTTGAGCCAGTTGAGCGACTGGCCGGCATCGTTCGCCGGACCCGGCCCGGCTGCCCGGCGGATGGCCGCGATGTAGTCGAAGGGCGAGCGCATCTTGGCCAAGGGCGTCGACCAGGCCTCCGGCATGTCGACGAGGGTCGACGCCATGGCCCGGAGATTGCCGTCGCTCTTGGCGAACACCTTGGCCAGCCGCGCGACCGCCGCCGGTGGCGGATCGTCGGCTATGAAATGACGGACGAGCTGCGTGGCGATGTGCTGCGCCGTCGCCGGGTGGCTGGCGATGTCGTTGAGTGCCGCCTCCGCCTGGCCCATGCCGCCGGCCGGATAGGTCTTTCCCAGCAGCACCGCGTCGCCCGGTTCATGTGCATTGGCGTTGAACACGAAACTGCCGGGTTCGCCCAGCCGACCTTCCCGTCCAGCCATCGTCCAGCCGGTCAGGATGCGCGCGAAACTGGTGACATCGGCCTGGGTATAGCCGCTGCCGACGCCCAGCGTATGCAGCTCCATGATCTCGCGGGCGAGGTTCTCGTTGAGGCCGCGCTGGCGGTTCTTGCCGGCGCGGGAGTCCGGGCCGATCGACTGCTGGTTGTCGAGATAGAACAGCATCGCCGGATGCCGCTCCACCGTCAACAGCATGTCGGCGAAACGGCCGAGCACGAAGGGCCGGATGGCTTCCCGTTCGAAGGCGCCGGCGCTTGCCCGAACGAAATTGTCCTTTGCCACCGAAACGCAGAAATGGTTCGACCAGAAATAGACGAGGCGTTCGACGAAGCCGGCCTCGGCCCGCACCGCCTTGTCGAAGCGCGCCTGGGCTTCGGCTCGGAACAGCGTGGCTTCGACCGGTGGCGTCGCGGGCGCTGGCTTGGCGGGCGCTGCCGGCGGCGGTGCGGCGGGCGCGTTCGCCTCCATCGGAGCGTTCGGCATCGCGGGCGCATTCGCCATGGCCGGAGCGTTCGGCATCGCTGCCTGCGCGGCGGCCTTCGCCACGCCTCTGTCGAGCTTTCGCTGAAAGCGTGCCGCCATGCTGGCCTGGATGGCCGGCGTGCTGCCCAGGAGGTCGGCATAGTCCGGGTCGTCATAAGTGATCATGGCGATATCCGGCTGTCGAAGTTCCGCCTTGAGATAGCCGCGTGGATCGCCGGCCAGCCTGTCGCGGTCGCCGGGCCGGGCGCCAAGTCCGAAGCGGTTGAATGCGACCAGCACGGGATCTGGCGCCGTAGGCCCTTTGACCGGGACAGCCATGTCAGCGCTCCATGATTGGGTGGTCCGATCAGGCTGTTTCCTGAACGCTCAAACTCGCGACGAGGGTCGAGCTGGCAACGCGCCGCCCGGCCTGTGCACGCCTACCAGCGATGCCAGCGGTGCCAGTGGTGGTGCGGATGCCAGGCGTAGTAAGCCGGGCCGTGCCAATAATAGTAACGGGGGTAGACCACCACACGGTTGGGGACGCAGCGGCCCCAATGGTTGGGATGCCAGCCAGGCCCGCAACCCCAGGCGACGTGCTCGACCAGCGCCGGGGCGGCAAGCGGCGCCAGCGGCATCGCCGAGGATGCAGCAACCGTCGCAGCCGTTCCGGTCACCGCGAGAGCGGCGGTGATTGCGTATTTTGCCAGATAGTTCATGACCAAACTCCGAAGTTGTCCGAGGTTGAAACCTGTCGGCACCGGTTGGTCCGGCAGATCCTGCCCTTCATCTCGTTAAACGGGCGCTGTCGGCATTTTCCGTCGGTGGTCACGGCGATTTTTTTGGCGCGGTGGATGATTGCTGCCCGCTGCGTCTTGCGAGGCCCTCCGCCAGCACGCTGCGATCCTCGGCGGACCCCGCCGCCGCGAACTCGACGATGCGCTGCTCCAGCCGCGTGCGCACGGTGACGTCGGCATTGCGGGCCCGCTCGAGCGCGGCCGAAAGGGCCGCCGTGTCGAGGACAGGCTGCCGCAGCAGATCCGCCGCCTCGCGCCTCGCCTGCTGGCCGGCAAGAATGATGTCGTGGGATTCGCGGCGAACCTCGCGCAACGCCTTGCGGAACAGCATGCGCTGCTGGTCGGGAAGCCGGACGCCGGCCGCTTCCAGCGAATAGCCCTGGGCCGGCTTGCCGCTTCTTATCCAGACGGCACCGCCGGCAAGCGCACCGGCCAGGAAGACGTTCGCCACCACCGATGCGATGAGGAGGTTGCGGCTCGTGCTCATAGGTCTTCCTCGATCGTGTCGGGTCCGGCATCGCCGAAAGACGTCGCATTGGCATCGAGCACGTAGTGGTCTGGCTGAACCTCTGGTGTAACGACGGTCACCAGAGCCAATCCGGCGATGGCGCCAGCGAGCCCGATGCCGGCAAGCCCCAGCCCCAGCCACCAGAACCGTTGGCGCCGGCGCCGGACGATGTGCCGGTTGGCGGTGCGCAGGATCGCGTCGTGCAGCGCCTTGCCCGGGTGCCGGATGCCGTAACCGTCAAGCATGGCGTCAAGCGTGCCGGCGTGCCGCAAAATGGCCTGGCCCGTCTCGCTAGAAGCAAAGCTGGAGGCTGCCGCACGCTCCGCTTGCGGCCAGCGCCGCAAATCGCCGCCATAGGCCTCGGCGAGGGCCGCGAAACGCCTGGCATCCATTGCCGGACCGTCCTCGATGTCTTCAGCCATGTGTTTTCCCCTTGCCCCTTGGTGCCGCGTGCCCACGCGGGTTGCAAACCAGGCAGCCCCGCCTGACGCTCGCTAGGCGCGGTGAATGTGCGCCATTCATGGTCGACCTTTTCTCAGTCATGGACGCCATCCCTGACCAGTATCATCTGCAAGGCCCGCCGGCCGCGCGCCAGCAGGCTCTCCAGCGCATCGACGCTGATCTCCAGGGTCGCGGCAGCCTCTATGTTGGACATCTCCTGATAGTAGACCAGGATGATCGCCTCGCGCTGGCGTGGCGCGATCGACTGCAGGGCCTGCTCGATCCCCCGCGGCTCTTCGCTGGCATCGGGAAGCGGCGCGGGGTCGACCATTTCCGGCAGATCGTCGGTCACCAACTCGCGACGCCGGCGCAGCCGGTCGTAGCACAGGTTGAGCGTCACCCGGTGGATCCAGCTGTCGAAGCGTGCGTTGCCGCGCCGCCAGCTCGAGGCGTGACGCCAGATGCGCACGAAGGTTTCCTGCGCGACGTCCTCGGCCTCCGCCGCGTCGCCCAGCATACGCGCGGCAAGCGAAAGGATGCGCGGCAATTTGCGCGCGACGAGTGTCTGCACCGCCGCCGGATCGCCGGCAGCGACCCGACGAACCAGCTCCTCGTCCGGATCGGCGCTCATCGGCTGGCGCACTCCCGATATCCATCACGCTTCATGGCCTCTTGGTCACTGCTCCGGCTTGGGAGCGGATTTATGGCTTGGCATCTCGTCGGCGCTGAGCACGCCGTCGCCATTCTTGTCCAGCCTGGCAAAGCGCTTGGCGAAGAACGCATCGAGTTCGGCGCGATCGATGAAGCCGTCATGGTTGGAATCCATGCGGGCGAAGGATTTGGCGGGGTCGCCCTTGGCGTTGCGCTTGGCCTGGAAGGCCTCCCACTCCGGCAGGCTGATCTTGCCGTCGCCATCCGTGTCGGCGGCCATGATCGCCTTCTCCCGCCGCTTCTGGAATTTGGCCAGCGTGATGTCCGACTTGACCCCTTGCGGGGCAGCGGTAGGCGGCGTGGCGGCAGCAGGCGCGGCGGCCGGAGGCTGCGTCGTTGTCTGGGCGACAGCCGCGACGGTCAGCAGGCTCAAGGCAGCGGCAAGGATCGAACGGCTTATCATGCTTCCACGTCTCCGGTTGGCGCGTCGGCCACGGCTCATGCCCTGGTCACGCTTCAACCGTTAAACGCCGCGACGACGAAAATCCGTCGGTCGCCTGTGCCGATCCTTGCGATTTGTCGGCGATGCCGACCCGGTATCCGTCCCGCGAGCGACCGCGTGACGCATCACCCGGCGCCACCAACCCTGGCGAAGGGGCAGGCGCTACGCCGATGGGTCGGCGGCCACCAGCTGGTCCGGCTTGAAGCCCGCATGCTGCGGGATCCAGACATCGCCCTCGCGGTTGAACCAGTGGCAGAGATACATGCCGGAAGCGGCACCGTCACTGACCGTCATCTTCGGTCCTCCCGACTTCAGCTTGACGACGTCTCCGGTCTTGAAAGTATTGGGCATTTTGGACCTCCCATGCTGAGGTCCGCGAGTTTCCCACCAAAGCTGAGTCTCGACAATGGCGGATATGGGCCGCCGGCACAGCGATCCACTGCACAGGCACTGGTGCCTGTACCGATGCTGCATTTGGAAAGACAAGAAGAAGGGGAAAATGGTGCCGCTTAGGTGACTCGAACACCTGACCCCATCATTACGAATGGCGTATATGTGTGTCGATTTTGCCATTGTTTTCAATCTCTAAGCCGCATCTGCGTTCTTTTTCCGGGAGTTTTTCCGGGACCGCGCTAGATTTTCCATCGCATCTGCGACTTCATCGTCCAACACATGGGCGTAACGGGCTGTTGTAGCGATGTTGGAATGGTTCAGCGCTTTTTGCACTAGGCGCATGTTCCCGGTCTTGCGCAGCAGCTTCGTTGCCACGTCATGACGAATGTCGTGGAACCGGAAGTCTGCCACACCCGAGCGCTGCTTCAAACGCCGCCATTGCGACTTCGCCCCTTCCGGGGTGATCGGGTAGCGCTTCCCCTTCACCTTCCCCCCAACGGGACGCTGGCACACGTAGGTAAACACCCATTCGGTATGGTGCCCCATGCACCGGTCAAGGATTGCCCGCACGCTAGGGGTTATTTGTGCCGTCACCTTCCTCCCCCGCTTCCCCGTTGTGACGATTTGCTTCAAAGTTACGTTCTTCCACCGGATCAGCGTTTCATTGCGGCGAAGACCAGTTAAACGGGCGAACTCGAACCACAGAGCATAGTCGTTCCGGACTGACCCATCCAACGCTTCGGCCTCTTTGTCATCAAGCTCCCGCACTCGCTCGTCAGGCATTTCCAGCCAATGCGACCGCCAATCCGGTTCAACGGGAAGTGGATACTTCCATGTACGCTTGGCACGAGTGAAGATCGCCTTCAGCACGACAACGGTGGTACGGTTAACTGTCGAATTGGACACGGTGGGGACGGGATTGCCATCCTTGTCTTCCGTCTTCCCACGGAGGGTGTGCGTTCGCCGCCATGCGATAAGCGCGGACACGTCCGCGTCGGTGATGTCTTCAAGTCGCACATGGTTGCCGAAAAACTGCGTGAGCAATTCGAGGTAGTGCCATGTGTTCTTATGGCTGCTTCCCCGGTGATGCTGTCCGACTTCACTCCAGTAGCGGCCTGCCGCGACATCGAACGTCATCGGGCCGTTGCCGGTCTTCTTCTCGCGTTCGATGTCTTCCTTGGCCTTAGCCCGGATTTGGCGCTCTATGGCTTCGGCTTCTTTTTTGTTCCGGGCTTTTGTAGAGCCGAAAAAGCGACGACCGTCGAGTTGGAAGTCATAACCGTAGAACGGGCTTTTGGGGCTTTTATAGACTGACATGACGCCGGAACCTCACGCTGTTGCTGCTTTTGCGCAAACTGTTTCAAGATGTAGGGTGTGAAGCGATATTGCTTACGGGAAGACTCCGGAAGCGCGACGTTAATGTATCGAATGCGTCCGGCGCGGACATGGCGCACTAGATGCTTGACGGAAATCCCTAGTCTCTTGGCGGCTTCCTTAGTCCCGAACTGTTCTTCAAGGGGACGGTCAATGAGCGCCATGTGCCGCCTCCTTCAAAGCGTCCGTCAATTCGTGCCATCCTGCCGCCGCGCAATGCTTGGTGAGCTTCGCAAGGGTGCCTTCAGGCAGGTGCTCCATCAACAGCGCCACGGCGTTGTGGACGGCCTTGTCGTGCGCCTTCTGCGCTGTTGGATCGACGGGCATCATCGTCACCACATCGTCGGCAGTGTGCTGCGCAGCGATGGCCTTCTTGATCCCGACCCCGGTCTTGGGCACGCCCTTCTGCTTGATGTCCTCTAGGATTTCCGGGGCGAAGTTTGCTTCCATCAGGGCATACAGAGCACTGAGCGGAAGCTTCATGTCGATGGTCTCTGGGTTCAAATCCGTGAATTCCGCAACTCGCATGTAGCGCTGTGCGGTTCGCGGCGTCATTTGGAACTCGACGTTGATGTAGTCGAGGAAGTCGCCGTGCTTCTTATGGATTTTCACAGTGATCAAGTCGCGTCCGATCTGGATTGCCCGCTCCCTAATCCCAGCAGCATGTGCTTCAATAGCTTTGATATTTTCATGGATGCGTTGCGCTGCCGTCACAAGCGTTCCCGGCGAGGGCGGCGATAGTTCGCCTTTGGATGGCGCTTTGATTTCGGTCTTTTTGACCTTCAATTTCCACATTCCTGTTACTCCTTACTCGCTCTCACGAGCGCCGACGTTTGCTTTACAAATGCACCTACAATATACCTACTAGATTTATATCACTATCATACCTGAGAGGTAGGTTCAAATGACCGAAGAACGCCGCAAGCAGGCGGGGCATCAGATGCAAATCCGCTTCCCCGAAGGGTCGGGCTTGCGAGAGCGATTGATGGATTTGGCTCGTGCAAACAATCGATCTCTGACCGCCGAAATCATGTACCGGCTCGAAATGAGCATGCTCGGGGTCGAGGCGCGGCTTGAAGGCAGCGAACGGGGCATACGCGACGTCGAAGACCTAAGCTCCGATCATCAGGACATGCTGTGGGAAGTCATATTCCGTCTAAAACGGCTGGAAGAACATTGCGGGATCATGCACGCAGAGGTTCCCAAAAAAGGGAGCAAGCCACGTACAAGGAAAAAGCTCTAATCGAATGCGACACAGTGTCGTTTTTGGAGATGTGAAATTGATTTCATTAGCGACAGAATTGCCCGCTTCCTGACTATCCTGATTGTCGGATGGGAATGCCTACATCTTGCCGCCAGCTTGGTCCTTCATGGCTATGTTGTGTACTTCCAATAGACATCGGTTTGATGGACATTGAAGCGGTGGCGCCCGTCAGGCCAGCAGCCGTGGCAGCAACTCCTTACGTCTCAGCGCCGAAGGTACCCGTACCAGCCGATGATGCCAATAGGCTTAGTGGTTGAATACGGCCCATAGAAAGTGGCGCGCGAGCCATCTGACATTTTGAGGCGAATTTCCATGGTATTTGTATCGAACCCATAGCTCCCTTTGGTCACCTCGGCGGAAGAACCCTTCGGAAGAATGGTGCAGCCTAGGATGTTCTCTACCCAGTTGCGGTCATTAGCGACCCAAGCGTCCATTGCCTCTTTGACGGAAAAGGGATTTGTGCATATCGGGGCATCTGCCCGCGACAGCATGTATGGATAACCCGAAGGCGTTAGAATTATGGTCTTAGCCCATTCCTTCATGCTTTTGTCCCTTGAGTAGTTGGGATTTAGCTCGGGCTGCTGATCAGTTGGAGCTGGCTCGACCATACCGAATTCAGGCTGGCCAACCGCATCGTGAACTCGGTCCTTCATGTCTGCGGTCTCGGTTTCTGCCGGTTCTTGCTTCTTGATTATAAGATACAACGCTACCAATACTATGAATATGCCAAAAACGGCCCTTACGAATTGCTCACGTGGCGACTGCGTTGGATGTGACCCTGTTGTTTTTTGCCTAAGCGGCGCAGGGTGGCCAGTCGACCTTCCGGTCTTGTGGCGGGCGAAGTTGAGAAATGCAGCGATTACGAACGCAAGCGCGACAATAACAACTAGAAGAAGCAGATAACCTCCGATTGTTGTCTGTCCCATAGTGTCCGCAACATCGGCTGATGAAGGCGCTGTATTAGCATCGGAAACAGGCTGATGTGCATTCCCAAGCTTGGCGACGAGGTTAACCGCTGTGAATGACAACGGCGCTGCTGAAATGAGAGCGAGTACGGCGAGTGCTTTTTTCAAGGCAAGTACCAAACGCATCACCAAGCCCCTTGCTTCTTCGCCGAAACAAGCCGTGGATCGAATTAATGAAACCCAGAAAAATAGTAGCTGGATTGCGAGTTTCTGCAAATAGATTGCAATAAGTGAAATAGTCAGGGGTTTCCGGCTCTAAAGTCCGAGCTTCCGTCGCTCTACACCAATTGGTGTGGAGAAGCGCATGGACGACCTACGGAAGCGGTTCGGGCGGCTGGTGATGACACACCGCAAGCGCGCCGGATACACGCAAGAACAACTGGCCGAAAAAGCTGGCGTTAGCATCGACACAATCTCTAAGATCGAGGTCGGGGCAACGGGCGCTCGCTTCCCGATGATCGAAAAGATCGCGCTGGCCCTCCAAGTCGATCCTGCCGAGCTTTTCAGTCCAGAAATTCCGTCAGGAGCGTTGCGACGCGGACCGCTATTAGAGCTGACAACGCGTTTGGCTGCTCTATCCGAAAGTGACCTTCAATGGATCAACGGCGTGGTTGAGGCGGCGCTACGGAACAAGAGTTGAAGGCCCTGCTACGCGGGGTATTGGCGCGCAAAGGGTGGGTGAATATCTTTCCGGAAATCCCTGTCAGACAGATGGCGAGCCACTTCGCTGACAATGTACTGCGCACCCATGACGAGGTGGCCAACCTCTCTTCTTTCAGGCTGAGAGGCAGCATAGCGGTTGAGTACGTACTTGGGTTGTGTGGCAATAACTCGTGTGACGCGGTCGAAATCGAATGATGGCCAATAGGTAGCGACGAGCCGAGCCACACCGCTAACATTGTGACCGAATTTCTCTTTGATTTGCTCTTCGCTCATCCCGCTGGCGGCTGCACCTGCTTTCAACGCGAGCTCAGTCGCAAGCAGGGAACTTTGGACTGCTCCTCTGAAGTCATAGCCTCCGGTCAAGACGGCTGACGCAGAATGGAGATGAAGCCTTGCGAGCCCGATGAAGCGGACAACGAGTTCAATATTCGTGAAAGGACTTTTGATCTCCTGAGTTCCATACTGAATGTCGGCCACGTCCGAGAATTGATCAATAAGTACCTCCATCTCCTCAGGCTCGGACTGAATGATGCGGAGCTGGACGGGCGTCAAATCGATACACTCAAACGGGTTTATGCTCACGGTTCCAAAGACGTGCGGTACTGCAATCCGCGCGAAGATGTCCCGGTACATAAACACGCCAATATGTCCGCCGACCGCGAGGTCTTGTTTGCGGTAGATAGACGCAAACGCCCTGTCGATCCGTTCCAGAATTTTTGGCTTGCCCGGACCGCCTATCGTGTAAGTGAGATAGCCGAAGCGTTTCATCACCAACCTAGGTACTTCCCAAAGTCGGCGCTTGATGTCCATTCCAGTTTGGAACAGCTCTTTGTCGGCTTGCCCTACGATGTAGAGCAGATTTTCATCGGGGATATCGTCAGGTTTCATTAGATGCCAAGTCATCAGCCCAGATACCGGCTGTCATTGTGCCATTGAAGGGCAGATTTTTCTGGCAGCGCGACCTGATCTCTCGGCAGCGCTATTTCCGATCCGTGAAGTTCGTAATAATGCCGCCCGTTGTCGAACTCTTCTCGGATGCGGCGGCTGACCTCGAAACGGTGATCAGGCGTGATCGTTACATAGCCTTGGTCAAAGAGGCTGTGTATGTCTCGCCGCATAAGGATGCCGTTGCTCGGGGAATGCTCTCCGCCTTCCGCGTATGGCCGTATGTGGGCAGCTTCCAAGGCCGGTAGGGTGCGCTCCTTGGTGATCGCGCACCTTCGGCCATAGAGGTCGGTGACGACGAGCCGAAACGCCCCTTGGCCAAGACGCGGACGGATCAACGTCGGTTCCCCGTAACGTGCTTGTTCCTCCGCAAATGAATGTGGACCGACCGAAGGGGCCATAGCGGCCTGCGCGGCCTCCCACAGCGCTTTGCCTTCGGGTTCCGCAGTGTCATAGCCACGAAGGCTTACGATGTTCGGTGACCACGATGCTGGCGGCGAAAACCACTGACTTTCAGGGAGAAAGAAAGGCTGTGTAAGGATACGGCACCCGATCTCTATCGGTCCTGTCGTCGCGGGATCAATCTTGCGATATCGCAGGATGCGAGACCGCATCTCTGAGAGGCTGGTAACGCCGTTGGCGATCCCAAATGCTTCCCATGCAAGCGATAGAGGCATGATCGTCGATGAGGCAAAAACACCGCCGCCGGCAATCATGTTGATTGGAGCGTGGAGCTTGAACAAGAACAACTCGCCAGGTTGCAGAGCTCGGAAGGACTTCGGCGAAGGCGACCAAAAGTTGACCTCGGCGAGATCGGATTGACGACGCAACTGGGTGAACCAGTCTTGATCGGTTACCGCCACCACCATCCGCACGCCCATTGGGCCATCCTCATACTCGAACCGGGCTTCGTGAATTAGGCCGACCTAGACTGAGCAACCCAAAAGGAAGCGTTTCCTTTTTTGCCTTACAACTTGATCGCGTCATGCAAACTATTGAACGACGCAGGCCCTCAACACTCTGATTTTGGATGGTCCTATGGGCCGCGTAAAGGAAAAGTATAACCGGCGCCAAGCTGAAATGCGTTTCGAGCGTGTGTATGAGATCGTCGCTGGCGAAAGGTGCATCTACTGCGGAATGCCGAACGACGGAAAGTACGATCACCAGCCCCCGGTCTACGTGCTTCACAGGTTCGCGGACGGCGGATTGGTGACCAAGAAGGCAATTCGGGAGAGGTTTGGCCCGTGCAAACTGGTCCCTTGTTGTACCATCTGCAACATGGGGCTCGGAGCGTTTCACGGTTCCACCGACAACGACCGAAGGCAGGAGATTGTAAATTGGCTTCTCGTGGACGACCGATACCCCGCCGATAAGCTAATTTTGGAAGTCGCAAACCGGCTTATTGAAGACCGCTTCCAAGGCAGTCGGGGGAACGAGATTTACCAGTTTCCCGGTGTTGGTCGTGTTATCTACATCGGCGCCTTGGTTGGTTTGATCCAAGGAGAGTTCGCCGGCCCCGATGACTTTCCAGCTTGGCTAAAGGTCACGCAGTCAGAACTAGCCGACTGGCTCCGGGGAGCGGCTAGGCGAAAGTCGAAGTATTTTCTGGATATGGCCAATCTCGAGAGCTACGAACTGGTGCCCGACGCGCGAGACAATCCTCGCGGTCAGTTCGACGGCCTTTGATTGCTCAGCGGGTATTTTGTCGTTTGAATTTGAGGCTACCGGCGCAGCCCCACCAGTTTTGCCAACGCGGAGCGCGCCGGACGTCTCTGTCGGTCTACTTCGACCCTATTTCCAGTTCGGTTGTCCGAACGGCAGCCACCATGACAGATTCAATACTAAGCGACTGCGACGGCGCGCTGCCGCTACGTGTCCGGCGCAGCTGGATTGAGTTCGGGAGGGTTGTTGAAATCGATACGGCCCTTGGTCAGTGGCTCGGTAGGCATCAAGCCAAACTGATTTAGTGGATGCTGAATCCACTGATAGGGGATCACACCCCCGGCAATTCGCGCAATCGTTTCTGTCGCGCGGTCTAACATGGCACGCTGGCCCTGCATTTCGTTGATGATGAGAGACAACGCAGCCTCCACATCCGCACGATGATCCGCCTCAGTGGCTTCAGCTGTACTACCCTGATCCGGCGGAATCTGGAGATACTTGGCCTCCAATCGCGGCCACCACATATCAAAAGCTTCCTGGACACGCTTGTCTTCCAACCGATTTTCGGAGGCTGAGTTAACGCTATGAACCAGCTTTTCGATGCCTTCCCGGTCGAACCGAACATGCTGGAACTGGCCGAGGGGACCCGCCGCCGTCGCCAGATCGCGCAACCCACAGAGAATTGGCGCAACTCTAGCGGTAGGGAATCTATTCGACAACGCGCCGGCCTCGAAAAGTATCCAGGGAGCCGTCAGGTTCGTCGCAGTAAGGACGATAACTCCGAACTCGCACTCCTTTAGGCTTTCGGCGATTGCGTTCAGCCCCCTATCGCCAACCGCGATATCTTCCTTGGACATGAAGACCTTGGAAGACTGCAAAACGTTCGGCAACCACTCCCGTATCGCCTCGGCAACTTGCCTGCTCTGCTGACCTGACCAACTGGCAAATATCTTCATGACGCACTCCCTCAGGGCGACCATACCTATCACCTGAAGCGCGGCTCTCAAAGGAGCGACCGCGCATGGCCACATGTCGCTACGCTGCTATTCCGCCGTCAAGAAGGCCGACCTCTTGCGTAAGATCACTCACTTCGGTTGAACTCACGCGCATGACCCCATCCACAGTCGCGAACGACAGCGCCCAGCCTGCATGCAGCTGGAAGCAGCTCCTAGTCTTCCAGGCAGGCTCCTTAGCGCTGCATTCTGAGCGAAATTTCGCTTCATCTGGCCCGCCTCTGGTTTAGCAGGCGACGAGGGGCGTCAAAAGGAAACTAGTCAACATCGACGTAAGAAATATAGGCTACGAGAACGGTTTTCTTTTGCTTAGGAAAGATACAGGCGGATTTCGAATGACGACACTTAGCGACAGTGACATTGGTAAGGAAATCCAGGCGCAGCGGCTGATCCACAATGCCGATCTGAATCGGCTCGCGGGAGCTTGCTACGAACTGCGGATGGGCAACGTCTATTATGACCTTACCGAGGACGGAAATCGGTTCGAACTTAAGCCCGGTGAAATGGTGCTGATCAAGCCAGGGCACCGGGTGGTGCTCATTACCGCCGAAGAACTCGATGTTCCTTCCGACATGCTAGTGCGGGTAGTAAGCAAAGGTTCATTGTTTAGCGTCGGCCTAGGCCCAGTTGCCACTTATGCCGATCCTGGCTTTAACGGGAATATGGGAATCGTGACCCAGAATGTCAGCGACAAGTATATCGAACTGCCGCAAGGCGAGCCAATCGCTAAGGCCGATTTCACTCGCCTAAGCTCGCCGGCCAACAAGATCTATCACGGGCAGCATGGCTTCCAGGTAGGCATCTGGCCGATCAAGACTCAGTTGCAGAAGGTGCATGCCGACGTAGCTAACGACTGGCGCGTGCTCTCCGAGAAGGAAGAAGCCATGGCGCTGCTCCCTACCGCAACCCGGACCGTCATCCGTCAAATTGAGAAGAAGCAGTTCGCCACTGACGTGGGACTTGTCGTGGCGATAATATTGAACGCCATGGCGCTATTCATGCTAAACGGAAAGCTGGAGGAAGGCTTCTATGCGGTAGTCTACGGTCTTGTTGCCAGCGCCATTTATTCGGCCTTCACGATAGTCACGAGATATTTTTCGAGGACCTGACGATGGAGCTGTCGGCACTCATTGAACAGCAGGTGGAGCGCGATCGCCGGCGTGGCTTCCCGGTGGACTTCGCTTCGGACAGCGAGCGACTCAACCAACTGATGCGCGATCTCGTCGGACTGCTCGGGGAGGTCGGAGAGTTTGCCAATCTCCTCAAGAAAGTGGGGCTGGCGCACTCGACACCGGGATATGTTGCCCCGTTGCTAAGTGAGGTCAACGCGGAATTGCGCGAAGAACTGGCCGACGTAGCCATCTACCTCTTTCGGCTTGTTACCATCTTAGATGGCGACCTCGAGCGGGACATTCTTCGCAAGGTAGGCATCAATGACGAACGCTATCGCGACCTTGAGCGATAGGCGGCTGTTCTTCCTTGGCGTAAACACGGGTTTCGTCACCGAAGGCAGGCCAGATCAGCGATACCTCGACTTCTATTCGAGCCGGAGCTCTCCCGATCTGCACTGTGCGATCGTAGGGAATGTTGTCGTTCCAGGCGGTCACGGTAGCAACACTGTCACGCCAGCCCTCACAACCGAATCGGTTTGGGCCGATCTTGCCGCATCAATCCGCGCAGCAGGGTCGCTGCCAGGCATCCAACTGGCGACTACATGGAACGGCTATATCGGGTTACGGAAATTTGTGACAGCCGAGTCTCGTGAATTTATTGCGCGGGCGCGCCAAATCGTCAGCGAGATGAAACCAGAGCGCGTCGCTGCCGTCCTTGATTCTTTCGACGTGGCGGCAGACATCGCGGTACGACATGGGTTCGACCATATCCAAATTCATGCTGCCCACGGCTATCTACTGAGCTTGCTGGTGGACCATCGGATCAACCGCGAAGCAACGGGCGTATTTGAGAGGCTCACGTTGTTGGCTGAGCGTCTGAGGGACGCGAGCGTGGAAACTTCGATTCGCGTTTCGTTGAAGACTGGCGATTCCGATTTTGATGGCGATGGCACATCCGACTTCCTTGATAGGATCGCACGGCTTCCATTTGACTATGTCGATCTCTCCTCCGGCTTCTACAACATCGACAAGCGGCTCATCTATCCGGCCCGGCCCGATTTCCTCGCTGCCCGTCTGGATGAAAGTCTGGCGGTCGGACTGCGACATCCGGAACGCTCCTTCATTCTCTCTGGCCGCGCCCTGAACCACGACTGGGCCGGGCTGCCCTCCAATATGCACCCGGGACTTTGCCGAGACCTGATCGCCAATCCTAGGTTCTTGCAGGAACCACGCGATGGTTGCCAGAACCATAACAAGTGCCATTATTACTCCCGCGGCGAGAGTCATTTGACATGTGCGCGCTGGGCAGTTCGGTGATATCGGTTAGGCTGCGGACCGATTGCCCAAGGCGATTTGTGAAATTGATTTCACGAGGCGGCCCCAACGACTTCAAGCAAATCGGGGCTGTAGCTGCCCATCTTTGGGCTAGAGACAAAATTGCCACTCCCCTATGGCTACTGGCCACGAGATCAATGACGGCCTGACCAGAGGCATCCAAAATCCGCCGGTCATTCGTCGGGCACAGTTAGGCTTGCGGCGTGCCGAGCGAGCCTCCAGAATGGAGGCGCGGCGTCAGACGCGGGGAATGGTGCTGGGCGACGGTTGCGCACGCGAAATCGCCCCGTGGAGGCCTTAAGCAAACTTCTGTTGCCGCCAACACAACCCTAACGGCCATGTTGCCTCCACTTCCCCGCTACCTCGGCAGGAAATATCTCCGTTGCCCCTCATGTTCGCCGGTTCGGGCAAGGCCGGTCGCGACTAGCGTCTCCAGAACCTCCTCGATCCGGTCGCGACGCTTGGCAGTGTTCCTTCCGTCGAACACAGTGGCAATGGCTTCGGGCTGGGTCGGCGCTGGAGCCTTTGCGAGAAGATCGCGCACCAGCCTAATCTGCTCCAGACCATCTGTCGGCCACTTGGGGCGGTCGGCCGCATCTGGCAACACGACATCGAGCATGCCGACGTGTTCGCCTCCCGGCTTCGGCGCTTTCGTGCCCAGCTTCGCGATTTGGTAGTCGGGTCTTAGCCAACGCACGAGGCCCTGTTTTTCCTCGACCGTCCGCTCTTGATTGAGCGCGACCAACCGGGTCAAAAGTTCCTCTTCGGCTCGTTCCTGCTTAGGGGTCTTGTGCAGCGAGGGAAGCGTAGCGCCCGGCTTGCCGACCAGCGAAGGGATCAAATCCTCCCAGCCAAAGGCCGCGAAAACGGCGCGGTCGATGTCATCGTGGATTTCCTTCAGTACCGAGATCAGGCCCGTCTGATGCACGTCCCGCTCGGCGTCGGTCAGCGGAAGCACGTCGCAACCGTTCTCCAGTTCGCGCAGGCGCTCAAGCGCGTTGTAGAGACCAGTCATGGTCAGGTTGGAATGCTCGGCCAGCCGCTTCTTGCGGAACGTATCCAACCGCTCGCCGAGATCACGCAGCCGCTCCTGCCGGGCGAATAACGGGTCACCGGGAACGAGCTTTGGATCAACCGCCACGGGAAACGGGAAGGGGTCGAAGGTGCGTGACTTCGAGTAGCGCGGGTCGTTCCCGACGCCAAGCCAGCCGCCCATAGAAATAGCCCACGTGACATGCAACCGCGAGGACAACACTGCAACGTGTTCGGCACGGTCGAGACCGATGGCCACCAGCATGTTGTCGGGCCGAATGCTCTCATCGAGGAACTGGAAGAAGCGGTGTTTGGTCGTCTCGACGGTGGCGATATAGCGGGGGACGGAAAACAATGCCCTTCTTGCATCCGGTATGTTCTCGCCGAACAGCCACCAATTGATCCGCCGATAGTCTCGCTTGTTGTGGTCGCGCTCGGGCTTCACGTTCTCGACTATATGTTGATAAACAGATGGAAAGCGCACCCGGACCTGCTCGACCTCCAGACCAAACAGGTCAACGACCATTACCTCGCGAGGACGCTGCGCAATGTCTCGTCCATTTCGATAGTGGACAATGTGTTGTTCGAGACCCGGAACCTTCCCAAGACCTAGAGTAGCGGCTTGGGCTTGCGACACGATAAATCCTGCGCCGTGTAGCACCACGCCCCTGCTGGACAAGCCTTCGTTCGCCAACAGTCGCTTAGCTGAACCCAAGTCAGCGCCAATCGTTAAATCGGCGCGAACCTTACCCTCTCGGAGTTCGAGAATGACCTGCGGTGTGTCTGTATTTAACTCCATTTCCGAGATCACCTCGGCGAGGACACCCTCCCGCTCGCGCTGCTCCGCCACCGTCATGGCGATGCGCACGGCGGCTTTGTCCGACGCCTTCATCCATGGATGATTGGGCACGGCGAAGATAAGCGACAGCGGCTCCTTGGCGGTCATGTGACGCTCGATGACACGCCGCGAGAAGGTCTGGGTGATGGAGTTCGTGGTGATGAAACCGAAGCGCCTCAGCGGGTTCGTCTGGCCCTTCAATGGCTTGCGCAAAAGTCGGGTGGCGGCCTCGTCCCAGAAGTGCATGACGAAATCAGCCCCGCCAGAAATGTGTGGGCGCGCCTTCCAGCACGCTTCGGCGTATCCGTCGCCAAGTTCCTGCCGCATATCCTTGCCGCCTATAAATGGTGGGTTGCCGACAATGAATTCGACTTCCGGCCACGGCGCGCGCTTCGGGTTCACAAAGGTATAGAGAGGCACGACTGCATCGGGATCGGGGATTTCCTCGCCCGTTATCGGGTGCAGCTTCTTCGTCACTCCGTCCCATCGCGACCGGGGCCGCCCGCTCGCGTCGCGCAACAGTTCCTGCTGGTCATAGGCGATGACTGCATCCTGTTGCAGGATCGTGCCATAGGCATGCAGGATCGGCTCGGTGATGGAGGCCAGACCGGCGGTCTTGAGCTGCCATTTGAGGTAGCCGATCCACAGCACGAGGTCGGCGATGGGCACGGCGCGCCGGTTCACCTCCAGCCCGTAGAACTGACGCGGATTGACGGTCTCGCCCTCCATGGCGAACCGCGCCTGATCCTCGCCAAGATCGTCGAGCGCCTCCAGCACCTCGCCTTCGAGACGCTTCATTAACTCAAGACTGACATAGAGGAAGTTGCCGGTGCCGCAGGCGGGGTCTAAAACCCGTGTCGTACAGAGCTTGTGATGATACGCCTTGACCGCCGCCAATGCCCCGACGTGGTCGCCCTTGTCGCGCAGCTCTTTCACCTGCCCCTGAACCAGCTCCCAGTCGGCGCGCAACGGCTCGATAATCGTCGGAACGACGAGACGCTCGACATAGGCGCGCGGCGTGTAGTGCGCGCCGAGCTTCGACCGTTCCCGGTCGTTTAGCGCCCGCTCAAGCAGCGTGCCGAAAATGGCAGGCTCGACATTCGACCAGTTCTTGCCCGCTGCGATCCACAGCTCGTTGATGTCGTGTTTGTCGAGCTGCAGGGCCGCACGTTTCTTGAACAGCGAGCCATTGAACTTCTTCAAGGTGGCGTTGAGGTGCGGTGCGTAACCGCCACTGTCCATTACCGCCCACAGGCTTTCGAGCGCCGCAACAAAATGCTCGGGAGTATCCTTCATCTGCCCGAGCAGCTTGTGAAAGCCGTCCTCAGGGATGAGCTTCACGTCCTCCGCGAACATAGTGAATAGACAGCGCATCAGGAACTCGGCCACATCCTTGGCGTCGTGCTTGCCTTCCAGCCGTTTGGCGATCCTCGCGAGACGTTCCGCTATGTCGCGCGTGACCTCCGCTGAAATCCTCGTCGGGTCGAGCGAATGCGGGTCGGTCCAGATCGCCCGCAGCCGCTCCTGTATTATGTCGTCGCGGAGACCATCCATACCGATGCGGTAGGACTGACGGTCGGGGAAATGAGCATAGTTCTTCCCCTGACCAGAGAAGTCGGCATAGACCTCGATCACATGCCCCACATCGACCACGAGGAGGAACGGCGGATAGCCGTGATCGACCGGAAGGGCGCGGGCGTAATCCTCTGCCTGCTTGCGGGCGGCCAGCATCACCTGATCCCACCCGCGTGTGCCACGCTTGGCCTGACCGGGCTTGCGCTGCGTGGCATCTTCGGGGATCAGCAGCATCCGGTCTGCATCAACCTTCGCCGTCTGACGCTTCCCCGACTGTTTGGCTTCGAGGATAAAACAGCCGCGCCTGTAGCAGTCGATCCGGCCCGCCGTGCGGGAACCATCCGGGTGCTTGAAATCCACCCGGCGCTCAAAGACATAGTCGTTTAATTGGTTCTGTTCCTGCGCCATCGCAGGCCGAGGCAGGTTGAGCGCGATGCACAGGCGCTCGATGAAAAGCTGATAGTTGGCCAACTCCGAACCACCAGAGGCACGTGCCTCGGCGATCAGAGCCTCAAGCTTTTCGGTGTCAATCAGAATTTGCCCCATGTCCGGCAAACTAGCCGGTGATCCGTCAATGGCAATGCAAAAAGACGGAACTGTCGAAAATCGAGGTCTCGTGACCTTGGTTGTTGTCGGGGCCGGGCCGCGTGCAAAAACTATCGAAGGCTGACTGTCGATGATCAATCAGGGGCAACTAAAGCGGCGCGAAGCGCTGCCGCTAGTTCGAAATTGGCATCCCACGCTGCAAACAACTCGGGGACTTGATCCACGCGAAAATATCGTTCCGCAGCAGTCTTACTGGTTGCCTTGTCACGCCGCGCCAACCGCTCGGCTACTGGCCGTGGGATGAGGTAGATTGCGCGAGCTTTGAACTCCTCGGATGGCAATAGAACAATCGCCAGCCAATCGAATTGGTCATAGTCGTTGTAGCCGACATATGCCGCACCGCGCTTAAAAGTCCGGGACTTCACCGAAACACGTTGCGCTGGCCTGTCGAAAGGCTGCGCGATTACATCGTAGCCGGGCCAGTTGTCGGGAACCTTCAAAGCGGGAATGCCCGCAAGCGTGAGTTCTGCGGCAACGATCATTTCGCAAGCGTCGCCCATTTGCTTCGTCGTATATCGTTTCGGCGCGGTCGTCCCGATGCTGATTGAATCGGCATCCAGTGCAGTTTTTAGCATTTGAGAAAATCTCCGTTCCCGGTGGCCCAGCCTAAGCGGAGCCGCTGCCCTGACTTTAAGATCACGCTGCTCGACTGGTCAGGTTTGACGTCGGCACCGAAAAGGCTTGCGAAAGTGACGAAATCCTCAAACCACATTCGGGCTGGCGAGAACGAGTGGACAATCATGGCGGCTTCATCCGTCTTGAACCGCCGAGCCTCGATCAGCGCGGAAGCCGTCCGGTGCATCAACTGGTAGCGGATATTGGACGGCGGGACCTCATCGAAGCCGAGTAGGCTGCACAGCTGGCGCATTCGCTCTCGCTTTCCCTGCGACGGCTCGGCATACCATTCGCCTACGGTCGGGCCGAACGGCTCATTCACTTTGCCTTCGATAGTGGCTGCACAGGTCTGGCCACCGAACCGGATGAGAGCGAACACATCGTTCTGGCTGTCACGATTTCCACCTTCGAGGGGCACCTTGTGCTCGGGCAACGCCACGAGGAGTTCGGTTGGATCGTCGAACATCTTGGCGATCTCATCCGGCAAACCGTCAGCGCTTTCCCAGCAGTGAGCAAGCGTCTTTGCCGAGTAGCCGGTTCGCCATTGCCTCTCAGGCTCTGCGAGAAATGCTTGCCAACTCGACGGGCCTTCACTGGGAATATAGACACGCGTCCGATTGGTTTTCCGTAGCACGCGCATACGCGTCACCCCCAAATCGTTCGAGAGAAGAGTTGCCGAGTTGAAGCCTCCTCAACAAAGCGCAAGACCTATCAGACGCCTACGCACCGTGCCCAGCGTTGCGTAGCTGAGCCCAGTCATTTGAACGCCACTGCAGTTAAACCAATAAGCTGGTTTTCAATGCGGTAGAGCAACAGGTCTATTCCCTCTTGCTGGCAGACAACTTTTTGCTCGCGTCGATCACGACAATTTCAGAAGCTGGCTCTCCGCGTGCCAAGCGCTCATTGCGGATATTTTGAATGGTTTCGAGCTTCTTGCCGAGACCTCCATAGTCAAGCACTACGAAAAAGCCTTGATTGGTGCGGGAGGCATCCTTGTAAATTTCCAACTGCTTTTCATAGCCATGAACGACTGTCCCCGACGAACGCTTCATCTCGACAAGGACGCGTGCGTGGTATCCCTTGGAGTATTTGAAGTCGATAGGTCCGCCGCCCATGTTCGCTTCCGGCGATATGTCGATGTCGTTTGCCTCGCAAAAGCAGTCCGACATCGCAAAATAGATCAGCTGCGCGGCTCTTTCCTTCTTAGGCTTGTCACCAATCCAAAGCGCTTCCCATAGATTACCCTTCTCAACGTGATGAGCGAAGCGTTCGATGGTATCGCGGACAACCTTCTTGATTTCATCGATCCCCTTGGCGACATCGTATTTCTGATTACTTTTAAAGGTGTCTTTATTACTTTGAAGTATCTCTTTTAGCCTGTAGTAGCCCAGGGCATCTATATTCGGATCGTAGTAGGTCGCGTTCTCTTTTACAGCTGCGATGAAAGCCTCAAAGACATCCTTCGACTGCATCGCTGCGCTGCGTAGAGCGTCCTTGCGATCAGTCACTGTTGGCTGTGCGATGCTCGCAAGCAGGGCATTTACACGCTGCCGGATCAATGCGTTCGCATTGATCGCAGCTTCGATGTCATCCCAGCTTCTTGCAATAGGTAGCTCCCGAACAATGTCGGAAGGCACAAGTACAATCGCTCGCTCATTTCCGCTCGCATTGGTGTAGTGTGGCAACGCGATTTCCGGGGTTGCCTCCGAAGTCTTCATGGGGATGCCGAGGGGACCGCAGAACTCGTTTGTGAGTTTGGCGAGCTGCGGCTGGACTACGCGGGACGTCAGGTCGCTTATCGTGTCAGGTCCAACGTCTTCCTCGAAAAACCCCATAAGCGAAATCATTTCGGGGTCTTCAGCTCCGAGTTCCACAATCTCCTTTGCGGTGCGGAGCATCGCGTCGCGCAGTTCTTCGGGGCGCGAATTTCCCGGACGGTCACTCGTCCCGTAGCCGAGGCCGTTTGCGGGCGCTTCGCGTAAGCTCATCTGCCACTGAGCCGCCTTCCAAGCAGGATCGCCTTCCCGTTTGCATATCGCCAGCAAACGGACGACCCTCTGAAAATGAGTACGAAAGGTTTGGTATGCATCTTCTCGGATCAGCTTATTGCCGGATTTGTCCAAAAGGATCGGATCAATGAACAGCTGCGTATCAACTGTCAGGAATGGATCGATTAGGCCAGCCGCTACCAAAACCGCAGGATCGATGTTGAAGTGCTGTGAGAACAGCAAAGGATTTGAGAACGTGGTCATTTACAGGCCCCTCATGACCTTTTGATCACTCTGCGAGATATTGGGTGCTAGGGCAACAGGCCATAGAGGACAACCGCTGTTAGTCCACGAACTATCTGCCTATCCGTTCCGACGTGACGCGTGCTGCAGCTGGGAACGCCGCCGACGGGGACTTATGGAGGCTAGAAGCCGCTGTTTTCTCGCATGTCGGTCGCCGCCACAGGGATGGCTTTACTCACAGGATAGTGCGAAATTTGTATTACAGACCGTTTGACCCTTTGCTGCTATAGTAGAACTCGGGTGCCAATGAATGACCTGCATCGCGGAGGTAGCTTTCTTGCATGCCACCCGAGTTTAGTGAGCAAGCGCAGTAAATCTTTCCGCTATTTGGCATTCTGCTGGCTGGCGTCCTCGCTGGTATGGCCTTGGAGCGTTTCCTATCGAGGAAGCGGAGGCAGGCATGGAGGGCAAGAAACCGTCGGCGCTGGGCGAGCGAGCGCCGTGGGGGCGACGATATCCTTAGCGGCCTGTGGCCCGCTCCGAAGCCTGTTTCCGCGCCACCGAAACCAACTGGTCCTGCTGACCAGTTGCGGATTGTCATGGGTGCGAACTTCACTGTTCAACCGCTGCTCAACAAGAGCGAGGCGCGTGTCTTCAAGGAGCTTGATCGCATGGTGATCGGCTGCAATCCCGGATGGCAGGTGATGGCCCAAGTGTCATTGGGCGAAATTCTGCGTAGTACCGACGCCGATGCCTACAGTTGTATCAACTCGAAGCGGGTGGACCTCCTTCTCGTCGATGAGAACTATCGGCCTCGGCATGTGCTCGAATACCAAGGCCATGCACATCACCAAGGCACAGCAGCAGCACGTGATGCTGTCAAAAAGGAAGCCCTTCGACGCGCAGGCATCAGCTATCATGAGATCGTCGGCGGTCACACAACACCTTCCGAACTCAGACCGCTAGTCGAGAAACTGGTTCACAGGCCGATGCCGTCCGGTAATGAGCCGACCGCCAAAGGCGATTTGTGAAATCAATTTCACAGGTCCGGGTGCAAGGGCAGACCCATCATATGAGGAAGTCGGGGGCTGTAGCTGTCGGTGTCAGGGACAGATTTGACCGCTTCCTGTGGCTACTGACCACACAATTAATAACGACTGCGCAAAAGGCTTTCAAAATCCGCCTCGCACGGTAGAGTTCGCCACTCGGCCATCTGAGAACCAACGATGTTCATCACGAAGTATGACCCACCGAAGGCGAGGGCCAAATATGTCGAAGACGGGATCGAGCTGAAGTTCACCGAGGCGGCAGTGATGCTTGCCTTTGCTTTCTCCCTTCTTAAACAGGCGACCGGAGAGGCAGAGGTCTTCGTTCACCCGGATGGCGAACATGCAAAGGTGTTTGACATCTCTGCCTTGCTTACGAGCGCAGGGTTCGACAAGGTAAGCTCTATGGGCTCGACTGCGTACGCTGGGCGTTATATTCGCGGTCTGCATGCCGTCACTATCAATCCTAGGTCCGGTCTTGGTGACGTGGTCGCCAACATCAATGGTGTGCGCTTTCTTGCCGAGTGCAAAGGGGGAACGGTCAACACTACTCATCCGGGCCAAAAGAGCCGTCTCAGAAAGGGCTTATCTGAGTTAATTGGACAATTGATGATCCTTCGGAAGGGAGAGGAGCGGCAGGTAGCGGTCCTGCCTCACACCGCCGAGGTCGAACGCCTTGGCTTAAAGTTAAGAGACCGATGCGCGAGGGCGGGCATCGAAATTGCGCTCGTCCACCACAACGGCGAGGTAGCTTTCCTTTGACCTTCCAGAGAAGACAGAATACATGCAGCGTATTTTGCCAATCGCATCACAGCCGAGGATTTTTTATGTTGACACCTTCAATCGTGCAATTGCTATGAGGCGTCTATGCGCGTGATCTTAGGGGGAAAGTTTGAGAGCGCTCTCATTCGAGCACTTGATGAGGTAAACTTGCCGCATCAAAACCGAAATCCGCATACTTACTACCTCGGCCTAAACCGGAAGTCAGACCCGATTTATTTTGAGCGTTCGGCTACATTTCTTGCTATCGCTGACCAAACCCTCATGCCAGCGGCAGATTGGTCGGGAGCCGCCGATCACGAACGCTTAAGCGCACGAGCCCTCGGGCTTAAAACTCAGGTTAGCGTTTACAAAGAGTGGGACAAAGAAGCGAAAGAAGCGAGTGACTACGCATCTCTTTTACTCGACAAGCGCATACTTACCAACAATACAATTCGGTATATATCTTATCTCGACCTCTCCGACCTTGCCGATGAAGATCGAGCGCAAATCGAGATAGATATCAAGAATATTGAAAGGTTGGTATCTGAGTTCTATCTCTCGCGACTGTTCATGCAACTAAGATTGGCCGGCGATCAGAAAGTATATCTGGTGCTGGATGAGAATGATATCAAATTACTTTCTGAGATAAGTGCGTTCATACGAGGTGGTGGTACTCCACCAGCGTTTGCATTCCCCGACCTTGATGCGCAAGTCATTCTAGGTAGCAAATTTGCGGGAGGTCTATTCAATTTCGCTCCACCGGACGCTGAGAGCGTTGCAGCAGTGCGTGCCGACCCAGTGATACAGAAATATGCGAGAAAGGTTCGCTTGCATTTGGGAGAGCAGGCATCGCTTGAGAGCGAAAAAGCACTTGTCGAGGCTATGCGGCAATCGAACGACGTTGTCCAAAAAGAGAGAAAAGCTGCAAAGGTGTTTGAGGTAGTTAGCTGGGTGGCCAAACCACTGCACTACATTCCAATGGTTGATGCGTTCATGTCGGTAGCAGAGGATATCAAAGACGTTGCTGATAAGCTTCTCGAAAGGGATACTGAAAACCGTGAATGGCATTTATTGGCCTCTCGCGCGACCCAAGTGAGTATCGAGGAATATCTGCAAAGAAGGCAAAATCTGTAGGGATCGCTAGCGGTAACACAGCTCAGCCTTGCGGTCGTGGCTCTCGATAATTGAAGTTATCGTAGTTGACGACGCCTCAGTAACTTGCAAGTTATTGCTTCAGGTTCGCTTCTTCCGAGTGGCTTCCCTCGCGGCATCTCTCTCGACCTTGGCGAAGTAGGTTTCCTTCCACGCCTCGTGTCTTATACCTTCGACAAATTTGACATCCGTGGCGATGCTATCGAGACCCGGGTATATAAAGCTTTTGGTCACACCTACTTTGTGGAGGCCACTCAGAACATTCTTCGTTGATGCGTACGGGATGAACACCTTGGTTATACCTGGGCGAATGACATCGTACCAATCGAGCGGATGGATATTGCTCCCATGGAGCGTGAAGACACCGGACTGAGATCGTATTCTCGAAGAAATATGAGGTGAAACCACACAGATGGGGAAGTAGGCGCCTGGATTATCTGTTGGCTGGAGATAATGCGCCCAGCGTTCAGGTTCGGAGGCGATGTCAATTGGATCAGATATCTGGCAGACAAGTGCATTGATTTCGCCGGGGTCAATCACGTACACCGCAAAACCATCGTCACGATATTCGTTGCCGCTTGGATCAAGGAATTCTTGGCAGGCATCGTCACCGTCTCCACTTTCCGCACTCGCTGGCACGCTTGCTACAGCGAAGTAGAGAGCGACTAACGCATTGGTCGACCAGTCCAATAAGCGCGTAGGAAGGCCGTGGTGTTGGGCTAAGAACATCCATTCAAACTCATTTGTTAACGGACGTTCTAAGAAGGGTCGAGCTTGCCTCCTAAACTCCGCGAGCATCCGCTCCGGGTTTAACCCCGTAACTTCGCTGCCGCTCGCGGTTATAATTTGCCCTTTCCGAATGGGCAGGCCTCTGCCGTCCGTGATTAGCGTCGTATCGCGGAGCACGCCGGGCGTGAGTTGGTGCGAAGCATCGGATTGCCCCCGGAACCAAAGCCCACTGTGCGTTGATGAAGCAATTCCTTCGACGACACCCATATACTCCGATACAGATGTCGCTACTCGCCGCTGAACTCCAGCCATTGATACTAGCTCACCCTAAACCTGAGTTTGAAACGAACAACAATCCTACAATCGGATCAAGTGACACGTCATTACCCCATTTACCATTCCTATGCGTTCGTTGCTGCTCAGAGGGTGCGACGGTAGCGGTTGATACGAAATCCTGACAACCCAAGTTAAAGAACCCGCGCCGCCGCGCTGTCATCGAAAAGATCAACGGTGCGGAGGTAGGGCGCAAGCCCAGCTTCCGAGCGGTGACCCGTCACCTGCCTTATCTTGTAGCTAGTCGCGCCCGCCATCGCGGCGGAGGTCGCGAAACCGCTGCGTAAGGAATGAGCGGAGAATACTGCGGGATCGTAGCCCGCTGAACTGACACGGAGCTTGACGACATCGCTGACTGCCTCGCCGGATATGCGCTCGGGAAGGATGTGGCCGTGCTTGTCCATGCCGAGGAAGATCGCGCCAGTCTCGATGCCCGCGACCTCCAGCCAGCGTTTCAGGGCAGCAATTGGGCAATGCCGGGTGCGTCCGAACGGCATAGCGATTTCGCGCCCGGCGCCTTCTTGGTCAGTCTTACTCTTGCGGATTGTCACCAGCGCCCCTTGGTTTGTGAACGCGATATCCGCCACGTCCAGCGCCACAAGTTCCGATCTGCGCAGGGCACAGGCCCAACCTAACAACAGCATGGCGCGGTCCCTGACATCCTTCGTGCGATCGCCGATGCGGTCGAGGATGGCGAACAGGTCATCGCGGAGAAGGGCCTGCGCCTGCCGTTGCTTGACCCCGAGGGTCCGTCGCACGCCGCGCAATGTCGAGCGCACCAGTTCGCTCTTGGTCGGGTCGTCTGCACTGATCGCACGATGGGCTTTGCTGATCGAGGCCAGCCGCCGTTGGAGGGTCGCCACAGCATAGGTCTCAGCGCCTTCAGCCAGATAAGCCGCGACCGTTTCCGGGGTCGCTGGGAGTTGCCTGCCAGCTGCCTCGAAATGCGCAATGTCGAGCCTGTAAGCCCGCTTCGTAGCATCGGCCAGCGAGGCGGCGACGAGGCGCTCGACATCGGCAGGCAAAACGTCCGGCAACGCGTTTTGGCTCGTCGGGACGCGCGCGAGGTTTCCGGCGTCAGTAAGGCGCTCAGCGGACATCATGACGGACCTCGTCAAGAGCGGGGAGGTCGGCTCGAACCATGTCGAGAAAGGCAGCGGGGTCGAGTAGCGTCATTCCGTGGTAGCCATGGTCAGCCAGCCGCCTTAGCGTGGCAGCGCATGCCCATCGGACACGCTGCCTGACCAGTCCGCCTTCAACGCGGAAGACCGCGCCATGCAAAGCCGCCACACGGCGCTCAGCGGGGACGTGTTTGCGAAGCCATTGCGTGCTCGGCGTATCACGGCGGAGGAACCGGGTGAGCGCCCTCTTACCCTCGTAGCTGAACCCGTCGAGGCAATAAGTCGGTATCCCCGTGTGCCCGATCACAACTGGAGGAAGGTCGTCATCTGCGGCAGGAAGATCGCCAGATGGAAGGGCACGGGTCAGGAGCGGCAGGAGCACCGGCAGCGCTTCCCGAGTTCTGCGAAAACCCTGTTCGGCCAGTGCCATGATCTCATGCCCGATCCCGGCAAATCTCATCGCGTCGAACGTAGCCGTGGCGTCGGCAGGTTTGCGTGGGACCTGTCCATGCCATCTCACGCCGGTGCCATGTAGGGCTGCGAGGGAAGCTCCTAGAAGCGCTCGCCGCTCTCGGATGCGGGAAAGGTGCTCTGGGAGGTTTTCGCGCGCCAGATCGCCCCGCAGAGCTTCAAGCTTGAGGTGATGCGAAAGGGCAATGAACATATCGTCGGCGGCTCTGCATTTGGGGGCAGCGCACATCTTTTGTACCAACAGCGAGGCAACTGCCCATTCCCCGAACTGCCGACGAGCGTCCTTGCCCGTCGTTGCTGACATGACGAGGCGGATCGTCTCGACAGATGCCAGCCCTACATCTTCAAAGACTATCCCGGCGAGCCTACGCCATAGCTTCGCTGGATCGGCCTTGAGCAAGGTCGCAGCGGCGCGGGTGGCGAGATCGACATCACCGCGCCGGATGGCTTTTTGCAAAGCTGACATCGCCACCCATGGTGACACGCGCAGCGGCTCGACAGATGGAACCTTGTTATCGGATGCCAGCACCCGGAAGGATGCATCTGAGGCGTCAAACAGCGGTAAAGGTTGCAACATGTTGGGTGTCTCCCTGTTCGAGGGAGGCCAAACCAATGCCCCGCTATCAAGGCATGGCGGACAGGTGCCAAACTTGCCAGCTAATTCTACCAAGAACGAGAGCTTTCGCGTCAGGGACATCGGCGGCTCGTGCCGGAGACACGCTTGCTGCTGAGTGGTGTCGTTTTCCGGCATTGCCACTTGCGTTGCCGACCTGAGGACATGTCGTAGTCCTCGGACGTTCAAATAGCCAACCGGCTGACATGCATAGGCTATCTGTCGACGCGGGCACATCGGGCGAAGATTTGCGAAGGTTGTCTCTGCTCCGGGATGATCATGTCTCGCTACATCCCCGCTTCGTTCACGACCTCAACGTCACCGATATCTCGGAGTTCAGCGCGACAAAGGCCACCCACAAAGAGCCAGCTCCGCACGACGTCGGTCAAAGTGAAATTGATTTCACAGAGATGCTGCGATGCTCTCAAAATCCTGCTTGGTCAGCAACACATCAGTCCCGGACGAAACCTAGGGGTAGGGGTGAGGAAGACCCGACCGACGGGAGGGATGGGAGCGAAGCGACCGGGGAGCGAAGCGACCTTCTCTTTCCGATCTACGTTTCTATCGGAACATGCGTTCCCGTGAGCCCGGGCGAATGGGAACCGGACTATCACTATGACCGAATATATTATGTCCCCTGAATAGATAGTGATTGTCTGGATTTTTATGTGCTGACTTAGGGGACATAATGCATTCGGTATTTTTTATGTGCTGACCTAGGGGACATAATGCATTCGGTCACGAAGCGAACCAGAGGCCACCGATGTCGGCGTTCAGGCCATGCTTCTCTTGCTGATGCATTATGTACATCTCCACCGCGACCGTGTTGAACCGCAAAATTACAGAGGTGGATGGGTATTCATAGAAGCGCTTATATCCGTCATCGCCGAGCTTTGCGATTGCGACATCCACGCCAGCCATGAAATAGGACCAGTCCTTCAACACCAATCTCAGGATGTCGGGAGCCTTATCTAGCCCCCAAGCGTCCACCATCCCGCCGAGGTGGCCGAATTGCCTGCCGACGATGGTTTTGCCGGTGATGCTTCGCCAGATGTTGGCGAGGTGTTTTTGCACCTGCTTCTTGGTTTTCGGTCCGCGCTCCCCGATGCGAAGGAGGACAATGGGCTTCCCATCCTTGTGGGTGTGATCACGGACAATCGGCGGTTTGCCAATCAGGCGTCGAATATTTTCAACTGAGATTGCGAGGGCACTTGCCACGTCCTGTTGCGGCAGTGCGCACCACGAATGCCCATCATACACGAATGGGTCCTTGGCGATGTGAGCCGCGATGAGCTTCGTGAGCGCGACCATATTCGGATTGATTTTATGGCCAGTCATTGCGCTCCCCAGTCGCAGGTAACGCAAGTGGCAGCGGAACACCGAGGAGGGAGCAGACCTAGTCCGGGAATATTCCGGGAGTTTCGGTCACCATTCCGGGATTTCTTGTCCCTTTTGTTTCCTTGTGCAGCTAGGACCCCAGCCAAAACCGGGGATGAGACGCACAGGAAATCAGAGGGTTGGCTGGTGCCGCTTAGGTGACTCGAACACCTGACCCCATCATTACGAATGATGTGCTCTACCAACTGAGCTAAAGCGGCCCGGGAGGCCAAGACCTCCAAGATGGGCTGGGTGATAGACTCAACCGGCCGCGAATTCAAGATGCGACTTGGCAAATCATGCATGAGCGCCCTGCACGATCGAAACCAGGATTCGCGCCGCCCTGCGCGCCAAAATCGCGGACGCAGTCCGATTTTGTTTGCCGGAATATCGCCAAGATGGACTTTGGACTGCCCGTCGAGGCAGAATGCGACCGCCCGCCCGTTGATTGATTGGTCGCCTACGGCTAACCATCAGTCAAGATTGGGGCAGTTTGTAGAGGGATCTCGTTGGACGCGATCGAAAAAGCGATCCGGAACGCCTTGGAAAAGGGCAATGCCGAGGACCGCGCGTTCCGCGAGAGGGTCTATCGGTCGGCCTTTGCCGCGCTCGACCGTGCGCTCCAGGCCAATCCCGGCGTGACCGTGGAAGTCGCCATCAAGCGCCGCAAGGCGATCCAGGAGAAGATCACCGAAATCGAATCCGAGTTCCTGCCGGCGGTGCCGGACGGTGGCCCACAGGTCGACGCCCCGGCGCCCGCGCCCGCGGCCGGCGCGGCGCCCGCGATCGAGATCGGCGACAAGACGCCATCGCCCGCTGTCGTCGTCGCCGTCGACGGCCCCGCATCCGACGCACCGCGCTCGCGCGTGCTGCCGGTCGTTCCCGACATCATGCCGGACGCGACTCTTCCTGATGCCCCGGCCATCGACATGTCCGGTCCGGCCGTGTCTGGTGCCGCGGCGGAAGTGGCGCCCGATCGCGATGAGCGGCGCACTCGCGGACGCCGCTTGCCGCTGACCGCCATTTTCTTCACGGTGACCCTGCTTGCGGCGATCGGCATCGGCGCGTTCTTCGCTGTCCAGACCGGCGTGTTCAAGACGGCGGCGCAGCTCGATACGGCGCCGCCGGAGGCGCCGCCAACCGTCGAGGACGACGATTTCACCCCGGCCGATGGCGCCAACGCGCCGGCAAAGCCCGGTAGCGCGGACCAGTCGCGCAACTGGATCAATGTGTTCTCGCCGACCGACCCGACGCATGTCGCCGCCCCGTCGGATGCCAAGGCCGAGGCGATGAAGGACGACAGCGGACCGTTCCTGCGCATCCAGTCCGGCCCCTCAGGTTCGGCGGTCGCCTTCGATGTCGGGCAGGGCGTGCTGGAGAAGCTCGCCGGCAAGCACGCCGTCTTCGACATCATCGCCCGCGCCGAGGACGGCAAGGACACCCAGATCTCTGTCGACTGCAATTTCGGCGAACTCGGCGACTGCGGCCGCAAGCGCTACGCGGTCGGCCAGCAGCGCAACGAATATCTGTTCGACGTGCAGTTCCCCGACAAGCGTCCGGGCTCGGCCGGAACCATCGCCATCAATTCCGATTTCGACAAGCAGGGCAAGGCGGTCAACATCTACGAGATACGCGTCTCGATCGAGCCTTGAGCATCCGGTTCGCGAACTAACTCTTCGTTTTACGCAATTCCCAAGGCGAAGGCCTATGCGCTTCTCCCGGGAAAACCGCTTCACATTTCTCCTGGAATTGCTCTAGAGCGGTTCAGCGTTTGATGGAATCGCCGAACCGCTCTAACTGTTTGTTTTTACGCAATTCCGGACGGAAAACCGTTACACACTTTTCCTGGAATTGCTCTAGCCATCGAGCAGCGCCTGCAGCGTCTCAATGCGGTCGGCCTCGTTGGCCGGCTTGTCCCAGCGCAGCCGTGAAATACGGGGAAAGCGCATGGCCACACCCGATTTGTGCCGCGTCGAACGATTGAGCCCCTCGAAGGCGACTTCCAGCACCAGGCCATGGTCACGGTCCGCCCGCACCGAACGCACCGGCCCGAAGCGTTCGACGGTGTTATCCCGCACATATTTGTCGATCTGCTTCAGCTCCTCGTCGGTGAAGCCGAAATAGGCCTTGCCGACCGGCACCAGTTCCTCCTCGCCCTCGGCTCCGGACCAGACGCCGAACGTATAGTCGGAGTAGAAACTCGAGCGCTTGCCATGGCCGCGCTGGGCATACATCAGCACCGCATCCACCGTGTGCGGATCGCGCTTCCATTTGAACCACGGACCTTTCGGCCGGCCGGCGACATAGGGCGAATCCCAGCGCTTCAGCATCACGCCTTCGATGATCGGGTGCGGCGGCGCGCGGCGCAGTTCCTCAAGCGCCTGCCAGTCCGTGAAGGCGACGAAGGGCGACAGGTCGAAACGGCCGGGGTCGAGCGTCTTCACGAAGGCTTCGAGGCGGCCACGCCGTTCCCGGAATGGCAATGCGCGAAGGTCTTCCTCGCCGACCTGAAGCAGGTCGTAGCAGCGCATGAAGGCCGGATATTGCTGCTGCATCTTCGGCGTCACCGTCTTGCGGTTCAGCCGCTGCTGCAGGTCCGAGAAGGTCCCCGTTGCCTGTCGCGGGTCACCGACCAACAGTTCGCCATCGAGGGCGGCGGAAAAGTGCATGGCATCCGCGAGATCGGGAAAGGCGCCGGACACATCGTCGCCTGTGCGCGAATAGAGCCGGCGGACACCGCCTTCCGCCACCGCCTGGACGCGGATGCCATCCCATTTCCATTCGGCCGCGTAATCCGCCGGATCGAGTTTTTCGAGGTCGCCATCGCCGACCGGGTTCGACAGCATCACCGGGCGGAACAAGGCCATCGCCGTGTTGCGGGGTTTGTCGGCCTTGCCCTCGAGCCAGGCGAACAGGCCCGTGTAGGGTGGCGACAGGCCGTGCCAAAGCTCCTCGATCTCGGCGACGTCGACCTTGCCGAAATCCGCCAGCGCCTGTTTGGCGAGCCGCGCCGAGACGCCGATGCGCAGGCCGCCGGTGACCAGCTTGATGATGGCGAAGCGCGCCGAGATGCCTGCGCTGTCGAGCAAGCCAGCCAGCACCTTGGGTCCGTCGGAGCGGCTTGCCGCCTGCAGTTTTGCCACGACCTCACCAAGCGTCGGCTCGCGGTTGGGGATGTTTCCCGGCGTTTGCGGCCAGACCAGCGACACCGTCTCGGCGAGGTCGCCGACATAGTCGTAGGAATAGCCGAACAGCACGGGATCCATGCGTTCGGTGACCAGCATGCGCAGCATCGCCGGCTTCACCGCCGCGATATTCAGATCGCCGGTGATGGCGGCCAGCGCCAGACCGCGATCCGGGTCCTCGACGCCGCGGAAATAGTCGACCAGCAGCGTCAGCTTGCCATTGCGTGACGGCGTCAGCACCAGGCGGTCAAGAAGTTCGGCGAAGCGGTTCATTCCCTCAATCGCCCTCGTCCTCATAGCCCACCAGATGCAGCGGCCGAGCGGCAATGCCTTCCAGCTCGCACCACCGCACCAGCGCTTCCTCGCGGCCATGCGTCACCCAGATCTCCTCGGCGCCGGTCTCCTTGATGGTGGCGGTCAGTTCGTCCCAGTCGGCATGGTCCGAGATGATCAATGGCAGTTCGACGCCGCCTTGTTTGGCGCGCTGGCGGATGCGCATCCAGCCCGACGCAAAGCACGAGATCGGGTCTGGAAACCGCCGCGCCCAGCGGTCGGCGAAGGCCGATGGCGGGCCGACGACGATGGCGCCGGCGAAATCCTGCTTGCCGCCCTCGACCGTCGCCGGCTCAAGCATCCCCAGATCGACGCCCTGGCTCTGATAGTACTCGCTGAGCCTGGCCAGTGCGCCATGGATATAGAGCGGCCTGTCATAGCCGGCGTCGCGCAACAGCCGCATCACCCGCTGTGCTTTTCCCAGCGCGTAGGCGCCGACCAAATGCGAGCGCTCGGGAAACTGTGCTGCCGACTTCAAGAGGCGGGCGATCTCGTCCGTGTCGGGTGGATGGCGAAACACCGGCAGGCCGAAGGTCGCCTCGGTGATGAACACGTCACACTGTATCGGCTCGAATGGCGCGCAGGTCGCATCCTTTCGCCTTTTGTAGTCGCCGGAGGCGACGATGCGCATGCCCTGATGTTCGACGGATATCTGGGCCGAGCCCAGCACATGGCCGGCCGGATGGAAGCTGACGCTGACACCATTGATGACGATCGTCTCGCCGAGCCGTGCCGGCTGCGTGGCGCCAGCAAAGTCCTCGCCATAGCGCAGACCCATAATGTCGAGCGTCTGCCGCGTCGCCAGCACCGAGCGGTGGCCGGAACGCGCATGGTCGGAATGGCCGTGGGTGATCAGCGCCCGGTTCACCGGCCGCACCGGGTCGATGAAGAAATCGCCCGGCGGGCAATAGAGGCCTTCGGGCCGGGGATGAAGCAGGTCGCTGGCGCGCATGGTCCCCAAGATAGGATATAATTCCGCCGCGGGAAGCCTGTCGTCTCAGACTGCTGACTCCCCGCAAAGGCACTCAATTCGGTTCAGCTTCCGCATCCTTTGCTTTACAGAGATGGCGGCCCGGCTGCCTTCGCCGGCGGAACCATCATCATGAAGCGCCTCCAGACCTCATCGGGCGATCTGAACGCCGATCGCCGTGCCGACTATGCCGAGATGCTGTTTGCCCACGGCGACCATGCTGCCGCGGCCGAGTTGCTGCTTGGCGCGCTGGAATTGGCGCCGCAATGGGCGATGGGCTGGTTTCGCCTTGGCGAGATGCAGGAGGCATCAGCCAGGCTCGACCTGGCAGCGCGGGCCTGGGCAATGTCGCTGAAACTCGATCCGGCCGATCGCCAGGGCGCGGCCCTGAAATTACAGCTGATCGGCAAGGGGCCGGCTGCCGCGGCGCCACCCAGCGCCTTTGTCGAAACGTTGTTCGACCACTATGCCGAGACGTTCGAGGAGATGCTCGTCGGCAAGCTCGACTACCGGTTGCCGCAATTCCTCGACCAGATGATTCGCAAGGCAAAGCCGGGTCGCTTCCGCCTGGCGCTCGACCTGGGTTGCGGCACAGGCCTGATGGGCGAGAGGCTGAGGCCGATCGTCGATCGGCTGGAAGGCGTCGATATCTCGGCCAGGATGCTGAAGAAGGCGCGGGCGAAAGGCATCTATAACGCGCTGACAAAAGCCGATCTGCAGGGCTTTTGCCATCCAGGCGAAAAGCCCGATCTGGTGACGTCGGCCGATGTGCTGATCTATGTCGGCGCGCTGGAAGGCCTGTTCGGGACGGTGGCCGGCCTGCTCGTCGATGGCGGCCTGTTTGCCTTCTCCGTCGAGAGCCTGGCAAGCGGCGACTTCGCGCTGCAGCCTTCCCGACGCTACGCCCATTCGGAGCCCTATGTCAGGCGGATACTCGAGGCCAACGGGCTTTCGATTCGGGCGCTGGAGCCGACGACCATCCGGCAGGATCGCGGCGAGCCTGTCAAAGGGCTGGCCATTGTGGCACGCAAGGCTCACGCCGCTTGAAGTGGCCGGATCATCGTGCGGTGGTACTTCCACGGCTCAGCGCTGCTGCGAAAAAGTCCGATTTGCGTGCGCGACTGATATTTGCGATCTGGTCGCATCAGGGCGGGATATTAGGAGGAGCATATCGGATGCGCTGGAACATGGTGATCTTGGCCTCTTGCCTGGCGACGGCCGGCTGCGTCGGCAATTCGATGTCCGAGCGGCAGGACGCCAACATCGAGTCGTCCCTGCAATACGACACCGTGCCATGCGATCAACTGTTGGCGCAGCGCAATGGCCTGGCGCAGCAGAACAACCTTCCGGTGACAGCAAAGCCGACCTTCTCCAATCCCGCTATGGGGTTCGGCCCGTTCACGCCCGACATCCGCTCCAAGGCGCAGCGCGACAGCGACAAGGCGTCAGGCGAGATCGATGCCATGAACCGCTCCATCGAACGCCGCGACTGCGGCAAGCCGGACAATCAGAAGAAGAAGTTCGCTCTGCCGAGCTAATGGTACGGCACGGCTACCGGTCGAGAAATCGCAGGTGGCAGGCTATGTCCTAGCGAGGGCACTATCGGATGGAACTCTCGGACCTTGGCGACCGCATCTGCATCCTGGGACCCTCCAACAGCGGCAAGTCGACCCTGGCCGACGCGATTGCCCGCAAGCGTGGCCTGGAGCCCGTTCACCTCGATCTGCTTCATCATCTGCCCAACACCGACTGGGAACCGCGTCCAAAGGACGAATTCATTGCCTTGCATGACGCCGCAATCGCCGGCGAGCGCTGGGTGATGGATGGAAATTACTCGATCGGCATGCCGCAACGCTTTCGGCGGGCGACGGGATTGATCCTGCTGGATATCTCCACGCCGGCAAGTCTGCTGCGCTATTTCAGGCGAACCCTGTTCGAGACGGAGAGGCGCGGTGCCTTGGAAGGCGGGCGCGACAGCGTCAAATGGGACATGATCCACCACATTGCCGTGACCACGCCGAAGAACCGCAAACGCTACCAGGCGATGTTCGAGCAGATTGATCTGCCAAAGCTGCAGCTGTCGTCGCTGCGGGCGATCAAGACGTGCTTTCGGGACTGGGACCTGGCCAGGTAGTTCCACGCTGGCCAGGGTGCTCTAATATCCCGCCTTGCGATCCACCAGATTGTCGAGCTTTTCGCCGCGCTCGAACGCATCCATCTGGCGCAGCATGCCCGGCACCAGATGGATCGGGTCGGAGGTCGCCGCCGCGTGCGGCGTCACGAACACCTTTGGATGGTTCCACAACGGGCTGGTCTTCGGCAGCGGCTCGACCTCGAAAACGTCGAGGCTCGCCTCTTTCAGCGTGCCGTCATCCAGCGCCCGTATGATATCGGCGTCCTTCTGCAGGCGGCCGCGTCCGGCGTTGATCAGCACCGAGCCGCCCAGGCCATTTCGCTTGCGCAGCTCCTTCAGCACGCCATAGTTGATGATGCCTTTCGTGTCCGGCGTCAGCGGCAACAGCACGACCAGTATATCGGTGGCCTTGAGGAAGGGGATCAACCCGGCTTCGCCGGCATAGGTCGCGACGCCTTCCATCGGTCGTTCGCTGCGTGACCAGCCGTTGACCGCAAAGCCGAGTGACAGCAGCACCGAGGCCGCGGCGCGGCCGAGAGTGCCGAGCCCCATGATGCCGACGGAAATGTCGCCGGCCGGTCTCTGCTGCGGCTCGTGCCAGATCTTCTTCGGCTGTTGCTGTCGATAGAGCAGGCCCTGGCGATGATGGTCGAGCACCCGCCAGACGACATATTCGGTCATGTACTGGGTGAGGTTGTCAGCAACCACCTTGACGATCGGCACATCGGGCAAGCCGGGGTCGGCGAAGATGTGGTCGACGCCGGCGCCGATCGAAAAGATGGCGCGCAGATTGGGCAGCGACGACAACAAGTTAGGCTTCTGCTTCCACACCACCGCATAGGTGATCGACGGATCCTTGGCGCCGTCCGGCTCAAGCACCACCTCGCGCTCGGCCGACAGCAGCTCGCGCCAGCGCTGCGGATGAAAGCCGGTGACGGCAAGCAGGATGCGGCCTTTTTCCATCGCGGTTCGTCTAGTCCCTGTTTAAAAAATCACTGGCTGACAATGCCGACCGGCGCCGTCTCTATCTTGAAGGCGGCCGAGATCAGTGCCCGAGTATAGTCCGTTTGCGGGTTTTCAAAAATCTGCTGGGACGGACCGGCTTCGACAATCTGGCCATTGCGCATGACGATGACGTCATTGGCCAGCGCACGGATGACCCTGAGGTCATGGCTGATGAAGAGATAGGCGAGGTCGTGCTTGGCCTGCAGATTGCGCAGGAGGTCGACGACCTGCGCCTGCACGCTCATGTCGAGCGCCGATGTCGGCTCGTCCAGCATGACGAAGTGCGGGTTGAGCACCATGGCGCGCGCGATGGCGACGCGCTGGCGCTGGCCGCCGGAAAACTCGTGCGGATAACGGTTGCGTGTCGCCGGATCGAGGCCAACCTCGTTCAGCACGGCGACTACCTTGTCGTCGCGCTCGTCGGGAGATAGCTGCGGCTCGTGAATCCTTAGCCCTTCCTCGATGATCTCGGCGATCGACATGCGCGGGCTGAGCGAACCGAACGGATCCTGGAAGACGATCTGCAATTCGCGCCTGAGCGGCCGCATGGCGTTGAAGGTGAGTTGGTTGATGTCGCGGCCGTTGAACTGGATGGTTCCGGTCGACGAGATCATGCGCGCCAGCGCCAGGCCGAGCGTCGTCTTGCCGGAGCCCGATTCGCCGACCACGCCAAGCGTCTGGCCGGCGCGCACGGTGACATCGATGCCGTCGACCGCCTTCACATAATCGACCGTGCGCCGGAAGAAGCCCTGCTTGATCGGAAACCAGACCTTGATGTCCTTGCCGGTCATCACCGGCTTGGCATCGGCATTGGCGGCCGGCGGCTTGCCTTTCGGCTCGGCCGCCAGGAGGTGCCGCGTATAGGGATGCTGCGGGTTGGCGAAGATGTCCTTGGTTGGCCCGGTCTCGACGATTTTGCCCTTGGTCATCACGCAGACCCGGTCGGCGATCTTGCGCACGATGCCGAGATCGTGGGTGATGAACAGCATCGACATGCCCTTGCGGCTCTTCAGCCCGGCGAGCAGTTCGAGGATTTGCGCCTGCACGGTGACGTCGAGCGCCGTCGTCGGTTCGTCGGCGATCAGCAGTTCCGGTTCATTGGCCAGCGCCATGGCGATCATGACGCGCTGGCGCTGGCCGCCGGACAGCTGGTGCGGATAGGCATCGAGGCGCTTCTGCGGGTCGCGGATGCCGACCTCGTTGAGCATGGCCAGGGTACGGGCCTTGGCCGCGCGGTCGGTCATGCCCTGGTGCAGTTTCAGGATCTCGACGATCTGATGCTCGATCGTGTGCAGCGGATTGAGCGATGTCATCGGCTCCTGGAAGATCATGGTGATCTTGTTGCCGCGCACCTGTCGCAGTTGCTTCTCGCTCATGGACAGCAGGTCGGCGCCTTGGAACAGGACTTTCCCTGACGGGTGGCTGGCGCTGGGGTAGGGCAGCAGCTTCAGCACCGACAGCGCCGAGACCGATTTGCCGGAGCCGGATTCGCCGACCAGCGCCACGGTCTCGCCCTTGGCGATGTCGAAGGAGATGTGGTCGACGGCTGTCGACTGGCCGCCGCCCTGGCTGAAGGCGACGCTGAGGTCCTGTATGCTGAGCAAAGGCGCTTCGCTCATTTGAACGTCTTGCGCGGATCGAAGGCGTCGCGCGTTGCCTCGCCGACAAAGACGAGCAGCGACAGCATCAGCGAGATGACGACGAAGCCGGAAATGCCCAGCCACGGCGCATTGAGGTTGCGCTGGGCCTGCTTGAGCAACTCGCCCAGCGAGGCGGACCCCGGCGGCAGGCCGAAGCCGAGATAGTCGAGTGAAGTCAGCGTCGAGATCGAGCCCGAGAGCAGGAAGGGCAGGAAGGTCAGCGTCGCCACCATGGCGTTGGGCAGCAGATGCCGGAACATGATGGTACGGTTGGGCACGCCGAGCGCACGCGCGGCGTTGACATATTCGAAGTTGCGGGCGCGCAGGAACTCCGCTCGCACCACGCCGACCAGAGCCACCCAGGAGAACAGCAGCATCAAGCCGAGCAGGATGAAGAAGCCGGGCGGCAGAATGGCGGCGACGATAAGCAGCAGATAGAGCACCGGGATTGCCGACCAGATTTCGATGAAGCGCTGGAACAGAAGATCCGTCCAGCCACCGAAATAGCCCTGCAAGGCGCCAGCACCGACGCCGATAAGAGCGGAGCCGAAGGTCAGGATCAGACCGAACAGCACCGAAATGCGGAAGCCGTAGATGACGCGGGCCAGCACATCGCGCGCCTGGTCGTCCGTGCCCAGCCAGTTCCAGTTGCCGACGATGCAGGCCGGGTCGGCGGCCCCTTGCGGATACTGGTTGCAGCGCATCTTGGCGTCATATTCCCACGACGGCTTGGCGGGTGCCGCTTCCGGGATGGCGTTGTTGACGGTCTGGTAGGAGTAGCGGATCGGCGGCCAGATCATCCAGCCATTGGCGTTGATCTCGTCCTGGATCACCGGGTCGCGGTAGTCGGTGACGGCGTAGAAACCACCGAACTTTTCCTCGGGGTAGGCAACCAGCACCGGAAACAGAATCTCGCCCTTGTAGGAAGCGATGATCGGCTTGTCGTTGGCGATGAATTCGGCAAACAGCGACAGCACGAACAGGACCAGGAAAATCCACAGCGACCAGTAGCCGCGCCGGTTGGCCTTGAAATTCTGCAGGCGGCGCGTGTTGAGCGGCGACAGGAATGGCCGTGGCATCCGCTCCGGCACCACGCCGGCTGTAACGCTTGCCTCCGACATCAGATGTCTCTCCGCTCGAAATCGATGCGCGGATCGACCCAGGTGTACATCAGGTCCGACAGCAACCCGACGAACAGCCCAAGCAACGAGAAGATGTAGAGATTGGCGAACACCACGGGATAGTCGCGCTCGACCACCGACCGGAAGCCGAGCAGGCCGAGCCCATCGAGCGAGAAGATGTTCTCGATCAGCAGGGAACCGGTGAAGAAGGCCGAGATGAAGGCACCGGGGAAGCCGGCGATGACGATCAGCATGGCGTTGCGGAAGACATGGCCGTAGAGCACCTGTCGTTCGGACAGGCCCTTGGCGCGCGCCGTCACCACATATTGCTTGCGAATCTCCTCCAGGAACGAGTTCTTGGTCAGCAACGTGGTGGTGGCGAAGGCCGACAGCACAAGCGCCGTCAGCGGCAGGGTCATGTGCCAGATATAGTCGCCGATCTTGGCCGGCCAGGACAACTGGTCCCAATTGTCCGAGACGATGCCGCGCAACGGGAACCAGTCCCAGAACGAGCCGCCGGCGAACAGCACCATCAGCATGATGCCGAACAGGAAGCCGGGAATGGCATAGCCGACGATGACGACGCCGCTGGTCCAGACGTCGAAAGGCGAGCCATCCTTCACCGCCTTGCGGATGCCGAGCGGGATGGAAATCAGATAGGAGAGCAGCGTGATCCACAGCCCGATCGAGATCGACACCGGCATCTTTTCCAGGATCAGGTCGAGCACCGAGATGTCGCGGAAGTAGCTGTTGCCGAAATCGAACCTGGCATAGTTCCACAGCATCATGCCGAAGCGTTCGAGTGGCGGCTTGTCGAAGCCGAACTGCTTCTCCAGCTTTTTGATGAATTCCGGATCGAGCCCCTGCGCGCCGCGATATTTCGAGCTGACGTCGCCGGCTGCGTCGAAATTGGAGCCGCCCGCATCGCCGCCGCCACCGCCAAGGCGGTCGCTGCCGCCCTGATTGGTCAGCTTGGCGATAACCTGCTCCACCGGTCCGCCCGGCGCGAACTGGATGACGGCGAAGGAGATCGCCATGATGCCGAACAAAGTCGGGATCATCAAAAGGATACGGCGCAGTATATAGGCGCCCATCAGGCCTTCCGCCATGCTTGGACCGGTATCTCAGCCTTTACCAATTTTTGCCGCCTTGCCCTTATCGACCCACCACAGCGTCTCGACCGGAAAGCCGAAATCGGGCTTTTGCTCGGGAAAACCGAACATGTCCCAATAGGCGCTTCGGTGATTCGCCAGGAACCAACTAGGAATCCAATCGCAGCGCGCGCGCAAGACCCGGTCGAGCGCCCGCATTGCAACCGTCAGGCTTTCGCGGTCCTTTGCCGAGCCGACCGCGTCGATCAGCAGGTCGATCGCCGGGTCCGCGATACCAGGCAGATTGCGGGAGCCGGACAGGTTGGCAGTCCGTGAATGGAAGAAACCTTCGAGATCGTCGCGCGTCGGTGTCGCGCTGAACGAGAAAGCAGCTGACAGCAGATCGAAATCGAAGGTCGCCTGCCTGGCTTGGTATTGTGCCGAATCCACCAGCCGGATCGTGGCATCGATGCCGATCGCCTTCATGTTGGCGACCCAGGGCGAATAGACCTGCACGAAAGTGTCGTCGTCGACCATGAATTCGGCCGAAAGCCGGCCGCCCTTGCCGTTGACAACGAAATCGCCCGACCGTTTCCAGCCGGCTGCGGCCAGGAGCTTTGCCGCCTGGCCAAGCAGCTTGCGGTCGCGACCGGAACCGTCGGATGCCGGCTGGGCCACAGCCGGGCCGAAGACCTCAGCCGGCACCTGGCTTCGCAGCGGCTCGAGCAGCGCCAGCTCTTGTGTTGATGGCACGCCTTCGGCGCGAAAATCCGATTTCTCGAAGCAAGACTGCGAGCGCTCGTAGGAACCGTAGAAGAAGTTGCGCCGCGTCCATTCGAAATCGAAGCAGAGCGCGATCGCCTGGCGCACGCGAGCGTCGCGAAACTGTTCGCGTCGCTGGTTGACCGCCGTTCCCTGCATCGTCGGCCGCTTCTCCGCCGGGAATTCGTGCTTGACGACCTTGCCGGCGGTCAGCGTGGGGAAGTCGTAGGCGGTCGCCCAGACGCGCGAGGTGAATTCCTCACGGTACGTGATTTCGCCCTTCTTGAACGCTTCGAAGCCGGCGGTGCGGTTCTGGTAGAATTCGATGCGGATACGGTCGAAATTGTTCTGGCCGCGATTCACCGGCAAACCACGGCCCCAATAATCCGCGATCCGATCATATTCGATCCATGCGCCGGCCGAGAACCGACCGACCTTATAGGCACCGGAGCCGAGCGGCGGGTTCAACTGCGAAGAGTCGAAAGGGTTGGCCGTGTAGAAGGCCTTCGACAGAATAGGGAACTCCACAACGTTGAGCACGGTGCGGGCCGATTGCTTGCCGGAGAAGGTGAGCCGCAGCGTGCGGTCGTCGACGGCAACGGCGTCGACCATGTGCGTCAGCGACAACGACAGGTCGGGGTGGCCCTTGTCCTTGTAGAGCTTGAATGTGAAGGCGGCATCCTGGGCGGTCAGCGGCGTGCCATCGTGGAAGCGCGCCTCGGGCCGAAGCGAGAAGGTGAAGGAGTTGCGGTCGTCCGACAGCGTCACGCCGTCGGCGATCTGCCCGTAGACGGCGTCGGGCTCGTCCAGCGCGCGCACCATCAGCCCGTCGAAACACATCTCCATGCGCGCGGGGGCATCGCCCTTGTCGACGAAAGAGTTCAGCGTGTTGAAGGTTTGTGTGTCCTGGTTGTAGCCCCAGTTCGGCGGGGAGAAATTGAAGATACCTCCGACAGGCGCGTCGACATTCACGTAGTCGAAATGCGTGAAGTCGGGCTTGTATTTGAGGTCGCCGAAGGCGGAGAGCCCATGCAATTTCACACCAGTCGCAATGTCGGCAAAGGCCTTGCCGGGCAGCAAGGCGACGGCAGCGGCGGCGCCGCCCAATGCCAGGAAATCGCGGCGGGGTAGGGCAGCCATCAATTGCTGCCCTTGTATTTCGCCGCCAGCGCCTTCTCCTTGTCGAGGTCGATCCACCAGGAATCGATATCGGCGCCGACATAAGCAGGCTGCTTGTCGGGGAATTTGAACTTGTCCCAATAGGCCAGCCAGACCGCCGACCGGTGATATTGTGGCACGACGTAGAAGTTCCACAGCAGCACCCGGTCGAGCGCATGAGTGGCGGCAACGAGATCATCGCGGTCCGTGGCAAAGATGATGCGATCGACCAGCGCATCGACGGTCGGATCCTTAATGCCCATCAGATTGCGCGAACCAGGCGCGCTGGCGGCCTTCGAACTCCAGAAATCGCGCTGCTCGTTGCCGGGCGAATCCGACTGGCCGAACAGGCCCGTGACAACATCGAAATCGAAGTTATTGACGCGATTGATGTACTGCGTCTGGTCGATGATGCGCAGCGAGGCGTCGACGCCGATCTTGCGAAGATTGGCGATGTAGGGGCTGGCGATCACCTGGTCGGTGTCGTTCCAGCCGAGGATTTCGAACTTGAACGGCGCGCCGGTCTTCGCATTGACCATCTTGCCGCCCTTGATCACCCAGCCGGCCTTGGCAAAGAGATCGACCGCCTGTTTCAGGTACTTTCGCTCGGCTTGCGGCGTGTCATAGACCGGCAGCTTGAATTCCTGGGTGAAGAGTTCGGGCGGCAGCTTGTCGCGGTATTTTTCCAGGATTTCCAGTTCCTTGCCTTGCGGCAACCCGCTCGAGGCCAGCTCGGTGCCTTGGAAATAGCTCGATGTGCGGGTGTTGAAGCCGAAGAACAGGGTTCGGTTCATGCTCTCGAAATCGAACGGCATGGTCAGTGCCTCGCGGACCAGCCGGTCCTGGAACAGCGGCCGTCGCTGGTTGAGGACGAAGCCCTGCATGGGCTGCGGCGACTGCGTCTGGAACTCCTTCTTGATGACATCGCCGGCCTGGATAGCCGGGAAATTGTAGGCGGTCGCCCACTTGCGAGAGCTGTATTCGCGGTTGATGTCTTCGAGTCCACCCTTGGTGAAGGCCAGCCAGGCGGCATTGTCGTCAAGGATGTAGGTGTATCGGCGCGTATCGAAATTTTCGCGGCCGATCTTCACCGGCAGCTTGGCCGCCCAATAGTCCGGCACGCGTTGCCATACGACTTCCGAGCCTGGCTTGAAGCTGGCGATCTTGTAGGCCGCCGAGCCCAGTGGAATTTCCAGCGTCCCCTTGGTGATGTCGCGCTTCTTGCCCTTGGCATCGGTGCCTTCCCACCAATGTTTTGGCAGCACGGCGAGGTCGCCGAGGATCTTCGGCAGTTCCCGGTTGCCCTTCTGGTTGAAATGGAACTCGACCTCGCGGTCGGAGATGGCGACCGCATCGGTGACATTCTCGAAATAGCGGCTGTATTGCGGGCTGTTCGCCTTCAGCACCTGGAACGACCAGATCACGTCGTCGACGGTGATCGGTTGGCCGTCATGCCATTTCGCCCGCGGATCGAGCCGATAGGTCGCCGAGGAGTAGTCGGCGGGGTATTTGTAGGCATCGGCGATCAGCGGGTGGCTGGTGCTGCCTTCGTCGGTCGCCTGTTCCATCAGCGTGTCGTAGAGGAGACCGCCGCCGAAGCCGACAAGTCCCGCTGCTGGCGATCCCTGCACGATATAGGGGTTGAAACTGTCATAGGTGCCGAGCAGCACCGAATTCAACGTGCCGCCCTTGGGCGCATTGGGGTTGACGTAGTCGTAGTGTTGAAAATTATCGCCGTATTTGGATTGGCCGATCAGCGATGAGGTGGTGCGCCACTCGTCGGCCCGGCTCGTCTGCAGCCCCGCCGCCAGCAGGGCCGCCGCCAGCAGCGACTTGAGAAGCGTTCGGCCAACCGTCATGCAGTATCCTCTTCGCAATGCTTGCCAGATCATCCAGGACGCAATCCTAGATGATTTAGCGCTCGTGAAAACCGCCATGCGCGGCTTTGTCGCCGCAGCGTGCATTTTCCCAACAAAAAAGCCGGGCTGAACCCGGCTTTTCTATGAACGCGTCGATGACAATTCGGTTATTTGGCCGGCGCGGCCGGTGCAGGTGCCGCCGGCGCGGCTGGCTTGGCAGGTGCCGCGCCGTCAGCCGGCTTGGCGGGCGCCGCGGCGGCGGCACCAGGCGTAGGCAGCGGCTTGGGATTGTCCGACAGCGTGCGCAGATAGGCGATGACGTTGGCGCGGTCCTCGTCCTTGGGCAGGCCGGCGAAGCCCATGGCCGTACCCTTCACGAATTTCTTCGGCGAGGTGATGAAGTGGTTGATGTTGTCGTAAGTCCACTTCTCGGTGCCGCCCTTGGAGAATTCCTTCATGCCGGCCGAATAGGCGAAGCCTTCATGTTCGGCGACGGGACGGTCGACGAGATCCCACAAATCCGGGCCGACCTTGTTGGGGCCGCCCTTTTCGCCGGAATGGCAGGCTTGGCATTTCTTGAAGATGGCGGCGCCCGCCTCGGCATTGGCGGTCTGCAAGAGATCGGCGATCGGCTTGGCTTCCGCTGCGGGTGCCGCCGGGCCGCCTTCGGCGGGCTCGGTGGCTTCGATGGCGAAGCCGGGCTTTTCAGGAGCCGGCGAGGCAAACAGCGCGTCCGACACCAGGCCGACCGAGAAAACGACGAAAACGGTTCCGAGCAATCCGGCGAGCAGTTTGTTGACTTCGTTGGAATCCATACGCCCCTTGCTCCCTTTTCCGGCGGACCGAACCGTCCACTCCGTCCGTCGGTATCGAGACCGGCCCTCCAGAGCCGGTCAAATCGGGCGGAAACTAGGTCTTTTGCTCGGGCGTTGCAACACCTATAAGGGCGCTGCCAGTGAGACCTTTTGCCACTTTCCTTGTCCTTTTTTCGAACGCCTTGCCATAGCGATGTCCACCTTGATCCTGATCCCGGCCCGCATGGCCTCCACCCGGCTGCCGGGCAAGCCGCTGGCCGACATATCCGGCGTGCCGATGATCGTCCATGTCGCACGCCGTGCGGCAGACGCCGGCCTCGGCCGGGTGGTGGTGGCTACCGACACCCAAAGCGTGGCCGAAGCGGTGCATGGGCATGGGTTCGAGGCGGTGATGACGCGCATCGATCACGAGTCGGGTTCCGATCGCATTCACGAGGCATTGGTCGCGCTCGACCCGCAGCGCAAGGTCGAAACGATCGTCAATGTGCAGGGCGACCTGCCGACCATCGATCCCGGCATCATCGCCGCTTCGCTGAGACCGCTCGAGGACAGGGCCGTGGATATCGCCACGCTTGGGGTCGAGATCGTCCGGGAGGAAGAAAAGACCAATTCCAACGTCGTCAAGATCATCGGTTCGCCACTGTCTGCCACGCGGCTTCGGGCGCTCTATTTCACCCGCGCCACGGCACCTTGGGGCGAGGGGCCTCTCTATCATCATGTCGGCCTTTATGCTTACCGGCGTGCGGCGCTCGAGCGCTTCGTCGCGCTGAAGCCGTCGCCGCTGGAGCGCCGCGAGCGGCTGGAGCAGCTGCGCGCGCTGGAAGCCGGCATGCGCATCGACGCCGAGATCGTCCAGTCGCTGCCGCTTGGCGTCGACACGCCGGAAGACCTCGAGCGCGCCAGAACCATCCTTTCAAATTGAGAAATTCGAACCGAGACACTGTGAATCGAGACTTGGCCCATGCCTGAGAAAACCAACAGAATATCCTTCCAGGGCGAACCGGGCGCCAATTCCGACACCGCCTGCCGCAACGTCTATCCCGATATGGAGCCGTTGCCGTGCCCGACCTTCGAGGATGCCTTCAACGCGGTCGAGACCGGCAAGGCCGATCTCGCCATGATCCCCATCGAGAACACCATCGCCGGACGCGTCGCCGACATTCACCATCTGCTGCCCGAATCGCGGATGCATATCATCGGCGAGTATTTCCTGCCGATCCATTTCCAGCTGATGGTGCTGCCCGGCGTCAGGCGCGACGAGATCAAGACCGTGCACACGCACATCCATGCGCTTGGCCAGTGCCGCAAATACATCCGCAAGAATGGCTGGAAGGGCGTGGTTGCCGGCGATACGGCGGGTGCCGCCAAGATGGTCTCCGAGGTCAAGGATCGCACCATGGCGGCGCTGTCGCCGGCGCTGGCCGCGACGCTTTATGGGCTGGATATCATCGAGGAGAACGTCGAGGACACCGATTCCAACGTCACCCGTTTCGTCGTCCTGACCAAGAGCAAGCAGTGGGCGGAACGTCCGTCAACGGACGTCAAGATGATGACCACCTTCATCTTCCGCGTCCGCAACGTGCCGGCCGCGCTCTACAAGGCCATGGGCGGCTTTGCCACCAACGGCATCAACATGACCAAACTGGAGAGCTACCAGCTTGGGGCTTTCACGGCGACGCTGTTCTACGCCGACATCGAGGGCCACCCCGACGATCCGCTGGTCAAGCTGGCGCTGGACGAGCTTCGCTTTTTCTCGCGCGAGGTGCGGATTCTGGGCGTCTACCCGGCCAGCGAGTCGCGGGAGCAGTGGAAAGTGGCGGATTAGATCACCGCGCCCAGCGGCACATAGTCGATCTCGAGAAATTTCTCGACCTCCGGCACCCAGCGGTCGCGCACGAAGGCGACGTGGTCGGGATGGTCGTTGTATCTGGTGTAGGCGGCCTGGTCGGCGAACTCCATCGAGAAGCCGAACTGATAGTCGTTCTTGGGACTGATCTGCCGCAGTTGTTCGAAATGCGTGACGCCCCTTATCGCGGTGAGGATCTTCTTGGCGTCGACGAGAAACCGCTTTTCCTCGATCGAATGCGGCGGGTGCTTCAGCGTGAAGACGACGGTGTGACGGATCATTTGTCTCTCCTGCAATGACTTTCAGTATAGGCTATTCGCTGTCGACCCAGGCACGGATGAGGTGATGCGCGATCGCCCCTTTCGGCGGCGTAACCAGATTGCCGGGATGCTCCCGCGCCAGCATCAGGCGCACCTCGTCGCGTAAGAACCAGCGGCAGTCTTCCAATTCGTTGAGGTCGGCCTGGATGTCTTCGTTGAGCGGCTCGCCGAAGCAGCCGATCATCAGCGAATAGGGAAACGGCCAGGGCTGGCTGGCATGGTAGACGACGCGGCCGAGCCGGATGCCGGCCTCCTCCAGCGTTTCGCGGCGCACCGCCGCCTCGATCGTCTCGCCCGGCTCGATGAAGCCGGCAAGTGCGGAATACATGCCCGGCGCGAAATGCCGCCCGCGCCCGAGCAGGCATTTCTCGCGCGTTGCCGTCAGCATGATCGCCACCGGATCGGTGCGCGGGAAATGCTCGGTGCCGCAATTCGGGCAATGCCGCTTGTAGCCGCCGGCCCGCATTTGTGACTCGGTGCCGCATTTGCTGCAGAAACGATGGCTGGCATGCCAGGCGAGCAGGGCAGCACCTTGCGCCATCGCGCCGGCGGCCGCCTCGTCGATCAGCCCTTGCATATAGACCGACCGGTAGTCGATCGCCTTGACGGTCTCGGGCAGCTCTTCGGCGTCGATCTGGACGGGCATCGCCAACACCGGCCCCTGTTCGGAAAAACCGAGCAGGACGCCCTCGGCGAAGGAAGGCTTGAACGGCTCGCTCTCGGCGGCGCCGAACCAGGGATCGAGAGTGCCGCTCGTCCCAAGCGTCAGGTGGAGCCGGCCGCCATTCATCAACAGCAGCCGCGTCGTCGGATCGGCCAGCGCCTTGTCGACCGAATCGTCGGCGCGATTCTCGGATTGCCGGTCGATCATGTTGCCGGCGAAGCCGACGAATTGGCTCGGCTCGCGCAAGGGCGCGTCAAACAGGCGGAAACTCATGCGGACCCTGGTGCTTTGGGATTGACCCGTTCTGGGATGAACATGTTTGGGACGGACATGTTTTGGGGCGGACACAGGGGAAGGCTTATAGCGCCGCCCGTATCGTTTCGGCAAACCGGCGCAGATCGGAGCGCTGATAGGGTTCGCGCAGGCCGTGCCCCCATACTGGCCCCGGCCAGCCGGGGTCGCCTTCGGACCGGGCGATGATATGGATATGCAATTGGCGCACTATGTTGCCGAGCGCGCCGGTGTTGATCTTGGTGCAACCGCTGACTTTCTTCAGCGCTTGCGCCACCATATTGGTCTCGAAGGTCAGCATGGCCTGGTCAAGCGGCGTCATGTCGTGGATTTCTTCCGCGCCAGGCCTCTGCGGCACCAAAAGCAGCCACGGCCAGCGGCGATCGTTCATCACCCGCAATTCGCACAGCCCAAGCCACATCAACTGCTCGCTGTCCGCCTCCAGCCGGGCATCCAGCGTGAATCCGGCCTTCAGGCCCGGCAGCATCGGCGTTTCCCTTGCTTTTGTTGGTTTCCTCAAACTCATGAACGCTAGAGCGGTGGCACGGGGGCTGCAAGCGAATCATTGTTCCTCACACGGTTTGGTGCGCCAAATCGCCTGCGCACTTGCATTTCGTCGCGCAATTGCCGATATGGACGGCGGGAGGTTGGTGGTGGACGATCCACTCGCCAACCGGGTCAGGTCCGGAAGGAAGCAGCCCTAACGAGCCCGGAACGGGTCATTGTTCCAGCCTCCCACCTCATCGGCCCTCCTCGCGACATTGACGACGCATTGCAGCGCGGGCGAGATTATGCGCAGGAATCGACGCCTTTGGTGGCGGCCTTTTGGAGCTTAACGGGCGAATGAGCGAAGCCGGAAATTCAGGGCCAAAAAGCCTGGACGATGGAAAGGCCGCAGCCTACCGCGTGCTGGCGCGCAAATACCGTCCGTCGAATTTTTCCGAACTGGTCGGCCAGGAGCCGATGGTGCGCACCCTCACCAACGCCTTTGCCACCGGCCGCATTGCCCAGGCGTGGATGCTGACCGGCGTGCGCGGCGTCGGCAAGACCACCACCGCGCGCATCCTGGCGCGGGCGCTAAACTACAAGACAGCGACCGTTGACCAGCCTTCGGTCGACCTTGCCGTGCTCGGCGAGCATTGCCAGGCGATCATGGAAGGCCGCCACGTCGACGTCATCGAGATGGACGCCGCCTCCCACACCGGCATCGACGACATCAGGGACATCATCGAACGCGTGCGCTACTCACCGGTCTCGGCGCGCTACAAGGTCTACATCATCGACGAAGTGCACATGCTGTCGACGCAGGCCTTCAACGGCCTGCTGAAAACATTGGAGGAACCACCTCCGCATGTGAAATTCATCTTCGCCACCACCGAGATCCGCAAGGTTCCGATCACCGTCCTGTCGCGCTGCCAGCGCTTTGACTTGAGGCGCATCGATGCCGGCGCGCTGGTCGCGCATCTTTCCTCGATCGCCGCCAAGGAGGGCATTTCGGTCGACGACGACGCGCTGGCGATGATCGCGCGCGCGGCCGAAGGCTCGGCCCGCGATTCGCTCTCCATCCTCGACCAGGCGATTGCGCATGGCGCCGGCTCCGTCGGCGCCGAGGCGGTGCGCGCCATGCTGGGCCTAGCCGACCGCGCACGCATCGTCGATCTGTTCGAACATGTGATGAAGGGCGATGTGGCCGCGGCCTTGGGCGAATTCCGCGCCCAGTACGACACCGGTGCCGATCCGGCCGCCGTGCTCACCGATCTTGCCGAGTTCAACCATCTCGTCACCCGGCTGCGTTTCGTGCCAAGCGCCATGGACGACGCTTCGCTGTCGCAGGACGAGCGTGAGCGCGGCGCCGATTTCGCCAGGGCGCTGTCGGTCCGTGTGCTGTCGCGGACCTGGCAGATGCTGCTCAAGGGCATTCCCGAGGTGCAGTCCTCCAACCGGCCGGTGAGCGCCGCCGAAATGGTGCTGATCCGGCTGGCGCATGCCGCCGACCTGCCGACGCTGGACGAGGCGCTGCGATCGCTCGACGGCACGACATCGGCGCAAAATGGTGCATCGCGCCCAAATGGCGTGCCCGCGGGCTCCGGCAACGGCAATGGCGGTGGGGCCAGCGCGGTGGCGCAGACACGCATGCCCTCGGGGGCCGGGGGCGCGCAGACCATGCGGCTGGTCGAGGCCACGCCCGCGCCGGCCGCCTTCGTTGCGCCGCCCGCGCCGGTGTCGGAGCCGCAGCAAGTGCCGGTCAGATCGCTTGCCGACATTGTCGCCCTTGCCGATGCGCAGCGCGACATCGCCTTCAAGGTGCTGGTCAAGCGCTGCATCCGTCCCGTGCGCTTCGAGCCCGGCCGCATCGACGTCAGCCTGACCGACGATGCGCCGAAGCTGCTGCTCAATGATCTGACGACGAAACTGCGCGCCTGGACCGGCCGCAGCTGGCTGGTGTCGCTGTCCAAGGAGGAGGGCGGCCAGACGCTCGCCGAAATGGAATCGACCAAGCGTGAAAACGCCTTCCTCGATGCCAGGAGCGATCCGACGGTTGCCGCCATCCTGGCGCGCTTTCCCGGCGCCAAGATCATCGACGTACGCATCCCCGATGCGCCGGAGGCGGACACGACCGAGGCCGATATGCCGGTCGAGCCGCCGGCGGACGACGACGAGACCTGATAAACCAAGACAAGGATCGGACCATGAAAGATCTTCTCGGCCTGATGGGCAAGGCGAAGGAAATGCAGGCCAAGTTCCAGGCCATGCAGGACGAGATCGCCACTCTGGACGCATCCGGCCAGGCCGGCGGCGGTCTGGTCAACGTGACGCTCACCGGAAAATTCGAGATGAAGTCCCTGAAGATCGACCCGTCTCTGTTCAAGGAGGACGATGTCGAGATCCTCGAGGATCTCATTCTCGCCGCCCACAATGACGCCAAGACCAAGGTCGAGCAGATCATGCAGGAGAAGACCAAGGCGCTCACCGCCGGCCTGCCGATCCCGCCGGGAATGAAACTGCCGTTCTGATGCATGTCGCCCAAAAGTGTGCAGCGGTTTTGGGGCAACGACATGCATGAACGTTAACAAGGCGGCGGTGCGCCCATGGCCGACGAACCTTCGGAAAGACTGATCGAGCAGCGTATCCGCAACAGGCTCTATGAGATCCTGGAAATCCTGGCCGATTGCGATGCCGGCGTCGATATTGTCGGCATCAAGGGCTACTTCAATCTGTTCGAGGACTTCGTGCATCGCCCGTCGATCGAGGCCGGCTCGTCGGCGCTGTCGAAGGAGGAGCGCGCGATCGTGCTCGAAATCGCCGAATTCCTCGAGGCGGCCGCAGAGACGAATCCGGATTTCACCAAGGCCGAGTTCATCGACAGCGACTGGCCGGGCAAGATCGCTCCGACGGCCAGGGCCGCGCGGGCGGTTTTCCTCCGGCGCGGGCTGTTCTCCGAGAAAATCGAAGAGAGCGAGCCCGGTCAGCCGGTCGCGATCGTGGCCGGGCGGTAGCGTTGTTTCAGAGAACCAGCCGCCCGGTCGCCGCAATTGCGGCGAAACAAAGAGAGGGCCATCATCGCGTTTGTGAGACGATGGCGCGATCTATCTGGAAAGTCACGATTTGTGTCTATTCGGTAACAGTTCATCACTAATAACGTTTTAGCCATCATTTTGCCCGAAAGTGTCTCATTCTTGCCGCAGCCTGGGGCGGGCATGAAGTGAGAGGGTAGCCTGTTGATCGTAACGCGATGGAAGACGCCGCTGTTGCTCGGCGTCATCACGTCTCCCTTGTTTCTGGCTGCCTGCAGCCAGACCACCTCGCATGGCATGTCGGTTTCCAGCCTGACCGACGCGATCACGCCGAGCTTTCTCACCTCGCGCGCCACCAGCCATACGCCGAAGGATCGGGAATGCCTGGAACGGGCAATGTTCTTCGAATCGAACCGGTCGAGCCGCGACGGCATGATCGCAGTAGGCACCGTGGTGATGAACCGCCTGCGCTCCGGCAACCATGGCAGCACCATCTGTGACGTGGTGGGTGAACCCGGGCAATTCGCGCCGGGCGTCATGACCAGGCCGATGAATTCGCGCGCAATGCCCGATGTCGAGGAAGCGGCCGACGCGGTGCTCAAGGGCGAGCGCAAGACCAAGCTGAAGAACACGATGTATTTCCACACGGCCGGCCTGCATTTCCCCTACAAGAACATGCACTACACCATGGTTGCCGGCGGCAATGCCTTTTACGAGAAGCGCGGCCGCAACTGGCAGCCGCTGCCCGATGAGCCGATGGTAGCTTCGGTCGCGACGGAAGTGGTGAAGCCGGCGGCACCCGTGACGATGGTTGCCTCGGCCGAGCCGGTGCGCCCCGCCAAGACCGCTGTCCGCAATGCCCCGGCGCAGCAGGTGTTCATGACCGCCTCGGTGGAACCGGAACGCCCGACCAAGGCGACGAAAGTTCGAGTTGCCCCTGCCAAGCAGACCTATGTGACGGCATCCGCGGCGCCGGCGGCAAAGTCGGCGCGCGTCCAGGCCAAGCAGACGATGGTTGCGATGCAGGAGCCGATGGAAGAACCGGATGCCGCCCGTTTCGGCGGAACCTTGAACACCCGGGTCATCTCCTCGATTCAGGGTGGTGCGCCGCAGGAAGCGGCGATGGGATTCCAGTCGACGCCTGAGAACACGGACGCCATTGGCGCGATGATCGTCAGCCAGGGCCGCCCGCTCGAGGTGAACTGATCCAGGCCTCGCCATGGCAGCATGGCGATCATGCTGCCGCAGACTGTTCCAAACCGCTCGGAAAAATCCTAGATCAAGGCGATGTCGAAACGAATCGCCGGCCCCGAGATCGAACGCCTGATCCAGCTCCTGGCCAAGGTGCCGGGGCTTGGCCCCCGTTCGGCCAGGCGCGCCGCCCTCCATCTGATCAAGAAAAAGGAGCAGTTGCTGTCGCCGCTGGCCGCCGCCATGGGCGAGGCTGCCGACAAGGTGCGCATCTGTTCCACTTGTGGCAATGTCGACACGTCGGACCCCTGCATGATCTGCACCGATCCACGCCGGGACGCCGCCACCCTGATTGTCGTCGAGGACGTCTCGGATCTCTGGGCCTTGGAGCGGGCGGCGGCGATGAACGTGCGTTACCATGTGCTCGGCGGCACGCTGTCGCCGCTCGACGGCATCGGCCCTGAACAGCTCAACATCCGCTCATTGGTCGACCGGGTCGCCGGCGGCGAGGTCAAGGAAATCATCCTCGCCGTCAATGCGACGGTCGAGGGGCAGACCACCGCGCATTACCTCACCGACCAGCTGTCCGGCTTCGACATCAAGGTGACACGGCTGGCGCATGGCGTGCCGGTTGGCGGCGAACTCGACTATCTCGACGAAGGTACGCTCGCCGCCGCGTTGCGCTCGCGGACGGCGTTTTGACAAGATTGGCGGGGATCTTTGCCGGATGAACGCGTTCCTTCGCACAATTACCTTCGCCTTTGTCGCGACGGCTCTCGGCGTCCTTCTCGTCACCCCCGCCTCGGCCGCGAAGATCGACGACCAGTTCCGTGCCTGGCTGCAGAGCGATCTCTGGCCGCAAGCCAAGGCCAACGGTATCTCCAAGCAGACCTTTGACGCCGCCTTCGATGGTGTGAGACCCAATCTGAAGCTGCCCGACCTGGTCATGCCGGGCGAGAAGCCGAAGACACCGCAGAAGCAGCACCAGGCCGAGTTCGGTTCGCCCGGCGCCTATTTCGCCGAGAAGACAGTTCGTGCGGTGACGTCGGGCGGTCGCGCGCGCGAAGCCGCCAATGCCAGGACGCTGGCCGCGATCGAAAAGCGCTATGGGGTGCCCGGCGAAATCCTTCTGGCGATCTGGGGCCGTGAAACCGGTTTCGGCGCGGCGAAGATGCCCTACGATGCCTTCGAGGTGCTGGGCACCAAGGCGTTCATGTCGACGAAGAAGGATTTCTTCCGCACCGAACTTCTGGCCGCGCTGGAAATCGTCCAACGTGGGTTGGCGCCGGTCGGCGCGATGAAATCGTCATGGGCCGGTGCGCTCGGCCAGCCGCAATTCATGCCGACCTCTTTCCTGAAGCATGCGGTCGCCTTCGACGGTGGTGGGCGGCCCGACATCTGGAACTCGACACCCGACGTGCTCGCCTCGATCGCCAACTATCTCGTCCATTATGGCTGGGTGCGGGGGCGCGGCTGGGGGTTCGAGGTGACCGTGCCCGAGAGCGTCTCCTGCTCCTTGGAAGGCCCTGACCAAGGCAAGAAGATATCGCAATGGGCCGACATGGGCATCAAGCGTGCCGGCGGAAAGCCGTTTCCGGCGAGTGAGCTGAAGGCGGAAGGCTTCCTGCTGATGCCCGCAGGCCGCAGCGGGCCGGCGTTCATCGCCACGCCCAATTTCTACGTGCTGAAGGAATACAACACGAGCGACCTCTACGCGCTGTTCATCGGCCATGGCGCCGACCGCATCGCGCATGGCGATCAGAGCTTTTCCGGCAGTTGGGGCGCGGTCGGCGATCTCCACCGCTCCGACATCGCCGCGCTGCAGCGGGCGCTGGAAGCCAAGGGCTATGATGTCGGCAGTGCCGACGGCCTGCCCGGCTTCAAGACCCGCCGCTCGATCGGCAAGTGGCAGACGAAGAACGGCCAGGCCGCAACCTGTTTTCCAGACGCCGGCCTGGTTGCCGCCCTGAAATAGCGCGAGAATTAGCAGATTTTTCTCGACCGGCCGCCTCGATTGGCCGGTATATGCGTCGACGCGCCTGCCACCATTCTGCTCCAATGAGCCGTCGTGTAAATGCTCGTTGCCGGCCACGAGGTCGCCGGATATGGTGTTGACCAACTGGACAAAAACCGCAACGGTAAGAGGTCGTGGGGCCGTCTTCAGGCCTTGAAAGAATGCCGCAATCCTGAGCCGGGAACTCAGGTCAACAAACAACAAAACAGGGAACAATCACCATGATGATGGAAAAGCTTGCTCTACGATCCCGCATCCTGCTTGCGGGCGCCGCCATGTCGGCACTGCTTCTGGCTGGAGCGCCTGCCGGCGCCGTCACCCCCGCCGACACGCTGGTCGAGGGCTTCGCGATCGACGACATCATCTCCATGGATCCGGGCGAGGCGTTCGAACTGTCGACCGCCGAAGTCACCGGCAACACTTATGACCTGCTTGTCCGCCTCGACCTCAGCGACACCTCCAAGGTCAAGCCAGATCTCGCCGAAAGCTGGACCGTCTCGGACGATGGCCTGACCTACACCTTCAAGCTCAAGCCCGGCCTCAAATTCGCCTCGGGCAACCCGATCACCGCGGCCGATGTCGCCTATTCGTTTGAACGCGCCGTCAAGCTGGACAAGAGCCCGGCCTTCATCATCGACCAGTTCGGCATCAGCGGCGACAACGTCGCCGAGAAGGCCAAGGCAATCGATGACACCACCTTCCAGTTCGTCGTCGACAAGGCCTATGCGCCGAGCTTCGTGCTGAACTGCCTGTCGGCCACCGTCGCTTCGGTGGTCGATGCCAAGCTGGTCAAGGAGCATGTCGCGGCCGTCACGCCGAGCGCCGACTACAAATGGGATAACGACTTCGGCAATGCCTGGCTGAAGACCGGCTATGCTGGTTCCGGTGCCTACAAGCTGCGCGAATGGCGCGCCAACGAAGCCGTCGTCATGGAGCGCAACGACAATTACCACGGCGACAAGGCCAAGCTTGCCCGCGTCATCTATCGCAACATGAAGGAAAGCTCGGCCCAGCGCCTGGCGCTCGAAGCCGGCGACATCGACGTCGCCCGCAACCTCGAGCCGAACGACCTCGACGCCATCGCCAAGAACGCTGACCTCACCTCGACCAGCGCGCCGAAGGGCACGGTCTATTACATCAGCCTGAACCAGAAGAACCCGAACCTCGCCAAGCCTGAGGTTCGTCAGGCCTTCAAATATCTGGTTGATTATGACGCGCTGGGCTCCACCATCCTCAAGGGCATCGGCGAGATCCACCAGACCTTCCTGCCCAAGGGCGTGCTCGGCGAGCTGGATGAGAATCCGTTCAAGCTCGACGTCGCCAAGGCCAAGGAATTGCTGGCCAAGGCCGGCCTGCCCGATGGCTTCAGCGTCACCATGGACGTACGCACCGGCCAGCCGACCACCGGCATGGCGGAATCGATCCAGCAGACGCTTGGGCAAGCCGGCATCAAGCTCGAGATCATCCCCGGCGACGGCAAGCAGACGCTGACCAAGTATCGCGCCCGCAACCATGACATTTATATCGGCAATTGGGGCCAGGACTATTTCGATCCAAACTCCAACGCCCAGACTTTCGCCTCGAATCCCGACAATTCGGATGCCGGTAAATCCCATACGCTTGCCTGGCGCAACAGCTGGGACATTCCAGACCTGACCAAGGAGACGGAAGCTGCACTGCTGGAGAAGGACGCCGGCAAGCGCGCGGATATGTACAAGGATCTCGAGAAGAAGATTCTCGACACCAGTCCCTTCGTCATCATCCATCAGCAGTTGGAAGTCGCCGGCCTGCGCAAGAACCTCAAGGGCTTCGCGCTCGGTCCGAGCTTCGACACCAACTTCGTCGGGCCGGTCTCGAAAGAATAGCGCCCGCGGACACGCCGCATGAGCGCGGTTGAAAACGAAAGCGGGCGCGGCAGCGCCCGCGCAGTTGCCCTTGCATCATCGCTCGGCCGTTTCCTGGTCATCGCGATAACGACCTATCTTGGTCTGCTCGCGGTCACCTTCTTCATCGGCCGTGTCATCCCGATCGATCCGGTTCTCGCCGTTCTGGGCGACCGGGCGCCGGCCAATGTCGTCGAGCGCACGCGCCGCGAGATGGGCCTCGACCTGCCGCTGATCGAGCAGTTCTACATCTATGTGAAACACGCCCTGAGCGGTGATTTCGGCACTTCGGTGCTGACCACCAACCCGGTCATGACCGACATCCGCCGCGCGCTTCCCGCAACCACGGAACTGGCGACGCTGGGAACGCTGATCGGCGCGCTGTTCGGCGTGCCACTCGGCGTGCTAGCCGCCGTCAGGCGCGGCAGCATCATCGACCAGGTCGTGCGCGTCATTGGCCTGATCGGCTATTCCGTGCCGATCTTCTGGCTCGGCCTGCTGGGCTTGGTCCTGTTCTACGCCAAGCTGCAATGGGTGGCTTTCCCAGCCCGGCTCGACGTCGTCTACGAGTACACTTTCACGCCGATCACCGGGTTCTATCTTCTCGATTCGGCCATGCAGGGTCAGTGGGATGTCTTCTGGGACGCCTTCCGGCACATCATCCTGCCGGCCTCGCTGCTCGGCTATTTCTCGCTCGCCTATATCAGCCGCATGACGCGCTCGTTCATGCTCAACGAACTGGCGCAGGAATACATCGTCGCCGCGCGCGCCAAGGGCCTGTCGGAGACCCGCATCATCTGGGGCCACGCGTTGCGCAACGCTGCCGTGCCGATGGTCACGGTGATCGCGCTCTCCTATGCCGGGCTGCTCGAAGGCTCGGTGCTGACGGAGACCGTCTTCTCCTGGCCTGGTATCGGCCTCTACATTACCAACTCGTTGCAGAACGCCGACATGAACGCCGTGCTCGGCGGCACCATCGTCATCGGCTCGGTGTTCATCGGCATCAATCTTCTGTCCGACTTGCTCTACCGTGTGCTCGATCCGAGGACGAAATCCGCATGAGCGCCGAAGCGATCCAGAGCCGGCGCGACTGGCTGCTCAGCGAGCGGCCGGCCTCGCGCATGCAGGCCAGGCTCGGCCGCGCCTATGTCGCGTGGCGGCGCTTTTCCGCCAACAGGCTGGCCCTGGTCGGCCTGCTCATCATCATCGCGCTGCTGGTCATCGCCGCCCTTGCCGGCGTGCTGGCGCCGTATTCGCCGACCTTCGGCGACCTGAAGAACGCGCGGCTGCTGGCGCCGAGCGCCGAGCACTGGTTCGGCACCGACGACCTTGGCCGTGACATCTATTCGCGCATCCTCTACGGCTCACGCTGGACGCTCTATGTCGTCATCCTGGTCGCCATCATCGCGGCCCCGATCGGCCTGCTGGTCGGCACCGTTGCAGGTTACGCCGGCGGCTGGACCGATGCCATTCTGATGCGCATCACCGACATCTTCCTTGCCTTCCCCAAGCTGGTCCTGGCGCTGGCCTTCGTCGCGGCGCTCGGCCCCGGCATCGAAAACGCGGTGCTGGCGATAGCCATCACCTCCTGGCCGCCTTACGCTCGAATTGCTCGCGCCGAAACGCTGACGGTGCGCAATTCCGATTACATCAAGGCCGTGCAATTGATGGGCGCTTCCCCCGCCCGCATCGTGCTGCGCCACATCATGCCGCTCTGCATCTCCTCGCTGATTGTCCGCGTGACGCTCGACATGGCAGGCATCATCCTGACCGCCGCCGGCCTCGGTTTCCTCGGCCTCGGCGCACAGCCGCCGCTGCCCGAATGGGGCACCATGATCGCATCGGGCCGGCGCTTCATTCTCGACCAATGGTGGGTGGCCGGCGCCCCGGGCTTCGCCATTCTTATCGTCAGCCTCGGTTTCAACCTGCTCGGCGACGGCCTGCGTGACGCCCTCGATCCCCGCAGTGGTGACCAATGAGCGCGCTTCTCGACGTCGAGGATCTGCGCGTCACCTTCCCGACCCGCACGGGGCTGATCGAGGCGGTGCGCGGCGTCTCCTTCTCGCTTGGGCGAGAACGGCTCGGCATCGTCGGCGAGTCCGGCTCGGGCAAGTCGCAGACCGGCCGCGCCATCATGGGGCTGACGCCGCCGCAGGCCAGGATATCGGCCAGGAAACTGGCTTTCGATGGCATCGACCTGCTCAGCATCTCGCCGCGTGAACGCCGGGCGCTGCGGGGCAATCGCATCGCCATGATCCTGCAGGATCCGAAATACTCGCTCGACCCGGTGATGAGCATCGGCCGGCAGATTGTCGAAACGCTGCGCACGCATGAGAAGGTTTCCAAGGCCGAGGCGCGCGAGCGCGCTCTGGCCATGCTGGAAGCGGTGCAGATTCGTGATCCCAAACGCGTCTTCGACTTGCATCCGCATGAAGTCTCAGGCGGCATGGGCCAGCGCGCCATGATCGCCATGATGCTGATCGCCGGACCGGAGATGATGATCGCCGACGAGCCGACCTCGGCGCTCGACGTCACCGTGCAACTCGACGTGCTCGGCATTCTCGACCGGCTCGTCAGCGAGCGTGGCATGGGGCTGATCTTCATCTCGCACGATCTGCGCCTGGTCTCATCCTTCTGCGACCGCGTCATCGTCATGTATGCCGGCAAGGTGGTCGAGCAGCTCAAGGCCTCCGAACTCGGCCAGGCACAGCATCCCTATACGCGCGGCTTGCTCAACTGCATGCCCAGAATCGGCTTCGAGCGCCATCCGTTGCCGGTGCTCGACCGCAAGCCGGAGTGGGCGGCATGACTTCTGCGATCACCGTCGACGGGCTGGAAGTGATCTTTGACCGGTTTCGGGCGCTGAAAGGCGTCAGCCTCGAAGTCAGGTCAGGCGAATCCTTCGGCCTGGTCGGCGAATCCGGTTCTGGCAAATCGACGCTTCTCAGGGCGATCGCCGGCCTTGCGCCCATCGCCTCGGGCAGCATCACCGTCAATGGCAAGACGCTCGGCGCGCGCCGCGACAAGGCTTTCTACCGCGAAGTGCAGATGGTCTTCCAGGACCCGTATGGCTCGCTGCATCCGCGCCAGACTGTCGACCGCCTGCTGCAGGAGCCGCTCGCCATCCATGGCTTCGCCGATGGCGAAAAGCGCATCGAACGCGCGCTGGACGAGGTCGGCCTCGGCAATGGCTTCCGCTTCCGCTACGCACACCAATTGTCGGGAGGCCAGCGCCAGCGCGTGGCGATCGCGCGTGCGCTCATCCTCGAACCGTCGATCCTGCTGCTCGACGAGCCGACCTCGGCGCTCGATGCCTCGGTGCAGGCGGAAGTGCTCAACCTCCTGGAAGAGGTCCGCCGGCGGCGCAAGCTGACCTTCCTGATGGTCAGCCACGACCTCGCCATCGTCACCCATATGTGCGAGCGGCTGATGGTGATGCAGGGCGGCGAGGCGGTGGAAAATCTGACGGCGGCCCAACTTGTCGCGCACCGCGTGACAGAGGATTATACGCGCAATCTGCTCAGGGCGAGCGAAGGATTTGTGCGGGTGTAGAAGGCTGCCATCGTCGAGTTCCCTGGCGCCCCCCTCTGTCCCGCCAGCCTTTCCGATCTCAATAGGCTCAGGCTGTACTGGCTTCCGCCACCGCTTCGCTGTCTGCGGCCTCGCCATTCCCACCCGGCTCCTTGATCCTGAACCACGTGACATACAGCGCCGGCAGGAACAGCAGCGTGATCGCAGTGCCCGCGATGATACCGCCCATCATCGCATAGGCCATTGGACCCCAGAACACTTCGCGGGCGATCGGGATCAGTGCGAGGCTGGCGGCCGCCGCGGTCAGCGCGATCGGCCGCATGCGGTGCTCGGTCGCCTCGATGACTGCCGCCCAGCGGTCCTTGCCCTCCCGGACGAGATCCTCGATCTGCACGATCAGGATGACCGAGTTGCGGATCAGGATGCCGATCAGCGCCAGCACGCCGAGGATGGCGACGAAGCCCAGCGGCGCGCCGCTCGGCACCAGGGCCGCCACCACGCCGATCAGCCCGAGCGGCGCCACCGCCACGACCAGGAACAGGCGCTGGAAGCTCTGCAACTGGATCATCAGGATGGTCGCCATGACGAACAGCATCAACGGCACCACGGCGGCGATCGGCCCCTGGCTCTTGGCACTTTCCTCGACCGAGCCGGCGGTCTCGACCGAATAGCCCGGCGGCAGCTTGGCGATGAAGGCTTCGACCGATGGCTTCAGTTCGTTGACGACCGTGGCTGGCAGTACGTCGCCGACCAAGCCGGCGCGCACGGTGATCGTCGGAATGCGGTCACGCCGCCACACCGTCGGCTGCTCGAGCTCGTAGCGGAAGTTGGCCACGGCCGCGAGCGGGATCGCTTCGCCGGTGCTGGTCGGCAGCTGCATGTTCTGCAGCGTCCCGATCGAGCCGCGTTCGGCATCGCGTGAGCGCGCCACGACATCGATCAGATAGGTGGCGTCGCGCACCTGCGTGATCGTGGCGCCGCCGATCGTGCTGTTCAGCGCGCTGGCGATATCGGAGGAGGTGATGCCGAGTTGGCGCGCCTTGTCCTGCAGCACGTCGACCCTCAGAACGCGTTGCGGCTCGTTCCAGTCGAAGGTGGGTGCTGCCAACTTTGGGTTGGCCGAGATCACGCCGGCGAATTGCTGGGCCAACTCGCGTACCATCTGGATGTCGGGTCCGCCGACGCGGTACTGCACCGGGCGGCCGACCGGCGGCCCGAGTTCCAGCGGCTTGACGAAGGCGTCGGTGCCGACGAACTCCGCGCGCAGCAGCTTTTCCAAAGCCGGCTTCACCCGGTTGCGGGCCTCGATGCTCTTGGTGACGATGACCGTCTGGCCGAAATAGGGGTTGGCCGGCTGCACGTCATAGGCCAGCACGAAGCGCACCGCGCCCTGGCCGATATAGGACGAGAAATGGTCGATGTCGGGATTGCCGACCAGCGCCCGCTGCTCGAAGCGCTGCATCTGGTCGCGCGTGTCGGCGATCGAGGAATTCTGCGGCAGGTTCCAGTCGACAATCAGCTCCGGCCGGTCGGACGGCGGGAAGAACTGCTGCTGCACCAGGCCAAAGCCGGCGATCGAGCCGGCGAACAGCAGCACCGTGACGATGATGGTCAGCCAGTGATGGCGCACCGAGCCGACAAGCACGCGCCGGAACAGTGCGGTGAACCGTCCCGGCTGGTCGTGATGCTTGGCCTTCATCGTCGCCGGCAGGATGGTGACGCCGAGCAGCGGCGCGAACAGCACCGCCACGATCCATGACACCAGCAGCGACACGGCGATGACGACGAACAGGGTGAAGGTGTATTCGCCGGCCGCACTCGAATTGAGGCCGATCGGGATGAAGCCGGCGACGGTGACCAGCGTGCCGGTCAGCATCGGAAAGGCGGTCGATGTGTAGACATAGGTCGCTGCCTTGCGCAGATTGTCGCCGACCTCCAGCCGCGCCACCATCATCTCGACGGCGATCATGGCATCGTCGACCAGCAGCCCGAGCGCGATGATCAATGCGCCGAGCGAAATGCGCTGCAGCGAAATGCCGAGATATTCCATGACCGTGAAGGTGATGGCCAGCACCAGCGGGATCGACAGCGCCACGACGAAACCGGCGCGCATGCCAAGGCTGATGAACGACACCGCGAGCACGATGGCCACCGCCTCGAACAGCGCACGCGTGAAGCCCGAGACGGCCTCCTCGACGATGACCGGCTGGTCGGCGACCAGATGCACGCCGACGCCGACCGGCAGGTCGGCCAGCACCTTGTTCATCTCCACGTGCAGAGCCTTGCCGAATTCGAGCAGGTTGGCGTTGGGCTTCATGCCGATGGCGAGACCGATGGCGTCCTGGCCATTGAAGCGGAACAGCGCCGTCGGCGGATCGACATAGCCGCGCGTGATCGTCGCCACGTCGCTCAGCCGGAAGAAGCGATCGTTGACGCGCAGATTGATGGCGCGCAGGCTGTCCTCCGAGGTGAACTGGCCGCCGACGCGTACGCTGATGCGCTCCGGCCCGGACTGGATGACGCCGGACGGCGTGATCGCGTTCTGCGCCTGCAGGCTGGCCACGATCGCCTGCTGGTTGAGGCCAAGGGCGGCGATCTGGCGGGTCGAGAATTCGAGATAGATGGCTTCGTCCTGCGCGCCGACCAGATCGACCTTGCCGGCATTGGGCACAGTCAGGATCTTGGTGCGGACATCCTCGACATAATCGCGCAATTGGCGCGGCGTCAGCCCGTCTGATGTGAAAGCGTAGATGTTGCCGTAGACATCGCCGAAGCGGTCGTTGAAGAACGGTCCCTGAACGCCTTGCGGAAACTGCGCCTTGATGTCGTTGACCATGTTGCGCACCTGAATCCAGTTCGGCACGACATCGCGCGCCTTGGTGGTATCCTTCAGGTTGACGAAGATGACGGTCTGGCCGGCGGTGGTGACGGATTTGGTGTAGTCGAGACTGTCGAGCTCCTCGAGCTTCTTCTCGATGCGGTCGGTCACCTGCTGCACGGTCTCCTTGACCGACGCGCCCGGCCAGTTGGCCTGGATGATCATCGTCTTGATGGTGAAGTTGGGGTCTTCCTCACGGCCGAGATTGAGGTAGGAGAAGATGCCTGCCACCACGAAGACCAGCATGAAATACCAGACCATTGAGCGGTGGCTGAGCGCCCAGTCGGAGAGGTTGAAGCCCTTCATCAGACGCCGCCCTCCGGCACTTTGACCTTCTGGCCTTCGCTCAGGCTGTGGACGCCCGCCGTGACCACGCGCATGCCGGCTTCGAGCCCTTCGGCGACGGTGAAGGTGGCGGCATCCTTGGCGGCCACCTTTATCTCTTTCGCGCTCACGCTCGAGGTCCGCGGATCGACGATCCACACCTCATCGGCACCGTTCTTTTCGAGCAGCGCCGAGAGGGGCAGTTCGATCGTCGGCGCTACCTTGGTCATGCGGGTCGCCGTCACCGTCGAGCCGAGCCGGAAGGCCTGCGGCGGATCGGTAAGCGTCAGCTTGACGCGCCGGGTGCGTGTCGAGCCCTCGGCCTGTGGCGCGATCTCGCGCAGTTTGGCCTCGGTCTGGATGGTGGGCAGCGATTGCAGGATCACATGGAACTGTGTCCCGGCCGTGAGATCGCCGGTCAACTGATCGGGAATATCGACCACCGCCTCGCGCAGATCCGAGCGCGCCACGGTGACGACAGTCTGGCCGGCCGAGACGGTCTGGCCGACCTCGGCACCGACCGCGGTGACGACGCCGTCGAAATCCGAGAACAGCCTGGTATAGCCAAGCTGCTCCTGCGATTTGGCAAGCGACGCCCGGGCCCGCTCGACGTTGGCCTCGGCCGCCTTCCTTGCCTGCTGCGCGGCATCGAAGACGGCCTGCGAGGCGTTGGCCGAGGCGAGCAGCTGGCGCTGCCGCTCCTCGCTGGCGGCGGCGTTGGCGAACTGTGCCTCGGCATTGGAGAGTTCCGCCTTGGCCGCCTGAGCGGCCAGTTCCAGCGCGGTCGGGTCGAGCGCGGCAATCGTCGTGCCCTTGCTGACGATGTCGCCGACCTTGACGTCGCGTGAAACGACCCGGCCGAGCAGGCGGAAGGCGAGGTCGGCGCTGACCTGCGGCTCGACCGAGCCGGCAAAGCCATAGATCTGCGTGGTGCGCGGCTCGATGACCACCGACAGCACGGGCCGGATGATCTCCGGTGGCTTTTCCTCGGATTTCGAGCAAGCGGCGAGCGCGCCGAGTACGAACAGGCCAGGTATGAGGTACGGCAAGCGTCTCATTGGCCCGCTCCCGATATCTCGACCGTTTGCCCGGGACTGAGCAACTGTCCGCCTGCGGTCACCACGCTTTGGCCTTCGGTCAATCCGCTGGCGATGACGACCGTGCCCGAACTGAAGGCCAGGACCTCGACCGGCGCCGCCGCCACCGTCTTGGTCGAAGGGTCGACGATCCAGACCGCCGGTTTGCCGGCGCTGGACGTGAGCGCCTGCCAGGGCAGCAGGACCGCCTTCTCCGGCTTGGCGCTGACCGAGCCGATGACGGCTGCCCCCAGCGGCATGCCGGCGGGCGTGTCGGGAATGCCGATCTTGACCCGGATCGAACCGGAGGCCTGATCGACCGCCGGCGAGATTTCTCGCACCTTGCCTGTCGCCCGGACCTGCGGATCGGACAACAGCGTGATCGTCACCGCCGGCGAGGGCGGCGTCTTGGCGACCAGAGTCTCCTGCACGTTGAAGACGGCATCGCGGTCGCCGTCCTCGGCGACCGTGAATATGGTTTGCGCCGCTTGCACCACCTGGCCGGCTTCGACCTGGCGGGCGGTGATGACGCCGGCCGCGCCCGCCTTGAGCTCGGTGAAGGACAGGTTTTGCCGGGCGTTGGCGAATGCGCTCTGCGCGGCATCGACGCTGCCTTGCGCCACCTTCAGCGCCTGGTCGGCGGCATCATAGTCGCGCCTGGTGGTGAAGCCCTGGGCAAGCAGCGTCTTCTGTCGCTCGAAGGCAGCGGCGGACTGGGTCAGCTGCGCTTGTGCCGCGTCGAGATCGGCCTGTGCCGAGCGCAGGTCGGATTCCTGCTCTTGCGGATCGATGCGGGCAAGTACCGCGCCCTGGTCGACATGCTGGCCGATATCGACAAGCCGTTCGGCGACGCGGCCGCCGACCCGGAACGACAGATTGTTCAGCGTGCGCGCCGCGATCACCCCGGTCAGCGAGGTTCGCGGCGCATAGTCGGCCATAGCCACCGTTTCGGTGCGCACCATGACCGGCAGTTTCTTGTCCGCGGCCTCCTGCTTCTGGCAGCCGGCCAGCAGGATCGCGGCCATGAACGCTGACACTGCCGAGGCGATTGGAAAAGACAAAAGGCTGGAGGTTTTGACGGATGGCGGCGAGACGGACGATGTCGCGTTCCTGCTCATGGGCTCCCTCAGCCGCCGGTCGCCATACCTCGCGGATGCCAGGAGGATAATCAATCCCCGGAAAAAGAAAACCGGTCTCGTACGCGTATCGGATGATTGGTTAAGGGGGACCCCGATATTCAGGCCCAATCGCCAGCCGGTGGTGCCGACTTGAGGAAAACGTGAAATAAGGTCAGAAGACATCTGATCAACGAGAACGGGCGCCGGCCCGATGAGGGATATCATGAAGAATTCAGCCATTTCCGAACGCAAGAACCAGTCGATCTCGCGCGGCGTCGGCATGACCACGCAGATCTATGCCGACCGGGCTGAAAATTCGGAGATCTGGGATGTCGAGGGCCGCCGCTACATCGACTTCTCCTCGGGCATCGCCGTCGTCAACACCGGCCATCGCCATCCCAGGGTGATCGAGGCGGTCAAGGCGCAACTCGACCGCTTCACCCACACCTGCCACCAGGTTGTGCCCTATGAGAGCTATGTGCGGCTGGCCGAACGGCTGAACGCCATGCTGCCCGGCAAGTTCGAGAAGAAGACCATCTTCGTCACCACCGGCGCCGAGGCGGTCGAAAATGCCATCAAGATCGCGCGCAACGCAACCGGGCGCCAGGCCGTCATCGCCTTTGCCGGCGGCTTCCACGGCCGCACCTTCATGGGCATGGCGCTGACCGGCAAGGTCGTGCCCTACAAGGTCGGCTTCGGCGCCATGCCGGGCGACGTCTATCACGCGCCGTTCCCGGTGCCGCTGCACGGCGTGTCGGTTGCCGATTCGCTGGCCGCGCTCGACCGACTGTTCAAGGCCGATGTCGATCCGGCCCGCGTCGCCGCCATCATCGTCGAGCCGGTCCAGGGCGAGGGCGGTTTCTACGAGGCGCCGCGCGAATTCCTGACGGCGCTGCGCAAGCTCTGCGACCAGCACGGCATGCTTTTGATCGCCGACGAGGTGCAGACCGGCTTTGCCCGCACCGGCAAGATGTTCGCGATGGACCATCATGAAGTCGCCGCCGACATCACCACCATGGCCAAGAGCCTCGCCGGCGGCTTCCCGCTGTCGGCGGTGACCGGCCGTGCCGAAATCATGGATGCGCCCGGCCCTGGCGGCCTCGGTGGCACCTATGGCGGCAGCCCCATCGGCGTTGCCGCGGCACATGCCGTGCTCGACGTGATCGAGGACGAGAAGCTCTGCGACCGCGCCAACACGCTGGGCGCGCGGCTGAAGCAGCGCTTGCAGTCGATCCGCGACGACGTGCCCGAGATCGTCGACATAAGGGGCCTCGGTTTCATGAACGCCGTCGAGTTCAACGACGTCAAGAAGGGGCTGCCATCGGCCGAGATCGCCAATGCCATCCGGCTGAAGGCGCTCGACAAGGGGCTGATCCTTTTGACCTGCGGCGTCTACGGCAACGTTATCCGCTTCCTGGCACCGATCACCATTCAGGACGAAGTCATGAACGAAGCCCTCGACATCCTGGAAAGCTCGATCCGCGAAGTCTGCGCCGCCTGAGCAGTGCTTGCCTTCTCCCCGTCACTATACGGGGAGAAGGTGCCGGCAGGCGGATGAGGGGCAGCGCAGACGTCGAAATTGACGTTTGACCTAGGATGTCATCTACCCAACGGCCTTTGCAGGTTCACCCTGTTGAAACGCGGCCAGCGCCGCCTTCAACCCATCCGGTCCCGCCGCGACCATCTGCGGCGTCGGTGAGAAGCCGGCGCCGAGCATCTTGCGGCCGAGCATGTGGTCGCCGGGGCGGTTGACGGATTCGATACCGAGCAGCCGGTCGCCGGCATAGTGGTAGATCGAGAACTTGTTGTCGGGCAGGTCGCCAAGCACGACGTGGCTGTCGCCGCCGGCGGTCAGTCCGACCATCTGCAGCTTCATGTCGCCAATGTCCGACCAGAACCAGGGTACCGCCGAATAGGCGTCCGCGTGGCCTGATATCGTGCGGGCCGCGAGGCGCGCCTGGTCGGTGGCGTTCTGCACCGATTCCAGCCGCACGTCGCCGCCGGTGAACCAGTGCCGGTAGGAGGCGGCGTCGCCGATGGCCAGGATTTCCGGCACCGAGCTGCGCATCTGGTGGTCGACGCGGATGCCGTTGGCGATGGCAAGGCCGGCGTCCTGCGCCAGTTCGACATTCGGCACGGCACCGATGCCGACGATGACCATGCGCGCCGGCAGCCTTTCGCCTAACGAGGTGATCGCGGCCGTGACATGGTCGTTTTCGCCTTCGAGCCTTGCAATCGAGGTGCCGGTGAGGATGCGCACGCCTGCCGCTTCCAGCCTTTGCCGGACATGGCTTGCGACCACCGGGGCAACGGCGCGGCCGAGCAGTCGGTCGACCGCTTCCACCACCGTTACCGTGCGACCGGCCGCGCGCAGCGTCGCGGCGATTTCCAGCCCGATGAAGCCACCGCCGAGGATGACGACATCCTGGCTCCGCACGCTCAAATCCCGGATCAGCCGCGCATCGGCAAGCGAGCGCAGCGACAAGACGCCGGACAGGTCCGAGCCGGGCAGAGGCAGGACACGCGGGCGCGATCCGGTTGCCAGGATCAGATGATCGAAGGCGAGCGCACCGCCGCCCGATATTTCCAGGCGGCGTCCGCCGGCATCGATACGCTCGATCCGAACGCCCGCCCGGTAGTCGATGGCGCTGCCGGTATAAAAGGCCTCGCCACGCAAGGGCTGCGGTTTGGCCTCGGCATCCTTGATGAAGGTCTTCGACAGCGGCGGCTTGTGGTAGGGCAGCTCGTTCTCGTCACTGATCAGGATCACCGGTCCGTCATAGCCGTCCTCGCGCAGACTGGCGGCCGCCTGCACGCCCGCATGACCCGCACCGACAATGACCACGCCGTTCTTCATCGCATTCCAATCCCGGTTCGATTCTAGGACGCCTCACCACGTGGCAATTGTCTGACGCCGCCGCAAGACGGCGTTTGCGGGTCGCACCCGGAATGGCGGCTGTCAATCATACAGTTCCGAAGTCAGCTCGGTGCAGCAAGGGTGTAAAGTTGAGCATTCTAGTTTAGAATAATTCTAAACTATTGTTTCAATTGGTTTTTCCTGTCGATTTCCATTGACTTCCATCGGCGTCGAAGCTTTATGGAAGCCTGCGCATTGGCGCATCCCTTTGATGTCTGGGCCTTGAACCCGTTCGATTGGAGGCATTTTGGTGTCTTTCTTCCCTGAACCGCGCGACAGCGCGGCACGCCTTTTGGCAGGTGGCATGCACATGGCCTCGCGCCGGTCGCCGCGCGCGCCTTTTATGGAATTCCCAAAAAACTGGAGAGCGATAATGACAGCACGATATGGCGGCAGGCTCGCGGCAATTGGTGCCACGGCGCTGCTGACGGCGGCGGTGTTCGTGCTGCCTGCTAGGGCGGAAACCGATGCGAAAGCGGTTATCAAGACCTATGCCGATATCGGGCTCGCCAAATATGAGGATTCGCTGACCACGGCGCAGGCGCTCGACAAGGCAGTCGATGCGTTGCTTGCCAATCCGTCGGCGGAAACCCTCGGGGCTGCGCGCGACGCCTGGAAGGCATCGCGCGTGCCCTACCAGCAGACCGAGGTCTATCGCTTCGGCAACAAGATCGTCGATGATTGGGAAGGCAAGGTGAATTCCTGGCCGCTGGACGAAGGCCTGATCGACTATGTCGCCAAAAGCTATGGCACCGAGTCGGACGCGAATTCGCTCTATACGGCCAATGTGATCGCCAACAAGGAAATCGAGATCAACGGCAAGAAGGTCGACGCCTCGAAGCTTTCGCCGGAGTTCCTGTCCGGCACGCTGCAGGAGGCCGGCGGGATCGAGGCCAATGTCGCCACCGGCTATCACGCCATCGAATTCCTGCTCTGGGGCCAGGATCTGCACGGCACCGGCCCGGGCGCCGGCGAGCGCCCCTACACCGACTACGACCTCAAGAACTGCACCGGCGGCAATTGCGACCGCCGGGCCGAGTATCTGAAGTCGGCCAGCACGCTTCTGGTTTCGGACCTGCAGGAAATGGTCGGAAACTGGAAGGAAGACGGCGCGGCGCGCAAGAACCTGGTCGATGGCGAGCCGAACACGGCGATATCTGTCATCCTCACCGGCATGGGTTCGCTGTCCTATGGTGAACTGGCGGGCGAGCGCATGAAGCTCGGCCTGTTGCTGCACGATCCGGAAGAGGAGCAGGACTGCTTCTCCGACAACACCCACAATTCGCATCTCTATGACGCCATCGGCATTCGTGCCGCCTACCTTGCCAGTTACACACGCCTGGATGGCACGGTGGTTTCTGGACCTTCGGTGCATGACATGGTCAAGGCCGCTGATCCGGCGATCGACAAGGAACTGTCCGACAAACTCGATGTCACCGTCGCCAAGATGGAGGCGATCAAGGCAAGGGCCGAGGCCGGCGAGGCCTATGACCAGCAGATCGCCGAGGGTAACACCGAGGGCAATGCGACGGTGCAGGCAGCGATCGACGCGCTGATCGACCAGACCAAGTCGATCGAACGCGCCGTCGGCTCGCTGAAACTCAATGCCATCGCCTTCGAGGGTTCAGACAGCCTCGACGCACCCGACAAGGTTTTCAAGTAAGGCCTGGAGCACGATCCGGAGCCGCGCGATCGGCTTCGGAATAGGGTTCCGGCAGAAAATTAAGCCACACGGCGCGGGAGGCGCCGTCAGCCATCCGAGCACTGTAAATGCTGATCTGCCATTGCAACATCATCACGGAGAAGGAGATCGAGCAGACGATCATCGGGCTGCTGGACCAGGATCCCTGGCAACTGATCGTGCCGGCAAAAATCTACCACACGATGCAAAAGCGCGGTCGCTGTTGCGGCTGCTTCCCGAATGTGGTGGAAACGATCATTCGGGTCACCGAAAATTACCACGCCCGCTCGGAGGCGAGCGGCGTGGATATCGTTTCACACCTGGATCGCGTCAGAGGCCTGCGCGTCCAATACGGGAGCAGAATCCATGAAAGGCGAAAGTCAGATCATCGAGCGGCTTAACGAGGCGCTCTTTCTGGAACTCGGTGCCGTCAACCAATATTGGGTGCATTTCCGTCTGCTGGAGGACTGGGGATACACCAAGCTCGCAAAGAAGGAGCGGGCGGAATCGATCGAGGAAATGCATCATGCCGACAGGCTCATCGCCCGTATCATCTTCCTTGAAGGCCATCCGAACCTGCAGTCCGTGGCGCCGCTGCGCATCGGGCAGAACGTCAAGGAAGTGCTCGAATCCGACCTGGCCGGCGAATATGACGCGCGCACTGCCTACAAGCGTTCGCGCGAGATCTGCCACGAAGTGGGCGACTACGTGACGATGAAGCTGTTCGAGGATCTGCTGGCTGACGAGGAAGGTCACATCGACTTCCTCGAGACGCAGCTCGACCTGCTCGCCTCGATCGGCGAGGAGAAGTACGGCCAGCTCAACGCCGACCCGGCCAACGAGGCGGAGTAAAGGCATGCGGGAATGCGGCGCCTCTTAGAATTCTCGCGCCGCTTGCGGCGGGCCGCCGGCTCGCCGCCTCTCCTGAAAAGACCAGCCGTACCGGCTCGTCGGCGTTGTGCCGTTGTCGTACTGGCGCTGACATCGTCCGCGATTGCCGGCGACCTTCAGCCGCCGGGGCTCGCCACCGAGCGCAGCGATCTCAATGCCAAGGATCAGGCGCGTGTCACCGCCGTCACCAGGCCAACCACGGATTTCTCGAAACCCGAGCCGTTCGAGTTGATGCAAGGTGGCGCCGGCACGTCGGAGAAAGACGTCGACCGCGATGCCTTCTCGCAATCCTCGGCCAACCTCACCTTCGAGGAAGAGGGCACCTTCAAGCTCGGCAACGCTTTGTTTCGCAAGAACTGGGTGTCGTCGCCATCCTCGACACAGGCGTCGGACGGGCTTGGTCCGCTGTTCAACGAACGCGCCTGCCAGAACTGTCATCTGAAGGACGGCCGCGGCCGTCCGCCGCAAGGCGATGCCGGAACCACCTCGATGTTCCTGCGGCTCGCGCGCGAGGCGAGCAGTGCTGAAGAGAAGGCAGCCATCGCCGGCCATCAACTGCTCAATTTCCCCGATCCCGTCTATGGAGCGCAGTTGCAGGAGCTGGCGGTGCCCGGACTGCGCGGCGAAGGCCGCATGCATGTCGATTATCAGGAACGTAAGGTGGAACTGACGGATGGCGCCGTGGTTTTCCTGCGCAAGCCCAGCTACTCCGTCACCGAGTTCGGCTACGGGCCACTCGATCCGCGCACGACGCTGTCGCCGCGCCTGACACCGCCAATGATCGGCCTTGGCCTGATCGAGCAGATCGCTCCAGCTGACATTCTCGCTCACGCTGACCCGGACGATCTTGATGGTGACGGGATTTCCGGCAAACCGAACATCGTGCGCGACAGCCATAGCGGGGGGTTGACGCTTGGCCGTTTCGGCTGGAAGGCGCAGACCGCGTCGATCCGCCAGCAGGCGGCGGATGCTTTTGCCGGCGACATCGGCATCTCGACACCGGAAGAGCCGAAACATTGGGGCGATTGCACCGCCGCCGAAGCAAAATGCCTTGCAATGCCGAACGGCGTGCAGGCGCGCCTGGGTCAGGTCGAGGCGCCGTCACCCGTGATGGATCTCGTCACCTTCTATTCGCAGAACCTTGCCGTGCCGGCGCGCCGCGATCTCGCTGCGCCTGATGTGCTGGCCGGCAAGAAGGTCTTCTATGAGATCGGCTGCGCTTCCTGCCACACGCCGAAATTCGTTACTCGTCGCGATGCGCCCAACAAGGCGCAGGCCTTCCAGCTGATCTGGCCCTATTCCGATTTCCTGCTGCACGACATGGGGCCGGACCTTGCCGACGGCCAGCCGGTGGGCGATGCGACGGGCAGCGAGTGGCGCACCCCGCCGCTGTGGGGGATCGGCATGACCCAGACCGTCAACGGCAATTCCTTCTTTCTGCACGATGGCCGCGCGCGCAGCCTGACCGAGGCGATCCTGTGGCATGGTGGCGAGGCGCAGAGCGTGCGCGACCGCTTTGCCGCCGCCAATGCGGGCGAGCGTGATGCGCTGGTCAAATTCCTGGAGTCACTGTGATGCTGAAGCGCTCTGCCCTGCTTTTCGTCCTGCCGCTGGCCTTGCTGGGTGTTTCCCCGGCATCGGCGGCGGTGAAGGCCTCCGACATAATCCAGAGGGCGATCGACGGCTTTGTCCGGCCAGCCTATGCCGACCTGCACGAGCATGCACAAGTTCTGGCGAAAGCGGTGCACAAGCTCTGCGAAGCGCCCTCCCGAGGCGAACTCGAAACCGCACGGGCTGAATTCTCCGCCACCGTCCATGCCTGGTCGTCAGCCGAGATCATCGGCTTCGGGCCGATCAAGGAGAACAACCGGCTGGAGCGCATGCTCTACTGGCCGGATCGCAAGGGCCTCGGCCTGAAGCAGGTGCAGGCGGCGCTGGCGGACAAAGACCCGAGCGCCACCGATCCAGCACAACTGGCAGGCAAGAGTATTGCCATGCAAGGGCTCGGCGCGCTGGAATTCGTGCTATACGGCGACGGCGCCGATGCGCTGACTGGCAAGGATAATCCCTATCGCTGCGCCTACGGCGCCGCGGTCGCCGGCAATATCGAAGCCATGGCCGGCGAGGTCAGCGCAGCCTGGAACAAGCCGGATGGCTTTGCCGCGCTCTGGGCCAATCCGGGGCCACAGAACGCGCTCTACCGCGACGGCAATGAAGCAGTGACCGAACTGGCCGGTGTTTTCATCAACGAACTGGAAATGGTGAGGGATGTCCGCCTGAAAGGCTTCCTTGGCGGCAAGCCCGGTGCGGACAAGCCGAAGCAGGCGATCTACTGGCGGTCGCAAAACACCGCCAATTCGCTGGCCGGAAATCTCGCCGGCATCGATACGCTGTTCCAGGCCTCGAAGCTTGGCGATGCATTGCCTGAAGATGAGCGCTGGATGGCAGAGTCGATCCATATCCAGCTGGCCAACGGTGTCGCTACCGCGAACTCCATTCAGGGTCCGATCGACAAGACGCTTGCCGACCCGGCTCTGCGCGAAAAACTCGAGCATCTCGCTCTGATCACCTCCAGCCTGTCGACCCTTATCGGCACCAGGCTGACCGCCGAATTCGGCCTCACCGCCGGATTTTCATCGCTGGACGGGGATTGAGCCTTGAAAACCTCGCTCATCGATCGCCGGGACTTCCTCAGAGCCGCGGGCATCGGCTTTGCCGCCGCGATGGCGCCGCCGGCATGGGCGGCAACGCTTGCTGCTGACGCTGTCTTCGCCACCGCTTTCGTCAAGCGCGACGGCAGTTTTGGCGCCGCCGTCCTGTCCGAGGCCGGCAAGGTGTTGCATGCGATCGATCTGCCCGACCGCGGCCATGACGTCACCTTCGATACCATATCGAAGCGTTCGGTGGTCTTCGCCCGCCAGCCCGGCACATTTGCCGTGGTGTTCGATCATTCGGGCCGTGACGCGCCGCAGACCATCGCCAGCATCACCGGCCGGCATTTCTTCGGCCATGGCGTGTTCTCGCCCGACGGCGCCCTGCTCTATGCCACCGAGAACGACTTCGACAATGCGGCCGGCGTCGTCGGAGTCTACGATGCGCGGGCGAAATTCAATCGCATCGGCGAGTTCCCGACCTACGGCATGGGGCCGCACGAGCTTCTGCTGCTGGGCGACGGCAGGACGATCGCGGTCGCCAATGGCGGCATCGAGACCCATCCCGACTACGGTCGCGCCGAGCTCAACATCGCCACCATGAAGCCGTCCTACGTGTTGATCGACCGCGTCTCCGGCGACCTCATCGAAAAGCACGAATTGCCGGCCGCGCTGCACCAGCTGTCTATCCGCCACATGGACATCGACCCATCCGGCACCGTCTGGTTCGGCTGCCAGTACCGGGGGGCGGGCACTGACCGGCCGCTGCTGGTCGGCCGCGCCGCCCGTGGCAAGGAGTTGGCTTTGCTCGACATGCCGCAGGACATATTATCCGGCTTCCGCAACTATATCGGTTCGGTCGCCGCCAATCCTTTGGCCGGCACCGTCGCCGTCTCGTCACCGGAAGGCAATTCGCTTGTCGTGATCGATGCCGCCAGCGGCCAGGTCGTATCGTCGAGCGCGCTGATCGAGGTTTGCGGCCTTGCGCCGGACGGGTCGGGCTTCATGGCAACCACGGGAGCCGGCGAGATCGTTGAGGGCAGCGGCGCGACACGGCTGGAACCGGACTATGTCTGGGACAACCACATGCTGCGCATCGAACAGGTCTGACAGCGCGCCGGCTGAACCGAAGCCGCTTAACAAATTATGCTTGCGGTGGCGCGCCTTGGCGGGCACAGGGAGTTGTTTCTCGGAACCGGTCGTTTCATGAAAGTGCTTGCCATCGACTGTGCCGCCAGCCTCTGCGCCGCCTGCGTCTACGACGCGGCGGCCGGGCGGGAGCTTGGCCGCTCGGTGCTCGATCTCGGCAAGGGCCATGCAGAGCACCTGATGGCCGTCATCGCCGAGGCGCTGACAGGCGGCGCGACCGACTACGCCGAACTTGGCGCCATTGCCGTTTCTGTCGGTCCTGGTTCCTTCACCGGTTTGCGCGTCGGCGTGTCCACGGCGCGTGGTCTAGCGCTGGCGTTGAACATTCCGGCGATCGGCGTCACGACGCTCGAAGCGTTGGCCGCTGAGGCCGCGGCGGCTTTTCCCGGCCGCGCCGTGCTCGCGGCGCTCGATGCCGGTCGCGAGGAGATCCACGCCGCGCTGTACAACAAAGCGTTAGGCTTGACTTACGGACCGGCGGTGACCGCATTGCCGGAAGCTACCGCCCTGGCGATGGCAAGCGCCGCGGTGGTTGCCGGTACCGCGGCGGTGCAGATCGCGGCAACGTCGGGCCTTGCTTGCGATATCGGGCCTCGGACGGCCACCGCCGACATTCTCACCTACGCCCGCTTGGCTGCGGCCAGGGGTGAGGGCGAGAGGCCAAAACCGCTTTATCTGCGCGGCGCCGACGCCAAGCCGCAGGCGGGGTTCATTTTATCAAGGCAACAAAATTAATGCGCATACCTTTTCTCCAGCCACGCCGCCGGGACTATGCGCTCGAGCCGCTCAGGATCACCGACAGCCCCGCGGTCTCCGTGCTGCACCGCGAGGACTTTGTCCGTCCATGGACCGATGGCGAGTTCGCCGCCTTGCTCGAGCAGGACACCGTGTTCGGCTACGCCGCGCGCGAGACCGGGCAGGGCGCCAAGCCGCCGGTCGGCTTCGTGCTGGCCCGGCTGGCAGCCGGCGAGGGTGAGATCCTGACCGTCGCGGTGGCCCGCTCGCATCGCCGACAGGGGCTCGGCTGGCAGCTGATGGATGCGGTGCTGCGCGAACTGCATGCGCAGCGGGCCGAAGCGCTGTTCCTCGAGGTCGACGAGACCAATGTCGCCGCGATCGCCCTCTACCGTCGGCTAGGCTTCCGCGAAGTCGGCAAGCGCCCGGATTACTACAAGTCGCCCGACCGCGGGCCGACCGGTGCGCTTGTCATGCGCCGCGATCTTCGCTAGCCAGGGGCCGGGACAAGGCCGGTGAGTATGATAGGAAAAATCAGGATTTTCCTGGCCCTGGGCCTTGTCGTCGCCGGTTCGCTGGTCCTTGTGCCCTTGCAGATCCTGTCGATGAAGACCGGCTGGTGGCCGGAAACCGTCATCCTCAAGATCTGGCACAGGCTGATCCTCAGGGCGCTCGGCATGCGCGTCCATGTCAAGGGTGCGCTGTCGGACAAGCGGCCCTTGCTGGTTGCCGCGAACCACATCTCCTGGACCGACATCATGGTTCTTGGCTCCTTTGCCGATGTGAAATTCATCGCCAGGGCCGATATGGAAGGCTGGCCGCTGATCGGCATGCTGTCGAAACTGCAGCGTACCGTCTTCATCGAACGCGAACGCAAGCGCTCGTCCGGCGATCAGGCCAGCGAGATCGCCAGCCGCATGGCAAAAGGCGATGCCATGGTGCTGTTCGCCGAGGGTTCGACCGGTGACGGCAATGCCGTCCTGCCGTTCAAGAGCACGCTGTTCGGTGCCGCTTCGATGGCGATTTCGGAGGGGGCAGCCGAGCAGGTGTTCATCCAGCCGGTGGCGATCGCCTACACGCGCCTGCACGGCGTGCCGCTCGGCCGCCGCCACCGGCCGATCTCGGCCTGGATCGGCGACGAGGATTTGATGCCGCATCTGAAAGTGCTGATGGCGGAGGGCGCGCTCGACGTCGAGGTGCATTTCGGCGAGCCGATCGCCTTTGCCAAAGGCTCGAACCGCAAGGAGACAGCCCGGCTGATGGAAGGCCAAGTGCGCGAAATGATGCGGACTGCACTCGCCGATCCGCGCCCGAGCCGCTAGCGCAGGCCACGTGCCTGCGAGTGCATGTCGAGAATCGTCTGTTTTTTGTCACGGAAAGGCGTTAGAAGCCGGCCGATGGACTTGAACACGATTGAAAGCGACGACATCGGCACAGTGGTCGAGCATCCGGCTGCGCGCGCCACGGCAGCGAAAAAGGTCTTCATCAAGACCTATGGCTGCCAGATGAACGTCTACGATTCACAGCGCATGGGCGATGCGCTGGCCGCCGACGGCTATACCGCGACCGATGCCATCGACGAGGCCGATCTGGTGCTGCTCAACACCTGCCATATCAGGGAGAAGGCGGCGGAAAAGGTCTATTCCGAGCTCGGCCGCATCCGTGACATGAAGGCCGAGCGGGCCAGTGCCGGCCGTGAACTGCTGATCGGCGTCGCCGGCTGCGTGGCGCAGGCCGAAGGCGCGGAGATCATCAGGCGGTCGCCGGCCGTCGACCTGGTCATCGGGCCGCAGACCTATCACCGTCTGCCCGACGTGCTGGCGAGAGTCCGCGGCGGCGAAAAGATCGTCGAGACCGACTACGCCATCGAGGACAAGTTCGAGCATCTGCCGCAGCCGAAGCGCGCCGAGGTGATCAAGCGCGGTGTCACCGCCTTCCTCACGGTGCAGGAAGGTTGCGATAAATTCTGCACCTTCTGCGTCGTGCCCTATACGCGCGGCTCGGAAGTGTCGCGGCCGGTGGCGCAGATCGTCGCGGAGGCCGAGCGCCTGGCCGAGGCCGGCGTACGCGAGGTGACGCTGCTCGGCCAGAACGTCAATGCCTGGCACGGCCAGGGCGACAACGGCGAGGAATGGGGCCTTGGCCGCCTGCTGTTCCGTCTCGCCGAAATCCCCGGACTGGCGCGGTTGCGCTACACCACCAGCCATCCGCGCGACATGGACGACGAGCTGATCGCGGCCCACCGAGACCTGCCGTCGCTGATGCCGTATCTGCATCTGCCGGTGCAATCCGGCTCCGACCGCATCCTCAAGGCGATGAATCGCAGGCATACCGCCAGGGATTATCTGGCATTGCTCGACCGCATCCGCGCCGCGCGCCCTGATATCGCGTTGTCAGGCGACTTCATCGTCGGCTTCCCCGGCGAGACGGACGCGGATTTCGAGGCGACCATGGAACTGGTGCGTCAGGTGAACTACGCCTCGGCCTTTTCGTTCAAATATTCGCCGCGTCCGGGCACGCCGGGAGCCGAAATGCCCGATCACGTGCCGGAAACGATCAAGGACGAGCGCTTGCAGCGCCTGCAGGCACTGCTCCTGAAACAGCAGCAGGATTTCGGCTTGAGCCTTGTCGGCAGCACCATCGGCACGCTGATCGAGAAGCCCGGCCGCCAGGCTGGCCAGAAGGTCGGCCGCTCACCTTGGCTGCAGCCCGTTATTGTTGATGAAAAGGCCGGCGAAATCGGTGACATTATCCAGGTGCGAATCACGACGACGGGCTACAACAGCCTGTTCGCCGAGTTGGCCTGATGCCTGTCGCTCAAAAGTGCCCGCAGTTTTGGGACAACGACATGCATAGCCACAAGCCTCGGCAGATGAGGAGAGACGGTTGAGCGCAGCAGAGCTGAAGAACCTGCCCCCGGTACCGGCATCTGGGGCTTCTGACATGGCGCACATCGTTCTGACTTTCGACAACAACAAGCTTGCCAGCGCCCTTTACGGTCAGTTCGACGAGAACCTCGCCCGGCTCGAGCAGAAGCTCGGCGTCGACATCCGCTCGCGCGGCAACCAGTTGACCATCAAGGGGTCGGCTTCGGCCGCCGAACAGGCACGCCGCGCCTTGGACAACCTCTACGGGATTCTGCAGAAAGGCGTCGATATCGGCCAGTCCGATGTCGACGGCGCCGTGCGCATGGCGGTCGCCGCCGACGATCAGCTGACGCTGCCGACGCTGGAGCGCAAGGGCAAGGTTTCCGCCGCCCAGATCGCCACCCGCAAGAAGACGATCTATGCCCGCTCGCTCAACCAGGACGCCTATATGCGGGCGCTGGAGCGGTCGGAACTGGTGTTCGGCATCGGTCCGGCCGGTACCGGCAAGACCTATCTGGCGGTGGCGCACGCGGCGATGCTGCTCGAGCGCGGCATGGTCGAGCGCATCATCCTGTCGCGGCCGGCCGTCGAGGCCGGCGAACGGCTGGGCTTCCTGCCGGGCGACATGAAGGAGAAGGTCGATCCGTATCTGCGGCCGCTCTACGACGCGCTTTACGACATGATGCCCGCCGACAAGGTCGAGCGCGCCATTGCCGCGGAAGTGATCGAAATCGCGCCGCTCGCCTTCATGCGAGGCCGCACGCTGGCGCATGCCGCCGTCATCCTCGACGAGGCGCAGAACACCACGCCGATGCAGATGAAGATGTTCTTGACGCGTCTTGGCGAGAACTCGCGCATGATCGTCACCGGCGATCCGACCCAGATAGACCTTCCTCCGAGCACCAAATCGGGTCTGGTCGAGGCCTTGCGTGTCCTCGACGGGGTGGCCGGCGCGGTCACCGTGCGCTTCAACGATGTCGATGTCGTGCGCCATCCGCTGGTGGCGGAAATCGTTCGGGCCTATGACCGTGACGCCAAGCTGGCGCGCGGCCTGGGCGCCGAGAATTGATTTTGACGATGCAGGTTCATGCCTGAGGACAATTTATCCGGCGACGGGGCTGCTCTCGTCGATATCGATATATCGGTCGAAGCGGGCGATTGGCCCGATGAGGCCAGCCTGAAGCGGCTGGTCGATCGTGCGGCTGACGCTGCTTTTACAGAGACCGGCGTGACGGGTCGTTCCGAACTCAGCGTCGTTTTTTCCGACGATGCCCATATCCAGACCCTCAATGCCGGCTGGCGCGGCAAGGACAAACCCACCAACGTCTTGTCTTTCCCGGCTTTTCCGTTTGTAGAAGGGGGGCCATTGCCGCCGATGCTAGGCGATATCGTGCTCGCCGCCGAGACGGTTTCGCGCGAAGCGGCACTGGAAGACAAGCCCGTGCGGAACCATATCACCCATCTGGTCATCCACGGCCTGCTGCATTTGCTGGGCTACGATCACGAGACCGATACCGAGGCCGAGGAGATGGAGGCCATCGAACGCGCGGCGCTCGCAAGGCTTGCCATTCCCGATCCCTACGCGTAACTACATCTGATAATTGACCGGACGACGATGAACGACAAACCAGAGACTGCCGCCCGCCCCGACGCCGGCAGTGCGACCAAGGCTTCCGATACGTCGGAAGAGGGGTCAGGTCCGAGTACCGTTACCCCTGGTGTTGCCAACACCGGCAGCGCCGCCAGCGAAGCTTCGCCTGCCGGACCCTCCTTGTTCGACCGCGTTCTGGGCCTGTTCAGGCAACGCAACGGCACCAGCCTGCGTGAGGAAATCGCCGGCGCGCTGGCCGAGACGGCGAGTGACGCGGAATCGTTCTCGCCTGGCGAGCGCGCCATGCTCAACAACATATTGCGGCTGCGAGAGGTGCGCGTCGAGGACGTCATGGTGCCGCGCGCCGACATCGAGGCGGTCGAGATCACGACGACGCTCGGCGATCTGCTGGGCACTTTTGAACAATCCGGCCATTCCCGCATGCCGGTCTATTCCGAGACGCTCGATGATCCACGCGGCATGGTTCATATTCGCGACGTGCTGGCCCACATCACCAAGCTTGCGCGCGTCAAGAAGGGCCGCGCGACCAGGAAAGCCCCCGTCGCCACGCAGCTGGACCTCGCCCAGGTCGACCTCGCGCGGACCATCGGCGAGCTCAATCTGATCCGCCAGGTTCTCTTCGTGCCGCCGTCGATGCTTGCTTCCGACCTGATGGGCCGCATGCAGACGACACGCACGCAGATGGCGCTGGTCATCGATGAATATGGCGGTACGGATGGGCTTGTCTCGCTCGAGGACATTGTCGAGATGGTCGTCGGCGACATCGAGGACGAGCATGACGACGACGAGCCGATGATCACCCAGGCCGGTGACGGCGTCTTCATCGTCGACGGCAAGGCTGAGATCGACGAGGTCGCCAAGATGATCGGCGAGGATTTCGCCGCCGGCGAACATGGCGAATATGTCGACACCATCGGCGGCATGATCTTCAACACGCTTGGCCGCGTGCCGGCGCGCGGCGAGGTGGTGCAGGCCATTCCTGGCTTTGAGTTCCACGTCCTCGATGCCGATCCGCGCCGCGTCAAGCGCGTGCGCATCGTGCAGAGCCAGAAGGGCGAGCGCCGCCGGCGCGCCACGGCGCGCACCGAGCAGGCCTGAGCGGCCCGCTCCCCCGATGACGATCGACGATCCGTTCAAGCACGCGAGCCTTGGGTCCGGTGTCTTCTACAGGGATCCTCGCGCGGCGCTGACGTGGCTGGAGGCGGCTTTCGGCTTCGAGCGCAGCATGATGATCAGCGATGCCGAGGGAAAGCTCGTCCACGCCGAGATGCGGTTCGGCGAGTGCACCGTCATCGTCGATTCCGAATGGGTCGACTATGTCGCGAGCCCGGCCTCGGTCTCGGGCAAGAATACGCAGTCGGTCTATGTCAGGCTCAAGGATGGCCTGGACGCCCATTGCAAGCAGGCACGGACGGCCGGTGCCGACATAATCCAGGAGCCGGCGGACCAGTTCTACGGCGAACGCCAATATCGGGCCCGCGATCCCGAGGGTCATGTCTGGACCTTCTCACAGCCCATCCGTCGTGTGTCTCGCGAAGAGGCCGAGTTGTTGAGCGGTCTGCGCATCGACGGCTGGCACCGGTAGAGCGGCGATCGAGATAGCGCGGCCGACAGGCGTTTGGAGCGCGGACCGCGGCCTGTTAAATCTTGCGTCCTGATTCGCGCGACTCGGAAGTTTGCATGGAGCGCCTGGCCGGCCGGATAATTCTGCTTTGGGGTTGGCGCCGTGCGCTCGTGGCGTTTGTCGCCGGGGCGTTGGCGGTTTTGGGTCAGGCGCCCTACGATTTCTTCGCCGCCTGCTTCATCTCCTTTCCGCTGCTGGTATGGCTGCTCGACGGCGCCACCGGCGAGGCCTCTGGCAGCCTTTTCAAGCGCCTGCGGCCGGCCTTCGCCGTCGGCTGGTGGTTCGGCTTCGGCTATTTCCTTGCCGGTCTCTGGTGGATCGGCTCGGCGCTGCTGGTCGAGGCCGACGATTTTGCCTGGGCGCTGCCCTTCGCCGTGGTCGGCATTCCCTTCGCGCTCGCCTTTTTCTACGGGTTCGCAACGATGGTCGCCCGGCTCTTGTGGAGCAGCGATATCGGCCGCATCGCAGCCCTTGCCTTTGGTTTCGGGCTGGCGGAGTGGCTGCGTGGCTTCCTGTTCACCGGTTTTCCCTGGAATGCCATCGGTTACGCTGCAATGCCCGTGCCTCTTCTGATGCAGAGCGTCTCGGTGACCGGCATGATCGGCATGAACGTGCTTGCGGTGTTTCTCTTTTCGTTGCCGGCGCTGCTGGCGGCTCGCCGGCATCTTCGCCTGGGCGCAGCGCTGTTCGTCCTGCTTGCAGCGGCGCATGTCGGCTTCGGTTATGTCAGGCTCGCCGCTCCTGAAAAGCCGGCGGAGCGCAGCCTGGAAGTCCGCATTGTCCAGCCTGCCGTCGATCTCAGTGAAAAGTGGGACGCCTCGGTGCGCGACCGCATCTTCGCCACCTTGCTTGGCCTGTCCGCCAAGGCGCCGGACCCCGGTCATGGTAAGCCACAGCTCATTCTCTGGCCCGAAACCTCGGTGCCGTTCCTCTTCACCGAACGCCCGGACGCATTGACGGCGCTGGGCGACATGCTGGCCGATGGCCAGATGCTGATCGCCGGCGTCGTTCGCGAGGAAGGCGGCTCGGCGGCCGGCGCCGACAGCCGCTATTATAATTCCGTGGTGGCGATCAACGACAAGGGCGAAATCGCCGACGCCGTCGACAAGGTCCATCTCGTGCCCTTTGGCGAGTATCTGCCTTTCGCCGACCTGCTCAACCGCTTCGGTATCGCCCAGCTTGTCGCCGGACCGGTGACTTTTGCCGCCGGCAACGAGCGTCATGCCATCACCCTGCCGGGCGGCATCCGCGCGCTGCCATTTATCTGTTATGAGGTGATCTTTCCCGATCTTGTGGCTGTTGACGCTACGTCAGCGCAGCTTATTGTGAACGTTACCAATGATGCCTGGTTCGGGGACACGCCGGGACCGTATCAGCATTTCAGGCAGGCTCAGATTCGCGCGGTGGAGAACGGATTGCCCTTGCTGCGTGCTGCCAACAACGGCATCTCGGCCGTGGTCGATCCACGTGGACGCATCGTCGATGCGCTGGCAATCGACGCGCGCGGAGCCATCGATGTGACGGTACCGATTTCGGGACAGACGGTCGTTTCTTCGGGCCAGCGGCGCATTAACGGAATGCTGATCATGTTGCTGTTTGCGCTTGTGGGAGCGTTGTTGAACGTAAGGCAAAGGCTACGGGTGAATTGACAGTCGACACATTAGAAACTCATACTGTATCGCCTGAAAATTTCTCGAAGCTGGTGGATCGTTCTGTTGGGGCAGTCGCCTCCGGCTTTTTTTGGGCGGGAAAAAATCACAAAGCCGAAAAAATTCGGCGAGGAAAAAATGACAGAAGAAAACAAGAAGAAACCCAATCCCATCGACATCCACGTTGGAAGCCGCGTCCGGCTTCGCCGCAATATGCTCGGAATGAGCCAGGAAAAGCTGGGCGAAAATCTCGGCATCACATTTCAACAGATCCAGAAATATGAAAAAGGCACCAATCGCGTCGGCGCCAGCCGGCTGCAGGCGATCGCCTCCATACTCGGCGTGCCCGTCGCCTTCTTTTTCGAGGATGCGCCAGGCCAGGAGGCGGCGGCCGGCCGTGGCTTTTCGGAGGATGCCTCGATGGCTTTCGCCGTCGAGTTCTGCGGCAGTCCCGAAGGCCTTCAGCTCAACCGGGCCTTCGTCAAGATCGCTGACGTCAAGGTGCGCCGCAGGATTATCGACCTGGTGAAGTCGCTCGCCGCGGATGATCTCGACTGATCCTCGATGCGCCTCGATCCGGCGGCATTTGCCGCCGGTGGCACAAGATACCGACATCGACAGTCGTGCCAGAATAGCGGCAACGCTTGACGAGCGGCGCTTTGCCCCGCTAACACGTGGCGCGCCAAAATCGGCAGCCTGCCGATCGTTTTTCAAGAGGGGACACCCGTGACGCGGCAGAATTACTTCTTTACCTCGGAATCCGTTGCCGAGGGCCATCCCGACAAGGTCTGTGACCGGATCTCCGACGAGATTGTCGATCTGGTCTACCGTGAAGCCAAGAAGACCGGCATGGACCCGTGGAAGGTCCGTGTGGCCTGCGAGACGCTCGCGACCACCAACCGTGTCGTCATCGCCGGCGAAGTGCGCGTTCCCGAGACGCTGCTGAAGAGGGACAAGGCCGGCAATGTCCTCAAGGACGCGGCCGGACATTCGATCATCAACCCGGCCAAGTTCAAGTCGGTTGCTCGCAAGGCGATTCGCGAGATCGGCTATGAACAGGCCGGCTTCCACTGGAAGACCGCCAAGATCGAGGTCCTGTTGCATGGCCAGTCGCCCGACATCGGCCAGGGCGTCGACAACGCCGCCGACCGTCAGGGCGAGGAAGGTGCCGGCGACCAGGGCATCATGTTCGGCTATGCCTGCCGCGAGACGCCGGACCTGATGCCGGCGCCGATCTACTACAGCCATAAAATCCTCGAACTTCTGGCCGCCGCCCGTCACGAAAACAACGGCGAGGCCGGCAAGCTCGGGCCGGACGCCAAGAGCCAGGTCACTGTCCGCTACATCGACGGCAAGGCCGCCGAGGCAACGCAGATCGTGCTGTCGACCCAACATCTCGACGCGACCTGGGACTCAAAGAAGGTGCGCAAGGTCGTGGAACCCTACATCCGCGAGGCGCTTGGCGATCTCAAGATCGCCGACGATTGCATGTGGTACATCAACCCGACCGGTAAATTCGTCATCGGCGGCCCGGATGGCGACGCCGGCCTCACCGGCCGCAAGATCATCGTCGATACCTATGGCGGTGCTGCCCCCCACGGCGGCGGCGCCTTCTCCGGCAAGGATACCACCAAGGTCGATCGTTCGGCCGCTTATGCGGCGCGCTACCTGGCCAAGAATGTCGTGGCGGCGAAGCTTGCCGACCGCTGCACCATCCAGCTTTCCTACGCCATCGGCGTTGCCCAGCCTCTGTCGATCTATGTCGACCTGCACGGCACCGGCAAGGTCGACGAGGCAAGGCTCGAGGACGCGCTGCGCAACGTGATGGACCTGTCGCCGTCGGGCATCCGCCGTCATCTCGACCTCAACAAGCCGATCTACGCCAAGACGTCGTCCTACGGCCATTTCGGCCGCAAGGCCGGCCGTGACGGGTCTTTCTCCTGGGAGAAGACCGATCTCGCCAAGGCGCTCAAGGATGCTGTCGCGGCCTAAGGCCACGACAGACCGCCACCAGATGAGCCCGCAAGACAGGCCAGGCCGCGCGACCGAAGCGTTCTTCGGTCGCCGGCGCGGCAAGCCGGTGCGCCCGCAGCAGGCGGCGGCGCTGGAAAGCGGGCTTGGCGCCTATGGGCTCGATCTGAAGGCCGAGGCGCCGCCGGATCTGCGCACCCTGTTTGAGACCGACGTTTCGGCTGTCCGGCTCGAGATCGGCTTTGGCGGCGGCGAACATCTTCTTCACCGCGCCATTGAAGCGCCGACGACCGGCTTCATCGGCGTCGAGCCCTTCGTCAACGGCATGGCCAAGATGATGATGGCGGTGACGGCAAGGCCGCTAGCCAACCTGCGCGTTTTTGATGACGATGCCACGCAGTTGCTCGACTGGCTGCCGCCGGCCACGCTCGACGGCATCGATCTTCTCTATCCCGATCCGTGGCCGAAGAAGAAGCACTGGAAGCGGCGTTTCGTCAGCCCGGTCAATCTCGACCGTTTCGCCCGCGTCCTGAAGCCGGGCTCAAAATTCCGCTTCGCGTCCGACATCGATACGTATGTGAACTGGACCTTGCTGCATTGCCGGGCGCATGGCGCCTTCGCGTGGCAGGCGGCTGAAGCCGCCGATTGGCACCGCCCATATGAGGGCTGGCCGGGCACGCGTTACGAGGCGAAGGCCATTCGCCAAGGCCGTCAGCCTGCCTATCTGACCTTCGTCCGGGAATAGGCGCCTATTTCCTGAATTTTCAGAAACGGCCGATCCTGTTGAAGATGGCCGGATCCATTCCGAGCTTACGCAAATCGTCGGCCCGCGGCTTGCGGCCGGCTTCCACGGCGCGCGATGCGGCGACCGCGCTGCCAAATGTCGTGAAGAGATCGCCCAGGGCGGAAAATAATCTGCGGTTGCTCATGATCTTGTCCTCTCGCGCGCCACCGCGCGCCGCTTGTGTTCGTGTCGTGGCTAACAAATAAGAGCGCCCCGCCTCCGCTCACAGGGGGATTGCCGCATGGCGGCCATGCGCCCGGAGCAATGCTGACGCGCCAGCGCTTTTGCCGGCCCGCCACGGCGGGCTTGAAACGCCGGCCGTGTTCGTCTATATCAGCGTCAAATTCTTGGTCGGTATGACGAAGAGTGGGTCCCACCGGTCCCGCTCTTTTTTATTACCTGGCGGGTGCGTCGGACCGAAAAGTGCGAAGCGGTTTTCGGATGGTTCCGATGCGCAAACTAAAGAACATTTCGAAACGAACGACAGGCAATTGATGACTGCAACGGCAAGCGAAAGTGACGACCGCATCATCCGCGAAAGCGGCATCGATGCGCGCATTGCGCTGATCGTCCAGCCGGTGCTGCGCGGCATCGGCTTTCGCCTTGTGCGGGTGCATCTGTCCGGTCAGAACGGGTTGACGCTGCAGATCATGGCCGAACGCGAGGACGGCACCATGACCGTCGAGGATTGCGAAGAGGTCAGCCGCGCCGTGTCGCCGGCGCTCGACGTCGATGATCCGATCGAAAAGGCGTATCATCTCGAAGTGTCTTCGCCCGGCATCGACCGGCCGTTGGTGCGCAAATCGGATTTCGTGACCTGGACCGGCCATCTGGTGAAGATGGAGACATCGGTCATCGTCGCTGATCGCAAGCGCTTCAAGGGCAAGATCGCCGAGGCTGGCGAGAACGACGTCTTGATCGAGCGCGACAAGGCGGCCTATGGCGAGGAGCCGACGGTGCGGGTGCCCTATGACGCCATTGCCGATGTCAGGCTGATCCTGACCGACGATCTCATCCGCGATGCGTTGTCGAAGGACAACAGGGCGCGCAAGGAAGCCAAGAAACGCCGCGGCGAGCCGGAAGACGATATTTCCGAAGACGCCACGGAAGAACACGAACAGGAATAACGATTGAGCTGCCGGGCGCAAGCGTCTGGCAAACAGGCTCGGGAGAAAAAACATGGTTGTAAGCGCCAACAGACTCGAATTGCTGCAGATTGCCGACGCGGTCGCGCGTGAAAAGTCGATCGACAAGTCGATCGTCATCGCCGCCATGGCCGATGCGATCCAGAAGGCGGCGCGTTCGCGTTATGGTCAGGAGACCAACATCCGCGCCGACATCAACCCCAACACCGGCGAGATGAAGCTGCAGCGGCTGATGGAAGTTGTCGAAAAGGTCGACGACTATGCCACCCAGATCGCCATTTCCTCGGCCCGCGAGCGCAATCCCGACGCCCAGCTCGGCGACTTCATCGCCGAACAGCTGCCGCCGATGGATTTCGGCCGCATCGCCGCCCAGTCGGCCAAGCAGGTCATCGTGCAGAAGGTGCGCGAGGCCGAGCGTGACCGCCAGTACGACGAATACAAGGACCGCATCGGCGAGATCGTCAACGGTACCGTCAAGCGCGTCGAATACGGCAACGTCATCGTCGATCTCGGCCGTGGTGAAGCCATCATCCGCCGCGACGAGCTGATCCCGCGCGAGAACTACAAATATGGCGATCGCGTCCGCGCCTATGTTTACGACGTGCGCCGCGAGCAGCGCGGCCCGCAGATTTTCCTGTCGCGCACCCATCCGCAGTTCATGGCCAAGCTCTTCACCATGGAAGTGCCGGAAATCTATGACGGCATCATCGAGATCAAGTCAGTCGCCCGCGATCCGGGCTCGCGCGCCAAGATCGCCGTTATTTCGCGCGATTCCTCGATCGACCCGGTCGGTGCCTGCGTCGGTATGCGCGGCAGCCGCGTCCAGGCCGTCGTCGGCGAACTGCAGGGCGAGAAGATCGACATCATTCCGTGGTCGCCTTCGGCCGCCTCCTTCATCGTCAACGCGCTGCAGCCGGCGGAAGTCGCCAAGGTCGTGCTCGATGAGGACGCCGAGCGCATCGAGGTGGTGGTTCCCGACGATCAGCTGTCGCTTGCCATCGGCCGCCGCGGCCAGAACGTGCGTCTCGCCTCGCAGCTCACTGGCTGGGACATCGACATCCTGACCGAGGCCGAGGAATCCGAGCGCCGCCAGAAGGAATTCGTCGAGCGCTCGGCGCTGTTCATGGAAGCCCTGGACGTCGACGAGATGGTCGGCCAGGTGCTGGCCTCCGAAGGCTTCACCAGCGTCGAGGAAGTCGCCTATGTAGACGCCGGCGAGATCGCCTCGATCGACGGCTTCGATGACGACACCGCTTCGGAGATCCAGACCCGTGCCCGCGAATATCTCGAAAAGATCGAGGCCGAGCATGACGAGAAGCGCAAGGCGCTGGGCGTCAAGGACGAGCTGCGCGAAATCCCCGGCATCACCACCGCAATGATGGTGACGCTCGGCGAGGACGGCGTGAAGACGATCGAGGATTTCGCCGGCTATGCCGCCGACGACCTGACCGGCTGGAAGGAACGCAAGGACGGCGAGACCAAGGTCTATCCGGGCGTGCTGGCCAATCATGGTGTTTCGCGCGCCGATGCCGAGCAGATGGTGCTCAATGCCCGTCTCAAGGCCGGCTGGATTTCCGAGGACGAGCTTGCAGCCGAAGAAGCATCGGCTGACGAAGCCGTTGGTGCGTGAGGTGAAACCGCATCGCACACAACCCGCCCTTGGACGAGATGAACGATCGCACCTGCATCGTTACCCGCAAGCAGGCCGAACCGGATGAACTGATCCGGTTCGTCGTCGGCCCGGATTCGGCCGTCGTTCCCGATCTCAAGAGAAATCTGCCCGGCCGCGGTTGCTGGGTGAGTGCCGACCGCCTACATATCGACAAGGCGGCGGCGAAGAACCTTTTTGCCCGCGCCTTCAAGGCACAGGTGGTCGTGCCGCCGGATCTTGGCGGCATGGTCGATGGGCTGCTTTCCAGAAACGCTTTGGGCATGCTGGGTCTCGCCCGCAAGGCAGGTGCGATCGCGCTCGGCGCCACCAAGGTTGAGAGCGCGGTGCGCGGCGGGCTAGCGCTTTTCGTGCTTCACGCGACCGAAGCGTCGGAGGATGGCGTACGCAAGATCAGCCAGGCGCGGCGGGCGACCGTCCATATTGGCGGCCCCTCCATCCTTGCCTACAAACTTTTCTCCGAGGCCGAGTTGAGCTTGGCATTGGGGGGTACAAATGTGATACATGCTGCCGTCCTCGCGGGAGACGCGGGTAAGGCGGTCCAGAAGCGCATGGTTGCGCTCGACCGGTATCGGGGCGGTTCCCCGGACGATCTGGCAATGCTTGCGGCTGTTGCTGACGAAGATGATGCCGCAGAGGATATGGAATGAGCGATACGAAATCGGGTGACGACAATACGCTGAGTGTGACGCCGAAGAAGACCTTGACGCTGAAGCGCCCCGGTATGGAACAGGGCACTGTGCGTCAGAACTTCTCGCACGGCCGCACCAAGCAGGTCGTCGTCGAAACCAAGAAGCGCAAATTCTCGATGCCCGGCGACAAGCCGGAGCCGGTTGCCGCCCCCGTCTTCACGCCGAAGCCGGCGGCAGTCGCCGCGCCTGTCGTGCAGGAAGCGCCGAAAGCACCGCCCGCGCCACCACCGCCACCGCCGCCGGCCCCGGTCGAACGCGGCGGTATGGTGCTGAACGAACTGTCGCGCAGCGAGATGGAAGCGCGCCGCAGGGCGCTCGAGGGCTCGAAGGTCCGCGAGGTCGAAGACCGTCAGCGCGCCGCGGAAGATGCCAAGCGCCGGGCCGAGGACGAAGAGCGCCGCAAGCGTGAGCGCGAAGAATCCGCGCGCCGCCAGGCCGAGGAAGAAGCACGGCTGCAGACCGAGGCCGAATCGCGCCGTCGCGCCGAGGAAGAGGCACGCCGTCGCGCGCCGCAGGCCGCGGAACTGGCAACGGCTGACGAAGAGGAAGAGGTCAAGCCGAAGCGCACTGGCGCCGGTACCCCGGTGCGCCGTCCGATCACTGCTGAAGTGCCGCGTCCGGCCAAGCCGACCAAGGCCGAGGAAGATCGCCGCCGCGGCAAGTTGACCCTGAACACCGCGCTTTCCGACGAGGATGCGCGAGCCCGTTCGCTGTCGTCGATGCGTCGCCGCCAGGAGAAGTTCAAGCGCGCGATGCACAATGAGCCGCGCGAGAAAGTCATGCGCGAAGTGATCCTGCCCGAGACCATCACCATCCAGGAACTGGCGCAGCGCATGTCCGAACGTGCGGTCGATGTGGTCAAGTTCTTCATGAAGCAGGGCCAGATCCTGAAGCCGGGCGACGTCATCGACGCCGACACGGCCGAGCTGGTCGCCACCGAATTCGGCCACACGGTCCGCCGCGTCGCCGAGTCCGACATCGAGGAAGGCCTGTTCAACATCGCCGACAATGCCGAGGACCTGGTATCGCGTCCGCCGGTCGTGACCATCATGGGCCACGTCGACCACGGCAAGACCTCGCTGCTCGACGCCATCCGCAATGCCAATGTCGTCTCCGGCGAGGCCGGCGGCATTACCCAGCATATCGGCGCCTATCAGGTCGAGAAGAATGGTCAGAAGATCACCTTCATCGACACCCCCGGCCACGCCGCCTTCACGGCGATGCGCGCCCGCGGCGCCCAGGCCACCGACATCGCCATCCTCGTGGTGGCGGCCGACGACAGCGTCATGCCGCAGACGATCGAATCGATCAGCCACGCCAAGGCGGCCGGCGTTCCGATCATCGTGGCGATCAACAAGATCGACAAGCATGGCGCCGATCCGCAAAAGGTTCGCTCCGAACTGCTGCGCCACGAGGTCTTCGTCGAATCGATGGGCGGTGAAGTGCTCGACGTCGAAGTGTCGGCGACCAAGGGCACCAATCTCGACAAGCTGCTCGAGGCGATCCTGCTGCAGGCCGAAATCCTCGACCTGAAGGCCAATCCGGACCGTACCGCCGAAGGCGTCGTCATCGAGGCGCAGCTCGACAAGGGCCGTGGCCCCGTGGCCACCGTGCTGGTGCAGACCGGTACGCTGATGCCAGGCGACATTCTTGTCGCCGGCAACGAATGGGGTCGCGTGCGCGCGCTGGTCAACGATCGCGGCGAGCAGATCAAGGAAGCGCCGCCGGCGATGCCGGTCGAGGTGCTCGGCCTTCAGGGAACCCCGCAGGCGGGCGACCGCTTTGCCGTGGTCAACAACGAGGCCCGCGCCCGCGAGATCACCGAATATCGCCAGCGTCTGGCGCGTGAGAAGGCGGTGGCCAAGCATGCCGGCCAGCGCGGTTCGCTCGAACAGATGATGTCGCAATTGCAGACGAGCGGGCTGAAGGAATTCCCGCTGGTCATCAAGGGCGACGTGCAGGGTTCGATCGAGGCGATTAACGCGGCGCTCGACAAGCTCGGCACCGACGAGGTGCGTGCGCGCATCGTTCATGCCGGCGCCGGCGCCATCACCGAAAGCGACGTCTCGCTGGCGGAGACTTCGGGTGCTGCGATCATCGGCTTCAACGTTCGCGCCAACGTGCAGGCACGTGCCGCGGCCGCGGCCGCCGGCATCGAGATCCGCTACTACTCGATCATCTACAACCTCGTGGATGACGTGAAGGCGGCTCTGTCGGGCCTGCTGTCGCCGGAGCGTCGCGAGACCTTCATCGGCAACGCCGAGATCCTCGAGATCTTCGACATCACCAAGGTCGGCAAGATCGCCGGCTGCCGTGTCACCGAAGGCAAGGTCGAGCGTGGTGCGGGCGTACGCCTGATCCGCGACAACGTCGTTATCCACGAAGGCACGCTGAAGACGCTGAAGCGCTTCAAGGACGAGGTTTCGGAAGTTCCCGGCGGCCAGGAGTGCGGCATGGCCTTCCAGAACTACGAAGACATGCGCGTCGGCGACATCATCGAGTGCTTCCGCGTCGAGATGGTGACCCGGACACTCTGAGTTCGAGTGACTTGTCGGTTTCGGGCGGTGGTCGAAAGACCGCCGCCCCAAGCCTGTCGAGAATGACCCCGTATGAGACATGCGGCACGGTCCCATCCCGCGCCTCACGCTTTCAGGATTGAGAAAAATGCCCCGTTCAACCACGTCCAGCCCGTCCCAACGCATGCTTCGCGTCGGCGAACAGGTGCGCCATGCGCTGTCTGAAACCCTGCAGCGCGGCGAGATCATCGATCCGGTGATTGAAAATTCCGTGGTTTCGGTCTCGGAAGTGCGCATGTCGCCCGATCTGAAAATCGCCACGGCCTTTGTGTCTCCGCTCGGCGCCAAGGATGCCGACGCGGTGATCGAAGCACTGAACAAGCATGCGAAATTCGTCCGCGGGCGTGTCTCCGGCGCGCTCAGGCAGATGAAGTACATGCCGGAATTCCGCTTCCGGCTGGACACCTCCTTCGACAATTTCGCCAGGATCAACGATCTCTTGAAGTCGCCCGAAGTGGCGCGTGACCTGGATGCGGACGGCCAAGGCAAAGACGACGATGGGGACAGCGAATAATGGGCCGCCGCGGCAAGAAGAAGGGCCGGCCGGTCTCCGGCTGGGTGGTGCTGGACAAGCCGGTCGGCATGGGGTCGACCGAGGCCGTGTCCAAGATCAAATGGCTGTTCCAGGCCGAAAAGGCCGGTCATGCCGGCACGCTCGATCCGCTCGCTTCCGGCATGCTGCCGATCGCGCTCGGCGAAGCCACCAAGACCGTGCCCTATGTGCAGGACGGCGCCAAGATCTATCGCTTCACCGTTGCCTGGGGGCAGGAGCGCTCGACGGACGACCTTGAAGGGCCGGTGACGGAGAGCTCCGACCTGCGTCCGCCGGAAGCCGAGGTCAGGGCGCTGCTGCCGAAATATACCGGCGTCATCATGCAGACGCCGCCGCAATTCTCGGCCATCAAGATCGCGGGCGAGCGCGCCTACGACCTCGCCCGAGAAGGCGAGACGGTGGACATTCCCGCGCGCGAGATCGAGATCGGCCGCCTCGACATCGTCGAGCACCACGCCGACCACACCGTTTTCGAGGTCGAATGCGGCAAGGGCACCTATGTGCGCTCGCTGGCCCGCGACATGGGCCGCGACCTCGGCTGTTTCGGCCATATTTCCGATTTGCGCCGGATCGAGGTCGAGCCGTTCACGCCCGAGGATTTCGTCACCATCGCCGAACTCGAGGCGGCTCGTTTCGGAGACCAGGGCGATGAGGGGCCGGAAGCGGGCGACGAATCGGACCAGGCCGAGGCGGTGGCCAAGCCGGTCGACTTCGGCGCGATCGATGCGCTTCTCGTCGACACGTCGGCGGCTCTCGACTGCTTGCCGCAGATCGCCATCAGCGACGACGCGGCGACCAAGATCCGTCTCGGCAACCCGGTCATCATCCGCGGCCGCGACGCGCCTGTCGAAGCCGAAGAAGCTTGCGCCACGGCACGTGGCAAGCTGGTCGCCATCGGCGCGATCGAGCAAGGCATGTTCAAGCCCAAGCGGGTCTTTGCCGGGTGACGGCTCTGGTCTAACTTCAGGTTGACGTTACGCTCGAGGAGCAGATGGCAAAGGCCGAGGCGATGAAAAAGCGGGCGCCGGTGAAAACGCGGCGGCCGCCCGTCGGCGCTTCCCCGGGTACGCTGATCGCCGATCCGGCGGCGCGGCGAAGCGAACTCAGGCTGACGCTGATTTCGCCCGAAAAATTCAAGACCATCGACAATGCCAGCATCGACGATCTCAATACCCATTGCGACCGCTGGCCGGTCGTCTGGCTGGACTGCACGGGCTTGGCCAACATCCAGTTGATCGAAGAGATCGGCCGGATCTTCAGCCTGCATCCGTTGGCGCTGGAAGACGTGGTCAACACCGGCCAGCGGCCGAAGGTGGATTTCTTCGAGGACCATGCCTTCGTTGTCCTGCGCATGATCGACGATGTCACCTTACACCGTTACGAGCAGATCGCCGTCTTCTTCGGCAAGAACTTTGTCGCTACCTTCCAGGAGCGCGAAGGCGATCCGTTCGATCCCGTGCGCAAGCGCATAGCTGCCTCGATGCCCAACCGGTTGCGCACCCGCGGCGCTGACTATCTCGCCTATGCGCTGATCGACGCTATCGTCGACAGCTATTTTCCGCCGATCGAGGCGGCCAGCGACGTGGTCGACGGTATCGAGGACGAGATGCTGCATTCAACGCACAAGCATCAGATGCGCCAACTGCATGAATTGCGGCGCGACGCCAATGTGCTGAAAGGCGTGCTGTGGCCGATGCGCGATGCGCTGGCGACACTGATCCGCAACGATGTGCCCTACGTGAAGGCTGAAACGAAAATCTTCTTCAATGATACGCTGGACCATGCATTGCGGCTGATCGAGCTGGTCGAGACCCAGCGTGACATGTTGACCGGCCTGATCGAGATGCATCTGTCGCTGAGCCAGGCGCGCACCAACGACGTCATCAGCTATCTCACCATCGTCTCGGTCATCTTCATGCCGCTGACCTTCCTGGTCGGCGTCTGGGGCATGAACTTCAGTCCCGACGCCTCGCCATGGAACATGCCGGAGCTGCGGTCCTATTATGGTTATCCGGCGGCACTCGTCTTCATGCTGCTTGTCGCGGTGGGACTGATCGTCTTCTTCAGATGGAAGAAGTGGCTTTAGCCGCGGCAAAAGTCTCTTTCGTGCCGCAAAAACCACGCCGAAGCCGGCTTCGTGAATTAGGCTGGTGTTTTCAGGGGAATTGCACTATATGCGCCGCAGCATAGCGCCACGACGCTTTGCTTGCACCGGCCCCTGCTGGACGACATCCCGGCTGAGGGCGACCCGTTTCCTCAAACAGATAAGGAAAAACACGATGTCGATTACTGCCGAGCGCAAACAGGAATTGATGGGCGAATTCGCAACCGCCAAGGGCGATACCGGGTCTCCGGAAGTCCAGGTGGCTATCCTTTCCGAGCGCATCAAGAACCTGACCGACCACTTCAAGGACCACAAGAAGGATAACCATTCCCGCCGTGGTCTGCTCGCTCTCGTCTCCCAGCGCCGCAGCCTGCTTGATTATCTCAAGCGCAAGGACGACGCGCGCTACCAGACGTTGATCGAGAAGCTCGGTCTGCGCCGTTGACGAATTGACCGGCGGGCTTTCTTCGGAGAGCCCGCCGGTCGCGCATTCTGCCAGTCGTAGAGATTGGCCAGACCCGGTTTCGAGCGCGCAGAGGGCCACTCGAAACCGCCCATGGACGGTCATGGGGCAGGATTGCAGGACGCTCGCGCGCTTAGCCCGCGCTGAAATCACCCGAGCTTCCCGTTGTCTTGCCCGTGGCTGCCCGAGAAAGGAAGCCAGGGAAAGGGCATCCGCGCACCGTGAAACGGCGCGGCCCTTTCCGCTTATTAAGGACAAGATATGTTCAATCACCACAAAGTGGAAATCGAATGGGGCGGTCGTCCGCTCACCCTCGAAACCGGCAAGATCGCGCGCCAGGCTGACGGCGCCGTGCTCGCCACCTACGGCGAGACCAAGGTTCTGGCCACCGTCGTTTCGATGAAGGAGCCGAAGCCCGGCCTCGATTTCTTCCCGCTGACCGTCAACTACCAGGAAAAGACCTACGCCGCCGGCAAGATCCCGGGCGGCTATTTCAAGCGCGAAGGCCGTCCGAGCGAGAAGGAAACGCTGGTTTCCCGCCTCATCGACCGCCCGATCCGCCCGCTTTTCGCCGACGGCTACAAGAACGACACCCAGATCGTCGTCACCGTCGTCCAGCATGATCTCGAGAACGATCCGGACATCCTGTCGATCGTCGCCACCTCGGCCGCGCTGACCCTGTCGGGCGTTCCGTTCATGGGCCCGGTCGGTGGTGCCCGCGTCGGTTACATCAACGGCGAATACGTGCTCAACCCGCACATCGACGAGATGCAGGAATCCAAGCTCGACCTCGTCGTCGCCGGCACCGCCGACGCCGTGCTGATGGTCGAATCCGAAGCCAAGGAACTTGGCGAAGAGCTGATGCTCGGCGCCGTCATGTTCGGGCACAAGGGCTTCCAGCCGGTCATCGACGCCATCATCAAGCTGGCCGAGGTTGCCGCCAAGGAGCCGCGCGATTTCACCGCGCCGGACTATTCCGCGCTTGAAGCCGAGATGCTGAAGATCGTCGGCGACGAACTCAGCACTGCCTACAAGAACGTCGACAAGCAGAAGCGCTACGCCGCCGTCGACGCCGTCAAGGCGAAGGTCAAGGCAGCCTTTGCTCCGGCCGAAGGCGAAGACGCCAAGTACACCTCCGAGCAGATCGGCTCCGTCTTCAAGGAGCTCCAGGCCAAGGTCGTGCGCTGGAACATCCTCGACACCGGCTCGCGCATCGATGGCCGCGACCTGAAGACGGTCCGCAAGATCGTCTCCGAAGTCGGCGTCCTGCCGCGTACCCACGGTTCGGCGCTGTTCACGCGCGGCGAGACCCAGGCGCTGGTCGTTGCCACGCTCGGCACCGGCGAGGACGAGCAGTATGTCGATTCGCTGACCGGCATGTACAAGGAGAAGTTCCTCCTTCACTACAACTTCCCCCCCTATTCCGTCGGTGAGACCGGCCGCATGGGTTCGCCGGGCCGCCGCGAGATCGGCCACGGCAAGCTCGCCTGGCGCGCCATCCGTCCGATGCTGCCCAGCGCTGACCAGTTCCCCTACACGCTGCGTGTCGTCTCGGAGATCACCGAGTCCAACGGTTCGTCGTCGATGGCCACCGTCTGCGGCACCTCGCTGGCGCTGATGGATGCCGGCGTGCCGCTGGCCAAGCCCGTTGCCGGTATCGCCATGGGCCTGATCAAGGAAGGCGAGCGCTTCGCGGTCCTCTCCGACATTCTGGGTGACGAAGATCATCTCGGCGACATGGACTTCAAGGTCGCCGGCACCGCCAACGGCATCACCTCGCTGCAGATGGACATCAAGATCGAAGGCATCACCGAAGAGATCATGAAGATAGCGCTGGACCAGGCCAAGGATGGCCGCCAGCATATCCTCGGCGAAATGGCGCATGCCCTGACCGGCGCCCGCCCCGAACTCGGCGAGTTCGCGCCGCGCATCGAGGTCATGCACATTCCGACCGACAAGATCCGCGACGTCATCGGTTCGGGCGGCAAGGTCATCCGCGAGATCGTCGAGAAGACCGGCGCCAAGATCAACATCGAGGACGACGGCACGGTGAAGATCGCTTCCTCGAACGCCAAGGAGATCGAGGCGGCGAAGAAGTGGATCCACACCATCGTCGCCGAGCCGGAAGTCGGCGAAATCTACGAAGGCACGGTCGTCAAGACCGCCGACTTCGGCGCCTTCGTCAATTTCTTCGGCCCGCGTGACGGTCTGGTCCACATCTCGCAGCTCGCCAACGACCGGGTCGCCAAGACCTCGGACGTTGTCAAGGAAGGCGACAAGGTCTGGGTCAAGCTGATGGGCTTCGACGAGCGCGGCAAGGTCCGCCTGTCGATGAAGGTCGTCGACCAGGCCACCGGCAAGGAAGTCGCTCGCGAGAAGAAGACCGAAGGCGAAGAAAACGCCGCCTGAACGGCCTGACAGTAAAATCGAAGCGGGCGCGGCTTATGTCGCGCCCGTTTTCGTTTGAAGCAATTCCAGGAAACGTGCAGCGCTTTCCCTTGGGAATTGCCTAATGCCTGTCGCCCAGAAGTGTGCAGCGGTTCTGGGACAACGACAATGCATCAAAACAAAGACTTGAAGCGCGTTGCGTGAATCCGTTTCAGAGCGACGCGCTTTAAGACCCTGGGGAGCACATCGATGTCCATTGAGGCGCTGAAGACGCTTTTTCATCCGTTCGAGGCCGAGGCTCTGTCCCTGCCACGAAAGGGCGAGCGCGTCCTCTTCCTCGGCGCCGAGCCCGGCTTGCGCTGGCCGCCGGGCTTCGAGGCGGCGCTGCATCTCGTGCAGGGCTTCCGGCCGCATTTCCGCGCCTTGCAGGCGGCGGGTTTCGCCGTCACGCCGAGAACCGAGGGCGACGGTTTTGATGCCGCGCTGGTGCTCGCGGGCCGTCATCGCGGCCAGAACGAACTGCGCATGGCCGAGGCTCTCGAACGCGCGGCTCCGGGCGGACTGGTCGTCGTTGCCGGTGGCAAGGAAGACGGCATTGCCAGCCTGCGCAAGCGCGTCGGCGAGCTTGTGCCGCTCGACGGATATCTGCCGAAATATCACGGCATCGCCTTCTGGCTGCGCCGCCCGGTGGATAGCCGGGCCGCCGACGCGCTTCGCGCCGCCAATCCCGCTGTGCTGGTCGAGGGCCGGTTCCACACCGCACCCGGCATGTTCTCCTTCGATCGCGTCGATGCCGGTTCGAAACTGCTGGTCGACAGCCTGCCCGGTGACCTGCGCGGCAATGCGGCCGATTTCTGCGCCGGCTGGGGTTATGTCGCAGCCGAGATGGCTGCCAGCTCGCCAGGCCTGTCGGGCGTCGATCTCTACGAGGCCGATTTCGATGCGTTGGAGGCAGCCAAGAGCAATCTCGGCAACACCGTGCCGCGCGGCTTCTTCTGGACCGATCTGCTCGCTGATCCTGTCGAGCGCCGCTATGACGTCATCGCCATGAACCCGCCCTTTCACCGCAGCCGGGCGGCGGAGCCGGAGATCGGCGCCGGCATGATCCGCGCCGCGGCCAAGGCGTTGAAGCCCGGTGGCAGGCTGTTCATGGTCGCCAACCGCCAGCTTCCCTACGAGCCCGTGCTGTCGGCCGCCTTTTCAAGCCATGCGGAGCTTGCCCGCGATGGCATGTTCAAGGTGATTTCTGCCCGTCGTTGATTGCTCAATGAAGATTGGCGACGCGCCGCACGTCCTCACCGGCGTGCTTGTCGCCAAGCCCGATCTTGAGCGGCGCCGGCCGGCCGAACAGGTAGCCCTGCACCACCTCGCAGCCGGCCGCTCTCAGCAGCGTCGCCTGGTTTTCGGTCTCCACGCCTTCGGCAATGATGCTGACGCCGAGCGCGCGCGACAGCCCGACAATCGTCGAGACGACGGCGCCGGAGCTGGAATCGGTATCGATGCGGCTGACGAAGGAGCGGTCGATCTTCAGCTTGCCGAACGAGAAATCGATCAGATAGCTGAGGTTCGAATAGCCGGTGCCGAAATCATCGACGGCAACGGAGATGCCCATCTCGGCAAGCTCTTTCAGGATGGCAGCGGCGCGGTCGCGGTCCTGCATCATCGCAGTCTCGGTCACTTCCAGCTCCAGCCGCGACGGCTTGATGCCGGTGGTCCTCATCGTGTCGCGCACGACCCCGACGAAATCCTTGGTCATGAACTGGACCGGCGAGATGTTGACGGCGACGAAGCAGTCGTCCGGCAAATGGCGGGCGTCGCTGCAGGCCTTGCGCAGAACCCATTCGCCGATCGGGTTGATCATCCCGGTTTCCTCGGCGATCTGGATGAACTCCATCGGTGGGATCATACCGCGTTCGGGATGGTTCCAGCGGATCAGCGCTTCATAGCCGATGATACGGCCGGTCGGCAGGTCGAGTTGCGGCTGATAGTGGAGGTCGAAGTCCCCGCGCTCGAAAGCGGTGTGCAGTTCGGCTTCGACCCATTGGCGATAATCGGCGACACGCCCCATCTCGCTGTCGAACACCGACCAGTTGCCGACCCCGCTGCTGCGTGCATGCTGCAGCGCCAGGTTGGAGCGGCGCAGGATAAGGACCGGATCGACGCCATCCTTGGGCATGGCCACGATACCCACCGACAGGCTCACCGATTGCTGATGGCTGCTGAGCTCGTAGGGCTCCATCATCTCGTCGATGAGCCTTTCGACCATGCTTTCCATCGTTCCTTGGATCTGGTGATCCGGAAGCAGCACCGCGAACTCGCCGGCGCCGATACGCCCGATCAGGGCACGTGCGGGCACGCAGCTCTGCAGCCGCTTGGTAAAGGCGCGGATCAACTCGTCGCCCTGTGTATAGCCGATTGCGTCGTTGATCTGCTTGAAGCGGTCGATGTCGATGTCGATCAGGAACATCGGTTCCCCGGTTCGGCTTGTCGCGCACGCCGCCTCGGCGACTCTGCCCACCATCGCCGGCCGCGCCAGCAGTCCGGTCAGCTTGTCGAAATGGGTTTCGTTGAACACGAAATCCGCCGATTCATCGATGCCGGCGAAGAATGACATTGCCGCCACCGACGCCGCCAGCGCGCAAAGCGCGGCCATGATCGCGACCATCATGTCCACCGAGATGCCGCCAAACCCGTCGCCGAAGCCGTGCTTCAAGCCCCAGATGCCGAGGATGAAACTGCCAATACCCGAACTTGCTATGGTGAGCAGTCGGAACACCGGTGTTCGCTTCGGGTTGCTGACGACAGGCATTCAAGGATCCCCAGAATGCGGGACTCTATAGCGGAAATCTTCTTAAAATGAGTTTCCGTGAATGCGTTCAATTTTACTGGAGAAGACTATTTTTGTAGTCGGAAACGGCAATTTCTCCGAAACAGCCCCATGCACCTTGCCAAAAGCATGTGACCTTGGTTCGTCTCAGGACCTGTCAACCATCCGTCTGCTTCAACTCATCGAGCGTCGGCATCGAGACGATGTGATAGCCGGAATCGACATAGTGGATTTCGCCGGTGACGCCTGAAGACAGGTCGGACAGCAGATAAAGCGCGGAGCCGCCAACCTCGTCGATGGTCACGGTGCGGCGCAGTGGTGAGTTGCGCTGCTGGTAGGAGAACATGTGGCGGGCGTCCGAAATGCCGGCGCCGGCCAGCGTGCGCACCGGCCCCGCCGAGATGCCGTTCACGCGGATGCCGCGGGGGCCGTAGTCGTTGGCGAGGTAGCGCACGCTGGCCTCGAGGCCGGCCTTGGCGACCCCCATGACATTGTAGTTCGGCATGACGCGGACCGAGCCGGCATAGGTCAGCGTGATCATCGAGCCGCCCTGCGTCATCAGTGGCGCGGCATTGCGGGCCACTTCGGTGAAGGAGTAACAGGAGATCACCATGGTGCGGACGAAGTTTTCCCGGCTGGTGTCGGCGTAAAGGCCCTTCAATTCGTTCTTGTCGGAGAAGCCGATGGCATGGACGACGAAGTCCAGTCCGCCCCAGGCCTTGCCAAGCGTCTCGAACGTGGCGGCGACCGAAGCGCTGTCCTCTACATCGCAGGGAACGACAAGCGAGGCGCCGAGCTTGTCGGCAAGCGGCTTGACCCGCCGGCCAAAGGCCTCGCCCTGGTAGGTGAAGGCGAGTTCCGCCCCGTGTTCGGACAATTTTTGGGCGATGCCCCAGGCGATCGAATGATCGTTGGCGACACCCATGACAAGCCCGCGCTTGCCCTTCATCAGTCCGTCCATGGCTGGCAATCCTTTTAGAAAAACGCTGGCCTATGCGGAATAGCGCTGGAAAACGAGCGTTGCGTTGGTGCCACCGAAACCGAAGGAATTTGACAGGACGGTGTCGATCTTGGCGTTGTCGATGCGCTTGCGCACGATCGGCATGCCCTCGAATTCAGGGTCGAGTGTGTCGATATGGGCGCTTTCGCCGATGAAGCCGCCTTGCATCATCAGGATCGAATAGATGGATTCCTGCACGCCGGCAGCACCGAGCGAATGGCCAGTCAGCGATTTCGTCGAGGTGATGAACGGCATCTTCTCGCCGAACACCTCGCGGATGGCGCCCATTTCCTTGGAATCTCCGACCGGCGTCGAGGTGCCGTGGGTGTTGATGTAATCGACCGGCGTGGAAACCGTCGCCAGCGCCTGGCGCATGCAGCGCACCGCGCCCTCGCCGGAAGGCGCGACCATGTCGTGGCCGTCCGAGGTCGCGCCGTAGCCGACGATTTCGGCGTAGATCTTGGCGCCGCGCGCCTTGGCATGCTCGAGCTCTTCCAGCACCAGCACGCCGGCGCCGCCGGCGATGACGAAGCCGTCGCGATCGACGTCATACGCGCGCGAAGCCGTCGATGCCTTATCATTGTACTTCGACGACATGGCGCCCATGGCATCGAACAGGTCCGACATGGTCCAGTCGAGATCTTCATGGCCGCCGGCAAAGACGATGTCCTGCTTGCCCCACTGGATCAGCTCATAGCCATTGCCGATGCAATGCGCCGAGGTCGAGCAGGCCGACGAGATCGAATAGTTGACGCCGTGAATCTTGAACCAGGTGGCCAGAGTGGCCGAGGCCGTCGACGACATCGCCTTCGGCACGGCAAAGGGGCCGATGCGCTTGGGGCTGCCGTTCTTCAGCGTTGTTTCGGCCGCCTCGACGATGGTGCGGGTGGAGGGGCCGCCCGAGCCCATGACGATGCCGGTGCGCTCATTGGTGATGTCGCTCTCGCCCAGACCCGCATCGGCGATAGCCTGATCCATGGCGACGTGGTTCCAGGCGGCACCCTGCGACAGGAAGCGCATCGCACGGCGATCGATCATGGCCGTCGGGTCGAGCGTCGGTGCGCCCCAGACCTGGCAGCGGAAACCGTGCTCGGCGAAGGAATCGGAAAAGCTGATGCCCGATCTGGCGTCATGCAGCGACGTCTGCACCTCGTTGGCATTGTTGCCGATCGACGACACGATGCCGAGGCCTGTGACTACGACACGTCTCATTCGCAACTCCTTCCAAGGATGCTGGCCAGTGGGCAGGCCAAGGCTGCGGTCAAGCGACCGCCGACTGCTTGGACAGACCAACCTTCAGGTCCGTCGCCGCATATATGGGCTCGCCATCCGCCTTCATCCAGCCATCTGCGATGCCCAGAACCAGCCGGCCGCGCATCACGCGCTTGAAATCCACGCCATACTCGACCTTCTTGACCGATGGTGTGACCATGCCCTTGAACTTGACCTCACCGGTCGACAGCGCCATTCCCTTGCCAGGTTCGCCGAGCCAGCCGAGATAGAATCCGGTCAACTGCCACAAGGCATCCAGGCCGAGGCATCCTGGCATGATCGGATTGCCGATGAAATGGCAGGCAAAAAACCACAGGTCCGGCTTGATGTCGAACTCCGCGCGGATGAAGCCCTTGTCGAAGGCGCCACCGGTTTCGCTGATTTCGGTGATACGGTCGAACATCAGCATGGGCGGGTAGGGGAGCTGGGCATTGCCCTCTCCGAACAGCTCGCCGCGGGCGCAGGCCAGCAATTCTTCGTAGTCGTAGCTGGATTTACCCGCCATCAATCTCGTCCCCATATCGTCCGGGCGGTAGCGCGCCCTTGTCGTTGGTGTCCTAACACAATCTGTTTCGGGCCGGAAACCGGCGTTTGCGCTTAACCCGCCAGTCTGCCCGGGTCAATGCGCGCTATTGATCGCTTTCCGGCGACAGAATATATGTCAACAGGGGTCCGGTTTGGGCAGACAATCATTTTTTTGCCATCCTGGGCGTGTCTTGAAGCGGGACTGCGAGCTTGGAAGACCAGATGGACCGGGGCTGCCGGAAGGAAAATGTCGCTGTGGACAAGCGGGTACGTGAAGCCGGCCTGAGGCCGACGCGGCAGCGCATCGCGCTGGCCGACCTGCTTTTCGCCAAGGGCGATCGCCACTTGTCGGCCGAGGAACTGCACGAGGAGGCGCTGGCCGCCGGCGTGCCGGTGTCGCTGGCCACCGTCTACAACGCGCTCCACCAGTTCACCCAGGCGGGTCTGCTGCGCATCTTGGCCGTCGAGGGCTCCAAGACCTATTTCGACACCAACATCTCCGACCACCACCATTTCTACATTGAAGGCGAGAACCGGATTTTCGACATTGCCAACGGTCCGGTGACGGTCACCAACCTGCCGGAGCCACCCGAGGGCATGGAAATCGCCAATGTCGATATCGTGGTGAGGCTGCGCCACAAGCGCCAGGAATGAGCGGCCAGCGCCGAACAATCTGTCAGGAATGAAACCTCTCGACCTGACAATCCGGCTCGAATGGGCCGTCGTGGCGGTTGCGGCCATCGTCTTCTATGCTTCGACAGGCGTTTCCTGGTGGCTCTTCGCGGTGCTCATCCTGGCGCCGGACCTGTCGATGTTCGGCTACCTCGGCGGGCCGCGCATCGGCGCCCTTACCTACAACGCCCTGCACATCCTCGTCGTACCCGTGCTGCTGCTGATCGCCGGGTACCTGTCCGGTCATGCTGTCGCGATCGCGGTCGCACTGATCTGGTTCGCCCACATCGCCATCGATCGGGCGCTGGGTTACGGCCTGAAACTGTCAACGGGCTTTCAGGATACCCACCTTGGCCGAATCGGCCGTTGATCCGAGCCTTGGCCCGCAACGAACCCGCTGAAACGGCGGCAAAGAATCAGTCCTTGACCCGCTCGCCGGGATAGGCGCCCCAGACCGTCGATTGGGCAAGCCAGCCGGTATGGCCATCGAGCGTCATTTCGCACCACTGGCCGTCACAAGTCTTGATCGTGCCCATGACACCCGGCTCGACGATCGCAACGACCCTGGCGTCCTTGTCCGGGCTTTTCATGAGACTGATCTGGCCGCCCTTGCCGCGTTGCCAGGGGGCGATGATGGCGGTACGCCGTCCCGAAAGCATCGACTGGTTGATCCAGCCTTCCGAACCGTCCGCGTCACGGACGCGGCGCCATGTGTCGAATTCCTGGATGACCTCCATCGGCAGGCCGGCCCTGACATACATCCAGTTGACGGAGTAGTTGGCGCCGGGACCGACGCGCGAGTTGACGCGCGCTGGCTTCAGGCTGACGAATCGCGGCAGCGGCAGGCCGCTCGGTCCGAGTGTGACGACGCCCTGGGCGGGCGCTGCCGCGCTCTGCGCGCCAGCGGCCGGAGAACAAAGGAGAGCGCCAAGAAATGCCGCGCTGAGGCTCAGGCGAAGCGACGCGAAACCAGACACTTTCGTTCCTTTCGGCGCCGGCCCGATGGTTGCGGCGCCCCTTTTTCTTTGTCTTCGGCGGCACCGCTTGTTACATGGGTAAATCGGCTACCGCGACCGGCTTTCAGTTTCGCCGGTCTTGGTTAAAGAGGTCTCAACGAGGGAAACAATGGTAGGCAAAAAGAAGCCTCTCGTGGTCATCACGCGAAAGCTGCCCGACCCGGTCGAGACCCGCATGCGCGAGCTGTTCGACGCCAGGCTGAATGTCGAGGACAGGCCGATGACGCAGCCGGAACTGGTCGCGGCGGTCAAGGAAGCCGACGTGCTGGTGCCGACGGTGACCGATAACATCGACGCCGCGCTGATCGCCCAGGCCGGCGACAACCTCAAGCTGATCGCCAATTTCGGCAACGGCGTCGACAAGATCGACGTTGCGGCCGCCGCCAAGAAGGGCATCACCGTCACCAACACGCCCAATGTGCTCACCGAGGACACCGCCGACATGACCATGGCGCTGATGCTGGCGGTGCCGCGCCGGCTCGCGGAAGGCGCCAACGTGCTCACCGGCGACAAGAAATGGGCCGGATGGTCGCCGACCTGGATGCTTGGCCGGCGCATCTGGGGCAAGCGGCTCGGCATTGTCGGCATGGGCCGCATCGGCACGGCCGTTGCCAGGCGGGCCAAGGCTTTCGGCCTGTCCATCCACTACCACAACCGTCACCGTGTGTTGCCGGCGGTCGAGGACGGGCTGGAGGCGACCTATTGGGAAAGCCTCGACCAGATGCTGGCCCGCATGGACATTATCTCGGTCAATTGTCCGTCGACGCCCGCGACCTTCCACCTGTTGTCGGCACGGCGGCTGGCGCTGTTGCAGCCGACGGCCTATGTCGTCAACACCGCGCGTGGCGACATCATCGATGAGGAAGCGCTGGTCAAGCTGATCCAGGACGGCAAGATCGCCGGCGCCGGTCTCGACGTCTATGAGCATGAGCCGGCGCTCAATGCCAAGCTGCTCAGGCTCGCCGCCAAGAATAAGGTCGTGCTTTTGCCGCATATGGGCTCGGCCACGCTCGAGGGCCGCATCGACATGGGCGAGAAGGTCATCATCAACATCAGGGCCTTCGTTGACGGTCACCGTCCCCCCGACCGCGTGCTGCCGCTCAGAACCTGACGCCGCGTTGTCCCAGAGAAATTCCAGGAAAAGTGTGTAGCGGTTTTCCCGGGAGAAGCGAATGGCGCTTCCCCTTGGGAATTGCTTAAAAACAAAGAGTTAGAACGGTTCGGCGGGTTCCATCAAACGCTGAACCGCTCTCTACGGAAGTCAAGGCTTACGAAAGAGTCTTGCGCATGGTGATCGAAGTGAGCCTGGCGTAGCCCTCATGCGCCGTCCGGTCGGTTTCGTGAAAGCCGAGGCGGGCAAAGGCGGCGTGATTGGCGGTGAGTTCGATGCGTGTCTGCAGCTCCAGCGCCGCCTTGCCGCGGTCGAGCGCCAGATTTTCGACCTTCCGCATCAGCCGCCGGCCGAGGCCCTGCCCCTGGCAGTCCGGGACGACGGCGAGCTTGCCGACGTAAAAGTCGTCGGCCCTTTCGAGGGCAAAGACGCAGCCGACGATCCTGTCGCCATCGAGGGCCACGAAACCGGTCTCGCGCCCGGCCTTGTCGCGCAGTGCGTCGACAGTGAGCAGGTGAGCCGAGGACGGCGGGTCGATGATGCCGTCCATGAAGGCGAAGGCACGCATGATCAGGGCAAGCACTTCGTCCCAGCGGCCGAAATCGGCCGGAATGCGGTCGATGGTGACGGTCATGGTCCGCTCCAAGGTCAGCGCCTGCCGTAGCGGATCGTTTCGAAGCGCGCGGCGAGCGCATCGTAGAGCAGCAGCCGGCCGACCAGCGGCTCGCCAATGCCGGTGATCAGCTTGATCGCCTCCATCGCCTGCAGCGTGCCGACGACGCCGGTCAAGGCGCCAAGCACCCCTGCCTCGGCGCAGGACGGCACCAGGCCCGGCGGCGGGGCTTCGGGAAAGAGATCGCGATATCCAGGGTTCGGTCTGCCGTCCTTACCGTCCTCGAAAGGCTTCAGCACCGTCACCGAGCCGTCGAAACGGCCGACGGCGGCATGCACAAGAGGTTTGCGCGCGCTCGCGCAGGCATCGGCTACCGTATAGCGGGTCTCGAAATTGTCGGAACCATCGACGACGATGTCATACCGGGCGACAAGGGCAGGGGCGTTCTCCGCGCTCAGCCGCACCGTGTGCGTCTCGACCGCGGTGTTGGGATTGATGCGGGCGATTGCCGCTTTGGCGCTCTCGGTTTTCAGCATGCCGACCGTATCGGTGCCGTGGATGACCTGGCGTTGCAGATTGGAGAGCGACACGATGTCGTCGTCGACGATGCCAAGCGTGCCGACGCCGGCGGCCGCGAGATATTCGAGCACCGGCGCACCCAGCCCGCCGGCGCCGATCACCAGGACGCGCGCCTGCTTGAGCTTCTGCTGGCCCGCGCCGCCGACCTCGGGCAGCACGATGTGGCGGGCATAGCGTTCGATCTCGTCGGTCGTGAGCGCAGTAGTCATGTGAGAACCATATCGCGCCCAAAAAACCTTGTCAGGCGTCTTCGGTTGGCCCAACCGTGCCGTGGTCGACGGTCAGGAACTGCGCACGCCCCCTGAGGCTGGAAAACAGCGCGGCATCGGTTCCCGTCATGAACGCCTGGCAGTTCAACTCCTCCAGGATCGAAAACAGCGCTGCCCGCCGTCCGCCATCGAGGTGTGCCGCGATCTCGTCGAGCAGCAGTATCGGCGTCATGCCGGACATCTCGCCGGTCAGCCGGGCGTGCGACAGGACGATGCCGACCAGCAATGCCTTCTGTTCTCCGGTCGAACAAAGGTCGGCCGGCATTGCCTTTGGCCGGTGCCTTACCAGGAGATCGGAACGGTGCGGCCCCTCGAGCGTGCGCCCGGCAGCGCGGTCGCGATCACGGCCGTTGGTAAGCGCCCGCCGGAACCGCTCCTCGACATCGACCGCCGGCGCGGTGGAAATCTCGGCTTCCAGATCGCCCGAAAGGCTGATATCGGCCTGCGGGAACGGCCCTGTGTCGGGCAGCCTGTCGATCATGGCGGCGAGCAGGCGAACCAGTTCGGCGCGCGCCGCGGCAATGGCGACACCGGTTTCGGCCATCTGAGTCTCGATCGCATCGAACCAACGGTCGTCCCTGGTTCCATCCGTAAGCAAGCGGTTACGGCCGCGCATCGCCTTCTCGTAGTCGAGGGCGCGCTGGCCGTGGCCGGGATCGATCGCCAGAACGAGCCGGTCGAGAAAGCGCCGGCGATCCGCGGCCGGTCCGGTGAACAGTGCATCCATGGCTGGCGTCAGCCACACGACTCGCAGCCATTCCAGCATGTCCTCGGCCGATCTGGCAGCGGCGCCGTTGATGCGAACCCGTCTGCCGCCTTCGCCCTCGCCAACCGAAATGCCCGTACCGATCTCGGCCTGGCCATCGGGCCCGTCGAGCCGGGCATGCAGCGCAAAGCCGCCGCCGCCGCCTTCGCGTGCGACATCGGCGTAAGGCGCACGGCGCAGGCCGCGCCCGGGCGTCAGGAAGGAAATCGCTTCGAGGAGGTTGGTCTTGCCGGCGCCATTGTCGCCGGAAAACACCACGGCACCGGGGGCGAGATCGAGCGCCAGCGTTGCATAGTTGCGAAAATCAGTAAGTGTGAGCTTACTTATATGAGTTTGTGCCGGCAACCGCTATCCGCCTGTAGTAGTCGCCATTGTTTCCGCTGCCGGTCCCGTCGCGGAGCCGGCTCGATGATGCAGTGCCGGCTATACCCGCATAGGCATCAGCACGTAAAGCGCGGTCTCGTCGGCCATATCGTGGATCAGCGTCGGCGAACCTGCATCGGCCAGCATGAATTTGGCTTCAGTGCCGGTCAGCTGGGCGGCGACATCGAGCAGATACTTGGCGTTGAAGCCGATTTCGATAGGATCGGAAGAATAGTCGGCAGCCAGTTCCTCGGTGGCGCTTCCGGAATCCGGATTGTTGACCGCAAGCGTCACTTGGCCTTCGCTGATCGAAAGCTTCACCGCGCGTCCGCGTTCGGAGGAAATGGTCGAGACGCGATCGACCGCTGCGGCAAAGCTCTGGCGGTCGAGGATCAGCTTCTTGTCATTGCCGGTCGGAATGACCCGCTGATAGTCGGGGAAGGTGCCGTCGATCAGCTTCGAGGTCAGGACCACGCTGCCGATGGTGAAGCGGATCTTGGTATCGGACAGCTCAGTGGTCACGGCGACATCCGGATCATCGACCAGTTTCTGCAACTCGCTCACCGTCTTGCGCGGGATGATGATGCCCGGCATGCCTTCTGAGCCCGCTGGGGCGTCGATTTCGGCGCGCGCCAGGCGGTGGCCGTCGGTCGCCACCGAGCGCAGCTTCAGCTTGCCGCCGACCTCATGCGTGTGCAGGTAGATGCCGTTGAGATAATAGCGTGTCTCTTCGGTTGAGATAGCGAACTGCGTCTTCTCGATCAGCCCCTTCAGGGCAACCGAGTCGAGCCGGAAGATATGGGAGAAGGATCCGGCCGAAAGCTCGGGGAAGTCGGATTGCGGCAGGCACTGCAGCCGGAAGCTCGAGCGGCCCGACGTCACCGTCATGGCGTTGCCGTCCTCGTCCGTCTTCAGCATCACCTCGGCGCCGTCGGAAAGCTTGCGCACGATGTCGTAGAGCAGATGCGCCGGAACCGTCGTCGCCCCGCCGCGCTCCACCTTGGCGGGCGTCGCTTCCGTCACTTCGAGGTCGAGGTCGGTGGCCTTCATTTCCAGGCTGGCGCCCTCGGCACTGAGCAGCACATTGGACAGGATCGGTATCGTGTTGCGCCGTTCGACCACACGGTGGACGTGGTTGAGCGACTTCAGGAGATTTGACCGTTCCAGGATAACACGCATGACGAAACAGGCTCGCTTGAAAGGATGAGCGGGTCTCCGGCTGGCGGCGCCCCGCGAAAGGTCTGAACAGGCTCAGAATCTGCGTAAACTGACAGGAAAAAGCCAGCAAACGCAAGCCCGCGCCACTGGTTCGGGCCGGCTGCGCGGGCTTTCTGGGGATAAACGTCACGAAGACCGCTGGCCAGGGCGCCGAATCCGGAATCCGGACCATCGCCCGACTTCGTTTTGTCTCGATTCCGAAGGAAACGCGCTACGCGCTTTCCCGGGAAACCGAATTGCTCACGGTCGCGAGCCTGCTTCGAGCTCGTGGCCGGGCAGGCAAGCCATTGAATTCCAGTGCGGTTCTGGCTTGCCTGTCGCGGATCGATCAAGCCTGGTCGTTGATCAGCCGTCGCAGCAGTTCGAGTTCCTGGGCCAACGTGTTGTCATTGCCGGACAGGTCCTCGATCTTGCGCACGGCGTGCAGCACCGTGGTGTGGTCGCGGCCGCCGAAGCGCCGTCCGATTTCGGGCAGGGAGCGCGGCGTCATCACCTTGGACAGGTACATGGCGACCTGCCGTGGCTTGACGATCGTGCGCGTACGCCGGTTGGACAGCAATTCGGTCTTCGACACGTTGTAGTGGCGCGCCACGATGCGCTGAATATCCTCGATGCGGACCCGCTTCGGCTCGCCAGTGCGATAGATGTGGCCGAGGATTTCGTCGATGCGGTCGATGGTGATCTGTGGTTCGAACGACTGCCGAAACAGCAGCTGATTGAAGGCGCCCTCCAGTTCGCGTCCGCTGCCGGTCACTGTGCGGGCGACGTGATTGAGGATCTCCTCGGAAATGTCCAGCGACGCGTCGTCGACCCTGGCCGTGGCCAAGCGCAGTTTGAGCATGCCGAGGCGCATGACGAAATCGGGCGCCGACATTTCGAGCGCGACGCCGCCATTGAGGCGCGAGCGGACGCGCGGCTCGAGCGATTCCAGCTCCGACGGCGGCCGGTCGGCGGCGACAACCACCTGCTTGGCGCTGTCGAGCAGCATGTTGATCAAATGGCAGAATTCATGCTGGATCGACTTTCCCTGCAGGAACTGCATGTCGTCGATGATCAAGAGGTCGATGTCGCGCAGCTGCTCCTTGAGCGTCAGCGCGTTGTTGTCGCGGATCGCCGTGGCGAAGCGCCACATGAAGTATTCCGCGGTGAGATAGACGACGCGGGATTTAGGGTTCTGCTTCAGCGACTCCGCCGCGATGGCCTGCAGCAGGTGGGTCTTGCCGAGCCCGACGGTCGCGTGCAGGAACAGCGGATTGAAGCGCACGGCGCTCGACTGCGATTCCGCTACGGCCTTGGCGGCAGCGAAGGCCACCCGGTTCGACGGCCCCTCGATGAAGGAGCCGAACGTGTAGCGCGGGTCAAGCGGCGACCCCAGCACGTTGTGGCGGAATTCGCTCTCGGTTGCAGCCCCCGGACGTGGCACGGGAGGCCGTTCCACCCTGCTGGGGCTCACGGTGCCGGCGGCCAGCGCCGTCTGCGTCTGCCGTGTCATCTTGCGCGCCGGCGCCAATTCCGGTTCGGCATGGCTGCGCCCCTGGCGGGTGGCCGTGCGCACCACGATCTCGATCTTGAGCAGATCGGCGTCCTCCTGCTTCCACAGTTCAGAGATGAGGTCGAGATAGTGGCCGTTGATCCATGAGCGCAGGAACGCGGTGGGCACCGAGATGCGTACAATGCCCTTGGACGCCTCCGCCACTTTCATGCGGCCGAACCAGCTCGAATAGACCTCAGCCCCCAGACGCGCCTTCAACTGGATCTTGACCCGGTCGAACTTCTGCTCCGCGTCGCTGGAGACCGCCATCTCGTTTGCTCCGATCAAAGTTCCAGGAAATGGGAGGTCGCCCGTAAGCTCCCTTTCGATGCCGCTCTGCAT